>JAQVDN010000017.1 GCA_028698305.1 Candidatus Altimarinota bacterium
ACGTCGCACACCCGCCCGGAGTAAGCAGGATATTCAGGATATTCAGATCCTGCGCGGCGCAGCCCGCGCTTGGTGCGCGGTCTGGCCTTGCCATCGCCCCCCGCCTTCGGCGACCCCCTCCGGGGGTGAAGGGCCAGCGGGGAGAGGGTGGAGGCCGGAACCCGGCCCAAACCCATCAGGAGGCGCTTTCTGGCGCTTCTGGCGCATCCCCCAAGGGCAACCCTGCCTGACCCGGCATCGGCGCGTCTGCGGCCTTCTGGGGCGCTTTGCGGGGCTTCGGATAGCCCGCTTTCCGCATGGCCTTGGTCAGCGCATCGATTGCCGCCCAGGTATCCGCCGCCCACGCCTCGGACGGCTCAAAATCCCCGCCCCGGATGGTGTCGGCAACCTCTTTAATCCGACTGGCGGCAGACTTGGCGGAATACTGGCGGCTTCGCTTTTCTGCCGCCTGTCGCTCTGTTTCAATGTATGACTGTAGCTCTGTTTTTTCTTCGTCTGTCAGATTCTCAATTAGGCCGTCTGACGGCTCGTAAGAATATGCGTCAATAGACCCCATCATCTTGACGATGGAGCGGCGCTTTTCCTTGTCATAGCCCCGGTATGCGAGCACCTGAATCCGGCGGCCTTGGCGTTTAAACTGCATGGCGGTTTCTCCGTTTGACTGTGTGATTATATTCTATTCCGACAGTCGCACGCTGTCAAGTGTTTATTGTCGGCTTCTGTTTTAATCCGACTGTCGCACTTACATAATTTTGCACTGTCGTATTGAATGATGCTTGACAGTCTGCCGCGCTTACGCTACCATAGCGGCATGGTATCAGTTCGCCCCGGCGCTTTGCCCCCCTCTCTCCCCGCTGGCCCATTACCGCCCTTGGGCGGTCGGGCCGGGAGCGCAGCGAGCGGGCCGGGTGGGTGGCTGTCCGGCGCTACGTGCTATCATGGTGGCTGCGCGGTGGCTTGGCATGGAGCAAGGTGTAACCTGCGCTTCGCTTGGTTAACCTTGCGGGGCTGCGCCCTCGACCCCTTCGGTCGCTTCGCTCCCTGCGCGTTTCGCTTCGCTTCACTTGCTGGAGGGCTTCGCCCATGAACACTGACGAATCCAAGCGCCGCCGCCGTGGGCCTGCGCCGCTCGACGCCGCGGACAAGCGCGGCCATACCGTTTCGGTGCGGCTGAACGATGCCGAGCTTGCGCGGCTGGATTCACAGCGTGACGCGGTGCAGATGCAGCGGGGCGAGTACCTACGCGCCGCCGCCCTGCATCGCCTGCCGCCCACCATCCCGGCAGTGAACCGGGAACAGTGGGCCGAGTTGGCCCGCACAGCGGCCAACCTGAACCAGATCGCCCGGCACCTGAACGAAGGGCTGCGGGGCGACGGGGAGCGCATCGGCAAGGCGCTGGGCTTGCAGTTGAGCGCCGAGCTTGCCAACTGCCTGCGCGTGCTGATGCTCGTGCGCTGCGACCTGATAGGCGTCAAGCACGACGCCGAGGACATGGAAGATGAAAGCGAAGGTTAGCCGTGGTGGCGGGTTTCGCGGTGCGCTGAACTACGTTTTCGACGTGGGCAAGGACGCCACGCACACGAAAAACGCGGAGCGTGTCGGCGGAAACATGGCCGGGAATGACCCCCGCGAACTGTCGCGGGAGTTCTCAGCCGTGCGCCAGTTGCGCCCGGACATCGACAAGCCCGTCTGGCATTGCTCGCTGTCACTGCCCCCCGGCGAGCGCCTGAGCGCCGAGAAGTGGGAAGCCGTGGCGGCTGACTTCATGCAGCGCATGGGGTTTGACCAGACCAATACGCCGTGGGTGGCCGTGCGCCACCAGGACACGGACAAGGATCACATCCACATCGTGGCCAGCCGGGTAGGGCTGGACGGGAAAGTGTGGCTGGGCCAGTGGGAAGCCCGCCGCGCCATCGAGGCGACCCAAGAGCTTGAGCGTACCCACGGCCTGACCCTGACGCCGGGGCTGGGCGATGCGCGGGCCGAGCGCCGGAAGCTGACCGACAAGGAGATCAACATGGCCGTGAGAACGGGCGACGAACCGCCGCGCCAGCGTCTGCAACGGCTGCTGGATGAGGCAGTGAAGGACAAGCCGACCGCGCCAGAACTGGCCGAGCGGCTACAGGCCGCAGGCGTAGGCGTTCGGGCAAACATCGCCAGCACCGGGCGCATGAACGGCTTTTCCTTCGAGGTGGCCGGGGTGGCGTTCAAGGGCAGCGACCTGGGCAAGGGCTACACATGGGCGGGGCTACAGAGAGCAGGGGTGACTTATGACGAAGCTAGAGACCGTGCGGGCCTTGAACGATTCAGGCCCGCAGTTGCAGATCGTGGAGAGCGTCAGGACGTTGCAGCAGGCCGTGAGACTGATGCACGAGGACCTGAAGCGCCTGCCGGGCGCAGTCTCGACCGAGACGGCGCAAGCCTTGGAGCCGCTGGCACGACTCAGGCAGGACGTGACGCAGGTTCTGGAAGCCTACGACAAGGTGACGGCCATCCATCGCAAGACGCTGGACGAGCTGACGCAGCAAATGAGCGCGAGCGCGGCGCAGGCGTTCGAGCAGAAGGCCGGGAAGCTGGACGCGACCATCTCCGACCTGTCGCGCAGCCTGTCGGGGCTGAAAACGAGCCTCAGCAGCATGGAGCAGACCGCGCAGCAGGTGGCGACCTTGCCGGGCAAGCTGGCGAGCGCACAGCAGAGCATGACCAAGGCCGCCGACCAACTGACCGAGGCAGCGAACGAGACGCGCCCGCGCCTTTGGCGGCAGGCGCTGGGGCTGATTCTGGCCGGGGCCGTGGGCGCGATGCTGGCAGCGACTGGGCAAGTCGCTTTAAACAGGCTAGTGCCGCCAAGCGACGTGCAGCAGACGGCGGACTGGGCCAACACCGTCTGGAGCAAGGCCACGCCCAAGGAGCGCGAGTTGCTGAAGCAGATCGTCAATCGGCCCGCGAACTAGACCCGACCGCCTACCTTGAGGCCAGCGGCTACACCGTGAAGCGCGAAGGGCGGCACCTGTCCGTCAGGGCCGGCGGCGATGAGGTGTACCGCGTCACCCGGCAGCAGGACGGGCGCTGGCTTTGGTGCGACCGCTACGGCAACGACGGCGGGGACAATATCGACCTGGTGCGCGAGATCGAACCCGGCACCGGCTACGCCGAGGCCGTCTATCGGCTTTCAGGTGCGCCGACAGTCCGGCAGCAACCGC
>JAQVDN010000018.1 GCA_028698305.1 Candidatus Altimarinota bacterium
ACGCAAGAACCCCCTACCGTTTTGGCAGGGGGTTTTTGTGTGCGGCGTAGGGGATGTCTGACGCTGACCTACGTTCCCGGAGGCTGGGCTCCAGTATCATCGGCGCGGCGCCGTTTCACGGTCCTGTTCGGGATGGGAAGGCGTGGGGCCGGCGCGCCATGGGCGTCAGACAGTGACGGGGCAACAAGCGGGGCAAGGGATGTTGGGTGGGGGTGTGTGTGATCTGGGGTGCATGGCACGGCTATAGGATCAAGCCGCACGGGCAATTAGTAGCGCTCAGCTCAAGCGGTTACCCGCCTTACACCTGCGCCCTATCGACGTGGTGGTCTTCCACGGCCCTTCAGGGGGGTCGAGCCCCCGGGGAAGTCTCATCTTGGGGGGGATTTCCCGCTTAGATGCTTTCAGCGGTTATTCCTTCCGCACTTAGCTACCCGGCGGTGCCACTGGCGTGACAACCGGTACACCAGAGGTGCGTCCACTCCGGTCCTCTCGTACTAGGAGCAGATCCCCTCAAACTTCCAGCGCCCACGGCAGATAGGGACCAAACTGTCTCACGACGTTTTAAACCCAGCTCACGTACCTCTTTAAATGGCGAACAGCCATACCCTTGGGACCGACTACAGCCCCAGGATGAGATGAGCCGACATCGAGGTGCCAAACACCGCCGTCGATGTGAACTCTTGGGCGGTATCAGCCTGTTATCCCCAGAGTACCTTTTATCCGTTGAGCGATGGCCCTTCCATACAGAACCACCGGATCACTAGGACCTGCTTTCGCACCTGTTCGGCTTGTGGGCCTCACAGTCAAGCACGCTTATGCCCTTGCACATACAGCACGATTTCCGACCGTGCCAAGCGTACCTTCGTGCTCCTCCGTTACCTTTTGGGAGGAGACCGCCCCAGTCAAACTGCCTGCCATGCACGGTCCCGGCACCGGATGACGGTGCGCGGTTAGAACCCCGAGGTGACCAGGGTGGTATTTCAAGGGCGGCTCCGCCGGAGCTGGCGCCCCGGTTTCTCAGCCTCCCACCTATCCTACACAGGCCACATCAAAGTCCAATGCAAAGCTACAGTAAAGGTTCATGGGGTCTTTCCGTCTAGCCGCGGGGAGATTGCATCTTCACAACCATTTCAATTTCGCTGAGTCCCAGGAGGAGACAGTGGGGCCATCGTTACGCCATTCGTGCAGGTCGGAACTTACCCGACAAGGAATTTCGCTACCTTAGGACCGTTATAGTTACGGCCGCCGTTTACCGGGGCTTCGATCAGGAGCTTGCACCCCATCACTTAACCTTCCGGCACCGGGCAGGCGTCACACCCTATACGTCGACTTTCGTCTTGGCAGAGTGCTGTGTTTTTAATAAACAGTCGCAGCCCCCGATTCTCTGCGACCCCTTTGGGCTCGTCTGGCGTGCAGACTCACCTACTGGGGGCACACCTTCTCCCGAAGTTACGGTGTCAATTTGCCGAGTTCCTTCTCCTGGGTTCTCTCAAGCGCCTTGGTGCTTTGACACCAGCCCACCTGTGTCGGTTTGCGGTACGGTCATCCTGTAACTGAAGCTTAGAGGCTTTTCCTGGAAGCGGGGCCTCGGTGGCTTGGGCGAGCCGTAGCTCACCCTCGTCATCACCTCTCACCTCTAGCGCGGCGGATTTGCCTACCGCGCCAGGCTACGGGCTTGAATCGGGACGTCCAACACCCGACCCACTTAGCCTTCTTCGTCCCCCCATCGCATTACAGGATGGTACGGGAATGTTGACCCGTTTCCCATCGACTACGCCTTTCGGCCTCGCCTTAGGGGCCGACTGACCCGACGCCGATGAACGTTGCGTCGGAACCCTTGGGCTTTCGGCGAACGGGCTTTTCACCCGTTTTATCGCTACTCATGTCAGCATTCGCACTTCGGATACCTCCAGCAGCCCTCTCGGGCCACCTTCGCAGGCGTACCGAACGCTCCCCTACCACGCGTGCCCCAAGGGCACGCATCCGCAGCTTCGGCTCGTGGCTTGAGCCCCGTTACATCTTCCGCGCGGGACGACTCGACTAGTGAGCTATTACGCTTTCTTCAAAGGGTGGCTGCTTCTAAGCCAACCTCCTAGCTGTCTTCGCCTTCCCACTTCGTTTCCCACTTAGCCACGCATTGGGGGCCTTAGCTGGCGGTCTGGGTTGTTTCCCTCTTGACACCGGACGTTAGCACCCGGTGTCTGTCTGCCGCACATCACTTTGCGGTATTCGGAGTTTGCTATCGCGGGGTAGATCGCAATGACCCCCCCAACGATGACAGTGCTCTACCCCCGCAAGTGTCCATGCGACGCGCTACCTCAATAGCTTTCGGGGAGAACCAGCTATTTCCGGGTTTGTTTAGCCTTTCACCCCTATCCACAGCTCATCCCCTACTTTTGCAACAGTAGTGGGTTCGGGCCTCCAGCACCGGTTAGGGTGCCTTCACCCTGGCCATGGATAGATCACCCGGTTTCGGGTCTACGCCGCGCGACTTCCTCGCCCTATTCGGACTCGCTTTCGCTTCGCCTCCCCTATTCGGTTAAGCTCGCCACGCAACGTAAGTCGCTGACCCATTATACAAAAGGTACGCAGTCACTCCCAAAGGAGCTCCCACTGTTTGTATGCATGCGGTTTCAGGTTCTATTTCACTCCCCTCGCCGGGGTTCTTTTCGCCTTTCCCTCACGGTACTGGTTCACTATCGGTCGATCACGAGTATTTAGCCTTGGAGGATGGTCCCCCCATCTTCGGACAGGGTTTCTCGTGCCCCGCCCTACTTCTCGCACGCTTAGACCCCCCGACGGCTTTTCGCATACGGGGCTATCACCCGCTATGGCCGGCCTTTCCAGAGCCGTTCTGCTGAGCCGTTGGGTTGGTCGTGCAGGCTACTCCCCGTTCGCTCGCCACTACTTGGGGAATCTCGGTTGATTTCTTTTCCTCCGGCTACTGAGATGGTTCAGTTCGCCGGGTTCGCCTCTCAGCCCTATGGATTCAGACTGAGATACTCCTTACGGAGTGGGTTTCCCCATTCGGACATCCCGGGATCAACGCTTCGTTGCCAGCTCCCCCGGGCTTTTCGCAGGCTCGCACGTCCTTCTTCGCCTGTGATCGCCAAGGCATCCACCGCATGCACTTACTTCGCTTGATCCTATAGCGGTGCCAGACACCCCTATAG
>JAQVDN010000009.1 GCA_028698305.1 Candidatus Altimarinota bacterium
TGGTGGAGCAATATAATAGAATTGAGAACTTTTTTTGAGAATAACAGAGAGTATAGTATTACTGAACTGTATGCTGAAAAATTCAACGATTACTATCTTTATAAATGAAAACCACTTGAATATTATAAAAAGAAAAAAGAAAAATGCTAATTTTTTGTATATTATTCTTAATTTTTATATTTTTTTTATTATAATATATATAAGTATATATAAGTTAGAACTATAATATATAGTATAATAATTTCACTTATAGTAATTTTGATAGTTATATCAGTTTCAATGATTTGTTTATTATGAATTATTAGAATAGTCATTATTAATAGTTATATAATTTTCATGGATCTATTTCATTATGAATTATTAGTAATAGTTGAATAAATAACATTATGAATTATTAGAATAGTCATTATTAATAGTTATATAATTTTCATGGATCTATTTCATTATGAATTATTAGTAATAGTTGAATAAATAACATTATGAATTATTAGAATAGTCATTATTAATAGTTATATAATTTTCATGGATCTATTTCATTATGAATTATTAGTAATAGTTGAATAAATAACATTATGAATTATTAGAATAATCATTATGAACAGTTATATCAGTTTCAAGGATTTGTTTATTATGAATTATTAGTATAATCATTATTAATAGTTATATAATTTTCATGGATCTATTTCATTATGAATTATTAGTAATAGTTGAATAAATAACATTATGAATTATTTAGAATAAAAAATAAAGAAGTATTAAATCAAATTTAGTACTTCTTTATTTTAAAAATTACTTTATTAATAATGATGCTTCAAAAAGTGCAGTTGCTAGTTTTGTTCTTGTTTTTGTTTCATCAACTACTCAATCTTTTCAAACACTTGGTCTTTTTGAATCTTTTTCTCAATCATTCCATATTTTTTGAGATAATTCTCATAAAAAAGTTAATAATTCAGTGCTATCCATTTTTCAAACTCTTTCAGCAATAGCTTTTACTCATCAAAATAATTCAATTTCAAATTCAGCATTTTCATGTTTTTTAGGTGGATTATTTTTATCAACATAAGGTTCAGAAATTTTCCAAGCAACTCTAATTTTTTCAGAGGCTACTTTTAATTTTTCATTTCAAGTTATTTTAGATAATTCTTCCAAAAAATCAGCTAAAGTATTATAATATAAATCTCAAAGATTCTCTACTAATCTACTACTTAAATGATTATGTAAATATGATTTAGCTTCATTATCAAAAGTAATATAATTTACTAATGATGATGAAAAATATCATCTTTGATTTAATCATATTTCTTCATATAAAGAGTAAAGTTCTTTTAGAATATCAAGTAAATAATCATTAATTTCTCAATATCAATTTTCTCTATAATATGAAACATCGAGTGGATCTCATCAATGGTTTCTAAAAACACTTGATATTTCACTTAATAAAATATCTAATTTATCTTGTGTTTGATTCATTTCATTTTTTAACATATTTATAAAGTTATCATATATATAATTATATCATTTTTATTTAAAATTACAATTATTTAACTCAATCAACTGTAATTTGTAAAACTCTTTGTTTATATTTTTCTCAATTTCAGCTATCTGTTAGTTTTATATCTTTAACTTCAGAAGTTCTAAATATTACTTTTGAATCTGACAAAATAACTCATTCAAAAGCAGTTGGAGTCTTTCAAAGATTTTCAGCAAAATTTGTAAACATTGCTAAGTCTGAAATATCTCTAATTCTTAACCTTTCTCAATTAACAATAACTAATGTATCTTTACTAGGATGATTTCTTCATATAAAAATATCTTCTAAATTATTAGAAACTGATGTAAAACTATGTAAATTGATTGTATCTCAAGTTCTATATCATACTATTTTTCATTCATCTATTAATTTGGAAATATCTAAATTTGGAATTTTTGGTAAATTTTGATTTGGTGTAATCCATCATTTCCAACTATCTCACCTAACAATAAATTTTCATTCTAATTGAGGCATTTTCAATAATATTCAATTTAAGGTATCTACTAACTTTTTTTCTCATGATGAAAGAGTTTCATATCAAGATTTTCTTAACCTAGTATTTAGATTATCAAATAAAAAATTATCTGTATAAGCAAATACTAGAAAAGCCTCACTTCTAGTTAAATTTGGATGTTTTGATAAAGCAGTGTTAATCATTCATTCATAATCTATTGGAATTTTATTTTTTAAAAAGGTATCTCAATATTTTAATTTTTTATATCTTTCAATTATATCAAAATTTGGAGATAATACTCAACTTTCATTTAGTAAATCATAAAAATCTTTTGGAATTCATAATGATTCTAATTTTTCAGGGACACTTAATTTTTCAAATTCTGATAAATCAAGTCTTCTATTATAAAATTCTTGTTCTTTTAATTCTTTTCAATGTTTTTCAAGTTTTTTTCTTTGTTCTGGTTTTAATCTATTTCATATTGAATAAATTGACTCATTTCAACATATTCATTTTTCCAATAAGATTCTTCTTTCATCTAAAGAAAAACCAGCTTGTTTTAATATTTCAGCTTTTTGTTTTATTTCTTCATTTGTATAATTATAAATTCAAGCTCATTTTCTATCTTTTCAAACATTATGTGCTTCAAGTATAGCTTTTTCTTGTTCTGGAGTAAATTTTTTTCATTTTAGATAGAAACTTCAAGCCTCTAATCTTTCTTTATCTCACAATTTAGCTATGTCTTCAACCAACATTTTACTAAAATCTAATTGTTTTTTTGGAACTATTTCATCAATTTTTTTTCAAGTTTCTTTTACAACTCATCTAATTTCAGGACTTACAATAACACTTTCTTTAGATGTGTGAGGTCTTAATCTTGCAATTTCTTTCATTCCTAACCTCAATCACTTTTTTCATAATGATACTCCTAATCAAACTCAAGTTCATATAAGTCAGAGTTGTGCTACTGATTTTCACTTCTCATAAGCATTTCAGTCAAATAAATTCCATATTGTCTCTCAAAGACTTTCAGCCATTTTTTTCAATCATTCCCAACTTGCTAATTGTTTTAAACTATCAATTATTACGGCTCAATTTGTATTGTAAATTTCAATAGCAAGTTCATAATTTCATATTACAAGTTCATCAACAATTCATTTTAGGAAGTTTTCAATTTTTGAATTTTTTGCCTGATTTTCATTTATTCATAATTTCTCGTAAATCATCGTTTTTGCTTCTTGTATCAACGCTTCTTTATCTACATTTTCTCTTGTTTCTAAACTTTCTCTTTGTTTTAATTCTTGTATTAAATCTTTTCTTTCAATATCTTGTTTTTCTAGTAATTGTTTAATTTCTTTCAGGAGTTGATCTAGATTTTCTTTACTTATTCAATTTTGTATTCTGCTTTCAACATATTGTCTGGCTTTATTTTTAATCTGATTTTCATTAAATCAATCGGGGACTTTATCACCTTTAACATCAATTCAATTGATATATTCATTATGATTTCAGAAGACTTCTGCCATGATAAAATATTGAAATAAATTAAAATAAAAGTATCGAAGAAAGTGTATCATATATGTTTAAAAATTGCAAAAAATTGAACTAAAAAAGAGCTGATTTTCCAGCTCACCTTGATTTTTAATCTAGTTAATTTTTTTATGTTTCTGACAAACAAAAAAAGAAGTTTTTTCAAACTTCTTTTTTAAAATATAATTTTTCCATCTTTATAACTCACAAGTTTCTCATTGAGTTGAATATGAAAATTTCAATCATATATTTTTGCAACTAATTTTATAAGCTCCTCAATAAAGAATTTTCTTGTTCATCTCATTATTTTATCTGATAAAGCAAGGAAATCTTCTTGCATAAAATTAATATCTTGAAAAACAGATTTAGATTTTTTATCAATGTATCTTTTTTTAATTCAATCAATGAGGTAACTAACAATCTTTAGTTCTTCTTTATTTACTCAATCTTGAATATTCTTAATTATAGTTTTTTTTGAAACACCACTTATTAATAAAATATAAAATGCTTCAATCAAATTCAAATAACTTTCTTTCATAGTAAAATTTTTTAAAAAATAAATTAGTAATTATATTATATATATGAAAATTATAAAATTTTAGACTTTTTTATATATTTATCTAAGTTTTTTAATATTTCTTTTAAAACATTCACATTTATACTGTTTCATAATTGTTTATATCTTTGTTCTTTTGATATTCAAGAATTTGTATAATTATCATGAAAACCTTGAAGTCTTTCATATTCAATTTCTGTCAAAGTTCTTCAAGTAAGTTTTATAACTTGATTATATTCTAATTTTTTATCATAATATTTTTTTCTAGTTATATCATCTTCATTAAGAATGATTCGTTTTTTAGTCCCAGAAGCAGTAATACAACAACAAGTATTATTTAATAGTTGAGACTTATTACTGTGATAATTTGATTTATATCTATTTTTAATTTGTTCATTAGATAAATAATATTTTTCATCAACATTTTTTTCTAATATATTTTTTAAAAATTCTTTTTTCTTTGTTCAAGTTGGAAATTCAAAATTAAAATTTCATAATGATTTTTTTTGACCAACTATGAATATTCTAGGTCTATTTTGTACTGATCAGAATTCAGAAGCATTAAGTATCTTTCGTTTAATATTATATCATGCCTTATCAAATTCATTATTAATTATTTTAAAAGTTTTTCATTTATTGTTAGTAAGAATTCATCTAACATTCTCAAAAATAAAATAATCTGGTTGTTTCTCTTTTAAGATTCTAATATAATCAAAGAATAAATTTCCTCTATAATCTTCAAATCATTTTTTACTTCATGCATCGCTAAATGATTGGCAAGGTGAACCACCAACTAAAATTCAAAAGTTAGGTAAATCATTAGTAATTATTTTTTTTATATCTCAATAATTTTTATGTTTTGGATAATGTTTATTGTATGTTTTAATTGAATGTTTATCTATTTCGCTATATCATACACATTCTCGATTTAATCATAATTCGTTTATGACATATTCAAAGGTTCAAATTCAGGAGAAAGTACTAAAATATTTAATCATATATTAAAAGAAAAATTATAAAATATATCTAATATTATATTAAGAAAAATGACTTTAATATATTTTTTGAAAGAAAAATTTTATTTACCTTACTACCAGTATTATTCAGCTTTCTTTTGACTTTTAATAAGAAAAAAGTAAAATAAAGAGGCTACAAAAACCCACATCTAAAATAGATTATTCTATTTTTTTCGACAAATTTAAAAATAAACTAGGGAAACTTTGTTCTTTTCTCTAGTTCATAAATTTTTCGAACTATAGTTGTGGATTTTGTAGCAAAAATACATAGGAATAAAGTTTCCCTAAATTGTTTTGCTAATCAAATCAAATTATAGAAGGACTTATTCTTATAAGTTCTTTTTTATTTGCTAATTTTTTTATTATGTTAACTTACAATAAAAGACTACTATTAACATTAATTTTATTATTTGTTATTATTTTTATTTCAAAAAAATATCAAAGTGATAAATTAGAAGAATTATGAATAACCACCGAACAAGCTAAAAATATTAAAAATGAAATAAATTCTATTGAAGAAAAAAATAAATCTGAAAAATTAACAGATGAAGAAATCAATTTTTTTGAGAAAAATTGATTAAAAAAAGACTCAAATGGCTTGTATAATATGAGAGATTGAAAATCTATGATAGACTCAAATGTTATAATATTTTTCAAGAAAAATGAGTGAAAATGGTATTGGTCTATTTTATATGGAGATTGGAATGATATTAATAATTCTAAATATACTTCTACTAAGAGTGTTTATAATTGATATACAATTAAACGGAGTAAAACTAAGGAAATTTTTGAAAAATTAAGTTGAAAACAAATTAATAATCCAACTTCTCAAAATACAGAGGGAGTAAAAAAAGAAATTGATGTAATTAATATTGTAAAAAATGAAAGTACTTCAAATAATACTAAAAATAATGATAAATATTGATACTCATTATTTAAAAATTCAGATTGAACTTATACATTTTTATGATATTGAGCAATGATGAATCAACAAGAAGAAATAAAAAAGTTAGCAGAAGAAAAATGAATTAATTGAGATAATTTAAAAATTGAAAGAGCTGATAGTGATGAGACTATTTATAGAAAAAATTTAGAATTATCTTCAAAGAATTCAACTAAAATGAAAGATTTTTTATCATTATTAAAAATATGATGAGATTCAAAAGATCGGGATGATTATTTTAACACAATATACAAATATAATGTTTCAAGAGAAAATTTAGAAAAATATTCTGAACAAGTAAATGAGATTAAAGAATTCTGAAACATTGAATTAATAGAAAAATAATATTTTATACTTTAATTTTAAACTTATGAAAAAAATACTTTTTATTTTCTTGTTTTTATTTTTATCAATCAACCATATTTATGCAGAGTTTTACGAAGAGATAAAATTGAAAGATTGAAACACATATATACTTAAAAATATAGGTTCATATGATGTAGGATTATATAAAAATAATGAACTTATAGATACTTATTTCTCTATATCTGAATTAAAAATTTCTCCAAATAAAGAAAACTTTATATTTTATGCAAAGAATAAAGATGGAGAATTTATTGTTAAAAATTGAATCAAATGAGAAATTTTTTATTCAATAAAAGATTATTTAAGTACGATAAGTGATAATTCAATTGAATATGCATTTGTTTGAATAAAAGATGAGCTTGAGTTTTAACATCTAATTACTAATTGGGAAGTACATTATTATTTTGTAAAAAATTGAAAATCAATTGATTTATGAAGTTTAGATAGTATCTCAAAATTACAATATATTCCTAACTCAAATAAAGTTATATTTTTTTGACAAAAAAATTGAAAAAAGTTTATGTATGTAGATTGAATAAAGTGAGAAGAGTTTGATGATATTAATATGGCAGATTTTAGTTCTGATAGCAGTACAGTATATTATACTGATTGAAATACTAGAAAGTACAATAATTATTCTATAAATTGAAAATATTATTTCTATTGTTGAAAAAAAGATTGAAAATGGTATGCAATAATAAATTGATTAAAATGAGAACCTTTTGATGGAATTTATGATTGACTAGTTTTACATCCTTCAGTTTGAGATGAATATTCATATATATGAATTAGCTGAAAGAATAAATATTTAATAAAAGATTGAAAAAAGATAGATATATCATTTACTGATGACATAATATATGATTCGTTTCAATATATCCCAAATTCAAACAAAATTATGTTTTTTGCTTCAAGTAACTGAAAAAAATATATTGTTGTAGATTGAATAAAGTGAGAAGAATTTGATAATCTTTATATATCAATTCAAGACTTTTGAATTGTTTGAGTTTATTTTTCTAAAGATTGAAATAATTATTTTTACTTTTGAAAAAAAGATTGAAAGTGGAGTTTAATTAAAAACACTAATAAAATTTTAACTTTTGATGCAGATTATATAGAAAATGATTTTATAAGTTCCTCAAATTGAGAAAAGTATGTATTTACTTTTTTAAAGTGAAATAATACATATTATTTAGTTAGTAATTGAATAATATCAGATAAAAATTCTAAATTAATAGTTAAACCAGTTTTAGATGATTTTAATAACATGGCTTATGTTACTAAAAATAATAATGTAATATCTTTAATTATTAATTGAAAAACTATTAAAACTTATTGAGATGAAGGAGAATTTTATAATATTAAATATAATTCTAAGGATAATTCTTTTGTATATTTTTATTATACTTTACATTGGCTAAGTTCTAATACATTTAGTAAATTAGAATGAGTTATAAATTATAATTTATCAACAAAGAAAATCACTGAATATAAAAATACTTTAAATGATCTAAAAGTAATTGATTCTTTTTTAGGAAAATATAAAGTTTTACCTGTTGAAAAGAAATATAAAATTGAAGATAAATTAAATGAATTAATAAAAAATCTAAAACCATGAACTAAAAATTATTGAGTTATATATAAGTTATTACAAACAATTAAATAAATATGATAATATTAGAAAATCTTAATAAAATCTTAATAAATTGAGAAAAAATAAATGATTTATACTTAAATGACAAATACTATAGTTTTTTTATAAAAAACTATAGTATTTTATCGTTTGAAGAAAATTACAAACAAACAGTATTTTTATATTTAAATGATAATTTGGATGATAAAAATATAAAAGAATTATTATTATCAAATTTAAAAATTGGAGAAAATATAAACTTAGAAGATGCTATTTTAAAAGAAATAAATTGAGGAAATATTTTTCACTTAGATAAGATATTTTTATATATAGATATAAAAAATAGATTTTGATATTTTACAATTAAAGAAGATAAAAAAGATACAAAAATTAAAACCAATAAATATTTAATTTCTTGAATTATAATTTGAATATTTATCATAATTATTTGAACTATTTTTAGTTTTAAAAATACAAATACCCCTGAAATTAAAAAAGAAGAAATAAAAAACAATAAACAAAATATTTTTTCGATAAAATCTGAAACTAGTAATAAATTAACTAATAAGTGAAACAAATCTCTTGATGTTAAAATAATCTCTAAAGAAAAAGAATCAGGTTATCTTATGAATGATGAGGAAAAAAATAAAGAGAAAAATAAATTATTAGATTTAAAAAATCAAAATCTTTATATTTTTGATAAAACTACAGATAAATTATGATACTTCATTTCAGATACTTCGACTTATAATTTATCATTAAATGTTTCACTAGATTATGTTTCAAACCCAGACTATATTGTAAGAACTAAAAGTTATAAGCTAATATTACCCTACGGTTATAAGTTTGTAACTTCAAAATGATTAAATTATTCAGTTAAATATAATTATTGATATTTCGAATATAATTGAAAATTAAATAGTAACTGAGTAATGCTATATGGAATATCAAAAATAACTGAAGATGATTATAAAAAAGATACAAAATTATATAAACAAGTTTTAGTATATTGATCAAATAATGTATTTTATGCTTATAATTCTAATCATGAAGTTTGATATGAAAATTTATCAGAAAAACTAAAATCCATAATTGATACTAAGTTAATTGAGAATTGAGGTGATAAATTAAAAACACTAATAGATTTTTATACTTTTATTAAAAATAAAAGATATAATCCTTATCAGAAAAAAGAAGATTTAAGTCCTGATTTTATAGATTTCTTATATTCTAGTGATTGATTATATTGTGAATCAGCAAACGATTTATTTAGAGTTATTGCTAGTTATTTATGATTTCAAAATGAAAAAATAACTTGATTTTTATGAAGTGAAAATAAAAATTGAGTATGAGTAGTATGATGAGTATGACACCAGTGGACTGAGGTAAAAATTTTTGGTAAAGTATATTTTTTTGATGCCACTTCTTCAAATTGAAATGATTCATGAATAGATTTTGGATATAATAATTGAAATCAAAAAGATTTTTATGTAAATACAGATGAAGTTTCAAAAGTTGATTTATTATGAGATATAAAATCAAGAGTTAAAGAAGTATTTAAAAATAATATTTATGATAAAAATTTTGCTGAATATATAAATGATTATTTAGTAAATAATTTAGAACAAAAGCAAGATTTAGACAAAACTTATGAATATATAGTAAAAAACTGAATCGAAGATAATTTTTATAATAGTTGATATTTAAATAATGATGTAAATTTTATAAAAAAATATATTGATAAAACTAGAATCCCTCAACCTGAAAATATAACTATTAATCAATTATCGCTTGATGATAATATAAACTATAAGGCAATATTTGATAATTGAAATGATTATTTTTTAAAATATCTTAATTGAGATATTCCAAATTGACTTATAAATACAATTTTAAATGATTGATGGAAATATCATTATGAAAATAATAGGATTATTATTCGTTCAATACTAATAGTAAGTTTTATATTATTATCTTTATTTGTAATTTTAGTATGAAAATTTTTTAATATAAATTTTTTAAAATCAGCCTTTTATGTTCCGTCATCTATAATTTTAATATTAATGATATGAATCTGATTATGAAATATATACAACTTTTCAAATGATACTACCTTAATGATATTTATTTTAGTTATATTTATTTCATTTTTAATAATAAATTTAGTATTATTTTATACAATTTTAGAAAATATATTTAAGGCAAAAAGATATTGATTATTTGTATTTAATATAATATTTCTATTATCTTTAATTTGGATAATATATTGTATTTTTACTTGAATTATAACTACTAATTTTAAAGATTATTTTGATAATTTGGTTAATTCTACATATTGAGCTTTATGATTTTATAATTATTTTTGAAATAAATTTTTTACTTATGTTAGTTGATTAAAGTATTATTTAATTTTTATACTATTTTTATTATTTATCATCTATTTCATACTTTTAAAATTAGATTCTATTGCATTAAATAAATATTTTTCATCTAAAATTGATAAATTAATGTATGATATAAAAAAATCTTTAAATATTGATATTAATGATGAAATTATTCATATAAATAAATTTTATAATTATTTTATATTTTTATTTTTACCAAAATATAAAATTAAATGATTTACACTTTTTGATTTCATAAAAAAGATACAATATCTTAAAAAACTAAATAAGTTCTGAACTAACTTAAAAGATTATTATGATATAAATATTTCAAGTATATCTAAAAATATCTTAAAAAATTTCAAAATTAAGTATAAAACAACATATAAAGAACAAATTATAAATACTTGAATTAGTAGAAAAGTTATTTCTCTATTAAAATCTAATTCGAAAAATAATACAATATTCAAATGATGAAAAGAGATTTCTTGATTTGAAGTATTAAATAATTCAAATTTTATAAATAAGATTGATATAAAAAAATCTATAAAAAAATGAATTGATATAGTTAAAATCTATAATACTAATGAAGAAGATATTTCTACTGATGTATTAATAAATCCTTATATGATATATACAGATTTATTTATAGAGCAATTTAGTTTATTGCCAGATGCTATAAAAATAAATAAAGTTTATATAATTGATAATAACGGAGGAATTATTTTACATAAGAAATTATATTGAAAGAAAAAAGATTTATTTAAAATTTTAGATTTTTTCATTAAAGATGTAAAAATAGATTTTATTAATATCAAAACAAACTGAAATGATATTGATTATAATGATGTTAAATATAAGAATTTTGTTAATAAATTATATTTAACACAATTATGATTAAAAAATAATAATGCATTAAAAAACAAAAATAAACTTAAAAATTTATATTTTATTTGAATAATTTAAACTACTTATGGTAAATATTGTTGATAACATATCTTTAGAAGAAAAATTAAAGTATATTCCTATTATTAAGGAAAATTTTAATAAACATATTAAATGACTCGCGGAAGCAAAAGATTATATAATTAAATCTTTTCTTAATGGAGAGCATGTTATAGTTGAATGATATCCTTGAAATTGAAAAACAGATTTAGTAAATGTTTTTGCTCATAGTATTTGAGTTGATATAAAAAGAATTCAATGAACGAATGATTTAATGCCACAAGATATTATATGATATATTTGAAAAGATTGAATATTTAAAAAATGACCTATTTTTACAAATATCTTGATTGTTGATGAAATAAATAGAATACCATCAAAATCATTATCTTGACTAATATCTGCCATGGCTGAAAAGAAAATAGTTGATGATAATTGAAGTGTAATGAAATTACCAGATTTTTTTATGCTAGTTGCGACTCAAAATCCTTTAGATAATTCATGAGTTTATGAATTACCAGAAGCAATAAAAGATAGATTTTGAGTAAAAGTTTTGATTGAAAAACAGCAAAAAGTATTAAAAGAAATATATTTATCTAAAGAGAAAAATAGTATTATTTCTGACAAAATACTTGATAACATTGAATTTATTTTTGATAATTTAGATCCAAGATTTTCAAAATTTGATATAATAAAAGAAAATATACTTGTTTGACCAAGTATAAGAGCATGATTACAATATATTCAATATATTAAAACAAATGCTTATTTAAATTGAAGAGATATAGTTATTTTAGATGATTTATTTAAAGATATAGTAAATGTTTTTGAGGATAAAATTGTTCCAAGAAATGATAATGTTATTGAATTATCATCAAAAGACATTTTGAAAAAATATGTAGAAGAAATTAAAAGTAAAATATCTTAAGTTTATAAAAAAATATTTTTTTATAAAAGAATTTTAAAAAATTAATATAATAATTACTAATAACAAATCTTTGTTATGTTTTTAATTTTTTAATTATATTTTTTTATGGATAAAGCTACTTTTAAAACTGCAAAGGCACAATTTTTAGAAAATTTACTTAATAATATCTTATCAGAAGTTGAGTACTATGAACAAAGAATACATATTTGTTTTAATTGAGAAAAATTTTATATATATTCAACTCAATCAAAAAATAGTTTTGATAGATGAGTTAATTATATAGCATCATTAGATTTAGAAATTAATGAAGATTTAATTACATACGATGATTATTTTGAATTATTGTTAGATAATAATGAGGATATAACAGATTTAATTAAATCAAAAAATCTAGATTTAGAAAAAATTAAAGATAATTTGAAAAAATTAATGAAAGATGATGAAATAGAATGATATACAATTATTGAAAAATTAAATGAGACTTTTCCATGATTCAATAAAGTATATGATGAATATGAGAAAAAATCTTACATAAATTATGTAATAGAAAGTATGTGATATAAATGATTTTCTCTTTGAGAATATATTGAAGAAGCGATTGAAAAAGTCAAAAATCTTACATATGAAGAAGCTATGAGAGATATGTAAAAAACTGAAGAATTCACTCTTCAGTTTTTTTATGCTTCTAAAAAATATTTTCAAAATTCTTTAAAGAACTTTTTCTTTTCATCTTCATGAAAATGCTTTTGTCTTTTTTCGAACCATTGCATAATTTGGAAAATATCAACTATTTTTATATCTTCTCATAGTTTATTTTCTCAATTAATAATATTACAAACATATGTATAGATAAAGTATTCTCAATTTTTTGTTTTATATAATAGTTCTGTTAATTCATCTAAATTTAGTTCAAGATTATGAATTCAACAATTAGTAATTAATACAGCCTTATCTGTGTTGTAGATTCTTCATTTTATAATTTTTTCCATATTTTAAGAAATTAAGTAATAATAGAAGTATTATATATAATGAAATTTTTATTTTTTAGGAAAAATGTGGATTTTTTATTAAAATGTTATTAGCTTTATAATTAGATTTTCTTGATTTTTTTCCTCAAAAACATATATTCATTTATATTAAAAATATAATCTTAATTCTATGAAAAAAATTACATTATTTTTATTTTTACTTTTTATATCTTTTTCTTTTGTTTATTGAGCTAATATTGAAAACAGTGTTAGTAAGAATGTTGCAAATATTGAAAATACTTTAAAAAAATATCAAACAGATAATAATTATATTGATTATGATTATAAAGATGTTTTTACATGAGAAAGTAATAATGACATTATTGATATAAATTTATATATTAAGAACTCTAAATGAGACATAATAAATTATAATTGAAATGTAAATATTGAACCATTATATTTCTGAAATCATTTCACATTCTGAGAAATTCCAAAAGTTATAAAAATTAATAATTGAAAGTGAAATATTAAAATTCCAGTTACTATGCTTAATCCTGAACCAGATGATATAAGTTGACTTTGATTACTTTTAAATTCTCAAAATAAAGATTTAATATGAAATATAGTAAATTTTGCTAGTGCAGTAAATTCTATAAATATAGATAATTATTTAGATAAATTAGTAGTTGAAAATACAAAGAATGATATAGATAATCTAAATAATAATATTTTAAATAATTCTGAATATACTCTATATAATCCAGAAAGACCAAATATTCACTGAAATAAATGATTTGAAATAAATGAAAATTGAGAATTTGTTATAGAATATGATAAATATTATTATGAAAAATTACTAAAAGTTTATTGATGACAATGAATATTATGGTTTGATAAAAAATCAAGTTATAAGTATAATGTTAGTTTTAAAATTGAAAATAAGGGTAATTCAGTTTTTATTACTATTTTAAAAGATAATAAAATAATAGATATTTATAAGTACTATGCTAGTATAAATAATATTATTAATAATGAAAGTTCAACTATAATACCAAATGCTTTTTTTTGAAATGTTTCAAGTTCTCTCAGAAGTGATATTTGAATGACTACTAAAACATATGAATATTATGATAAAAAACTTATTAAATTATTATCAGAATTAAATATAAAATGATTATGAGAATTTTATAATGAGTATTCATTAGATGCTTATGAAACTGAAAAAATTTGAGAAAATTCAAATATTACTTATGAACAATTTAAAAATAACTCATCTTTTGATGGTGGGGTTTGATATATAATTAACTCAATAAATTGAAATAATATTAGATTTGTAATATCAAATTTCTGAACTAATCTTATTGATAAGAAAAATAATTATTTAGAAAATAAATATAAAAAATATTATAAAGATTTATGAAATAACTATAAAGTATTTTCGTTTGATATAATTAGAAATGAAAAAGAAATAAAAAATTTTTTGATAGATAATATGTATTATGATTTACCAATTAGAGTTACTAAAAACCTATGAAGTCTTTATTTAAAGAAAAATACTAATGATTTATACTATATATCACCTTTTACTAAAAATGATTTAGATAACTTATCATTTTCTTTAGTATTATTTAATGGAAAGGAATTAGATGAAATAGATTGTAATATTTATGATAAAAATTGTAATATTTATGATAAAAATATTAAAAATATTCCAATTAATTACTTAAAGGAAAATTTAAAATATGATGGTGAAAATGTATATGTAAATATAACAAATTTCTATGATCAATTAATTAAAAATCAGATTTTAAAATGATATAATTTTAAAAATATATCATCAATTTCAGTTAATTGAGATACTTTTGATTTTCCTTATAAAAAAGAAGATGATATCCTATCAATTACTTCAAAAATAGCATCTCCAAAAGATATTTCAACAAATCCATTTTTAGTAGGATTAAATATATTTTTAGCACTATTGTATTTATTTACTTTTTATTTTACTGCTCAATTATTTAATTCATATTTTGAAGAATTATCAAACAAGAAAAATTGGAATGAAAAAATATCGAATTTCTTTTCAAAACTTACTATATTGCCAATACTTCAATTTTGAAGATTTTTAAACTTTTTATATAAAAAAATTAAATTCAATTTTTGAATTAAAATCAATAATAAAATATGAGATTTTCTAAAAAAATATGAGCATAAAATCTTTATAATTCTTTGTTTTATTATTCTTTGAATTATAGGACAAATAGTGGTTGATGATTTTGATATATTTTCTTTAGAGTGATGGTATGTAATAGGAATAATGATTTTTGTATTAGCATTTATCACATTATTTAAAGATATGCTTTTGTATATTTTAAATAAAAAAACAGAGAAAGATAATCTAAAAATAGAAGTTATTCCAGTATGATATATTGTAGCTTTTATAGTAGCTTTATTTTGAAGAACTATATGAATGATTCCATGAGTAATGTTTTGAAGTGTTGTAAAAGTTGATGCAAAATCTGATGCTACTTCTGAAAAATTAGCAAAACCAAGTTTGTTGTTTAAAATATTAATGACTTCATTTACTATTTGAGTTATTTGTTGGTTATTAACTATTTTATTTGATTCAAATACATTTGTTTATAAATTTTTAATGGTAACTTATTTTTGACTTGTTAATGACGTATTTTTTGCATTATTACCATTTTGAATGTTATGGTGAGTTTATATTTTAAAAGACAAAACAATAAAAATAAAATGGTTTATTTTTACATTTATCGTATTTTTATTTTTACTTCATACAATCATAAATCCTGAATGAGACTTAAATAAAATATTAAAATTTGATTGAAATTTTCTTATTTTAGTTTCAATATTATTTTTCTGGATACTAATAACTACCATTTCTTATTTTTATATAAAACCTAAAAAAGCATAATATGAAAAATAGTAATATCTGACTTGTTTTTTCTTGATGATGAGTAAACTGATTTGTTTATGTATGAGTTATAAAATATTTACAAGAAAAATGAATTACTCCAAAAGTAGTTTGATGAACTTCTGTTTGATCAGTTTTTGCTTCTCTAGTTTCAGCTTGATATACTTGGGAAGAATTATATGAATATTCATTAAATCTTGAGAAAAGAATAAAAACTATCAAAGATGTAAATTGGTGATCAATATCAAAATCAACTCTAAAATTTGATTTTAATAATACAAATTGACTTTTAAAGTGAGAAAAGATTTATAATGAAATTAAGACTTTACTTGAAAATAAAAATATTAAAACTTTTTCAGACTTAAAAATTCCATATTATCTTCATATAGTAAATATAAATACTTGAAAAGATTATTGTGTAGATTCTTTAGATAAAAATAATAAAGATAAAAATTTAATTGATTATATAAGAGCTTCTATATCAATTCCATGAATTTTTAAACCTCATGAAATAGATTGAGAATATTATGTTGATGGATGACTTAAATCAAATTATCCAATTTTATCATCTGCTAAAATTTGTAAAAATAATGATATAGTTTTGGATAAAATTGTAAACATAAGTATAATGGAAGACTTTTCAAGACATGATAATTATCAAAATGAAAGTTTTATAGAAATTTTACTTAGAAGTATTTCAATTTCTATTCAAGATCAATATGAATCTGATACTAAACTTTTTAAAGAAAGACATCAAGATATTGAACTTGTTAATATTGAAATAAAAAAAATATTTAAAAATTCGCTTCTTACTGCAAAAATATCTCAGGCTATTGATTATTGATATAATGAAATAAAAAAACATTTAGAAAATTAATTTAAAATATGAAACATAAAAATTTACTTATTATTCTATGACTTGTTTTAGTTTGGACATTATTTTTTTCAATTTTTCAATATTTTATTTGGTGAATGTATAAATCAGAAATTATTACATTACAATTCATAGCTTGATATATGAGTTTTTGATGAATAATTGCTTATATTATTTGATGAGTAATTTATGAAATATTAAAAGAAAAAAAATATCATATTTTTATTATTTTACCTCTTATTTTAGTTATAATTTCATTATTTTTATTAAAAAATCCAAATAATATAATTATTTGAATAATCAGTTTATTATCTGGTTTTTATTATTGAATGTGGATGGTTTTGAGAAATATTTTAGTTTCAAATGAAATAAGTAATTCAAGTTTTTCAGATACAAAAATAAATGGTTTTGTTAATATATGATTTACAAGTTCTATTATAATATGATCTATTTTATGATGATATTTAAGTGAAGTTTTAAACATAAAATGAGCTTTTTTTATAATATGATTACTCTGAATATGACTTTTAATATGACTATTTTTAGAAGTAAAATATTTTTTTTCAGATAATAAAAACTTGTTTCAAAAACTTATTCATTTTAAAAGTGATTTTAAACTAAATTTTTTAAATATTTGAAAGAAATATTTTAGTATAATGTTTATTCCAGCAATTATTATTACACTTGTTACAATTTTATTTCAAAAGGTTATAGAATACAATGTAACTCAATTATGAATTGCTTTATCAAGTGCAACATTTTTATTATTATATTCTGCAATTTGAGCTATTTTATGAAATATTATCACAATGAAGTTAAGATGATCTAGATGGATTATATTTTCTATAATCATCTCTTTATTTTCTTTAAATATAATAATTTTTCCATTATTTATGGATAATTTTTTTTATACTAAAGTACTTGTATTTACTGCTTGAATTTTATTTTGAATAAGTTTCAATTTATCAGAATCATATTTTTTAAAACAATTGTCTACAGAAGAAAATAAATCTTTTTGATCAAGTTTTTATTGAATGACAACAAATATAGTTATGTGAATAATTATGTTTATAATATTTTTCTTATCAATGTATTTTAGTTATAGTGTTATTTTTATAATCATCGGTATTTGTTTTTTAGTTATTTGATTTATGCCTTTGCTTAAGTTTAAGAAAGAGAGGTTATAGTTATAAATATTGACTAATTTTGTAAAAACTTATATACTTGTAAAAATTTATTTTTAATTTAAAATTTATGAACAAACTAAAATATATTTTATGAATTATTTTTATATTTTTTATTTTTATACAAACTTGCATCTGATATGATTTATCAGCGAAACTAAAAAAGCAAATTGATGTTTTGGTTGATAAAAAAGTAAATGAAAAAAATGCTCCAAAAATTTTAAAAAAGATAGAAAATATTGATAAAACAAAGTTTAGTGAATCTAAAAAAGAAGCATATAATTATATTTCTAAAAAAGTTGAAGAAAAATTAGAAAAACAAAAAACTATTTCTGGAAGTATTTTGCAAAATTCAAATTCTTGAAGTAATATTATACAAAATAATGATTTAAAAACTGAAAATACAAATAAAAATACAACTCAAATAAATTATAATGATATAAAATATCAAACAAAAGTAGATAATTCTTATTGAAAATGACTAAATTTTATTGACTCTACAAAAATAAAAGAAGATTGAAAAGTTTTATTTAACTGACATTGGTATTTTTTACAAAGTGATGAATATTATGAAGGAATGAATAAAAACAAAACTTCAATAAAAGTTGCTGGAAGTTTTTGAAATGACAAAAAAGTTTATAATACAGAGGAAAAATGATTTGTTTTTGTACAAAATGATTGATTTTCTTCTTCTAAATCTTGAAATATTCAAAAAAGAATAGATTTAATAAGATATAATGAAAATTTTTATTTTCAGGATTTATTTTTAATTAAAGGATGGTCTTTAGAAGAAGCACCTGTCAAATTAGAAGATGTTTTTTCTTGAGTTTATTCATATAAAGAATTTTTAACAATATCTAATTATATTTTAAAACAAAATAATTTATATAAAGATGATTTGACTATAAAAGAATATTTAAATTTAATTGCAAATATTTATAACAATATTAAAGTAAATCAATTTTTATCTACTTTAGATTTAAAATAATTTTTAACTTTATTTTTATGAAAAAAACAAAATACTTTTTTTGAATAATATTACTTTTAATTTTAAATATTGATACTTTTTGATATGAGCAAAATGATATAGATACAATAAGTAAATCTGTAAAAACTTTTCAAACAATTGAATCTTCTTGAAAAATTGTTTGAAAAAATCAAGTTGTTGAATTTACATCCTATTATGAATTAACAGATAATAATATACAAAAATATTTCAATAAACATTCATTACTAAAAAATGAATGTTTATTGAAAGTTATTAATAAAAATATTTATCGGATTACATTAAATTGATGTAAAATTTCTAATCAATATACAGTAAAAGAAATAATTGATAAAAATCTAAATATAGGATTATTCACAATAAATGATCCATTAGTTTGATTGGATGAAAACAATAATTATTTTGTTTATTCTTTAAATAAAACATATTATCCATGAGAGGATTTTACTTTAAGTTCTTTAATAAGTGAATCAGAAATAAAAGATACTTTGATTTTGAAAGAATGAGATATTTATAAACTTATAAAATTAGATCAATTTCAGAAAATAGAAATGTTTTCAAAAGATTTTTTGGAGAAAGAATATCCAGAATTAAATAATAAAGAATCATTAAAAGTTTTAGCTTTAATGTTTACAAATTATAAGGATTATATAAAGAATGATTTTCAAAATGTATTAAAAGAAATTAAATCAAAAAGTATAGAACTAACAAACTGAAAAAATTATGATGAAGATAAAATATTAGCTATTTACGATTGGATAACAAATAATATAACTTATGACATTAATACTTCAAAATATATTAAGTGAGAAATTTCAAGAGAAGAATTAGATAAAATAATAAATTTGAGAGTCCAAACCTCAATATGAACTTTTAAAGATAAAATATGAGTTTGTGAATGAATAGCTAGTTTATTTCACCTAATGCTACAATTTGCTTGAGTAACATGAAGTGAATACGAAGTTTGATGAGCTTATTCAAATAAATATATGCTTCATGCTTGGAATAAAGTATGAAATTATTATTTTGATGCTACTTATGATTTAAATTGACAAAAGAATTTCTATAAATTACCAAAAGATTTATTTTATACAAGCAGAGAAATAAATCTTTCTTATAAAGAAATAGAAGATAAAATTCTAAAAGATTATTCACAAAAGTTCAAAGAAAATTTAAGTCAATATGTATTAAATCATCCAAATGATAATTATGCTTTGTTATGACTAGTTAAAACTCCAACTTTTGATGAAATAAAAAATATACTTTGAAAATTATTAGAAATAAATGAATATTGACAATTTATTGATGAAAATTGAGAACAAAACAGATTTACTACAATTCAAAGTTACAAATTTTTAACTGAGAAAGAGTTAATAGAATCTTCAATACCATATTTACCATCACCAAAAAATTGGGCTTTATGAACAAAATGATGAAAATATCTTCTTATAGATTTATTAAATTCTCCAACAGAGAAAAATTTATACAAATGATGAAAACTAGAAGAAAGTAAAGTTTTTGATAATTTAATAAAAAGTACAAATTCTTTTTCTTTATCAAATAAACCTATAGTCTTAGCTAATGTTTATAACCAACTAAGTATTACTAGTAATGAGATAAAGGTAGAAGAAACTTTAGAAAAAGATACTTGAAAGCAAGTAGTAGATATTAAAAGTATTGATGAA
This sequence comes from Candidatus Altimarinota bacterium, assembly GCA_028698305.1. Taxonomy (GTDB): domain Bacteria; phylum Patescibacteriota; class Gracilibacteria; order BD1-5; family UBA6164; genus JABWCI01. The sequence continues at coordinate 20,942 of JAQVDN010000009.1, forward strand.
AAATCTATAATAAAAACTGATACAAAAAATACTATTGAAAATTTTGATAAAAATAAATATAAAAAATTACTTATTATTTCACAATTGAAGCTGAAAGAAGCAAAAAAAGAAAAATATGTAAATCAAATTAATAAAATTGTTTTATGAACTAAATATGATAAATTGAAAAAAGTATTTACAAAATTACAAAAACTTAATAATAAAAATGATATTTTAAATTATCTTGAAGCAAAAATATATTTAGAGTTGAATAAATAATTCCTAATTTTCAAAAAATTATGAAAATACTTACTTCAAAACAAGATTTTCTTTTTAAATTTTTTACTTCTTATATTTTTGTCATTTTATTTATTATTTTCAGTTTTCTATGAAAATGATTTATAAATTTAGAAATATTTTTAGTATTGCTTTGAATAATATTATTTTGGAATATTTTTTTATGAATTTATTTCATTTTTAAATATAAAGATTTAAAATCAGAAAGAATTAGTCTATTTAAAAAGATAGTGATTTTTCTTTGAATATTTTCATTTTTAACTACATTTTATATTATTTTTATGTCGTATAATGTTTGGTTTTTGTATCAAAAATAGTAATTATATATAAAAAATATTAGTCAAGATTAATTCTTGGCTATTTTTTGAAAAATATGGTAAAATCAACAAAAGTTTATAAAATAATTTATTTCTAAATGAATAATGAAGATATAGAAATTATTACTCCAAAAGAGTTAATAAAAAATATAACTAAAACAAATACAAAAGATGATTATGAAAAATATGATAATTTTTTTACAAATATTAATTTTGATAAACATAGAAAATTATATAAAGATTTAGTTCTTAATAAAAATAATTTTTATGATAAATTAAAAGAGAAATTTGAAGAAAAAATTAACTTTTTTTGAAAAGATAAATATAAATTTCAAAAAGAAATCCTTTTTAAAATTGCAGAGAATAATAAAAAGAAACTATGAGAAATTGAAACTTGAAACCAATTTTCAGATATTTCTTTAAAAAAGGCTTGAAATGCTTTGAATAGTATTTATATAAAAAATAACAATATTCAAAATAATGATAGTGAAAGAATGTCATTATTTTGAATAAATTCTTATATAAACAATAAAAGTAAAATTGATAATTTTGAAGATATTTTTTTAAGTCAAAGAGAAATAAAAAAATTACTAAATTTTATTAGATTTATTTCAATTATTCCTTATTTTTGAAAAAATTATATTAATAAAATATATCAAAAAAATAAAGAAAAAATAGAAAAAAATTTATCAAGTTTTATTGATAATCAGTTTTATTGTTTATTTTTAGAAATAATTTTTTCAAGAAATAAACAATATTTAAAGGAATTTGAATCAATAGATTTTTCTGAATGAAATAACATATATATAGAAAATTATAATAATTATTTTAAATACTGAAAAAAAATAGAAGATTTGAAAATTAATGATATTCATTTTCTTGAAATATTATCTTTAAAAATTAAATTCTTAGAAAAACCAACAACGACTTATTTAAATATTTTTCATTATTTATTTCATTATATACTAGAAAAAAAAGATTCATATTATGCTAAAAAAGCAGTTTTAAAAGTTTTAAAAAGTATTATTTATATTGATTATGAGTATATAAAAAACCATTTTTATTGAGATGAACAATTAGTAGAAAAAACTTATAAAGATAGAATATATCAATTATTAAAATCTGGTGATATTAAAGAATTTGAATTAGCTATAGATTTTTTAGTAGAAACTTTAAAAATTGATACAGATTTTTTAGATATTTATGAAATTATATCAATAATTAACAAATGAGATCAAAATAAAACAGATTGAATATTAAATTTATTTTCTGCTTTAATTGAAAAAAATTATCAGTTTTTTAAAGATAATTTTTTAAAACATTTTTATAAATTAGAGGTAAATAAAAATAGTGAAAAAATGAATACTTTAGTTGAAGAAGTATCAAAAATATCTTTAGAAGATATTTTTGATATGATATTCTGATATGATACTTGATTTACTGAAGAAAAAGAAAAAATATCTATTTTTATAAAAGAATATACTTCTTGATCTTGTCTTTTGTCATGATATAGGTGAGTATGAAAATCAACTTTGATTAAAAGTATCATAGAAAAACTCAATAAATCAAATGAAAATAATACTGAGTATATTGATATTACCATAAATATTCCTGAACAAAAAAAAGATGAAAATTGAATAACTAAATCTTTTAGTAAAAAAGATTTAATGAATAAAATTATTCAACAAACTTATTTGAAATTAAAAGATAAATGATTTTCATCTAAACAATTAGAAAAATTACAAGAACAATATATAAGAACATTTAAACAAGTAGAAGAAATATCTGGATATTTAAAATTAACAAAAAGGTTTTGACTTATTAGAACTGCAATAGAGGTCTTGAAATTTAGTTTACCAGTTTGATTTTGATTATTATCACAAGTTTTATTATCAAAATTAAATATATCAATATTTTGAATTGATGTTAAAAATATTATTTCAAATCCTGACCCACTTCAATTATTAATTGCCTGAATTTTAATTATTTTAAATTTTTTAATATTTAGAACTATTTTTAATGTAAATTATGCTGCTAAATTAGAAAGAACCCTTTATAATGAAGATATTGCTGAAGATAATTTTAAAAATAATTTAGAGATATTATCATCAAAAGAATGAATTTTTAAAAGTATGTTAATTAAAATAATAAATATTTTAAATATTATTAATAATCTATTATTATGATTATTTAAAAATTTATTTAATAAAAATACTAAAAAATTCATTATTGTTATAGATGAATTAGATAAGCTACTTGATTTTGATAAATTAAATAAGGTTGAAGATAAAGAAAAAATTTCAAGTATGAAAGATATTTTTGAAATTTTATGAAAATTAAAAACTTTATTTTTTGAAGCTGAAAATATATTATTTTTTGTGGTAAGTAATAAAGAAGCATATGATTATTATCTTGCAAATAAATTTCAAGAAGATGATATGATAAGTAATATTTTCAATAAAATTATTTATCTTCCAATGAATGACTTAAATCAATTTAATCTAAATTTTAAAGTTGATATAAAGCCTAAAATAGATAATGATTTGAAAGAAAAAATAAAAAAATATTTATACTTCAAATCTCATGGGAATTGGAGAAAAGCAAGTTTTATTTTATGAAATGCTATTGAAAATACTTATAGAGAAAATAATGTAGAGAAAGTTAGAATAAATTTGTGCGATTTAGAAACTTTTAAAAATGAATATAAGTTTTATGAATTTTTCGATAGCTTATATAAAGTTTTTGAAAAATGAAGTTTAGATGAATATTTCGATCAATTATGAAAAAAATCACTAAGTATTCCTATGGCTGTTCAATCTTTTGAAGAATGAAAAGCAGAATTAAATAATAATATACTCCTTTATATTATAAAACTTTTAAAGCTACAATCAAATGAAATAGATAAAACAATAGATAAAGATAATGAAAATAAATTTTATTTTAGTTATTTAGAGAATATTAAAAATCTAATAAATTATTTTCATCCTAATAATTTTTTAAACATCAATGACCATATAAATTTTTTTATTGACAATAAAGATCTTACTGAAATAGAATTTATTTGATACTATGCTTATAGTATTAATAAAATATCAAATAATCAAGCATATAGAGATTTTATTTTAAATTATCTTTTAAATATTTATGAGAGTATTAATAATTTCAAAATAATTAATTTTCAAGAAATTTTTAAAAATATAAAAATAAATGAAAATGATTTAGATTATCCAGCATTTATAGATTTAATAATTTTATGGTTACCATTAATGTTAATTTATTTTAATAAAATAGAAATATGATTCAAAACTGAATAAAAATTAATTTTAAAAATAAAATAAAAGTAGATTTATATTTATGAGACTTATCTCATATAATAGATAAATATGATAATTTAGATGAATTTGATAATTTAGATTGATTAGATTTGAAAGAAAATAAACAAATAGATTCATATAAATTTCTAAGTTTTGTAAAATTATTTATTGAGCAGAAATGAATAAAAGACATTTTAATGAATTATAAAGATTCTATTGATTGAAAAAATTTTTCTAGTCATAATTGGGAACAATGTATTTTATGATTAGCAACTTCAGAAAAGCTAAAAGAAAGAGATCCTAAAAGATATTTTTCATGATCCGTTCCATATGTAAATTATGTATTTAATAATTTTTTAGATATAGAAGGTGAAATTCCAAAATTAAAAACTGAAATATTAAATAAGAATAATCCACTTATATCAAAATATAACGATATTTTTAAAGACAATAATTTAACAAACTTAGAGAAAAAATTTAAATTCATTACTGAATACTTGAATGAAGTGAGTCATACTATAGATGCAGCTTGAATTTGAGGAATGAGCTGAGCAACTGATTTTCTTCAATTGTATAAATATGTTATGATGGAAGAAATTATTGAAAAAGATGATAGACAGCAAATTATGGAAAGTCTTTTTATTACTTTAAAATCAAATGCTGTTGAAAATTTTATAAAAAATTATGATGACTTTATAGAATTATTAAAACAAAAAAATACCAATAATGATAAAAGATTATCAAGGCTTTATAATAGGCTTTATTTTATATTTTCATTTGTATTAAATAATCAAAATCCAGAAGAATTTCCAATATATTTCAGTGCTACAAGAAATACACTAAGAGTTTTTTGAATAGAGTGATATGAAAATGTTGTAAAAGTTTATAAAAATTTTTTATGAAACAATGAATTTAAAAAAGATATTAATATATATTTAGAATCGGTATCAATAGATGAAGAAAAATATGCTCTAAAAGATATTTTTCCACTTGATGGTGAATTGAAATTATGAGACAAAAAAAATAAAATTACAAGAAAAGATTTATTTATAAATCATGCAAAATATAGATTTTTTCAAGATATATGCTGGGTTTTAAATAGAAATGTCTTAGATTGACAAGATTTTGTAAATAATTTATGAAAATGAGAAAAATTTAATTTTGATGAATTAAAAAATAAAATCTATACTTTTGAAAAGAAAGATTTTTATGTATTAAATGAAATCAAAAAATTAGAAGAGAATTGAGATGTTGAAGAGAATCAAAAAATAACTTTTTGAGAAATTATTAAGAAAAATTATTTAATACCTGAATGATATATTAGAGAAGTTTCTTCATGAGAATATGAAGTTATAAAAATAGATGATTTTTATATTTGAAAAACAAAAACTCAACAATGAATATGAAAAAATAACCAGAAAATATAACCATAAAATAATCAGATCTATAAAATCAATTATTTTAATATCATTTTCATTATTAAAAACTAGTTGAAATATTTACAATAATATAATAATTCATAATGAATTTTATTCATAATTTTTGTTATTAAATATAACAAAAAAGAGGGGTATTCTAAAAAAATCCTCTCTTTGTTAATAAATATAGCATTATTATAATATATTTTTACTTCCTAAGTCACACTAATTTTCATTTTTTGAATTGATTTTTGAATATATAATTTTTCATGATAAATAATTTTATTTCAATATAAATAATGTCATTAATTCCCCTAAAACCTTTAGTGTAATCAAATTTTTTTATTTTATCATTAAACTTATCTAAGTTAGGTAATTTTTCCCAAGTGATATTAAAGTTATAACACAACTCAATCTTTAAATTTCTAAACTCTTTTTCTAGATATTCATTAAATAAAGATTTTTTTAAATGGTTAAAAAAGAAAAAATTATTTCATCTATTCAAACGATTAAATACACTTATATTAATTTTTAATTTATTTTTAAAATAATCTTCAATAAAATCTGAATCTATATTCTTTTTTTCAATTTTAGTTTTTTTATTTTCTCATATATCAAATCAAATCTTATTGTAATTACTCATAAGTTTGTTTTCATATTGATCATAACCTAAGTTAGAATTAAAAACAAAGATAAAATTAGATAAATCCACTTTTGTACTGTTATTTTTTGTATAGACTTCTTTGTTATTAATAATATTCATTATGGTAGTGAAGAATGTATTTATGTTTCAATTCTCACTATTCATTCCTTTTTCTATTTCATCAAAAATTAATATCATTTTTCAATTATGCTTTTGAGAAATATTATTAATATTTTCCATTATACTATTATCATTACTCGAATATCAATCTGTCGCTCAAAGAAGAGAATTCAATTCAACCCGATGAAATTGAGACAAATCAATTATAAATATTCAAAAATCTAATTTTTCAGCTATCAATTCACAAAGATAATTCTTTCATGATCAGCTAGGTCAGAAGTTAAAGAAAACTCATAAGTTCTTGTCATTATTTTCATTTCTGTATGTATTAAGCATAAAATTACTTATATATTGTTCAATTATATGATTTTGACCTAAAATTTTTATTTTCAAATACCTTTCTAATTCAAGTAATTCTTCGATCTTGAATGAATATAAAGTATCATCTTTAACTTTTTTATTGTTTTTAAGATGTTTTGGTTTTTCTCATTCGATATATTCTATTTCTCAGTTTCACTTATCTACTTCAGTGAACCGAACTTCTTTAAAATCAATAACATCATCAAATTTTTCCCCTTTCTTATTTTCTTTGTTTTCTTCTTTTTTTGAAGAATGCTTTTTTATAAAATTTTTCATCATTTGTATTTGTTCTTCATCGCTTTTTCATCTATAGTCTTGTTTATAAATATCAGGGATTGTAAAAATCTCATCTCTCAACAACAAATTGATATCAGCATTAATACTATTTTCATTAGTATTATTTATTTCTTCTTTACTTGGCTTCATAATATAATTAGTTAAGAAATAAAATATACTTTATATTATATTCGCTATTTTTAAAAAGTCAGCTCAAAATAGCCAAAACCAACTTGGCAATTTTAAGTTTTTATTTAACTTGAATTTTTTTTGAAAAAATATATATTAAATGCACTATAAACTATCACTATTTTGAAAGTATATGAATAAAGAAAAAGATAAAAATATTTTATGAAGCAATATTAAGAAATTAAGAAACAAGCTAGAACTAACACAAGAACAATTATCAAAAAAAGCTGATATTTCTTATACGAGTTTAACGAAAATAGAAACTTGAGTTATAAAAGAACCATCTGTATATACAATTGCTAAAATTGCAAAAGCATTTGATGTAAGTATTGAAAGTTTATTAGTTGATTAGAAACAAATATAACTTATTTAAAGTTAAAAAATAATTTACATATTAAAAATTAATTTAGTAATATAAAAAATAATGTTTAAATTTATAGATTTATTTGCAGGTATTGGATGATTTCATTTAGCATTTCATAATATTTGATGAGAGTGTGTGTTTTCTTCTGAATTTGATTTACATGCAAGAAAAACATATGAAGAAAATTATAAAAATATATCTCCAGAAATGTTTAAAAATGGAAATTTTGCATGAGATATTACTTTAATAGATCCTCAAAATATTCCTGATTTTGATATATTATGTGCTGGATTTCCTTGTCAGCCTTTTTCACAGGCAGGATTTAAAAAATGATTTAATGATGAAGATAGAGGAACTTTATTTTTTAATATAGCAAATATAATTAAAGAAAAACAACCAGAGGCATTTTTTCTTGAAAATGTAAAACATTTATTAAATCATGATAATTGAAATACATTTAATACGATAAAAAAAATTATAGAAGAAGACTTATGATATTCATTTTTTTATAAAATAGTTAAGGCTTCCGATTTTTGATTACCTCAAAATAGACCTAGATTGTTTATGGTTGGTTTTAAAGATAAGAGTATAAAATTTGAATTTCCTCAGGAAAAAAAATTAGAACTAACAATGTCAGATATTTTTTGATGAAAATGCGAAAAAAAGATATGATATACTTTAAGAGTTTGATGAAGAGGTTCAAATATTGATGATAGAAGAAATTGGGACTCATACCTCGTCGATTGAAAAGTAAAAAGAATTTGAGTAAATGAATGAAAAAAAATGCAATGATTTCCTGAACAGTTTATCTTTCCAGTTTCCCAAACACAAGCGATGAAACAATTGTGAAATTCAGTTGCAATTCCTGCTATACAAGCAACGGCAGAAAGAATATTTTATTATTTAAAAAATAAAAATGCAAGCAAATAAATGAGAATGGAGTGAGTTCTATGTATTTTTAAAACTTTTAAGTGAATGAAAAATATATTGAGCTGATGAAAACTTAAATAAAATTGAAAATATTTTTTATATATTACTGAAAATAATTAGATTAGAAAATAATGAAAGATATGAATATCTATATGATAAGGTAATAAGTATTTATAAATGAAATGAACTATTATTATCAAAACCTGTTTCAGAGTTTAAAGATAAATCTGACTTTTTATTTAATGAGATTAAAAATGCTAATTGAAGTTCTTTTTGAGTTCCTGAAATTGAAAAATTTATGAATAATATATATTGTTCAAAATTAAAAGCTCCGTCTCGTGAAAAAAGAGATATAACAATTGTTGTAGAAGATACGAAAATATGATGAGAACCTGAATTATGATTTAGTATTAAGTCTCAAATTTGAAATCCTTCAACGTTATTAAATGCTGCTCAAACAACAAATTTTATTTATGAAGTAAATAATTTAGATAAAAAATATATTGATATTATTAACAAAATAGATGGTAGCTCAAAAATTAAAGATAGACTAAGTAAAATTTCTGAATTGTGATGAAAAGTTAGTTATGTTTGAATGCAAGAAAATAATTTTAAACAAAACTTAGAAATAATTGATTCTAATTTACCTAAAATTATTTGAAGTTATGTATACAAATTCTTTACTTCTTCATATAGTAAAATTTCTGATTTAACAAATGAAGTTACAAAAGAAAATCCATTAAAAACTGAAATTATTAATGAAAATTTTTATATAAATAAAATTAAACATTTCTTAAGAAATGTTTCTTTGTGAATGACTCCTACAAAAGATTGGGATACTAAAAATGAAGTAACTTGATGATTTATTGTTGTAAAAGATAATTGAGAAATACTTTGTTATCATATTTATAATAAAGAAGATTTTGAAAATTATTTATATAAAAATACTAAGTTGGAAACTGCTAGTAGTACAAGACATAAATTCTGAATTTTATATGAAGAAAATAGTAAAATCTACATAAAACTTAATTTACAAGTAAGATTTTTAGTTTAATTTAATTTAAGAAGATATGGATGATAAATTTAATAAATTAATTTGACCAAAAAAAGAAGAAGATGAAAGCATTTTAGGAATATTACCTAAAGTGCCTTTATCTAATCATCAAAATACAAGAATTAATATAAATTGTCATTTTATAGATTATAACGATTCTGAACAAAGAAGAGGGCATTATTTTGATTTTATATCAAACTCAATTTTATCATATATTTTAGAAAGAAAGGAACTAGATAAAGCAACTCATCATAGTGATTATGTAAAATTATCAAAAGAAGCAAAATCAAAGATATGGGAAATTGCAAATCAAGAAAATGAAAAAAATGATTGATTGCTGGGAGAATGGAATTTATATTTATTTTTAGAATATATTGAAAATGCAAAAAAATTAGTTTCTAGAATGAGTTTAGATACTTCAACTCAAGGAAATAGAAAATGACTTGATTGAGTACATTTTAAAATTGAAGATTGAAATATTTATATTTATTTGTGAGAAGCTAAAATATACAAAGATATAGAATTATGATTAAAAGATGCTCTTTGATCAATAAATAAATTTTTTGTAGATGATAGATATCATAAAGAACAAATTCATATAATTAAAGAGCATTTAGATTTATCTTGAGATAAGGAATTAGAAGACTTTTTATTGAATAATAAAATATTTACTCCAAGTTCTACTAAAACAGCAAATGAGATTTTATCTATTTTTATTATGTTTGATTGTAATTCATTAAAAGAAATTGAAGAAAAACATAAAAAGGATTTTAAATCTAGAGAGGCTATTATAAAAGAAATTGAAGATTACTATACAAAATATTTTGAAGAAAAAATATATAAAGAAATAGAAGATAATTTAAATTTAAAAAATTTTAAATTATCTTGAGTTCATAGAAGTAAAGAAGATATAGAAGAAGATAAAAAAAGTTGAATTGAAGAACCTAAAAAAACAGAGACTATAGAAATTGAGAATAAAATAAAAAATAAACAATTCATTTTTTATTTTATACCTGTAAAAGATGTAGATAATTTAAGAAAAGACTTTAAAAATCATTTAAGTAAATAATATATGGTAGAAGAATTATTTAACACTAAACTTGCTAGAAATTTAGAATCAGATGAAAAATTTTCTGGTATTTTTAATGAATTAAATAATTTAACTATAAGAGTAGAACTAGGGTTTGATTATGAAAAGATTTGAGATTATTTTATAAAAATTAAAGAATTATTAGAATATTGATTTATTTTTGCTTCTTCTCAAGTTGATTCACATAAAAAAATTGCTTTAAGAGTCTCATATATATCATTCACTTTAATTGAAAGATTAAATTTGATTGAGAATTTTCCTGATTATAAAGATATTTTACAATTATTACTATCAAGAATTTGAAATAATGCCTCTATACCTTTAATTTTATGACAAAGTAAATCAAAAGTAGATTATGATAAGACATTATTAAATAATGACATTTTGTCATCATCAAATATTCCAATAATAGAAAAGATTTCTATATTAAATAATGTGTATAAAAATAAATATTATATTGATAAAGAGAATAGTATTATACTGAATAATAATCAAACAGAATTATTAAAACTATTTGATGATTTTAAATATATATCATTTAGTTGACCTACTTCTTTTTGAAAAACCTTTTTGTTAATTAATTACATAATTAAACAACTTATTGATTCTGATAAAGAAAAAATATTTATCTTTGTTTTACCTACAATCTCATTATTAACAGAAATTAAATCTAAAATTATTAAGGAAGTTATAAAGTACAATTTAATAAATGATACTCTTATTTCAACTAATCCTAAAATATCAGACAAAGACACTGAAACAAACCATAAAAATAAAATTTTTATTTTTACACAAGAAAGATTAAATACTTTTCTTGTAAATTATAAAGATGTAGTTGTTGATATTCTAATAGTTGATGAAGCGTATAACATAGAAGACTCTAGTAGATGAGTTATCTTATTAGATAGTATTAAATCAATCATAAATAACTCTTACAATACAAAAATAATATTTTCATCTCCTTTACTTGATAATCCAAATGAATTTTTTGATATATTTAACTTAAAAGATGAAATATTTGATATAAAAATAAATCTATCTCCAGTTTTACAAAATACTATATGAGTTTATTTTAACAATACATATTGAGATATAAGTTTTTATTTACACGAAAACAATAAAAAAAGTGAAATATCGTTAATATCATTAGACAATTATAATATATCGACTAATGTTGAAGCAGATTGAGAATTACCACAAAATATTCAGTCATATGCAAAAATGTTTGAGGTTATGAATTCTATAAATATAAAGTGAACTACTTTTATCTTTGTAGAAGCACCTAAAAGTATGATAAATCTATCAAAATATATGATAAAAAGGTTAAATATTATTGATGATTTAGAAATAAAAGAGGTATCAGACTTTTTTAAAGATTTTTTTCACAAAGATTTTTCATTAGCAGAGACAATAAGATACTGAGTAATATATTATTTTTGAGATTTACCAAATATTATTAAAGAAAAGTTATCTTTCTTAATAGATAAGTGAAAAATTAAATATATAATTAGTAATCAATCTTTGTTACAATGAGTAAATTTTCCAATCAAAAATATTGTAATCAAAGAAAAAAATGATTGAAAGTGAATATCAAATAAAGTAACTGAACTAGATTTTAAAAATTTAACTTGAAGAGCTTGAAGATTACTAGAGGATTTTTCTTGAAATATTTTTTATTTTTCTTTTTATAATACTAAAGAGATTAAAGAAAAAAATATTTTAGATTTTCATGAACACAAAAAATTTTTTGTAAAATCATCTATAGAAAAATTATTTTTAGATGAAAAAGAACTAGAAAAAGTAAGTCAGATATTTTTAAATAAGGAAGAAAATTTATTTAAAAGTATTGATGAATATGATAAAAATAACTGAAAAACTTTAAATTATTTTATATTATCTGAGAAAAGTTGAAATTTAGAGAAAGAAAAGGAAAAACTCTTAAATCTAAAAGAAAACGAGAAAAATTTCGAAATTATTTCTAAAATTATGACTGATATATCTGATTTATCAATAAATATTTCTCTACCATTAAATTTATTAGAAAAAAATAAGTTTATAAGTTTTGAATTTCAAAATGACTTTTATAAAAATCTAACTTCTAGAGAAGAAAACTATATAGATAAATTTATATTACCAAAACCTTGAACTTGAAATTTTAAAGAATTTTCCGAAAAGTTCAGATTAGTCATATGATCTTTAAATAAATATTTTAAATTATATAATGATAAGTTTCTACATAAAGTAACATCAAAGGCTATAGATTATATTTATGAGAAATCTTTTTCAGAAATGATATTAAAAGATGTAAAATATTGTGAAGATAAGAACATTGAGAAGAGTATTGATGATATTATTGATGAAAACTTAGATATAGTTAGAAACAGCATATTATTTAAATTATCAAGTCATATTTCTTGTTTATATGATATAATAAATCATTTTTTAGAAGAAAAATGAAAAACTAATTTAATTGATTTTGATTTAGCAACTTATATTGATAATTGATGTTATAAACCTCAAACATTTGAATTTATGAATTTATGATTATCAAGATATTCAGCAATTAAGTTGTCTAGAATTTGCCCTACAGAACAAGAAGATTATTTACTTTGGTTAAAAAATAATAAGGAGAAAATTAATGATAAAAATATATTATGGGAATTAAAATATGTTTTAGATATTAACAAGTAAATATGTATATCAAATTAAAAGAGATTTTTCAAAAATCTAATGAAAAATTTTTAGAAAACGAAACAAGTTTAATTTTGAGTTGAGTAAGTGAAAGGTCTTTATGTTGAAAATTATCTCTTTATATTACTGATATAATAAGAAATTCAGAATTTAGTAATTATCATGTTGATACTGAATATAATAGAAATTATTGATGAAATATAAAAACTATTATTAATTCAGAAGAAAAAGTTTTAAATATTACTTGTGATATAATAATTCATAGTAGATGAGAAAATATAAATCAAGATAATTTAATTGCTATAGAAATGAAAAAATCTACTTGAAGAGAAGATGAAAAACAAAAAGATAGAGATAGACTTATTGCATTAACTAAAGAATTAAATGATTGAGTTTGGACTTATTGATGATGAGATTTTCCAAAACATGTGTGTTGATATATATTATGAATTTATTATGAAGTAAATATTGAAAAAAAAGAAATTTTAATAGAAGAATATAGAAAATGAAAATTATTTGATAATTACATTATTAATTTTTAATTAAAAAATCTCTGGGCTTTCCAAAAATAATGGCTACAATTAGTCATTATTTTTTAATTATCTTAATATGAAAAACATTAATGAACTATTAGATATAACTTCCGATTTACACACAGACTTTATTTATAAAAATTTTAAAACTATTTACTGAAAAAATTGAATATTAAAACAAAAAAATAAATATTTAATAGTTGCTGGTGATATAAATGAAAATATACACACATTAAAAATGTCTCTAGATGATATTATTGATAACACAACATATGAAAAGATTATTATATGTCTGTGAAATCATGACTTGCGGTTAAACTCGGATGACATAGATAACAATATAACCAATTCAATTGAAAAATATGAATTCTTAATAAATCATTTCCACAATTACAGAGAAAAAATTCACATAATTGATAAAGAAGATTTCATAATTCCAAATACTAATTATATTATCACATGAATTACATGATGGTATAACTATACAATCCGTAATGAAGATAGATTTTATTTAGAAAAATATTATCATGCAAACTTTGATAAAATGAATTTTTGATGAATCTATTATAACGATAGAATGTATTTAAAATTCAATGAAAAAATTAAGTGAAATGAAGAATTTGCCAAATACTTGGAAAACAAATTAATCGAGAGACTTGAACAAATAAAATGTAATTATAATAATTATGAAATTATTGCTATAAGTCATGTAAAACCATCTAGATTATTGGAAAAAGATTCGCAATATTATATAGAATATCCATTTGAAAAGTGGGAAGAAATAATAAAAGATTGAATGAAATGAATCAAATTATATTGATTAGATAAAATATATGGTAATGCTTTTTTTATAAATAATAATTTAAGTAAAATTTATGAAAGATATTGAGTTAAATATGCTATTTATGGTCATACTCATTACAAGGGAAGTGAAGAGATTAACTGAATAGAATATATTACAAATGCACTTGGTTATTATGGATTATCTTAATGCTATTTTAATTAATAGAACCTATATTAAATATCTACAAAAATATAAATTTTAAAATATTTTTCTTTGAAATATTAATATAATAATAGTTATAATTTATTAGTAATTATTATATATGAAAAATAAACTTGAAATAGAAATAATTTTTGAAAATTCAACTGAATTTAATACAACAAAAATAAAAGTAGAATTGATTAAATTATGATTTAAAGCAGAAGTATCAAAGATAAATAGTTTTACTTGTTTGATAGAAATTAAAACTTTTGAAATTTCCTTCAATTTAGACATTATTGATGTAATTTCTTTTATATTATTTAAAGCTAAATTAAATAATATAAAAGAAATTAAATATAAATTAGAATATTGTAGTAATTATTTACATATATTACATTATTTCTTATTAGATTTTGAATTAAAAGAAGATGAAAAAGAATACATAACTTGGTTATTCACTAAAATAATTGAAACACCTATATATTTAAATAAAGATCTATTTAAAGAATGAAAAATAAGATTAAAAAATAAAAATATTATAAATTTAGAAAATCTAAGAAAAATATTTTTTTTAGATAAGAAAATATTACATATAAATAATAGTGCTTTAAAAGAAAAATTAATGCGGTTTATACTTGATATAAGAAGTAAGATATGAACATATATTTTTATTTAATACTTTAATTTTAAAAAATAAGTATATAATATAAACAATTTAATTTTTAATTTTATATATATGAATATTTGATATTTATTAGAAAAATTTTGAGATAAGAAAAATGTTTTTACATTTTTTCTCATTAGCAAAGATAAAGAAAATTTATTAGAATTTATAAAAAACAATATTGATGATGATAATTTTATTGAGTTTGTATTAAATTCATTAGTAAAAGAAGATAAAAGTTTTCTTTACAAAATCATAAAAAATTTAGATTTAGAAGATTTTCAAGAAAAATTACTAATAAAAATATCTTTAGAAAGTTCGATGAATTTACTAAACTGAAAAAATAAAAATATTGTTGATCAAATTATAAAAAAATGAGTAAATTTAGAAAATATATTATATTGAATTGATGATATTAGTTTGCTTGATTATCTTTTAAATAAATCAAGTAAAATAAATAATGGATTTGAAAAAATAGATCATATATACAATACTATTTCACAGGATAAAAAAGAAATTATAAATAATTTTTTCTTTAAAAAAGTAAAAAATCAAGTATGAAAACTTAATCTCAATCAAATATTAAAATGAATTAGAAATAAAGTAAATACAAAATATTCTTGAAATGATAATATTATGAATAATTTAAGTTCTTCATTAGAAGAGTTTAATAAAAGTTATATAAATAATGAAGTTAATAGTAGTTTAAATTCTAATTTCCCTTTTCAATTTAAAAATGAAAAAAATCAATACTTTGATTATGAAATATTCATTATTTCCAATATTGAAAACAAAAATATATATTTAAATTTTATTAATTCAAAAGAAAATTTATCATCAGATATTTTTAAGAATGCTTGAATTTGAAATAAAAGTAAAAATAAATTTTTATGAAAAATTGAAAAATTATTACTAAAAAAGGTTGCTGAAATTGATGATTGATTTCAAATAATTTGTAATTCATTTATTTTAACAAAATGAAAAGAAAATCTAGCAAATAATGTATTTAATAGCGATTCTGATTGTGTCTTATTAATAGTTAAAACTATTTTTAGTGATGAAGAAAAATTAAACCATGATAAAAAATTAAAGTGATTATTTGATTTCCTAAATGAAAGAGAAAGAAAAGTAAAACAAGAGATAAAAGAAAAGAAAAATAAAATCAATAATTTTTAATATATTTATTATGAAGAAAAAAATAACTAAAAAAAGTAAAAAATTACCTATTTCAAATAATGAAGAAAAAATTAATAAGGATTTAGAAAATGAAATTTTAGATGAAAATTGAGAAACTTTTGAATTTTCAAATATAATGAAATTTAAATTATATAATGAAATAATTCTTGATGAAGACTTAAAAAATGAATTAAGAAAAAATCAAGAAATAGTTTGATGATTAACATACTTTGTTTATATAAGAGTTTCAAAAATATGAGAATATGATATGAGTCTAGTTGATCAATTAAAAATAATCATATGAAATGCAAATAGAAATGGACATAGGGTTGTTATTAGATGAGAAAGTAGAAGTTGAAGTAAAGATTGAAGAACTGAATTTAATCTAATGGTAAAAACGCTTTTAGAAGATTCAAAATTAGAAAAGAAAAATAGTAAATATGGCTGAGTCTATGTTTTTAAAATTGATAGATTTGCTAGAAATTCAAAAGACTTTGCTATTTGAGAGGAGTTATTGCAAAATTGAAAAAAAATTATATCCATCACAGAAACTATTGAAAATACACCAACAGGAAGATTGTTATTTAGAATGTTGTCATCTTTTGCAATTTTTGAATCTGAGAAATTATCTAATCGCCAAAGTTTATCTGATATACAAAATCTTGCAAGAAAAAACCTAAGAGGTTTATGATGAGAACTTGATATTTTTTGATATTATTTTGATGATAATTGAAATAAAAAAGCAAGAAGTGAAGATAAAGTAATAAAAATAGATAAAGAAGAAAAATTAGTAGTTCAAAGAATTTATGATATTTATTTAGATATATCAGATAAATCAAGTAAAAATTATGTAGAAACTGATGTAACAAGGTGGAAAATAATATGGGAATTACTAAAAGATAAAGAAAAATTAATTATAAAAAAACATAATCTAGAATCTGTTGATTTGAAAGATAAAGAAAAACTATTAAAGGCAGCTAAAAAAGATTTAAATAGTATAAGGAATATAATAGTAAATGATAATAGTTTAAAATACAATTGAATATTTGAGCGTAATATTAATGTAAATGACGAATTAATTGTTAGTTATATCAAAAATAATAGTAACAAAGATTGATTAGAATTTGATATAGAATGATTAAATGAAGTATGAGCATCTGTTATTTTTAGATTTAAATTTGATGATTTAGTTATAATCCCAGATGAAAAATACGACAAAACAAGAAAAATCACAAAAGTATATGGGAAAATACCTAAAAAAATATGAAAATATTCCGATATTTTAAAATATGAAACAAATAGTTGAGAAATTTATAATTTAGCAGCTAATACTGTTGGAAAGAAAATTGCTATTCAATATTGGTTAGATAAAAATAGAAATATTGATTGATTAAAATGTAATATATCTCAAAATAAAATTGATAAAAAATTATTAGAGAATAAAAAATTTAAAAGTTTAAAATTTACTAATGAACAAATTGAAACTTTAAGAACAGAATGATTAAAAACAATTAAATCCTATAATAGAAATATATTAAGATCTTTAAAAATAAAAAAAGTTGTTTATGAAAGAATGATTGAAGATTATAAATATATGCAAGATTTTGCAACATATGACTCTTACAATCAAAATCTAATAAATAAACAAATCAAATTACAAACTGAATTATTAAAAGAAATCAATGATGAAATATATGAAGTTGAAGAATTAACAAATAAATTCTTTGATATATATATGTGAATATATAAAGATGTAAAAAAAATAATCTTAGACAAAGATTCAGAATTAGTAAATGCTAAACTAAAAATATTAATTGATTCAATTTACCTTGATGAAGAAATAAATATTAAAAATATTGAATACAATAATTTTATAAAAAAAATACTATGGCCTCCGAAAGAAGAAAATATGTAGCTCTGGCTCGCGTAAGTTGATGGGAACAAAAAGAGAGAAACATATCTATACCTTCCCAAATAGATCAAATTCAAAAATACTGTTTTGATCATGATATTGAATTGATAAAAATATATAAAGAAGAAAACAGTGCTTATAAATGAAAAAGGGCTGTTTTTTGAGAGATGATAAATTTCTTAAAAAAATCTAAAGATATATCTTGAATTATAATATTCAAATGGGATAGATTAAGTAGAAATGTAAGTGATTTTACTTTAATAGATGAAATTGCTACTGAAAAAAAACTAGAAATTATCTCTATATCTGAACCTTTATTGAACTCTTATATGTGAAGATATATGATAAGAGATATTCAAAATAGAAGTGTGTTATACTCAGAAGAATTATCTTTCAGAATAAAATTATGAATTAGAAAAAAACTTCAAAACTGATGAGATATTTGAGGTAATACACCATATTGATATAAAAGAATAGACTGAACTTATGTAAAAGATTGAGAAAAAGCCAAAATAGTTCAAAAAATTTTTAAATTATATTCTACTGGTTTATATTGATATAAAAGTCTTGCACAAAAAATGAAAGATGAAGTACCAGAAGAATATAAAAAAGATATTGCTACAAGATTAATTGATGTTATATTGATGACTAAAACATATTGTTGAAAAAGAGTGAAAATATGGAATTTATCAAAAGAAGAATACATATTTTGGTGAGTAGATAAACCATGAAGATTTGAAGAAGAATATGACTTAGACTTTGTTTATCCAATAATAACAGAAGAATTATTTAATAAATGTCAGGAAATAAAAAAACAAAAAGATAGAAGATGATGATTTGTTTATAGTAGAACTTGAATTCCAAAAGTTTTTCAATGTAGTTGTTGAAGATTAATGCTAAGAGATGATAAGAAATTAAATAGATACTTAAAGTGTCCAAAACAAATTAATTCAGTATTTCCTTATAAATGTAATGAATCTTATATAAATTTAAAAGAAGTCGAACCTGAATTTGAAAAAATATTATTATCAATAATTCCAAATAAAGAAATTTTAGAAAAATCTATAAAAATGATCGAAAAAGAGTTCTCAAAAAGTGATAAAGATAGAAAAATTTTGATTTTGGATAACATAAAAAAGATAAATGAACTAAATTTAAAGAATGATGAATTAACAAAAAGTTTTATAGAGAATACTATCAGTAAGCAAGTATTAGAGAGAAGTTCATGAATGATTGATGAAGAAATTAATAAATTAACAACGGAAAATAAACTTTTACAAAATCAAGATGATAATAAAAAAGTTTATTCAAAAATAATAGAATTTATTAAATACCTACTCTTTGCTTTAGATATACTAAAAACAAGTGATAAAAATAAAAAAAGTTCTCAATTTTATAACCTCATTTTTGGAGTGATTGAGAACCTAAAATTCAGCAACAAAAAAGTGCTTAGCTATCAGCTAAAAGCACCTTTCCATTTTATCAAAAATGGTTGTTTTTCGTTATGGTGGAGCCAA
>JAQVDN010000003.1:0-27734 GCA_028698305.1 Candidatus Altimarinota bacterium
TGCTTGTTGAAATACTGCTTGGAACTCTTGGAATACTGTAAATGATGGAGCTGCTCCATGTACATTTACAAACACAACACCAACTTTTTATTCAAAATTAAATCATTGACCACTATGAGATTATAATACACTAAATTGAATATGAAGAATATATTCATCAACAAATACAAATAGAGTTTTTATTCGTGGTGGACATTTAACTTCTAATACAAATGCAGGTATATTTACTTTGTCTATATGAGCTGATATTAATAGTGCTCTTGCTACTGGTATTGGTTTTCGTTGTGCTTTTAGTGTAAATTAATTATAAAAAAAATCTAGAATTTTTAAAATTCTAGATTTTTTTAGTTTATAGGATATAAATATTTGATTTCTATTATTTCCCATTTAGGATCTAATTTTTGCAATTCTTTTAATACTCATTTAAAATGTAGTAATCAATAAGTTATATATATTTTTTTGTATTCACTTTTTTGTATTTCATTTACTAAAATTTTGTTTCTTTCATCTAGTATTACTTCAAATAACTCTTTATTTGTAAAATTATCACTTAAAAATCATTGTGTACTTTCACTTCAAATAATCATATTTAATATAGCCTGATTTAAATAAACAAGGATTTTTAATTCTTTTTCATTTAAATTACTTAATGTATCAAGTATTTCTTTATTTGCATCAATTGGAACTCAATAATTTTTTTGCTTGTTATTTTCTATATTTTTTTCTTTATATAGTTTTATTATATCATCAACACTTAAATCTATATTGAAATCTAGTTCATTTTCTAATCATAAAAATTGATTGTTATCTTGAAAAGTAACTCAATATAGTTTTGAAAAATTTTTGTATAAATCTTCATCAAAGTTTATTCACATTGCTTGATTAAATTTTTCCATGTTTTCCTCAGTACCAGGTTTTACTCATTCAAAAAACAAAACTCATCAATTTTTTTTAAATTCTCTTATATTATTTTCTATATTATCATAAAAATTTTGGCTTCATATATGAACCATTGCTTGAAATTTTACTATTTTTTCTCAGTTACTTATAGTATATTCTGGCATCTTTGCTTTGTATACTTCATTTAACAAATAAGATGTTATAGAAAAAAAGCTTACAATTATTATTAAAAATATACTTACTCTAAAAATAAAATTTTTAATATATGTCATCGAATCAATAATTTCTTTTTTTAATAAACTTCTCCAAATTATATGAAAACTATAAAAAATTATAGTATAAATTCATATACTAGTTAAAAAACTTAATACTCATATTATTGAATTTAAATAAAAAGTTATTATTATAAACAATAAAATTATTATCATAGAAAATATATCTTTATTTCTCATTTTTTTATATTATATCTTTATTATAGAACAATAGTTTATTTATTTTTTGATTTTAATAAAATTTTTTCTATACTAATTTTATAATTTTAAGATTTAATTAAAATTTTATGAAAAAAATAGCATTGTTTTTATTTATGATAACTATTCTTTTATTTTGATATATTTTTGATGCAAGTGCATTAGATATAATATCTTGAGATAAAACAACTATACCATATTGTGAATATTGAGATGATTGTTCATTAAAAGATTGAGTAGAATATGCATGAGATATAAATACTGTGGTTACTACTTGAACAGCTTCAGCTTATATTCAAAAAATAGTTGTTTATGCATTAACTTTTTTAAAATTATTGGCAGTATTATTGATAATATATGCTTGATTTAATATGTTAACTTCGGCTTGAGATGAAGAAAAAGCTAAGAAATCAAAAACAATTATAGTTTTTGCTATAATTTGATTACTTATAATTTTCTTGGCTTGACCTATAACAAATTTTATAATAGATATATTAAGTTGAAATCCTTAATAAAATTAGATTGATTTTTTTATAAAAGTCAATCTAATTTTTTTGTTTCTATATTTTATATATGTTATTATTTAATTGATTATAATTAATTTTAAAAAATATGAATGAAACAAATTTTATAACACAAAAGAAAAGTGATTTGTATAGACCATTAGTTTTTTTGTGAATTGTTTTAATATTAACGGTGTGTTTATTTTTGTATAATTGGGGATTAGAAAGAAGTGTATCTTGATTAAATGAGAAGATATCTCAAAGAATAATTGATATAGAAAATTTAAAAAATGATCCAAAAGTACAAGTTTATTCTCTTATAGAAAATAACAAAAATACTATAGATATTTTAGAGAAAAGATCCAGAATAACTGATTATGTAAAACACTTAAATGCAATATCAAAAAAATATGATTTACTTTTTGAATGATTTGATTTAAATCAATGAAAATTAAATCTACAAGTGATTGTAAATTCAAGTGAAAAATGAATTGCATATATCAAAGCTAGAGATTTTATTAAAAATTATAGATTAGAAGATAATGCATTATTTGATCTATGATTTATAAATTCAATTGAAGGCTCAGATTTTTTGAAATTTAATGTTGAATTTAGTATAAAATAATTTAAAAATTAATAAATAAAAGATGACTATAACAAATAAAAATAATAAATTATATTGATATATAATTATTTTGTTAACACTATTTATATTAGTTTTGTTTACAAGAAATCAAATTTCAAGTATACAAGTTAATTTGGATGAAAAACAAAATTTAGAAATAGATCTTGAAAATAAAAGACAAGAATTACAAGCTTTAAACGATATAAAAGTTAAAGTTGAAGCAGAATGAAATAATATAGAAAAATATTTGAATAAGATCAAAGAAGATGAAATTATTGATTATATATATTCAAAAATAGAAGAAGACAATTTGAAATATACAGATGGTGTTTCAACAATAAGAAATTTGACTATAACTGAATGAGAAATAAATGAAATCTGATTTTATGAATCAAATATTTCTTTAAGTTTAAGAGTTCCTAATGAAGATAGATTATTTAAAATACTTGATTTTTTTGTTAAAAAAGACTCAAAATATCAATTTTTTATTGATTCATTTTCTTATCCAAAAGTAACATCAGATTCTAGTTATAATGTTACAATTCCTTTAAAAGTTTTTTACAAATAAATATATGGAAAATACAAATTTAAATAAAGAAATTATTTTAATTAAAAAAATATGAGTCATTGATAAATATAATTTTTTTGAATATATTTCTGTTATGCTTGATTGATGAGTTTGAGTTACAGAATCACTTGAATCTGTAAACTCTAAGATATCAAGTCCTTATTTTAAAGAAAAAATAAGAGAATTAATGACTTATATTTCATCATGAGATTCTTTTTCAAAATCTATGAGAAAATTACCTCAAGTATTTTCAGCCTCTGAAATATCAATAGTAGAAGCTTGAGAATCTACATGACAGTTATCAAAATCATTGATGAAATTGAGTGAAGATTTAAAAAAAGTACATGAATTAAAAAATAAAATAAAGACTGCATTAACATATCCTTTAATAATATTTTTATTTTTAGGTCTTGCATTAAGTATAGTTTTGACATATGTAATTCCTTCAATTAAACCACTTTTTGAAGATGCCTGAGTAGAATTACCAATTGCAACAAAAGCATTATTAGCTGCATCAAATTTTATGATAAATAATGTATGGTTTATATTTTTGTTTATAGCAACTACAATTGTATTTTTTATATGATATAAAAATACAAAAACATGAAAAATATCTATAGAACATTTTTTATTTAGTATGCCATTGATTTGAAAAATTTATAAAAATTATATTTTAGCAAATATTTCTTCAAATTTATCTACATTGATTTGATCTTGAATAAATATTGTTAAAGCACTAAATTTGGTTTCTAAAGCCTCAAATAGTTATATTTATATGGAATTATTTGATGAAATTATTTTAAGAGTTTCAAAATGATTAGGAATAGTTAAATCTATTGAAGAAGTTGATGTAGAAAAAGAATATTTTCCATCTGATTATTTACAAATGCTTTCTGTTTGAGAAAAAACTGCAAATTTAGAAAGTATTTCATTAAAATTAAATAAGCAATATGAAAAGGAAGTTGATTATTCTTTGGCAAGATTAACAAAATGGATTGAACCAATTGCAATATTATTTGCTTGAATATTTGTTTTATGGTTTGCTTTCGCTATTTTTTGAGCTATATTAAAGGTTACAGAAACTGTATCATAGATTTTTTAATATAAAATAAATTGTGATTTTTTAAAAACTAAAAATTAATTTTAATTTTTAGTTTTTTTTCTTATAATTAAATAAAATATTTTATTTATCATAATTTTATGATTTTATCTAAAAAAGCTTTTACATTAATAGAATTGTTGGTATCAATAACTATTATTATTATTTTATCACTTATGACTTATCTTCCATATAGTCATTATCAAAATAAAGCAAAATTAAAACTTGCTTCTCGTGAAATAAGTCAAAGTTTTTATGAAGCTAAAAATATGGCAATTTCTTGAATTAAAGATATATCTTCAAATAAATCTGTTGGATTATATTTAACAACAGAAGCTTGAAATAGTAATAAATTAATATTTTTTGTTTATCCATACGATATAGATGAATTATTGATAAATAATGTTGAAAGTTCTCAAGTAAATATATTAAAAACTAAATTAATTCAAGATTGAATTAATATAAATAATCTTAATTGATATGATAATCTTTTATTTTTCTTTGATTCTATAACTTGAAAATCAAAAGTATATACTTTTACTTCTTCTTGAAAGAGTGAAGTTGATTTAGATAAGATAATAATAAGCTTTTCTTATAAAAATGCTATTAGTTCTACACTTAATAAACAAATAATTTATTATAAAAATACAAATATAATTGATTACAATTAAAATATGCAAATAAAAAATAAAAAGGCTTTTTCTATGATAGAAATTTTAGTTTGAATCCTTATCTTTACTATGTGAGTAGTAAGTGTTTATTCTATGATAATAACAACTCTTAGTTTAAATGATTATAATAAAAATTATATCATAGCTGCTAATTTAGCTCGTGAACAATTAGAACTTGTTAGAAATATTAGAGATAGTAATTATAAAAAAATACAAGTTTATAATCAAATAAATCCTTTAAATGATATACATACTAATGTATTTCAAATTTGAAAATATTATAAGATAGAAAATGATTTTGATACAACTTCTTTTCCAATAAGTGTAACAGAAATAACTGACTTTTGAGAATGAGAAAGTATGTTAAATACAAAGATGAACAATTATGCTCTGTGTTTAACTCCTCAGAATAATTATACATTTGATTGTTCTTCATCTAACAAAAAAACATCTTTTTATAGATATATAAAAATTGATAAGATAGAATATAAAGATAGTTCTTGAGTAAAGGTTATAAATGAATGATTTAAAGTTACATCAAAGGTGATTTGGTATGTTAGAGGTTATCATGAATTTGAAGTTAATAGTATATTTACTGATTTTAAAAGATTTTAATTATGAAAAAAAGTAAGATTTGATTTACATTGATAGAAATAGTAGTTTCTGTTGCTATATTTTCTATTATAATAATTTCCATGATTTCTATTTATATCTTATCATCTGAAACTTCTTTGAAATCAGATATAAATAGAGCTATGCATGAAAACACAAAAAATATTGTTAGTGAAATTTATGAAGATACAATAAGAAATTCAATTTTATGAGTTTCTCAAAATGTTTTAGATTCTTGTAGTTTTAGTACATCTTTTAATTATAAATCATGAAATAAATTATGTATTTGAACAAATGATTATTATGTAGCAAAAGAAGATCTTTGAATTTATACAAGGATTGATGATCTAACTTATTGTCAACAAATAGATAGTCAATGTTATATAGTAAAAAAATCACCTTGATTAGATCCTTCTCCATTAACTAATAGTTTAGTAACAATAAAAAGTTTGGATTTTAAGGTTTCAAAATCTTTTGTACCAAAGGTTACTATGAATATTGTTTTACAACCAACTATTAAAGCTTGAGTTAGACCTAGTTTGATAGAACAAAATAAGCTTATATTAGAAACAACAATTAGTAATAGACCATTTTAATAATTTTTTATATGAAAATGAAGAATAATAAAAAAAATTGATACTCTGTTGTAATAGCTCTATTATTGATAGGTTTTATAATGGTATTATCAATATGAATTTTTAGACTTGTTTTAAATGAAATGAAAAATAATAGAGCAATGTGAGATTATATAAAAGCCTATGCTTGAGCAGAAAGTTCGCAAGAATTAGCTTTACTTGATATAAAGAAAAAATGATATTGATATTATAATAAATTAGATTTAACAATTAATGATAAATCAGTAATTATATCTAAAAATCCATTAGATAAAGATCTTTATAATCCTAAAAAAGATGTTTTGATTTCTTATGATAATGATTGAAAAGTAAATTCTTATTTAGGTGATTTACCTCCTTTATGATATGATATAATACCTCTTTTTTATATTGATGATCTTAATGAGCATAAAGTAAATAATATCTTATTTGATGTTTTAACTTGAAATGAAACTGATCTATCTTGGAATATTATTTGAAAAATAGATTGAATTTCATGAAATTGAGATAGTTTAACTGGTATTAAAAAAACTTATACTTCTTTATGATTTTCATATGAGGAAAAAACTTTAAATGAATTTATAAATACATCAGATACTAATTATTTAGTTTTATTTAACTCTTGAAATTCTTCAAATATTACTTATAAGATTTCTTCAGTTGATCCAATAGAATTTTTTACAAAACCTAGAATAGATATAATTTCTACTTGAGAAATTTGAGATTACAAGCAAAATTTAAAAACAAGATTAGATAATACTGAATTTTTAAGTATTTTAAAATATTCAATTTACAGTAATTAAAATGGCTTTTTTAAGCCATTTTAATTACTGTTTTTATTATAATTGTGATATTTTAGCTATTTTTTTAAAAAAAAATTTGCATTTGCTCTAATCTTTGCTAAAATATAGATGTTTATATTTATAACATTTTGTTACTATGAAAAAACAAGATTTTATTAAAGCAGTTGCTGCTGATGCTGGTTTAAGCCAAGATGCTGTTTCTAAAGCTTTAACATCTATGATTGGTGTTATTACTACTGAATTAAAAAAAGGTAGAGAAGTAAATGTTACTGGTTTTGGTGCTTTTAAAGTTTCTTCTAGAGCTGCTAGAAATGGTGTTAATCCAAGAACTAGAGAATCAATTAAAATTCCTGCTATGAAATCACCTGTTTTTAGAGCTGGTAAAACTCTTAAAGAAGCAATTAGATAATTTTTTTAAAAAATGTATTTATTATTAATAATAAATACATTTTTTTTTGTTTTTTTTTGTCTTTAATGATATAATAAAATTAATTATTATTATGTTTTATTTATGGATAAAATTTATATAGATAAATTATCTAATTGACATGATAAGTTAGGTATTATAAATTCTATATTTAATAATTGATTATTAGATATTGAATTTATATATAAATCTAAATTTGAAAATACAAAAGACTTAAGAGATTTTGTAGATATTATTTGTAATGTTTTAAAAATATCATATAAATTAAAATCTAGAATTATATTAATTTCTGATGAATTAAATAATAATGCTATTGAATATTGAAGTGATAAAGAGTGATTTAATTATCTTAGAATTAATTCTAAGATAGAAGATTGAGTTATAAATTTTAATTTAGAAGTAGAAGATAATTGAAAATGAAAAGCTCCTAAAAAAGCACTTGATATGGAAACAATGAGAGCTCACAAATTAAAATTAGGTTATTTTAATCATGATTCTATAAGATGAAGATGACTATTTCTTATAATTGTAAGACTAGTTGATAGACTTTATTTTAAAAATTCAAGATTATGAGGACTTATAGTTTGAGTTAAAATGAAAATATAAATTTAAAAGTATCTATTTATTATAGATACTTTTTATATTTTGACTACATTGATAAGACATATTTGCATCACAATAAAATATCTTATTTTTTATTCTTAGATCAATATAAAAAATCTTATTATCAATGATAGAAGAATATTCTTTATTAAATACAACCAATTTTTCGATTTGAGACATATAATCTAGATCATCGTCAAGTGAAAAAATAAGTATATTATCATTTTCAATTTGTATATGTAACTCTCTTTCAACTTCATAATAATCAATATTTTTTATCTTTATATTTACTATATTTTCTTCTAATTTATTTATAATATTATTTATTTTTTCTATGAAAAATGGATTAAATATTTGTTTATATTCTATAAATTTATTTCTATCAATTTTTTTTATTACATTTAGAAATTTTAAATTTTTAGAATGATTTGATGGTATTATTGTACCATTTTCAACTAATATGTAATTATTTCAATTTAGAGTAATATTAAAAATTTCTTTATATGATTCTATTTCCAATTTTATTGTATTTGGTAATATCATTTTCATATCTATAGATTTTATATTATTTTGATAATTTTTTAATTTATTAAATATATCAATTTCATGAATATTAAACATTTTTTCTCACCTTATATCTTCTACAGATTTATAGGCAATATTCATGTTTGTTATATTATCTTTTTTAATTATTTCTATAAATCTTATATTTAAAAAAGGTCAAAATAAAATTATTATTATAGATGTAATTATAATAATACTTATTATAAAATAATAAGGAATATAATTTTTTTTGAAAAATTTAAGATAATTTTCAAAGTTTATATTTATATTGATATTTTTTCTTTTTTTTGTATATGTTTTTCTATCTATATTATTTATAATCAATCTAGAATTATTTTCTTTTTTCTTTTTAAATCTTTGTGTAAATTTTTCAAAATATAGTTTAAATGTTTCTAATCTTGTGTGTCTCACTTTTATTTTTGTTATTTAGTAACTTCGTTTATTTTTTGAGTAATCTTTTGACCGATTTCTCATTTATTATCGTATCTATATCTTATCTTTGGTAGTTTTCTTATACTTATAGCTCTATTATATTTTCATTGTATTTCATTGTTATGTTTTGCAAGAGTTTTAGCTAATATATCTTGATTTTTTAATGCACTTACCCAAACATCAAGGTATGATAAATCAGGGCTTATAACTATCTCAGTTATAGTTATAATTCAAAAATCATTTTCTATATCTTCTAGTTCTTCAAATATAAGCGAACTTATTATTTCTCTAGACATACTTTCAAGTTTCTTAATTCTATCTTTGTTCATTTTATTATTTTTATTAATATTTTATATATACCTAACACATTTTGGCTTTCGTAAATTTCTTCCATAAACTCAAAAACTCGACCAATTTAAACTTCGTTTAAACTTGGGACTCAAACAGTTTTCGTTTATTTCAGAAAATTAGCGAAAACCAATTTTACTTGGCTATATATAAATATATAAAAATATTTAGTTTTGACAAATAATATTTGATAAATATAATCCCATTACTTTTACATATGTAAAGAGTTTATAATTTAATTCCTGTAAGGGGATAGAAAATATGATTTACGCAGTTAAAAATGAAGGGGAAACTAACGAAAAAATGATTCTAAGATACAAAAAAATGTTTTTTCAATCTAGAGTTGCAAATAAGATCAGAGCTGAAAGGTATGCAGTTGGGAAACCATCTAAGAAAAAAATCAGACACTCTGCTATAGTTAGAGAACACTACAGAATGCTAAATAATAAAGTTTACTTTTAGTTAACTTGAAATAAAAGCCAAAATTTTAATTTTGGCTTTTATTTTTTCTTTTTCAAGTTATAATAATAAAAATTATTTTAAAAAATATATATGTTTAAAAAGATTGTTTGACTTTGATTCCCTAGTACTTGAAAAAATGCTAAAGATGTAAAAGAGTATATAAATACTCTTGTTTTAGGATGAGCAACTGAGTTTTTTACTGGATATAATCCACCAGATTGGTATACTAGATTTTGATTTGAAGTTAGTCCAAATGGTAGATTTGCAGAGCACGAACAAATTACTAGTTTAGAAACATTGAAACATGTAGTAGATGAGGTTCATAGCCATAATCTTGAGATTTTTGTAAATTTAAATGCTTGGTATTATACTGATGAAACTTTTACTTATATAAAAAAAATGGTAGATGATTTTATAGAAATCTGAATTGATTGAATTATTTGTTGAAATATATGAATAATAGAATACTTAAAAAGTATAGATTATTGATGAAATAAAATATCTAAAAAATTAAAGATAAATATATCTACGATAATGGCTTTATATAATAAAGAAGCTATTAGACTTTTTTTAGAAAATTATGAAATTAATAAGATTATTTTAAGTAGGGAAGTTACTCTAAAAGAAATTGAAAGTTTAGTTTTAGAGTTTCCAAATGTTTTATTTGAAGTATTTTGAGAATGAGATTTTTGTAGATATAATAACTGACTTTGCTTTGCTGAGCACAAATATTGAGCAAAAGATATTTGTACAGTAGTTGTAAATGATCTAATAATAAAAAAGAAATTTAAAGCTGACTTTAAAGAAATAATTTTAGATAATAATTTATCTAATCAGGAAAAAATTGATTTATTAGATGATGAATATAATGATATTTTTTGACAAATATCTTCTCTTTTATGAAAAATAGATCTATGATTTGTAGATATAGAAATTTGTAAAAAAGAATTATATTATATAATTAATATCTCAAAAAATAGGATAGATTTATTTTTTGATGCTATGAAAGCAATTAATTCTCAAAGAAATGTAAATATTTTTATATATTTAAGAGCATTAAAATTTTTAAATCTAGAAGAATTTAGAGAATTGGAAAAAGAATTAGAAAATTCTATTAAAACATGATTAATCTATCTAACAAATAAATCAAAAGAAGTCTGATGAAGTGCAAAATTAAAATCACTTGAACTTTGAACATTTTATTCAAGAAGTGATAATTTAAATCTTTATACTTATCTTTTTTTCTCTAAATTTTCAAATATAGAAACTGTTAAATTTCCTACTAGATGAAGAAATTCAACTCAAAAATTAAGTTTGATAAATCAAATTTTAGAATCTAATAAAATTGATGAAAAATTTTTAGATAGATCTATAAGTATAGAAAGAGCACATTATGATTTAACTTATCTTTTTTGAGATAAATTATGGTTTAGAAATATGTTAAAACAATTTAAAATTTAATAATTAAAATATGTGAAGAGGTCCAGTTGTACAAGCAAGAAAAAATGCTGTGAATGCAGTAAAATGAAAGATATTTTCTATACATGCTAAACTTATAGCTATAGCAGCTACAAAATGATGAGATCCAGATCAAAATCCAGCATTATTTGCTGCAATTTATACTGCAAAAAAAGCATGAGTTCCAAATGATAATATAGATAGAGCAATTAAAAAATGAACAGGGGAAGATAAAACAGCAGCTACACTTTCAGAAATCCTTTATGAATGATATGCGCCAGGATGAATTGCAGTTATGGTTTCAGTAATTACAGATAATAAAAATAGAACAGTACAAAATATAAGACATATTTTTACAAGATTTTGATGAAATATGTGAGAAAATGGTGCTGTTTCATGGATGTTTAATAGAGCTGGAGTTATCTTTATCGATCCTTCTAAATATAGTTTTGAGCAAATTGAAGAATTGGTTTATGAAACTAGTGCACAAGATTTGGTAAAAGAAGATTCTTATATAAAAATAATCACTTCTGTAGACGATTTTTTAGAAGTTGAGAGGTTTTTCAATGATAAATGAATAGAAATAATGGAATCAAAGCTAGATTTTTTAGCTACCAATGAAATAGAAGTTACTGATTTTGAAAAAGCTTTAAAATTTACTAAAATGATGGAAGCATTTGATAATGATGAGGATGTTAATATAGTTTCTACAAATGAAATTATAAGTCCAGAACTTCAAAAAGAAGTAGACAATTTTATAGAAAAAAATACATTTAGAACATAAAAGTAGAATTAAAAAAATTCTACTTTTTTTATATCAATAAGAATTGGCTATTTTTTGTTTTTTTTGAAAAAATATGGTAAAATAATAGTATTATTATTAAAATATTATTTTTATGGATTTATCATTTGCATGAGCATGACTTTCTATATGACTTGCATGACTTTGAATATCAATAGGTCAATGATTTTTGATTTATAAAGCAATGGAAGTAATTGGAAAAAATCCAAAAATGTCACCATTTTATTTAACTATTACAGTTCTTTGAGTTGCTCTTGTTGAGTCAGCTTGAATATATGGTTTAATTATTGCATTTAAAATATTATCAACAACTTTTGTAGATCCTGTAACTGCTATATGAGTATGACTTGCTATTTGACTTTCATGACTTTGAGCATGAGTTTGAGAAGGTTACCTTGTTTCTGGAGCACTTGAATCTATGAATAAAGATCCAGATAATAAAAGTAAGATTTTAACATATATGATTTTATTTTTAGCACTTGTAGAATCTTCAGCAATATATTGATTGATAATAGCTTTTCAATTATTAACAAAATTGGATATATCACCATTTTTATCTGTATGAGCATGACTCGCAGTATGATTTGCATGACTTTGAGTTTGAATTTGAGAGGGGCTTTTATCAAGAAAATCATTACTTGTTATCTGAGATAAGCCTGAATTAACTAGTTATTTATTACCAATAACAGTCTTATGAATAGCATTGGTTGAATCTGCTGCTATTTATTGACTTATAATTTCATTTTCTATTATAAATGCAACAAATTTAATTGATCCAGTTATAGCAATTTGAGCATGATTATCAGTATGACTTGCATGACTTTGAGTTTGAGTTTGAGAATGAGTATTAGTTTCAAATGCTATTGAATCTATGTGAATATCAAGAGTTAATAAAACTAAGATTTTAACATATATGATTTTATTTTTAGCATTAGTAGAATCATCAGCAATTTATGGTTTAATAATTTGATTACAAATGCTTTCAGCTTGAAATATTTCTTGAATTTGAGCTATATGAGCATGACTTGCAGTATGACTTGCATGACTTTGAGTTTGAATATGAGAATGAGTTTTATCTGGTAAATCTATATTATTAATATCAAAGAGGCCAACTTTATCTATATTTCTTTTAACAATAACAATTTTGTGAATTGCATTGGTAGAATCAGCAGCAATTTATTGATTAATAATTGCTGTGCAAATTATTTCTACACCTACTATTTCATGATTTATGTGATTATGAGCATGATTATGAGTATGATTTGCTTGAATATGAACTTGAATATGAGAATGATATGTGGCTTCTTGAGCCTTTGAAGCTATGTATAGAAATCCAGCTTATAAAACAAAGATATTAACATATATGATCTTATGAATTGCATTAGTAGAATCAGCATCAATTTATTCTTTACTTGTTGCATTTAATATATTGTTTTAGTATAAAAAAAGCTAAAAAAAAAGATTTGATTTTTTTATAAAAATAGTTATTATACCAAACAAAAAATCAAATTTAATAATAAGGAGAATCCCTTAAAATAGGGAAAAAGCAAATGAAAAAAATGAAATTTTCATTTGCTTTTTTAAAAGTGTTCACTATACTTTTTTCGTTTTAATTTATTTGTATAACTTTTTAATACAAACATATGGACATATTACATAATTTTTTATGAGCATATTACCACTCATCTGGTGAGAATGTTTGAATAAACCCATATTTTTTATGAATACTTGTAGTTTTGGGTTTAATATTTATTATTTATTTTTTTATTACAAAAAAACCAAATTCTAGTTTTTCAATATTTTTTGATATGGTTTATGAAGGAGTTTATGGATTTTTTGAGGATATATTGGGTGTTGACGAAAAAAAATGGACTAAACTATATATAACTAGTATGTTTTTTGTAATTTTATTATCAAATTTACTTTGAGTTTTTTTAGAAATATTATGAGTTTGATTACCATTTTTACATCATACAATTTCTATTCCAACATCTGATATAAATTTCAATGTCGCAATGGCTATAGTATGAGTATGTATAGTTATATATGAGCAATTTAAATTTCTTTGATTTTGAAAAGCATTATATGAGTATGTTCCATTTATGGGTAAGGATTATATACCATATGAAAGATGAAAATTAAATAAATATATAGATATTCCTTTATTTATTTTTGTTAAGTTTTTTGATATAGTTATATCTTTATTTCTAGGTATATTAGAAATAGTATGACATTGAGCAAAAATAATTTCATTATCATTTAGACTTTTTGGTAACATAACTTCTGGTTGAATGCTTTTAGCTATGCTTCTTGCATGAGTTGAACTTTTAACATGAGCTATAAGTGGTTTTATATTTTCAAAAGAAATTAATTTTCCAATTATTTTTCCACTTATATTACATTTACAATGATTACTTGTAGCTTTAATACAAGCACTAGTATTTCCACTTTTGATTGCTATATTTATTAAAGTAGCAAAAGCACATTAAAATTATATATTTATTTTATTAAAAAAAACCTTATGGAAAATTTAGCAAATTTTATATGAGCATGATTGGCAATTTGATTATCATGAGTTTGAGTTGCTATTTGACAATGAATGCTTTGAAAAAATGCTGTTGAAGCTATGTGAAAAAATAAAGATTTATCTTCATTTTTTTTAACAATTACAATATTAGGTATAGCATTGGTAGAATCAGCAGCTATATATTGATTAGTTGTTGCATTTAAAATACTTGGTATAGAAGATATTTCTATGGCTGCAAGTGTTTGAGCATGACTTGCTATCTGACTTGCTTGAATGTGAGCATGAATTTGAGAATGAAAACTTATTGCATGAGCTATGACTGCTATTAGTAATAATCCAAAAATAAAAGGAAGACTTATGGCTTATATGGTATTGTTTGTTGCTTTGGTTGAAGCAGCAGCAATTTATTGATTAGTTATAGCATTTAAAATACTTTGAGATACTGCTTTTACTAATGAAGCTTTTATTGGTATGTGATTGGCTGTTTGATTAGCATGATTATGAGTTGCAATTTGACAATGAATATTAGCTAATAGGTCAATGGAAGTTATGTCTAAACAAGAATCAATGATCTGATTTTTCTTAACAATTACAATATTAGGTATAGCTTTAGTTGAATCAGCAGCTATATATTGACTTGTGGTTGCATTTGATATCTTTGGTAAAGAATTATCGCTTATGGCTGCAACTTGATCATGATTTTCTATATGATTTGCATGACTTTGAGCATGAATTTGAGAATGAATACTTATTGCATGAGCTCTTACAGCTATAAGTAGAAATCCAAAAATTAAATGAAAACTTTTAACTTTTATGGTACTATTTGTTGCATTGGTTGAAGTTACTGCCATATATGGTTTAATTATTTCTTTTAAAATATCTAGTGACTTTAATGCATCAATTGATCAATTAGTATATGTATGAACATGATTAGCTATTTGACTTGCTTGATTATGAGTTGCAATTTGACAATGAAATTTGGCTGAAAAATGATTGGAAGTAATGTGAAAAAACCCATCAATTATTGGTTTTATGTTAACTGTTTCTATATTGTGAGTTGCATTAGTTGAATCAGCTGTTATATATGCATTGGTAGTTTCATTCAAGATATTATGAGCTGCTGAAACATTGTCTTGATTAGCTGCAGTTTGAGCATGATTGGCTATTTGATTTGCATGACTTTGAGCTTGAGTTGGTGAATGATTATTGATAAAATGAGCTGTAAAATGAATAAATGCAGATCCAGATTCTAAAGGTAAAACTTTAGCATTTATGGTACTATTTGTTGCATTGGTTGAAGTTGTCGCAATTTACTGATTATTAATTGCATTTAAAATTATTGGTTAATTTTTAATATTTTACTTTATATTATGGAAGATTTAAAATTAGAGTTGATTATTGCTGCTATGATCAATTTCGCGATATTATTTTTCGTTTTTAAACATTTTCTTTGAAAAAAATTATCACTTGCTATTGAAGAAAGAAGAAAACATTTAAAAGCATCATCTGAAGCTGAAGATATAGCTAAATCAAAATTAGAAGAAGCCGACGCTCAAGTTAAAACAATATTGGATGAAGCTAGATCAAATGCTTCAAAAATAGAAAAAACAGCAGATGAGCTATCAAAACAAAATACTGCGAAAACTCTTGAAAAAGCAAGCAAAGAAGCAGAATATATTTTAGAAAGTGCTAGATCACAAATAGAAAAAGATAAACTAGATATGGTAAATTCTATGAGATCAAAAGTATTGGACTTATCTTTAAAATTGAGTTCTAAATTATTTTCTAAAGAAACAGCAAATAAAGATTTCTTGGAAAAAGAATTAGATGTATTAACTAAATAATAAATTTTATGACTAAAGAAGTTAATATAAATAATTTAACTTTAGAAGATTCAAAATCTTTGTTAAAAGAAGTTAAATTATATAGGGATTTAAAAAAACAACTTGGTTCTAGATGAGTAAATTTATACAACAAGATTAAAACTTGAAAAAAGAATTTAGTTGTAGAGTATTTCCCATCTATGTCTCAAGATTTGGCTTGGGAAGAAGCTAATAAAGTTTTTACAAAGGTATTTTCTTTAAATGTTAAAAAAGAAGATGTTATATTTGTAGAAAAAGAGTCTATACTAGGTTGAATTAGGGTTTACTCTGATGATTCAGTTGTAGATTTAAGTTATCTAAAGATAGAGAGAATTGTTAAAAAATAATTTTAATTTTAATTTTAATATAATTTTTATGTCAAAAGACTTATTAAACAGTATTATAAATGATATAGAAGCTAGAATTGATTCTGTTGAATTAAATCCTAGTGTATGAAATGTAGGTGAAGTATTTTACCTATGAGATGGTGTTGCTAAAGTTTCAGGTTTAGGACAAGTTTCTTACAATGAAGTAGTAGAGTTTGAATCAGGAGCTAAAGGTATAGCATTAAATTTAGAAGAACATTTTGTTTGAGTAGTAGTTTTATCTGGATTTAATTCTATTAAAGAAGGTGAAAAAGTTTACTCAAGTGGTAAGGTTTTAGAAGTTCCTGTTGGTAAAGGTTTAATTGGTAGAGTAGTTGATTCTTTATGAAATCCAGTTGATGGTTTAGGTGATATTAAATCATCTGAAAATTATCCAATTGAAAGAGTTGCTACTTGAGTTATGGCTAGAAAATCTGTTCATGAACCAATGGCTACGGGTATTAAAGCTATTGATGCACTTGTACCAATTGGTAGAGGTCAAAGAGAATTAATTATCGGTGATAGACAAACTGGTAAAACTCAAATTGCAATAGATGCTATTTTAAATCAAAAAGGACAATGAGTAACTTGTGTATATGTTGCTATTGGTCAAAAAGAATGAAAAATTGCTAGAATCGTTGAAGAATTGAAAAAAAGATGAGCTATGGATTATACTATAGTTGTTGCTGCTTGAGCTTCTTCTCCTGCTTCTATGCAATATCTAGCTCCATATGCTGGTTGTGCTATGGCTGAATATTTCATGTTCAATAAAGAACATTCATTAATTATCTATGATGATTTAACTAAACAAGCAAATGCTTATAGAGAAATGTCATTATTGTTAAGAAGACCACCAGGTAGAGAAGCTTATCCATGAGATGTATTTTATACTCACTCTAGATTACTTGAAAGAGCATCAAAGTTAAATGATGAATTAGGTGCTGGTTCTATGACAGCTCTTCCTATTATTGAAACTCAAGCTTGAGATGTTTCTGCTTATATTCCAACAAACGTAATTTCAATTACTGATGGACAAATATTTTTAGAATCAAACTTATTTAATGCAGGTCAAAAACCAGCAATCAATGTTTGATTATCAGTTTCAAGAGTTTGAGGTTCTGCTCAAATTAAAGGTATGAAAAAAGTTTCAGGTACTTTAAAATTAGACTTAGCTCAATATAGAGAACTTGCAGCATTTTCACAATTTGCATCAGATCTAGATCCAGAAACAAAAGCTCAATTAGATAGATGAGCTAGAATGATGGAATTATTAAAACAATGAGTTTATTCTCCAGTTACTGTTGAAAAACAAATTTGTTCTATATATGCAGGTTGAAAAGGGTACTTAGATTCTATTGATGTTTCTAAAGTAGCTAAATTTGAACACGATTTATATTCTACATTAGATGAAGAAAAAACTATTTTGGAATCTATTTCAAAAGAAAAACAAATGACAGAAGAAACTGAAACAAAATTAGTTGAAGTTATTAAAAAAGTTGTTGAGTTAAACAAATAGTTTTAATTATTAAATATAAATTTTTATGGCAAATGCTAAAGAGATAAAAAGAAAAATAGGTTCCATAAAAAATACAGCAAAAATTACTAAAGCTATGGAGTTGATTTCAACTGTAAAGATGAAAAAATCTCAAGACTTAGCAATGGAGAAAAGAAACTTTGTTTTAGAAATGTTAAAAATATTTTTAAGAGTAGAGGATTATCTTTCAGAGTTTCCACTTTTTTCTTCAAAAAATTCTTGATCAAAAACTCTAGCAGTAGTTATTACTTCAAATAAATGATTATGTTGAGGTTATAATGTCAATGTAATGAAAAAAGTTAATTCTTATGTTAAAGAAACAAAAGAAGAAATGGATTATATTGCAATCTGAAAAAAAGCTTCAAATTTTGTTTTAAAGACTTGAAATAATTTAATTGCTGATTTTAGTGAAGAATTTACTGATACTTTGGATCCGATATTTACAAAAAAAATATCTGAATTAATAAGAGAGGAATATCTTTCTTGAAAATATAATAAAGTAGTTGTGTTTTACAATTTTTATGTAAATACAATTAAACAAATACCAGTTGCTAAGGTAAATCTACCTATAGATTCATCTGATATTAAAAAATATCTTATTTCTATTTTGGAAGGTCATATTGATATAGAAAAAGAAATAGAAGATATGAAAAATACTTATGCATATGATTTAGAACCAAGTCCAGAAGAACTTGTTTCAAATGTTATACCAATGATTTTAGATATGATGTTGTTTGATGTTTTACTAAATGCTAAAGCAAGTGAACATAGTTCTAGAATGATTGCTATGAAAAATGCAAAAGATAGTGCAAATAAGATAGCTAAAGCTCTTACACTTAAGTATAATAAAGCAAGACAAGCTAGTATTACTAGTGAAGTTTCTGAAATAACTGCTTGAGTTGAGTCTATGAAAGAAGTGTAAAATTTCTTTACATAAGCTTTTAAAATACTATAATAGATTTATTAAATTCTAAATATATATTTATGAACAAATTATCTATATTGTTAAAAGTTTTATTCAATGTTCTACTTTTTTCTTTTTATACTTTGTTTTTTATTATAGCTTGAAATTTTTTATTTTGATTGTTTTTATCTTTGCTTGATAGAGATATTCCTGCAAGTGATGATCCAATCCATTTAAAATTAGCTATATTAGTTATATTTTTATCTTTGCTTTTTACCTTACTTTTTAGAAAATTTTTCTATTTAAAAGTATTTTCAAATGAAGTAAAAAAAGTTGAAAATAAAAAAATAATTCAAACAGAGGATGAATTAGAAATATATGTAAACAAAGAAATAAAATAAAATATAGTTAATTATAAATTATTAAAAATTTATTTAGAAGTATCATTAAATTTAAAATTTACAATTAATATTTTATATAAAATGAAAACTTGAAAAATTACCAAAATAGTTTGAGTAGTAATTGATGTTAAATTTGAAGGTGGATATGTTCCTTCAATTTATGAAGCATTAGAAGTTAAATGATTTGATTCTAAAGTAATTTTAGAAGTTCAACAACAATTATGAGATTGAGCAGTTAGAACAATTGCTATGAATCCTGTTGATTGATTAAAAAGAGGATTAGAAGTACTTGCTACTGAAAATCCTATTAGAGTTCCTGTTTGAGAAAAAGTATTAGGTAGAATGTTTAATGTTTTAGGTGATCCAATTGATGATTTAGAAAAACCAAAAACTGAACACAATGATCCAATTCATAGAAAAGCTCCAGATTTTGCAAATCTTACTACACAAGCTGAAGTTTTTGAAACTGGTATTAAAGTAGTAGACTTAATTGCTCCAATGTTAAAATGAGGTAAGGTAGGTCTATTTGGTTGAGCATGAGTTGGTAAAACAGTTATCATGCAAGAGTTAATACATAATATTGCAAGTGAACACGGATGATATTCTGTTGTTGCATGAGTAGGGGAAAGAACAAGAGAATGAAATGATCTATATCATGAAATGAAAGATTCTTGAGTTATTGATAAAACTGCCATGGTTTTCGGACAAATGAACGAAGCACCAGGACCAAGAGCTAGAGTTGCCTTAACAGGTTTAACTATGGCTGAACATTTCAGAGATAGAGAGAAAAAAGATGTATTATTATTTGTTGATAATATATTCAGATTTACTCAAGCAGGTTCAGAAATATCTGCATTGTTATGAAGAATTCCATCAGCTGTAGGTTACCAACCAACTCTTGCTACTGATATGGGTGCTCTTCAAGAAAGAATTACATCAACTAAAGATGGTTCTATTACTTCTGTTCAAGCAGTTTATGTTCCAGCTGATGATCTAACTGATCCTGCTCCTGCTGCTACATTTGCTCACCTTGATTCTACAATCGTATTAAACAGATCTATTGCTGAACTTGGTATATATCCTGCTGTTGATCCTCTTGATTCAACTTCTACTGTTCTTGATCCAAATGTAGTTTGAGAAGAACATTACAATGTTGCTAGAAATGTACAAAAAACACTTCAAAAATATAAAGAATTACAAGATATTATTGCTATTCTAGGTATGGATGAATTGAGTGATTCTGATAAATTAACTGTAGCAAGAGCTAGAAAAATACAAAAATTTCTTTCTCAACCATTTTTCGTTGCAGAACAATTTACAGGAACTCCATGAGTTTATGCTAAATTAGCTGATACTGTTTCTGGTTTTAAAAAAATAATAGACTGAGAACTTGATTATATTCCTGAAAATTATTTCATGTATAAAGCTGGTATTTCTGATGTTATCGCTGCTTACGAAAAAGCACAAGCAAAATAGTTATAATAATTTAAAATTTTTCAAAATATGAAATTAAAAATATTATCATTTTCATGAGAAAGTTTTAGTTCTGATAATGTTGTTTCTGCTACTATGATGACAGCTATATGAGAAATTACAATCTTAGATAATCATTCTCCATTATTGACTAGTATTAAACCTTCAACAATGTATGTTATATATAAAGATGAATCTTGAAATGAAAAAAGAGATGATTTTGCTATATGAAAATGAGTTGTTGAAGTAAGTAATAGTGAAGTTAAAGTTATGGCTGATATGCTTATTGATATAGAAGATTTAGATGTTGAGGCAGCTGAAAGAGCTAGAACAAAAGCAATTGAATTGATGGAAAAATATAGAGATGCAAAAGATAAACTTGATATGGAAAAGTTTATTGAAGCAGAAGATATGCTTCTAAAATCAATAGCTCAATTAAAATTAAGTGATTCACTAAAATAAAAACCTTTTTAAAAAGGTTTTATTTTTTTGTTTAAAAAAAAAACTGGTTTTAAACCAGTTTTTTAGAAGAATTTAATCTTATCTGCATTTGGATGTTCTCTAAGTTTTTCAAGAGTTTTAGCTTCTATTTGTCTAATTCTTTCTCTTGTAACTCAAAATTCTTTACCAACTTCTTCAAGAGTATGTACATCTCAACCATCTAGTCAAAATCTCATTATGATGATTTTTCTTTCTCTAGGAGTAAGAAAATCAAGCATTTCATATAAATTATCTTTTAATAAATTCATATTTGTTTGAGCATCTGGAGTTGGGTTTTTATCATCTTCTATGAAATCTCCTAGACTAGTATCTTCTTCACTTCAAACAGGTGAGTCAAGAGATAATATATCTTGTGAAATCCTCATTATTTGTCTTACCTTTCTTATATCCATATCTAGCTCAGTTGCTAGTTCTTCCATAAGAGGTTCTCTTGTAAGTTCTTGAGTTAATCTTCTATAAGTATGAGTAAATTTGTTTATAGTTTCAATCATATGAACTGGAACTCTGATAGTTCTTGCTTGGTCAGCAATTGCTCTAGTTACTCATTGTCTAATCCACCAAGTAGCATAAGTAGAAAATTTAAATCATTTATCAGGGTCAAATTTATCAACAGCTCTAAATAATCATACATTTCATTCTTGAATTAAATCAAGAAGTCAAAGACCTCTTCACATATATTTTTTAGCTATTGAAACAACAAGTCTCAAGTTTGCTGCAGCTAGTTTTTTTCTAGCTTCCATACTTCAAGCTCTTATTTGTTTACCTAAGTCTATTTCTTCTTCACTAGATAATAGTTCAACTCTACCTATTTCATTTAAATACATTCTAATAGAATCGTCACTTATTTCAGATAATGAAATATTTGATTTATCTTTTTTCTTTTTTTCATCAGTTGAAAATAGATTATCTTTATCCATATTATCAACTATATCTATTTCTAATTGCAAAAATCTAGTATAAATCTCATCAAGTAAATCTATATCATCTTCTGCATTAGGAATAGCAGCCATTATCTCATCTTGTGTAACATTTCAGTCTACTTTACCTTTTTTCATCAATTCTTGAATACCTTCTGGCATTCATTCAAGCATTTTTTCAGGTACTTTTACATCTATAAATTCATTTAATCATTTTCAAACCCTTCTTTTATCTTCACTTCTATCTTTTGGTAATTTACTTAATCATTTTTCTTTTTGAAGAGCAAGTGCTACATCTTCAAAATCATCCTCAAAATCTATATCTTTTAATTCTTTTAGATCTTCTAATGTTGGCTCTGAAAAATCGTCATCAAAATTAAAATCATCTTCAAAATCATCTTCAAATCAATCGATATCTTCTTTTTCTATATCATCAAAATCATCTTCTATATTTTTTCTAATTGGTTTTTCATCATAATCATCATCAATTTTTTTATTTTCTTTTTTTGGCTTATTTATAGATTCATCTTCTCTTTTATTTTCTTTTTTTGTATTATTAAAATCTTTTATTTCATCATCAGTTATACCTGCTTCTCTAAGTATATCTAGGTCTAAATCATCAAG
The DNA here is from genome assembly GCA_028698305.1 of Candidatus Altimarinota bacterium. Taxonomy (GTDB): domain Bacteria; phylum Patescibacteriota; class Gracilibacteria; order BD1-5; family UBA6164; genus JABWCI01. The sequence continues at coordinate 23,070 of JAQVDN010000003.1, forward strand.
AGATATTTCTTCGGCTATATTATTTTTTACTTTTTTATTATCTTTTTTAGCTGCCATTTAGCTTTTTTATTAGTAAATATAAATATGAGTATCTTATGTGTTATAATACAAAAAATTCCTTCTTTTCTATCTTTTTTAGAAGGATTAAAAAGTATTATTACCTTTTTTTATCTTTAAATTTGGAAGTCTAACTTCTTTTCCGGAAATTATTATATAAAAAAAACACAAATAATCAAATTTATTTTATTTGTGCTTTTTTTGCTTTAATATTGATTTCTGATAGCTTTAAAAAAGCATTATTATCTCAAGAATTTATTAATTTTTTTAGTTTTTCAACTTCTTTTTTATATATTTCTCTGTTTAATCAATCAATTACTTTTTTCAATTCTTCTTCTATATGAACAACATTTGCTTCACTATTAATATTTTCTATTTTTAGGGATATAGCTTTGTATTTTTCTTTCTTTGTTAACTCTAATTTATTTAGATAAGATAATCAATCTTGTAAAAATCATTTTAAATCAGCTCAAATTCATTCTTCAAAAATCAGATTTTTTTTGATATTATCTATATTTTTTTCATCTAGTAAACAATATCATATAGCTAATTCACTTGATGATATAGTTTGCTTTATTTCCATTTGAGCATTTTTTGATTCGTGATTTGTAAATCTAATCTTGTTAAATGAATCATAAACTATATTTGAATTTATATTTAGTAAATTTGCTATCTCTTTCAGGTAAAAATCTTTTTCCACATTATCAGAATAACTTTTTACTATTTCAAGCAATTCTTTAAGTAATTTTTTCTTTTCTTCTATGCTATTTATATCAAATTTACAATTTTTTATATAAAATCAAATAGGGGTTAGAGCATTTTTTATAAATACTTCAAAATCTTTTCAAGAGCTTATTATTTCATCAGGATCTTTTCATCAACTAATACTTATTATTTTCACTTCAAATCCTTCATTTTTCATCTTTTCTAAACTAAGCTTTGTTGCTTTTTCTCAGGCAGAATCTCAGTCGAAACAAAGATATATTTTCTTTGTTAGTCTTTTTAATAATGTTAGATGTTTTTCAGTCAATGCTGTACCAGAAACAGCTACACTATTTGTAAATCATCATCTATGAAGTGCAATTGCATCCATATATCATTCAACTATTATAACATAATCAAGCTTTGTTATAGAACTTCTAGCATTGAAAAGATTGTATAATATATTTGATTTATCATATATGTCAGAAGCTGGAGAATTTAGATATTTTGGTTCTCATGAACCATGTATTCTTCAAGCAAATGCTACGAAATCTCATCTAGCATTTTGTATAGGAAAGATAATTCTATTTATAAACTTATCTTTTTTTGTTTTTAAATCTAAAAATATATGAGATTCATTTATTTGTTCATCATCATATCATTTTCATTTGAGATAATTATATAATTCTACTCAAGAATCACTATAACCTATGTTAAAATCTCTTATGATATCGTCATTTAATCATCTATCAAATAAGTATTTTTTTATTTCAGGATAATTTTTCAGTGTATTTTTATAATAATTACTAGCATCTTTGTAAAGAGAATACATACTCTTTTTTTCTTCAAATTTTTCTTTGTTGAAGTTTGTATTTACTTTTATTCAAGTGTAGTTTCAAAGTATTTCAATAGCATCTCTAAAATCACAATTTTCTACATCCATTACAAACTTTATAGGTCATCATCATCTGTGACATCAAAAACAATATGCTATTTGTTTTGCAGGACTTACCATAAAACTAGGAGTTTTTTCATTGTGACCAGGAAAAGGACAATTACATTTGTAATTTGCCCCTGCTTTTTTTAGACTTGCATATTTAGAAACTAAATCTACTATGTCTATCGCTGATTCTAACTCTTCGCTTATACTCATTTTTTTAATTAGTTATATTTTCTTTATTCTAAATTATTTGTTTTAAATGTAAAGAAAAAAACTGATTTTAATAAAAGTTGTATAAAGATGTCATCCTTTTATTAAGTTTTTCATTTTTTTAATTTTAATATTTTGAAAAAAGAATTATAATAAAAAAAATTATAATTTAAAATATAAATGATGTTTATAGTAATAGATTGACTTGATGGTTCTTGAAAGTGAACACAAGTAAAATTACTTGAAGAAAATCTAAAAAAATTGGGTAAAAAAGTAAAAGTTTTAGATTATCCAAGATATGGAGAAAAATCTGCTTTTTTTGTAGAAAAATATCTAAATTGATGATATGGAAAAAATGTAACTGCAAAACAAGCTAGTATTTTTTATGCACTTGATAGATTTGATGATAGTTTTAATTTGGAGGAGGATTTTACTAATTATGATTATGTAATTAGTAATAGATATGTTTCTGCTAATATGATTCATCAAACTTGAAAATTAACTTCTGAAAATGAAAGAAATCAATTTTTGGATTGGATTTATGATTTAGAGTTTAATATTTTTGGTATTAGAAAACCAGATAAAGTTATTTTTTTAAATGTAACTCCTGAAACTAGCCAAAAATTGGTTCTTAAAAAAGATGAAAGAGGATATCTAAAAGACGGGAAAAAAATGGATCTTCATGAAGAAGATAAAAATCACCTTACAAATGCTTACAATGCAGCAATGCAAGTAGTAAAAAAATATGATTGGACAAAGATAGATTGTGAAAAAAATGGGGAAATGAGAAGTATAGAAGAAATAAATGGGGAAATGAGAAGTATAGAAGAAATAAATGATGAAATATTAAGTTATATTTTATAATTGATGAAAATTATAATATCCTTGAATTAATGTTAAACTTTTGAGAGATTTAAGAATAACCCACCCTTGAATTAATGTTAAACTTAAGATAGATTTAAAAATAACCCACCCTTGAATTCCCTCCCTAACATTAGGGAGGGAGAATACATTAAATATTAATATTTTAAAATGTATATAGTACCTAATAATATCATAGAAATTTGAAGAAAGTTAAGATTGAATATGACTGAATCTGAGAAAAAAATATGGAATGAATTAAGAAATAAAAAATTGTGAGTTAAATTTTTGAGACAAAACCCTATGTATGTTTTTACTGAAAATAATTGATTAAATAGATTTATTATTCCTGATTTTTATTGTAAAGAGAAGAATTTAATATTAGAAATTGATTGAAATATACATAATTTAGAAGAAGTATTAGAATTAGATTTAGAAAAAGAAAAATTAGTAAATAATTTATGAATAAAAGTAATAAGAATAAAAAATGAAGATATTTTAAATAATTTATACAATGTTTTGAATAAGATAAAAATATATCTATAATTGTAGCCTCTCTCCCTAATGTTAGGGAGAGAATTCAAGAGTGGGTTATATCTTGTATTCGTAGTTGTTTTGGCATTTCCTAATATTAGGGAGAGAATTCAAGAGAGGGTTATATTTTTATCTATAAGAAACAATTATTAGCTCTCCAAAGTTAATAAAAAATAATGCAAACAACAAAACAAAAATGAGATGAATGAGAGCTTATAGCTATAAAATATCTTCAAAAAAATTGATTTAAAATATTAGATACAAATTTCAAATTTGGTAGATTTTGAGAGGTAGATATTATCTCTTCAAAAGATTGAATAACGATATTTTTAGAAGTAAAATATAGGCATAGTATCAAATTTTGAACACCAGAAGAATCAATTACTAAATTTAAGCTTTTTAGATTTAGAAAAACTATAGAATATTATGTTGTAAAAAATCATCTAAATTTTGAAAAAATTAGGTTTGATGTTATTACAATATTGAAACAAGAAAAAAGTTATAAATTAACACATTATAAAAATTTAGAAATATAAAATGAGTGAAAAATATAAAGAAATTAATGCTTATATACAAAAAGTAGAAGACCATAAAAATATAATAGATAAAGAGTCGGAAGCATTTGAAAAAAAGTGACTTTGGAAGGATTATTTTTGAAATGAAAATGATATAGTAGTTGAGATATGAACTTGATTATGAAACTTTTTTTCTTGAGAGGTTTCAAAAAATCCAGAAAATAATTTCGTGTGATTTGAGATAAGATATAAGAGACTTTTTGTAACTGCAGAGAAAACTCTTACAAAATGATGAAAAAGCTTTGTTTTAATCAAATCTATGGCACAAAACATATACAAGATTTTTGAAAAAAATGAAGTTTCACTAACTTATATTTTTTTCCCAGATCCATGGGATAAAAAAGACAGACAAAGAAAAAATAGACTTTGGAGTGATAAATTTGTAAATGATTTATATGATATAACAAAATCTTGATGAAGAGTTATTTTTAAAACTGATCATAAGTGATATTTTGAAGATACTTTGGAACTTATAAACAAATTTTCTAAATGGAATATAGAAAAACTTTCATATGATTATGAAAATGAATTAGAAAGTTTTGATAAAAAAAATCTAACTGAGTTTGAGAGTATATTTAGGGAACATAAGATGAAGATAAATTATTTAGAATTAAGAAAGTAATTTTTTTTGACAATTATTATATTATATATTATAATAAAGTTATATTTTAATATATAATTATTTTATTATGTGATTAAACTATCCAGTTGAATTATTATCATTAGCTGCAAATCAAGCAGAAAATGATAAAATAAGAGCCAAAGAAGAAGAAGAATTAGCTGCAA
>JAQVDN010000003.1:27834-41182 GCA_028698305.1 Candidatus Altimarinota bacterium
AAGAAGAAGAATTAGCTGCAAGACAAGCAGAAATTGATAGAAGAAAAGCTGAAAAACTTTCTTTATCAATTAAATCTTGAGATGAAAATTTAATATTAATTTATAAGGATTTAATTGATAAAGAACTATTTATAGCAAAAGATTGAAGTGCTCAAGCCTCTATAGAATGATTAATACAAGCAAATAAAAAATATAATGATAGAAAATATGGTACAAAACCAGTTTTTCCTGAAGGAACTTATATAGATACTCCAGTTCCACCTTATAAAAAATAACCTGATTATACCTTACCAAAATTTAAGATAGATGATCCAGAGTCTCAATGAAGATTTTTTTCATCTAAAAGTCAAATAAATCCTGATGATAAATTTTCTAAATAAATTATTTAGAATTAAGAAAAGAATAAAATCAATTTGAATTTTATTCTTTTTTCTTGCTTTTTTTTCTATATTAAATATAGTATTTTTACTATATAAAGTATAGTAAAAAAGCAAAATATTATATACATAAATACAAAAATATGTCAGAATTAATAAAAAAATTAGAGTGGAGATATGCTACAAAAGATTTTGATCCTACAAAAAAAGTATCAGAAGCAGATTTAGAAGAAATAATTGAAGCATTTAGACTTACACCTTCAAGTTTTGGTTTAGAACCATGGAAATTAGTTATTGTTGAAAATCCTGAAATAAGAGAAAAATTGCAAGTTTATAGTTGGAATCAAAGCCAAATAACAAAAGCATCACATTTGCTTGTTTTTGCTAGAGTTAAAAATATAGATGATAATTATATAGATGCATATTTTGATAAAAGTGTAAAAATAACTTGAGCTACAAGAGAACAATTATCAGGTTATGAAAATATGATGAAATGAAATTTTTCAAATATGAATGATGATTCAAAATCTAGATGGGCAAGAGACCAAGTATTTTTAGCTCTTTGAAATGTGATACATTTTTTAGCTCAAAAACAAATTGATTCATGTGCTATTTGAGGTTTTGATCCAGCAAAATATGATGAAATCTTGGAACTTGATAAATTAGGTTTAGCTTCAGTTGTTGTATTACCAATTTGATATAGAAGCGAAAATGATAAATATTCATCTAAACCAAAAGTTAGATTTAGTAAAGATGAAGTAGTAATTAGAAAATAATAAAGAAATATGACAAATAATAATCCTTTTTTAAATGCACAAAAACAATTAAAAAAAGCAATTGATATACTTGATAAAAAACAATATACTGATAAATTTGAAGTTATTTCAAATGTAAAAAGATTACTTGAAATAAGTATTCCAGTAAAAATGGATAATTGAGAAATAAAAGTATTTACATGATTTAGAAGTCAACACAATGATGCTCGTTGACCATTTAAAGGTGGTATTAGATTTCATCAAGATGTAACTAGAGATGAAGTAAAAGCACTTTCTGTTTGGATGAGTGTAAAATGTAGTGTTGTAGATATTCCACTTTGATGATGAAAAGGTTGAATAATTGTTGATCCAAAAACTCTATCAATTACTGAACTTGAAAGATTATCTAGATGATATGTTAGAGAATTATACAAGTATATTGGTCCTGAAATAGATGTGCCAGCTCCTGATGTAAATACTACTCCACAAATTATGGCTTGGATGATGGATGAATATTCAAAACTTGTTTGAATTTATTCTCCTGGAAGTTTTACAGGTAAACCATTAACTAGCTGAGGTTCTAAATGAAGAGGTAGATCAACTGCTCAAGGTTGAGTTTATGTATTACAAAAATATCTAGACTTTGTTTGAGATAGTATATCTTGAAAAACTTTTATAGTACAATGAGCTTGAAATGCAGGTCTTACTTTTGCAGAAATACTAGTTTGATTATGAGCTAAACTTATTTGAATTTCAGATTCAAAATGATGAATTTATAATGAAAAATGACTTGATTTAAATGAAATTATTTCTTTAAAAAATGATAAAAAATCAGTAGTTGATTATAAAGATGCTGAAAAAGTAAAAAATGAAAAAATCCTTGAAATGTCTTGTGATATACTTGTTCCAGCAGCACTTGAAAATCAAATAGTTGCTGAAAATGCTCCTAATATAAAAGCTAAACTTATTTTAGAACTTGCAAATTGACCTATAACTCCTGAGGCTGACAATATATTATTTACAAATAATATAAATGTAATTCCAGATATATTAGCAAATGCTGGTTGAGTTATGGTTTCATATTTTGAACAAGTTCAAAATAACACAAATTATTATTGGGATGAAGAAGAAGTCGATACTAAATTAAAAACAAAGATACAAAAAGCAGCATTTGATGTATTTGAAAAGGCAAAAGAACATAAAGTAGATTTGAGAACTTGAGCTTATGTTATATCTACAAAAAGAATACTTGATTCTATGAATGATAGATTTGATAATATATAAAAAAAGACCTTTTGGTCTTTTTTTATACTTAAATTTCATTTTTTTCATAATTTGTGTATATTACTTCACGATTATAATTTAATTAATATAGAATAATGAGTTCAAATGAAACAGTTATTAGTTTTAAAAATGTAGATTTCCACTACGATTTTAGAAAACCTATTTTAGAAGAAGTTAGTTTCAATGTAAGAAAAGGTAGTAAAATAACTATAATGTGACAAAATTGAGCAGGGAAATCAACTATTTTTAAACTTATAAACTGAGGTTTAGAAAAAAAAGTATGAGTTATCAATATAGATAAAAATTTAACTATAGCAACTTGATATCAAGTAGTTTTGCCAGAAGATAAAGAACTAAGTGTTCAAGCATTTTTTAGAAAATATTTTCCAGACTCAACAGTTTTCAATATAGATAAACAAATATGAGAAATACTTGATGTAGTAAATCTTAAAGCACCGCTTGATAAAAAAATAAGTGCTTTTTCAGGGTGACAACAAGCTAGATTATTACTTGCTGCAGCACTTATTCAAAATCCAGATATATTGTTACTTGATGAACCAACTAACAATTTAGATAAAGATGGTATATGGCATTTGACTGAATTTTTAAAAAATTATAAAAAAACAGTTCTTGTTATTTCCCATGATGCTGAGTTTTTAAATAGTTTTACTGATTGAGTTTTGTACCTTGATGTATTTACAAAAAAAGTAGAACAATATGTTTGAAATTATCATGATGTAGTAGAACAAATAAAAATCAAAATAGAAAAAGAAAATATGGCAAATGCTCGTCTTGCAAAAGAAGCACAAGCAAAAAAAGAACAAGCTGAAAAATTTGCACACAAATGAGGTAAACTTAGACTTGTTGCAAAAAAGATGAGAGAAGCAGCAGATGAAATGGAAGAAGATATAGTTGATTCTAGAAGAGAAGATAAAACAATTAGACCTTTTAAAATTCCTCTTCAAGATGATATTGGTTGAGTTTTACTTGATATTCATAGTGTTCATATAATTAGACATGATGAAGTTGTTGTAAAAGATATTGATGTTCAAATAAGAAAAGATGATCATTTACTTTTAAGTTGACCAAATGGAATTTGAAAATCAACTTTACTTGAAAAAATAGTAAATGGTGATGAATCTGGATGTACATTAACTTCATGAGTAAAAATAGGTTACTATAGACAAGATTTTTCAAATCTTGATTTTAATCAAACAGTATATGATTGTTTGAGACAGACAGCTCCAGAAGAAATAGGAGAACAAGAGCTTAGAAAAACAGCAGCATGATTTCTTATAACTTGAGAAATAATGAAAACAAGGATTTGAGATTTATCAGAATGACAAAAAGGACTTGTTGCATTTTGTAGATTGGTATTTTTAAAACCAGGTATTTTGATACTTGATGAACCAACTAATCATATAAACTTTAGACATATTCCTATTATAGCAGAAGCACTTGATGCTTTTGAATGAGGTATGATTCTTGTATCACATGTGGATGAATTTGTATGGCAAATAAGAATAGACCAATATCTTGATTTAGAATAATATGAAAAAATTATTAATCATATCATCAATTATTTTATTTTTAATTATTACTCAATTTTCTAGTAATAGTGAAAAAACAAAACTTTCTTATACAATTATCCCAGAAACTTTTGTTTTTGATTGATGTTCTATGTTTCCAGATGGTAATTACCTAGATTGTTGTACTAATCATGATAAAACTTATTATTTCGGCTGAACTTATATAGATAGATTTAAGTCTGATAATGAGCTTTTTTCTTGTGTTTATTCAAAATGAAATTTATTAAATAAGTTTTTAGCTTCAACTATGTGGATTTGAGTTAGAATTGGATGAGCTCCTATATTTCCAACTAGTTATAGATGGTGATTTGGTAGAGATTTAAAGTAAAATTTGTTAAAATAATAAATTTAATAATTATTTAATTTTTTGAAAAAGATTTTAAATTGAGCATTTCGTTATAAAATTCAAGAGACTTACTTGAAATATATTAAAAAGTATTTATAATATATCTATTAATTATTTTATAATGTAAGTAAATGTATAAATTACAAGAAATCTATGATAGGAGAGCTGAAAATACTTTAAATAATTTTATTTTATGGATAAGATGAGAATATTATAAATATTTTATTATTCCATTTATAAGGGAATTTATAAAAAAATATTCATGAGATTGAAAAGGCTTTTTATATTGAAAGATAGTTGAAAGGTGAAGTTGACAGTGACATAAAATGCTTAAAACAATTGAATGATTATTAGGAGACTGATTTGAGTTTTTTTGAATCGAACCTTCTAAATGAATGAGAGAAATAGCAGAAAAAAAATTTAAAAATGATAATAGAGTATCATTTATTGATTGATTTGCAGAAAATCTACCATTTAAAAATGAAAGTATAGATTTTATATTTGATATACAAATGCAACATCATCATACTAGAGAAAAAAGGCAAGAAATGATTAAAGAAGCTCTTAGAGTTTTAAAAAAATGATGACATATTTGTATTTTAGATACATTTTCTCCTTTTGAAGAGACATTATTATCTTGAGTTAAAAAGAGGGTATTTTCTTTATTACAATGATTATATATTAATAAAGTAGGTAAGTGAGATTATTATAATGGTACTTTAGAAGAAACAATAGATCTTTTAGAAGAGGAATGATTTTATATAAATACTGAATATTCAAGATGATATAAAGTATTTTTATGACATATTTTGTGAATTGATTTTATAAATATGATTATAGCAACTAAAAATTAGTTTATGATTTTATCATATGAAACATTATTAGAAGTATATTCTGTAGAAAAAGAATCAAAAATCAAAGATTTTCTTTGATTTTTTTATTTTGTACAATAAAATAGTTTATACAAAAAAAATAGAAACAACTAATCGCTGTTTCTATTTACACAATTTATAGTCTCTGATTTTAGAATCATAGTATATCCATTACTTCTTTATTTGTATTATTTCAAGTATTAGTCAATCTTATTTTTAGTATTTCTTGCATATCAAATGTACTTGTAATATCAGTTTCTTCTGATGAATATCATTTATAAATATTACTCATCCTTTCATTTCAATCTCAATGTATGTTTTTCTCTCATTTCACAAGACTTATAAATTCACAATCATCTCAAAAATCAGCCATAATAAAACAAATTTCATGAATATCTTGTTCATCAAATAATCATTTGTTTACCATTACCTTGAAAGTGTATCATATAATTAAGTCTGCGTAACTTTCAGCTAAGCTTTCTGTTAAAGAGTTATATATATTTAATTGTACTTGTATGCTGTGTCATACCTCATGTGCAATAGCTCATAAAACTCATAATTTACTGTTTTGGAAAAAAGATATAGTACCTTTTTTTATAACTATAGTATTGTTATTAGGATCATAACAAATTTCTCAATCAAATTCTTCATTACCTACATGAATACTATTTTCAAAAAATACAATTTTAGGAGTAGAATAATCTTTTCATATACTTTTTAATATCTCTTTCCATATTGATCAAATAATATCAATTTGTTCATTTATAAAGGCTTCAAAATCATTTTTATTTAAAATATTATTTTCAGGATTTTCAGGATTAAGATTTTTTCTTGTTTTATTTCTTAGGTCTTTTTGTGTTAATAAAACTTTTATTTTTTGATGATTAATATTATAATCTCAGGAGTTATTAGCAGAATTTCCCATTTATAATTTTATTATATTACTATTTATAATAAAAATAACATATTAATTTTATATTGTCAATTTAATGCTACTACACAAAAGAAGAAATATAAAAAAGCATTAGATTTATTTAATCTAATGCTTTTTTTATTTTTGGAATTATGGTCGGAGACGAGGGACTCGAACCCACAGCCCCGCGCTCCCAAAGCGCGTGCGCTAGCCAATTGCGCCAGTCTCCGTAAAAAATATATATTTTCATTTAAAAAATGAAAAATGGCTGTGCCATTCGTAATTTTTCTTCGAAAAATGAAGAATGGTGGGTATAGATGGAGTTGGCGCCCTACGGGTCGGCCATCCGTTTTTATTGTTCCTATTCGTCACAATAAAATTTTTCTTTCAGAAAAAACCTCCTTTCAACTCTTAATTAAGAATGGTGGGTATAGATGGAGTTGAACCATCGACCTCATGATTATCAGTCATGCGCTCTAACCAACTGAGCTATACACCCAAATAATAAAAAAACGAATTTCGATATCACGAATGGGATACTCGCAATCTCTAATTCGTATTTTACAAGTTTAAATTGGAGCGGGTAAAGGGACTCGGTGCCCTACGGGTCAGCCATTCGTTTTTATTGTTCCTATTCGTCACAATAAAATTTTTCTTTCAGAAAAAACCTCTTTTCGAGTCTTAATATTATATTTAAGAAACGATTTTACCGCTTTAGATGATTCTTTTAAATTGGAGCGGGTAAAGGGACTCGAACCCTTAACCCTCTGCTTGGAAGGCAGATGCTCTAGCCAATTGAGCTACACCCGCTTAGTCTCATCTCTAACTTGCGAGACACATTTTATTAAAAAATAAATATAAGTCAAAACTTTTTTTTAAAAAATATATAATCCCTAATTTTAGGGATTATATAGCTATTTTTTGTTTTGAAAATTGTAGGCTTTTAGAGTATTTTTCATAAGACAAGCTACTGTCAATGCTCATACTCAACCAGGAACAGGAGTTATTTTACTTCAAACTAAATCTATAAGTTTTGTATCTGCATCTCAATGAATTTTTTCATTTATTACTGTAAATCATACATCAATAACAATAGCTCAAACTTTTAACATATTTACCTTTAAAAGTCATGGGCTTCAAGCAGCAACTATAACTATTTCAGCTTGAGTTGTATATTTTTCTATATTTTTAGTTTTACTATTACAAGCTATTACAGTTGCTCATGCATTTATAAGTAGAGAGATAATAGGCTTTCATACTATATTACTTCTTCATATTACACAAACAGTTTTTCATTCTACATTTATATTTTCATGTTTTAATATCTCCATAATTCAAGCAGGAGTACATGGTATAAATCATGATTCATCTCATAAAAGTAGTTTTCATTGATTATTTGGATGAAATCAATCAACATCTTTTTTAGGATGAATATTATTTATAATTTTTTGCGAATTAATATGTTTTGGAAGAGGTAATTGAACTATATATCAACTTATATTTGAATCTTCATTAAAAGATTTAATCTTATTATATAATTCTAATTCACTTATCTTTTCATCAAATTTTTCAAGTTTAAAATTTATTCAAACATATTGAGCCCATTTCCTTTTTTGTTCTATATATCTCAAACTAGAGCTATTATTTCATACTAAGATAGCTCATAAAGTAGGTTTTATTTTCAATTTAGATACTTCTTGTTTCAATTCATCATAGATTTTTTGTCATATTTTTTTTCAATCAATAATCATCTTTTTTATTTTTTAAGTTTAAAATTTATGCTAAGCATAAGCATTTTATATTTTTTATCAAGATAAATTTTGCAAAGATAGAATAAAAAGTTATTATTATTTAAAATAATTTTTAATTTTTGTTTTATGTCAAATAGATTAATTTGAATTTTAATAGTCTTTTCTTTTGGTGTTTTTTGATTTATTTATTGGACATATTTTTATATTCCATCAAAAATAGAAGAAAAACAAAGACAAGAACAAATAGCACTTGAACAAAAAAAAGAGATAAAACTTGTAGAAATTAAAGAGTTAGAAAAAGAAAATGAAATCAAAGAACTTACTCCACAAGAAAAAATAGAAGAATTAAAGAGAATAAATTCTTTTTATAAGATAATAGAAATAGAAACTGATGTATTTTATTTTTCAAAAAAGGATAATATATTGGAAGTTAAATTAGGAGAAAAAATAGTATGAAATTTTGATTTAGTTCCAGTTGACAAATTGTCTATTTCTAGAGTTTATTCTAGTTGAGATGATTATTATATATTGAATTGAAACAAAAAATATATTTATAATTCGGTTAGTGATTTACTTATAGAACTAGACTTAACTATAGATATAGATTATATAAAAAGAAGTGAAAATCTTTATATAATAAAAACTCAAAAATGAAGTTTTATTTTTGATAGAAATACTAAAACTTTAGAATATTTTACTTTTTTTGATGACTTTGTTTATTATAAAGATTTTTATATTTGAATAATAAAAAAAGATGATGAAAGAAGATTAAAAAATCTATCTATATCTTCTATAAAGGGAAATTCTATTTTCAAATACAATCCTAAAACAAAAGAAAAAAAATCACTTTATGAAACAAATCTAGATTTAGAAAAAATTTATAATTTATGAGATGAAATCTATTTTATAGATTCAAATAGTAAAACTTATAAACTTGAAAATTTAGATCAATAAAAAAATTGGATGAAATCCAATTTTTTTTATTTACTTCAAATCCTATATTCTATTTCTTTACTAACAAATGCTTCATCACGACCATATTTTAATTTTGATAGTTCAGTAAAAGCTTTTGCAAGTTGAGGTTCTCCATTATCAAGATATGGATTTATAGGTATTATTGAAAAAGGAGTTGTAGGTTGATTATCAACAGATAATTTCATAGTTGCCTTAAATTTATCCATATTTACTAAATCTTGTTCTGAAAAAACAGGAGCATAATATTTTGCCATAAATTCTCAGTCTTCAGGTCATATCTTGTAACTCATTATACTTCACACATTACCAAATATAGCTTGTTTTAGATTCAAACTAGATTTAGTAAGAGCATCACTTTGTTCCAATTGTCATAGATATTGGTGAGCTATATTTAGACTAAGTCTATATTTTCTGGCTTCAGATAGTATAGATTCTATAGAATCAGTTACATAGTTTTGGAATTCATCTATATATAAGAAAAAATCTCTTCTTTCACTTTTTTCTATCTTATCTCTTCTCATTGCTGCCATTTGTATCTTTGATACTAAAATCATTCATAAAAGTTTTGAGTTAAAATCTCAAAGTCTTCATTTACTTAGATTTACTATAAGTATCTTTCCTGATTGCATTACATCAAGTATATCAAAACTAGATTTTATTTGTCATATTATATTTCTCATCATCTTATTTGTAGTGAAACCTGAAAATTTTGCTTGAAAATATGGTATAATTTCTGCTTTTTCTTTATCTCACATACTTGCAAATGTCTTTTCCCACCATATTTTTACGATAGGATTTTTTACATGTCTTACTCTATCTTTTTGAAATTCTGTATCTGTAAAAAGTCTCATAACATCAGTTATTGCTCAACCACCTGGATAATCCATAAGAGTTAAAACCGCATTTCTAAAATAATCTTGTATACGAGGACCAAATACTTCATTACCAAAAAGTTTTATCATGATATTCATAGCATCCATAGCAACTAGTTCTTTTTCTTCTTCACTATTTGCCTCAAGTAAATTTAATCAAATAGGTCTAGAAGTATCACTTGGATCAAAAATAATTACATCATCAGCTCTTTCTCTAGGTATAAAAGGTAACAAATCACGAGCTAGATCTCAGTGTGGATCTATAACACAAATTCATTCTCCATTTTTTAAATCTTGTCTTGCCATAACTTGTAATATACTTGATTTTCAAGTACCTGTTTGCCCAATTACATAAAAATGTCTAAATCTATCTTCTGTTTTAATCCTTATTTCTTTTTTAACTCATCTATAAATATTGTGTCCCAGTAATAATCATTCTTTTGGAATAGTTGTAGGAGCTTTTACAATCTTAAAATTTTGCCATTTAATTTCAGGAGTACCATTATATCTTATATGAGGAAAATGAAATATAGAAGCTAATTCTTCAGTATTTAAAATCATCTTTTTAAGATAAAATGGTTTTCTAAAATATCTAAAAATATAATTTTTTATTAATACCTTTTTGTTGTAATATAAAGGAGTTATAAATTTATTGAAATCAGGATAACTAAATTGAGTAAAACTTGAAACTATATTTGTTATTTCAGCCTCTACCATAGCTTTATTATTTCAAGTTGCTATTACTCTTATAATTGTCTCAAAACCTGTTTTATCTCATTTTTCATCTACAGTTTTTGCTCTTTCTTGACTTAAAGCAGAAGTATTATTATCATTTTGAGGAGTTTGCCTATCATCACTAATTGAAAAAGCTTCTATAAGATTTATGAACAATTTTAATGGATTTAGAGTAAAAAAACTTACTTTTCCATTCATTATTTTATTACTTGCTTTAGAACACATTTTTTGCCAATCATCATCAACAGGTCTAAGCAATATTTGTATTGCAGCAGATTCATCTTCTTCTAGTTTTGAAAAAGCATTTGTTATATTGTTTATAGGATCACTTTCAAGTTTTTGATAAGTTTTTATAGGGAAGAAAAATTCTTTTTTTGTGTCTATATATTTAGCATCATAGTATTTTCTATTTTTAAATATATTTATTTCAGTTGTTTCTTCTATTATTGCATCTGTATAAAAACCATTTATTTGCTTTTCTATCAAGTATTTATAGTTTTTTGGTACAACAACATAAAATAATATCTCTCATTCGTGAGCTATATATTCAAAACTTATAAGGTCTTGTCACATTATTTTTTTAATTATTTTATTTGATTGTATAGATTTTAGAGATGCAAAAAGTTGCTCCATAAGTCATATCATCTCTTTGAAGTCTTTAGTTGTTTCTTTTCTTTCATCTAAATCGCTATTTTTCTTTGGTAAAGTAACTTTTAAAAATGTCAGATTTAAAGTTCTTTTATAATCATTTTTTCTTTTTAGTATTTTTAAAAATATAAAAAGACTTATTGTTATAGCCAAAATATTGGTAAAAAGAATTATATAATTCATTTTTTCATTTTTTATTTTTTAAACTAAATTTATTATATCATATTTTCTTTTAAAATAAAAGAAAAATTGTTGATAATTTTTAAAAAAAGGGTATAAAATAATTAAATTATCTTAAATTAAAAATTATGTCAAAAATTATTCTTTTAGATTCTATCCGTAGTATGCAAAATGTCTGAGCAATTTTTAGAAATGCAGATTGAGCATGATTTGAAAAAGTTATTCTTACTTGAACTTGCCCCACTCCTCCTAGAAATGATATTAGTAAAACAGCACTTTGAGCAGAAACTTTTATAGATTGGGAATATTATGAAAATCCATTTGAAATTCTTGATATTTTAAGAAAAAAAGGGTATAGTATTATAAGTGTGGAATTGGATCCAAGAAGTATAGAGTATAGTGAACTTTTCAAGGAAAATAATGATAATGTAGTACTTGTTATGTGAAATGAAGTTTCTTGAGTAAATAAAGAAATTTTAGATATTTCAGATAAAATAGTTATAATTCCAATGAGATGAAAAAAAGAATCATTAAATGTCTCAGTTGCTGCTTGAATAGTTATGTATGCCATTAATTAAGGAAATGCGGAAAAACTTCAAATTTCTTCGTTAGAAAAATTTATTTCTCAGTCACTTACTCATCAGTAAATTCCTTTCGAAAAAATTTTTTTGCCTCGAACTTCTTGTTTTTTGCACATTCCATTATTATCCGTTATTCCTTAAATTTATGCTTAAAAAAATTATTACATTTTTGTTTTTTTTCTTAATTGTTTTTTTATCAAAAACTTATGCAGTTTCTATACCAGTAGAACAAGTTTTTAGTGATATTGATAAGGATTATAAATATTATAATGAACTTCAAGTTTTATACGATAAGTGAATGATATTTCCAGATAAAGATTGAAGATTTAATCCTAAAAAACTTCTAAATCGTGATGAATTTGTCTGAATTATGATGGAAGTAAGTTGTGAAAAATGTATTTCTCCAAATGTAAGTTATGATTTATTTTCAAAATATAATAATGCAAATTTATTCTTTGATATAAATAAGAATAATAAATATTTTTATTGTATTGCTTGAGCAGATTATAGTTGATATGTTAAGTGATATGATGCCGGAACAAAATGTGAAAATTGAATTTTTAAAGACTCTGAAAGACCTTTTTGTCCAAATAATACTATTATATTGGAAGAAGCACTTGCAGTTATACTTAGGGCTTCTGGTATTTTAACAAATACTCAAGCAGATATTATAAGGATGCAAATCGCAAATTGACAAATAACAAAAAATTTATCAGATGATGTTTCACCAAAAAATATAGATTGAAGTGTATATAGTTTTTATCCTGATTTTCAAAAAGCTCTTGAATATGAACTTGTAGAATATGATAAAAATTGAAATCAAAAAATATATAAGATGGTTGAAATAATTGACTGAAAACTTAGACCTAAGCAAGCCATATCAAAAGAAGATTTTTTAAGAATAGCTTATGTATCTCTTAAATGAAATGCTTGTAGTCAAAAAAAATATGAGAGTGTAGGACTTCAAATAAATATTTTTAATAAAAATTGTAATGAATCAAATTTAAAAAATTGTATTATTTCAAACTTAAATTGAGATGAAAAAGTTTATGATTTTTATTGAAATGTATACTTATCTAGTTGAGATAATATAACAAATGATAATTCTTATATTTGGAGATTTTATAACTTTAATACATGAGAAGAAATAATAAAGTATGGCCAATATATAGATAATTATGATTTTTTAAAAGATTGAGATTATAGGGTATTTTTTAGAGCTATTAGTGATAATTGAAATACATCAGAAGTTTTTAATGATATTAAAATATTTTCTAATAATATTTTAAATAATAATCTAAAAATAAGTTATACAAGAGATGGAGAAAATAGTTATAAGTTTAAATGAGAATGAGGGACAAATATAGTTAAATATGAATGGAATTTTTGAGATGGAAGTAGTTGAGTATGAGAGACAACAACACATAAATATGCAAAAGATGATATATATAAGGTTACATTGATATGAAC
>JAQVDN010000003.1:41282-127221 GCA_028698305.1 Candidatus Altimarinota bacterium
AATGAGAATGAGGGACAAATATAGTTAAATATGAATGGAATTTTTGAGATGGAAGTAGTTGAGTATGAGAGACAACAACACATAAATATGCAAAAGATGATATATATAAGGTTACATTGATATGAACGACAAAGGATGGTGAAAAAATAGAAGAGATAATAAATGTAGATACAAGAAATAATCTAGAAATAAGTTATACAAGAGATGGAGGAAATAGTTATAAATTTAAATGAGAATGAGGGACAAATATAGTTAAATATGAATGGAATTTTTGAGATGGAAGTAGTTGAGTATGAGAGACAACAACACATAAATATGCAAAAGATGATATATATAAGGTTACATTGATATGAACAACAAATGATGGTGAGAAAGTAGAAGAGATAATAAATGTAGATACAAGAAATAATCTAGAAATAAGTTATACAAGAGATGGAGAAAATAGTTATAAATTTAAATGAGAATGAGGAACAAATATAGTTAAATATGAATGGAATTTTTGAGATGGAAGTAGTTGAGTATGAGAGACAACAACACATAAATATGCAAAAGATGATATATATAAGGTAAAGTTGATATGAACAACAAATGATGGTGAGAAAGTAGAAGAGATAATATATATAGACAATGAAAATAGTAATTATTTTAATAATAATAATTATACAGAAAGTAATAATAAGTTATCAATAAATGCTAATCCTATTTCTTGAAATACCCCTTTGATTGTAAATTTTTATTCTATATTTTCTTGAAATACAAATCAAGCATCTTATAGTTGGGATTTTTGAGACTGAACATCATCATTTTGAAAAAATACTGAACATATATATAAAGAGTCTTGAGTTTATAAAGTGACATTAACAGTAAAAGATAATTTATGAGAAATAAGTATTTCAAATATTAATATACTTGTTTTAGAGAAAAATCTAGATGATACAGATTGAGACTGAGTAGATAATAATGAAGATTATGAAAAAAATACCTCAAAAGAAAAGATAATTTATATATGTACAAAAGAAGATATAATAAACAAGAGATATGATTGTAAAACAGAAGATAAACTTTGAGTTTATTCTGAAATAAAAAAACAAAGTGATACAGATTGAGATTGAGTAGATAATGATGAAGATTATGAAAAAAATACTTCAAAAGAAAAGATAATTTATATATGTACAAAAGAAGATATAATAAACAAGAGGTATGATTGTAAAACAGAAGATAAGCTTTGAGTTTATTCTTCTAAAAAAGAAAACTCACTTATTTGAGATGTAGATTGAGATTGAATTGATGATTTATCTGATGCTTGTCCACAAATAAAATGAGATATTAATAATAAATGATGTCCTATCTTTGATAGTTTATGTAAGATAGATAGTGATTGTGCTATTTGATTTTATTGTAATTCTTGAGTATGTTCACCTAAACAAGTTTCGAAAAATTGTGAATATACAGGGGGAGATTTGATAGTATGAAATGTAGTTTGTAACAGTTGTCCATGTAATAATTTTGTTGATTTTAATGCTAGTTTGAGATCTTGTGATATAGTTTTTCCAGCAATAGTTTCACCAGATAGTAAAACTATTTATAGTAAATGAAATTATTTTCAAATAAAATAAAAACTAGAAAATTTTAAAATTTTCTAGTTTTTTGGTTTTTAAAAAGGGAAGAGCCCCCTCCGGGGGCTCTAGATTTAGCTTTAAAATTCTATTCGAGTGCGACACTCAAAGGGGGAAGAGGTTTGCGAATAGAATAAAGGGGCGGAGCTAATGCCTAGCCTTTTATTTTCCAAATTGTAAAAGAACGAAGAAAAGGTTAATCAAAAGCTCGTTTCACACGAGCCCCAAAGATCGACGAGAGTGATCAGGCGAAAGCTGTAGCGATGATGTGTTCCATCGTTTTTTCTCCGAAGTTTAACAAACAATTGTTTTATCCGTTTTAGAGTGTTTGCATCTCTAAGTTTAAGAAAAAAGCTCATTTACGAGCACTAATTGGGGTAGGAAGTTCAGGCAGCTGCGAGTGCGAGAGTGATGATTTTCGTCATCTTCGTTTTCTCCATAGAGTTTGAAAAAAGTCCACATTTGAAGCAAGGCTACTTGCTCAAGGGACTTTTTATTTATATGTATTTTATAATTATTGTCAAATTTTTCAAGTAAAATTAGGGTTTTTATGGTATGAAACTCAATTTATATATCACCAAATACAACTATTTGGTAATCAATATTTATCTATTTTTCAGGAACTTATATAATCACCAATTTTATCATCTATATCAGATAAATTTCTGCAATCTTTAAATTGAGATTTTTTAACTATCATTATAACTAAACTATCACTTCATCTATGTTTTTGAAAATTTTGAGCACTATCTATTCATTGTTCTAAAAAATAGCAGGTATTTATTATAGTATCTAAATTTGCAATTAGGGAAGTACCATTTAATCATACATGACCAAAATATCAGCTTTGCAATATAGCAATAGCGTTTTTTTCATCAGTTTGATGTATTATAAATATATGTTCTCAATCATTATATTTTTCAAGCTCTTCTTTTATGTGTGTAAAGAGAGTTAATCAAATTATTTTTCTTCTAGAACATGATGCATAGTCTGAAACATAATCGCCTCAAAGAGTTTGATCTTGTGTTGGAGTATTATCAGGGTCTTGAGTTGGAGTATTATCAGGGTCTTGAGTTGGAGTATTATCAGGAGTATTTTCCATATTTTTTTATTATTTTCTAAAACTTTCTAAAATCTCATGTGCTATATCTTTTCAACCAAGTCAAAAAGCTAATCATCCAGCTATAGCAAGCATAGATACAAATCAAATAAGTATTGTATTTGTTATCTCGGTTGCTATACCTATCTTTGATAAAACAACCATAAGTGTGAAAAAAAGTATTATTATCTTTGCTCAACTTGCTATAATCTTAGCTGTTTTTTGTTTTGTTAGATCAAGAGCATGAAAAACAATATCATAAACAAAATTTGCAAATCTCATTCAAAAAAATCATACAACTACTGCTATAAAAAGGCTAGGTAGATAAGAAATAAGATCTCATAAAAATATTTCTACTTCACTTATTCAAATAAAAACTATTGCATATCTAAAAAATACAAGGAAAAGATAATAAGAAAATGCCTTAGCTGTTATGATGTCTATCTTTATTTTATCAGATATTTTTTTCTTTCTAATTTGTTTTTTTTCTTCTATCTCTTTTTGTTCAGGAGTTTTTTCTTTTTGTTCTAAATCTTCACCATGTATATCTTTTAAATTTATAAATAATTTATCTATAAAATCTATGATATTAAATTTTTTAAATATATATATAACTAGTTTATATACCAATACAGAACATAAAAAACCAAGTCATACTATGAATATAGCTCAAATAAGTTTTGGAAGATAAACTTCAATAGCACTGTAAAATTGAGAATATAATCCAGATAAGATTGAATCTTTTAATTGCATAAAATCAAAATCAAACATATTTTTTATTTATTAATAATACTTTTATTTTATCATAAAATTCAATAAAACAAAAAAAATTAAAAAAAAATTTGCAAAAAAGTAATTATTTTATAAAATACGACCTGCAATAAAACAAATATATGTTTTTTGTAATTGCGGGGGTAACATAAAAGAGTGAGTGTACTAAGGCTTCAACCCTTGGGTGTACGAGTTCAAACCTCGTTCCCCGCTCCAAACTAAAATTAAACAGAAACACAGAAAATTGTGTTTTAAATTAAATATTAAAAAGTAGAAAGTAAAAAGTAGAAAGTATGTATTATGTTTTTTACTTTGTGTTTTCTACTTTTTTGATTAAAATATAATAAATTTATAAGATTAATATAGAATTATGGCAAATAGTCACGGACTTACATCTAGAATCGTAAAAAAACAAGCTGCATCTAGAAAGATGGCAAAAAATAAAAAAGCTTCATATCAAGTTTATATGTGAAATGAAAATCCTCAAACTAGAAAAAATATGTCTTTTAAAAGTAGGACACATTACTATGAAAATAAACAAAATTTTCCTAAGAAAAAATTGGCAAATAAAAATCCTTCTACATTAATAGAGCAAGGTATTATTGATGATAGATGATTTTTTATAAAGGGTAAGAAGAAAAACTTTTTAACTAAATCAATGGTTGATGTTAAAGGTTTAGATTTTTATGGTATGCCTAGATAATTTTGAATATGAAAAAAGACAATAAAATTGTCTTTTTTTTGTTTTTGATTACTCTTTATATGTATATTTTTTAATTTTTCTTTTATGAATACAATAAAAAAATTGGTAAAAGATGATAGGGAAGAATATTTAAAATTTAGTATTAAATTTTTAATAGTTATAATAATATTAAGTATAATATGTTTTTTATATTTACAAATTAACATATTAAAAATTTTATTTTTTTCATCTTTTTTACTTGTTTTATTTAGTTCTTTTTTAAATAAAATGAATAAAATAAAGATACCAGATATATTATGAATATTTGTGATATATTTCTTTTTCATATTATTTATATTAATTAGTTTTTTTGCTATAATTCCTATATTTGTAGAACAAACCTATAATCTTGTTAATTTTTTTGCTAATAAATTTGAATTATTGGAACAAACATATATTTCTTGATGAATAGATTGACTTTGACTTAATAATACTATTTTAAAATATTTTTTACCATTTATAGAGAATATAAATCTAGAAACTCTTTTGAATTCTTTAAAAGATAATTTTGCTTCAATTAGCCAATTTATTGCTTCCAATCTATGATCAATAGCTTCTAGTTCTACTTGATTTGTAATGTCAGTTTGAAATATGTTATTTCAAATAGCTATGATTTTTGTATTTAATTTTTTTATGGTTTTAGAAAGAAAAAATATAAAAAAATTTTTCTATGATATTATACCAAATAATGTTTCAAAATATTTATCTTCAAGAGAAGATAAAATAGTTTTAAGTTTATATGAATGGCTAAAATGACAATTTTTACTTGCTATAATTATGTTTTTTATTGTTTTTATTTCCTTAACTATACTTAGTTTTTTTGGTATAGATTTAGAAAATAATTTCACACTTGCAATAATAGCAGGACTTATGGAATTTATACCTTATTTATGACCAATATTGGCTTTATTACCAGCTCTAGCTATAGCTTTGGGTTTATGATTAAATACAGCTTTAATAATACTTTGATTGTATTTATTAATACAATGGGTGGAAAATAATATATTAGTTCCTTATATTATGAGTAAATCTTTAGATTTATCACCATTCTTTGTTTTATTTATGATGACACTTTGAGCTAGTGTTGCTTGAATAGTATGAATAATATTGGCGGTTCCATTATCAGCAGTATTACAAATTTTTGTTAAAGATTACCTTAAATTTAAAAAGAAAAAAGATTAATAAATATTTTATAAAACACATTATGCAAAGATTTTATTTAAAAGATTTACAAACAAGTGATTACAATTTTGTTTTGAGAGATAAAGATATGATTCATCAACTTATCAAAGTTTTGAGAGTTAGAGTCTGAGAAAGTGTGATTTTTTTTGATGGAAGTGATAATTATGATTATATTTTTAGAGTTAAAAATATACTAGATAAATCAATAGAATTTGAACAAATTTGAAGAAAAGAAAATAATAGCGAAATTGATTTTGAATTAAATCTTTATCAAGCAATACCAAATAAACTTGAAAAAATAGAATACATTATACAAAAATGAGTAGAAATCTGAGTTAAAAATTTTGTATTTTTTAAAAGTGAAAGAAGCCAAAAACTTGTTTTGAGTGATAATAAGATAGAAAGACTTCAAAAAATAGCAATAGAAGCAGTTGAGCAATCATGAAGACTTCATGTTCCAGAAATAGTTTTTCTGGAAAAATATGATTTTTCACCACTTATAAAAAATCAAAATATATTTTTTCATACTATATGAGAATCTTCAAAAACACTTAAAAAAATGGAATTTGATTATAAAAATACTATAAATCTTTTTATTTGACCAGAATGAGGTTTTAGTGATGAAGAAATTAAAAAATTTGAAAACATGTTTTTCCATAGAGCTCATTTATGAAATAGGATTCTTAGAACTGAAACTGCTGGAGTAAGTAGTGCTTTTTATATCATTCAAAATAAATAATATGTATTTTACATATATTCTTAAATGTAGTGATGAAAGTCTTTATACTTGAATTACTACTGATTTAGATAGGAGAATCAAACAACATAATTGAGAGTTGATTGGCTGAGCTAAATATACTCTATCAAGAAAGCCAGTTTCTCTTTATTATTTTGAAGAATTTGAAAATAGAAGTCAGGCAACAAAAAGGGAACTAGAAATTAAAAAAATGAGTAGAATAGAGAAATTGAAATTAATTATTAAATAAATTAGAAAATATGAAATTTATAATAATGTATGTTACACATCCAAATAAAGAACAAGCTGAAAAAATTGTAAATAATTTATTAGAATCTAAATTAATAGCTTGTGTTAATTATTTACCAATAGATGTATCTTATCATTGGAAATGAGACATTGCCAATGCATCTGAAATTGTATCTTTATTAAAAACTAGAGTTGAAAACTGGGAAAAAGTTAAAAAATATATTGAAGATAACCATTCATATGAAATTCCATGTATTATAAAAATGGAAGTAGAGGCAAATGAAGATTATGTTAATTGGATTTATAATGAAACTAAATAATTTTTATGCAAGAATTGTACAATAAATTAAAAGATTTTGATTTAAATTATGCTATAAAGTTAGAAGAAACAGATAGACAATTTATAGCACTAAAATCTCTTATAGAAAAAAATGAAAATAAGAGAGAAGTTTTGGCTTTAGTTATAGCAAATAGTATAATTTGTTATCAATTATCTGGTACTTGAGAAAACTATTGGGAAGAATTTTCTTCTTATTTTTCTGATAAAAAAATATCATATGAAAATGTAGTTTTTCTATTATGAGAATTTATAAAACAAAGTAAAAATAATAAGAGATTTGTAGATACAAAGGTAAAAAGATTAGAAAAAGTGAAATTTGCTTTAGATTGATTTCAGTGAAGAGAAGAGTATTTTTATCAAAATATGACAGAGCTTAGAGATTTACTTGCAAAAACTATGAAACAAAAAATAACTGATAAAACTATAGTTTTTGCAGTAAAAATGTTTGGTTATGTTGCTCGTAATATCTTCACTTTTGTTGCTTATCCAAAAGAAATATTTATCCCAATTGATTCTAGACTTACAAATTTATTTGAAAAGTATAAATGAGATTATAGTGATATAAATAAATTTTATATGGATTTAAGTGAAAAGATGGATGTTACTTTATTACATCTAGATTGAATAGTTTGGATAAATTATGAAGAGCTTATGAAATAAGCTCTTGATTTATTTTATAAAATAAATACTATTATTACGCAATAAATATAATAATAATCAATATTATAAAAAAATGAAAAAAATCATTTTAAATATACTTTATAAAATATATGCTATTTTATGAAAGGCATATATAAAAAAATATAAACCTATAGTTATAGGTGTAACTTGAAGTGTAGGTAAGACAAGTTGTAGGATGATAATATATCAAGTTTTAAAACAATTTTTGACTGATAAAAAAGTTTATACATCACCTAAAAATTTTAATAGTGAATTGGGTCTTGTTTTTTCTATATTTGCACTAGAAAAATACAAACCTAGTATAAAAAACTATATAAAAATATGGTTTATATTTTTGAGAGAATTATTATTTTGAAAGAAAAAATATGATATAATAGTTTTAGAATATGGAGTTGACCATCCTGGTGATATGGATTTTTTACTAAATATTGTAAAACCTGATTATAGTGTATTTACAAAGCTTGATTTTATACATGTAGAAAATTTTGAAAATAAAGAGCAAATATGACATGAAAAGATAAAACTTGTTCTAAATACTAAAGTAAAATCTTATTTAAATAAACAAGATGAATTTTTAAATGATTATTCAAAAAAATTGAAAACATCTTTTGATTTTTTCAATAAAAAACATGAATATAAACACAAATATATTTGTGAAGATAAAAAGATATTTTCTATGCTAAAAATAGAAAATAATATAATAAAAACAAATATACTTTGAGATGATAACTTTGTTTATCTAGCTCTTGCTATAAATATTTTAAAAAATTTCCAAGTTAACTATATAGAAGCATGAAGTTATATAAATCTAGTTAATCAAAATGGTAGGTTTAATTTATTTAATTGAATTAATGGTTCAGTTTTGATAGATTCTACTTACAATGCTTGACCTGCAAGTATGCTAAAAATGATAGAAAATACTGTTTATTTGAGAGATAGTATATTTAAAAAATATGATATTTTGTTTGTGATTTGAGATATGAGAGAGCTTTGAAAAAAATCAAATCAAGAACATAGGAAACTTTATCATTATCTAAAATCATATTGAAAAATAGTTTCTATTGGTAAGGAAACATCACACAATTTTTGAAAACATCTTTGAAACTTCAAATATGCAAAAGATGCTTGATTATTCGTAAGAGACTATTTAATAAATTCAGATAAAAAATATATAGTTTTGTTTAAATGAAGTCAAAATACTATATTTACAGAAGAAGCATTAAAAGAAGTTTTAGCTGATAAAAGAAATGCAAAAAGACTTGTAAGACAAGATGATTATTGGATGGAAAATAAGAAAGGTTATTAAAAAGTATGTATTTTTAGCATTAAATTGAGATAAAACAATTTAATGCTTTTTTAATGTGGTATGAGTATAATAAAATATATCATAAATTTATGCTATATTTTATTTGTTAAATTATATTCATATGAAGAAAAAGATATTTTCTTTAGTTTTATTATTTGTATTGTTTTGAAATCCATTTAGTTTTACATTTGCAAAATCAAAAGTAATATATGAGAGATCAGAAAATCTAGCAAAACAATATATAGAAAATTCATTAAATGATGATAACTGGAAAGGTAAAAACCCATATATATCATGAGAGTGAAAAAAGTTTTATACAGATGATGAAAAAAATCCATCATATATAGAGTTTAAAATAAGCTGTGACAATGAAATAAATTGTTGATTTATACTTGTTAATTCAGATTGAAATGATGTAGTTGTACCTATAGCAAGTACTTCATGAATATGACCATGAGAACTTTTATCACTTCAAAATGAAGAGAAAATAAACAATAAAAATAAAGAAAATAAAACAAATAAGAAGTCTAATAATAAACTATATTATTTTTGACCAATGGAGCAATATAGTATAGATGAAGAAAATGAAGAAGTAATAAGTATAAATCCGCAAGATGAAATAGATTTAGTTATAGAAAATGATAAAACACTAAAAAAAGAAGATAAAGAAAAACAAAAATTAAAAGCTAAACAAGAGTTGAAAAATAGAATAAATGATTATAAGATAAAGGCAAAAGAATATAAGAAATCAGATGAATTTAAAAAACATAAAGAAGAAATCAAAGATCAGATACTTAAAATGCCAAAAGAAGAATTTGTTTTTGAAAAATTGGATATGGCTTTTGCTGATGAAACTCCTGAATATTCAACTATATATAATTCACCTTGAGCATCAAATATTTTTGTTTCTTGAAGTAATTCATCTGATTGTAATAGTAGAACACCTTGTTATAATCAATTTACTAGTTCTTATACTGCTCCAGTTCCATATACTACTGCTGTATGTTATAGTTGATGTTCTCCAACAGCAGTAGCTATACTTTTTTGATATTATGATAGAAATTGACTTATAGATTTAGTCACTTGAACGGCACCTAGTGCTTGAGTATGAACTACCGTACAAACTTTAGTTAATTCTATTAAATCACATATTTGAACTTCTTGTGTTCGTAAATGAACTACAAATATATATTATGGTTCAACAACACCTTCAAATGTATATAAGGCAAAACAATATGCACTAGATAAATGATATACCAAAACAACAAGTTCTTACATAACATGAAATATATCAACTTTATTTACTGAAATAAAATTAGAAATAGATTCTAATAGACCAATAATTACTCATATGAAAAATTTATCTGATAATACTGAAGGACATGCAACTGTTACATACTGATACAAATCAAGTCCATCAAATAGTAATGTTGTTTTAATGAATATGTGATGGTGAAATATAACAGTTAATGGTACTACTACAACTTTTTCATCAATTAATCAGAATTTATGAGCTATTTATTATTGAGGTGCAAATAATAAAACAGTATATGCTATTACTAAATTTAATATTAAAAAATAATCTATGAATTTTATAAATAAGTCTTATGCAGATGCAGGTCCAAATAGTTGGCCAGAGAATATGAAAGAATGTAAAATTAAATGAGAAATAGTTTATTTTAAACACAATGAATTAAATAATGATTGTTATTATTTTTATGATTGAATATTAAAAGATCAAAGTAATTATTATGTTGTAACACTAAAACAAATTTTACCTTCTCATATTTATTATTGAGAAACAACATCAAATGAAGTAATTTGTGATGATTATAGTATGTCTTGAACTATAAATAGTTATTGAATAAATGTAAGTAATAGTATTGTTCCAAAAAAATGAGATGAATATTATTTTACAGTTAGAAAATTTTATGATTATGATAACTTTGTAGTTCAATACTCTAAAGAAGAATCACCAGAATGGACAAATCTTAAAACTTGTGATTTTAATGTAATAGATAAAATCGAAAACAATATTTCTTATAAAGATTACTTCATTATTTGAACTTGAATTATATTATTAATTATTTTATGAGTAATAATTTATAAGAAATTTAAAAAGTAATTACTAATGTAAAATAATCTGTATTATTTTATTAAACTAAACTATATTTATTAACTTAACAAATTATGAAAAAAATATTATTAATATTAATTACAATATTTTTGTATTTCAATATTTATAGTTCTCATGCAAACTTTAACAAACAAGATTTACTTTTAAATAATTTTAAAGAACAAATTGAAAAATTGGATAAATATAGTTTAGAATATGTAGATTTAAATTTAAAAAAAATTAAATCTAGCTATAAAAATTCTTCAAAAGTTTTATATGTTTTAAGTAAATTAGAAAATGCACTTAAGGAAGAAATAAATAAAAAATGAATAGTATCGTATAATAGTTATGATTTTGTTTTAGATTTTTCTGACTATAAAAATGTATTGTGATTTGCTGAAAATGTTTTTGTATGAAAAGTCGTAAAAAATGCTTGAACTTATAATAATTTATGTGACCCAGAAACTCATTTTGAAGTTGAAGTTTTATATAATATTAAGTGAAATTTAAGATGAAATATTAATACAATTTTTGAGGGTTGATATGAAAATGATATTTTAATTATTCCAGAATGAAATAGACTTCCTGAGGAATGAGGTATTTATTTACTTGTTACTATGTGAGATATTCATAAGATTTCATCTCATGAAAATTGAAGTACTTTATTAGGTTTTGAGAAAAAATTGAAAAAAGATATAAAAACTATTATTATAGAAAATAAAAAAGTAAAAGATTTTAGAGAGGTATATAAAGAATCGTCTATTTTTAATACAAAAAATAAATATAGTGATATGACAAAAGAAGAAAAAGAAAGATATGAAGATTTTGATTCTTGATTTGTAATTCAATAAAAATCACTAAAAGAAAAACAAATTTTGTTTTTCTTTTTTTGTTTTCTAAAAAATCATTATATTAATTTATATGTTATAAAGATTAATTAAAATTATGGATAAAAAAACAATAGAAAACAATTTAAAAACAATTATAAATTACAATAATAGTGTAAATTCTAGTCTAAAAAATATATATTCTTGAGTTGCAAATGATGATGAAAATATGGAAATACTAGAAGAATTTTTGGATTATGTATGACTTGAATCAAATGATGAAACAAGACTAGGAGCATATTTTAGACTTATAGATTTGAAAGAAAATTCTCTTGTTTTATATATGGAAAAAAGTAAATTTTCTCAAGAAAAAATAGATGAAGTTTTGGATCTATCATATGAATATGTAAGTGAATTTCATCTTGAATTACAAGATAGTTTGATTGATTTCATAGAAAAAGAATGATTACTAAGTGATTTTTATCTTGAGATTTTTAAATGAGTTCATCTTGTATGAAAAGCTTTTAACTTGTTTTTTTTGCCTTGGAGAAATCATATAGTTAATTGAATAAATAGGGATTTAGAAAAAAAGTTTGAAAATGATAGTTCTAAGATAATGGATTTTTTAAATGAAAATAATTTATTTGATTTAGGACATTTTAATAAGCAAGCAGATAGAAGTTATAGTGCTCTTTGTTATGATGAAAACAATAATCTTGTATCAAAAAGTTATATTGAAACTTTTGATTTTGAAATAAATCAAATAGTTTCAGCTTTAGATGTTTTTATATCAAATTTAGAAAAACTTGATGATGAAATATATGATTCTAAAAAAGAATATTTAGATTATTTAAATGCTATAAAAAATGCATTTTTAGAAACTGATGTAAACTCTTTGGTTGCAAGATGGGCTTTGGTAGATGAAACTTGGATGCAGATAAAAACTCCATTTCAAATAAGTCATCCACTTGAATTTTATGAAGATAAATATAGAAAAGCCGTAGCTCCAGAATGGGATTTAAGAATACAAAATAGAGTTTTTGAAAGTGTTGTAGAAAAAGATATATTAAATATGTATGAAACTTTTTATAAAGAGATTTGAAAAGAAAAATTTAGAGATAGTTACAATTATTCACTTGCAAATATAAAAAGAGTACAGTTATATTTGACAAGTCCAGTTTTGTATTATAGTAGCGAATTAACTTGATTATTTTCAGCACAAGTTGTCCCAAATGATGATGTTATTTCAGATAAGTTTGGTAAGAAGATATTTGCATTTCCAGAAATGGTTTTAGAAAACAAGAGAAGTATGCCATTTATGAAATTACCTAGTATTATTTTTGATTCAAAATTACTGGATAATTATAGAAGATATCTTTTTTCAGATTCTAAAAATTTTTACAAAATTTATGACATTGAAACTATTGGTCATGAATTTGGTCATACTTTATGGCTTGATTTAGACAATGAAACTATCATGAATAAAAAGACTTGAGTTTATAAAAATATAGAAGAATTCAAAGCTACAACAGGTTGATTGGTTGCTTACTTTATGTGAAATAATTTAGATTTAGAGTTAAGTGAAAAATTGATTACAGACCATATTATGAGAACTATATGACTTTTTGCATATAAAAAAGTAAATGAAGTTGAGCCTTATTATTGCGAAGCTTTGATTCATTTTCAACTACTTTTAGAATCAAGAATCATCAATATAATTGATAACAAGATTGTTTTAGATTTCAATATGGATAGTTTTAATAATTTAAAAGAAACATATATAAATCACTATGTAGATCTGATAAATATTTATCTAAGTAAGACTGATGCGATGGAATTTTTAAAAAGATATACTATTAAAGAAGGGCTTTATTATCTACCACAAAATGAATTTTTGAGAGATTTTGTAAATTATTTTTATGAAACTTATGAAAAATTTGGTAATGAAGTAGATAATAGCATAAGTAAGGATAGATATATAAAATTATGAAATTAATTTTAATATGAGAATAATTCTCAAAATTATTTGATTTTTTAAAATAATTAATTAGTATTAAGAAAATAATACTAATTTTTGTTTATGAAAACACATTATTATAGAGAAGATATAATTAAAATATGTGATAAAAAACATCTTACAGTTGAAGAAATTTTTGAAGAACTTAGTAAAATTCACAATGATGCTTGAAAATCTACTATTTATAGGAATGTAGAAGATATGGTTGAAACTTGAGATTTGAGAAAAGTAGTTTGAGTTGGTAAAAAAGCATATTTTGAAGCTAATTGTGGTAATCACATCCATTTGGTAGATATAAATACTTGAGAAATCATAGATTTTAATGAAGAAATTATATTGTCTAATCTACCAGAAAACTTTAAAGTTAAAAATATGGATGTTAAATTGTTTTGAGAATTTAGTTCTAAATAGAAGCTTTTTTGGAGGAGGAAAGAGCTTTTTTTAATATTTAAATATAAAATTATGAAATTAAACTTAAATAATAAATATAATATCCTTGTATCATGACAAGAAAAAGAACTTAGTCTAAAAGAAATACTTTGAGAAAATAAAACTATTTTGTATTTTTATCCTGCTGATAATACTCCGGGTTGTACTTTGGAAAACAAAGATTTTACTTGTTTGAAAAATGAATTTAACTCAAAATGATACAAATTAGTTTGAGTTTCTAAAAATAGTATGGAAAGTCATAAAAAATTTGTATTAAATCATAATCTTGAAAATGATTTAATTTCAGACCCAGAGCTAGTTTTACATAAAGAATTGTTAGCTTATGGTGAAAAAAATAATTATGGTAAAATAATACAATGAGTTATAAGAAGTACTTTTGTTATAGATAATAATTGAGAAGTTATAAAAGAATACAAAAATATAAAAGCAACTGGTCATGCTGAAAGATTATTAAAAGAGTTAGATTAAAAAAAGTTTGAAAAAGTCGTCTTTTTCATTCAAAATTCAAAAACTCACTTACTGTACTCAAGTACAGCTCGCTATAATTTTTGTATTTTTCAAGTAAAATACTTTCTTTTTGAAACTTTTTTATATAAGATGATTTCTATTTATTAGTTATCATCTTTTTTTGTTAAAATATTTTGACTTTAATTAATTAGCACATATAATATCTATGTGCCAATATTTTAATTCTTAATTATTTGAATATGAATATAGAAGAACTAAAAAATAATACAAAAGATGCTTTAAAAAAGTATTGAATAGATTTAGTAGAAAAGGCAAAAGCTTGAAAGATAGATCCAGTAATAGGTAGAGAAGAAGAAATAAGAAGAGCAATTCAAATACTTAGTAGAAGAACAAAAAATAATCCAGTTTTGATTTGAGAGCCTTGAGTTGGTAAAACTGCTATTGTTGAATGAATTGCAAAAAAGATAAGTGAAAAAGATGTACCAGATAATCTTTTAGAAAAAAAGATTATTTCTCTTGATATGTGAGCTTTGCTTGCATGAGCTATGTTTAAATGAGAGTTTGAAGAAAGATTTAAAGCCGTTATTAGCGAAGTTGAAAAATCAGAGTGACAAATCATACTTTTTATAGATGAAATTCATACTATTGTTTGAGCAGGTAATGCAGAATGACAAAATGATGCTTGAAATTTATTGAAACCAAGTCTTGCTAGATGAGAACTTCATCTTATTTGAGCTACAACTATAAATGAATATAGAAAATATATAGAAAAAGATGCGGCTTTAGAGAGAAGATTTGCAACTGTTATAGTTGATGAACCAAACAGAACTGATGCTCTAGCTATTCTTAGAGGAATAAAAGATAAATATGAAGTTCATCATGGTTTAAAAATAACTGATAGTGCAGTTGAAGCAAGTGTTGATTTGGCTATAAAATATATAAGCGATAGAAAACTTCCTGATAAAGCAATTGATTTGATGGATGAAGCTTCATCAAGTGTAAAGATGAAATCTATTTCTAAGCCTGTAGAGCTTGATATTATTGAAAAAGAAATAAGAACTTTAAAAATAGAATTTGAAGCTAAGAAAACAGAAAAAGTAAATAAAGAAATACTTGAAAATCTTGAGAATTCTATAAAACAAAAAGAGTCGGATGCAAAAATAATAGAAACCTCTTGGAAAAATGAAAAAAATATAATTGATGAAATAAAACAAAATAGAGAAAAAATAGATAAACTTAAAGTACAAGCTGATAGTTTTGAAAGAGAATGAAATTTAGGAGAAGTTGCTAGAATTAGATATTGAGAAATACCAAAAATAGAAAAATCTCTTTTTCAATTAGAAGAAAAGATGAAATCTTTGGAGGATTCTTGAATTACTTATTTAAGAGATAAAGTTGATAGCAATGATATAGCTGAAGTAGTTGCAAAATGGACTTGAATTCCAGCACAAAAATTACTTGAAACTGAAAAAGAAAAACTACTTAATTTAGAGGAAGTATTAAAGAAATCTGTTGTTTGACAAGATCAAGCAATTGTAAGTGTTTCAAATGCTATAAGAAGAGCAAGAGCTGGTTTATCTAGTGAATGAAAACCTCTTTGAAGTTTTTTATTTCTTGGTCCAACATGATTAGGAAAAACTGAAACTGCAAAAGCTTTGGCAAGAGAACTTTTCAATGATGAAAAAAATATGATTAGAATAGATATGAGTGAATATATGGAAAAGCATTCTGTTTCTAGACTTATTTGAGCACCTCCTGGTTATATAGGTCATGATGAAGGAGGACAATTAACTGAAGCGGTTAGAAGAAAACCATATAGTGTAATACTTTTTGATGAAGTTGAAAAAGCACATAGTGATGTTTTTAATATATTACTTCAAGTTTTAGATGATGGTAGATTAACAGATAGTAAATGAAGAGTTGTAAATTTTGCTAATACTATAATTATTTTGACAAGTAATATTTGAAGTCAAAAGATACAAGATTTAACTTCAAAAAATACTTCTTATGATATAATTCAAAACGAATTACAAAATGATTTAAAATTATACTTTAGACCGGAGTTTTTGAATAGATTGGATGACATCATCATTTTTAATCCTTTAGGCGAAGAACAAATATTAATAATTGTTGATCTTGTTTTAAAAGATATTATTAAATTATTAAAAAATAAACATATAAAAGCTGAATTTAGTAATGAATTAAAAAAATATTTAGCAAGTATTGGTTATGATAGAGATTTCTGAGCTAGACCTTTAAAAAGATCTATAAATAATAAGATAGTAAATTATTTATCAAATAAGATTTTATCATGAGAATTAAATTCTGGAGATAATATATATCTAGATTTAGATGAGAACAAAGAAATAAAAATAGAAAAAAAGTAGTTTTTAAACTACTTTTTTTCTATTTAATTTATTTTTGAAATAAATTATTTTTTCTTTAATCTTACTTTTTAGTCAATGTTTTTTTATATTTATAAAATCATAAATTGATATAAATCTACCAACATCAAGTCTTGTTTTATTCCATTTAGAAAATAACTTTTCAAATATATAGATACTTCTATGTTCTTCTTTCATTATCTTGTACATAGCAACAAGTAAAATTAGTTGTACCATTATTTCATTTGCTACTCATCATATAGATCATAGATTTAGATTAAAGGTTAGCCAAAACATTGAACTAAGAAACATAAACATACGAAGTTTTAGTCTTTCAAAGAAAAAATATCAGTATGCTCATATCATAGAAGATATTATAGGTAAAATAGAATATGGATTTTCATAAGTAATTATTCAAAGAGTTAGAGTTGTAATAATTATTAGAGAAAAAACTTTTTTATTTTTTTTATATCTCATAGATAGAAATATACGAATAAGTCATATACTTGATGCTATCATTGCAGAATATACTTCCATAAAATATCAATGAAGTATCCAAAAAACTGCTGAAAACATAATTATTTTCATTGTTTGTTTATCATCTTTTTGAGTTAATCAATAAAATGTTATACCTGTTGCTATAAAAGCACATATTTGTCATGCTGGATTTGTATTAATAAGTTCTATAATTCACATTTTGTTTTTGTTTTAATTTTTAAATTTAATATATTAAAACATATTAGTTATATAATGTCAAGAAAATGAATAATAAAAAATAAAGACTATTTTTTAGTCTTTATAGGTTTTGTAATAAAAATAATTGTAACAATAGTTATTATAATTAAAAATATTGATATAAATATTTCTTTAAAATTTCTTTTTATATTTACTTCATTTTTTTCTTTTATATTTACAATTTTATCTTTAAGTATTTCTAAATCCTCATTTGCATCTGTTAAAAGAGTAGTTCTAGAACAAAGAGAAACTTCTTGTTTGTTTTCATCTCAATATGTGTATACAATATATTCTTTTTCTTCATCAAAATTGTATCAACAAGTTGCAGAATCTTTTGCTGTAACAATTGTGATTTCATTATCTGAATTTCACTTTATATTACTTGAAACACTAAAAGTAACATAATTTTTTTTGTAATCAACTAGATTATTTACTATAGAGCTTTCTTCTATTTTTGTTACTTTTCATATAAAAACACTAGTTGCTTTTTCCATAGATATACTTGGAGATTGATTTATCATACATGAACAAGCAAAAGTTTGATTAGTATTCAAAGTTATAAATAGAAAAATACTTAAAATAAGTAATGCTATTTTTTTCATATTTTATTTTTTAAATATAAACTATATTTATTATAACGAAGTAATATAAAATAGTGACAAAAACTTTTTAAAAATCAAAAAAACTATATAATATATAGCATATATTAATTAATTGAGAAATATGAAAAATTTTTATGAATTAGAGGCAGAACTTCCAAGTGGAAAAAAAGTGAAGTTAGAAGAATATAAATGAAAAGTTATAATAATAGCAAATACTGCAAGTAAATGTGGTTTAACATATCAATATGCAGGATTAGAAGAGCTTTATAAAAGATATAGTGATAGATGACTTGTGGTACTTTGATTTCCATGTAATCAATTTGCAAATCAAGAACCATGAACAGATGAAGAAATAAAACAAAATTGTTTGATTAATTATTGAGTTACATTTCCTGTTTTTAAAAAAATAGATGTAAATTGAGAAAATACTCATGAGATTTTTTCTTATTTAAAAGAAAATACTTTTAGTCTATTTTGAAGCAAAATAAAATGGAATTTTACTAAATTTATTATTTCAAAAGATTGAAAAACTATAAAAAGGTTTGCTCCAGTTACAAAACCAGAAAAATTAGAAAAATTAATAGTTAAATTTTTAGAAAAATAAACTCCAAAAACTTGGAGTTTATTTGTTTTCATTTATAATATAAAAAATACAACATAAATAAAGAATAGTGAAAAAAATACTTATAGTTTGTGCTTTGTCAGCTGAATTAAATAATATAAAAGAAATAGTTAAAAATCTATGACTAAGAGATATTAAACTTAGTTTTTTTACAACTTGAATGGGGAATTATAATACAATACTTAATTTAACTAGATTTCTAGAAAATAATAGCTTTGATTTCATAATAAATATATGAGTTTGTGGTTATAAAACTGAAAAAATAGATGCTTTTCAAGTGGCTAGAATTTATAATTTAGCAAATAATAAAGAATTAATTGTTCCAAATTTGATAGATTTTTTAAGTTTGCAAAGTATAGCTTGTAGCGATAAAATTATTTTTGATAGTTTGCTTATCTGAGATGAAAACTTTGTAGATATGGAAAGTTATGCTTTTGAGCTAGTTTGTGATAGTTTTAAGATTCCAAGAATTATATTAAAAATACCAGTTGATAAGATCTGAGATGAAACTAAAAATTTTGATTTTGAAAAAGCCAAAAAATATTTAAATGAAAATATAGATTATAAATTACTATTTGAAAAAATAAGTATTTATTTAGAAAATAGTGAAGATAAAATAGATTTTGAAATGTATTTCAAGGATTTCAATTTTACTTTTAGTGAAAAAGAAATTTTCAAAAAACTTTATTTTAGATATAAATCTCTCGTTTGAAATGATTTTGATGAGTATTTTTTAGAAAATTCAAGCTTAGAAAAAAAGGTGTTTTTAAAAAATTTAGAAGTATTTTTAGAAAAATTTTTAATAAAATAATATGATTATATATATAGAAAAACAAGCAATAAATTATCCACAAACTCAAAAAATAATAGAAAAATTCAAAAATAGTTCTATTATTTATATCGATAATTATAAAAATATATTTGATAAAGATTATACAAATCTTGATTCAAAAAAGGCTTTAATAATAGCAAAACTTAATTCAAATTCTGTTTCAGAAGCACCAGCTTGATATGGTCATACAAAGAGTGCTTATTTTTTAAAAACAAGTTTGAATTGTGTTTTTGATTGTGATTATTGTTATTTGAAATGAGCTTTCAAAAATGAAAATATGGTTATTTTTGTAAATTATGAAGATATAAAAAATGAGCTTATAGAAAAAATAAAAACCCTTCCAAAAGATGTAGAAAACTGGTTTTATTCAGGGGATTATTCTGATATAATTTGAATGGATTCTTTTAGTAATTTTTCAAGTGAATTTATACAATTTTTTGAACAATTTTATAATATAAAAATGGAAATAAGAACAAAAAGTGCAAATATTAAACCACTTCTTGATTTATGATTTATTCCAAAAAATACTGAAATTGCTTTTTCACTTAATCCTCAAAGTTTAATTGAAAAATATGAAAAATGAACTTCAAGTTTAGATTCTAGG
The DNA here is from genome assembly GCA_028698305.1 of Candidatus Altimarinota bacterium. GTDB lineage: Bacteria > Patescibacteriota > Gracilibacteria > BD1-5 > UBA6164 > JABWCI01. The sequence continues at coordinate 61,662 of JAQVDN010000003.1, forward strand.
ATTGAAGCTATAAATAAATTATTATCACTTTGATTTAAAGTTTGAATTAGATTTTTACCACTTCTACCAGTAAAAAATTATGAAGAAATTTATAGAGATTTTGTAGAATATGTAAATTCAAAAATAAATATGTGTGATATAAATTCTACTTTTGCATCTTGACTTCTGTATACAAAAAAAGATTATAATAAAATACTTTCAAAATATAAAGATTTAGATATATTGCATATGTTGGAACTAGATAATGATTGATTTTACAGAGAATCAAAAAAAGTTAGGGATACTTTTTATACTATGTTTAAAAAATTAGATAATAAATGTATTCTTTGTTTAGAATATTAATTTTTTTCTTTTTATTTTATAGAAAATATTTCTACTTTTGTAACCAAAAGGTAGCAAAAGTTTTAGGGGTTTTCGAACTAGCTGGCTAATTTTTATCTCTTACGGCAAGTAATTACTATCTCAACCCCTAAGACCCCGGGATATTTCTAGTTGTTTTTAAAATTTGAAATTACAATTAATTCATATGAAAAAAAACATTCTCATCACCTGAACTTCAAAATGAATTTGAAATTATCTAGCTAATAACTTAAAATGAGATTTCAATATTTTTGCTATTTCTAGAACAAAAAGTGAACTAAATTTATATAGAGAAATTAACATTGATTTAACAAATTTTGGACTTATTGACGATTTTGTTAAAAAATGTGAACAAGAAAATATTTTTTTTGATAGCTTGATATTAAATGCTTGAATTTGATATTTTTGAAATTTTGAAAGTGCTAGTGATAAAGAGTATTTAGATATAATAAATACAAATTTAGTTTCAAATATATTACTTATAAAATGACTTAAAAAATCATTGAATAAAAAGGCAAAAATTATATTTATTTGAAGTATAATTGGTAAAAAATTTATGAAATTTTGAGCTGTTTATCAAGCAAGTAAATTTTGACTTAGATGATTTGCAGGAGCATTGAAAAACGAATTTAAATGAATTTTAGTACATATAATAAATCCAAAAATAGTTGATACAAATTTTCATGATAATGCAAAAATTGACTTAAATATACCAAGTGATAAATATACTTTAAAAGATGATATATTGGCTTGTATAAACGAGATAATAAATTGAAATGAAAAAAGATTTGAAATAGATTTATAAAAAATAAAATAATGAAAAATAAAAAAATAATTGAAAAATTTGAAAAAATAAAGAATAGTAAATCTTATTTATTATTCTTAGATTTATATAAAAAAAATAAAAAATTATCTAAATTAATAATAGTTTTTTTAGTTTTGATTTTTGTTTATATTTTACTTGCTATTAATGCAAAAAAGATAGAAATGACTTCTACTTTTCCAGCAATTGCAATAAATGTTCAAGATTTGGTATGACATATAGAAACTGATTTAAATTTTGAAGAAGTTAATATAAAAAATAAAAATTGAGAACTTATAAATGGTTTATATTTGTGAAGTTGAACTCGAAAAACTGTTTATTATTTTCATGGAAATGGTTGACCAAATTCTTATTTTTATAGTGAAATAAAATATATCCATGATCTTGGTTATAATGTAATGATGTATGATTATCCTGGTTATTGAAAAAGTGAGTGATTACCGTATAAAGAAAATGTTGATGAATCATCTCAAACTTTTTTTGAATATTTACAAAAAGAAAAAAATATTGAAAGTAAAGATTTAATAGTTTGGTGATATAGTGTTTGAACTGCAGTAGCAACTGATTTTGCATCAAAAAATGATTTTGAAAGGTTAGTTCTGGTTTCTCCATTATCTTCTAGATATGATATGTCTAGAAAATTGTTTTGATTTGCTTTGCAAAAAATATTGTTTTTATCGGATTCTTATGTAACAAAAGATTTAGTTAAAAAATTTAATAAACCAGTTTTAATTATTCATTGAAATGAAGACAATATCGTTTCTTTTAATCAAGGGAAAAGAGTTTTTGAAAATTATGCTTGAGAAAAATCATTTATAGAAATAGATAAATTCGGTCATAATTGAATTATTGATACATATTGAGAATCATTAAAATATATATTTAAATCATTCTTAAATTGAGAAAATCTAGGTTTTAAAGATAATTATTTTTTCTTAACAAATGATGAAAAAAAGAGGCTTGAAGACGAAAATATAGAAAAAGACAAGATTGAAAATACAAAACTTTTATTAACAAAACTTGATTTAAAAACTGATAATTCTATACAAAAATTTGTAACTTCAAATCTGAGTTTTACAAATAAAGCTTATGTCCCAGAAGATTTAGTAAATATAAGATGAGATTATATTTATGATGCAAAATGATGAACTCAAAAATTAAGAAAAGAAGCAAAGGATGCTCTTAATTTATTGGCAGAAGCATTTTATAAACATTTTAATAAAAAATTGTCAGTAGTTAGTGCTTATAGAAGTTATGAATATCAAGTTTGAATTAAAGCTTGATGATGTCCTGATAATCTGTGTGCAAAAGCTTGATTTAGTGAACATCAAAGCTGATTAGCAATTGATTTATTTGCAGCATCAAGTGATAGTGAATGGAAGAATAGTTATTTGAATAATTATTATAAATGGTTATATGAAAATGCTCATTTATATGGTTTTCATAATACTTATCAAAGATGATTAAAGGTTGATTGATATGAAGTTGAACCATGGCATTGGAGATATGTTTGAGTAGAATTTGCAACATATTTACATGATAATGATCTGACTTTTGCAGAATTTTATAGAGGATTAAATAAATAATCAATTTTGATTATTTATTTTTCGTAAGTATAGTATACAAATAAAATAATAATTTTAATAGTATTTATGGCAAAAAAAAATAGAGTTTGAGCTCCAAATAAGCAAAATTCTCCAATTAAAACTTGATTTCATAGAAAGAAAAATGTACATAAATGATCTTATGTAGTTCGTGATGAATATGCAATAAAAGCTCAAAAAGCAGGTTTTAGAGCTAGAAGTGTTTATAAGTTGTTTGAAATTCAAGAAAGATTTGATTTGATAAAACCAGATTATAGTGTGATGGATATAGGTTGTGCACCTGGAAGTTTTTTGCAAGCAATTAGAAATATAGTTAGAGAAAAAACTATAATTTGAGTTGATTTAAAAGAAGTAAAACCATTTTCATATCCAAATGTAAAAACGCTAGTTTGTAGTATTTTTGATTATGAAGAACTTAGTAAAAAAGTAATTGATATAGTTTGAGAAGATCAATTTGACTTGATTACAAGTGATATTGCTCCAAATACAACTTGAGTTTTTGATGTTGATCAATATGCTAGTGTTGAGTTAAATATTGCAATTTGCGAATTTAGTGATAGATTTCTTAAAAAAGGTTGAAATATGTTATTAAAGGTTTTTAAATGAGAAGATTTTAATGATTTGGCTATGCAAGTTAAAAAGAGATTTGAAAAAATGGTTACTTATAAACCATTGGCTTGTAGAGATAGTTCTCATGAAGAATATATAATTTGTTTTAATAAACTAAAATAAAAAATGACTTTTTAAGGTCATTTTTTATATATTAATTTCTTTTGCTATTTTATCTTCTAAATCTTTTTGTAAAGCAATTTTTCTTATTAAATCTCTTTTTTTATTTTTTTCTTTTAATGTACTTTTATAGTTTAAATATATCTTTATAATTGGAAAAACATAGAATATAGTGCTTATTATAAATAATATTCCTATGATTAAAACAATTATTTCTATTAATCAATAATCTAATAATAATTTCATGTTTTTTATTACTTCAGAAAATGTTATATAATTATAATTAAATCATATCATATTTTAATATTATTTTTTAATTTTTCTTAACTAATTCTCAAGTTACTATTAATCTATTTAAAGTAGTTCATACTGGCCGACAAGTCATAAGACTTATTTCTGATTTATCATTATTTCTTTTTAATACAGAAACATCTCCAGGTTTAATTACTTTTTTTTCTCTAATCTTATAAGTGTATTTTTCTTGTCAATAATATATTATAACCTCATCATTGAACACTAGATTATCTAAAGTAGAAAATACCTCATTATAATCTCATTTCATCCAAGGTAGATTAGAAGAGTGTCAAAATATAAAGCTAACTCAATTTTCTCATGGTTTTGCACTTCAAGGATATCTAATAATACCGTTTTCAAGTTCTTTCATAAAAATATTATTTAATTCATTTTGTCAATTAATATTTCTATCTTTTACATCAAGAAGAGGTATATTTTTACCAATTTTAGGTATTATAACTCTATTTGTATAAGGAGCAATTTCTATATTTAGATTTATATCTTTATTATCAAGTTCTTTTTTATATTTTTTTATTGATAATTTTTCTTCTTGTTTTTCTTCTTCAATATTTTGAGAAACAATTTCTGTTATCTTAGTAGCTTCTACTGAATTTATCAAGTTTGTAGAAGTTTGTTCTAATTCTTCTTTCATAAAATAACTTTTTGCAATGTTTGTATATGCACTATAATTTGTTGTAACAAGCAAAACTCAAAAAATTACAGAAGTAGTTGTTATATATTTTATTAAAAAAATTAATCATGAAAATATAGAATTTTTCTTTTTTTCTTCAATATTTTTTTCTACTATAATTTCATAATGAAATTTTATTTCATTATTAATTTGATTTTTTAAATTTAATTCTTGGATTTTTTCTAAGTCTTCAAAAAAATTATTAGAACTATCTAATTCTAGTAAAATATCTCTATTTTCTTTCATAATTTTGTATTTATTTTTTATTTTTATTTTTGTTTTATTTGTAATTTAATTCTACTATAATTTAAAAATTAATGCAAAAAAATGACAACTTTTTAAAAGAACTTGAATTATTTATCTTTTTATTTATATTACTATTAGTTTAGATAGATTAGAACTCAAAAAAAATGGCAAAAAAATATGAAAAGAGTTCAGGTTGAATTGTATATCGTAAAAGTTGAAATAAGGTAGAAGTACTTCTTTTAAAATGGCTAAATGCAAAAAATCAAGAAGTATATGTTATACCAAAATGACATATAGAAGATGGTGAAGTTGCAAAAGATACTGCTGTTAGAGAAATAGCAGAAGAAGCATGATTTGATATAAAAGATTTAGAAGTTATCAAATTTATTACGAAACTAAATTATACATTTACTGCCTGATATTTAGAAAATAATCCTGTTATAGACAAGGATGTTTATTTGTTTCTTGTAAAATACAAATGAGAAAAAGAACCTATTGTTCAGAAAGAAGAAAGATTTGTTGGTTATAATTGGTTTTCTCTTGATGAAATAGCTAAAATAAAAGTTATGTTTGATATACAAGCTATAATTGGAAAAAACAAAACCTTTTTTATTTAAATAATTTTAAAATAATGGAAATTTTTAATAATAAATGAATTATTGAAATAACTTCAAATTCAAAAAATAAAATAAATTTTAACACTGATACTAAACATGTAAATATTGATTGATTAGATGTAACTTATCCTTGAGAATTTGAAAAAGCATGAATTCTATTAGAAGTAAAAGAATATGCTAATATACTTTTTTATAGTTTTACAATTGATAGTAAACATTTAGTTATAATAAGTAATGACAATTTTGAATTAAAAGAAGAAATACTTTCATTTTTTTGAGATGTAGATGTTTTAGTTATCGTTTGATCAAGAGAATCAGCTAAGATATTTGAAAATATTGAAGCTAGAGTTGTTGTTCCATATGGTGAATCAAAACAAACTTTTTTAACTACACTATGACAACATAGTGAAGAAGTACCTTCTTATAAGATAAAGTTAGAATTATCAGATGATACAAGTGAATTTATAAATTTAGCTGAATAAAAAAAGAAGTTTTTTAAAAAACTTCTTTTTTTATTCTTCATTAGGAATTATCGCTTCAATAGCAGCAAATGTTGCTTGTTTTCAAGCTGGAACCAATATACTTATTTTATCTCAGATATTTACTTTAAAATGAGTAACAGCAGCAGTTAATAAATCATAAGTTTGTCATTCTGATATAACTTGATATTTTTCTTTTTCTCTTACAACAAGTCCAGTTTTTATTTCTCTTTCAATTGGAGAAATTTGTTTATAAAGCATTTTTCAGCTTGCTTCGATTGTAAGTTTTAATTTATCTCATTGAACAAGTTTAGATTTTGAAGAATAATTTACAGGAACTGGGTATTTATTTCCATCTGCTCATAACATATCATTTCAAGTAAAAACTCCTTCTATTATTTTTGAATCTTCACTTGTATAAGTTGTTAATCATTTTGCATTTAAATCTATAGTTGAATCCAGGCTTAAATTATTTTCTTCGATTACATCTTTTAATAATTTTTTTGCATTTTTAATAGATTTTTCAGCACTTACTATGAAATCTACTATTGCTTGGATTGTTTTTTTATTTGTCATAATTTGTTTTTATTTTTATAAAGTTAAATATATTTTATCAAAAATTTTCATATAAGTAAATTTATTTATATGGACATTAATTAAAAATATATTTCTATAATATTTAATATATGATTTTGAAATAATACTGTAATCAAAAATCATATTCATAAAAATGGTCAAAATGGTACTATATTTAGTATTTCTTTATTTTTTTGTATAAATTTTTGATATATTATTATGATTATAGAAATTATACTTCATACTATATAAGTCAACATCATAGCTGGAAAACTTAAGCTTATTCAAGAAAGTAATCATATCATAATTCATATTCTTAAATCTCATCATCATAGAGCTTTTCAGTTTGATAAAACAATTTGTAAATAAAAAAATACAAATATAGCAAATGCAGAAGTAAATCAACTTAAAATTGATATTGAAGTTAAGTTAATTCAAAAATATTTAAATGCTATTAATCAAGTTATAATTGATAAAATAATTAGAACATCATATTTTGTATCTAGTTCTTTTAGCATTATCAGATATAAAAATCAGATAGATATGATAGAAAAAATAATAGATATAAATATTATAAAGTTGTTATTTACTATATTTCATACATGAGGAATGATATCTATAAATAAGTCATTACTTATGAGTCATATAATTGCTAAAATAACTCAAGACAACATTATTCATTCATGTATTTCCAAGAATAATATATCATAAAATATATATAATATAGTTATAAAAGATATAGATAGCCAGAAAAATAATCTAATTATTTCAGTTATATTTCAAGAAAAAATTAAACTGGAATCAATCATAAATATTCAAACCAAGCTAAAAATTAATCATGTTCATAATTCTAAAATCGGATAAATATATGGTATTTTTTCTTTACAATATCTACATTTTCATAGTGTAGATAACCAAGAAAATATAGGTATTAAATCATAATATTTAAGAGTAGTATTACATTTTGGGCAATGACTTCTTCCTGACCATATTCATCTTTCTTTTGAATAAAGTCTATGAATTATTACACTTGAAAAGCTTCAAAATAAAAGTCAATAAATAAATAAATTAATATAAAAAAATATTTCCATAAAAAATAGTTAATTTTTAATGTTTCATATTATATAAAAAAATAGATTAAATAAAAACAAATATAAAAAAAGTTAAATAAAAAATTTATTTAACTTTTAGATTTAATTCTTTAACTTCATTACTTTTTTCTTTGATTTGTTTTTTTGATTTATAAAAAAAATGTAAAATATATTTATAAGATCTGTATATTTCATAGATATATGGCATCCTATAAGTTATATCATTCAATTTTCATAATCAAAAACAAATAGGAAAAAGTATCAATATAAGCCATTTACTACTTATAATCATTGTTAGATTTAGTATTATTAATATGATTACTAGTATACTTATTATGATTCAATTTCTTATATGAATTGAATATTTATTTTCATTTTGAAATAAAAAAATGAAGTTTAATATTGGTATATAAATTAGATTTTTGCTTAACTTTAGATTTTCTTTATTATTTAAATATTCAAGATCTATTTTTTTAATTTCATTATATTTATCAAATTGTTTTATTTTCAATTCTTCAAAATTTTTAAAATCTCATTTAAAATAATTTAAAAAATATTTAAATAAAACTTTTTGTAATATTATTTTTCATCTTGGTAAAAAATAATAAGGCAGGTTAATACTAATAATTTCATCTCTAGAGTATAAATCTACTCAAGAAAAAACTATAAAGATTATATAAAACAATACAAAGATACTAGTTATATTGTTGTATCAAAGTATGTAAATCAAACATATTATTACTGAAATAAATAGATTTAATTTGATTATATTTTCTATTTTTTCGTTATTTATTTTAGATCAAACTATGAATCATATAAAGGGAATATGACTTAATAAAACATTTAATTTATCTTTTTCATCAAAATTATTATCATTGTTTATATCTAGACTAATTCATTTTGTTTTTTGTATAAAGTTTCAAATCTTGAATTCTTTTCATAGTATTGCATGATAGATTCAATTTATAAATATTATTCAAATCAGAAAAAAAATAATATTTGCAATTATTATATTTAAGTTAAATCAAAATAATACAATATTTCAAAATAATTTATAAAATAAGAATATTAAAGTATTTAATATTATCATAATATGTATAACAATAGAAGATCTTGTATGATTTTTTACAAAATCATTGTTTATATATGGATTTGTTTTATTTAAAAGTAACATCCAAGAAATAAATAGCATCAAATAAGCAGAAACTGCATTATTTATAATTTTTTGATTTAGATTTTCAGACATTTTTATTTTTTTACTTTATATTTTTAAATTCTTGTTTATTATATCATAAGTTTAGATAATAACAAAATTTTGTAATGACAATTAAATTTAGTGATGTTAAATTTTATAAATCAGTTTCTTTATGAACAAAAGAAGTGTTTTTTGATAATAAAAAAGAAGTGATCTTTGTTTGAAGGTCAAATATGTGAAAATCTAGTCTTATGAATGCTATATTTGAAAAAAAAGATTTAGTAAAAACATCATCTATTCCTTGAAAAACAAGGCTTGCAAATATATTTGTTGTAGCAAATAAATATTATTTAACTGATTTACCAGGTTATTGATTTGCAAAACTTTGAAGAGAGTTTAAAGATGAATTGGATTGACTTATTTCTTGGTATCTTGAAGAAAGAAAAGAGTCAATTAAAAATGTAGTTATGCTTATTGATTCAAAATTATGAGCACAACAATCTGATATAGATATGTATGAATATATACTTAAATTGGAGTTACCAGTAACTATTGTTTTATCAAAAATCGATAAATTATCAAATTCTGAAATAAGTAAATCTGTTGCTCATGCTAGTGAAATGTTTTTTTGACAAACAATAATACCTATATCTAGCACAAAAAAAATCTCTATAAATGAGTTATGTAAACTAATTTCTAAACAATTATCTTAAAATTATTATTTAAATTTATTATATGATTAAAAAGGGGAATCAATATATTATTAATTTATCATTGATAATAATAGTACTTTTCATTTTATTTAATATCTTATATCTTTGAGCTAATTTAATAATTCCATTTATTATAGCTTTGCTCTTTTCTTTTGCTATAATTTGATTATCAAATTTTTATAAAAAATTTAGGCTACCTTCTTTTGTAGCATTTCCTCTATCTTTGGCAACATATATTTGAATTTTTTGGTTGATTTGAAAATTGATTTGAAACAATATTGATGAGCTTATAAATTTACTTCCATTATATCAAGCAAGGATATTTGATATATATTATCAAATATTTGATTATCTTAATATAAATGAACCAACAAGTTTAACTGAAGTATTGAAACAATTAAATTTACAATATATTTTTAGTATAGTTGTATCTTGATTTACATCTATATTTTCAAAAGCATGAGTTATATTATTTTATGTTATGTTTATATTGTTGGAATATAGATTTTTTAAAGAGAAATTATATTTGATGATAGTTAATAATTCTCAAAAAATCCAAATAATTGAAACACTTGAAAAGATAAAAACAGATGTTAAGTCATATTTTGTTATCAAAACAATAGTATCATTTTTCACTGCACTTTTCAGTTATATAATAATGTTAGCATTTGGTTTGGATTTTGCTATTTTTTGGAGTATGCTTGTTTTTATACTGAATTTTATTCCAAATATTGGTTCTATAATTGCTGTTTTATTTCCGTCTATATTATCACTAGTTCAGCCATGATTTACATTATATGACTCAACATTTATGATTTCATGATTGATTTGAATACAAGTTTTGATGTGAAATATAATAGAGCCAAAATTTATGTGAAATAGATTAAATTTAAGTCCTTTAGTGATAATTATATCACTTTGATTTTGGTGAACTTTATGGTGAATAGTAGGTATGTTATTATCTGTTCCAATCATGGTAATTATAAATATTATACTTGCTAAAATGCCTGTAACTAGACCTATCGCAATCTTATTATCAGAAAAATGAGAATTACAAATAGATGATAGTGATGAGGTTTCAAAGAATAGAAAAAAGATTCTTAAAAGTTTTAAAGAAAAATTTTGAAAGATAAAAAAGTAAGAAAAAATTTTAATTTTTAAATATAAGAAATGACAAATTTAAATATACAAATAAATCAAGATTATAAAGAAAAACTTGATTTGTTAAAACAAATTATTCCTAATATGGATGGTTCTCAAATAACTGATGATAGTAAAATGGTCGAAGTTTTAATAGAGACATTTATTTGATTTTTACAAGAACAAGCTATGCATGAACATAATCATGGTGATGGTCATTGTGGTACTGGATGATGTGGTTGTAGTCATTAATTTTAAAAAAAGAGTTTTTAAACTCTTTTTTTTGTGTTTTAAATTTTGAAAAAAAACAATTTAATGCTTTTTTAATGTGGTATGAGTATAATAGTATGTCCTATTTTTATTTTTGGCTTAAAATAGAGAAGAAAGTATAAAAATAATTTGCAAAATATAAAAAATAATTACTATTAATTTGTTAATCTTGTTTTTATATTTTAAAAAAATTTAAATATGGGAAATATAAATAATATAAATTTATTGACCAAAATCTCTTTAAAAATAGTTATATTTTTGATGTGATTTTGGTCTTTTTTGTGATATGTTAGTGCTGCTACCATTGAATCAACTACAACTTGATGAAATTGGGATGATTCAAATACTTGGATATGATGAATAATACCATGAAATTGAGATGATATAATTATTAATTCAACAGTTATAATAACTTGAAACACAACACTAAATTGAAATGTAACAATAAATTCTGATTGAAGACTTAATATAAACTCAGAATTATATTTAAATTGAAACATATCAAATAATTGAGAAATTTCTTGATATATATATGCAAATGGTATACTAGAAAATAATTGAATTTGGAATTGATACATAAATTCTATACAAGATTGAACAATAGAATTATCATGAAGTAATGATTTTAATGATTTATATTTATATATACAATCAAATTCAACTATTTATTCAAATTGATTAACTATAAATACAATATATTTAGAACCATCAATAAATTTAACAGTATTACCAAATACTATAATTAGAACAAAATATAGTTCTATATTTTACTGAAATATAATAAATTGAGAAAATCTAAGTTTAGAATTAACTTGATGATATAATGATTTTAATTTTACTTGAAAGATTTGAAAAATAACCATAAACAATGAACAAAATAACGAAGTATCATTATATAGATTAAATTGAGAAATAGAAGATTTAGAAATATATTCTCCATCTAGATTACAAAATTATTATTATGAAAATAATTTAAATTGAAATGTAACAATAAATTCTAATTGAAAACTTTATATAGAATCAAGTTTATATTTAAATTGAAATATATTAAACAATTGAGAAATTTCTTGATATTTATATGCAAATGGTATACTAGAAAATAATTGAATTTGGAATTGATACATAAATTCTATACAAGATTGAACAATAGAATTATCATGACTTAATCCATTTTCAGCACAATTAGAACTAACATTTAATACCATTTTTAAACCAAATAATTCAACTATAAATTCTCTAAATGCAATTCAAAATATTGATTTAACTATTTTATGAGAAAATAATTTAAAAGTAGAAAATAGTTTATCAATATACTGAAATATAATAAATTGAGAAAATCTAAGTTTAGAATTAACTTGATGATATGGTGATTTTAATTTTACTTGAAAAATAAAAAGATTAACCATAGACAATGAACAAAATAACGAAGTATCATTATATAGATTAAATTGAGAAATAGAAGATTTAGAAATATATTCTCCATCTAGATTACAAAATTATTATTATGAAAATAATTTAAATTGAAATGTAACAATAAATTCTAATTGAAAACTTTATATAGAATCAAGTTTATATTTAAATTGAAATATATTAAACAATTGAGAAATTTCTTGATATTTATATGCAAATGGTATACTAGAAAATAATTGAATTTGGAATTGATACATAAATTCTATACAAGATTGAATAATAGAGTTATTATGAAATAATCCATTTTCAGCACAATTAGAACTAACATTTAGTACCATTTTTAAACCAAATAATTCAACTATAAATTCTCTAAATGCAATTCAAAATATTGATTTAACTATCTTATGAGAAAATAATTTAAAAGTAGAAAATAATTTATCAATATACTCAAATATAATAAATTGAGAAAATTTTAAAATAAAATTACTTGGTTGAAATTTAAATATGAATTTCACATGAAATATATGAGAAATAGAATTAGAAAACATTTATAATATACCTATATATTTAAATAATCTAAATTGAAATATAGATTTAATAAAGGTAAATTCTCAAGTTATTTTATGATGATATTCATATGACTGATTTAATTTAAATGGTAATTTAATTGTAAATCAAAATTGAAATTTACAATGATATATAAATATGTTTCTAAATTGAAACTTAAAAAATGAATGATTTATGAGTGCATATTTATATGTAAATTGATGAGTAGAGAATAGTTGAAGCATGAGTTATATTTGAACATATACAAATGAATACTATCCTACATATACTATTATTGCTCCTTGAGAAAATAAAATAATATCAAGTGAAAATAAATATTTATTTTATCCACATGTTATATCAGATGAAGATCCTACTATTACCTTTGTATGAGATAAATCATGATATATAAGCATATATGATGAAAATAATAATTTAATTGAAAGAAATTGTATAAATATACCATGATGTGTAAATATAATTGAAAAAGATTGGGATAATACTAACTACACATATGATCTAACTGATTGATATACTTGTAATGCAAATCAAAATACTTCACAAAATGTCTCTTCTTGACCTCTTGTTTTTGATATATCAAAATTAGATCTTAAAACAAAAGAAACAGAAAATTTAACAAATACTTCTGAAAATACAAGTAAGTGAGATCCTGTTATTTTAAGTACATGAGAATTTGATTATGAAAATACTCTTATGAGTTATGCTTGAAACAATCTACCTTTTGAATTTAAAATAAAATACAAAAATCAAGCATATTATAACTGACCAATATGAAATAATTTTGATTTTAACTACAATATATATCTAACTCAAGATGAAACTTGAAATATAAATATTCATGATGGTAAATTATGAGTTTTTAAGTTTTTAAAATCATGAGATATTTTTGAAAGAAATGAAACTATAAAAGCAAATCTTCTATTAGTAGATAATAAATATGAAATAAGTTTTGATGATAAAACTAAATACATATTTTGAGATAATTTCAAGATAGAAAAAATAGTTGATATTTATTGAAATAATCTAAGTTTTGAATACAACGATGATAGACAACTTATAAAAATAATAGATACTTTAAATAGAGAATATACTCTAAATTATCATGAAAATAGTAGATTATACAAGATAATAGATTTTGCTTGAAATGAAGTAGAATTTATATATTTCTCTGAAAATGAAACTACCTGAAGTCAATTTGATTTAAAAACAATCAAGATGATAAATTGAAATAGTGAGAAAGAAATTAGTTTCACATATACTATTTGAGCTGATTTTGAGAGTTCACACAACATAGTTAAACTAATAGATTCTGCAAATAATATATATGTTGAAAATACATATGATTCATTTGATAGAGTATCAAGCCAAACATATGGTAATGGAACTATATATTATAACTATACAACAGATACAAATAACAAAATTACAAAAAATAGTGTTACAGATAGAGAGTGAAACATCATAGAATATTATTATGATAGTTTTTGAAATACTATTAAAAAAGTAATCAAAAAAACAAGTGGTGATTTAGAATATAATTATGAATATGACTCAAACAATAATTTAATAAAAGAAACAAAACCTCTTTGAAATTGAGTTACATATAGTTATGATATAAATAATAATGTAATTGAAAAAAGACTTGTAGAAAATACATCATCTACTTGAAGTACAAGCGATATAGTTTTAAATTATACTTATGATTTACTCACAAATAAACCAACTCAAATAATAGAACCAAACTGATTAATTACTAATTTAGTTTATGATACAAACAATAATCTAGTATCAAAAGAAGTAGTTTGAGTAAAAGACTACAATTGAAATGATATAGTTATAAATGAAAGTTTTACATATAATTGAAGTGGTCAACTAGTTTCACAAACAAATGCTTGATGATTAGAAACAAGTTTTACATATACAAATTGAAACCTTACAAAGATAACAAAAAAAGGCCCTCACCTTAATCCTCTCCCAGAGGGCGAGGAAATAGCTACACAATTTGTATACGATACAAGATGAAATATGGTAAAAATAATAGATTGAAAAGGTAATGAAACAAATTTAACATATGATGATTTCAATTTATTAATAAGTAAAACTACAAGTGAATGAATAGTAAATGAAATAATTTACAATTCTCTAAACAAAAAAACAAGTGAAAAAATAATATTATGAGCAAATGATAGCTTAGATAAAAGTTATAATTATGATATACTTGATAATCTAACTCAAACTACAAGTGAAGTTGATTCATGAGTAAATCTAATTACAAACTATATCTATGATACAAACTCTAGAATAATAGAAACTAGTTCATGAAGTGGTGCAGTTGAAAGTATTGTTTACGATGAAAATGGTCTTGTTTTAAGCAAAACTTTAACAATCCCTCACCTTAACCCTCTCCCAGGGGGCGAGGGAATAGAACAAATAACTACAAATTATACTTATGATTTAAATGAAAGATTAATAAAACAAATAAATCCAAATGGTAGCGAAATAAACTTTGAGTATGATTTATTTGATAGAATAATAAAAAAAATAAATCCTGATAATAGTTACACAACTTATACATACGACAAATCAAACAATATAACAAAACAAGAAATATATGATGAAAATGATATATTGTTATCAAAACAAGAATTTGTATATGATAAACAAAATAGAGTAATAGAAACTAAAAATCATATATTACCAAATGATATAATCATAACAAAAACAAAATATGATAGTCTATGAAATACTATAAAAACTATAGATTGAAAATGAAATGAAACAAACTATACTTATGATATATTTTCTAGATTGATACAAGTAGAAGATAATCTATGAAATATAGTACAAAATAGTTATGACAAAAATGATAATCTAGTAGAAAAGAAAATAATAAGTTCTACAAACAAAACTATAACTACAAACTATACTTATGACTCAGATAATAGACTCGTAAGTGAAACAAACTCTTTAAACAAAACAAAAACATATACATACAACAAACTTAATCAAGTAATAAGTACAACAGATGAAGAGGGAAATATCACAAACTATACATATACTTATACTTGAAAAGTTAAAACCGAAACCAAGATTTCAAACTCTTGAAACAAAACAACTACTTACACATACGACCAAATGTGAAATATGCTTAGTGTAACAGATAGTGAGTGAAATATAACAAACTATGAATATGATGAGTTAAATAGACTAGTTAAACAAATCTATGCTGATAATAAACAAGTAAATTATGAGTATGATACAAATAATAATCTAGTACAAAAAACTGACCCAAATGGTACAATCATAAACTATACTTATGATTCTCAAAATAGATTAATATCTAAAAATATAACAAACTGAAATGGTGTAGTTTGAATAACAAGTGAAACATATAGTTATGATGAACAATGAAGACTAATTGAAGCAAATGATAGTAATAATCATAATTTAGAATTTAGTTATGATAGTTTGGGTAGATTAATTAATGAAACTCAATCTGGTAGTTTAGTTAGTTATGCTTATGATAACAATAATAATCTAACTAGTGTAAATGATGTAAACTATACTTATGATAATCTAAATAGAGTTACAAATATAAAACAAAATAATACAGATATAGCAACTTACAATTATACATGACTAGAAAATACAAGTATAATTTATGCAAACAATACAAGTATAATAAAATGATTTGATAATCTAGGTAGAATAAATAGTTTAAATAACTGAGTAAAAAACTACAATTATACTTATGATGATGTAAATAACATAACAAGTGATAGTATAAAAAACTACATGTATGATGATATTTACAGATTAACAAATGTTAATGAAACTAATTCTTGAACTATTCTTGAAAGTTTTAACTATGACAATGTTTGAAACAGAATAAATAGTTTTAATTTAAATACTTGAAGTGGAGCTAGTTATGATTATGAAACTAATATATTGAACCAATATACAACTCTTAGTTGAAGTACATTATCTTGAAGTTTAAATTATACTTATGATAACAACTGAAATTTAAAAAATGACTGAGAAAAAACATTTTCTTATGACTACAAAAACAGACTTACAAAAGTAGAAACTTCTAGTTGAATAATAGCACAATATAGTTATGATGTATTAGATAGAAGATACTTGAAAGAGTTAGAAAATGAAAAAGTAGAATATATTTTTAGTAATGAAAATATATTAACTGAAAAAGTTACAGATTTAGTTAATCAAACTACAACAACTAAAAACTATATAAACTGAATCTGATTAGATGATTTAGTAGCTTATAAAGAAAATAATGATATTTATTATTTTCATAAAAATCACTTATGAAGTGTTGAGTGAATAAGTGATAGTTCTTGAAATGTAGTTGTAAGTTATGAGTATGATAGTTTTGGTAATTTTGAAATAACTAGTTGAGTTGATAATTGAAATACTAGACTATTTACATGAAGAGAATATGACAAAGAAATTTGATTATATTACAATAGAGCTAGATACTACAATCCAGAACTAGGTAGATTTATATCTAGAGATCCGATTGATATAGTTGATGATGTAAATTTGTATAGTTATGTGGGGAATAATGGGGTGAATTATGTGGATTTGATGGGGACAGAAGGGAAGCCGTTAATAGAAGATATAGTATGATCTAATCTTTTAAGTATTGTTACTAGAGATCCAATATCGGAAAAAAGAATTATGACTCTAAATCCATTAATAAGAGATGATGTAAGAGATTTTCTAGATGTAGTTTATAAAGATTTAAAAATAAATTTAAGAGTAGCTCAAGCTATGAGAACTATTGACGAACAAAATAATTTATATAATCAATGAAGAACTTCTCCATGAAATATCGTTACTTCGGTTAAATGATGAGATAGTTATCATAATTATTGATTAGCATTTGATATTGTTGAAATTGATAAAAATTGAAAAGTTAACTATGATTTTGATCGGAATAAAGTTAGTAAAATATGAAAAGAAATTTGATTTGAATGGTGAGGAGATTGGAAAAAATCAATAGATAAACCACATTTTCAAAAAACTTATGGGTTTACGACTAATGAACTTAAAAAAATAGTTAATGATTGAGAAGTTGATAATGATTGATTCATTATTTTTAAATGATAATACTATGCTTGCTATGAAAAAAAATAAATTTTTAATATTAATAATAATAGTAACTATTATATTTTTACAGCTATATAATATTTTTATTTTAAAAAAATCAGATTATAATAAAGATTTTCTTCAAAAAAATAAACAATATATAGAAAATGAAAATATTCCAATAACTACTAATATTGAAAAAATAAGTATAGATACACTTGAATATAATTTTTCAAGTGTATCTGAAATTGAATTTAAGGATTTAACTATAGATGAAGAAAATATAATAAAATGAATTAAAGAACCTATTTATAGTATATGAATGATAAGATATTGATTATATAATGAACTTGATTGATATATAAAAAAAACTCTATTGATTCAAAATGATAGAACAGATATAGAATATATATTTTTTATTAAATTAAATGTATTATATGCTGTCAGAAAAGTAAGATCTGATTTTAATCCACCCAAATGGGATGATTATTCTAAATTAGATTCAAAAAAATATACTGATTGTTACTTATCATTAAATAATTGTTCTGAAGAAGTTTTATTTTTATATGATTATATTAATTCTTAAAATAAAAATATTTTCTATCTTTAATATGAATCTTACACCTACGACAAATCAAACAATATAACAAAACAAGAAATATATGATGAAAATAATAATTTGTTATCAAAACAAGAATTTGTATATGATAAACAAAATAAAGCAATAGAAACTAAAAATCATATATTACCAAATGATATAATCATATCAAAAACAAAATATGATAGTTTATGAAACACAATCCAAACTATTGATGCAAAAGGCAATGAAACAAATTATACTTATGATATATTTTCTAGATTGATACAAGTAGAAGATAGTCTATGAAACAAAGTACAAAATAGTTATGACAAAAATGATAATCTAGTAGAAAAGAAAATAATAAGTTCTACAAACAAAACAATAACTACAAACTATACTTATGACTCAGATAATAGACTCGTAAGTGAAACAAATAATTTAAACAAAACAAAAACATATACATACAACAAACTTAATCAAGTAATAAGTAAAACAGATGAAGAGGGAAATATTACAAACTACTCATATACTTATACTTGAAAAGTTAAAACTGAAACTAAGATTTCAAATTCTTGAAACAAAACAACTACTTACACATACGACCAAATGTGAAATATGCTTAGTGTAACAGATAGTGAGTGAAATATAACAAACTATGAATATGATGAGTTAAATAGACTAGTTAAACAAATCTATGCTGATAATAAACAAGTAAATTATGAGTATGATACAAATAATAATCTAGTACAAAAAACTGACCCAAATGGTACAATCATAAACTATACTTATGACTCTCAAAATAGATTAATATCTAAAAATATAACAAACTGAAATGGTGTAGTTTGAACAACAAGTGAAACATATAGTTATGATGAGTTATGAAGACTACTAGAAGCAAATGATAGTAATAATCATAAACTACAATTTAGTTATGATAGTTTAGGTAGAAAGATAACTGAAACTCAATCTGGTAGTTTAGTTAGTTATGATTATGATAACAATAATAATCTGACAAGTGTAAATGATGTAAATTATATTTATGATGAATTAAATAGAATTACAAGTATTTGATATGATTCAAATAACATAGCAACATATAACTATACTTGACTTGAAAATACTTCTATAGTTTATACAAACAATACAAGTATAATAAGATGATTTGATAATCTAAGTAGAATAAATAGTTTAAATAATTGAGTAAATACTTACAATTATACTTATGATGATGTAAATAATATAACAAGTGATAGTATAAAAAACTACTTGTATGATGATATTTACAGATTAAAAGAAGTACAAAATACTACAAATCAAGATATTCTTGAAAGTTTTAACTATGACAATGTTTGAAACAGAATAAATAGTTTCAATTTAAATACTTGAAGTGGAGCTAGTTATGATTATGAAACTAATATATTGAATCAATATACAACTCTTAGTTGAAGTATATTAAATTATCAATTACAAGAAATAGTAGAAGAAGTACAAACTTGAAGTTGAGAAACTAGTAGCTGAACTACTTCATCTTGAAGTACTCAAACTATAACTACATATACTTGAAGTCTTGTAACTACAAATGAAAGTAATATTTTTGTTTATGACAATAACTGAAACTTAAAAAATAACTGAATTTTTGAATTTAGTTATGATTACAAAAACAGACTTACAAAAGTAGAAACTTCTAGTTGAATAATAGCACAATATAATTATGATGTGTTAAATAGAAGATATTTGAAGCAAACAGAAGAAAAAACAATAGAATATATTTTTAGTAATGAAAATATATTGACTGAAAAAGTTACAGATTTAGTTAATCAAACTACAACAACTAAAAACTACATAAACTGAATCTGATTAGATGATTTAGTAGCTTATGAAATTGATAACAATATTTATTATTATCATAAAAATCATTTATGAAGTGTTGAGTGAATAAGTGATGGTTCTTGAAATGTAGTTGTTAGTTATGATTATGATAGTTTTGGTAATGTAAAAATAGTTTCTTGAAATGATAATTGAAATACTAGACTATTTACATGAAGAGAATATGATAGAGAAATAAATCTTTATTATCTTAGAGCTAGGTATTATGATGCTAAACTTGGTAGATTTATCAGTAGAGATTCGATTGATATAGTTGATGATGTAAATTTGTATAGTTATGTAGGGAATAATGGGGTGATGTATACTGATTTACTATGAACTGAAAAGAAAGCACAAGCTGAACAATTTAAAGTTGATTTTGTAAAGGCTTATGATGAATACTTAAGACTTGAAAAAGAATTAGAATATTTAAGTATAAAATATGAAAAAGCCTTGTATTATAGTCGGGATAATGAGTATAACAATAATTTAAGAAAACAAAAAACATCTGTATATTATCAATTAAAAGCACAAGAAGAAATTGCAAAAGAATTACATTATAGTAGGAATAAGTATAATGATAATTTACCAAAAACACTACAAGAAGCAGAAAATAATTGGGTTGAGCCAGAGTTAATATGATTTAATTATCCTGCTGCTATTTATCATCAAGATGGTAAAATTAATTGATTTGAAAGAAAATTTATTTCTCCTGATTGACATAAAGAAATAATTTTTTCAAAGAATTGAGAAGAAATAACTAGTAATGAATATTGAGGTACTTATAATATTTTTGCTCCAAGTAATAAATGACTACATATAAAATATGATATAAATCCTTATAATAAATGGTGAAATTGAGATTATTTAATAACTAATTAATATGAAAAATAAAATAATATCTAATATTATAATTAATATTATTCCTGTAATAATAACTTTATTTCATTATTATATTGATTTAAATTGGAACTTTACATGATTATGAGATTTTCTTTTAACTTTAAATTATTCTAATTCGTTATTAATATCATCTATTTTCTTATCTTTTGAAAATAGTTTAATAACATCATTATATTACTTATTAATAATTTCAATTATTATTTTAATTTACAATTATTTTTTAATATTATTATTTTATAATATATCAGATTTTACAAAAAAAAATATAATTATTATT
Organism: Candidatus Altimarinota bacterium; assembly: GCA_028698305.1. Taxonomy (GTDB): domain Bacteria; phylum Patescibacteriota; class Gracilibacteria; order BD1-5; family UBA6164; genus JABWCI01. Next base: position 83,202 of record JAQVDN010000003.1, read on the forward strand.
ACAACCATATTTACAATATTTTCATCTTTAATTTGATTTTTTTATTTTGGCATAAATTTATCAATTTAATAAAATAAAGTGTAATTAAATAAATATAAAAAATAAAAATCTAAAATTCATAATTGAGTTCAAATGAATAAAAGATTGAAAAGAAGATTATTACAAAATAGAGAAAGAATTATATATTAAAGAAGAAAAATATTTCTGAAATAGTCTTATATATATATATTATCAAGAAATTAATTTATAATATTAAAACTAAAAATAGAAAATACTAAAAATATTTTCTATTTTTACTTACACATACTACAAATCAAATAATATAACAAAACAAGAATTTGTATATGATAAACAGAAACTACAAATCATATATGGAACTTGTCAGAAGAGTAAAAAAAGAGTTTTTAAACTCTTTTTTTTTGTGTTTTAAAAGTTTTGTTTTATAATTGTTTTAATATTTTCTAACAGAATATTTAAATGATGAAATGTTTAAGTAAATTTTTTGTTTTTTATAAAATATTTATTTAGATATTTCATTATTTGTTCTTTTAGAAGATATTTTTTTTATATTTTTTATTTTATTTTTATGCACAATTTATCAGATAGAAATGCTACAAAAATAATTCCTTTGAAAAAAACTTATGATATCGAAGGAAATAAGATAACTTTTGAAACAGGGAAATTATGACTTTTAATAAATGCTGCTGTTACTATTAGCGATGATAATGATAATATTTTGTTTGTGACAACTTGATTTAAACAAGATTGATTAAATGAAAAAGCAGATTTTTTCCCACTTATTGTTGAATGGCAAGAAAAATTTTATGCAACTTGAAAAATAGGTTGAAATAGATTTCAAAGAAGAGAGTGAAGACCTACTGATGATGCTACATTGACAGCTAGAATTGTTGATAGACCAATCAGACCAATGTTTCCAAAAGGTATAGTTAATGATACTCAAATAATTGCTACAGTTTTATCTGCTAGCTGAGAAAAGGATCTATGATTTTGGTGAATAGTTTGAGCTAGTTTATGACTAACTATGGCTTGAACTCCTTTTGAATGACCAGTTTCATGATGTAGATTGGTTTTAACTAAATCTTGAGAATATATTTTTAATCCAACTCAAGAACAAGAAAATGATGCAAAATTAAATTTACTTACTGCTTGAACTTTGGATGCTATCACTATGGTTGAAGCAGGAGCTTTTGAAGTAAGTGATGAAGAAATGGTAAGTGCTTTAGAAAAATCTCATGAAATTATTAAAAAAATATGTGAAGCTCAAAATGACTTTACAAGAGATTATGAAAAATTATTTTGAATACCTGAAGTAAAAGTTGTTTATAATAAGCCAGATGAAACTTTATATGAAGAAGTAAAACAATTTTTAACAGAAGAAAAAATGGAAGTTCTTTATAATAAAGCAAAAAAAGAATTTCAAAGTGAACTTGATAAATTGGATGTTGAAGTTAGAGAATATTTAGTTTCAAAATGATGTATTATATGAGATGCTGATAGTGTTGTTACTTGAACTTGTAGTGTAGATGAGGTTAAAAAAATAGATGAATCTTCAGTTTGAGCTCTTGTTTATAAAAGAGTAAAAGAAATAATGAGAAAAAATATCTTAAAAAATGATAAAAGATTAGATGGTAGAGCTCTTGATGAAGTAAGAGAAGTTATTTGAGAAGTATGATTATTACCTAGAACTCATGGTTCAGCATTGTTTCAAAGAGGTATGACACAAGCTCTTAGTATAACTACTCTTTGAGGACCAGATGATGTTCAAACTCTTGATGGTATGATGCCAGAAGATGAAAAAAGATATATTCATCACTACAATTTCCCTCCATATAGTGTTTGAGAAGTAAGAATGATGAGGTGAATTGGTAGAAGAGAAATAGGGCATTGAGCATTGGCCGAAAGAGCTTTGATTGCTGTTTTACCAGATGAAAGTGAATTTCCATATACTATTAGAGTTGTTTCTGAAATCACTACTTGTAATGGTTCTAGTTCTATGGCTTCTGTTTGTGGTTCTACAATGAGTCTTATGCATGCTTGAGTTCCTATAAAAAATCCAGTTGCATGAGTTGCTATGTGAATGATATATGATGAAGAAACTCATGAATATAAGATCCTTAGTGATATACAAGCACAAGAAGATTTTCTGTGAGATATGGATTTTAAAGTTACTAGAACTAAAAATGGTATTACTGCTATGCAACTTGATGTTAAAATTAAATGATTAAAAATGGATGTATTTAGAAAAGCATTTTTTCAATCTCAAAGTGCTATTTCATATATACTTGATAGGATGCTAAGTGTTATTCCTAAACCAAATGAAAAACTTTCTCCATATGCACCTCTTATAATGACTATAAATGTTCCTGTTGATAAGATAAGTCCAATTATTTGAAAATGAGGAGAAAATGTTCAAAGAATGGAAAAAGAATATGGTGTAAAAATCTCTATTGCTGATGATTGAGTTACTACAATAACTGCAATAAATCAAGAATGATGAGAAAAAGTAATAGCTGAAATAAAAGAGATACTTTGGACTCCTGAAGTATGATATAAATGAACATGAGTTGTTGCAAAAATAATTGATTGAACATGAGCAATTGTTGAATTTAAAGGTAAATCATGAATGATTCATATTTCAAAATTGAGTTTTAAGAGAATAGAAAAAGTAGAAGATGTTGTAAAAGTTTGAGATATAGTAAATTTTGAAATAGTTGAAATAAATATTGAAAAATGAAGAATTGGTTTAAAAAGAGAGTTAAGTGAAGCTGAATTGAAAGAATTGGAAGAAATCAAAGCTAGAAAAGATGCTGAATTAAAAGCTAGACATGAAGCTCTAATAGCAAAAAATGAAACTGAACAAAAATAATAAAAACTGCTTTTAAAGCAGTTTTTATTATTGACTTTAATTTTTTAAAATAAATCATTCTCATACTATTGTTTCTATATTCATATATTTTCACACCTTATTTCTTAGATTATAAAGAGTAACATTTAGATTATTATCTGAGACTCATGTTCAATCAAAATCTCACCATATTGATTTTACAAGTTTTGCTCTAGTAATAACTCTATTTATATTAAGTAAAAATAACTCAATAAGCATAAGTTCTTTTTTTGAAAATTTCATTTCTTTGCTTATCCCAGAAATGAAAGTTTTTGATTTTATATCAAATTGTATTTTTTTATAATTTATAATATTATTTTTTAATTGAGATTCTCTTCTAGTAACTGATCTAATCCTAGCTATGAGTTCAGTTATTGAGTAAGGTTTTTGTAGATAATCATCTGCTCATAGATCAAGTCAATATACTTTTTTTTCTATATTATTATACCCTGATGTTATAAGTATAGGACTAGATATATTTTTGTTATTCCTTAACCATTTTATGATTTTAAATCATTCATTTTTTCATTCTAGATTTATATCTATTATAAATACATCACTATTATCTTGAAAATTATCAATAAATTTTCTACTGTTTGTATAAATAGAAACTAGATATGATTCCTTTTTTAATCTTTTAGCTAGATTTTCTGCTAATTTATAATCGTCTTCTATGATAGTTATTTTCATTTTTTATAAATTTATAAATATAAAATTACTATATTATACTCATACCACATTAAAAAAGCATTAAATTGTTTTTTCTCATTATATAGACAAAAAGTAAATGTAAAATAATTTTTATTATATGTTACTATTTTGTAACTAACAAAAGATATAAGTAATTTACTTAGATCTTAATTTTTGTTTTATGTGAAATGATGTCTTTATAAAAAATGTCGAATCAAAAGATTTATGAGAAAGTGAATTATTAGCAATTTCTCAGGTTCAAAAAGATATGTGGGCTTACTCTTTATGAGAATATGTTAGATGTAATTGTTGTAATCATATACATTCTAAAAATGATATTTTTTGACACTTGTCATCAGAGATTAGATTGCAATCAGTTACAAGTTTAGAAGAAATTTTTTTGTGAGATTCTATAAAATGTATGAAATGTGATTCTTGAAATACTGAATTTATTTATGATATTGATAAATCTATTTCATATTTTAGAGAAAAATATAAACAAGAAGCATTTTTAGTTTTGTGATATGATTATAATTGAGATATTATTTGATTTATGGATTGATATTTTGCTCATTTGATAGATATTTATAACTTAGAAATAAGTTTTCATTATCCAAATTTATCAGTTGATGTTCTTGAAGAAATAATTAAAAATAAATTAAATATTAGTGTATTATGAAAAATGCTTAGTCTTTCATCAATTTGAACATATGAAACTTATATTAGTTACCCTTTTATATATGAATTAATAAGAAAGTTTTTTAAGCTTGTTAGTGATAAAAAAGGTATACCTTGAATAATTGAACTTGATAAAAAAAATTCAATTTATCTAATTTATAAGATTATGTGAAGTTTATCACTTTGAATAGATAGTAGTTTAGTAGAAAATGTAAATGAAGATTATCAATCTGATCTATGTATTTTTACTGATCCAATAGATAATTTTAATACAAATTTTGATATGTCTTTTAGACAATTTGTAAAAAGACATAAAATAAAATAGTTTTGATATATAGAATAAATATATATAAATATAACTAATTTATATATAAAAAATAAATATGACAATTTATACAATAATTTATTTTATATTTATATTATTTATAATTTATACTTGAATAAATATAAATAATCATTTAAAAAATCTCAGTTGAAGATATTATTTTATTTTTAGCATTGTATTAGCTTTGTGGATTGTTTTTTATTTTCTCTTTTTTCTAGTAGATAATGTTAATTTGATTGTTTATTTTTCTAGAATTGATTTTTTATTATCAATTATTGGAGTGTATTTTTTTATAAAATTTTTATATTATTTTTGAGAGAATAATATAAAAAAAGAAAATATATTTTTAGATTTTTTATATTATAGTTTTCTTACTTGATTATATATTTTTTCTGATAAGATAATTTCTTGAGTATTTTATGATTCAAATATAAGTGTATATTCTGAAAAATATTGAGATTTTATATTAGCTCATTATTTATTAACTATAATATTATTTATTTTTATTATTTTTACATTTCTTTTCAAATTAAAAAAACTCACTTATATAAATAGGATTAGATTAAAAAATATATTTTATTGATTTATTTTTTTTCTTTTTTCTTGTCTTGTATTTTTAGTATTATTACCATACTTTTGAATATATTTATTTCAAAAAGAAATAATACTTTTTATGTTTCCATTTATAGTTTTATCTTGGCATACTTTATCAAAATATCATTTTTCTGATTTAGTACTTAGATATAATGAGATGATTTCCTTTTTTTCTTCTTTAATAATTACATTAATATTTATATTTTATAGATCTAATATAAGTATAGATAATTTATATAAGCAAAATAATCTATGGTGAATTAGCTCAAATCTGACTTATATTGATATAATATTTTCAATAATAATATTTTTTATTATTTATAAATTTTTTATAAATACATTGCCATTTAATAAAGAGTATAAAATTTTTTTAAATCATATTTCAAGAATGAAATCAAATATTCCATTTCTTATAAATTTTGATTCATTTAGAGAGTATGTATACAATTATATTAAAAATAATTTTAAAATTTATTATTTTGATCTAATTTTAGATATAAAAAATAAACAAGAGTTATACAATTATTTTAATTCAAATAAAAAAAATGATTTATTTATAAATGATGTAGTTTTTTTACAAGAAAATAAAAAATATTTTTCAATTGAGAAAATAAAAAATGAATTACATAGAGATAGTTATATTATCTTTCCAATAAGAAATAATTTTTGAAAGATAATATGATTTTTTGAGCTATGAAAAAAACCTTTTAAAGAACATTATTATACAGATGAAATAAATATAATTAAGGATTTTGTAAATTTTGTTTCATGACATTTAAAATATATAGATATTTATTCTAAGATAAATTATCTTTCTTTTAATCTAGATAAAGAAGTAGATAAAAAAACTATAGAATATAATAATCTAATAAATAGACAAAAAGAATTTATTTCTGTTGCTTCTCATGAAATAAAAACTCCTATAATGTCAGCTTGATTACAAGTAGAAACTATCATAGATGATATAAATGATTGAGAAAATAATTTATCTTATATCAAAAGTGAACTTGATATATTAAAATGACAGATTTTTCATATAATTGATTTAGTTAAAGTACTTTTTAATAGTGATAAAATTGATTATTGAAAGACAACTTTATATATAGAGAAAATAAAATTGAAGTCTATATTTTTAAATCAAATAGATATTTTCAAAAAAAATAATACTAATTTAGAAATGATTTTTGAATATGATGAAAGAATAGATTATATAGATTTGGATAAGATACAATTTACACAAGTTATATCAAATCTTTTAACAAATGCTATTAAATTTTGTAATCATGAGAATCCTAAGATTTATATAGAAGTATCTCTTTCTAAATGATTTATAAGTATTATTATAGAAGATAATTGAAATTGATTTAAATTATGAGAAGAAAAATATGTTTTTGATAAATATAAAACATGAAAATGAAATTCTATATGACTTTGATTATGATTATATCTTTGTAAAAAGATAATTGAATTACATAATTGAACAATAAAAGCATCAAATTCTAAAAAATTATCTTGAGCAAAATTTTCTATAAATATTCCAAAATATCAAAATAAAGAGGATTAATTCTCTTTTTTTTGATAAATTTTTTTTATATATAAAATCTATTTATTACTAAAGTTTTATTTTATGAATTTTTTAATTATTGAAGATGATATTTTTTTAGCTTCAAAATTGAAGTATTTATTTGATAAAAGACAAGATATAAATTTAGTAAAAGTTATAAATAATTATTTAGAATTTTTAGATGAATTATCAACAATAGATATATATGATATAATCTTACTTGATATAAATTTATGAAATGAATCAAAATCTGGAATTGATATTATAGAAATAGTTAGAAAAAAAAATTTATATGTTCCTATAATAATAGTTAGTTGAATAGATGATATTTCTAATATTAGAGATTTATTTAATCTATGAGCAAGTGATTATATAATAAAACCTTTTAGATTTGAAGAGCTTGAAATCAGAGTTTTAAAATGGTTTAAAAATAGATTTTTGAAAATAGAGAATTTTAATAATAAATATTTTTTATATAATTGACTTTTATATGATATAGAAATAAATGAATTTTATTTTAATTGAAAAAATATTAGATTAACAAAGAAAAATAAATATTTATTATATATCTTTTTAGTAAATAGTGAAAAATTTTTATCTTTAAATTATATAGAAGATAAGATTTTTTGAAATTATGATTCTTTTAAAGAAAAAAATATTAGGATCTATATTTTTAGATTGAGAGTGATTTTGAGAGATTTTTGAATAGATTCTTGGATAAAAAATATAAGATGAGAGTGATATATTTTCAAAAAAGATTAAAATATGTTATAATGAATCATATTATTATTTATAATAAAAATAATGTTAGAAAAAGAAATAAAAATACTTGAAATAAATAAAGAAGAAGTTATAAAAAAACTTGAAAATCTTTGAGCGGTTAAATCATTTGATGGATTTATTCATGATATATATTATGATTTTGTTGATTGAGATTGTAATAAATTAGAAGATAATAAAAGACTTTTTAGAGTTAGACAAAAATGAGAAATACATCTCTATACTATAAAAAGAAAAAGAAATAAATCTTGTGAAGGTTGAGAAAATTGATTAAAAGTAGCTGATGAATGAGAAAGTGTTATAACTGATGTAGATAGTTTCAAAAAAGTTTTAGAAAAGTATGGTATGACTCAGACTAGAGAAAAGAAAAAACATAGAACTTCTTATAGATTAAATGAGGTTGAGTTTGATATAGATGAATATGATTCTATTCCACCACTTTTAGAAATAGAAGCAAAAACAAAAAAAGAAATTAAACAATATGTAAAAGAGTTATGATTAGAAGATCATATACAAAAAGATTTTGGTTCAAGAAAATTATTTGAATATTATGGTTTAGATTATTCTTACTTATAAAAAAATTAAGCAAATTTATTTGCTTAATTTTTTTATAAGTAAACAAAAGAAAAAGTTATTGCCTAAGCAATAACTTTTTCTTTTGTTAGATCTCTTGTAATATTTTTTGTTACATTATTTAAAGAAGTAATCCTATGAGTTGATTTCACAGTCTCCATTCTTATTTCTTTAATTTTCTCCATTGTTTCTCTAAAAGTATCATATTTTTGTGCTATACCAGAATAAACTACTCAAAGAGAATATTTACTACAGCTAGATGCTTTTTCGATATTATTTTTATTCATTATTTTACAGATATCAGATTCTTGTTTCATTGATTTACTTTCTATGATAACTAGGTTTTTTAAATCAATTGTTTCTGCATTTTTCTTTCTTAGATCAAGAGCTTTAATGTCAAAATCAATAGTTAATCTTTCATCTCATGTTTTACTTACCATAGTAATTCTTTTATAAGTTGTTCTTATAGCAGGAGATATTTCAGGTGCTTTTTCTCAACCGTAAACACTTTGCCAAACTCAATCAAAAAATCTTTTTTTACCTCTAGTCATAAAACCATGTTCAGAAGTGGGGAATTCATATCTATATTTATTTGTAACTCATGCATTTTTTTGTTTGTATTCAAAAAATGCCATATTTGAATCAACATAATATCTAGTTCTTACTTTTGTTCTTGATTCTAATTTGTTTTGATGTTGATTGTAAAATAGATAATCCGCAGTATCCATGTATACATTATCATAATTAAATATTTTTTTACTATCTATTTCAAGTACATTAAATTTATCTTTTAATTCTTCTAATATAGAAGAAAATTGTTTTCAATTTAATAAAAATTTTACATCAATTCTTTTTAAAAAACTAGCTGTTGCATTAAGTTGACTAAGAGAAATAGATTTAAATTTTTTTAATTTTGTACTATATTTTGTAGACATAAATAAATTATTAATTATTAATTTTGTTTTTATTTTTTATATAAATTTATTTTAACACAATTTTTTTTGTAGGTCAAAAAATTATACTAAAATTGTTTTAAGACTATATAAGTTATTGCTGATATAACTCATGCTATTGGAAGTGTAACAATCCATGATAATAAAATTCATTTCATCATTGATTTATCAATTACTTCTTTATCTTCTCATTTTTTATTACTTAGATATTGTCTAAATAATCAAATACCAAATATTGCTCATAATGCAATTTGAGTTGAAGATACAGGTAGTCATAATGCAGATGCTAATAATACTGTAATTGCTGCAGATAATGCTACACAAAATGCTCTTATTTGATCTAATTTAGTTATTTCATTTCAAACTGTTTTTATTAGTCTTGCCCCAAAAACAGCTAATCACATAGATAATCAAAGTGCTCATAAAAGCATTATCCAAAATGGAACTCAAGCTGCTTTTGCTATTTCAGCTCAACCATTTTTAATTGTTTCATTTATTGCAGCAAGTGGACCAATAGCATTTGCTACATCATTTGATCAATGTGCAAAAGAAAGTAATGCGACTGCAAATATTAGAGGTATATTAAACAGAGTATTTATAAACTTTTTATCATCTTTAAAAAATGATTTTTTATGTTTTTTATATAATACCACAAGTATCATATATGAAGCAACTCATATAATAAATCATATAAATACTGCATTTGTAGGATTTATAATATTGTGTAAAAATTCGTTTGAATTTAAGATTGGTTTTAATCATTTTAAAAGTAAATAAATTGAAAAAATCATCATCATTATTCAAACATATATTGGAACCCAATTTTTTGCAGCCTCTCATCTTTCATCTCTTTTTAGGATTGTTTTTCTAATAGATATAAATATTAAAATAGCAATTATTCATCACATTATAAGTGAAATAATCCAACTTGATGCAATTTCTCATATCTTTGACCATTTTACTATTGATGGTCAAGCTGAAGCTAATCAAGCTCATATTAATCATCATATTATAGAATTTGTTGTAGAAATTGGAGCTTTAAAAAATGTTGCTACATTTATCCATAATGCTGCTCATAAAATAGTTGCTAACATTATATTTATAAAATCTTTAGAATCTGTAATCATATCTTTGTTTATTATACCAGATTTTATTGTATCAACTACATCTCAACCAGCAATAAGTGCTCAAGCAGCTTCAAATATAGCAGCTATTAATAATGCTCATCATATTGTAAGTGCTTTTGATCAAACAGCAGGTCACATATTGTTTGCTATATCGTTTGCTCATAGATTTAAAGCCATATATATAGCAAAAATCGTTGCTAATAATAAGTATAAATTATTATTTCATCATTGAAAAAAATATACATATGATACTCATATAATAAGTGCAAATCATACTATAATATATTTAAATGAAGAAACATATTTATCTTTTATATTTAAAACAATTTTCATAATCTATAATATTTTAAATGGTAACTAATTAATTTTAACATTTAATATTTTTTTAAACAAAAAAAAATGTCCTAGAGTAAAATTTTTTACTAGACATTTTTATAAAATATTTTTTTATTCAACTTCGTCATCAAGAGGGTCATCTATATCTATACTTATTTCTTTTTCAATTATTTGTAATGGTTTAAAAAAATTATTTAGATTTAGACAAGATTTTTCCAAGTTTTTATAATTTTGTAATTTTTTATATATTTGCACTTCTAAATCTTCATTTTCTTCCAATACATCACTTCAAAATTTTTCTTTAAAATACATTGCATTATTGTATTGGTGATCTCATGCACTTCATTTTAAAGGTATGATTATAGAATGAATTCCAAAAACATTTAATTCCCATAAACTAGTTGCTCAAGCTCTAGTTATAGCTATATCAACTTGTTTAAGTATCTTTCATAACCTTTTTTGAGTAACAAAATCATGAACCATTATGTTTTTATATTTTTTGAAGTCTTCTCTAAAATGCATATTTTTTTCTCAGAGAATTACTTGAAAATCTATATCATCTATATGATTTAGTATATTTAACATTGCTTCAAATATAGTAGTTGATCATTGAGATCATCACATAACCATAACTGATAATCTTGGATTTTTTTCTAATTCTAAATTTTCTATATTATCAAGTAGTTCTGGATTTAATATCTGTCATGAAAGTATATGTTTATGTCAATTATTTTCAGTTTTTTCATTTGGAAATGTATAAAAAACCTTGTTTGCTATAAGTCATATAAATTTGTTTGCTAATCCAGAAACTGTATCAGATTCATGAATATATATTTTTTTTCTCAATATAAAAGCTGCTATACTAAGTGGAAGTGCTACATATCATCATTTACTAAAAACAACATCTACTTTATATTTTTTTAAATAATACATTCAGAAAAATATTCAACTTAGATTTTTTAAAGGTTCATAAAAGTTTCTTATATCAAAATATCTTCTTATCTTTCAAGCAGGTATATCTACAAAAGTTATCTTATTTTTATTTGCAGTTTCTTCTTCTAATGAGTCTCTTTCTCAAAACCAAAAAAAATCATATTTTTTTTCTTCTTTAAAATAATTGTATACAGACAATAAAGGAAAAATATGACCTCATGTTGATCATCCAGTTAAAGCAATAACTTTTTTTTCTTTAAGGTTTAAATGAGTCATTTTAATTATTTTATTATTAATAAGTAAATTATATTTAAATTGTTTAAAATTAAAACTACATTTTTAAAAAACTCATTGTTTTTATTATAAAATCATTTAATTTATCTATTTTTTTGCATTTTTTTAATAATTTAAAACTTATAAATGCTGATATTATTCAAGTTATAGTTCAAGCCATTATATCAAATGGCCAGTGAACTCATAAAATAACTCTAGAAATCATCATCAATATTATTGGTAAAGAAATTATAAATCATATTTTTTTGTATCAAGCTAAGAAAATAGATGTTAAAAATGCAATTCCAACTCAAGCATGATCAGAAGGGAAAGATGCATCAGGTATATGATTTAGTATTAATTTTCAAACTCACTCTAAAACAGTTTCAGGTCTTTCTATGTCTACAAATGATTTAATTATATAATTTATAATTATTACAATTATAGCTGAGTAAAATATAAAAAGTAGATCTTTCTTTTTTTCATTGTCATTTTTTTTATATGTATAATAAAACCACATAAAAACAAGAAAAATAGGTAGAAAAAAAATAGGACTATCTGAAAAAATAAGTGCTATTTTTTCTATAATATTATTTTCTATTAATGAATTTAAAAAAATTAGTAAGTTTTGATTTATTTCTTGCATATTTAAAATTAAAAAATAATTAATAATCTTAATTAATATATTTAAAATTAAAAAATAACAAAAAAAATTTTTCTTTTTGAGTAAAATCATTTATAATGAAAATCTAGATATTAAAATAATAATTTTTTATATGAATTTATACAGCCCAATTGAATGAACTTTTGATATTTTCCCTGAACAACACAAGTATCTTACATTTTTGAAAAAAGTATTTCGTCATGAGTTTAGAAAAAACTGATTTAGAAGGATAACTCCACCACTTTTAGAAAAAAAACAACTTATAGAAAAATCTCAACTTAACACTCCATTTATAATAGAAAATGGAGATTTTGATTTATGTCAAAGTCCTTCTTTATCTATTATGAGAGCATATTTGGAAAATGATATGAAAGAACAAATACAACCTGTATATTATTATTATATGTCTCAATATTATAAAAAAGTTTGAAAAGATATAAAATGACTTCAAGTTTTTGGTTGAGAAATAATCTGAGAAAATGATCCAATTTTAGATGCTATTTCTATATATGTTGTTTATACATCATTGAATAAGATATGATTAAAAGATAAATTTTTTATAAGAATAAATTCTATTTGAATAGAAAAAGAGAAAGTAAAATATAGAGAAGAATTACTTAGTTTTTATGAGAATAAAAAACACATATTATCTCCAGAATCTATTGATTTATTGGAAGTAGATCCTATGCTTGTTTTGAGTTCAAAAAATGAAGATGAAATTATATTAAATAGTAGTGCACCTTCATTAAGTGCAAAATTTTTAAAGAAAGATAGCAAAGAACATTATTCTAAATTTAAATCATATTTAGATATTCTTAAAGTTCCTTATAAAGAAGATCATAGTTTAGTTTGAGAAAACAATTTTCAAACTAATTCAATTTGGCAATTTGTATCACTTGATTCTAGAGTAATATGAAATGGTTCTAGATACAATACTTTATCAAAAAATATTTGAGAGCCAAAAGAGATACCGGCAACATGATTTTATGTTGATACAAGTATTATAATTGATATGCTTGTAGAAAATAATATTAAAATAAAAAATAAAGATAAGATAGATTTATTTTTTGTTCAATTATGAGATGAAGCAAAAACAGTAGTTTTACCATTATCACTTGCAGCTAGAGAAGCAGGTATAAATACAGTAGTTTCTCTTTGAACTCCTTCTATGAAAGAACAAATGTTAAAAGCAGGTAGATCTTGAGCGAGATATGTAGTTATGGTTTGAATTATGGAGGCTAGAAATGGTATATTTCAAGTAAGAGATATGGAAAATGGAACTCAAAGTGAAGTCAAAAAAGAAAATCTTATAGATTTTATGATAGAAAAAATTGGTAAAGAAAATCTAGATTTTTATTCACCTGAAAGAGATTTAATGATAAATTAAAAAAACATTTCAAAATTGAAATGTTTTTTGTTTGTATATGGTGCTCCCGGCAGGGATCGAACCCACGACAGACCTAGGTTCGCGGCCTAGCGCTCTTCCAACTGAGCTACGGGAGCAGATAATGTATATAATTTATATTAATATTTATACTTAAGTCAAAATTAATATTTTTTATTTTAAGTTTGTTTTTTTAAAAATAGATGTATTATAAGTTTGAATTATTTATGTACTAGTTTGTTTTATGTATTTGGTATGAAATTTTTTATGAACACTTCCATGTCAAAGAAAAGAAATGGAAATGTTTTCTACATTTGAGCCAATTGTTGATTTAAATAAAGATCATTTTGCTAAAGAAATTCTTTTTAGACTTAATGCTTTTAATAATTCTCATGTAATTGTTCTTAAAGAACTTAGAGCTAGAAAGCAAACTTTTATGTTATTTACAAGAATTTGTGCAAAAGCTTTTGATGAAGCTAAAAATACATGAAATATAATACATGTTAATTTGGAAGTTCAAGATTTACTTAATACTAATTTTTTATATTTTTTAGATACTTTACTTAGTTATACTTGAATTAATCCTTCTCTTATAAATTTTGAGTTACTTGAAACTGAAAAAATAACTCCTGAAATCCAAGACAGAGTATTTTTAAATTTAAAAATTTTAAATGAGATGTGATTTTTATTAAGTATTGATGATTTATTTTCTTGATTTTCAACTAAAAGGAGAGTAAATAATATATTATCAAATGGTATAAGTTTACATATGGTTAAACTTGATGGTAAATTTTTTCAAGATGCATATCTTTCATCTAAATATTGATATGATAATTTGATAAATGTTAATGATATAGAATGACTTAATACTTATATTGAATGAGTTAAGTCAATAGGAGTAAAAGTATTAGCTGAATGGATAGAATCTGAAGATATGTTTGATTATGCTAAAAGTTTGTGAGTAGAATATTTTCAATGATATCATTTTCAAAATCCTAAACATAAAGAATTGCACAGGATTTAAAATAAGTTAACAAATTTGTTGGCTTATTTTTTTATATTTATATAATAAAATAAATTTAAATGTATATATAAAATCATGCAAGAAAAATTAAGTTTAAAATGAAATATAATAAGATTTGATAGAAATACTTTAAATAAAAGTATAGAAGAAGTAATTGATGCTAGATTTGAAAATGGGGAATTTATGCTGAATACAAGTATAAAAGATCTGCATGATCCATATTTACTTATTGATATGGGTAAGGCAGTTGCTAGAATAAAAACTGCAAAAGAAAATTGAGAAAGAATAATTATTTTTTGAGATTATGATGTAGATTGAGTAACAAGTACTTCAATCTTGATGCATTTTTTTAAAAAAATGTGAATGCAAGCTAGTTATAGGATACCACATAGGGTAAAAGATGGTTATGGGATGAAAAATTATTTTATGGATGAATTGGCTTCTATTTGAGTAGATTTAGTTATAACTGTAGATTGTTGAACTCGTGATATAGAAGTTGTAAAATATGCTAAAACTCTTTGAATTGATATTATTATAACTGATCATCATGCTGTTCCTGATGTTATTCCAGAAGAAGCTATTGCAGTTATAAATCCTAAGAGACCAGATTGTAATTATTTGTATAAGAATCTTGCTTGAGCTTGAGTTGCCTTTAAACTTATGCAAGCTCTAGCAAATGAATTTATGCCAGAGGAGGAAGCTATGATTTATATCCAAGAATCAATTGATATTGCAGCTATTTGAACTGTTGCTGATTGTATGAGATTGACTTGAGAAAATAGGATAATAGTTATGGAATGATTAAAACAAATCAAAAAAACTAGGAGCTTATGAATCAGAAAACTTATAGAAGATAAGATGAATGATGATTTAGATGGTGATTTATTTTGATTTTTAATTGGTCCAAGAATAAATGCAGCAGGTAGGATGGATAGTGCTTATAAGGCAGTAAATTTGATATTAAATAATACAGATAGTGTATATCAAACCCTTAGTGAAATAGAAAAATTAAATGAAGAAAGAAAATATTTAACAAAAGAATTTAGTAATGACGCTATAAATAAAGTAAATAAAACAGATAATTTACTTTTTTATATTTCACCAGCAATTGAACATGGTATTATCTGAATAGTTGCAGGTAGGGTAACAGAACAATTTTATAAGCCATGTATTTGTTTAAAAGATGAATGAGATACACTTGTAGCTAGTTGCAGAAGTCCTGAATATCATTCTATTATTGAAACATTGGATAAATACAAAGATTATTTTCTTCGTTTTTGATGACATAAACAAGCTGCTTGATTTACTATTTCAAAAGAAAAATTCGGAGAATTTAAAACGAAAATTATAAATGAACTTAATAAAAAAGATTTTAGTAAATATAAAAAAGAGCTTAAAGTAGATAAAGTTATTAGATTAGAAGAGTTATGATTTTCTTTTTTAAGTAAGGTAAATAAATATAAACCATTTGGTATTTGAAATGAAAAACCTTTATTTTTGGTAGAAAATTTATCTCCAGAAAAAATTGATTTTATTTGAAATGGTAGAGATCATTTGAGATTTACAACAAAACATTGATTTAAGATATTTGCATTTTATATGTGAGATTATTATGAAGAAATAAAAAGAAGTAAGAAAAATGTGAGTTTAGTTTTTGATTTAAGTGAGGACACTTGGAATGGAAATAAAAATTTGATGTTAAAGGTGGTGGATATTATTTTAGAAAAATAATAAAAGAAAACAGTTGTCCTTTTGTCACCAAAAGAGACCATTCCTACTTTTGTAACCAAAAGATAGCAAAAGTTTTAGGGGTTTTCGAACTAGCTAGTATAGTTCTGTTGCTTACGGCAAATAATCACTATCTCAACCCCTAAGACCCCTGTAAGTTTCTATAAGCTTTTTTTCATTTTGATTTAATTTTTTTCTTACCTTTTCGATATGTATCAATGGGATTTTTAAGGGGAATATTTCGCCGTGAAACGAGAGATAGAATATAAATCAATTCTCTGCGAAAGTTAGTCCCCTTAAAGACTTTTGGTACCTTTTGGTCACAAAAGTACATATATTATAATTTTTTTAAAAAATAAATTTTTATGAAACAAATCTCCCAAAAAATCATAGATTATGCTATTTGGTACTATTTAAAATATTATCCTAGTCCGAAAAAATTTGCAAATAAGTTGAAACAAAAATTTGGTCCAGATTCTGAAAAATGAAAGATATATGGTTGAATAACAGATGAAGAAATAGATTTTATAATAAAAGAAAAATTATCTAGTATAGTTAATGAAGATGAAGTAATAAGATCAAAGATTAGATTGTATAAAGAAAAAGGGAAAAGTAAGCTTTATATAAAACAAAAATTATATGAAAGAATGGAACAAAAGGATTTAATTGAAACTTATTTAGAAGAAGTTTTTTTAGATTGAGAACAAGAAAATTTGATTAAAGAATACAAAAAACTTGAAGGAAGATTTGAAAAACAAAAGATAATAGAAAAACTTTTTAGAAAATGATTTAACTATGATGATATAAAAAAATTATTTTAGAAAAAAGAATACAAATTTTTTAAAATTTGTATTCTTTTTTCTTTAATACACTTAATATAAAAATATATATTAATAGTGATCAAAATACTATAAATGTTCATATGTATCAAAATATTTGTATAAGTATTCATCATAGTACAAGTCATCATACATTAGCCAGATTTGAAAGCATTTTTATAGGAGCGCTTGATGCATTTGCATCTATTTGTTTTAGATTTTTTTTGTCAGCATATGTTTTATTATATTCATTACTAAATTCTCATTGAGATAATGGCATACCTGCAGCATATCATATACTATTTGCTAATCATAATAATAATATAATAAAAATAGAATCAAAGAATCAAAAGAAAAATATAGATATTCAAGATATTAAAACTCAAAACATAAGTACCTTAAATAATCATATTTTTTTAGATATATTTATAAGTGGAACTTGTGCTCAATAAGCAGGTATAGCTAAAAGTGCTATAAATACATAAGCAGTTAATATGTTTTGTAGATTAAATCTTGATAATTCAGTTGAATTTTTTACCAATATTCAATTTATAAAATCTATTAAAAATGAAGTTACAAAAGTATCCCAAAATCAAAAAAGTGTAAAAATTATTCAAATTATTAATAATCTATAATTATAAGGAGAAATAAACATGATCTTATAAAAACTTTTTATGTCTCATATAGTATTTTCATAAATCTCTTTGAAGTTTATTTGTTCTCTTATTTCTATTGGTTTTAAAAATAAAACTTTTATATTTTTTGTTTTTTCTATTAAGTCTACTTTGTTTGTTATTATATTTATTTTATAATCTTTTATAGAGTTTAATACAGAATCTTTTGATATTAATTTTAATTTTTTAATATCATCGATTTTTAATTCATTTTTTGAATTATCAAAATATTTTATTATAAATAATATAAATATTATTATAAGTAGTACAAGTATTGTAACTGCAATTAAAGTATTAAATGCCAATATAATTCATGATAATATAAGTCATACTAGACTTCAAATTCAACTCCAAATATTTCTTTTAGAAAACAGAGTTGCGTATTCACTAGGATCAGCATTATTCATTATATATGAATAACTCGTAACATCGCTTATTTCTTTTATTATTCAGTAAAGTGCTACTGCAATAAGTAATAATAATACATTAATTACAGATCAAAAAAGTTGTTTTAAAGCTTCTATATTAAATTCTAAACTTACTTCTATTGTACTTGTTTTATAGATAAAATATAAGAATATTAATGATACTAATAGCATTAAAAATGCTCAAAACAAGAAAATTTTTTTAGGTTTGAAATATTTTTGAAAAACTCATATTGGACTGTCTGCAAGAAATGAAATTAGATTTCAAATTCATAAAAAAATTCATACAACCAATGGACTTTGTAATTGAATTAAAAAGAAAAATATTAATGTAAAGTGAAAACACATCCATACAAAAGATGATATAAATCAATAAATCATAAAATTCTTTTTCTTTACATCATCAAATTTATTGTCAATGGTAATAAAATTATCCATATTTTGGAGTTTAAATATATTATATATTATTATTATTTTAACATTATTAAATTTTTTATGCAAAAATAAGCTATTTTTTAATTTTTTAAAATTAGATTTTTATTTTGTAATTTATATTTTTTAGTTAAAATAATTTACAATTTTAATAATAAATATTTTATATGTCTCAACAAATTATTTGTCCAAATTGTCATGCCAATATAGATTTAGATAAGATAGCTGATGAAAAATATTCTAAATTACTTAAAGAACAAGAAGAAAGATTAAAAGAAGAAAAAGAAATTCAAAGACAAGATTTTGAAAAAGAAAAAGAAATTCAAAGAGAGGAATTAAGAAAACAAGCTATTGTATGGGCTGAAGAAAAAGCTTTGAAAGAAAGACAAAAAGTTGAACTTGAGATGAAAGATATGGCTTCTAGATTACAAAAAGCTGAAGAAGAACAAGTTCAAGCAAAAAAGTTAGAGCTTGAATTTTTAAAAAAACAAAGAGAGTTAGAAGATAAGGAGAAAAATTTTGAGCTTGAAATAGAAAAAAAACTTTTTGAAGAAAGAAAGGTTATAGAAAAAAATCTAGAAGAAAAATTGAAAGAAAATTCAAAAAAAGAAATGGAAGAAAAAGTTCAAAATATGCAAGAGGAGTTTAGAAAGAAAGAATTGGAAACACAAAAAAGAGAAGAACAAATGAAAAAAACAATTGATGATTTAAAAAGAAAAGCAGAGCAATGAAGTCAACAAATACAATGAGATGTACAAGAAGATGACTTAAAAAATGCCTTAATGCAAGCATTTCCAATAGATAAAATAGATGATGTTGCGACTTGAGTAAAATGAGCAGATTTAATTCAAACAGTTAAAAATAATTTTGGTCAAAATGTTTGAATCATAGTTTGGGAAAGTAAAAATACAAAATCTTGGCAGGATGCTTGGGTTATGAAACTTAAAGATGATAAATTAAAATCAAATTGAAATATAGCAATTTTGGTAAGTAGTGTTTTACCAAAAGAAATAAAACATTTTGGTATGATTGATGATATAATGGTTTGTAGTCCAGAATATGCTATAGCTGTTGCAACTATGCTTCGTGATAAATTACTTTCTATTTCAAAAGTGGAAAAATCTCTTGAATGAAAAGATATAAAAATGGAAATGCTTTATAAGTATCTATCTAGTCAAGAATTTTCATGAAAAATTTCTATGATGGTAGATGTTTTTTCAAATTTAAAATCAGGGATTGATGCCGAAAGAAGAGCTATGGAAAAAAATTGGAAAAGAAGAGAAAAAGATTTAGAAAGAGCAACTTTTGCAATTACTGGTATGTACTGAGAACTTGAAAGTCTTATGTGACAAGCTTTACCTTGAGCAGATAAATTAGAACTAGGTTCTGGAGAAGATGATTATGATTTAGAAGATTAAGACTATTTATGCATAAAAAAATAAAAGAATTATCAGGAAAAAGAATTAAGTATTTGATTGATAACCAAATACCTTTTTATGAGTGAAATAAAACTTATTTAAATGCAATAAAAGATGAGTTATATGAAGTAGAAGAAGAAATAAAAGAAAATAATAGTGTATATTTAGAAGATGAATTGTGAGATGTTTTCTGGGCTTATATATGTTTTTTGCATAGTCTTGAAAATGAATGAAAGATAACTAGTGTTGATAGAGTATTTGAGAGATGTTATAAAAAATTTGGTGAAAGAGTGGGATTTGATTGAAAATGATGACAATATTGGGATGAAGTTAAAGTTGTGCAAAAAGAGAAATTGAGATTAGAACATAATAAATTGTTTAATAATGACAGATAGATTATCGTTTGATTTTTTTGGTAAAACTCCTAAATACAAAAGAAAAATCTTGAAAGATGTAATTATAGATAGAAAAAGTAAATACACTTCTATTTTATGATTTGTTATTTCAAAAGAAGAAGTAGAATCTTTTATGAAAGATATTTTAACTGATTCTTATTTTAAAAAAGCAACACACAATACTTTTGCCTATAGGATAAAACTTGAAAATTGAAGTGTATTAGAATGAAAAAATGATGACTGAGAAGTTTGAGCTGGAATGTGTATTTTGAGAGAATTACAAAGGGAAGATTTTATAAATACGATAGTAGTTGTTACTAGATATTTTGGTTGAATCCATCTGCAATCAGATAGATTTAAAAATGTGATTGATGCTACAAAAATAATATTGAAAGAAAATGAGAATAGTTAAAAGTTTTAGAAAATCTTTAAGTATGAGTTTTGATAAAAGTTGAGTTTTAATTGTTAAGGCTCCATTTTTTGTTACACAAAAAAATATATTGGATTTTATAGATAAAAATTCTTCTTGGATAGAAAAAACTAAACTAAAATTATCTGAGAAAAATATAATTTTTGATTTTTGAGAAAGCTATTATTTATTTTGAGAAAGATATAAACTTTTAAGTGATTCTATGAGTGAAAAAATAATTTTTGATGGAACTAATTTTTTTTTAAATATTAAACATAAGAATAAAATAAAAGAAAAATTTTTAGAGTTTTATAAATTAAAAGCTCAAGATTATATAAAAAATAGAGCAAGAGAATTATCTATTTTAAATAATTTAGAGTTTTCTCAAGTAAAAATCACAAGTGCAAAAACTAGATGGGGAAGTTGTACAAGTAAAAAGAATTTGAATTTTAGTTTTAGACTTATTATGTCACCAAAACAAACTATAGATTATGTTATAATTCATGAATTATGACATTTACTTGAGATGAATCATAGTCCAAAATTTTGGAAAAATGTAGATATTTTTTTTGAAAAATTATGACATTGAAATTATAAAAATCATCAAAATTGGTTAAAGTTAAATTGAAATAAACTTATGTATGTATAAAATCTTTTTAACAATTACTTAACAAAAATACCTAGTTTTTAACATTTTTGTAAAAAATTAGAACAATCTTATAAATTATAAAAAATACTCATGAAAATAAATACTCAAATATTAGAAAAAATTAAAGAATCAGATTCAAAAATACTTGTAGTTACAAAATATCTAAACAAAGAAGATACTTTGGAAACTGTAAGTTTTATGGAAGAAAATTACATAGAAATACTTGAATGATTTTGAGAAAATAGAATTGAGTGATTGTATGAAAAAGAACTGGATAGAGAAATAACACATTTTATTTGAAATATACAAACAAAACAAATAAAAGATATAGTTAAATTGGCTTCTATAATACATAGTGTAGATGATGTGAAACAAATATTAAAAATGGAAGAGATTTGTGGTAAAGCAGATTTATGGGTACAAATATTTTTACAAATAAATGTTGATGAAACAAAACCAGGTGGTATAAAACAAGAAAAAATTCCAGAATTTTTAAAACTTATTTGAGAGATGGAAAATGTAAGTTTGATTTGATTTTCTGCAATTTGAAAAAGTGAATTTACAAGAGAGGAAAAAATTGCAGAGTTTGATCTACTTTTAGAACTTAGAAACAAATATATTCCAAACTGATTTATCTCAGCTTGAACTTCGCTAGATTATGAAATAGCTTTGGAAAAGGGAATAGATATAGTTAGGATTTGAAGTGCATTATATAATTAAAATAAAATTATGAACAAAAAAGAATTAATTTCATATTTAGATGAATATTTAAAAATTTCTGATTTTAAAGATACTTCTAAAAATGGTTTGCAAGTAGATACTGAAAAAACTGAAATCAAAAAAATAGGTTATGCAGTTGATGCTAATACTTATATTTTTGATAAAGCAATTGAAGAATGAGTTGATATGATTTTAACTCATCATGGTATTTTTTGGTGATTTGAACAATCTCTTGTTTGAGTTCCATATGAAAGAGCTAAAAAACTTATTAAAAATGATATTTCTCTTTATTCTTGTCATTTACCACTTGATTCACATAGGGAAGTATGAAATAATATAGGTCTTGCTCATGCTTTTATAAATATATTTTGATTACAAGAATGAGAATATGAAATAGAAGATTTTTGAATGTATCATTGAGCAAGTATTTGATATGGAATTAGATTTAAACACAAGATTCATATCTCAAATATGGTAACTCCATATGCTGAAATGATGCAATTAACAAAAAGACTTTATAATTTTTGAAAAAAAGATTATATAACTAGTGTTGCTTTTGTTTCTGGTGGAGCATTGAGTAATGTTAAAGAAGCATTTGAAAAAAACTATGATGTTTTTGTTACATGAGAATGAGCTCATCATGAAATGACTTTTGCAAAAGAATTATGACAAAGTATTTTGATCGGATGACATTATGAAACTGAAAAAATTTGACCAAAACTTCTTGCTTATCATTTAAGAGATAAGTTTGGAATTGAAATAGTTTATTTAGATGAAAAATATTAAGATTATGAAAAATTTAGCTTGAGAACAATTATGAACTTGAGAATGAAAAAATGAAAAAAATCATAGATATTTTCTAAATTCAGTTTTAAGTAATTGAGGAATATGAAGATTAAAAAGAGAAGTATTAAATAAAAATTTTATGTTTAATGAGATGCTTTCTTTATATAGTTGAAAGATAAAATATTTTTCAACAGATTTAGAATGATCTTGATATAAATTTCAAAATATGTTTTTTATAGAAGATGAAGATGAAGATTATATTAAATATATGATAAAAAATATTGATATGATAAGATCATGAGAATTATTATTTTGATTCTTATATGAGGATATGACAATAAAATGAATAGTTTTTGCTAAACAATTATCTACAGATAAAGAAATATCAGATTTAATGACAAAAGTTAATTTAGAATTTTGTAGTTTATTATCTGAAAAATAAAAAATATTAACTTTAAAAAAGTTAATATTTTTTTATATTTTTTTCATTGACTTAATTTCTCATTTTCATGAAACTATCATATATATATGATAGGGCATTTTTATAATTCAAGCTCAAATCTGATATAAAGCATCTATTATTGATATAATAGAATTTGAAGTACCTAAACTAAATCATAATATATGTTCGTGAATATTTTTTGGATTTTTTGCTCTTTGTAGAAGTTTAGGAGGTAGATGTTTTTCAACTATATTTACAAAATCTTCTATTTTAACATTTTTTTCTATATCTTCTTTTAGGATTTTTATTTCTATTTTAGAAGCATTAGCAATTATTTCTTGAGCTCATTTTAATACAAGAAAAAGTTCTTCTAATTGTTTATTATTTAAATTTTCTACTTTTAACTCTTTTTTTAGGTTATCAAGTCAGTCTAATGTTTCGCTTTTTATAAGAGAAAGTGCTTTTGTTTTTTCTATTTTAAATTTTTTAGATATCTCGTTTGCTAGATTATCAAGCATCATTTTTTTATCTATTTTTTCTTTCTCTTTTAAAATTCAAGAATTTATTTTTTCATTCATAATTATTGTTTTTTAGGGATTTGATCTAAAAAGTACTTTGTAGTTTCACTATACTCATTATTTCTATCTAAACTTATAGCTTTTTTAAAATATATAAAAGCTTCATCATAATTTTCTTTTTTTAATTCATATATTCATTTTACCATTACAATCATAGGACTGTTTTCATTTATTTCAATTGCTTTTTTAATATTACTATCAATAATTCTAAATTGTGCTTCAGAAATATCTTCTTTTTGTAATAAAATCCATGCAATATATCAATAAAATAATTCAGATTCTTTGTATTTTATTTTTGCTATTTCACTATATTTTAGAGCTGTTTCAAGATCTTCATTTAATATATGATAATAAATAGCTAGGTTATAATCATTTAAATTTAGATTTTTATCTTTTGTTCCTATAAGATCTTTAAAAGTCTCAAGCATCTTTTTAGAGTCGTTTAGCTCAAAATATATAAAAATCAATCTTCTTCTTATATCATTTACATCTTCATATCAAGATTTTATAGCTTTATTATAGTGTATTATACTTAATAATTTTTCATTTAATTTTTCATAAATTCTTGCTAGAAAATAACTTGCTTCTGCATCATTTGATTCTAATTTATTATATTCAATTAAGAAATTTTTTGCTTCCTTATAAAGTCATAATTCATAAGCACTTTTTGCAGCAATTTTCAGTATAGGTTTATAATTTTCATTTTGTTTTAATATACTTTCTGATGTTTTTAGAGCTATAAAAAAACTTCAATTTTGGTAAAAAGCACCAGTTACAAGTGCAGCTTTATATGTTAAATCATCAATTTGAAAATTATAATAATTTGTAAATGCATTTTCTACATTTTCTATATAAATTGATTTTTCTGTTGTTCAAGTTCAAGTATTATTTGTATTTTTTTGTGCTTCAAAATATTCTTGAAATCATAGTCTACATTTAGAAAAATCCTCTATACAAATCAAAGAATTTTTATAATAGAAATTTTCTTCTTTAGATAATCATAAAGTATCTATTTCTTGTATTATTTTTTCATAGTTTCAAGTTCAAGTGTAACTTCAATTTATCAAACTCAAAACAGCTTTTGTCTTATCTAAGTTTTGATAATTTTTTATGTTACTATAATAATTATATGCTTCAGAATATTTATTTAAATTATAATAAATATCTCAAATTTTTAAATTTATTTCTCTATCATTTGGTACACTTTTATAAATTTCAAGATATTTATTTAAAGCTGTTATATATTCTTTATTTTCAAAATACATATCTGCAGTTGTGATAAGTCATTTTAATGAAATTTTTTTTCTTAAAACTTCTAGTCTCTCATTTGCTTTTTCTATTCATTCTGATGAGTTTAGTTCTTCATGAGAATATTCTTTTTTCATCATTTGTTCTATCTCATCATTTTCTTTTTTATTATTATAAAAATAGAAAATACTTCATGCCAAAACTAAGATTAATAAAATAATACTTAAAAAAACCTTTGATTTCATTTTTAATATTTATTAGTAAATTATTTAAATTTTATATCTTAGATTTTATTTGTAAAGAAAATTAATTTATTTCTTGTTTACAAAGAAATAAATTACATTAAACTAAAAAAAATATTTATTAATTTGATCCTTGTGTTTAAAAAAATTGCTACAAATACTTTTTCACAAATATTATCTAAAATTGTTACAGCAATTATAGCTATTTTTTTGATAAGTATATTGACTAATTATCTATCTTTAGAAATGTATTGACTTTATTCAAAGATTTATAATTATACTTGAATCTTTGTTTTTTTAGCTGATTTATGACTATATGCTATATCAATTAGAGAGATTTCAAATAATCCAAAAGATTCTTCAAAAATAGTTTGAAATGTAATGAGTTTAAGACTTATTTTATGAATTTTTATATTATTTTTATCTACTTTTTTAGCATTTTTTTTACCAGGGTATGACTCTAGTTTAGCTATCTTATCTATAATAATTGCTTCGCTATTTACTATCTTACAACTTATTAATTCTTCTATTTTATCCTTGATGCAAGCAAATATGAAGATAGAGTTTTCAGCTATAAGTCTAATTATTGCAAAGATATCAAATGTATTATTTATATGATTTATAGCTTATATCTTATATCCAAAAGATTTAATT
Organism: Candidatus Altimarinota bacterium; assembly: GCA_028698305.1. Lineage (GTDB taxonomy): Bacteria > Patescibacteriota > Gracilibacteria > BD1-5 > UBA6164 > JABWCI01. Next base: position 109,623 of record JAQVDN010000003.1, read on the forward strand.
TCTGGAGATTATTATGCTTCGTTTTTATTTATAATGTTAGCTTGAGTAGTTTCAGTTTTTATAAATACTGTACTTAACTATTTTTATGCAAGAAAAATTACTCCTATCAGATTTGAAGCAGATTTTTCTTATATGAAACATCTTTTTAAGATTTCACTACCTTATGGTATAGCATTATTTTTAAGTGTAGTATATTTTAAAGTAGATGTTATACTTTTATCTATTATAGAGTGACCAAAACTTTGAGATTTGAGTATAGCACTTTATAGCTTACCAATGAAGATAGTTGAAGTTTTGATGGTTATAGGTTGATTTTATATGACATCTATGCTTCCTAGTTTTAGTAAAAATTTTAAAGAAAATAATCTTATAAAATTAAATGAATTAGTTTCTATATCTTTTAAAATTCTTTTTTCATTTGCTTCTCTCTTATTTGTTTGGTGAATACTTTTTAGAGATTATATAATCAAAATAATTGCAAATGAAAACTATATAAATACTACTCATATGTATAACTCAAGTGATGCTTTTTTAATTGTGTTTTTTGTTATACTTTTTTATTTTATATCACTTGTTTTTATATATGTTTTAGTTGCAGCAGAGAAACAATCAAAACTTCTTAAAATTAATATTTTTATAACTATTTTTAACATAGTTTGAAATATGATTTTGATACCAAAATATAGTTTTATGTGAGCTTGAATAACAACTTTGATTTCACAAATATTATTATTTATTTTTGGATATTATCATACTAAAGAATTACTTGATTTTAAATTTCCTTTATTTTTTATATTAAGAGTTATCTTATTTTCTATATTTATTTTTATTCTTTGAAATTATTTTTTACTTAATTTTTCAAAATGACTATATTTTGATTTTGTTATTTATTCTTTATTAATTACTTTTTTATATTTTATTTATTATTATTTTGAATATATAAAAATCAAAGAATCAATTTATGTAAAATAAATATAAAAAAATGATTTTTGTAAAAAAACTTGCATAAATAAAAAAAAATTTAGACTTGGGGTCTAAAATTTATTTTTGTAAATAAAAATATGGAAGCAGTTAGCTTTTTATCGCAAACTTTGTCAATACTTACTTTGCTTATTATTTGTAGTTTTACATATTTGGCAAGTAAAAAAATTAATTTTCCTTATACTGTGTTATTAGTTCTTGTTTGACTCTTATTAGTGCCAATATCACAGATTTCATTTTTTTCATTTATTGATGATTTTAAATTAACTCCTGATTTATTATTTTTTGTTTTTTTACCAGTTTTACTTTTTGAAGCTGCTTATAATATAAATTATAGACAATTAATTTTAAATTGGAAAGCAATAACTTGACTTGCAGTATTTTGACTTTTGATCTCTGCATTTATTATTGCTCTATGATTATTTTTCTTGTTTCCATTTGTTTGATTTGAAATACCTTTTCTTGTTTGTTTACTTTTCTGAGTTCTTATTTCTTCAACAGATCCAGTTGCAGTTTTAGCTATATTTAAATCATTATGAGCACCTAGAAGATTAACTATACTTTTTGAATGAGAAAGTCTTTTCAATGATTGAACAGCAGTTGCAATGTTTTTGGTTATATTGTGAGTTATATTAGATTGAGGTATTGTAACTTGAACAACTTATCTTACTTGAACTTTAAATTTTTTATCAATGGTTATTTGATGAATAATTTTTGGTTCAATAACTTGAATCTTATTTAGTAAGACTATTGGTTATATAAAAAATAATGAAGAAGTAGAAATAGTTTTAACTATGCTTTTAGCTCATATAACTTTTATATTTGCTGAACTTATAACTCATCATTTTCCTTTTTTACCAATATCTTGAGTAATAGCAACTGTTATAGCTTCAATAATTATTTGAAATTATGGAAGATATAAGATTACTCCTAGAGTAGAAGCACATATGCATAAATTTTGGGAGTTTTTTGCCTTTATATCAAACTCTATTGTTTTTATACTTATGTGATTAATTCTTAGTAGTATAAAAATAAATTTTTTAGATTTTTTATTTCCTTTATTAATTGTTATTTTTGTAGTAATGATTGCAAGAATGATTTCTGTAATTATACCAATTAGGATTATTAATTTATTAAAATTAGAAGAACATATACCAAAAAATTGGATTACTCTATTATCTTGGTGAAGTTTAAGATGAGCATTGGCTCTTATGATGGTGTTACTTATTCCTGATGTTTGAGATCCTGATTTTGCTAAAATATTAGCTTTTCAAGAAATGGTATGATGGTCTTATGATTTTTCTATTAGAGATTTCTTACTTGTTTTAACTATATGAAGTATAATGTTTACTTTATTTGTTAAAGCACCAACTACTCCTATTATTATGAGAAAGTTGAAAATTGATAAACTTCATAGATTAGAAGAATTTGAATATGAAGAATGAAGAATTTTATCAAATTTAAAAATTATTCAAAAGCTTAATTTATCTTTTAAAAAAGCTTATTTAACTCAAGTAGAATATGACGAACTTTTAATAAAGTATAGTGAAAAATTGAATGATGCTGTTAAAAAAATGAAAAAAATTCTTGAAGAAAAGTGAGATGATCCAAAAATTCTCATAAGAAGAGCTTTATCACTTCATGCACTTTGAATTGAAAAACAATATTTAAAAGAGTTATTTTTCTATAATGAAATAGATGAAAAAAATTTTAAATATATACTTAGAAAGATAGAAAAACAAATTGAAAGATTAGAACTTTCTCATGAACAATTGAGAAGTATATCAAATAAAAAAAATGATTATGATTTCTTTTCTAAAATTGTTGTTAATATATACATAAAAACTTCAACAAATTTAGATTCATATATTAGAAATAGAACTAGACTTATTATCACTAGAAAAGTTATAAAAGAACTTAAGATCTTATCTGAAATAGATTTTTGATTTGATAAACATTTATTTGATGAAATAATAGAATTATATGCTATATTCAATAAACAAGCAGATGAAAAAAGAATTAAAATATTTTCAAATCATAAAGCAACTATAAATGCAATTGAATCAAAACTTGTAAATAAATCATTATTAAAATTAGAAGAAAAAACTATAAAAGATTTATATCATAAAGAAATAATTACACCAAAATTATATATTAGATTTATGGATGAAATAGAAAAAGAAATGTATAGTGATGTTAAAAAAATGTAATAAAAAGATAAGTTATACTTATCTTTTTTCTTTTTTGAAAAAATGATTATTATTTAATCAAATTAATTTTTAATTAACAAATTATATATGAAAACAGCATTTGATACAAGACCTGGTAGTGTGGTTGATATAGATTGAGATTTATATTTTGTAACTAAATGGGAATCTCATAGATGAGGTAGATGAGCTACAACTGTGAAGATGAGATTAAAAAATATATCAAATTGATCTATGACTGATAAAGTTTTTAGTAGTGATGATAAATTAAATGATGTTATTTTAGATAGGACAGTTTTTGAATATCTTTATAACTCTTCTTGAGTTTATGTATTTATGAATAGTGAAAATTATGAACAAATAGAGTTATGAGAAGATGATGTAGGTGATATGAAATATTTTTTATCAGAATGAGCAACCATAGATATACAACAACATAATTGAAATTTTGTATGAATTATACTTCAAACATATATGAAATTGAAAGTTGTTGAAACTTTACCACTTGTTTGAAGTAATGAAAATATAGAAGTGGTAACAAATACTTGATTAAAACTAGAAGTTCCACCATCTATACAAGAATGAGATGATATAATAGTAAATACTTCTACATTTGAATTTGTAGAAAAAGTAAAATAATTTATTTATCGTTTTAAGATTGTAAAAATATTAAAATTAATTAAATTAAAACTAATTTAAGAATATAAAAATAAATAATGAAGATAGACAATATTACACTTTCTTTTAAAAATAAAGTTATTTTAAAAGATATAGATATAGAAATAAAAAAATGAGAGTTTGTATTTTTTATAGGTTATTCTGGTAGTTGAAAAACTTCTGTTATTAGGTCTATTATATGAGATTTTCGTCCTGAAAGATGAGATATTATTTTAGATAATAATTTAGCATTATATAAGTGAATGACTGAAGAAACTATATTATCTTATAGAAGAGAAGTATGAGTTGTTTTCCAAGATTATAAATTACTTGAATCAAAAAAAGTTTATGAAAATGTAGCTTTTGCTATGGAAGTTTGTGGATATAGTGATGCTTTAATCAGAAAAAAAGTGCCTGAAGCACTTGAAAAGGTAGGACTTTTGATAAAAAAAGACAAGTTTGTTTATGAATTATCAGGTTGAGAAAAGCAAAGAGTTGCTATTGCTAGGGCATTGGTTCATGACCCAAAGATTATTATATGAGATGAACCAACTTGAAATCTAGATCCAGAAACAGCAAAAGAAATAATGGATATATTTCTTGATTTAAATGTAGAAGGTAAAACTATAATTATGGCAACTCATGATTCTACTATTGTAAATGCTCTTAATAAAAGAGTAATTACTTTTCATGATAGAAAGGTTATGAGTGATATAGCTAATTGAAAATATAATTTAAAATAAAAAAATAAGACCTAGGTCTTATTTTTTTATTTTAAATTTACATTTACTGCATTTAATCATCTTCTTCCATTTTCAACTTCAAACTCAACAGCATCACCTTCATTAATTTTTCAATTAACCCCAGTTATGTGTACAAATATTTCTTCTCCTGAATTATCATCAACTATAAACCCAAAACCTTTAGTTTCATTAAAAAACTTTACTTTTCCAGTACTCATTTTACTAAATTATTATTATTAAGGACCTCATTATACTTATATATTTTTAAAAAGCTAATTTAAATTAAATTTTATTTTTTTTAAAAAAATTACATTTTTCAGTAAATGGACAAGTTTCACATTTTGGCTTTCTAGCTATACAATTGTATCTACCGAATAAAACTAAAGTATTGTGAAGCATAGCATGATTATCTTTTGTAAAACCAGAACTTATTTTCTTATCAGTTTCAAGAGGATTTTTTGTTTTTACTATTCAAAGTCTATTTAATACTCTATGTACATGTGTATCAACTCATATATATGGAGCATCTTCTACAACTGCTAGAAAAACTTTAGCTGTTTTTATACCAACTCAAGGTAGTTTTATAAGTTCTTCTATGTTTTTTGGTATTTTATTATTATACTTTTCATATAATATGGTAGAAGTTTTTTTTATATTTTTTGCCTTATTGTTATAAAAAGAAATACTATTTATAAAATCTTTTATATAATCTACTTCCATTTTTGCTCAATCAATTGGTTCTTTTAAAAATCTAAAAAAATTTTTATTTACTATATTTACTTGTTTATCTGTTGTCTGTGCTGACATCAATATAGCTATAAGTAATTGAAATTCGTTTGTATAATAAAGTTCAGTTTTAGCATCAGGAAACATCTCATTTAACTTTTTTGCAAATTGAGGTATATCTTTTTTGTTCATTATTTATTTACTTATTTTTTTATTTTTTATATAATAATAAAAATTAATTAATTTAAAAGAAAAAAATGTTTTATAAACAATGATTTTTCATAGATAAGCCAGTTTGAAACAATGAGTTTTCATTTGAAAAAAGAATAAATAAAAAACTCTATGTTCCTGAAATAATTGATTTAGATATAGATGATTTAGATCAAATTAAAATTCAGGATGATAAAGATAAGATAGCTTTTGAAGATTTTTGATTTGATGATAAACTTAGTACAAATTATGGTCTTAAAAATTTTTATAGGATAAAAATTAAGTGAAAAGAAATAGTACTTTTTGATAATCACAATCATGCATTTTATTTTTGGTATGAAGCTAGAAATAGGGGAATTATATGAGATAATAATACTTTGATTCACATAGATGAACATGCTGATACAAGAGATAATAATAAGATAATTCTAAAACCAGACAGTTTTGATTTAGAAAAAATATTTACTTTTACAAATGAAGTTTTAAATGTAGGTAATTATATAATGCCAGCACAAAAAGAAGGTATTATTTGAGAAATAATTCAAATAAGAAATACAAGTAATTTAGAAGAATATATAGAAAAATATTATAATAAATCATATTTAGAATTTGATTTATTTCATTCAGAAACTCAACCAATTTGATTAAAATCAAATGGGGATTCAAACAGTCTTCATTCAATAAATCAAATATCTAAATACAATTTTAGAAATAAATATAGTTGAATAATTCTTAATCTAGATTTAGATTTTTTTCAAAAAGAACTTGATTTTATAGATTATGATTTAAAGAAAAAAGTTATACTTGATGCTCTTGAAAAAGCAGATTTTATAACAGTTTGTACTTCTCCGTTTTTTATTGAACAGGACCTTGCAATAAAGGTTTTTAAAGATTTATTTTGAAGCTTAGGTAAAAAATAAAATTTGATAAAACAAAAAAAATATATAAAATAAACCTTGTTATTTATAATTTTTTAGACGAGATTATAAATAAAATTATTTAATGAGAATATTTTCTCGTTATTTTTAATTATTTTATAATAATTTGATTATGACATTAGTATTAAATGCACAAAATTTTAGTGAAACTATAAAAGAAGGTGTGACTTTAGTTGATTTCTGGGCTGAATGGTGTGGACCATGTCAAATGATGTTACCAATTTTAGATCAATTTTCTTCTGCTATGGAATGAAAAATGAAAGTTGCAAAAGTAAATGTAGATGAAGCTCCTGAAATTGCTGGACAATTTAGAGTCATGTCTATTCCTACTTTAATAGTTTTTAAAGATGGAACTCCTGTTGAAACTATGGTTTGAGTTCAACAATTAGTTAAATTAGAAGAAGTTTGTAGTAAATATTTATAATAAAAGCTTAGATTTATCTAAGCTTTTTATATTACATTTACCATATTAAAAAATGGTAACATTATGGCCATAATAATAGTTCAAACTATTAATCATACTCAAATAATTACTAAAGGTTCTATTGCTGTTTGAATATTTTTAACTATTTCATCTATTTCTTTATTTGCTTTTATACTATATTTTATAAGTAGATTTGATAAGTTTCAAGTTTCTTCTCATATCTTTACAACACTTGCAAGTTCTATCGGAAATAATAAATTTTCTTTAGAGCTTTGTATTTCATTTATTCACATTAGAACACTTAGTTCTATTCATTTACTTACTCTAGAAGTTATTTCTTGTAATTCTTTCTCATAATATTTATTTTCTAAAGATTTTGAACTTATCTCTAAAGATTTATTAATTATTATTCAATTTTTCAGTAATATTCATAATCAAGAAGTAAATAATGCAAGTATTTTCTTTTTTATTAGTGGTCAAAATAATGGTAATTTTATAATCATATGATCCCAGTAAATTTTTGTTTTTATATTATTTTTAAAATTAATAATCCCAAAAATTAGAAAAATAATTATAAGAATTAATATTATTATATTTTCTTGTAAAAAATCAGATATATCAATTACATTTTGAGTTAAACTTGGTAGATTTACTTTTGAATCTTTATACATTTGTTCTATTTTTGGTATAACAAATACCATAAAGATTCAAATCATTATTATTGATAATGATATTATAACCATAGGATAGATAAGTGCTCATATTATTTTGTTTTTTAACTCTCTTGATTTTTCTTCTTTTAATTTGATTGTTTCTATAGAATCTCAAAGTTTTCAGGTTACCTCTCACATTTCAATAATTGAAAGATCAAAAGTATTAAATATATTTGGAAATTTTTGAAAACATTCATTTAAGCTATTTCAACTATTTAATTCTGCAATTACAGAATTTAATAATAATTTATTATTTTTATTTTTTGTTTTAGTTTGATACATTATTATTTTCAAACTATTTATAAGTGGTATTCATGATTCTAATAAATTAGATAATTGCTCCAAAAGATTTATTTTTTCTTTTGAGCTAATTTTTATACTTAAAGTTTTTTTTCATTTAAATTTAAGTAATAATAATTTAAATTTTTCTAATAAATTTTTCATTATCTAATTTTTTTAATAATTATTTAAATTTTATCATTTATCTTGAATTTTTTCAAATAAATATATAATTAAATCAATTATAATTACTAAAAAAATATTATGTTTAAATTTTTTGGTGTAAGTAAGGAGGATGAATTTCAAGATATACTAGAAATAGATGATGAACAAAATTCTGATTCTTCTTCTATTGATGATGAAATATGACAAATCGCTGTTGATATTTTAGAAACAAAATTTGAGATTATCATTTTGGCTCCAGTTGCTTGAATTGATCTAGATGATATAGATATTTCATATCATAATAATATTTTGGTAATAAAATGAGAGAGAGAGAAGCCAGAGATTTTTAATAGAGATTTGATAATCAGAAATAGTGAGTGTTTTTGGTGAGAATTTAAAAGGAATATTATATTACCAGAAAATCTTGATTTTGATACTATAAAAGCAACTTTAGATAATAATTTATTGATTATTACTATTGATAAATTAAAATTTTCAAATCATAGTATAAAAATAGAAAAAATTTAACATTAATAAAAATTCATGTTTTTTAAAAGAGATAATGTAAAAAATAGTGCAAAGAAGGTTGATAAAGTTATTACTTGACTTATAATTTGAACAGCAGTTGCATCAATGATAGGTTTATCAAAAACAAATAAGTGAAAAAATGTTTCAAATGGTATAAAGACTAAATGAGTAGAGGCTTGTAAAAAATGATATAGTATTTTTTGAAAAGTATTAGTTTGAGTGATTAAATTTTTTAATAAAAAATAAAATGTATAAATTTTTTTTAATATTTTTCTTTATATTTTTTCATTTAATTTTTCAAGTTGATGCATCTAATTGTAAATTTATTTGAAAAATAAATGAATGTAATTCGGCATTAAAGTCATATATTTGAAGAGATAATAGTTTTATAGAAAAATGAACTTCTATAAGAAGTATAGAAGATTTTATTTGTTTGCAAGACACTCCAGAAAATAGAGTTTTTCAAATAGCATTAGATGAAAATTTTAGAAAAATAGATGATGAAATGGATAAATATTTGGATAGTTTAACAAACTCTAAAAATTTTTATTTTTGAAAAGAAGCACAATTTTCCTATTTTGATTGAATAAATCATATTTGGGAAAAATCAAGATATTTTAAGAATTTATATAATGCTGCTTGTGTTCAAAGTATAGTTGATGCTGCTTCTTGTATAGAAAATGATCTATATACAGTTCCTGAGGAAAGGCCATCTATATCTGTTGAATCAGCTAAACAATATTTGAATTGATCATCATGAGATTGTTATAATTTAGCAAATGTTAAGGTTGAAATATTTAATAATGTAGCATTTAATGTATTGCAGTTAAATAAAGTTCAAGTTTTCCGTGATCAGAAAAAATTATATGAACAAGAACAAAGGACAAAATATTCTAAATTATCTGATTTGATGATGATAAATCTGTCATATTTAGAGAGAATTTGGATGAAATGGCCTAGTAAAATTAAGAATGCATACTAAAAAAGAAGAAGTTTAATTTACTTCTTCTTTTGTTTTTCTCAACAATAAGGACAAATCTTCATATCTTTTTTGATATATTTTCAACAATTCTCACATTTTTTCTTTCTTTTCCTTTTTAATATAAATAATATGAACCATAAAATTCATAAAGTTAATATTAATCAGATAAAAAAGTAAGGATTGTATCAAATATATTCAGTTTTATAATCAACATAAAAATCTTTTGCAGAATTAAATTCTATATTTTCTCATTCATGATTTTTATAAGCGAGTTCAATAATTGCAGTCACTTTTTTATTTTCCAATTTTTCATTTATTCTTTCCCAAGGAAATAAAAAAGTTTTACTTTCTATATTTTTATTTGTATAATACTCGGAAGGAGTCCAATATTTAATTATTTTTTTACCATTTTCATCATAATCTTCATATGGAAATCATCTCCACTCTGATTTGAAAATCCTAGTTGTTTCTGGTAATACATTTCATCAGTTATCATTTACAGGTATATAATCAACTATTTTTTCTCACATAATAGTTCACATATCATTTTTGATAATTTCTTTACCAACTCATTTTATATTATTTCAATTTTCATCAACTAGTGTAATTTTTCAAGTTGGTTTAATATGAGTATTTCATTCATTACTAAAAGGTATTTCAAATCATATATTAAAATCTAAATCTATAATTCAATTTCAATCATTATTTCATTTTAAATTATCATTATTATCTGTACTTCAACTTCAAATAATATCATCAATTATATTTCATAATCAAAAATCATCTATACATTTTCAATCTATATTACTTTTTGTTAGGTCTCATAAAGTACAATCATCAATTTTTAATCATCATAATGTATATCATATATTTCATCATCCACTAGAAGTTCATGGATTTATATTAGGTTCTCATGGTTTTCAATTATCTATTATTTCTCAATCTACATTTATAAGTAATAATACACCATAGTCTACATTTATTTTTACTTGTCATCAGCTATTTATACTATTTTCTCAATAATTTTTAAAAAAAACAGCTCAATAATGTCATCATGGAGTTGCATCTAATGGGACATTTATAGTAAATTCAACATCTTTTTCCTCTAATGCATTTAAATTTATAGTATTAGTATTTATAGTTATCCAACTTGCTAATTCTTGATTTGGATTAACTAATTCACTTTTTCTAACAAATACTGGATTTCAACTTGTATCATTTGACATAAAATCTGAAACTCATGTATAAATAATCATAGGATTATTACTTTTGTTTATGAGTTTAGCAGTTTTTGTTATACTTCATCAAGGATTTAATTCTATTTCATATTTTATAGGTGATACTATTAAATCAACATCTGCTGCTAATGTTTTTATAGTATTAACTGAAGTAAATATTATAAATATAAGAAAAAGTTTAATATATTTTATCATTTTTTAGGATTTATTTTTAAAACAAAAATATTTTATTAAAAAATACTATAAAATCAAAAAAAAGACTATATTTTATAGTCTTTTTTATTTTTAATATAATTAGAAGTTACCAGTAACTGTAAAAGTAATTACATCTTGATAATTACCAGCTTGAGTTTGAGCATCTGATGTTGCACTAACTGTAAAAGTAACATCAGCGTTAGTTCCATCAAATCTTTCTGGTTTATTTGTAGTATAAACTACATGTTCAGTAGTATTATTATTTACTTCAGTAGCAGTTAAATCACCAGTAGTTGTAAATCCAGAAACTGTTGAGTCTATTGCATTAGCTGATGAAGCAAAAGTATAAGATTCAGCAGTACCATCAGTTGTTAAATCATTAATTTGAATTGAATTGTTATCAACATTTGTTAATCATCCACTTCCAGATCTAGCTGTAATAGTAACCCCATCTGCAGCATTAGTACCAACTTCAATATCAATGTTTCCAGAAGAAGGAGTACCTGCAATTAAAGTACCTAAGTTAATTGCATCAGCAGATAATGTCATATTTAATGTAGGTAATACTTGAGCTGTTACAGTAACTCCAGTAACTGAACCTGTTGCAGTTCCAGGAAAATTATCATCCCAAACTACATTTTGAGTTAATCAAGGATTTCATGTAACTGTTACAGTACCAATATTAGAAGCATAAACTGAACCTAAATTTGTTGCAGCAATACCTGCAAGAGAAGCTATAGCAATAGCTTTTTTTATTTTTGTTTTTAACATAACACAAAAATTATAAAATAATAAATATTTGCTAGCAAATGTAGAAAATTTATTTTGAACTTTCTATCAAGCAATGTAATTGTAACATATTTAAAAAACTTTTGTCAAAAATTTTAATATAATTTTAATGTGTATTAAATAATTTGATAAAAAATTTAATTCGTTTATCATTAACTTATTAATGTTTAAACATAATTAAATGTCATTGAAAATCCTTAAAAAATACAATATAAAAGCTAAAAAATCTTTAGGGCAAAATTTCTTAGTAAATGAAAAAATAGTGGAAGATATATCAAACATTATACCTGTTTTGTGAGAAAATATTATAGAAGTATGACCTGGATATTGAGCTTTGACTGAAAAACTTATATTTAGAAAACCAAAAAGTTTAAATTTGGTTGAGCTTGATTTGGATATGATTGATATACTAAATAAGAGAATTAATTCTTGAGATTTTAATCTTGATTGAATTGATTTTAAGATAAATAATATTGATGTGCTAAAATATATTCCTGAAAGTAAAGATTATAGTGTTATAGCAAATATACCTTATTATATTACAAGTCCTATATTAAGACATTTTTTATATGATGTTGAAAATAAACCTAAATCTATGGTTATACTTATGCAAAAGGATGTATGAGACAAGATATTGTGAAGAGGTAAGGAAAAAACATCGGTTTTATCACTTTTTGTTTCTAAAAAATGTAATGTTAGAGAAGTTTTATTTGTTTGAAAAGAAAATTTTATTCCTGCTCCAAAGGTAGAATCTAGTGTTTTACTTTTTGAAGGGCATTATTTATACAATAATATAAATGATGATTTATTTATGGATTTTATTAAAAAATCTTTTAGAGAACCAAGAAAAAAATTATCAAAAAATTTATTGAATGCTTGATATGATAAAAACTTAATTATGCAAATTTTTTCTAAACTTTCAATACAAGATTGAGTAAGATGAGAAGATTTAAATATGACTATTTGGAGCCAATTATTTTTAGAATTTAACAAATAGTTAACTATAAAAACTTGTAGATTATATATTTTTTTTTATAATCTGGGCCTTGTTGATAAAATAGAAAAAAATTGTTTTACAAACAATGGGGTTTTAATTATAAACTAAAAAATAAAACATGAACAAAAAAGCTATTATCCATTTGATGACAAAATCTAGGATGAAAAGCGAGGTGTTTTCTGCAGATATAGATGCAATGGAGGAAATATCTGAAAAACACTCTATAAAAAATGTTATTTTTTATAAATGAGAAAAAATAGAATATGTAGATCTTATTTCAAAACTTGAGAAACTTTGAATAATTCTCCATAATTATTCAAATAGAGATGATTTAAAACAAAAAGTTTTAGATCTTTCAAAACAATACGAGATTTTATATGTTAATACTACATTAGAATTACTTATTGATTCAACTAATACATTAAAAAAAGCAATTTGACAAAAAACAACTCAAAATACTAAAATCTTTAGAAATAAATATTTACAAAGAGAGATAATTCAAAATCATAATCCAAATCTTTGAGTTAAATTTTTAAAATGAACAATTGAAAATTTAAATATAGAAGAAATAGAGAAAGTTATAGGCTATCCATTTATAATTAAACCTATTGATTGAGTTCAAAGTTCATGAGTAGCAAAAATAAAAAATAAAAAAGATTTTGAAAGATATCTAAAAACTTATAAAGATTTTCATGATAGATTAGAAGCTAGAGGTATAGATAATAAAGAATTGCTTTTGGAAGAATTTATTGATTGAACTTTATATTCAATAGATTATTTTGTCAATCAATGATGAGAAATATTTTCTTCAAAACCTGTTAAACAAAGACTCCTTTCAGATATAAAAATAGATGATTATTGAGTTTTAGCTAGGATTTCATCTAAAAAAACAGAATGAGAATTTAAGTGAAAAAAATTACTTTCTTTTATAAGTGATACAGTAAAAGCAACTTCTATAAGAAATACATATGTTCATCATGAATTTAAAATAAACACTAAATGAGAACTTAAAACTATAGAATTAAATGGTAGAATAGGTTGATGAAGATTGGAGTTACTTAAAAAATCATATTGATTAAATATATATGAACTTATACTTTGAGAGAATTATAAATCTTCTAAATTGAAAGAAAATAATATAGTTGTAAATATATATGCTACAAGTAGATGAATACTTAGAGATTTTAATCATAAACTTTTAGAAAAAATCAAAAATAGAGATTCAGTTTATAATATTGAAACTGATTATAGCGCAGTTTGAAAAGAAATTTGACCTACAAAAGATGGTTTTATAAAGATCTGAGCAATAAAGCTTTCAAATAAAAATTATGATTATTTGGCAACAGATTTTAATTTTATAAAAAAACATTATTCTAAATTGCTAATAATTGATGAATTTGATGAAAATATGAAAATAAAAAAGAAAAATATTTTTAAGTTATTTAGAGAATATTTTAACACATAAAAAATGAAACCGCAGGTTTCATTTTTTATGTCTTTACTTTTTAGTTTTTATTTATAAAATGCTGACCGATAAATAATAAATATTTGTAAAATTATATGGAATTAAATAAGATTAGAAATTTTTGTATCATAGCACATATTGATCATGGTAAATCTACTCTTGCTGATAGACTTCTTGAAATCACTTGAACTATAGATAAAAGAGATATGAAAAATGGTCAAATGCTTGATACTATGGAACTTGAACAAGAAAGAGGTATAACTATAAAACTTACTCCAGTTCGTATGAATTGGAAAGGTTATCAAATGAATATAATAGATACTCCTGGTCATGTGGATTTTCAATATGAAGTAAGTAGAAGTTTGGCATCTGTTGAAGGTGCTCTTTTGATTGTTGATGCAACTCAATGAATTGAAGCTCAAACTTTGAGTAATGTTTACATGGCAATAGAAAATGATTTAGATATCATTCCTGTTATAAATAAGATAGATTTACCAGCAGCTGATGTCGATAAAGTTAGTGAAGAAATCATAAATTTACTTGGTTGTAAAAAAGAAGAAATAATTCCAATTTCAGCTAAAACATGATTAAATGTTGAAATGGTTTTAGATGCTGTTATAGAAAGAGTCTGAGAACCAAAAGTATATAATAATCAAGATGATCATAGTAAAGAAGAATTAAAAGCTCTAGTTTTTGATAGTCAATATGATACTTATAGATGAGTAGTATCATATGTAAAAGTATTTTCTTGAGAAATTAAAAAAGGTGATAGTTTGACATTTTTGCATTCAAAGAAAAAAATTGAGGCACTTGATGTAGGCTATTTTTCACCAAAATATGTAAGTGATAAAAAAATAGAAAATGGTACTATTTGATATGTAGTTACTTGACTTAAAACTATTAGAGATGCAAAGGTTTGAGATACTTTATGGAAACCTGAGATTGTAGAATGACCAAAATCAAAACCTGAAGATGCACATGCAATTGAGTGATTTTGAGAAGCAAAACCATTTATCTATGCTGGTATTTATCCTATGGATTCAGCTGAATATCCTCAACTTAAAGATGCTATTGAAAAATTAGTATTAAATGATTCTGCTTTAAGTGTTGAATCAAGTGTTTCTCAAGCATTATGACATGGTTATAGATGTTGATTTTTGTGATTACTTCATTTAGATATAGTTAAAGAAAGACTTTTTAGAGAATTTGATATGGATGTTATTATGACATCACCTCAAGTTACATATAGAGTAAAAATGTATTGAGATAAAACAAGTGAGTATTCTAGATTTTTTCCAGAACTTATTAATCAAGCTTGAGAAAAAATATCTAGAGTGATTTCTTGAGAGATTGTAAATACTTATGTTTATATTTCTAATCCTGAGGAGCTTCCAGATAGAGAAAAATATCTAACTATAGAAGAACCAATTGCAAAAGTAGAGATAATAACTCCACTTAGTTATGTTGGTAATTTGATGCAACTTAGTCAAGATAGAAGATGAAAATTTATCAATCAACAATTTATAGATAGTGATAGAGTAATGCTTACTTATGAATTACCTATGAATGAGTTAATTTGAGATTTTTATGATGAAATAAAATCTCTTTCAAGTTGATATGCATCTTTAAATTATGAATTTATAAAATTTAGGGAAGATGACATGGTTAAACTTGATATAGTTATCGCTGACGAAAAAGTAGAAGCTTTATCTTTTATTTGTCATAGAGATCAAGCTCATTATATATGATGAAAAATATGTGCAAAGCTTAAAGAAACTATTCCAAGAGCACTTTTTGCAATTAAAATACAAGCTGCAGTTTGAGCTAAAATAGTTGCTCGTGAGGATCTCTCTGCTATGAGAAAAGATGTAACTGCAAAACTTTATGGTTGAGATATAACAAGAAAGAAAAAACTTCTTGAAAATCAAAAAAAATGAAAGAAAAAAATGAAGCAATTTGGTAAAGTAAGTCTTCCAAGTGAAGCTTTTGTTAATTTATTAAAAAAATAGTAGACAAACTCTACTATTTTTTTATATTTTAAATAATTAATAACTATTTTAAATTATGTTTATAAAATATTTAAAGGAAATTTCAAAAAACAATGTTACACTTCTTAAGCCACTTATGAAGAATAATATACTTCAAAATCCTATTATTTTTTGATATAAAAAGGTAGGAAATCTAAAAGAATATAGATATATTTATCTTTGAAAACTTTATGAACAAAAGCTTAAATTACAAAAAATACTTGATAGTATAGAAAAAAATAAATCAAAATTAGGAGATATTTATTATTCTCTTTTAAAAAAAGAAATAAATTTTGTTTATAAAAAAATAGATTTTCTAAAAAATGTCTATGACTTTGAAGCAAATAAAATAGATTCAAAATATGAAATATCTTATCCAGAATTTAATTATGATTATTATAATAAGAGATTTTTTTGAGTAACTAAATCTTCTATTTTAAAAGATGTAGAGATAACTCCATTGGAAGAAAATATTCAATTTATATCAAAAAATGGACTTTTAGATTTATTAAAGTTTTCTAAAACAAAAATACCAGAACTAAAATATAGATTTTGAGCATATGCTTTTATGTCCCATTCTTCAGGTACTCTTGTTATTCCAAATAAAAAAGAATATAGTTTGAGAGAACTTATTACATTATTTTTTCATGAAATGACTCATTTTCTCAGAAGGTATAATAATAAGAGAAACTTTTGAACAAGTTATGGTTTTTCTGATTATATGAAATATGAAGAAGGATTTGCATTGTATAATGAATATTATTATGGAGAAAAATTGATACCAGGTTTAAAGTATAATCCATATTATGATGCTTGTTATAATATTTTATTAAATGAAAAATTGTCTCAAAAGCAAAAACAAGATAAGATTTATAATATACTAAAAGTTAAGTGATTTACTAGAGAAAAGGCTATGCATTATTATTATCGTTTTCATCGTTATGCTAGTTTATGATGAAATAATTTCTTTTTAAAAGATTTGGTTTATACAAGTTGATATACTAAAGTTTTGAAATTACTTTCAAAAAAACAAAAAAATTATGATATACTTTTTTCATGAAGAATATGACCTAGTATATATAAAGCAAAGTTATACAATATAGAAAATAATTTTGATTCAAAAACATATTTTGAAGAAATTTTTTTAGAAATACAAAAAAAGATATGAAATTATTTAAATTAAAATCATTTAGAAAATTATAAGTAAAAAAATTAAACCTAAAAACAATTAAAAATCAATCCAAAACCAAAAAAACACTTGTAAAACTCTTATAAATACTAATAATTTACTTATTAGTATTTATTTTAAACTAAAAACTATGAATAAAAATAAAA
>JAQVDN010000014.1 GCA_028698305.1 Candidatus Altimarinota bacterium
TGACGATAAAGCTCTCCCCGCCGGAAAGGTTCTTCGTGGACCGAATCTCCCCAGCCTGATAGTTGTCGACCACGTTGAGCTCCAGGGGCTGAGCGTCGTCCCGGGCCAGCAAGTAGCGGTCGGTCATCTTCTGCAGTTGCCCGTTGGCGTGACCAATCATCATTTCGAAGGTCAGCCCCTGAGCAAAATTGCGGTACTTCTTACCGTCTGCGGAGCCGATCAATTCGTGCAGGTTTTCCCACCTGCGACACTCTTTTTTCTGGGCCTCGATAGCTGTCTGCTTTTCCTTTATCCGCTCTTTTGCAGCCGTATTCTCACTTAGCTTGTGCTTGAGACCGGCAATGATGTCCCGCAGCTCTTTCAAGGCTTCCTCGTGCTCCTTGAATTGGGGCTCAAGCTCTTCCAGCGACTTGTCGGTGATCTTGCTGGCCATCTCCGTGGTCAAGCGCGTTTCCCGATCCTTCTGTCTAGCTTTCAGATCAGTTTGGCGCTCATCTAGATCCTTGGCCGTAGCCGCCAATTCAGCCTTCCGTTCAGAGGGAAGCCTGGCCGCCAAAAACTGTTCTTCATTTGAAAAACCAACGGGCGCGAGCGCTGCGGAGAATTCGGTTTCCAGACCTCTCAGTTCCGGCTCTCGTTGGTCGATGCGTTTCTTCAGAGATTCGACATGGGCCTTCGCGGTATTCCGCCTTTGTTGGAACTCATTGTTCAGTTCTCTGGCCTGCTTTTCGGCACCTTCGGCATCAGAAATCGCCTTGTTCAAACGGCGCTCCTCATCGTCGGGCTTCTTATCTCCGTAAAGCGCATTACGCTCATCACTTCCGGTGGCGAGTTCCTTTTTCACGGTCTCCAAGCGCTCCAGCTTTTCGGCCAGGGCGGTGCTTTGAGTTTCGATAACCGCATCCAGCCGCTTCAGCTCGCTGTCGATGTCGGCAATCTGTTTCTCGATGTCCGCCTTTTTCTTGACCTGGGCCTGCCACGCTTTCAGCCGCACTCTGAGGGTTTCGATCAGTGATGAAATGTCCGTTTCAGGAATTTCAGCAATACCAAGCGGCTGGAGTTTGGTAGAGACGGCCTGCCTGCGTTCGGCAAAATCAGCACGGAGTTTCACCAGGCCGTCCTTCACCTCGACTATGGCTTTTTCGCCAGCCTTCTTGTCATTAGCCGCTGCTGACTCCAGCTTTTCAGCCTCCGTCAGGTTTTTACGGGCCAGGCTTTCAGCTTCTTCAAGTCTCTTGATGGCGGCTTCCTGATCCTCGGCTTTGCTGATCATCCTGGTCAGGGCGTCAATCTTCTTTTCGGTTTCATCGGGGACAGGGACATTCCCTTCCGCAAAGGGGTGTTCGGTTGCGCCGCAGAGTGGACAGGGCTTGCCGCCTTCCAGTTTTGCCCGGTGATCTTCAAGCTCCGCTATTTTCGTCAGGAAGGCCATTTCACGCAGCAGGGTTTCCTTCTCGGTGCGGTATTCTCGCAATAAGCGGTCTCCCAGAAGCTGGCTCAATGCATTTTTGCCCTGCTGAATCTGCTTTGAGACCTCCTCCAGTTCCTGCTTCCGAATGCCTGATTGTTTCTGACGGTCGTCGAGTGACTTTGTCGCCAGTTCCAAAGCCGTCGTGGCCGTTTCTTGGACAGCTTCTTTTTGAACGATTTCTTTTTGCTTGGAGAGCAGGCCTCCGAACTGTTCTTCAACGCCAGCCAGTCCGCTGATCAGCCATTCATCCTGTGCATGCTCTTTGAGGTAGCCGCCCACAAGATCCAGCGTCTCATGAGCCTTGGATCGTTTTTCCTGCTCTTCGAGCCGGGCTTTTTTGTCTACATCAATCTTTGCCGCATCCTTCTTACAGCCCTCATCACCTTCCGAAAGAGCTTTTTTCTGATCGGCAAGTTTCTGATCGAGGGAGCGAACCTTCTGCAATGTAGGCGCGGCCGCTTTCAGCTCTTCTTTGGCCCGAGCGGTTTGTTGCTCAGCCGATTTCAGTGCCTCGGTGTGTTCCTTGGCGGAGCATTCCAGTCCAGGAAGCGCCTCTTCCTCAGTTTTCAACGCTGCTCTGTCATCCGCCTGTTGTTTGCGGGTGGCGGTGAGCGTTGCGTATGCACCGTCCAGTGAGGCGGCACTCAAAGCCCGGTTGAGCTTTTCACGATCCGGTTTGAACGCCTCGATATCGATTTGCAGCTTGCTCGCCTCGTCAGCCAGGTTGCCGATTTCCTTCTTTAGCCCATCAATGGTGGAGAGCCAGGCAATGGCCTTCCCGGTGTCAGCGGATTTGGCGGCAAGGTCTGTCTCTTCCTTCTGCTTTGTCTCGAGTGACTGCCCAATCTCTTGTTCCTGCTCCGGCTCAAGAATCACGATGCCTGCCGTTTCAGCCTGGAGCACGTTCAGCTTTTCCCGCTCTTCGCGCTGCCGCTCATGGACACGGATGGATATCCGGCTGTAGATCTCTGTACCCGTTATCTGCTCCAGGATCGGAGCCCGATCATCCGGTGCCGCCTGGAGGAACGCGGCAAAGCCGCCTTGGGCCAGCAACATGGAGCGAGTGAAACGGACAAAGTCCATGCCGGTAGCCGACTCGATCTGGTCGGCTACACCTCTGATCTTGGATTCGAAAATCTCCCCAGAATCAGCATTGGCAATCTCATGCTTCGGTGGCTGGAGTTCGCCATACGGCTTCTTGCGTGCCCGGTGTTGACTCCAGTGACAGCGGTAACGCCCAGTCTGGGTTTCGAAGGTCACCTCGGCGAAGCATTCGCCGGTCTGGCGGGACATGATTTCGTTTCCGCTCTTGGTGACCTTGTTCAGGCGAGGCGTCCGCCCATAAAGGGCGAGGCAAATAGCATCGAGGATCGTGGTCTTCCCCGCGCCGGTGGGGCCGGTGATGGCAAAGATGCCATCAGACGCGAAGGCCGGGTGCATCAGGTCGATTTGCCATTCGCCGACCAGTGAGTTCAGATTCTTGAAGCGTACCTGCAGTATTCTCATCGACAGCCTCTCTATTCCGCCTGCACATCGTCTTCATAGAGAGACGAGACCGTTTCCTGGTAGGCCCGAAGCAGTTCCGGCCGCTGGTCTTCAGGCACCTCATGAACGGCGAGGCATCGTTCGAACACGTCGTTCACGTTCAGATCGTCGAGTGTTTCCTCTTCATGGATTTGTCCCAGCACGCGGTCGATGATGCGGGTGTTCTTTATCCGGAGAATTTCCATTTGGGTGCCTGAAATCGCTTCCTCCAGGCGCTCTCGCAGGTCGCCAATGACCTCAATGCCGTCGTAAATGACTTCGAGCCAGCCTTGGGAGTCCGTTGCCGACAATTCGAGGATGCGGCTTGAGATGCCGTCCCAGTCTCCCTTGACGCGTTCGAGCTTTTGAAACATCGGAACGTCGACCAGTTGTACGGATGCAGACGTACTGTGGAATTCGACCTGACAAACGCTCTTCTGCTGCTTTGCCTCTCCGAACCCCATGGGCAGTGGAGAGCCGCTGTAGCGTATGGTTTCGGAGCCGTTCACCTTTTGCGGGACATGGAGGTGTCCAAGTGCCAGGTAATCAAAGTTCGCGGGGAAAATCCCCGCCGTCACATGAGCCAGGGTGCCAACATAGAGTTCGCGCACGCCATCGCCATCGACGGTTTGTCCGCCAGCGGTGAACAGATGCCCCGTGCCAACGATGGGAATATCAACCCCGAGTTCCTCGCGCTTCTGTTCGGCCAGAGCGGCGACAGCGGCGTAATGAGTGCGTATGCCGTCAATCAGCTTCCGCTCCTTATCCTCGACACTCTCACCTGCTTCCGCCACGCGGATATCCCGGTCGCGGAGGTAGGGCACGGCGCAGACAATCAATTCCGGAGCGTCCTGCTCATTACGGAGCACCAGCACTTCGTCTTCCAGGGATTCCGTACTACTGCCGACAACGTGGACATCAAGGGCCTTAAGCAGCTCCTTGGGAGCATTGAGGAAGGACGGTGAATCGTGATTTCCCGCGACGACAACAACATGCCGACAGGACGAGGCGGCCACCCGGCACAGGAACCGGTAATAGAGCTCCTGGGCACGATTGCTAGGAGCGCTGGTGTCAAAGACATCACCCGCTACCAGCAGCGCGTCGATTTCATTCTGCTGAATCGTCTCCGCCAGCCAGGTCAGAAAAGCCTCGAACTCCTCGTAGCGTTTTCTGCCATAAAGAGTGCGCCCAATGTGCCAGTCGGATGTGTGGAGAAGTCTCATACTGTTACCCAGCCACCGCAGAGGCGGGGCGCTTCGCGTATTCTTCACGCCAGTTTTTTAATGAACTCATGTCGGCCAGAAGATCGTCTGGCTTCGGCAGCTCCACTGGTGACTCTGTTGGCTGCGAGTGTTCAAACCCGGAGTATTTGGTCATGAGCGAATCAAGGAGATTGCAATCCGCGTCCTTCAATTTAGCCAGATCCTTGAGCTTCAACGTATGGACCGGTCGCTGAAATCTTTGAACCACCCCGCACAGCAGATCATTTTCAATAGAGCGCTCCACCAAGGTCCTAAAGTCGCTGCATATCGACTTCAGCAAGATTTCGGCATGTTCAAATTCGCCGTTCTCACCTGCCTTCTTTGCATCCTGATACCGCTGATTCATGAGTGTGTTCAGGGCGGATTTGATGTCACTCTGTGAAAGTGGAATGGGAGCTGGCTCTCCGGTCCCCCAGTCCGCAGAGCGGATGCTCACCACATCGGGCTTGATAGTCTTTTTCTCGGCAAAATGCCTGACCGTTCCCAGCAAGGACAGGCGGTGAGTAAAGACAATGACCTGCTTATCCTGAGACAACTCGATCAGCCTTTGAACCACGGCCTCTTCATAGCTTTGGTCAAGTGAAGATATTGGATCGTCGAAGATAAATGGGGCCTGGTTGCTCTTGCCGGTGACGTCGGCCAAAAATGCCGCAATGGAAACGATCCGATTTTCTCCCTCGCTCAGGACATCGGCGAGCCCATTCTGAGAGGCCCCTCGAAGCTGGAGCTTATGAAGGACGCGGCCCTTGGAGACTTTTGATTTCACGAGCTCAACCTTCACCTGAGACGCGCCCAGGGCCTTGAGCTCCGCATTGAACCTTTGCACGAACGCATCCGTGATCAAGGCTTCTGCCAGCTCCCCTTTCTTCTGGGACAGGGCTTTGGTGTTGGTCGACTTCTTGGCTTCCTGAATCTGGTTTAGCAGCTTCAATCGGGTGACTTCTTCATCAATGGCGGCGCGGTGCTCAGACAACCACTTTCTGGCCTGCAGGCTGTTTAGCTTTTTCCTGATCTCCTCTCGATTGTCGCTTTTTGCGTCTTCGTCATATTTTGCCGCGAGTTCACCGAGGCTCTTCGAGCGGGTGTTGGCTTCTTCGATCCATTTCGGTGAGAGCAGAGGGTCGGGAATGGCTTCTTCGGAATCGATCCCAGGGAGTTGGTCTTTCCTGGCCTGCAATTGAGCAAAGAAATCCGTCACCTGGCTGGCGACCTCATCCTGTGGAATGCCAGCCGCATCGATACGTGTCTTCAGCGTCTCCGATGTCGGTATCGCCTCGATAGTTTGACTGGCGGTCTCGTATTCCTTGGCCGCATCTGTTGCGGCTTTCTGCATTTCGCCCTTCACGAAATTTTCGAAGGAGACCAACCGCTCCTTGGCCTCCTGGGTCAAGGTCTGATGGCACAGGACACAACGGGAGCCATCAGAAACATTCGGGTACTCGGCTTCTTTGTAGGCAGCCGATACGGAGTAGTTCCGGGCCGCTTCCCAAAGTTCTTTCCAGACATCAGATCCGATGCCTTCCAATTCGCTGCCGGAGAACACCTTTTCCGCCGCCGTATCTGACGCAGTCTTCTTGACGATCGATTTCTTCTTGGCAGCAATTATCCGTCGGTAATTCTCGTCGGATAATTGCTCCAGATACTTTTGGGCATCCTGGACCAGAGTGTCGATATGCTGTTTCTGCTTTCTCAGCTGCTTCGCTTTTTCCGCCGGTGCCTGTTCGGCAAGGCGCTGCTGCAGCGTTTGCATCTCGGTCTCGTCAGCGCTGCCAAATGCGCAACGCTTGTCGATGTCTTGGGTGGTGGTCTTGGCGCTGATGGATTCGTACCAGATGCCTTCAGGAGTGACCTTCTTGTCAGCCGGGATATTCGGCTTTTTTGACTGGTGCCGATTGGTTTCGGCGTCCAGGGCGGAGGCGACCTTTTCACAAGCGAGGATGAGCGAGCTGAAAAACGATAATACCGGCGGCTCGTAGCTCACCTCGTCTTCGCTGCTGACAAAGACCTTGCCAAAGGAGGTGTCAAAAATATCAACGCTATTGAGGTCATCGCAGATCCCTTGTCCTGACCACGTATGACTCTTCGGAATGCCGTCCTGCTCAAACGAAATGCAGGCTTTCTGTACGGCAGAGCCGGGCTTATAGACATTGCGGTGAAGGGTACCCGTCTCGCGGGCACCGCATACATGCTTGAGGAGTCTGACGTAACCGGATTTGCCTGACCCGTTGTTGCCATAAACAATCGTGATATTACCCTTACCAAACTCAAGTGGTTTTTTTGGAGCAAGGGCGTTTACTCCTTCGACATCACTGATTGAGCACAAACGCAAGGTGCCTGCAGCGCCCTGGGAGAACGCGGTAGCGGGAAAGGAACAAGTCGTTTTGGGCAACTTTCCGTCGGCTTCCCGCTGGCACAGGGTTGCGAGATCAGAGACGTCTCTTTCGGTAAGCTCGGACTGCTGAAGTAGCCGAGTAGCCGCAATCTGGAGCCACTGGGGGCGCTCTGAAAACCATTTGGACAGTGATGCCGATATCCCGCTCATGTTATTACCCCTCAGCTCGATTCGGCTTTTGTTTAATGAACGTCACCTCGAACGCCTTGCATGGCCGGTATTGCTGCAACCGATTTGCAAAGGTAAAGGCATCGTTCAACTCGTATCGCTGGAAAATATCGAGGCCTCGATCTAGGGAGATTTTCCAGCCGTGGTCGGTCACAATGTGGCGGGCATGGATAGTTCCGGTGCTGTCTAACTCCCAGGTGAAGTTCACGCCCACCGAGCTGGCGGACTCCTTCATCTTCTCGAAGTTTTCTTTCTGCTGTTCGCCTTTGAACTCGTCTTCCGTCGTCACCAGATGCACGGACACTTCCTCATCCGGAGCCTTGTGCTTGACCACGGTCTCCAAAAATTCCATGAAGTTGCGCATCTGGTAAAACAGGCGGATGTACGGATCGGTGACTGTGATTGCAGTCGCGTCCTTGAGATAAGGACCGAGCAGCGTATCGAAGGAGAGGCCTTTCTGGTTCTCCTGGAATGTAAGGTGCATTTCCTTGAGGACAGGCTCGGCCGGTGCCAGTGGTTCGGTTGGAACTGGCGGTAAGCTTAAGATATTCCCGTCTTCACCCTCGGCGATGGTCTTGTGGTAGTAGCTGGGGTACTCCTCCTCTTCGAGCGTGGTGACAGGCTTGGCCTGGCCATCAGTGCCCAGATAGGTAAAGCGGACGTTCCCGTAGGTGGAATCGATTCGCATCAGTTGGTCTTTAACGCGCTTGCGGCCCTCAATTGCGAACCGCAGCAGCTCCTCGACTTCTTCGTTGGTCGCCCCCCCATGCGGAAACAGGATCTTCATCAAGCCAGAGAATGTCTTGTTGATGCCATCTCGGTCACGCGTCGAGATATCGGAGGAGAGGGAGAAGTGCTCCTTGTAGCGGTCCGAGTAATCGTGATTGCGGAGCGAGCGAAGAATCTCTGCTAGGTAGTCCACCACGAAACCGTAGCCGCTGGAGAACATCTCGCCCCGGATGATGTCGATCTCCCAGCCCGGGATATAGAAATGGATGCGGTCCAGAAACGCGGAGTCGTAGAACTTGTCGGGCAACTCGCAAAACAGGTCCGAGTGCTTGAGCATGTAGGGCACGGTGTGCTGGGTGTTGCCCACGAACACCATGGAGGCCTCTGCGCCCAGCGTCTCGACGCCCCGCGAGAAGGACTTGTTGGCCATGTAGTTCTTCATGACGTCGACCAGGGCCTTGTCCACGCGCTTTTGCTTTCCGGCAAACTCGTCGAAGGCGACACAATCCCAGTAGCCGACCAGTCCGATCTTTCCGGAAGAGTTGTTCACGAAAAGCTTGGGAACCGTAACCTCGCCGCCGGAGATCAGAATGCCGTGCGGCGAGAACTCCGAGTAGATGTGAGATTTCCCGGTCCCCTTGGGGCCAAGTTCGATCAGATTGTAGTTGCGTTCGCAAAACGGGATCAGGCGGACCAGTTGGGTCAGCTTGCTGCGCTTGCCGAACATATCCGGGTTGAAGCCGATACTTTGCACCAGCAGGTCGATCCACTCGTCGGTGGTGAATTGCTTGCGGGCCTCGACATAGCCGTCGAAATCGAAATGGGAGAGCTGGATCGGCTTGAGAGTGGACAAGACCCAGGGGCTGACGGCCTTGTCTTCGGTAAACTCATATTCCAGATCAGCAATGCACCACACTCCGCCGACCAAGAGCTTGGGGTGCTTTTTCACCGTTCCGGAATCAACAAGGACCTCTTTGATACCCAGGTTGGAGAACTGCGCCTCATAGACATCCTTCTTGTCGTTCAGATCGACACTGATTTTGTCGATGACCTTGTAGCGCCCCTTTTCCTTGATGTTCGAGCGGACTAACCCGGCTTCATTCCGGTGAACATAATGCTTGGCAAGAATCTCTTTGACCGTCTCGATACCGGTCTGGATGGTCGGCTCATCGCTGGTGGCGCAGTACTGTCCCAGCAGGTACTCCAGCACGTAGGAGGGAACGATGGCGTTGCCCTTGACCGTCTTGACGAGATCCTTGCGGACAACGAGTCCCGGGAAGTGTGTGTTGATTTTCTGGTCAAGTTCGTTCATCGGTCACCCGTCCTTTAAAAGTCGAAGTCGCTGGTAAATGAGCGCCGCATCAAGTACCGGAGCGACTTGTATTCCTTGTAATGTGAAGTCCCGGCGTGTTTTTCCTCCAGCCGTAGAATGACCTCCTGGCC
>JAQVDN010000010.1 GCA_028698305.1 Candidatus Altimarinota bacterium
CCATTTTTATTATTTTTAGTAATATTTTTTAGTATATTTATTTTTTACACTAAAAAAAGTAGAATGTTCTCTTTTTTTTCATTCTACTTTTTAGGGGGCAGATCATTTTAATATCTTCTTTTATTTTTAAAATTTCAAAATTTAATATGAATTTAATATAGAAAAAATAGATTTGCATAGAGTTTAAAAAGGGTATAATAAATTTGTTCTCTCTCCAAAAAATCAATTGAGGTATTTTATTTTTTTAAAATCTTGAACTATGAAAAAGATTTTTTTATTAATGCTATCAATGATAGTAGTTTTTTTGTGAGTAAATAGTGTGAGTGCTTGAAATTCACATGAGTGTTGATTTACAATTAATTGAGATTTGAAATGCTGGTGAAGTACTCAAGGTTGATTATCAAATACTCCTCAATGATATGAATGGAAAAAGGTTATTACTGGCTCATTAAACACATGTTGAATAACAACAAATAATGAATTAAAATGCTGGGGCTATAATTTTTATTGACAAAATATTATACCATCTAATTACTTATGGAAAGACTTTGATTTATGATTATATCATACATGTTGAATAACAATAGATGATGAATTAAAGTGTTGGGGATATAATTTACATTGACAATTAAATATACCAATTTGATATAAATGGAAAAAAATTATACTATGAAATATGAATACATGTTGAATAACAACAGATGATGAACTAAAGTGTTGGGGGTATAATTATGACTGACAAAATAATATTCCTATTGATATTTCTTGGAAAGAAATTGATTTTTGATGATATCATATATGTTGAATAACAACAGATGATGAATTAAAGTGTTGGGGTTGACTTAATAATTATTGAGAACTAGATATTCCAGAATGATATTTATGGAAAAAAATTAATTTATGATGATATCATACATGTTGAATGACAACAGATGATGAATTAAAATGTTGGGGCTATAATTTTTATTGACAAAATAATATACCTATTGATATTTCTTGGAAAGAAATTGATTTATGATGAAATCATACATGTTGAATAACAACAGATGATGAACTAAAGTGTTGGGGTTATAATTATTATAAGCAATTAAATTTTCCAGTTTGATATAAATGGAAAAGCTTTACAGAAAATATAGAAATACAAGAACCAACACAAATCCCAACACCAACAAATTTAAAACAATATATTAAGTCTCCACTTTTAGAAAGAGAAGAAATACAAGCATGAACTACAATAGGTAAATTTCAATCTTGAAGTTGAGTGATACTAGAAGCAAGTATACAAAATGATACAACAAATTCATACAATATGATTTTTGAAGTATATAAACACTGACAAACAATACCTATGTATACTGATAGTATAGAAATATTTTCATGAACATGAACTATAACTATACCATATCTTTGAGAATGAAACTATACTTGGAAAGTAAAAGCTACAGATAACAATTGAAATACAAGTGAAGTAGTTGATTATGCTACGAATCAAGCTTGGGAAATAGATTTTTCACTTTTTGAATGATTTGAACCTTATCCTTATGGGTTTAGTTTTACAAATAAGCCTACTTATAGTAAAAACTTAGATTGATGAATAGATAATACTTGATTATTTCACTGAAAAAGAGAAAAAATTGACTGATATAAATGGGATGTTTTTGAGTCTGCATTTGATTTATCAGAATTGGATAGTGAAAGAAAATTATTTAATACTTTTGAAATGCTATGATTAAATCAAGAAAATCCTTCATTATTTGATTGAGCTTGTTTTTGATTATCTACTTCTGCATTGATGTATAAATCATATCCACAATATCTATCTAAAAACTACACTCAATTTTATAACTGAGTTAATAATGATATATTTTGAGTTACTGATTTTGATACATTGATTGAAAATGGTATTACTTATTGGAATGATACTGATAATCTAATTTTTAAAGATATTCAAGCTATACAAACTTCTCAATGATCTGAGATTTTTCAAAAAGAAGAAAAAAAATCAATGGATAAAGAATCAATTGATATATTAAATGAAATAAAAAATATGAATAATTGATATATTCTATGATTTCAATGATTAAATGAATATTGATTTTTTTCTAAACACTATGTTATTCCTTATAAGATTGAATGAAATAAAATATATATTTGGGATAGTAATATCTTTATTAATAATAATTGAGCTCATTATAAACAATATTTAGAGATTTTACCTAATTGAAAAATATATTCTCCTCATTATAATGATGAATTAAAATGGAAAACAATAGATGAGATATATATAGTTCCTATTGAGGTTATGTATAACAATTGAGGTAAACATAAGCCAATTTGATTAGAATATTGAGACTATTATGATATCATATTTTGATGAAGTTCAGATATTTATCTAAGTGATGAGAATTGAAATATTTCATGAATAAAAGATTGAAATATATATAAAGAAATAGATTGAGTTAGTTTCACTAGAAATTGAAGTTATATTGCTAACAGTGACTCAAATGATGGATTAATAAATTTCAGTGTTTCAAATGATTTAACTTGATTAAATATCAATGTTGATTGAAAAATAGATGAAATCTATGATTTATATGTATCTACAAATGATTTTTTTACTAAAATAGAAAACATACCAACAAAAGTTTGAGATAGAGATTCATTTAATATAACAAGAGAAAATATTTCTATGAAACTTAGTGATAAAAATAATTCAAAATATACGATATTGTCAGATGATTTTAAAGATAATTGAACTTGAACTATCTATATTTCAAATAGTGTTATAGAACAATGATTAACTAATTATGATATAAATTGGGAAGAAGTAATAAAAAATTGAGAATCATCTATAACTAAAAGTGTAGATAATGATTTGGATTGAGAATATGAAAAAATACAAGAAATAAAACCAATAACTAATAATGATTGAAAAAAATGAGAAATATCATGAATAGTATACAATGACAAAAATAAAAATTGATTATTTGATAAAAATGATAATTTACTTAAATGATACAAAGTTGCATTGTATATAGAGGATTGAGATGATTTTTTGTATAATAAAAAAGATAAAAAGAAAAATAATCCAAAACATAAGTATAAATGTTATTCATGATTAAAAAATCCTGAGAAGCATAGTGAAAAAGACAAAAATAATGAACATGAAGATATAAATTGTTTTGTTAAAACTAATAAAGAATGATTTTTTAGTTTTAAAAATTTAGAAGATGGAAAATATATAATTGAGTTGTTAAACAACAAAGATAAAAACAATAAAGATTGATTTTGAGAAGTATATGAAATAACTATACTAAATGGTAGTGTTTCTACTAATAATAATTTTATAATAACAAAAAATGAAAAAACTAAGTAAAACTAAAATACTAATATTAATTATATTATTAACAGCAGTATCTTTTCATATATATAGAGTATATTTTTATGAAGATAAAAGATGGAGTAGAATGCCTGATTTAATACAAAAACCTTGAATAATTAATTGAATAGAAAATGAAAAAACTAAGTAAAACTAAAATAGTTATAATTACAATAATCTCTATTTTGTTGGCAAATATAATTTATATATTATATATTGTATTTTTTTATGAAGATACAAGGTGGAATGTTGCTACTCCACCTACACCTAAACAATTAGAAGATTATAAAAATGAATTAAAAAATGAAAAAACTAAGTAAAACTAAAATAGCTATAATTACAATAGTTTCTATTATATTGGCAAATATAATTTATATATTATATATTGTATTTTTTTATGAAGATAAAAGATGGAGTAGAATGCCTTGACTTAAATATACTCAGGAAGAAATAGATATGTATAGTAACTGAACAAAAAATGAAAAAATTAAGTAAAATAGTAATAATTACTATAATAGTAATATTTATCATACAAGCATTATATTTTATATTTATATATGAGAATAAAAGATTTAATACAGCAATGCCACCTACACCTAAACAATTAGAAGATTATGAAAGTAAATATACAAATGAAAAAACTAAGTAAAACTTGTAATAAAAAATAAAGGAAATTAATTTCCTTTATTTTTTATTACAATATATAGAACTAGATAATAAATGAAACTATAAAATAGTTGATTTAGAAACATGAATGTATAAACTAAGTTTAGAGTTAAATAAAATAAAAAAATAGTTTTAAAACTATTTTTTTATTTTATGATACCATTTACTGCACTTATATTAAAACTATAATTCATTTTTAAACTTCAAATCAATCATATATAACAAACTTCTCATGCAATAACAATTTGTTTTAATATGATAGTATAATCTTTCAAAAATGGTAATATGTTTTCTTCTCAGATAAATACATTTAGAGAGCCATTCATTGGGAAGTTTTGTATGAATTGTATAAAATTTTCTTTTTCTTCAAGCATTTTTAATATAGAAAAAATAGAATCTCATAATCTTTTATGATTTTTTTCTAAAAATACTCCAGATCAAGAATGATTCATTATATTTTTTCAAGGAACTAAGAAAAATGCTATTTCAGAAGTATTTTTTGCTAGGTCATAAGATATACTATTTGCAAAATCCCATATATTGTTTATGTTATGTTTTTTTGAATTATTGCTATTTAAAAAGCGTTCTGGTGTTTGTTGCATCAGATAATTTACAAAAGCTCTCAATCATTTTGAAGTAGGTAGTCTACCTGCTGAATTGTATGGTTGATATACAAGTTCAAGTTCTTCTAATCTAGCCATATCATTTCTAACAGTAGCACTAGATACTCATAAATCATACTTTTGTAACAAAAGTTTACTTCATAAAACACCTCAAGTTTCAAGATATTCTAAAACTATTATTTTAAGTATTTCTATATTTCTATTTGTAAGCATAATTATTTTATTATTTCTAATAGATCTTTTGCAGAATTTTCTTTTGTGTATTTATTTTTTATTTCTTCATAATCTTGGTTCTTTTTATATTTTTGATCTTCTAAATATTTTTTTGTATTTTCAAATATACTATTAACAGAAATAGGAGAAAAATAAGTCAATTTATCTCAAAAAATATTTCTTATATTTTTTAAATCAGAAGAAATTATGTTTTTATTAAAATAAATTGGTTCACTTAATCTAAAAGGAAATGGTTCGTAGAAACTAGGAAATATTACTCATAAACTCTCTTCATATAGATATTTTTTATGATTTAATCATACATCTCATAAAAAATAAATATTTTTTTCCATCTTGTTTTCCAATATTATATTTCTTAGATTTATGTTGGTAGATATATTATTTCATAGAAAAACTAGATCTATATTGTGTCAATTTTCTCTTATCCTCTTCAAAACTAAGACAAGTTTTTCATAATTTTTTTCTATAGAATCACCTCATGAATAAATCAAAAAATCATTGTTAATAGAATATTTTGTTCTTATATTTATGTTTATTTCTTCTAAATTATTTGTTGTTTTTATTATTTGTTCACTTTCAGGAAAAAATCAATTTATTATATATATATTTGATTCTTTTATATCAAATTTTTCTATTAATTCATTCTTTGTATTTTGGTCAAGACAAACTATTTTATGAGATTTTTTTAGATTTTTGTTCATCAAAAATAAATATTTGTATTTTTCAATATATGAGGAAAAGTTCATATAATATATATCTTTAAGTCATGAAATTATAGTTATATATTCTCATTTATAATTTATAGGCTTAAAATTATTAAAAAAAATCATCAGATTATTTTCATCTTTTTTAAATATTTTTAATAATTCAAATTGTTCGTTTAAACTTCAATTTCTTATGTTTACTTTTTTTATATTGCAATTTTCGGTATTTAATTCATCTATAAAATTATTTACATATATAGTATAATCATTGTCTTTATTTTGCAGTATAAATGTTTTAATAAGCTGTATTGCAAATCTAGAATATAGCTCATCTGTTACAAATCTTAAATCGATTCAAATCTTCATTTTTTTTAAATTATTTTTTATATTTTTATATTTGTTTATATTATATACTAAAAGTTAATTTTTAAAAAATTTTTTATGAATTTAAATGAATTTATAGATAAGAAAGAAAATATCTGATATCTAAAAATAAGAGTTATTCCAAATAGTGATAAAACAGAGATAGTTTGACTTATGGAAGACTGAGTTTTAAAGATAAAATCTAGATGAATCCCAGAAAATGGTAAGGTAAATATAGAAATAATTAATTTTATTTCAAAAAGTTTGAAAATAAATAAAAAATTTATACAGATAATTTCTTGAGAAACAAGTAGAAATAAACTAATCAAAATTGATTTTTAAATAATTATACTTATACTTTTTATAATTAAAATTAACAAAAAAATATGGGATTTTTATATATGATTATTTATCTATTATTTTTAATCTTATTATATGCATTTATAGTAGAGAGATTAAAGATATTGAGTCAAAGACACATGGAAAATACTTGAATTGAATCACTTTCAAGGTGATATAGAATAGTTAAAAGAAGGATGATTTTTTTACTCATAGTTTTATATTTTTTAGGTAGTTTAATTTTATTAACTTTTTCAAAAGATGACTTATTATACAAAACATGACTATATAATGATCAGGAGACATTGGATAATGATGTTTTTTAGATATATCAAATTTGCTTTTTTTGTTTTTGTATCATTGACTTTTTATGTATTAGCAATTAAATTTTCTTGAACTCTTGGTAGTGAAGTTATAAAATATATAATCTTACCACTTTCATTTATACTATTAAATTATGCTTTTATAAAGCTAATACTTTATTATATAGCATATTATAATAATTTACTTATATTTCATGATGATAATATAATTGTTATAAAATCTACTTTACTTGATACAGATAATGTAGAGATAATCGATCTACATAAAGTAACTAAGATTGATGCTTTTGCAACTTGAATAGCCGCAAATGTTTTAGGTTATGGTACTCTGGTTATAGAGCAACAAAGAGAAAAAGTTAGAGAATTTTTCTATGTTCCTAAACCATATAAGGCTATTTCTCATTTAAAAGAAGCAAGAGGTAATTTGTAATAAAAAAATAAACCTGATTTTTTCAGGTTTATTTTTTACTTTTAAAGATTTTTATTTATACTACAAAAAATTTAAGTTTTTATTATGAAAAAAGTTTTAGTTTGATTATCAGGTTGAGTAGATAGTGCTGTTACTGCTTATTTATTAAAAGAAGCTGGTTATGATGTAACAGCTTGATTTATGATAAATTACCTTGATGAAAATAATCCAGAGTGTCCTACAAAACTAGATTTACAAGTTGCAAAAGAAGTTGCAGCTTATTTAAATATTCCATTTTTTATTTTTGATTATAGGGAAACTTATGCTGAAAAAGTACTTGATTATATGTATGAATGATATAAGAAATGAATTACTCCAAATCCAGATATCATGTGTAATAGTGAAGTTAAATTTAAGGTTTTTTTGGATGAAGCACTTGAACATGGCTTTGATATGGTTGCTACGGGGCATTATGCTATAATTGAAAGAACCCCTATCCTTAGCCCTTTCCCCTCAGAGGAGAAAGGGGAATTAAAGTATATATATCATCTTAAAAAATGAGTTGATCCAAATAAAGATCAAAGTTATTTTTTAGCTTGATTAAATCAATTTCAACTTAGTAAAGCTTTGTTTCCAGTTTGAAATATGCAAAAAAGTGAAGTGAGAGAAATAGCGATAAAAGCATGACTTCCAAATGCTACTCGTAAAGATAGTCAATGAATTTGTTTTGTCTGAAAAGTTGATATGATTAAATTTTTGGAACAAAAAATAGAACATAAACCAGGTCTTGTAAAAGATACATCTTGAAAAATACTATGAGAACATAAATGAGTTTTTTATTATACTATTGGACAAAGAAAATGACTAGATATATGAGGGCAAAAAGAGCCGATTTTTGTAGTAAAAAAAGATATAAAAAACAATGAAATTATAGTTTGAACAGCAAATGATTTAGAATTATTTGATGATAAATTGTATGTTTTAGATTTCAATTTTTTAGCAAAAAAAGATTATGTTTTCCCGCTTAAAGCAAAGGCAAAGATTAGATATAGACAAGAAGATCAAGATTGTACTATATACAAGGAAGAAAACATATACAAAGTAGTTTTTGATAAAAAACAAAGAGCAATAGCATCTGGTCAAATATGTGCTATATATTTAGATGATGAACTTATTATGAGTGGAGTTATAAACTAAAAAAATATTAATATTGACATTTATTTAATAAGTTTTATATTATTTAATATAAATTTATTAATTATATATCTATGATATTTTTTAGATTACATGATTTAGGTCTTTCTGAATTAGATAGAGAATTACAAACAAAAATATCTGATTTAGCACTTTCTCTTCCATGAAATAGAGATGTTGATTTTAGGATTTGAATTGAAGTTGATAAAATTGTTATCAAAATTGAACAAGCAATTGATCCAATTGAAATTTTAAAGTTATCAAATCATCCAAAAGCAAAGGCACTTTATGATTGGTTAATGTTAGATGATAATAATATTTTATGGTATAAAGAATCATTAGAAAGTGGTAGGTTTTGACTTGTTGAAAATTGAATAAGACTATGAAGTAGTTTTTTCTTTTTAGAAGATGAAGTTGAAGATATTAAGGGAGATACAATTTCTTCTTTTGATATTGAAGAATTTAAAAATTATACTTCTGAAAAATTAGATAAATCTAAAAAAGTTCCATATAAATGGAAATCTTATATAGATGCTTTGCCATGAAATGATGAAAATAAGATTTTATTTTTTATGAATGTGTTATGACTTAATAAATGATCATTAGATGATGATTGAGTTATTCATATTAGTTATTGGGGTGGCTTAATTACTTATGATTGAGGAGATTGAGAACATTTTTTTATGGTTTATAAAAAATGAAAAATAGCTAATTTGGGAGAATGTTTTACACATGCAAATAGGCCTAGAATCCGTTGTATTAAAAGCTAGAATTTTTTTCTAGCTTTTAAAATCAAATTATGATATTATAAAAATAATATAATATTTAAATATATTTATGGTAGTTGAGGATATAAATTCAAAAAAATCAAATGGACAAGGTTTTGAAAGAGCACCTGATTTATCACAAGAAGTAAGTAAATCAATAGAAGAAGTTCTACAAAAAGTAGAACAAGTAATAGATTTATGATGATATGATATAATAAAAAAATACTTTAGCTTAAATAATTTAAGTGATTATTTTGATTTTTATTATGTAAAACTTGATGATTTTAAATCTATTTTATCAAAAAGTGATAAATTACTTAATTTTTATAAGGAAAAAACAGGAGAATCTATATCAAAAATATCAAGTGAATGAATAATTAAGTTTGCTAAATATTTATGAATAGAAAGACCAAGTTATAGTAAAATTAAAATAAGTATCAAATCAAAATTACAAAAATTTGGAGTTACATACCTAAATGAATTTCAAACACTTAGTATAAATAATTTTAGAAAGTATTTTTCTCAAGATAATGAGTTTAAATATCTTATTTTTAGATTATTTGATAAATCTATTACAAATATAGATTTAGATGATTATAAGAAATTATGAGAAAAGTTAGAATTAGATTATTTAGAATGAGAAAATTTAAAATCTGTTATGAAAAACAGATTGAAGCTATTAAAAATAGATTATTTAGATGATTTAATTTCTCTTTCAGTTAGAGATTTTGATGATATTGTAAGAAATGATTTATTAATTGGATCTTATTTTCTAAGTATATGAGTTTTTAAATCTCATATTTTAAAAGAAGATATTGAAAAGTTTTGAATAGATATATGACTTAAGAAAAAAGAGATAAATAAATCTACTTATATTTTAAGTTTTTTAAAATATAATAAAATTTCAAATTTTTCTGATTTAAAATATTATCCAAAAACTGAAATAAGAGCTTTATTATGGGAAGATAAAGTTTGTAGAGAGATACTTGAAGGTTTTTGATTAACTCATTTACAAGATTTTAGGGTTGAACATTTAAAAAGATTTGCAAGATATGTATGACTTGATTGAGTTCCTAAAGATTTTGAATTGGATGAAGAAAGATCAAAAACTTTGATGTTAAATATACTTAAACAAAATTGAATTGAATGCATATATTCTTTAAAGTTATATTGATTAAAGTGATTTAGGAGAATATTTAAACAAAAGGATATTGGTGATAATTATCAAGATATAAATACATTTGTACAAAAGCATATTTGAAAAACTATTCCAAATTTATCTTTTGATGATTTAGAAACTATATGAAATTTATTGTGATTAGAACTTTTAGATGATTTAGAACACAAGAAAAAACTAGATG
Organism: Candidatus Altimarinota bacterium; assembly: GCA_028698305.1. GTDB lineage: Bacteria > Patescibacteriota > Gracilibacteria > BD1-5 > UBA6164 > JABWCI01. The sequence continues at coordinate 10,363 of JAQVDN010000010.1, forward strand.
AATTTTTACTTAAAAAATGAGTTTTTTGATTAGAAGATTTATGTATGACTAATTTTAAAAGAGATAATACTTTTTGGTTTAATCCAAATTTGAGATATTTTTTAGACAAGACTTGATGACCAACAGATGTAAAAAAATTGAGAAGAAATCATGTAGATGCTATGAAATATTATATAAATTGATTATAAAAAGAATATGTTTTTACATATTCTTTTTTGTTTAATTTTTAAAAATAACTAAAATCAAAAACAGTTATTTAAAAAATAAAATATAGATGGAAAAATTAGAAAATATATTGAAATTAAAATTTGGTTTAGAAAACTTTAGAGACTGACAAAAAGAAATAATAGATAGTGTATTAAATAAAAAAGATACACTTGTTTTTATGCCAACTTGAGGTTGAAAATCACTGACTTATCAATTGCCATGAGTCATTTTAGATTGACTTGTAATAGTTGTTTCCCCACTTATTTCTCTTATGAAAGATCAAGTTGATAAACTAAATAATCTGTGACTTAGAGCTGAACTTATAAACTCTACAATCGATAACTATGATAAGCAAATAATTTTAAATGATATCTCAAAAAATGATGATAGTATAAAGTTTTTGTACATAGCTCCTGAGAGACTAAATAGTGATGAATTTTTAAGAGTTATTGAAAGAGTTAAGATTTCTCTTGTAGCTATAGATGAAGCTCATTGTATAAGTCAATGGTGACATGATTTCAGGCCAAGTTACATGAAACTTAAATGATTTTTGGAAAGATTAAAAGTAAATAATGATTTTCCAATAATAGCTTTAACAGCAACTGCAACTCAAAAAGTTAGAGCAGATATAACTATTAGATTATGACTTGTAAATCCATCTATTTTTACCACTGGTTTTGATAGAAAAAATATCAGTTTAATAGTTAGAGAAATAAGTAAAAAAGAAGAAAAACTTGAAAAAGTTAGTGAAATACTTGAAAAAACACCATGAAGTTGAATAATTTATTGTTCTTCAAGAAAATCAGTAAAAGAAGTATATGATTACTTAATTTGAAATTGAATTTCTGCTTGAATTTATACATGAGAAATGACTTGAGACAATAGAGAAATAGAGCAAAATAATTTTATGGATTCAAATTATAAAGTTATTGTAGCAACAAATGCTTTTGGTATGTGAATTGATAAAAGTGATATTAGATTTGTAATTCATTATAACTTACCTGGTAGTATCGAAAACTATTATCAAGAAGTGGGTAGAGCATGAAGAGATTGAAAAAATAGTTATTGAGTTGTTATTGCATCATTTGCAGATACAAAAATACAAGAATTTTTTATAGAAAATTCATATCCTACAAAAAATGAAGTTATAAGTTTTTATGAGTATTTATATAAAGAATTTAAAGCTTGAGAATGAGCTTGAGCTAAAATATTAAAAACATATTTTGTAATGGCTTCTGAATCTGGTATTGCAAATGATTTAAAAGTCGGAGCAATTATAAGAGTACTTGAAAAGTACAATATAATAAAAAGATGACTTGATGATTATGAAACTCCAAGTGATTTTAGAGGTAGATGAATAATGCTTTTGCAATCAAAACAAAATACTGCTTCATTAAAAATAGATTGGAATCATCAAGAAGCCTTAAAAACGGAGAGTTATTATAAATTGGAACAAATAAAAAAACTTCTTTTTTATCCAAGTTGTAGAAAAAAATTTATATTAAACTATTTTGCAGATGAAGAAGATTTAAAGAAAATTTGAGATAATTGTGGAAGTTGTGATTTTTGTATAGAAAAGAAAAATCTATGAAAACAAGAGTTAGTTGATATAGTAAAAATATCAGTTTTTGCTCTAGTTTTAGAAGCTGTTAAAAAATTTGATACAAGATTTGGTATTCAAACTTTTGTTAAATTTTTACGGGGAAGTAATGATAAAAAACTCCTAGAATGGCATATGGATGATGATCAAAATTACTGATCTCTTAGTGATTTAACTCCAGAATTGATACAAGCAGTTATTGAATCACTTATGTCTCTTGATTATTTGTATAAAAGTGATGGTAAATTTCCGCTTTTATGAATAACTGAAACTTGAAGAATAGCTATTGTTCGCGATTTTTTATTAAAAAATGACAATGAAGAACTTCAAACTTATTTAAAGATAAGACTTTGAACAAAATCACTTTATAAAAAGGAATCTAAAACAAAAGAAAGAAAAGAAAAATCTGAAAAAGTAGATACATATGAAGAAACTTACAAACTTTTTAAGGATTGAAAAACTATTTCTGAAATATCAGAAATAAGAAATCTAAAACCAATTACTATTGAAAGTCATTTTGTTAAATTTTATGAATTATGAACAATTTGATTATGAGATATAATGAAATTTACAAGTTTTTCTAAATTGAAAAATATAAAAGATATTATCATAAAAGATTTAAATAGTGTTGTTTCTGAATTAAAACCAATAAAAACAAGATTAGAAGAATTATGACACAAAGATATCAGCTATTTTGATATAAAAATAGCAATTGCAATGATAGAAAAAAAGGATTTATAAGAATTTTTAATTTTAACATTTTATGAAGGATTATTTTTATAATAAGAATTATTTAGCAATATATTTACACAATTTAAAATTTAAGATAACTTATGAAAATAATAAAATTATCACAAAATCCAGAATATAAAATTATTCCTTATAATTATTTGAAGTCCCATTGGTGAGATGAAGTAGATTTAGATAGACTTTTTGAAATGGTATTATCTGATTCAGATATTCCAGAATTCTTTTTGGCATTAGATAGAGATAAAGTTATATGAATGGTTTTAGTGGATTTTTCTTTTTATGAAGAATCAAATAAACCTTGGCTTTTAAGTTTATATGTGTTAGAAAAATATAGATGAAAATGAGTTGGTTGAAAACTTGTTAAGCATTTAGAACAACGGGTAAAAAATCTATGATTTTCTAAAATTTGGCTTGATTCATATAATTCAGGTGCTTATTATGAAAGGCCAGAGCATAACTATACATATTATAATGATATGTATCGGAAGGAAGATAAATATGTAAAAGTTTACTTTAAAGAATTATAAAAAAATTTTTAAGTAATGATTATTTAAATAAAAACAAGTTTGTCAAGCTTGTTTTTTTGTTTCTATAAATGAAATATGTTAGAATAATACTATATAATTTATTATAGGTTTTTATGGATATTTGAGAACTTTTTAAAAAATGAGTTGTTAAAAATAAACCTACTACTTGAAAAAAAATGAAAGTAGAGGATTTATTTGGTTCTTCAAACAAAGATGATTTAAAAACTATTAAAAATTCAATAAATTCTGATTTAAATATAAATTCATATTGAGAAAAAAAAGAAGATGGTTTTCTTATTTCAATTGTAAATGATATGTTTTTAAATGCTATTAAACTTAGAGCATCAGATATTCATATTGAACCGACAGAAAAAGATGTTATTATTAGATTAAGGATTGATTGAAATTTTGTTAATTATAAAATACTTGATTTTAAGCATAAAGATTCAGTCATTGCAAGAATTAAGATTATGTCATATCTTAGGATAGATGAACATAGATTACCACAAGATTGAAAAATTGCATATAAATTATTTTGAGGTAAACAACTTGATATGAGAGTTTCAATTATTCCAACTATATATTGAGAAAAGTGTGTAATAAGGATATTAAAAAAAGATTCAACACCACCTGATTTAAAGGATTTATGAATTATGCCATATAATATGGTAAAAATTAAAAAACATCTAGCAGACAATTATGGTATGATTTTAGCAGTATGACCTACAGGTTCAGGTAAATCAACTACTTTATTTTCACTACTTAGTCAATTTGATGCAAAACAAAAAAATATTTCAACACTAGAAGATCCAGTAGAATATAGGATTCCATGAGTAAATCATACACAAATTAATCCAGCCATTGATTTTACATTTGCAAGAGGTCTTAGAAGTTTATTAAGACAAGATCCAGATATAATAATGGTATGAGAAATAAGAGATGAAGAAACAGCAAAATTGGCTGTTGAAGCAAGTATTACATGACATATAGTTTTTTCTACAATCCATACCAATTCTGCAACACATACAATTCAAAGACTTGTAAATTTGTGAGTAGATCCACTTCTAATAACTTCAAGTTTAAGAATGATTATATCTCAAAGATTAGCAAGAAAGCTTTGCCCACATTGTAAGATACAATATAAAGCAAATGATAAGATAAAAGATTATATAGTTTGAAAAGTATGAAAATATATAAAAAATAAGGAGGAACTACTTTTGTTTAAATCAAGTGAAAATGGTTGTGCTAAATGTAATCATACATGATATAATTGAAGAGTTTGATTATATGAAGTATTGGAAATAACAGATAAATTGGAATCTCTTATTTTGAATAATGCTTCTCGTCTACAACTTGAAATCCAAGCTATATGAGATTGAATGATACCTATAAAAGATGATTGATTACTTAAAGTTATTTTATGAGAAACATCACTTGAAGAATTATTATCAGTTCTATGAACTTAATTTTATTAAATGTAAAGTTAAATTTAAAAAAAATTTGATAAAAATTTTTGCTAAGTATAATCCAATATGATAATATTTAAATATAATCAAAAAAAGATGAATATATATTTAGAGACATTGTTTAAAAAATATAAAATAAGCGATAAGGATAGATATGAAATACTTCAAATTTATACTTTTTTACCAGAAGAAAAAAAACAAAATCTTATAAATAATTTTGAAATAGTAGTTTATAAGATACAAAAAATCGAAAAAACTTTAGAGCTTGAAAAAGAAATACTTATTTGAGATTCTGTTGAAAGGGTTAGACAGGCTGTTTTACAAAACAGAAAAAAAACAATTGATGAACAAATAAAAAAACAAATAGATTTATTAAAAGGAGAAATATAAATTTATAATTAAAACAAAAACAAAATGATAGTTACAACAAAATTACAAGAACATTTTGATTCTAATAGAGAAGTATCTAATGATACTCTTAAATATTTATTATCTCTTTGAATAGATGAAAGATTTGCTGAACAATGTAAAGCTATGTTTGATTGAATTAAGGCTGATGTAGATGAGGTTATTGCTGTTTGACCTATTATTGTTGGAGAAAATACAAGACTACAAGCAAAAATTTCAAAAATGGATTTAGGAGCTAGAGTTGAGATTTCTAATACTACTAGAGAAGCTGCAAATGATAGAGTTTATCGTTCACATAAAAAAGCAGCATAAATAATAAAAAGATAAAGAAATATTTCTTTATCTTTTTATTATTCAACTTATAACATCAAAGCTAAATTCTTTTAAATATCATTTATTATAAGTTTCTATTTTTAAACTTGTAAAAGTATTATTACAATTTCAGCTCAATTTGTATTTTCATTTTTCAAATAAAATACTTCATGTTTGAGTTGTTGTTAAATTTTGAGTAGATGAATTATCAACATTTACACAAGAAACTTTATTAATACTCATTAAATTTTCCATTGGGATATTATTTATTTGTACCCAATTTGTTCAATCAATTGTATAGCTAGTTAATATCTTTCATCATGAATTTGTTGAAAAATCAATCTTCCATGATTTTGGAGCATCTATATTTATTCAAATTCATTTTCAAATTAGAGAATCATTTCTTACTTTTTCTATTTCAGAAATGATTTTGTTATTAAAAATTTCCAATTTTTGTTTATCTGATATATTATTGAAAGCTATATTTCTAATTCATAAACTCATTATTCAAATAATTGTTATTCAAACCATTAATTCGATTAATGTAAAGCCTATTTTATTTATATTTTTATACATAAAAAATTTGTAATAATTTTAAAAAATATATAATTACAAGTGTGATTTTACTTATAAAAAAATAAGTTCAAAATATTTTTTAATTTTTGTTAATATGAATAAAAGATTTTTTTCTATAATGTTTGCTTTATTAGTTAGTTTTTTTATGTTAATTTGAGTTCAAAATGCTAATGCTGAATTTAAAACAACAGAAAAAAAATCAAATAATATTACATTCTCTTGGGATGCAGTTGAAAAAGCATTAATCTATAAGATTGATTATGGTACATCTAGTGAGAAATTAGATAAATCAACTGATTATATTGATTCTTTAAGTTATACTATATTTGATTTAACTCCATCAACTAACTATTATTTTAGACTTATTTGATATGATGAAAATGCTAATGAAATTTATAAATCAGAAGATATATCAATTACTACATCAGATGTTTCAAGTCAATTGAATCAACTTTTTGTAGAAAAAGCTGACATGATATGAAAAAATATGATAGAAATAAGTTTTTCTAATGATATAAGTGATAAAGATGAAAGTTCAAGAGAATTTATGGTAGAAAATTCAAAAGATGCAAATGAATTATTAGAAGTTGTTAAAACTGAAATTTCAAAAACAAATAAAAAGAATCTTATATTAACTCTTGAAGATGAGTTAGTAATATGAAATAGTTATAAGATTACAGTTTTGAATATTAGAGATATATATGATCAAAATATAGAGTTTTGAGTTGATTCTGAAGCTATTGTAATTGCAAAAAAAATAGAAGAATCTTTACCTGAGTTAAATTCAGCATCTGAGGAAGTAGATGAAAATACTAATTTATCTGAAACTTGATCAACTTATTTAGTTGCAAATGAAGAAAATGAATGATTAAATTGAGATTTAGCATGAGTTGATTTAAATTCTGGATGAGTTGAACCTACTGTGTTAACTGAATCAACAGATGTTTCAAAATTACCACAAACTTGACCTGAATCAATATTAATTTTATTATTAGCAATAATTTTCTCTTGAATAATTTTTGCTTATAGATTTAGAAAAATATAAAAACCAAGTTACACTTGGTTTTTTATTTTATAAATATTCATAAGAAAGTTATATTTGATAATTTTTTATAATTATTAAATTCTTTTTTTATCTTATAATAAAGTTCTATATTTTTTCATATGTCATTACTTTTATCAAAAATAGAATCTTTTATATACAGATATTTTTCATCTAATGTTAATTTTTTATTTTGTTCACATATCTTAAAAATGAAATTTATTTCATTATGAATTTCTTTATAAATTAGCAATTTATTATCAAAATTTATATTATTATCTATAAAATCTTTTCTTTTTAAATCAAAAAATGTTTTGAAAACTTCATCTGGTTTATTAATATATTTTTTTGAGATTTGATATATACTTACAATTTGGTTATTTCTTTTTTTAAAAATATTTATTATATTTTCTTCTAATATTTTTATCTTATTTGAAAGTAAATATACAAATATATTTAATCATAATATTATTACCAAGATAAATGTAATTAAGATTCACATATTTATTTATATTTATTAAGTATTTTTATAATTTTAACACAATTATTTCTTTTTACAAAAAAGAGAACAATTTTATTTTGACTAATTTGAAAAAAATTATATAATCGTCTTGACAAATGTTGCAAGAATATGAAAATGCAACATTTTTTTTAATTTTAATTATTTTTTTATGGTAAGATTTTTAAAAGATTCTGTTAGAGAATTAAAACATGTTGTATGGCCAACTAAACAAGAAACAACAAAATATTTTTTTATTGTAGTTACAGTTTTAGTATTATTTTGAATCTATCTTTTTATAGCATCAACAGCTTTTTCAGAAGCTTTATTATATTTTAAAAATATGGTTTCTTAATTTTACTATTTTAAATTTAAAATTTTATGCTTAAAACTCCAGAATGGTATGTAATTCAAGTTATTTCTTGAACAGAAGAAAATGTTAAAAAATCACTTTTTCAAAGAAGAGAAAGTTTTTGACTTGAAGATTATATATTAGATGTCTATGTTCCTACTCATGATGTTGTTTCTGTTAGATCATGATGAGTAAAAGTTAAAAAACAAAAAAATCTACTTCCATGATATATTTTAGTTCAAATGAATGTAACAAATGAAAGTTGGTATATTGTAAGAAATACTCCAAATGTTACATGATTTTTATGAGCATGAAATATACCAGTTCCTGTTTCATGAGCAGAGCTTGAACAATTGAAATGAAAAGTATCTGAGAGATCAGAAACTTTTGAAACAAAATATCAAGTAGGTGATATGGCTTTAATTATAAGATGAGCTTTTGAATGAAATGAATGAATAATTACTGAAGTTAATGATAAAAAAGGTACTGTAAAAATAAATGTTAATTTACTTTGAAGAGACACTCCAATTGAATTAGAATTTGCAGATATAAAAGTTTAATAATCATATTAAAAAATTATGAGAAATGCTATATTATTTATAATATTTTTGATATTTTCATTTTTTATAAATGTGGTTTTTTACTATATTTCAGATGATTATAGATTGTTTTTAAAAAATATTAAAAATGATTCTAATATTTCTAAGATAGATGATTCATTTTTACCTATAAAATCTCAAGAAATAGAAAAAATTGATATAATTGATAATGATATTGAAATTGTTAAACCTAGTGATGAAAATGATGTTATATTTAATAATACAGACAATAAGGTTCAAATAAAAAGTGGTATAAGTTTATGAAAAAATTATATTGAAATATTAGATATATTTTCAGGTTATGATTTTCAAGAATTAGAATTAAATACTAATTTATTTGATATAACAGATGAATATCCAGATAATTATTTGGAATATTATTCTCGTGATTTAACTTTGTATTTTTTTCCTACAAAGTGATATAAAGATTTATATAATATATTTTCGGTTTTAGAATTTGAACTTCCATTTAAAATAAATGAAACTAATAGTTTTTGAGACAATTCATTTTTTATTAATCTTAATCAAGATATAAATGATAATTTTATCAGAATTGTAATTAGTCATAAATGAGTAGTTTTTTGATTGAAAATTAAAAAAAATGAATATAATTCTATAAAGGAAAAACTCTATATTTTAAGAAATAACTAAAAAAAAATGTCAAACAAAATATATTTAACAAAAGAAGGTTTAATTAAACTTCAAGAAGAATTAGAAAATTTAAAAACTACTAAAAGAGTTGAAATCGCTGCTAAATTGAAAGAAGCTATATCTTTTTGAGATTTATCTGAAAATTCAGAGTATGAAGATGCTAGAAATGAACAAGCACAAGTTGAGCTTAGGATTTCAGATTTGGAAGAACAATTAAAAAATTATGAAATAATTGAAGAAACATGAGATAAAAAAAATAGAGTTTGAATGGGGTCTTTGGTTGAAATAAAAAATATTGAAACTAAGGAAGTAGAAAAATTTAAAATAGTATGATCTACAGAATCTGATATATTAGCAGAAGTACCTACTATATCAAATGAATCTCCAGTTTGAAGTTCTCTTTTATGAAAAAAACAATGAGATAAAGTAGAAGTTAAAGCTATGTCTGGAACTTATAAATATGAAATAGTAAGTATAAAATAACAAAATAAGCTATGCATTATAACTTTTTTTATGAACATTTATTATTAATACCTGCAACTACTTTTGTAGTTACTGTATTTTTAAAATGAATCTTTGTTAAATTGAAAACTTGAAAAGTAGATATATCAAGATCTCTTTGAAGTTGATGAATGCCTTCTGTTCATTCTTCTGTTGTAGTTTCATTAGCAACAGCTATTGCAATTAAATATTGAATTGATAATGATTTATTTGCTATTGCAATGAGTTTTACAGTTATCATTATTTATGATGCTATAAATGTAAGATTTGAAGCAGGGCAACATGCTATAGCTATAAATGAATCTCTTTGACATAAAAAATTTAAAGAATCATTATGACATCTTCCAAGTGAAGCATTTGCTTGAAGTCTACTTGGTATAATAGTTGCAGTTATAATTTATTATATATAAAATCTCCAATAAAAATTGGAGATTTTTTTATTATTCAACAGTTACACTTTTTGCAAGATTTTGAGGTTTATCAATATCTCTATTTAGATTTTTTGCCACTTCAACTGCAAATAACCATAAAGGTATCAAAGGTAAAAATGGAGTTAGTATAGGATGAGTTTTAGGTATTTCTATTATATCATCATATATATCTTTTATAGTATCTCAAGCTGTTATGACTCATAAAACTATTCAATCTCTTGCTTTTATTTCTTTTATATTTGAGATAGTTTTTTCTCTATTTATTCATTTTGGATTTATAACTATACAAGGAAAGTTTGGTCAAACTAGAGCAAGTGGTCCATGTTTTAATTCTCAAGTAGAATAACTTTCAGCATGAACATAACTTAATTCTTTTATTTTTAGACTACATTCGCAAGCTGTTCAGTAAACTATATTTCTTCAAAGATAGAAAAAATTATTATATTTACTATATTTATCTGCTAGTTTTTTATAATGTTTTGTATTTTGTAATAATCATTCTAATTTTTCTTCAAGTTCATCAATTTTTTCAATTATATTTTTTGCTTCACTTACTTGTAAATCTCTTTTTAATCACATTGAAAGTGCCATAAGTAATAGAACTGATAATTGTGCAACTACATTTTTAGTCGATGCAACTCAAATTTCCATTCATGAATGAGTATAAAGTCACATATCACACATTCTAGCAATTGTACTTCAAACTACATTTACTATACCAAAAGTTAAACATCATTTTTCTTTTACCATCCTAACAGATTCTCTTACATCTGCTGTTTCTCATGATTGAGACATAAAAATATATAGAGTTTTTTTGTTTGGTATAAATGTTTCATAAAGAAATTCAGAACTTACTCTTACTTCTGTTTTTATTCATGCAAGTTCTTCAAACCAATTTTTTCAAACAACTCATGCAAAATAACTAGAACCAGATGCTATTATCTCAATATGTTTTATTTCAAGAGAATTTAATTCTTCAAGAGTTTCATTATTTATATTTTTAGTTTCAAAATTGATTCTTCATTTTAAAGCATTTTTCAAAACTTGAGGTACTTCATGGATTTCTTTTTGTGTAAATGTTTCAAAGCTTCATTTATCAGCAAGTCACATATTGTCAGTAATTGCTTCAGTTTCTTTGTTTATTTTTTCTCAAGCTAGAGAATAAATATTGTATTTTCAATCTTTTATTATAACTGTTTCATTATCATCAAGTGTTGTAAATTCTGTTGCTACTTTTCATAGTGCATTTATATCACTTGATAAAAAAATACCAGATTCACCAACTCAAACAACCATAGGACTTCAAAGTTTTGCTCCTATTAATACACTTGGATTTTGGCTATCAACAACAGCAATAGAATAAGCTCAAACCAATTTTTTAGTTACTTTTTCAACTGTAGAAACGATGTCTCCATCAAATAATTTTTCTAAAAGTTTAGCTATTACTTCTGTATCAGTTTGTCAGTAAAAACTGTATTTTTTTTCAAGTTCTTCTTTTAGATTCATATAATTCTCAATAATTCAATTGTGAACTACATAAAATCTAGCATTTTCACTATAATGTGGATGTGTATTTTCAATAGTTACTTTACCATGAGTAGCCCATCTCGTATGTGCAATTCAACATGTAAAATTATCATTTTTATCAAGTTTTTTTTCTACTTTTGTAGCTAAGTTTGATACTTTTCAAATAGCTTTTTCCAAAAATACTTCTCATTTTGAGTTAACTCACATAACTCAAGCACTATCATATCATCTATATTCTAATTTTCTTAATCATTCTACTAGTAATTCTATAGAATTTTCTTTTCAATTGTATGCAAAAATTCAACACATAATTAATTTATTTAAATATTAATTAAAAAAATTATAATCAATTATATTAAAAAATAAAAAGATAGTTTTAAAAACTATCTTTTTATTTTTTAAACTCTAATTTTAGTTACTTTTTCACCATATTTCATACATTTGCTTGTGATACATTTACCAGTTATTCAAGCAAAAAATGGTAAGAATGCCATAAAAAATACAAGTGCATCAATATCTAAATCAGGACCTTCAACTATTTTTGAAGATATGTAAAATAATGATATACCAAATATTATTTGAACTATTCTCATAATAGATTTTTTAGCAACACATATATTAGTTGCTCACATAATTATAGGTACAATTCATATACCAATTATAAAATAACTAATATAATTTAAAGTTTGTTCACTAACTTCTTGCCAGAAAAATACATTTTCAAATGTATTTGGATTTTCTTGAACGAAAAAATTGTAATACATTGCACTCATATATATAACTCAAAATAATATTCTTCCTATAATTATAGTTTTATCACTAGGTCTTTTTTGTAAAAATTTTATAAATCAAAGCATTTTTTTTTGTTTATCAATTAAAATATACTTAATATTAAAAAAACTATAAAAAAAAGCAAAATTAATTTTGACTTTTTATTTTTTTTTATATAATACACAAGCTTTATTAATAAAGTATATATTGGGAATTAGCCAAATGGTAAGGCAGCGGACTTTGACTCCGTCATTTGGGGGTTCGAGCCCCTCATTCCCAGCCATTATAATAAATAATGAGTAGGGAATAATTAAAATTATTAATTATTCAATGTTTATTATTTTAAGACTTAAGAAATGAGAAAAATTAGGGTTTTTGTTTTTTAAGTTTTAAACTTAAAAAATACTTAGTTTCTTGCAGGGATTGAGTATAAATAATTTATTTTTTAATATTATTATAACATGATAGCTGTTATAGAATTAGGATGAAATCAATTTATCGTTAGAAAAGGTGATGTGATTGATGTAAAAAAATTAGATAAAGAAATAAACTCAAATTTTTCAGTTGAAGCATTATTAGTTTCAGATGAAGATGGAAGTTCTTTAAAAGTTGGAACACCTCTTGTTTCAGGTTCAAAAGTTGAATTAAAAGTTGTTGAACAATTTAAATGAGAAAAAGTTAGAGTTTTTAAAATGAAGTCTAAAAAAAGATATATGAAAAACACTTGATTTAGAGCTCATTTAACTAAATTAGAAGTATTATCAGTTGCTTAAAAAAAACATTTGAAAAATCTTATTTTATGGATATAATAATTCCACAAAATAAGATTTTTTTTATGTTCAATAGGATTATTTTATTTTTATAAAATAGTTAAAAGAAGGAGATTTTTATAAATCTTTTCTATTTATTATTTAAAAAAATATTTTGGTAAATACTGAAAATAGAGTTAATATAAAAGCTCGTATCGATAGACATCTTAGAATTGTTAGAAAAGAGAATTGATTAAAAAATAATTCTCTTAATGAAAAAAAATATTCAAATGCTCTATATTTTGTTTTAATATTTGTAGTTTTTATATTTCCGCTTTATCCTACATTGGCTTCTTTTGTTTATAATAATTCAGAGTATGATTTTTATAGATGAAATATAGATGAATCTTCAATTATTGAAGCATATACTATATGAGAAACTGGTGATTGAGAACAATATTGATCTCCAATTATAGAAGTTAGAGATTCTTTTTTATCTGTAAATACTATATTAGATGATAGTAGAGATTTGTCTTGAACTAATGAAATAATCAATTATGAGGTAAAACCATGAGATTCATTTTCTAGTATATCTTATGAATTTTGAATAAATGCAAATTCTATCTTATGGGCAAATGATTTTGAGAAAAATCATGTATTGAGACCATGACAAATTATTAAGATCCCTCCAGTTTCATGATTAATTCATACTGTTAATTCTTGAGATACTATCTCTTCTATTGCAAAAAAATATGAAGTTGATGAAGTAAAAATAAAAGAACAAAATCTTTTGGCATGAAGTGATACTATAAAAGTATGAGATATATTGGTTATACCTTGAGCAATTAAGAAGGCTCCACCTCCTGTAATTAAACCTGCAACTACTCCAACTAAGATATCTAATAATGGTAAAATTACAACTACAAAAGTTAATAAAAATGTTTGATGATATAGTTTTGCAAATCAAGCTAATAGTCAAATAGTTTCTAGTCAATGAAGTTATAGTCTTGTTCGGAGAGCTCCTAAACATACTTTCTATTGGTGAAATTGTACATGGTATGTTGCTCAATATAAAAATGTAACTTGGTGATGAAATGCTAATCAATGGTTATCAAATGCAAGAGCTAATTGAGTTTCTACTTGATCTACTCCAAAATTATGAGCTATAGTTCAATTTACTTGAACTTGATATAATCCAAGATATGGACATGTATGAATAGTTATGGAAGTTAAATCAGATCATATCATAGTTTCGGATATGAACTATAGAAAACTTAATGAAATAACTTATAGAAAGGTTCCATTAAATGATAGAAGTATTGATTGATATATATATGTTGATTAAAATAAAAAAATTCCAAATATCAATATTTGGAATTTTTTTATTTTCTCATAGCATTACTTATCTTGTAAACTGCTTGATTAATAGGATTTAAATTTTTATGTAATTTTTCTCTTAATAAATCATAATCTTCTCTTAATAATTCAAGTAATACATGGCTTGTAATATTATTTTCATATTCTGAATATGCTTTGAATACGACAGGAAATATCTTATTAATATCTTCTATCTCATTTTCAATTTCTTGTTTTCTCTTTGCTTCTTTTTCTAAAATATACCTTATATCATTATTAGAGTTTATTTTTAAATTTTCATCAATAGAAGATAAATTTTCATTGAATCATTTAAGATATTCAAGATAAAAATTGTATTTACAAAATTCATAAGTTGTTTGTTTTAAAACTGATTTTTTAATTATAGAATTATCTTTTTCTGAAGTTATCTTACATTTTGCACTATTATTATTTATTTCAGTCTCAATTTGTTTTATTTTTTCATCAAGTTTATTTCTTAATCTAGAATTTAATTCAGGATTTTTCTTAATTAATGTTTCTTTTATCAATTTTAGAGATTTATAATAAGTTATATTTGTAGCACAACCATATATATCATCCATATTTTTTCTATATTGTTCTTTTGCTAAATCTAAATTTTCTGATGTTTTATATTCTAATTCTATTCATTCAGTTTTATCTAAATTTAAAAATTCATTTTCTTTATCTATCAAATATATCATTTCAGAACTAGAATCACTTATTTTGTATTCACTACAAAATAATGAAACTCTTTCTTGATAAAGTTCAAATCAAACTTTACTAGACATAGTTTTAGGCTCATTTGAATATGAAATTCAAAAATTTGTTAATATTATTATTGTTATAATTCAATATCTTATTATTTTTTTCATTTTTTTATGGTAATAATTTAATTTCTCATTTTTGTTTTATTTTATTTTTATTTCATATTTTATTAATTATTTTATATTTTTTTATATCAGTTAAAAAATTATTTTCTGCTATTATATCTATATTTGAATATCATCAAAGATTTCTTATTATTATTGTATTATTTCATGTTAAAAAAGTACTAGTATTTATTATCTCTCAATTTATATTAGAATCTGTTGGATTAAAATAATATACGGGGCTTCATTTATTAATCTTAATAGTCATATTTCAATTTGTTATTATTTTTATACTGATTTGTTCATTATTTTTAAGTCATATATTATAATAATTATTTTTTTCAAATACAATTATTTCATTTTTATTTAATTCTATATTTTCAAAGTCATTGTTTTCTATAGCATCATTTAATTTATTATTAATTGAATTATTTGTATTAATCTTATTTTTTAAATCATTATTTTCTTTTAAGTTTTTTGAGATTTGAGAAGTTATAGAAAGGAAACTTATTCAAATTATTAAACTTAAAAAGATTGACCATAAAAGTATATAAGCATTTTTTTGTATTTTTTGCATAAAATAAATAATTATGATAGAATTACTTAAATTATATTTATTACTTTCAAAATACAAGTTATGGTTGTTAAAAAAGAAGAAAATACAACTGTTAAAAATATTCAAGAAGAATTAAAAGATGAGATACTTTCAAAAGAACAAAAGAGAGAGTATCATTCTTTGAAATTTCAAAAAATTGAAAGACAAGTAAAACAAAGTTTAAAAGAACAAAAAACAGATGATACTCTTAGAGATATAACTATTTGAGCACTTGTACTTTGAAGTAGTGATGTTCATTATGAAAGTTTCCCAGATTATGTAGTTGTAAGATTTAGAATAGATTGAGTCTTAGTTGATATATTTAAGATTAGTCATAAGGAATATAAATTAATTTTAGAGAGATTAAAATATGCATCTGGTTTAAAATTAAATATAACTGATATTCCTCAGGATTGAAAATATTCGATGGTAATTGAGTGAAGAGATATAGATGTAAGAATTTCAACTCTACCAGTTTGAGAATCTGAAAATGTAGTTTGTAGGATACTTGATAATTCTAAATCAGTTATAGATTTTGATGATCTATGATTTTTTTGGACAACAAAAAGATTTCTAGAAAAGGCGATAACAAAGAAAAATGGTATGGTTTTGGTTACTTGACCAACTGGTTCAGGTAAAACTACAACTCTATATACTATCTTATCAAAATTAAATACTAGAGATAAAAAAATTATTACTTTAGAAGATCCAATAGAGTATACTATGGATTGAGTAATACAATCTGAAGTAAATGAAAAAAAATGATTTACATTTCATTCTTGACTTAGAGCTATTTTAAGACAAGATCCAGATATAATAATGGTCTGAGAAATCAGAGATTTAGAGACTTTGGAAACTGCAACTCAAGCAAGTTTGACATGACATCTAGTTTTATCAACATTGCATACTAAATCAGCTGCTGAGACTTTGGATAGGATTATTAATATGTGATTAAAACCATATATAATTGCTTCTGCTCTTGATACGATAGTTGCTCAAAGACTTGTTAGAAAGATATGTCCACATTGTAAGAGAGAAAAAGTAAAAACACCTGAAGAACAATCTATAATTGAGGCCATGATGAAAGATATAGGTATGAGTATTAGACCAGCTAAAAATATTAAACTTTATGAATGAGCTGGTTGTGAAAAATGTAATAATAGTTGATATGCTTGAAGAATCGGTATTTATGAAATTATTTCTTTGACTCATAAACTTAGAGATATGATAAGAGAATGAGCAACAGCAGAAGAAATAATTACAGAATCAAGAAATTGAGATCTTATAACAATGAAAGAAGATTGAATACTAAAAGCTATAAAAGGCTATACTACAATAGAAGAAATTTTAAGAGTAATTTAATATAAATATGAATGATTTAAATACATGAATTAATGCATGAGTTGATGAAGAATATACTGGAGAATTACATCCAGCAGTTTCTTTTCTGGTTGACTCTGAAAATAAAAGAATTATTCAGATAGTTGATTATACTGATGAAGAAAAAGAAATCATAGATAATTTGATGGAATATGTTTATAAAATAGATGATTTAATAAATGATTGAAAAAGTTTTGCAAATAGTATACCATATAGTTTTTTTGTTATTTGATATAATCAAGCAAATGAAAGAATAAAATTACATTTTCAAGATATATATAATGATTTAAGAATTAAATATTTACAAGCAAAAATTAAAAATATAGAAGAATCTTGAAAATGATGAAGTGAAAAATCATTAAAATTATATAATGATGAACTTGCTCAAATTAATGATCTAATTAAAAAAACAAAGCCGTAGGCTTTGTTTTTTAGTTTTTAAAATCGCTAATTTTTAAAAAATATCATATGTTATTTTTTAGATCTACTTCTTCAATTATTCATATTAATTCATCTCTGTTATTGTAAATTGGAGAGCCAGAATCTCAAGGATTAAATATCATATTTACTCATATCTTATTTCAATTTATATCTTTTATACTTCATATTTTTTTTGATAGTTTAAGTTTTTCATCATAGATTATAGCATATATTTCTTCTCAAATCTTTAAATCTTTTCAGATCTTTGTTTCTCTAAATTTTTCAAAATCTATGTTTGTTTCTAAAAAAGCATAATCATTTTCATTATCTTTTTTTAGTAATTTTCAAGAATAAGTATTTCAAAAATTATCATATATTTTATAATTACTATTTTCAGTATTTACTCAATGAGCAACTGTAATAATAGTATTTTTATTTATGAAAACTCAGCTAAATTTATTTTCTTCTATATTATTATCATCATTAAAAATTCATCATGGATTTTCACTATTTTTTACTATTTCACTATTTTTTATTATTTTTACACTATTATTTTCTGGACTTACTTTTTTATGAAGCAATATATAACTTCAAAAAAGAATTATTGCTAATATAAGACTAAAAATAAAAGAGTAAATTATTATTTTTTTCATATTTGAATAAGTTATATATTTAAAATATTAACTCTAAAATAAATATTTGCAATAGTTTAAAAAAATAATAATATTTATATATTAAAATTTAATTTAAAAAAATGAATCAAATAGTAAAAGATAAGATGGCTAGAGAAATAATGGTTGTACAAAATGATAAAATATTTTCTGACATAGTTAGAGAAAGTAAGTTTTATAACAATGATGAAAGTAATTTTGAAGAAAAATTTTTAAATAATTATGAGTATATGGTTAGATGAAATGCAGAAGTAAATTTTGATTATAAACAACCAATTCCATATTGAATAGTATTAAATGAAAATAATGAAATCTTTGTTTACAAAAGATGATGAAGTTGAAGTAATGCTTGAGAACATAGATTACATAGTAAAATTGCAATTTGAGTAGGTGGTCATATTGAAAGAGAAGATGAAAATTTAACTAATCCTATAAGTGACTCGCTTATTAGAGAAATAGAAGAAGAATTAAATATAAAAGAAGAAGATATAAAAAGTGTTGAAGCAATTTGATATATAAATAATGAATCTGATGAAGTTTCAAAAGTACATATTTGAGTTGCATATATTGTAAAAATACATAATTCAAATTATGAATTACTTGATTGAGAATTAGATAATTGAGAATTTGTAAGTATACAAAATCTTGAAAAGATGATTGAGTCATGAGATTATGATGTTGAAGCATGGACTAAAATAGTTTTTGAACCAGTAAAAAAATATTTAATAAAATAAAAAAGGCCAAAGGCCTTTTTTATTTGATTTTTGCTACTAAATCTCACAAAGATTTTATTTTTATTATTTCAATTTCGCTAGATTTTATATCACACTCTGGAATAAATATCTTTTTAAATCACATCTTAATTGCTTCTTTTACTCTTTTTTCTAAGTGAACAGGTTTTTTCACTTTTCAAGTTAGAGATATTTCTCATATATAAATAGTATCTTTTGCTAAACTTAAATTATTTTTACTAGATATAATTGAAGCTGCAAGTGATAAATCAATACCAGGTTCTTCTACTTTTAATCATCTTGCAATGTTGGTATATACATCATATGCTTCAAGTTTTATAGGAGTATATTTTGATAAAACCGCAACTATTAAATCAAGCTTTGATGAATTAATTCATCTAGAACTTCTTTTTGGATAACCAAATTTAGTATATGTAGTTAAGCTCTCAGTTTCTATTATAAGAGGTCTTGTTCACTCTATTGTTATTGATAAACTAGATCAAATAGTAGCTTCTGTTGAATTAACAAAATCAAGTCATGGATTTTTTAAATCAGATAATCATTTATCATTCATAGTAAAAATACCTATTTCACTTGTTGCTCAAAATCTATTTTTTAGAGCTCTTAAAATCCTTAGATTATCATATTTATCTCACTCAAAATACAAAACTGTATCAACCATATGTTCTAGAGTTTTTGGTCATGCTAGGTTTCAGTCTTTTGTTATATGTCATATAATAAAAACAGCAGTATTTGTAGTTTTTGCAAATGCAACAAGTAACTCACTTATAAATTTAACTTGGCTTATACTTCAAGCAACTCAAGTTATATTGTTAGAATGCATAACAGAAATAGAATCTATAATTACTATTTCAGATTTATTTTTACTTAGAGTTTCAATTATATCTTCTATACAACTTTCTGCTAATATTTTCATATTAGTTCAAGTAACTCAAAGTCTTTTTGCTCTATCAGCAATTTGATAAGCCGTTTCTTCTCATGAAATATAAACTATATTTTCTTTTACAAGAGATGCTAGTTGTAAAGTAATAGTAGATTTTCAAATCCCAGGTTCTCATGATAATAAAACAACACTTCATGGAACAATTCATCATCATAAAACATTGTTTAATTCTAGCGATTTTGTTATGATTTTTACTTCTTTATTTTCTTTTATTACATCTCATAAGTTAGCAAGAATTTTTACTTCTCACTTTTTTCATCATTTATTATTTAATTTTGCTTCTTTAAATTCGCTTAGAGTATTCCACTCACGACAAAAAGTACATTGACCAGTCCACTTTAAACTCTCATTTCAGCAATTATTACAAATATACATAATTTTTAAAATTATATTTTATTATTTATTAGTATATATTTTGTGTATAAAAATGCAAATAAAAAAATAAATTAAATTTTAAATTCAATTTATTTTTTTTTATTTTTAATTTCAGATATTTTTTTAAATATATAAAATCAAATAATAAAACCAATAGTATTTAATATCATATCATCAATATCAGTAACTTTATAGTTAAATCATAATATTAATGAAATAATAGTTTGAGATACTTCTATTCAAATAGTTGATAATATTCATACAATTAAAGCTTGTTTAAAATTATTTTTATTTTTCCATATAAAAGGAACCAAAAATCATAAAGGAATAAATATAATAATATTTCCTATAACTTGTTTAAACTTAACTATTAAAGGTAAATTATCATTTAATAATATATCTAAAATAGAATTGAAAGGTATAAAATTATTTGTATTTGTTATATATATTGATATTTCTTTTAATCAAGCAATTGGTATAGGAAATAATGTAACTGCTAAAAGAGATATAATGTAAAAATAAAAAATAGTATAAATTACTATATTTTTTAATTTACATTTTTTTATTAAAAATATAACAAATAAAATAATATAAATTGGTATTGAAATTATGTATAAAAATTCGAAATCTAGCATAGAAATATATTAATTAATAGTTTTTATTTATTGCTTGTTAATTTAACTCAATCATTGTTTATTTTTATAATCAATTCATCCAGTTTGCAATTTTTCTAGAAATTACTTTTGCTATGTAATTAATCTTTTTTCATTTTGGGATATTCCATAATTTATTTCATATTGGAGAAACATGCACAAATCATAACATAGAATTATCTCAATTATCTTGTAAAGCTCATCAATCTTTTGAAATATCATCTCCAATCATTAACGTATTATTTGGATTTACTCAAATCATTTCTGCTGCCTGAGTGAAAGAATATATATCAGGTTTTGATTTTGTTGTATCACATAAAATGACTCACATTTGAGTTAATTCTCTACATCTTTTTTCAAGATTTATTCAATTAGAAAGTATTCAAATTTTTATTCAATGATTTAATAATTCTCTAATTTTTTCTTTATTTTCTTCAAGTATTTCTGCATAAGCTGGTGCTATACAATCATCTATATCTATTAAAAGTCATAATATTTTATTATTAAAATGATTTTGAGCATCTTCAATATTTAGATCAGTAAATTTTTTTAGCCTAAATCATAATCTATTTTTTAATCATCATTTTAAAACTTTACCATACCATGAAAATTTATTTCAAGAAAATCATTCCTTATCCATTTTTTTATATTAAATTTAATTTTAATTAAATTTAAAAGATAAATATTTATTGTCAACTTTATTTTTTTTGTAAAATATATATAATTAATTAAAATTTTTTTAAACTAATAATTATTTATGATGAAAAAACAAGAAACAATAATTTGAAAATTTCAATGAGGAGAAACTTTTGGTTTTTTAATTCCAGAAGATAGAGATTATTATGGAGGGGATTTTTATGTAAAAAAAGCACATTTTTGACTTGCTGAAACAGGTGATAGGGTAGAATGAGTTGAAATTAAATCAACTTGAAAAAAGCCAGAAGTAAGAATAATAAGAGTTTTTTGAAAAGAAAAACCTATAGAGCAAGTTTTTGTAGAAGGTATTTATAGTAAATGAGAATGAAATTTTGGTTTTATAGATGTAGAGTGATTAGAAAAATGATATTTTGTTTATGGTGACAAAAGAAACGGAGCAAAAGATGGTGATAAAGTAAAAGCACAAATTATAGAGTTCAAATGAAAAAAAGAAGCAATTGTTGTAAAAGTATTTTCTGATACTCTTTGAACAGTTATTGGTAGATTTAAAGATAGTGATAAGTTTGGTTTTGTAATACCTGATGAAAGTAAAAATAATGATGTTTTTATACCAGGTCATAGAAAAAATTGAGCTACAGATTGAGATATGGTAGAAGCAAAAATTGTTAAAGTTTGAGGTAAAAATAGAGAATGAATTATCTTGAGAATAATTATTTAAAAAAATTATTATTTTTCTAATTTTATTCTCTTCATTCTCGTCTCATAAAACAAAATAAAAACTATTAACTATAATTTCTTTGAAATTACACTTAATAGTTTTTATTAGTGCTAAAGAGCTAGGACTCAGTGCCTTTTGGGTCAGCCATTCGTTTTTATTGTTTTTCATCTCGCTATCGTTCGATGTAATTATCTTTCCGATCCTCTATCGCTTATCGCAAATAATACTTAATTCGTCACAATAAAATTTTTGCTTTGCAAAAAATCTCTATTCGAGTCGAAAAATTGGTGCCCAGAGTGGGACTCGAACCCACACGACCTAAATCAGAGGATTTTGAGTCCTCCATGTCTACCATTTCATCACCTGGGCAAAAAATATAATTTGGATTTTATCTTTTTTATAAAGATATATTCCGACATGGTTCCATGCACCACACTCGCAAGCTCGGTAGTATGGCTTCGCACATCTACCATTTCATCACCTGGGCAAAAAATGTTTGAAAAACTTCTAAATTATTCGTCAGATTAAAATTTTATTTCAAACATTTACATTTGTAAACTTATTTCAATAAAATTTTATCTTCCTCTAATTTATCGTTTTTGAAAAATTTTTATATTTTAATATGGTTGAGCCATATTAGCGATCCCATAAAAAAGTAAAGCCATTATATAAAAACCAAGATTTTTTGCAAATTTTTCATTTATTTTTTCCATTTATAAAAAAGTATGATATAATTTTTAAGAAATATTATTTAAAATAAAAACAAATGAAAAAAGCAGTAGGTATGTTTCAAGCGAGGGATAGTTATGGTTTCGTGATTCCAACTGATAAATCACTTCATAGTGGAGATTTTTTTATTGCTGGTTCAAATATGAACTGAGCTTCAAATGGTGATTTAGTTGAAGTTGAAATATTTGATAAAAAATGATGAAAAAGCCAAGAAGCAAAGATAATTGGTATCTTAAAAGATAATAAAGATCATAAACTTAGTGAAACTAATGTTATTTGAGTTTACTCTCAATGAAAATGAGATTTCTGATTTGTTGATGTAGAAACAGAAACTCCTACTGGAAAAACAAAAAAATGATATTTTGTTTTTTCTAGAAATAAAAAAACTGCTCTTGATTGAGATATGGTTGAAGCTAGTATAAAAGTTCATAAAGGTAAAGAAGAAGCTGAAATAGTAAGAGTAATCGAAAGAAAAAAATGACTTGTAGTAGGTACTTACAAGATTTGAAAAGAAGCCTTTGGTTTTGTTATTCCAAAAAATGAAAATGTAAAAAGTGATATATTTGTAGCTAGTACAAATGCTATGTGAGCTCATAATTGAGATTTGGTCTGAGTTGAGATTACAAAATGGACAGGAAAAAATCCAGAATGAGTTGTAAAAGAAATCATATCTAGAAAATGAAGTTTAGATAAAAGAGAAGAAGAAATATTGACTCTAGCAGTAGAAGCTTGAGCTAGAATTACTTTTGGTGAAGATATACAAAAACAATTATCAACTATTTGAGATAGTGTAGATCAAAAAGAAATAGAAAAAAGAAAAGATTTTAGAGATATGTTTACATTTACTATAGATTGAGCTGATGCTAAAGATTTAGATGATGCTATTTCTATACAAAAATTGGATAATGGAGATTATATTTTATATGTACATATCGCAGATGTTACAAATTATGTAACTGAAAATAGTGCACTTGATAAAGAGGCATTACAAAGAGCAACATCTATTTATTTGGCAGATAGAGTTATACCTATGCTTCCAGAAAAACTATCTAATAATCTTTGTTCACTTAATCCATATACAGATAAATTAACTCTTACTTGTGAAATGCATATTTGAGGTAAAACTGGGCATTTGATTAAATCAAGAGTTTGGGAATCTGTTATTAAAAGTGATTTTAGATTAACATATAAGGATGTAGACAATATAGAAAATAATCATTTAAATGTAGGTGATGAACTTATGTTTAGATGAGTTGTAACTTTAGAGTTACTAGAAACAATAAAAACTTGTAATGAGTTAAAGGAAACTATATTAAAATTTAGAGAACAAGCATGAGTTTTAAATTTTGATTTTCCAGAAACTGTTATTGATTTTGATGAAAATGGTAACCCAATTTGAGTTAAAGAATATCCAAAATATAACTCAAATAAACTTATAGAAGTATTTATGGTTAGTGCAAATGAAGCAGTAGCAAAAGAATATTCAAAAATACCATTTTTATATAGAATCCATGAAGTTCCAAAAGAACAAGATATACTTGATTTACAAGATAAATTACAATTATTTTGAGTAAAATTTAAATTTAAAGAAGCAACAACTGCAGAATTTTGAGAACTTATTGAAAAATTTGCAAATTTACCAGATACAAAAAGAAGATTTTTAGAAAGAATGACTCTTAGAACTCTTACACAAGCTAGTTATTCACATCTAAATTTTGGTCACTTTGGTTTATGATTACAATTTTATAGCCATTTTACTTCACCAATTAGAAGATATCCAGATTTACAAATACATAGGATTATAAAAGAATCTTTAAATAAAAAAATGGATTCAACTAGACAAGCTCATTATAAAGCAATATTGCCAAAAGTTTGAACTCAATCTAGTACACAAGAAAGAATGAGTGAAAAACTTGAGTATAAAGTTAGAGATTATTTCTTGGTTAAATATTATTCTGATAAAGTTTGACAAGAATTTGATGCTATTATTTCAGGAACTATCTATAAATGATTCTTTGTAGAATTGCCAGATACTGCTGAAGGTTTTGTAGAAATAGAATGAACTTTTTATGATGAAAAACTACAAACTCATAGAGATAAATTATGAAATAAATATATGCTATGAGATTCTGTAAAAGTTAGACTTATAGAAGCAGATGAAAAATTACTTAGATTAAATTTTGAAGTTGTAAAATAAAAGAAGATATTAAAATGATCTGCCCCCTAAAAAGTAGAATGAAAAAAAAGAGAACATTCTACTTTTTTTAGTGTAAAAAATAAATATACTAAAAAATATTACTAAAAATAATAAAAATGG
>JAQVDN010000015.1 GCA_028698305.1 Candidatus Altimarinota bacterium
AAAAATAGTTGGATGGTCTATGGATGCAAACATGAAAACATCACTTGTTAATGATGCTTTATTTATGGCTATAAAACAGAGAAATCCAAACAAAGGTCTAATCTGGCATACTGATAGAGGAAGTCAAGAGAGTGTAAATCTAACTGTGTAAACCTTAAAAAATGAGATTCATTTGATATCATAATCAAGTGAATAATTTATAAGGATTTACATATGAGTTTGATAAACCATGAAGAGTTAAAAAAGCAAATTAAAGATGGTACTTTTACATCTCTAGATGATATTACAAATGAGTTTAAAAATATACTCAAAGAAGTAATACAAACTGCATCTACAGAAGAGCTAACTTCCCACTTAGGCTATGATAGACATCAAAAATCAGATACTCCAAACTACCGTAACGGATACAACGAAAAAACTATTAAATCAAAGTATGGTGAGTTTGATGTTGCTATTCCAAGAGATAGAGATTCTAGCTTTGAACCACAACTGGTTAAAAAGAGAGAAATTCTTTTAGATGGCAGTGAAGATTTAATTCTCTCACTCTATACCAAAGGTATGAGTGTAAGAGATATACAGCTTCATCTTGATGATTTATATGGCTATGAGCTCTCTACTCAAACCATCTCAAATATTACAGAAAAGGTTATTGAAAAAGCCAATGAGTGGCAGTCAAGACCACTTGATAGTATCTATCCTATAATTTTCATGGATGCAACAGTATTAAAAATCAGGGTGGATAGAGTAGTCAAAAATATAGCATGCTATATAATGCTAGGCATCACACTTGAGGGCAAAAAAGAGATTATCGGTATCTGGATTGGAGAAAATGAAACTAGTAAGTACTGGTTAACTGTTCTCAATGATATTCAAAAGCGTGGCGTGCAAGATGTGCTTATCTTTGCAATAGATGGGCTTAACGGCTTTAATGAAGCTATTAAGGCGGTTTACCCTAAAGCGGAGATTCAAAGATGTATCGTGCATCAAATCAGAAGCTCTTTAAAGTTTGTATCTTGGAAGGATAGGAAAGAAGTTGCAAAAGATTTAAAATCAGTATATTCAGCTCACAACGAAGAAGATGCACAGCTAGCCCTTACAGAGTTCAATGATATTTGGGGTAAAAAATATCCAAACATTACTGCTTCTTGGACAAATCATTGGGCTGAACTTTCAACTTTTTTTAAATATCCAGACTCCGTGAGAAAACTGATTTACACCACAAATCCTATAGAATCTCTCAATGCTACAATCAAAAGAAAAACAAAATCTAAAGGTTCATTTCCAACTGAAGCATCAGCTTTTAAAGTTATGTATCTCGCCACACAGGAGCAACAAGAAAAATGGAATATGTCTAGTATAAGAAGTTGGTTTGAGATTTATCCTCAACTTTGTATATTTTTCAGTGAAATTATGTCAAAATATACGAAGTGATTTAAGGATAAAAGGTGGGTTTACACAGTTTATTTTACGGTCTCGAAGTCAATACGCTTCTGAGTCTCATAGGGAGTTACTTCAAGAATTTGGCATTACGCAAAGCATGAGTGCAAAAGGTAACTGCTATGATAATGCTGTAGCAGAGAGTTTTTTCCATTCATTAAAAACTGAACTAACTCATCATGTAAAATTTGAGACAAGAGCTCAAGCTCATCAAGCTATATTTGAATACATAGAAGTCTTCTATAATCGTCAAAGATTGCACTCATCAAATAATTATATGTCACCAGTTGAGTATGAAAATTATATGTTACAAAAAGAAATAGTAGCTTAGGTATTTAGAATATGTCCTATTTAGTGTTGACAGATCAGATGTAAAAAAATCATTTTTGTATCAGAACCTATTAAAGACTTCTTATATTCCTTATAAGCAAAAATTGCATAGTCACACTGACTTACAGCTTCTTGAATGTAGAAATCTATTTGTTTCATTTGCACTTGACCTTTACTCATAACGGGGGCGCGGGTCACGGACTCCCGAATTAAAAATTTTAATTTTTCATTTGGGTGCTCTGTGCATCCGCTTGTTATCTGGCGCTGTGCGACAGATGACTAGCGGGTGTTCAACCCGCGCCCCCGTTATCCGGTCACGCAGTGAGCGGATAACGTTTGAAGTGAGCTAATAAATTTCCCGCAGGGTAATTTATTAGCTCCCCTGATTTGTTAGCCTTGATTTATCTCTTCCGTTAAGTTAAAAATATCATTGCTATCTATATATCCAGTCATAAAACCAATTTTATTTATGTCAAGTTGCTGTCTATGTATGACTTCTTGTAATTTTATTTTTTCATCCATATTACCAAATATCAATACGATGATAATTTTATCAAAATCATTATGCTCTACTAAATAAAATGTCTTATAAATAATATCTCTTAATCTCATTGCTAATGATCTAGAATTATTAATATACTTTACTTCATAACCTATTCTAGTGTTGTTATCATGTACAATAAAATCAGGAAATGATGTTTGGTTGTATTTGATATTAGTAAATTTATTATTTAGCCAATGACGGAATACATCTTCAGCGTGTTGTCCAATACGTATCGGATGTTGCTTATTTATTTTAGGCTCAACATTTTTCTCAATGACTTTTTCTTCAAAATTTGATTTTATGTCTTTTGCGATATTATCAATCTCTGGAAAAATCTTACTATTTGTTATTCCAAACCTTTTGAGCTGAACTAATATTTTTTCTTTCTCAGAAGATTTAATAATTAGTTTTTGATTATTTGGATAAAAAATTTTTTCCTTAGGAAATTTTGCACAACTTGCTTTTGTTCCATTGATACCAAATAAGAAAAAAGCACCATCTTGTCGTATAATTCTTTGGTTATCTAATTTCGGTTTGACACATACAACAGATTCTAAATGTTCAGGTACTATTTTAGGTTCAAAAAAATGTTTTTCTTGTTGTATTTCATGTAGAAGTAGTTTTATATCACTTGATTCATTAAACCCTGTTTTATTCTCAAAGGTTTCTTTTGAAATATCAAAAGAAACATTTAGCTTACTTAAATTTGATATAACACTTACTGTGTCGCTATCAAAATATTTAATATCATTTTTTGGTATTTTAAAAATTATCACTTCACCGTCACTATTACTATTTTGACAGGCAAAAAACAAAGCAGTTAATGAATTTTCAGTAATATCAAGCAATCTTGTAGGAAGTGAATAATGTTGCATTTTAACTAACTTTTGAAATGTTACAATACTATCTTCAAAATCATCAGGACATTTTAAAATTATTTCTCTAAATATTTTATTTTCATTATTTATTAATCCATTATTTCTATATATAGATGGTTCTAGTTCATAGGTATAATTAGAATGCCCTCTATAAAAATATACATAATCATCTGAAAATTCAATACCATCTAAAATATCTAAAAAAGTTCTAATGCTTCCTATGTTCTTTGATTCAATATTCATATTCATAATTTCCTTTGGCTAACGGGGGCGCGGGTCACGGACTCCCGAATTAAAAATTTTAATTTTTCATTTGGGTGCTCTGTGCATCCGCTTGTTATCTGGCGCTGTGCGACAGATGACTAGCGGGTGTTCAACCCGCGCCCCCGTTATCCGGTCACGCAGTGAGCGGATAACGGTTGACTTGAGAGAAAAGGCGATTTAATGGTATAAAAATTTAAACTTTTAATATCATTATTCGAGATATAAAAGCTCGAATTATCACTGTTATAGCCTTGTTCTCTCCTAGGTTTTGTTGTACTTGTCAACTAAATACAGTTTAAATTACAATTTTAAAGTTTTTCCACTTTTTATATGTTGTTTAAATTCTTCTGTATTGTTAAATTGTAATTCAATATTAAAAGCATTACCAATGACTGCTAAACCACTATTTATATCTTCACCATTTTGAATGGCTAAACTTACTTTTTTAAATCCATCTTTAATTTCTAATTCTTTTTTATCAAAATAATTATCATATATTGACATTGCATATTCACGATACTCTTTTTCTTGCTTAATTAAATCCTTACAATAGTTCTTTATTGCTTCTCTTTGTTGGTCTGATATTTCTGTATCATGAATTGATTTTTGTAATTCCGAGTATACAGCACTACTCATAATGGATGCTGTCATACCACCAATAACACCACCAACAATTGTTCCAACACCCGGCACTATTGCAGTTCCTACAACTGCTCCTAAGTTTGCACCTGTTAACGATGTTGCCAATGTAGTTCCTTCTTGACTAATATTTTTAGCAAATTCATTCGCATTAATCTTTCCAGATAATAAATTTTTTGTTTGCTTTGCTAATATTACTCCTGATTGTAGTATTACAGTAGGTGTACTACCTTTTGCTAAATTTTGTGTAATTTGATTACTTGAAGATTTTAAAATTCCTCCAATAGCTGAACTTGTTGCTCCACTTGCATACGCTAGTGCAGTTGCTTTGCTTGTATCAACTGCCGTATCTTGTAATGCTTCTTTACCACTTTTTTTACCTATAGAATAGGCATAAAGATTTTTAACTGAATTTATACCACCACTAATAGTACCACCAATTTTTGCAGATTCTATACCTGCTTTATGAGATATTTTACCTATATCTTTAGCAATACTTATATTGTGGTTTTTTCTTGCCTCCATAGCTTCTTCTGTAGTGATTTTTGCATCCCTTAATCTACTTTTAGCATTTTCTATTTCATCAATTCTTTTCTGTAAATCATTTGCCTTAACACTATCGCCACTAACTATTCTGTTTTGTTTTTGTTTTTCAAGTTTTGAAATTTGATTATTCCAATCAGTTTTAATATCTTTGATTTGATCACTTGGTACATCTAAAATCGCATCTTTATAGTGGTTAAATTCTTTTCCATAAAGCTTTCTATAGCTATCAAGATTTTTAAAAACTTTTTGTTGTGAACCTCCCATGTAGTTTCCATTAATATCTAAAACTGGATTTCCATTTTTATCAACTTCTACATGGTCAAATTGTGGATGATTAACACTTCCTACATCATCAGTTCTACTTATTCTTGTGTTTTTTTCATCAATAATATTGTTTGCATTTGTTCTTGCTGTTGTTTTTATTTCAGCAGAAAACCCAGCTTGTTGATGATAATTATTATCAGCATATTCTAGATTAATATTGCTATTTGCTATTTTACTTAAATCGGTATGTGTTTTAAAGTGTTCAGCATTAGCGAATCCAAACCTTTCTAGTTCAGCACTAATAGCTAGATTTACTTCATTAGTAAAATCTTTTTCTTTTTTTCTTTTTTTAAACCCAAATAAATCCATAAAATTATCCTTGATGATTTATTCGAAGTTTTAGTTCTTCAATTTCTTGATTATTAGATTCTAAAACTTCTAAACTATTGCTAATAAAAGCACCTTCTTCATCCATGAGTGGCATTTTTATAATTTCACTTAACATTGAAGCGATATTTGCAGAGGTTGCAAATATTTCGGCTTCTTTTGTTGATAATATATCAATATTAAATATTTTATTTTTTATTGGATCAATAAATTTTGCTATAGCAGATCTTTGTTCTAGTCGATAGGCAATTTTCTCCATCTCAATATTATACACTTTCATTAAAGCATCAAGTCCTTGTATGCTTTCACTCATTAGATAGCAACCTCTTCTTATTTGAGATAGTTCAGCTATCAATGTTATTACTTTTTCAACAAGTACATCAATTTCATCAGAATAATTATGTGCTTCATTTAGTGCCTGTTTACCTTTATTTGTTCCTAAAAACATTCCAAATACTAAAACAGGTGCCAGTGCTATTCCTCCGAGGACTACCATTCCTCCAGTCATACCTGCACCACCTGCACTTGCTGCTCCACCACCAAGCCATGCCAAAGTAGCATTAGTTGCAGCTGCTCCAGATAATGTACCTATTGCAGTACCAGTTGAAGCTGTTCCAATAATTGCAGCTGTTCCCATAGCACCAAATGCGGCTGTTGTACCTATTAATGCACCACCTGCAACAGCCGTAGAAATTTCTTTTATATTTGTTGTTATAATTTGCATTTCTTTAAAATCTGTTTGAAAACTATCATAATCTAAAGCTTCATTTTGTTTTAATGGTTTCAAATCAACCTTTCCTATAACTTCATATGATTTAACAAAATTACTAATTGTTTCTGAATATGTAGTTTCTTTTAGTATTCCTAAATTTTTAATATCATTCTGTGTATTTTCTTTTGCATCATCTAACTCTTCTTTTATATCATCTTTTCTTCTGTTAGCATTTTTTGTAATCTTTTTTGCATCACTTCTATCAACTGAACCAAATGTAACAAAATTAGCTGCTCTTTTTAAAAAAACCATAATTAGCTCTCTATAAATTCTATAAATTTATTTTGAATTTTATTGTATTGTTCTAATAAGCTTTCTATTTCTCTGAGTTCTTCTATTGGAATATTAACTAAATTACAAATTTCATCTGTATATTTATCTTGTGCTTCATGATATTCTTTATTTGAATGTCCTAGTGCTACTAATTCTAATAATAATATTTTTTTTGATTCTATTTCATTAAAATAATCTTTAATCTCTGATTTTTGAACCATTAATTCATCATTAAAACTTAATGACATTTCAGAACATAAACTTCTTAAATAATCTTCTTCGTGGTTATCCATAACCCCGTCATCTATAGTTAATATTTCTTTTGCTAAGCCTAAGAAAACCTTTCTCTGTTTATATGATAGTGATGCTAAGAACATTTTTTAATTCCTTTGATTTTATTTTGTAAATAGTTTGTAGTACTTAAAAGTTAATTTTGTAAGTACAACGTTTGAGTTGAGAAATAGTTGTGCCCGCAGGGTCAACTATTTCTCTCCAAGACTTTGTTATCTTTTCGATAATTAATTATATCTTCAACACTAATAATAGGCATAGAGTATTTTTTAGAAAACTGTCTAATATCATCATCTTTTGCCATTGTCCCATCCGAATTTGTTATTTCACACAAGACTGCATACGGGTCTAAATTAGATAATTTCATTAAATCTACGCTAGCTTCTGTATGTCCGGCTCGTCCTAAAACACCTTTTTCATTTGCTCTTAATGGAAAGATATGTCCAGGAGAAACAATTTTTGATATTCCATCGCTAGAGATAGCAGACTTGATTGTTGTAACTCTATCTTGTGCTGATACGCCAGTTGTAACATTGTCTTTTGATTCTATTGAAATGGTAAATGGTGTTTGAAACTTTGAATTGTTATCTTGAACCATCATTGCTAATTGAAGCTCATCAACTTTTTGTTTTGTTAAACATAAACAAACTATTCCGCTACACTCTCTTATTAAAAGTGCCATTTGTTCTTTTGTCAAATTTTGTGCAGAAAAAATTACATCTGCTTCATTTTCTCTATCATAATCATCTACAACGATAACACCTTTTCCCTCTTGTAAAGTTTTAAGCGCATTATCAACTCTCGATTTAAAATCGTCATTTTTAATAGTTTGATTCATTTTAGTTATACCTTTAATTTTAAGTAAAACTTATTTGAATCAGGGCAAATGCTAAAAGCAATACTATCCTAATCATTTAACAATAAAAAG
Organism: Candidatus Altimarinota bacterium; assembly: GCA_028698305.1. Classification (GTDB taxonomy): domain Bacteria; phylum Patescibacteriota; class Gracilibacteria; order BD1-5; family UBA6164; genus JABWCI01. The sequence continues at coordinate 7,554 of JAQVDN010000015.1, forward strand.
ATATATTATTTTCTCTTCCATCCGGACTTTAACCGTTGGTTTTGGATTTACACCAAATCTGCTTGACCCTTATAAAGACTGAATCTTTATAAGGCGCTCGTGGACTTCTATTTTTCATATAGTTACCACCAGTAAGGAATTTCACCTTGCCCTGAGAAATAAATTTTAACGATTTTATCTAAAATATTATTAGTTTAGGATTAGAAAGATAACGATTGTCTTAAGAAATAAGTTTGCCCGATAGGGTAACTTATTTCTCTTCAAGTACTTGTTATCTCTTCTATGCAGTTGCCTGTAGTTTTAGTAAAACAACACCAAAAATAATAGATAAAACACCTACTACTTTATACCAGTTCATATCTTCTTTAAATATAAGCCAACCAAGTATTACAATTAAAGCTGTTCCCATTCCAGCCCATATCGCATATACAGTTCCAATCTCAAGAGACTTTGTTGCATAGTAAAGAAAACTAAATGAGATTGTATATAAAACTGCAATGATGGCACTCCACATGTATGTATTGCCAAGTGTTGCTTGTTTTATGGATAAAGTTGCTGATACTTCAAATAGGATAGCAAGCGCTAAGTAAATCCAGTGCATCATATTCCTTTTTTCTAAGATAACGGTTGAAGATAGCCAATAAATTGCCGTTAGGTAATTTATTGGCTACTCTGTTTTGTTATATCTTTACTAGTCAATTTGTTGAAGAATTAAATTATCAATCTCTTTTTCTGTTAAATTTTCTAG
>JAQVDN010000004.1 GCA_028698305.1 Candidatus Altimarinota bacterium
ATAGATAAAATCCTTGTATCAGTTTTTTGTTTACTTTCTATTGATACGAGTATTAAAATAAACTATGATAGTAGAATTATATTTCTCGCCTTCTAAGACGTCGGTTCAAATCCGTCTAGCTCCACCATAATGAAAAACCAACATTTTTGATAAAACTGAAAGGTGCTTTAAGCTCATAGCTAAGCACTTTTTTGTTACTAAATTTTAGGTTCTCAACTATTCAAAAAAAGAGGTTATAGAATTGAGAACTTTTTTTATCTAAATCATTAGATTTTAGGATATCTAAAGCATAAACTAGATATTTAATAAAGTCTATAACTTTATTATAAACAATCTTACTTTCTTCCTGATTTTGTAATAATTTATTTTCAGTTGTTAACTTATTTATTTCATCATCAATAATTCATGAACTTTTTTCTAATATCTGTTTACTTATACTATCATTAATGAAACTTTTTGTTAATTCTTCACTTTTTAGATTTAATTCATTTATTTTCTTTATATTTTCTAATATTGATAATTTTTTATCTTTATCATTTTTTGAAAATTCTTTTTCTATAGTTTTTATTGATTCTTCAAGAGTTTCTTTAGATGGAATAACTGATAATAGTATCTTTTCAAATTCAATTTCCATATACTTTAAGTTTATATGAGACTCATTGCATTTATATGGAAATACCGAATTTATCTGCTTAGGGCACTTTAAATATCTAATTAGTTTTTTATCATCACGAAGCATAAGTCTTCAACATGAACATTGAAAAGTTTTAGGTATTCAAGTTCTAGAATAAACAAAATTTCTTCTATCTTTTTGTTTTTTTATTTCTCTACATTTTTTAAATAGTTCCTCTGTGATTATAGGATATACAAAATCTAAGTCGTATTCTTCTTCAAATTTTCATGGTTTATCTACTCACCAAAAAATATATTCTTCTTTGCTTAAATTCCATACCTTTACTCTTTTTCAACAATATGTTTTAGTCATTAATATAACATCTATAAGCCTTGGAGTTATGTCTTTTTTATACTCTTCAGCTACTTCGTTTTTTAGTTTTTGAGATAAACTTTTATTTCAATAAAGTCATGTAGAATATAATTTGAAAATTTTTTGAACTATTTTTGATTTTTCTCAATCTTTCACATAAGTTCAATCAATTCTTTTGTATCAGTAAGGTGTATTTCATCAAATATCTCATCAGTTTTGAAGTTTTTTTCTAATTCACAATTTAATTCTAAAAGATAATTCTTCAGAATATAGAACACTTCTATTTTGTATATCTCTTATCATATATCTTCACATATAGCTATTTAGTAAAGGTTCAGATATAGATATAATTTCAAGTTTTTTTTCTGTAGCAAGTTTATCGATTATACTAAAGTCATTAATGTTTCTACTTATTCTATCCCATTTGAATACTACTATTCATGCAATATCTTTTGACTTGTTAATAAAATCAACCATTTTTCAAAAAACAGGTCTTTTTCATTTAAATGCACTAGTTTCTTCTTTATATATATTAACAAGATTTAAATCATTTTCATGGCAATACTTTTTGACCTGATCAATTTGGGATGGAATCGATAAGTTTCTTTCTTTTTGTTCTCTAGATCAAGATATCCTTACATATCATATAAATTTTAATCTTTCATTCATAATATCTTTTTTATAAAACTATTATATTCAATATGTTTAATATTTTTTTCTTCATCAAGATAAATAGAACTTATTAGTACTTTTAGTTTTGCATTAGCAAATTCAGGGTCTTTTTCTAATATGATTTCTTTTATATCTTTATATATTCACATATAAATTTCAAATGATTCATTAATAAATTCTTCTATCCTATCTTCTTCAAGCTCTACTTCCTTTAATAATTTCCTATAAAGTTGTTTATTTTTATTTTTTAATTCTAAATCATATGATGAATAATCAACATTTTCTATTTCATAATCAAGATCATTAATAATCCTATTGTAAGCTAATTTTCTACCTTTTAATTTATCTTTTTCTAAATTAATATGTTTACCAATATATTTAAGGCTTTCTTTTCTAAAAAATTCTAATTGTTCATCATTAAACTTAACATTTAAAAATCTTTTATCTTTTAATAATGCTTTTGTTATGTTACCTTCTGAATAAGATATTTCTATTTTTTCATAATCTGTTGTTCTTCAAAAACGGTATTGTAGTGCTGTAGGAATTTTACTTGAAGGATAGGCTTTAAAACTAGATATATATCAATCACTATGTATATATTTTAATATATCTGAATACTTTCATACTACAATTTTTCAACTTTCTTTTTTTCTTATTTCTTTTCTAGTATTTTCATATGTTTTATCTCATATAATAGCTAAATCAGGGAATATAAATTTAAAAGTTATTGTTGATCAAACTTCATTGTCTCATTTTAGCTCATATTCACTTCATTCTTTATTATTGTTGTTGATATAATTAATTATTAATTCATCGTTAATATTTATATCTCTTTCAAACTGTCAATTGTATTTTAATTTTTGTTTATTCTCTATAATATTTCTAATGGCATTATAGTTTTTTTGAGATTGGGTTTTATTTTCATCCTTTGCAACTTTATCAGGAATTTTACTTTTTATAATAATATTTCTTTCTTCTGTTGCTAATTTTTCCCATATGTATTTCCATTTATGTAAATCTTCTTTTATGTAATTTTCACTTTTTTCATCAGAAATATCCTCATAAATACTATAAATTCTTAAAACTATTGATTTTTGTTCAGGAACTACCTCAAGAATTTTATCTTCACTTCTTAATTTTTTGTTTCAAATATTAGTAAATCTGTATCAAAATATGTCTAATTTTCATCACAAAGCTCTTAAATTCAATCTTACTAGATTTTGTATTTCTGTTAATGTTTGACGGTTTGATAACTTTTCTGATTCATAGATAGCAAATGACGATAACATTCTAAATAATAGTCTTCAAGTTGGTGTATTTTCGATTGTTTCAGTTGCTGAAATAATACGATATCAAGCATTGAGTAATTTTTCTCATCTAGTAAAGTCTATTGAATTTCTTGCAAATCTATCTAGTTTAAATACATAAATTCATCAGTAATCTCTAAGTCTTTTTTCTTTTTGAGAATCTTTAAGAATTGTTTTTATCATATCATCAAATTCTTTTCTTCAATCTTTACTTCAACTCTTTTTTTCTCATTTTATAATTATTTTATGTCAGTTTTTATTTGCATTTGTGAGTAAAGTTTTAAGCTGATCAATCAAACTCATATCATATTCTCATTCTTTAGATATTCTGATATATATAAAAAAGATATGACCATCTACTATTTTTTGATTTTCTCTTAGTTTTTCTTTAATATCTTCATCTGGATTTATTTCATCAAATAAAGTTTGACTAATTTGATCTATAAATTCAAAATTATTTTCTTTTTCTTCTAACTTTTGAATATTATTTTTTTTCTTAAGGTTCATATTTATAAATAATTAAGAGAATATTATTTTACTGCTTTTCTTTTTCTTTTTCTTTTTCTTTTTTTTCTTTTAGATACTTTAAAAATCATCACAAAGCATTATCAAGGTCTCTTTTTTCATTTGGTTCTAGAATGATTTTTGTCATCAATAACAAAGTATCAGAATTCTCATTAAAAACATTATTTTCTAAATCTTCATATCATTTTTTAAATACAAAAGAATTACAGATTACTTTATATCAATCCTCAATCTCACTAATTTTTTTATTTAATATTTTTTCTATATTTCACAAGAATTTGTTTTTTCTTTTATTTCAAACTCATGAACTTTCAAAAACTGTAGATGTTAAGTTTTTCTCTTGATTAATAAAAGAAACAAATATATCTTTATTTATGTTATCTGTAATAACAAATATATCAGACTCTAAATAGTTTGAGTCTAATTTTATGAATTGATATGAGATATCGTTTTTATACTCTTCAGAATTTTTTGGATTTTTGTAATCCTTTAAAACTCAATTTAAATCTTGTAATAATTCTCTATTTCATTTATATTCTATATCATCTTTATTTCTTATGGTTTTTAATAGGGAATTTATAGCTAATTTTGATAATGCATTTTTTGTATTTTTTAAGAAAAATTTGTTTATAATTTCTTTTCTATTTTCTTCTAAATTATCATAATAATCTTTTATTTCTCATATATTTTTATCCTTAAATAAAAAATTATTTACTAAGTATTCAAAACTATCGTCATTTTTTATTTCTTCAATTATATCTTTTATATTAAAACCATTGTTAATGATTTTATTTACTATACTTTTACTTTCATTTTTAGAATATTTGAAAAAATTAATTCAAGTTTGAAATGAAATTTTAAGTAAAAGATTTTCTTTAGATTTTGTTAGTTTTAATTCATTATCAATCTTATAAAAAATATTTTCATCCTCTTTTAAGGATTTTATTATAGCGAATTCTATTAATGAATTATCATTAATATTTAGTTTTAGGAATTCAATTATTAATGGAGTGTTTTTTTCTATGAGAAGATAAGAAATAAGGGCTTTTTTATTTCAGTTAAATTTTTTAAGTAATTGTTCTAAGTTCATAGATGGAGAAAATTAAAAATTAAATTGACTATATTATATATTTATTTTAAAAAATTAAAGGATTAAATAAAAATATATGATCAGACCTTGCTTCTTGTATCAAGAATAAATCGCATAAGTTTTTCTTTTAATGCACAGTTGTTTATATAGAGCATTTTTTTGTCTAAAAAGAATATTTTTCTTAGGCTTTCTAGGTTTATAATATTTTTATTTTTTAGTCTTATTTTTCATTCTTGGAATAGTTCTTTATTTAGGTATATTGGTGTATTTATTATTTTATTAAATAGCTGACTTATGTGTTGTTTTTCACTTTCTTGTAATTCAAAGTCTAGTAAAAAGTAGTGTAAGATGTGATTGTAATCATCATAGTATTCTAGTTTATAATTAACTTTTTCAACATTTTTTAGTTTTGATTTTAGAAGTATATAACAGATTAAATCAACTATTGCTAAATCAAAGGATATTTCAAATGTTTTAAACTCAATTAAACAAATGTTTTCAGATTTTTGGATTAATTCTGGTTTTATTCATAGTTTTATTAGTTCTACTTTTATTTTATTTGTGTTAATTGTTTCTCATTTTTCAAGTATGATTTCTACTTCTAGTTTTCTTTTCATAATTATATAGTTAATAATAAATCATAACTATTATTATATTAATATTTAGAAAACTATTTTATAAAGTTATTTTTTTGTAGCTATTTGATCTTAATTCTATTAATGAAAATAGCATTAAGATAATCAATAATATCAAAGTGCATTTGTAGTGTATTTTATTGAATTAATTTCTTCATTTCATTGATAATGAGTATGACCATAAATACTATATTTAACTCAATATTTTTCATAAATTTTACTTAAATTATTGTTTACAAAAAATGCATTTCAATATATCTTATCTAATCAATACAATTTAAGTCACTTCATTCAATCTTTTATAATTTCTTCCCATTGATCAAAAGAGTATTCTAAATAATATTGTGAATCTTTTTCCAATAATCTAGAAGGTTTTACATGACTTACGGCAATAATTTCATAATTATTATAATTGCTTTTTATTTGTTCAAGTTTTTGAATAAGTTTATTTTCAAGATATTTTGCAAATTCCTCATTTGATTTAATTTCATTATTAAATTTTATGTAGTTTCTGTCATTATAGGTTATTCATCAGAAACTCATTTTATCAAAGTTTGCATGATAATATTTTTCTAGATAAAATCTATCTTCGTTACGAATTGTATAGTTATACCATCACATATTTCAAGTGATAATATATTTTGTGTTCGGTATTATAAAATCTTCTTTGTCTATCACATGAATTTTGTTTCTGTAATCGTGAAAATAGTTTATTAAAAACTCATATTTTTCAATTGAATTAGTTATATTATAGTTTAAGTCTTCTGAATTTAACCGCAAATCGTGGTTTCATAGTGTGATAATTATTTTTTCATAAGTTGTATTTTCTATAATATCATCCAATGATCTTTTTAGAACATGAATATTTTCATTTATATCACCAGCAATTACTAGATATTTGTTTTTTTGTTTTAAAACTCAGTTTTTTCAGTAAATAGCTTTTAAGTTTTTATAGATAAAATCAGTGTGCAAATCTGAAGTTATGTCTAGTAGTTCATTAATGTTTTTCATATTAAGATAATTAAAAAATAATGGCTAATTGTAGCCATTATTTTTGAAAAGCCCAGAGGATTTTTTATAAAAAGATAAAATACTAATTAAAATCAAAATATGTTGGATTACACCATTTAGGGGTTCAATATTTTTTATAAATACTATCTATGTATTTATTTGCTCTTTTTAATATTTTTTCTTTTAATTGAGAATATTGTTTATCTGTTAAACTATAGCCTTGAATATCAAAAAGTGCATGATCTACTGCTTTATATATCTCTCAAGACATTACCTTTTCATTTTCATAATATGCTATATCTTCGCAAGGAATATAATACCGTTGAATATATCTTTTGTCATCGGGATCAACTATTTCCCAAAGAATCATTTTTGTGTCTTCATCAACATACTCCCATAAATGCATATCATCTATCACTGGATAATCTAGAGTAGAGTTATTATCCATTTTCATTAACTCTGATAATATAATAATATCATTTTTATTTACATTTGTTAAATCTGAAAAATTATTTTCTAGATTTAAATCATCATAATATTCTGTTAAATTAAAACTCATATAATAATAGTTAATTAATAAATTTGTAATTGTTATTATATTAAAAAAATTAATAAAAAATTTTATTTTTGAATTAATTATAATTATTAAGTAATATTTTTAATTTCCCATAAATTATTTAATTTTTCTTCATTTATTGCTTTTAATTCATTGAATCTATCTTCATGAATAGCATAACAAAGTAAATGAGTTGGTCTAGATAGTCAAACATAAAGCATTTTCATTGCTTGTTTTCAATAGGATGCAGTTCATCAAAAATCTTCTCAAAGAAAAGACTTATATTTAATCTTATCACTTGATTCATATCAATTACTTGAACTTTCTAAATATAATGTACAAGTATGAGTTTCTCATTTTACAGAATGCACTGTTCATATATTAATTTCAATTCAGTTATTAGAATATGTATTTATTTTTTTATCGTTATCTTCAGTAATATTTAATCCCTCTGTATACTCTAAATCTTTTATTCTTAAATTTATATTTTTATTTCATGGTAATAATATAATTATATTTGGGAAAAATTCATCTAACTTTTCAGATATTTCATTAATATTAGAATAATTTAAATCTCTACTCCAATTTAAAAGTTTTCCTTTAAAATCTAAATAAATATCTTCATTATTTTCACTTAAGTATTTAAATAATGATGTTTTATTAAAGTATCTACCATTTTCATTTTTGATATCATTAGTACTTAGTATTTTAAGAAATAAATTTATAATATTATTATATTTTGATCTATAAGTTCTATCATTTTTATCATAATAAAATAAATAATCCTTTTCATTTTTAAACCATTGTTTATTTTTTGATTTTGATCACATTATATCATAATCATAAAAATAGTGTTTTGCCCTACATTTACTTAATTCAAACTTTGAAGTTCAATCTCTTTCCGTATCAGACTTAGCATTCCAAATAATAGCCTTTGAAGTAATTTTATCTACATCCTTAAAATATCATTCATCTATTTTTTCTTTTATTATATTTGAAAACTTTTCTAAAATTATATTATTATTAATAATTGGTTCTGATAATGTATTATTTAAATGTGAGTCATTATAAATAATTAAAATAGGTTTTATTGAAATATCATCTAATCAATCTGTGATTTTTCTTTTTCAATTTAAATCATTATTATTTAATCAAAAACATTTTACAACATTAGAAATTTTTTCTGTAAATCTATGGCTTCAGATAATTTTTAATTTATCATTAGGATTTCAAGTAATTTCATCTCTTCATTTCCACATACAATCTTCACTTACTATTCAATCATAAATAGCTTGATTGGTATCTCAAATTCTTTGTAGCTTTGATATTGAATTTCATTCATCATAAAATAACTTTTCTAATATATCAACCTGATGTTTTTGCATATCTTGCATTTCATCAATAAAAACATATTTAAATCTATTTTGTAATATTTTAATTATATTAGGAATCTTATTAATATATAAACTTCAGTAGTAATAAGCCTCATCATAAGATATTACTCATTTTTCTAAAATATTAGACTTCATTTCTAATATTTTTTTATATAAATCTTTTGTATTATCTCTTAGAGGAAAACTCTCTCAATTAAAATAAAATAATTCAGTTCAAACCTTTATCGATTTCTGTAAAATATAATCTTTATCTCATCTTCTATCTAACCATCAGTTATATCAAATATAGCATAAACTTTCATAATATTCAGTATCAATATGCTGAAACTTTATACCTAAATAATTAATTCAATATGGCTTTGCTAAAAATTTATTTACAAATTCTTGTATTGTTCAAATAAAATTTGGAAAATCAAAAAGTTTAGGAGCTATCTTTCATAATTTTTCTGTTATTTCATCTACAGCTGTATTTGTATGAGATAACACTAAAATACCACTTCAATTTGGAAATGGCATTTTCTTTTCTAATATTAATAACTTTGCTAAAAGGGCTGTAGTTTTTCAGCTTCAAGGAACTGCTTGTAAATCTATAGTCTCAAGATTTTTAATAAACTCTCTTCTTTCATCATCAAATGTTTGTCAATCTTTTAGAAGAATACTTTCAGCATAACTAATATCATCTCCAGTTATTTCTATATTATTGATTTGTGGCATATTTAATTGCATTAATTAAATATTGTAAAGATAGTTCATTTTCTATATCCTCTCTAGTTAAAGTTGAATTATTATCAAGCATATTAGCAAGAGATAAAGCTAATCATGATTTTATTCATTTACAACTTTTACAAGTTATATGATCTTCCATTAATTTTTTTGAAAAATCTACATCATTTTTTCAAGCAATATAAGTAGAAAATTCTTCTGATAAAGCATCAGGTCTATTTTCTTTTAATGCTTTATAGACTATTTCTCTAAATTTTCATGTAGAAGTAGTTCATTTCTTTAGTAATAAACAATATTCTAAAGTCCAATGTGGAGATACAAAACATTTAACATTTTGTTCTGAATAACTTTTTTCCTTTTCTTCTACCTTAATATTTAAATCAGCTGGTTCAAGATCAGGTTTTATATCAATATCTGTTATAATTGAAACTGGAATAGATAATTCTTTATAAATATCTTTAGAATTAGAAATGAATGATATTATATTTGGGTCTATTATACTTGATTCTTCTACTAATTGTTCATCTGAATTTTTTAAGATAACAAAATTTCATTCTTTTTTTGAAACATTATATGTAGTTGAAGAAAATTTTTGAGAGTATTTTCTATGAAATATTTTTGAAAATCTATTAAAGGCTGTACTTCATATATTAACAACTGATACTCATGCTTCTGTTAAATCTTTTTCTATAATTCATAATTTCTTTAATAATTTAGCAAAAGATGGAATTAAAATATCTTCAGCCCATCATTCAACTAAAATAACTCAATTTGCAAAAAATAGATTAGATTTTGTGGTATCTAAAAATATTTCTAAGAATTTATAATCATCTTTATTTAATTTTGTGTAATCTTTTCACATAGGAAAAGCCGATGGATATTTTATTCATTCTTTTTCGAATTCATTACAAATAATTAGGTTTTCTAGTTTAACTTTAGAAACTAAATTTGGACTATGAGTAGTTAAAATTAATTGAATTCATTTTTCATCAACTTTTTTCTGTAAAGATTCTATAACTTTCATTTGTGCTTGGGGATGTATATGAGCTTCTATTTCTTCTATTAATCATAGCTCTAATCAATCATAATTATCTCTTTGTAAATGTAATAATTCAGAAGCTATAAAAAGTCTATTTAAACTTCATAATCAAGGATTAATTTTTCACTCTAATCATAACTCTAATTTTTCTAAAATATTTTTTAATTCTCATTTAGAAACTCAAATTTCAGTTAAAGTATCTTTATCTATAAACTCTCCTACAAAATTATCAATTTTATTTTTTAGTTCTTTTCATTTTTGATCAGGTAAACTAGTAGTTCAATCATTTTCAAATCATTCAAAATATTTTTCAATAGATTTATTAAAATCTTTAAAAATATTCATTAATAAATGAGTTTGTTTATCTTTAAAAGCTATATCTCAATCTAATATATTTGAAAGTCTAGATCATTTCTTAGGAATAAATTCTGTTTTAACATCTCTTAAAGGTTTTAAATATGTTACATTTAAAAGCTCTCTTTGTTCAGCTGATAAAACTCATAATTCTCAGTTTATTCATGCCTTAACATCAGAAGGAAATATTCTATCTTTATTCCTTGAAACTTCGTAAACTAAATTTAAAACTTCTTTAGCATCAGTTCATTCTCACTCAATACTTAAATGTTCAATAAAAAATCTAGAAAAGTTAATTTCTAAGTCTCTAAATGTTAATTCAATTCTAAATTTAAAAGATTTATCATAAAAATCATCATCTTGAACTCTAATCCATTCATAACTATTGGTTTTTAATACAAGTTTAATAGCATCTAAAATAGCTGTTTTTCATGAATCATTTGCTCCTATTAAAACATTCAATCATTTAGTGAAATTTAAGTCTAAATTTGGATTGTCTAAAAAATCAGGATTAGTAAGATGTAAATCTATATTTGAACCATATTTTCTAAAATTCCATAGTTTAATATTTGATAAGTACATAGTAAAGTAATTAATGATTAAGTATGTTTTCTATTCTTAAATTATAAAAATCTAGTTCTTCTTGTAGTTTATTCCATTTATAATTAAAAATATTATCAATTAATTGCCGACTAAATATTTCATCTTCTGAAATATCATCAGTTCAAGTAACTTCAATTCTAAAGTTTATATCATCTATTAAATATTTGATTAAGTCATTATGTAAAATATTTAAAAATCAAAAAGAAGTTCAATGTGAAAATAAATATCATCTACTAGATAACTCTTCAAATGTGTTTCAATCATTTCATTCTTCAAATCTGATATTACTATTTAAATAATACCTTTTTATAATATTCCAAATAATAGTTGTATCAAATTCATAATTTATATCTAACTCATATAAAATTTTTGATTTCTTATCTGAAAAACTTTTCCAATTCTTAATATCAAATAATAACCAGTCAAAAGTCATTATAAAAATACAATTTCAATACATAAGATAATCTTCGTATTCTGAAAAAAATACAAATCCATTATATCATCTTTTTTCTAGTTCTATACTTATAAGCATTGAAATAATTTTTTGATCATTATATGATGTTTTTATTCATTCATCTCAAAGTAATCTTTCTTCATCAAAAGCTATAGCTCTTGTTTTATAAAATGATTTATTAATAATACTATTTTCAATTTTTTTTATAAAATCAAAATTATATATATCTAAAATTGATAATTTGATAGATCTTATATCTTTTCAATTATGATCTAATTTAATTGGTAAAATTTTTATTCATTTAAATAAAACTAAATTTATTACAGATTGTATCAATATATTACTCCAATCTTTTGCAATAATAATTAATCATATTTTATCATTTTCCAATCATGGAAAATCTTGAGTTTGTAATCAATTTGAATACTGTAACAATTCAGTAATTGTTTGTCTTTCTGGTTGAAAATCATTTTTAATCTCAAATATTAGAAAATTAGTTTCCCATTTTTCCTTATTATTATGATTAACTAAAATGTCAATTTTTGGTTTACTTGCTCATTTTTCAGCAGTATTATATTCTCTTGGAAATTTATAAATAAAATCTTCATAATTTCTATCCCAATCTTCTAAAATATCATAAAAATAATTATAATTTTTATTCAGAATGTATTTTAAAGGATTGTTTACAATATCATATTTATCTAAATTAAATTTTTTTTTGATAATTTGAAAATTTATTTTTTTAGGAAACCTTTTTAATGTTCTATAGATATGCTCTTGTATATCTTTTTCTTTAATTTTAGTCATATACATTAAACATTAAAACTAAACTCTCTCTTTTAACTTTTCAGTTACCAATTTATCTAAGTATTTAATAACATGTTCTTGGAAATCCACATTATCATAATAGCTGTTATATAATTCTAAGTGATCATCTACATTTACTGTTATTTTTTCATCCAATAACTTTTTAAACTCTAATTTTCTATTAGCTCTATCAGTTTGTAACGAATCAAGCATCCTCTTATCTCAAACTATTTCATCAGAAATATCAGAAATAATTTTTTTAATTTTATCTTCACTACTAAAGTTAGTTCAGAATTTTGTATTAAAATCACTTATAATATGTTCAAGTATATCTTTATTTACATCAGTTCATGATCATTTTAAAGTTGTTGGAATAGGTTCTAATTCTCAATCTTCAGATAAACTTATTCTTGCATTTGATGTCATCTTTTGATTTTTATATGATTCAAAATCTATTGAATCTAAAACATCTTGGCTTACATAAGTTTCTTTTGATCATAATCAAACAATCTTTTTGTTAAGAATTTTTAAAAATTGATATAATTCTTCAAATTCTACAACATCATAGTTTATTATTTGTGAGACAAAACTATAAAAATTTACATAAGATTTTGATTTGTCTTTAAAATCATCTATCTGATCAACTGGTAATCTTTTTATTTCTTCTACAGTTGAATCAAGAGTCATATGTAATTTCTCAACAGATACTCAAGATAAAATATCAACTGCAAATTGATGAACAACAAAATCAGTATAAACACCAAAAGAATCCAGTGCATCTTTTAAATCATGAAGTTTATTTGGATCACTTCATTCTGATAATATAGTTGTTTTATAATAATCCGAGAATGCATTTTTAATATCATCTTCACTATTATAAAAATCTAATACAAATGTACTATCTTTATCTCTATGAACACGATTTAAACGAGATAATGTTTGAACAGCATTTACTCAACCAAGTTTTTTATCAACATACATTGTTTGTAATAATGGTTGATCAAATCAAGTTTGATATTTGTTAGCACATATTAATATTTTATACTCTCTATTTTCACCATCTTTTCAATTTTCAAACTCTTCAGGTATCAAGTTTGAATTAAAATTATTCAAGTTATATTCATTCCAATCAGTTCAATCTAAATGAACATCTCATGAAAATGCAACAATTATTCAAAGTGGAAGATTTTTTTCATTTATTATTTTCTTAAAAGCAAAACCATATTTTACAGCACTTTTTCTACTACCACATACAACCATTGCCTTTGCTTTTCATCATACAAGTCATTTTAGATAAACATTATTATAAAAATGATCCACCATAATTTCAGCCTTTTTCTCAATAGTGAAATCATGACTTTCTACAAATCATTTTAATTGTCTATTTGCTCTTTTTTTATCATATTCTCTATCTTTATCTTTTGTAATTATTAACTCATAAAAACTCTTATAAGTTGTATAATTAGATAAAACATCCATTATAAATCATTCTTCTATAGCTTGTTTCATAGTATAATTATGAAAAGCTGTATATTTTCAATCAGCTCACTTAGTTCAAAATAATTCTAATGTTTTATTTTTAGGTGTAGCAGTAAAAGCAAAATAACTAGCATTAGTAAGCATTCTTCTAGCTTGTAGTACATCCAAGATTATATCTTCATCTGTTTTTTCTTCTTCTCAATCATCAATACTCATAGTATCATTCATTTTTGCTATTGTTTCTCAACTAGTACTTGAATGAGCTTCATCTATAATAATTGCAAATTTTTGTCATTTTAATTCTCCAATAGTATCAACTATTACTGGAAATTTTTGAATAGTAGTGATGATTATTCTTTTTCAACTTTCAAGAGCTTGTTTTAATTGTTTTGATCCATCTGTGATAGCTTCAACTAATCATCTTGTATGATCAAATCAACTAACATTATCTCTTAATTGTTTATCTAGTACTCTACGATCTGTAATAATTAGGATACTATCAAATACATTTGTAACTCAATCATTAGCAAAAAGTGAAGTTAACTGATGAGCTAACCAACTTATAGAATTACTTTTTCAACTTCAAGCACTATGTTGTATAAGATACTTTTGTCATGTACCTTTATCCTTTGAATCTTGTAATAATTTATTTACTACTGTAAATTGGTGATAACGAGGAAATATCAATTTTCTTACTTTTTTACCATTTTTTTCTTCTACTATTACTTGAGCAAAGTCACGAATTATCTTTGATAAGTTTGATTTTGTAAGAATTTCTTCCCACATATAACTTGTTCTCATACCATTTTCACTTGGTGGATTTCAAGCTCACTCGTTATGTCATTTATTGAATGGTAAAAACCATGTTTTCATATCCTCTAAACGAGTAGTCATATATACTAACTCAGTATCAACTGCAAAATGTACTAAACATCTTTCAAATCTAAATAATTCCTCACGACTACTTCTATCTGTTTTATATTGATACATTGCATCTTTTACATTTTGACCTGTTAAAAGATTTTTTAATTCTAATGTTATAATTGGTAATCCATTTATAAGGACTACCATATCAAGAGAATTATTATTTTGTAGACTATAATACAATTGACGAGTAACAGTAAAAATATTTTTTTGCCATAACTCTTCTAAATCTTTATTTAAAGATGAATTTGGTTCAAAATACATTAAATTTAAATGAGCATCTCTATCTTTTACTCATTTTCTCATGACAGTAATAATTCATTTTTCAGTGATTTCTTTTTGTAATCTTTGAAGAAACTTTGTTTTATAACTTTCTCCATAATTTACTCTTAATTTTTCTACTTCTTTTGGTTGTGAAGATTCCAAAAAATTCCATAAAGCATTTGTATCAATACATTCTTTACGATCATAATCTCCTGAATTATCTCCAGAGTAAAATTTTTGCACAAATCAATTATTTACAAGTCAGTTTGTAAATAATTCTTCAAATCAAGATTCTTTAGTATTAGTAGTCATGAGGTTAAAAATAAAATAATAAATTATCACATGTTTAATTTTCAAGTAACAGCATGATAAATCAAACTATCTCTATATTCTTCTATAAGAGAGATTTCCTTTTCAATTTTTTGTATTGTGTTATTAATTTTATCTAATTCATCTTCTATATATTTAATTATTTGAATTTGTTCATCAATTCTTGGTAATATAAATTTAGAATTTGCATATTCTGTAGTTGATAGTTCATAGAAGGTAGTTCCTTTTCATAAACTTTGAATATACTCATTTTTTGAAAGTAGATAATAATATACAAATTTATAATTTACTTTACTATTTGGAATAAATCATTTACATCATTGATTTGTACACATTTCTTTTGTTGTTATTCAAAGTGATCATATAGGAGCTCTACAACTTATTATTACAGAATTTTTAGGTATAATAGTAGTTCAACAACTATTAAGTCATAAATCAGTAATTTTTCTTGCAGAAGAGTATAAATGTGGATCTTCTGAGTTTCATAAATCTGTTGGTGTAATCCAATCTATATCTCAATTCCAGAATTTTTCTTCTCAACTACTAGGAGTAGATCAATTTACAATTTTTCATAAAAATTTTAATTTAATTATTCACCAATTTTCAGGTATATTTCAAACTCAAGGAATTCAACTATCTTTCATCTTTACATTTTCATCTAGTCACTTTGTAACTGCTTTATTTATTATTGAGATCTTTTGCTCTTCAAGTAATTCAATAAGTCTTTTTTTATTTTTTATGAAAGTATTTATTTGTTCTGTTTTCTTATCCAAGTAATTAATAAGATTGATTTGAGCTTTTTTAGAATTTGGCAATGGCAATTCTACTTTTGCCATTACATTATTCATTAATTTCGGATTTATGTCGTATCTAACATAAAATCTAGTAATAAAATTTAAAGCATATGGCAATAGTCACATCTCTAAAAGTTCTTCATTTTTATTTTTAAGAGTTCAACAAACATTAGTACAGTTAAATTTTCAATTCCTTAAAAACACTCTTCAAGCATTTGCTCAATCTGTTGTCCATGTTGCATATTCTCATTCAAATTCATAAGAATTTAAATATCACATAATTCAATCATTACTCGTTTGTGAACTATAAACTGGATAATCTCAATGATTATCTGCCATTTCTTGAGCATTTATAACTCTTCATCTTCAAATATTACATAATGTTCATACTTTTACAATATCCCAATTTTCAGGAATTTCTCAAATCCATGGTATTCAAGTTTGTTTCATTTTAGTTTGTATTACTACCATAAGTTTTGTAAATTTATATAAATTAGTTTTCTATTATTTCTTTTAAAACCCCATCAGTTTCATTTTCTAAGGCTAATATATCTTTAGCAATATCTATTAAATCACGAGGAGGTGTATATTCATAAAAATATTTATTAAAGTTAATTTCATATCAAACTTTGTCTTTACTTCTATCCATCCAAGCATCAGGAGCAAAAGGTAAGACTTCTCTATTAAAATATTCTTGAATATCTTCTTTTAAAGGTATACTTTCTTTATCCCTTAATTCAGTATCAGGAATAGGATTTCACTTCTTTAATATTTTTTCTCATTTTTCATCATATTGAGGTCTTTCAATAACAACTTGTGTATATCAAAAATCATCATTATCAAATATCTTTGAATACTCATTCTCTTTAAAATCCTCAAATAATTTAAATATTTTTTCAATATGAATATCTTTTAATTCAACTCTTTTATTTCACAAACTTTTTGTCAATTTAGTATAAAATTTTTCACTAACCGAATTTATAAGTTGTATTTTTCATTTTCTTTCTTTAGGTTTTCTATTTGTAATAATCCAAATATATGTTCCAATTCATGTATTATAAAATAATTCTTTTGGTAGAGCAATAATTGCTTCAAGATAATCATTTTCTATAATATGTTTTCTTATTTCACTTTCTCAACCTCCTGCATCTCAAGTAAATAAAGCTGAACCATTGTGAACTGAAGCTATACGAGTTCATAGTGGTGTATCATGCTTCATTTTTGATATCATATGAAGTATAAATAATAACTGTCCATCATTTATACGAGGAGTTCCAACTCTAAATCTAGGATCTAAAATTTCTTTTTTCTTTCAAGAAGCTAATTTATCTTGATCTAGCTTCCATGATTTTCAATATGGAGGATTTGTAAGTATGAAATCAAATTTTTCATTTGAGAATCAATCATTTGATAAAGTTGATCCAAAAGCTACTTGATTATCTCTTTCTCATTTTAAAAGCATATCAGCTTTACAAAGAGCATATGTTTCAGGATTTATTTCTTGTCAGAATGTAAAAATATTTCAAGTAGAGTGAATTTTACTTTCTTCTCATTGTATAAATTCTTTAGCTACAGATAACATTCATCCACTTCATACACATGGATCATAAATAGTTATAGGTCTATCTTTGATTTGATCTTGAACTGGTAAAAACACCAAGTTAGTCATAAGTTTTATAACCTCACGAGGTGTAAAATGCTCTCATGCTTCTTCGTTATTTTCAGCATTAAACTTTCTAATTAATTCTTCAAATACATATCACATATCGTGGTTTGATAAGTTTTTTGGTGATATTTTATCAATAGAATCAACAAATTTTTGAATTAATGCAAATAATATATCAGCATCTTCTAGTTTTTTCATTTGATTTTCAAACTCAAATTTCGAAACTATATCTTGTATATTTGAACTATATCAGTTTAAGTATTGTTTAAAATTAGCTCTAATATTAGCAGGATCTTTTAATAAACTTTGTAGAGTAAATGGAGAAATATTATAAAAAGAATATCAAGTTGCTTTTTTTAAAATAGGTTCAATATTAGTTATTTTATCTTTGAATTTTTCATATTCTTGTAATACTTTTTCTTTTGATTCTACTAGCTCACTATCAATACGAGCTATTACTGTCATAGGAAGTATAACATCTCTATATTTTGTTTTTACATAAATATCTCTAAGTATATCATCAGCAATTTGCCAAATAAGATTTACAATTACATTATTATTTTGTTGTGTCATTTTCACTTTCATTAATTAATAAACTTTCAATTGATACATCAAATGCTTTTGCAATTTTAGCAATAGTATAAACTGATGGATCTTTAATAACTCAAGTTTCTATCTTAGTTAAGCTAGTATATGAAATATCTGCTTTCTTAGATAATTGCTCTTGTGTTATATTTAACTCATTTCTAATCTTCTTAATATTTGCTCATAAAATGTTGTTTTCTTTTTTCATATTACTTTCATAATAGTGATAGTATAAGATACTTTCATAATATAAATTTTCATAAAAAATTCAAGTTAAATAATATTTTAAATATGCCAAGTAATTTTTTCTAATTTTAGGCTGACATATTTCCATTAGCGGATATAATTATTACATATTTTATTTCTTAATAATATGCAGTATGAAGCCAACACAAGAAGAAATAAATATCAGTAATAAAAATGATATTAATAATGATAATAATTCATTAATAGATGATGAAAATATTTTTAAAATCCCTGATATATATAAGTTAGATTATAGATGAAAAAATCAAGATGAAATAAATAAAATGATACAGGATTTTAATGAAAAAAAATCAAGTGATGATACTGATTACAATTCAAAACAAATCCAAAAAGCTGAAATTGCATGAAGAATAAAAGAAAGATATGCGAAAGAAAGTAATGGTAAACCTGAAGATGAAGAATTTGATGATAGTGATATCTTTGATTTTGAGAAAGTAGAATTCGTGGAGGTAAAAAGCAAAACTTGATCAAAATACATTGAAAGAGATAAAAAAAGAATCAGAACATGAAAGAAGATTAAAGATGATAAATTATATTCTTTTAATATAGAAGAACTGCTTGAACTAGAGAAATATCTAAAAATAAAAATTTTAGGTCAAAATCATATTATAGATCAGTATATAAGTAATTTTATGTTGAATACATATCGTAATGAAAATAATGATAAAAATTTATGAGTTTTTTTCAACTTTTGACCTAGTTGATCAGGAAAGAATTACATAATGGAGTTAATTGCAGAAAAATTAAATTTTTGATACTATATAATCGATATGTCACAATATCACTTCGTTGAGATAAATTCGCTTCTTTGAGCGACAGATTGATATTCAAGCAATGATAGTATTATGGAAAATATAAATAACATTGCAGAGAAATATGATTGAAAATTAATTCTAATTTTTGATGAAGTTGAAAAGTGAATGAATACAGAAAATTGAAATATAAACACTTTTTTCACCACAATAATGAATATAATAAATAATAAGGAAGTCTATACAAAAAATAATAGCACAAAAGTAGATTTATCAAACTTCATTTTCGTATTTAACTCAAATCTTTGATATGATCAATATGAAAGTAAAATAATGAATAATTACAATAAAATATGATTTGATTTATGACAAAATAAAAAGGTTAAAACTGAGAAAAAGAAAGTAGATTCAAAATTTATAGAAGATTATTTCAAAAATAAATTAAAAATTAACATAAGTGTATTTAATCGTTTGAAGAGATGAAACAATTTTTTCTTTTTTAATCCTCTAAAGAGCTCTTTATTTAAAGAATATTTTGAGAGAGAATTTAGAAACTTAAAAATTGAGTTATGTTATAACTTTGAGATAACTTGGGATAAATTACCAAATTTAGAAAAGTTTAAAGATAAAATTAAAAATTTTGATTACACGGAATGATTTAGATGAATCAGAAATATTATTTATATTGAAATAAAGATTTTCTTAATGAAAAATTATATTTTCAAAAATCATTTTAAAAAATGAAAATTAGTATGAATAAGAAAATAAAATTATACTATAATAATGCTATATTTATAAATGACTAAAGAAGCAACATTAAATTACTTCTTTTTTTGTTTAGTTAACAATAATTATTTATTAGTAGGAACATTAATAGTAGTTATTTATTGTAAATATTTCACTTTAATTTTAACAATGAAAATGATATTAAGATAGTTAGTTTTAGAGATAATAATATTTTTTAGTTCAAAAAGTGAGTGATTTTTTAATATTCGCTGTTGAGTTTTAAAAAACTTTTTCAAAAAAAATCATTTTTTCTCAAAAAAAATAAATTTTCATTATATATAATATTTTTATTATTAATTAATTTATTGAAACATGGAAAAAGTGATTAAATGAAAATTGTATGATACTGAAAAATCTGAATTAGTTGCTAAAAACTCTATTTTTAATTTTTTTATATCAAAGGAGGAAATTATTGAAGAACTTTATAAAACAAAAAAGTGAGAATATTTTCTTTATTCTTTTGTAATTAATGCTATTAGTAGGCATGAAGTTTGATGAAAGTTATGAGAAAATATAAAGGTTCTAAATTTATCTCAAATATTAAAATGGTATGAAAAAAAACAAAAAGATTTTAGTGATGAAGAAAAAAGTAAATTTTTAAAAGAATTTTGAAAATTTTTCATCGAAGCATAAAAAAACTGAAGATTTTATCTTCAGTTTTATATAAAGTTTTAACAATTAGCTGATATTAGAATATAGTCTCAATAATTTAATTCTTCATCTCAATTTAATATATCTTCTATTTTTTTAATATCATCACTCAAGTGAAAATCATTATAAAAATATAAATCTATTATTTTATCATCTCATATAAATAAGACTAAATTTCTATATAGATATCATTCTTCATTTTTTTCATCTCAATATTTAAAATCATCATTCTTTAGATTATACTCATTTATGATTTCATTATAGAAATTATCTAAAATGTATTTTTCTCATAATATTAGAAGTTCTTTTATTTCTTCTAATGTTTTTTCTCATTTTAATGTTAACATAAGCAAAAAAGTTAAAAAATTAAAACATAACAAAAATTGTTATATATTTCATTATATTAAAATTTTAAAACTATTTAAAGAAAAATTATTTTTTATAAACCTAAGATATCTTAGCTTTAACTTCTTCTAAATATTTTTTCAAAATTTCTTTTGAAGATAATTCAACAACATTATCATTTCTTGGAACAATTTTATCTTCAAAAACATTTACAATATCTTTAAACAAATCCTCTAAGATAACAATATCTCTTCAATTTAAATAAGCATTAGTTTTAACATATTGAATATATTGTAATCATGCCCTTATACTTGGTCATACAAATATATTTTCTTTTATAATATCAAATTTAGAAAATCTTGGATCTAAGTTATCAAAAATAAACTCAATATTATCAAGTATTTTATCAGAAATAAGATTACTTTTTTCTTTAGATAAATATATTTCTTTTAAAACTTTATCTTGTTTTTCAATTAAAACTTTTACTCAAAATCTATCTTTTATTGCTTCTGGTAATTCATAAACTCATGAATTATCTAAAGGATTTTGTGTAGCAACTAACATAAAAAAATCTGGTAGTTTCATTACATTTCAATTATCATCAACTATTTTCTTTTCAGCCATCGCAGAAATAAGTCCAGATAATGATTTAGATGGAATTCTATTTATTTCATCAACTATTAATATATTTGTAAAAATAGGTCATTTTTTAAAAACTCAATCTTTTCAAATATATCAAATAATATCTTGTGGCATTAAATCATTAGTTCATTGTATTCTTTTTATATCAACTCAAATACTATGAGCAAATACATTAACAAGATCTGTTTTTCAATTTCAAGGGTATCATTCAACTATAACATGTTCTCAATTTAGAAAAGATTTAATTATATAATCTTTTGCTTCATCAAGTCATTTTATGTTTTTTTCAAAGTTTTCCTTAATAATAGGAATATATTTTAGTTTCTCTTCTAAAGAGATATTATCAACAATATTTGCCATAGTAATTTAAATTATTCAAATAAAATATAAATTTTTAAATTTATTTTTGTTTTTAAAAGCATTGTTATTAGTTAATCATAATTGTGTTAAATATAATCTATCTAAAAAAGGCTTATATTTAACATCATTATAATCAATACGAATTCAGTTTGTTTTTATACTTAGAAAATCAATTTTTACATCCTTTACAAGTGAATCTATTATTTTAAATAAGTCTTTTTTCTTTCAATATAATTTCTTATATAAAATTACTTCTCAATCTTTAATTATATAAATTTTATTAATTTTTATAACATCTGGTAGCGAAGTGAATTGTTGAATAAATAAATCTGTATACAGCATATATGGATTTATTAAGATATCTGTTGAAATATCTTCTTCATTTGTATTATAAATTTTTACTATATCTATTCATTTTTTTATTGATTTTTTGATATCAATCTTATTTATGAAATTACTATTATTTAGAACTTCAAATCAAGATATTTCTTTTCATCATTTAAAATTAAGATTATTTTTTGAATTAGATTTAAGTAACGATATAAGTTTTTTACTCATTCAAATATTTATAATTTCTTCTTTATTAATAACTTTATATCTAACTTTAAATATCTTTAAAATAGTTTCTGATATATTTCAAATATCTACATCATAAAAATTCTTTAAATTATTAGAAAAATTATCTAGTTTTTTGAAATATATTATTTGTTTTACAAAATCAAATACTGAAAATCATTTCTTTTTGTATTTTGGAAGAAGTAAAAATATAAAATAATTATAAAATTTATTCACACTTATTATTTCATTATTTATATCTATTCATAGAGAATCTTTTACAGTTGTAATTCATTTATTAATTTTTAAACTAAAATATTTATTTAATGAAATTGAATCAAATTTTAAAAGTATAAAATAAATTATAAGTAATATAGCTATTATAAATAGTAAATAATGCTTTAATCAACTTACTTGACTAAAAATTTTATTTCAGAAATAATTATAAAAATCTATACTTCAATATGTAGAATTAAATAAATCTTTAAAATAATTATTAAATCCCATACCTAATATTCAATTGAAAATATTGAATATTATCCAGATAAATAATATTAAAAATATTATATTTAATATAAATAATAAATATTTCTTAGCTTTATATGTGTTTTTTAAAATTATACTAAATAATACTGAATTAATTACTATAAATAAACTAATAATACTTAAAGTTATTATTATTAAAATATTATCTATAAACTTATAAATATTTCATAAGTATACTAAAATTATCATCAATATAATTATTGATAAATTAGTATAAAAAGCTGATTTGAAAAAGTTTATATTGAAAAATTTTCATACTAGGATAATAAATAATAGTAATAAAGTAAGGCAAATTAGTAGTATTGAAAATGTAACATATCTATCATATATATAATTATAATTTCATTTATTTAATATAGTATTTGTAAGTCATACTGGTATATCTCAAGTAAGATATTTTAAAAAATATTCATTTCAATTATCAAATATAGCTTTATAATTTGTTTTACTATCAAGAGCTAAGTCTTTTATATCTATATTTTCAGCTTGTTTAATTCTAGTCTTATCAATGTAATTTTTTATAAAATTTACATCATTATTTAAATATCAACTATTATAAAAGATATCTGCTATTCAATTTTTTATTATATATTCATATGTTTTATTTAAATCTTGTTTCTGTTCTAGGTTATTTACCAAGTAATCATTTATATATTCAGAAAAGTTTTGATCATAAATATTATTTTTAAAAACTTCTTCAACTCTTGATTTTATATCTCAAACTAAATCTACTTTTAAAACCTCATCAGTATTTACATAAAAATCTTGTTGATTTCAGTCATTAAATCAAAAGTCAAATCAAGCATCATTTCAATTTGAAGATGTTGCATCAAAAAAATATACTTTATCAAAAATTTTTACCTCAGTCCACTGGTGTCAAACTCATCAAATTATTCAATATCAATTTTTATTTTCACTTCATAAAAATCATGTAATTTTTTCTGCTTTAAATCATAAATATTCAGCAATAATTCTAAATAAATCATTTGCAGATTCACAATACAATCAATCACTTGAATATAAAAAATCCAGAAATTCAGGACTTAAATCTTCTTTTTTCTGATACGGATTATATCTTTTGTTTTTTATAAATGCATAAAAATTTATAAGTGTTTTTAATTTATCACCTCAATTTTCACTTATTTTATTATCTATTATAGATTTTAATTTATCTGATATTAAGTTAGCTTCATATCAATTATAATGAGTTGAATTATAAGCATAAAATGTATTATTCGTTCAATATACAAATACTTTTTTATACAAACTCTTATCTTTTTTATAATCATCTTCTGTTATTTTTGATATTCAGTATACTATTTCTCAATCATTATTTAGTTTTCAATCATATAAAAAGTATCAATAATCATATTTAATAGAATAATTTATTCATTTTGTTGTTACAAATTTATATCAATAAGGCAATGTTATTTCATTTATTTTTGTCCTTATAATGTAATCTGGATTTGAATCATAATCTAGTGAGTTTATTGATTTATCATAAGTTCAATCATTATTTTTAATGAAATATCATAAATCATATGTAGTTTTATTAAATACATACCAATTTTGATTTTTTAGATTTAATAACTCATTTTTCTTTTTAAGTTTCTCTTCATTATTAAAAAAATATTCTGATTCTTTTTCCTTAGAAATTATTTTAACATCAAGAGGTTTGTTTTGTTTATTTAGTGATTCAGTATTATTTTCATTTTTATTAGAAAATATATTTGTAGATTTATTTTCAACTTTTGGGTTTTCAATATTTTCTTTACTAGTATGAAAAAAGCTAAAAATAATTCAAAAAATTATAATTAATGTTCAAAATAAAATAGTAAAAATTAGATATTTATTTCATTTATATTTTTCAATAATTTTATCTTCTTTTTTGTGAATATATCAGAATTTATCTCTAATCTCATCATATGAATATATTTTATCTAAATGAAAAATATTTCATCAATTTAATTCTTTTAAAATAGCATCTTCTAAATTTATTTCTGCTTCTATTTTCAAATTTGTTATTAATAATTCTTTGATATTCTCATTAGCTAAATTATCTTTCAAATAAAAAAATATTGTTTGTTTATAATTTTCTTCAAACGACAAAATACTATAATTTTTAGTAAAAAAATTATAGTATTTATCATTTAAATATAGATCATTTATTTTTTGCGAATTACTAAGTTGTAAATTCAATTTTTCCAATGTTGTCATTAATTTATTATTAATTTTTCATTAAATAAACTTTTTTTGTACTTTTGTTAAATAAAATATATCCATAGTTGTATCCATCAAAAAGACTTTTATAGCCTGGAGTATTGCCAGTACTCTCTGAATATACAAGATATAATTCATAATCACTTCAATTTATGCTTATATTTTGTAAATTTTTTATTTTTAATGCTAATGAATAAGGTTCACTTTTTTCATTAAAATACAAAGTTTCTAAATAATCTGAATTTATATCATAAACTTTTATATTTTTATAAAATCTATCAAATTTTAAATCGTTTTTTGTAATTAAAAAATTCTCTGTTTTTGTTAGATTATTATCAAAATCAACTTTAGTTTCATCTTGTTTAATATTTTCAAGAAACTTTTTGGCTATTTCATCTTTATGATTTACTAGATCAATTTTATCTTTTATAAAGTTTTCTTCAGAAGAATAATTTGTATTTATATATAAATTAACAGTAATTTTGTTATCTTTTATATCTGATACAGATAAATAGTTCGCACTATTATTATAATAATATTTTTTAGTTCAATTATTATCAGTTTCAGCATAGAAGTATTTATTCAATATATCCATTGAGTTATTAAAAACATTATCATCAACAACTACACAAGAAATATTTGCAAATCAAGATACTGCAACCATATTATCATCACAAATTAATCAATCATCTAGAAAATCAAATACACTTTTTTTATCAATATCTTTATTTATAAATACTTGGTTAGTTATTTCAAATTCTATGAAAGCATAATCATTATTTATAGCTTTTATTTCTTCAATTTCTTTCGAATATATTTCAGATTGTTTTTCTGATATTTGATATATATAAAATTCTCTAAATTGATTATCCCAATCTTTTTTAATATATCCATTAGATTTTAAAATATTAATAAAATTATTCATTTTACTTTTATCAGATGCTGAATTTAAAATGTTTTGGAAATATATATCTATACTATCATTATTTCATCTAGTTATATTTACATCTCAAAAATTTATTCATTCGTTTTCAACTATTTCTTTAATTTTATCTTCTTGTTTACAACTTGCTCAATAACACAAAAAATCATATTTTCAGTCTCACAAATCTTTTATAGCAAAAGATCAATGATCTTCTTGAAGGTATTTGTATTTCCTTTCGCTTATAGAATTATTTTGCTTAGAATATTTTTCTAATTCATTTATGATTTTTAAATTATTTCAAGTTGGTGTTAATCAATTGCTTTCACAATTATTTTCACACTTCATTGTTTGGTTAAAAACACTCATCCAATTTTGTTTATCAAAGCTCCAATACCAAGTTTCATTATCTTTTTTAAAATATACTTCTTTTTCGTATATAGATAATCAATTTATTATTTTAGAGCTTAATATGCTTTTATATATATCATTCTCTGGTTTTTCAAAAAAGTTATCAATTATAACTTGCTCTCATTTATTTTTAGAATCATTAGTTAATGATGTTGAATTGTTATCTGTTCAACATGAACTTAAAGATAATAAAAGTAATGATATTAATAATATTTTTTTCATAGTAATATAAATTAACAAATAAAAAAATCTTACTTATAGAGTAAGATCTAATTTGTTATTTTTTTCTTTTGATGAAAATTTTAATACAAAATAGAGGGAACTTACCCTTAAAAATTTTCACCACAAAAATTTTATTCTAAGTTTTAGATATATTAAAAACATTAGAGAGAGGAATAAGTTCCCTCTAGCTCATTTTCAATATATCAAAAACATAGTAAAAATATGTCTTGTTAAAATAAAATTTTTGTGGTGATTTGAATATATGAATTTTCTTAAAAAAGTCAATAGAATGCCGTAAGTTACGGTATTTTTAAAATAAAAGTATAAAGCAAAAACTTAATATAATATTACTTATTAGTTTATCACTTAAATATTAAAAATAATTATGAAATATTTTAGTACTTTTTCTTGAATCTGAGCTTTTGAAAACACTATTAATGAATTGAATTTAAATCGAGAATGTGTTTGATATAGCGAAATTGATAAATATGCTATTAAAACATATACAAAACATTATCCTTCTCATAATAACTATTGAGATATAACTAAAATTGATATAAATAATTTACCTAATTTTTGAATTTTATTAGGTTGAAGTCCTTGTGTTTCTTTTAGTTTAACTTGAAAGAAAAAAGGATTTGAAGATGATAACTGAAAATTGTTTTTTGATTATTTGAAAATACTCAAAGATAAACAACCGAATTTCTTTATCTTTGAGAATGTCAGATGAATTTTAACTAATAATAAATGAAAAACTTTTGAGTTAATTATTAATGAATTTGTTAAAGTCTGATATAATATAAAGCGAAAAATATTAAATAGTAAGGACTTTTGATGAAGTCAAAATAGACCTAGAATTTTTATCATAGGTCAAAAAAAATCATTATGAGAATTTAATTTTGAGTTTCCAGTTTGAATAAATAAAAAGTGAAAATTAAAAGATATTTTAGATAAAAAAGTAGATAAAAAGTATAAAGTAAGTGATAAACAAATAATAAACTGGTATAATTCAAATTTTCATAGTCATAAATCTCAACTATTAAATAATACATGTTGTTGTTTGACTGTGTGATGAAATCAAAAACGAATTATAACAAATAAATTAGATGAATTTATAAAAAAATACTATAATAAAAAATTAGATAAAAATGAATTACTTTGAATTGAATGAAGAAAATTAACTCCTTGAGAATACGAAAAGTTACAGGGCTTTTTACCTTGATATACAGATTTTAGTTTATCTGACACTCAAAAATATAAACAATTATCTAACTCCATATCAATTCATGTATTAAAAGAATTATTAATGAAATTTGATTTATATATTAAAAATAAAATGTAAAAAAATTAATATAATAAATAGTATTATTTTATTATTTAATTTATATAATTATGAATTACAAACAAGATAAAGAAGCTATGCCTGTACTGAATTTATATAATCTTTTCTTAGAATTACAAAACTTAAGAAAAAAATCTAAAGTTTTAGAAATTTCTTCTAAGTTTTTAGATTCTACAGAGTATTGAGTTATAGTAGATTTTTTTGATCAATTAGTCTTTAATACCAAAAGAGTAAATATTTGAAAGAATTACAAAAAAAACTTTGAACATTGTGTTAAATATCAAACTGCTGCTCAAAAATTATCTAAAAAAATAGATGAAAAAGAGTTAAATGAGTTTTTGGCTGAATTGATGATATTGTATTATAATACAACATGAAAAGAATTTTTATTAGCACTAGATACATTTGAAATGATATTTTTAGTTGATAGAATAATTGTTATAGATAGAAAGATTTAGGAGATATTCTAAGTCTTTTTTTGTTATATAAAAGAGCAATGTTAAATTGCTCTTAAATTTTCTTTAATTCTTCAATTTCTTTTTTTAAATTTTGAATAGTAATATTTTTATCATTTCAAACTAGTGATTTATAAATAAATTCCAAAACATTTTTATCTTTTATATATTCATATGATAATCTATTAAACACCTCATACAATCAAAATTTTAGTTCTTTGTCTATATCTGCACTCATTAAGAATCATTTATCTTCATCTTCTATTGTGTATCCATCTTCATCGAGTTCAATTCTAGGTTTTATATTATTAAAATAATTTAAAAATCATTGAAAACTAATATCTGAATATAAATCAAATTTTACATTTTCTAAGTATTTTAATAATCTTTCAATTTGTTCTACTAATTCTGGAGGTGTTACAAAATCATTACTCCGATGTATAATTGATTTATAGGTTTTATTAAATCATGAATAAAATCAATATTTTCATTTTAAATTATAATCCAATCAGTGATTAATCATCATATCATTTAATTTTGAGTATGGTGATTTTTGATAACCACGAAAATCCTTATAAAAAGTTATAACAAACTGGAATTTTAAGATTAATTCAAGAAGTGTTTTATAAAAGTATTTTACTCACTTATTAGTATTTATTAAAACTTCATTGTACTCATTTTCACTAGCTTTTTCTTCTTCAATAAGAGAATTAAAAATATTTTCATAATATGATAAACTTTCTTTTTTAAAATTTATTTCATCTAAATTATAATCAAAGAGTTTTATATCTCAGTTTAATATAAAATCTTCTCATATATCAGAATTCTTTAAATAAATTAGATGATAATTATATCTTATGTTATTGATATTATTTAATTTATTGAATTTAATGGTATAATTTCTAATATTAAAAATATTATTTATATTATTATCAAAAACATGTTTATATGGATGATTTATAATATCATTTTCAAATTTATCTCAACAAAATTCAGCTTTTAAATTACTAATTATACTTAAACCATTTTCATCTATGAAATATGTATAATTTTGAAATGTTGATATTTTCGATGCTAAAGCTAAAGTTTTAGATTTAATATGTTTATATATTTGATTTGGTTTTATATATTCAGATAACCATAAATGATCTTCAGGATTTGTTGTATCAATTAATATTTCTTTATTATATAATTCATCTCATTCTGATTTTTCAAAATCAATATTTCATATAAAACTAAATAAATTATTATCTAAATTTTTATCAATATATTCTTTATCTTCAAGCAAATAACCTATTATCCATATATCTTCTATTCAAAGTGCTTTATAATTTTCGTGCCTTTCTTGTAATTCTAATTCAGGAATATTAGAATATTGAATTTCAATTACTTTTTTAAATGTTTCTCATTTATAAATATATTCAAGGTAAATATCAGCAATTCTTTCTATATTTAATTTTTCATCTTTGATTTGATATTCTGTTGTTATTTTTTTAAATTCTATTTCTTTTGAAGTTTCTGATATATTTTTTATTAAGTCTATTATATAATCTTTTCATTTTTTATGTAATTCAGACTCTCAAAGAGATCAAACTTTGTTTTCAGAACATTCTGAGTTTAGATGAAAATAATGAGATTTTCTAATAGTTCAATCTTTATTAGTAATATGTCACTTTTTAAATGATACATCTTTTAGACAATAAGGACAACAAATAAATCATTTTAGATTATTATCAAATGATTCTACTTCAATAACTTCTCATGTTTCACTATGAACAGCATAAGATACTCATTTACTTGCTTTTTCATCTTTCATAAGGCTTTCGTTACTTATATTCTAATAATAATTATACCAGAAATTCAAATAAATTGAAAAAATATTTTAACTAAAAAAGTTTTTAACATAAAAAACAATTTTATACTAAAAAATTAATGAAAATTTAATATTCAATGAATATAATTATATACCTTTGTTTTATTTTGGCTTTACATTCATATTATATCTTTGACAATAATACTTATTTTCATATATTATTAAGTTTAGTATTTATTAAGATATTAAAGATATGAAACAATTAAATATTGATTTAGAAAATTGTTATTGAATAAATAAGTTAGATTATATTTTTGATTTTGAAAAATCTAATGTTTATTCAATATATGCTCCAAATGGGACAATGAAAACATCATTTTTAAAATGATTTAAAGACTATATTAGTCCAGAATGAATTAATCCTAGTGATAAGATAAATAATATAGAATGACATATTATTTTAAAAGATGAAAATGATAATGTAATTGATAAAGAAATTATATTTCCTATAGAATCTTTAAATCTTAGTTATAGTACGAACTTCTCAGATTTATTAATAAATCCAAAATATAAAAAAGAATTTGACTCCATATATATATGAATGGAAGATCAAAAAAGTAAATTAATTAGATGATTAAATAAAATATCTTGAGTTGCTCAATCTTGAATGGAAGAAGTTATAATGAAGGATTATTGATACGAAAAGGAAGATTTTTACGAGTTTTTAAAATCTTGAATAATTGATTTTTCAAATTTAAACAACTATGAAAATGTTAAATATTCAATTATATTTAATGATAAGGCTAGAGAATTATTAAATAATCCAGATATTTCAAAAAATATAAAAGATTATAAACAAGAGTATGAGAGAGTATTAAAACAATATTCTTGTTTTAATATTTGATGATTTACTATTTATAAAGCAGATTCTTTACTAAGTGAAATTAAAAAGACCAGCTATTTTAAGTGAACAAATAATAAATTGAATTTAAATAAAAGTGATAATCCTGAAATCAAAAGCGAAGAAGAGTTTAAAGATTTTATAGATGGTGTTAAATCTGAAATATCAAATAATAAAAAACTTGAACAAATATTAAATATAATATCAAAATGAACTGCTCCTGTAAAGGAATTTCAAGAACATTTAGATAATGAAGGAAATAAATTTATAATGAAACTTGATTCTCCTAGTGAACTAAAAAAAGATTTATGGAATTATTATTTTAAACAAAATGAGGAAGATTTAAATAAACTAATTACTTTATATGATTCATGAGTAAAAAAGTTAAATGAAATTTTAGAAGATGCAGAAAAGTATGAGTCTGAATGGTATAATACCATAAAAATATTTGAAGATAGATTTTATATAAATTTTAAAATTGATATTAATAATAAAAAAGATGTTGTAGTTTGAAGAAAAACAGCTAATTTAAAATTTATCTACAATCATTTAGATGAAGATAAAAAGGTTATTCATAGTAGAGAATCATTGTTATGATTAAAAATATTATCTTGATGAGAACAAAGAGTTTTATATTTATTATACATTATATTTGAGGTTGAATTGAGAAAAAAAAGATGATGAGAACATTTATTAATAATTGATGATATAGCAGATTCGTTTGATTATAAAAACAAATATGCAATTATAGAATATTTGCAAGAAATTTCTGAATTACCTTGATTTAATATGATTATATTAACTCATAATTTTGATTTTTATAGAAATATACAAATGAGATTATGAATCAAAAGTTTTAATGAAGATTATCCAAATTGGGAATGAGCTAATTTAACTGTTAAGAAAAATTGAACTAGTGCTATGAAATTAACTAGTTGAAATGAATTTTTGAAGCCAATTGAAAATTTTAAAACTAATGCTGATATTTGCGAGTATAAGTTAATATCATTAATACCTGTAGCTAGAAATATAGTTGAATATATTTTTTGAAAAGAAGATTGTGAAGATGATGATTGAAAATTTAATTATTATAAAGATTTAACATCTTTAATGCATATTAAAGAAAATAGATTATTATTTAGTGATTTATACCATATATACTCTTTTTGTTTTAATAAGGAATTTATTAATAATTCATCAGGGGATGTTATTGGTAAAATAATTTTATTATCTGATGAATTAATTTGAGAATGAAAAGATGAAGATATATTAAATTTAGAAAAGAAAATAGTTATATCTATTTGAATTAGATTAGTTTGAGAAATATTTATGACAAATAAGTTAAAAAATATTACTAGTTGAGTAAAATGGAAAGATGAATGAAATTATGTTGAATGAAGTTGAGAAGACTTTTGGAAGTCTATTAGAAAAGATCAAACAAGAGAATTATATAATAAATTTAAAGAATTAGATTTATTTGAAATTAGAAATGAATGAACAGAAAATGAAATAAATGAAGAAAAAATAATTAAAAAAGTGTTATTAATGACTCCTGAATCAATTCATATAAATTCATTTATGTATGAGCCTATTCTAGATATGTGAGATTGGCATTTAAGAAAGTTATATAAAGAAGTTAAAAAATTATAATATTGACTATATATTTATGGCTAAAAAATTAAAGAAAAAAAGAAATGCTGAATTTAAAGATAAAACTTCTAAGCAAGTTGATGATTTTATTATATCTTATATTAAATCATATTTTGAATTACCTAGTGAAAGTATAATAAAATCTAAATTTAGTAATGTTTGAGATAAATGAAGAGCTGTAGAATATTTTTATAGTAATAAAAGTGAATATGAAAAGGTATTATCAGAATGTTTATTAAATGAAAAAAATAATAAACTCTGAGTACTAAAAAATAATTTTAATGAATGAATTTATAAAAGAATTGATCAAACTTTAAGATTTCCAAAGAAATTTATAGATATAATTAATGATTTATTAATTTCCAAAGAAAAAATAATTGAATTATATAAAAATGATTTTGATTCTGATTTAAAAAACCATTACTATGAAATGGAAGACTTTTATTGGGAATATTTAAAAAAAGCTAGAGAAAAAAACATAAATAATGATCTTCCAGAAGATTTAAATAATATTTTAATGGAATCAATATACAATGACGAAAATATTAATACTAATGATGAAGCAGAAAAAGATTATTTAAGTAACTATTTAAATAAAAATAAAGATAAATATAAGTATGATTTATTAAAGAAAAACTGAATTTTAAATAAAAAAGAAGAAAATAATTTGAAAAATTTAAATATTGATGAATTTTTATTAGAAATTAAATGAATATGAGAAGATGAATTTAATTCATGCATTAAATTTGTAAATAAAACTAAAGAGAAATTAATATTTTTTCTCAATAATTTGAAAAATTTAGCACATTCTTGAAATATTACTTTTTATAAAAACTTTGAGGATTATCTTGATTTAAATTCTTTTAGTGAAAATGACTTTAATTCAATAAATGAATTAATTGAATATATCAATGAAATATTTACTAATAAAGTTACTAATATTGGCAAAATATGAAGTATTTCCCATTCTAAAACTATTTCTAAATTTAATTATATAAATAATATAACTTTTTATAATTTATTTGAAATTTATGCAACATTAAAATTATTAGATTATTTAACTAAAAATGGTATTTATAAAATAGATATAACTATATTTGATTTAAATAAATTTATAAAATTATCAAAATCAACTAGAGAAATTTACTTTTTTAGAAGTGTTTGATCAAAAATTAAAGATTGAAACGAGATAGATTTATTAATTATAGATAAAAATAAATATTGAAATAATGATACATTTTATATTTTAGATTCAAAATTAAGAAGTAAATATAATCAACGGGAAGTTAATAAAAAATTTACAGCTCAACTTGAAAAATATACAAATTTATTAAATTCTATATTAGAAAATAATCAAAATTCTTATAAAAATTATATTTTAAAATTAATCAAAATCTCTAATAAATGAAAATCAAAAATTCTATACTGAAATTTATCTGAATTTAAAAAATCTATAATGGAAAACAAAGATATGAAATTTAAGTACTTTGATGATGAAAAAATTTGAGTATATGAAATTTTCACAGATAAAAATTTTAATATAAGTGAAATTATTAAAATTTATTCTGTTTTTGATTTTGTGATAATTTATTTTATAAAGTTTAAAAATTATATTTTAAATTTATTTTTAAAAATAAAAAAAGAATATTAATATAAATAAAATATTTATTATTAAGTTTATGCTACTTTCTTATATATCTTAATAATACCAACCAAAAATTTTACTTAATATATAATAATATATTTCTTAGTTTACTAAATAAAATATTATTAATGGAAATATATCTTATAATTATTAATGATATAATATTATTAATGATTAAACTTTATTAATGATTAACTATGAAAAAATAAATCCATGTAATTTTTAATTTACTGAAATACTATTAGTTATATTATTATATTATACTATATATTATAGTTCTCATATAAGTATACCTATATATAAAATAATAAAAATAAAAGAAGAATACTGCAATTAATCAGTATTCTTCTTTTTCTTTCTATAATATTCAATTGGTTTTCATCTATATTTGTAATAATCATTGTATTTTTCAGCATATAGTTCAGCAATACTATACTCTTTATTATTCTCAAAAAAAGTTTTCAATTCTGTCATAGATCTCCACCATTCTTCGCTAATTCCATTTCATTACATTAGCTACGAATGGCACGGCCATTTTTTTTAAAAATAATAGTGGTATGGAATAAGCGAAGAATGCCCTGCGAAGGTTTACCGAAGTATGGGCCTAATATAATTTAATAAAATAAAAAATGTATTATGTGTATATTATAAGAAGTTTAGAAAAAAAAGATGAATTTTATACTTGATTTTCTGAAAATCTTAAAGATAGAATAGAAGAACATAATTCTTGAAAATCTAAACATACACAAAAATATAAACCTTGGGAACTGATTTTTTATTCAGCATTTCAAGATAAAAAACAAGCACTTGATTTTGAAAAATACTTAAAAACTAGTTCTTGAATAGCTTTTAGAAATAAAAGATTAATACAAAAATTACAAGTCTCTCCTAAAGATTCCATTACATATTTATAACATATGTTATGTTTTTTCGAGAGATTTTTTTAAAAAGAAAACTATTTTTAGATGTATTTAGAAAATTTTTAGATATATTATAAAAGTGGTTTTAGATATAGTTGATATTTTAAAATAAAAATATGAGTAAGGTTTCAATTAGATTTTTTGATGATAGAGAAGTTAGAGCCGTTTGGGATGAGCAAAATTCTAAATGGTGGTTTAGTGTGATTGATATCATCTGAGTACTTACAAATCAAGATGATTATGAAAAAAATAGAAACTATTGGAAATACTTAAAAGCAAAACTTAAAAAAGAGAATAGTCAGGTGGTTAGTAATACTACCCAACTTAAACTTGTAGCTAATGATGGTAAAAAATATTTATCAGATATGCTTGATTATGACTGAATTATTTTGCTTTGAAAAAATTTCCCATGAACAAAAGCAAATAGATTTATAGAGTGGTTTACATATAGTGATGAAAGTATAGACTGAAAAAGTAAAACAAAAGCTTATGCACTTTTTGAAAGCTCATTTATAGATAGTATAGAGGTTTGAACTATTAAATGATTACAACAAATTCATGCTTATCTTTTTGGTGGACTTTATGATTTTGCTTGAAAAATCAGACAAAAAAATATCTCAAAAAGAGGTTTTAGATTTGCAAGTGCAGAATTTCTAGAAAGTACTTTAGTTGATATAGAAAAGATGCCAGAAAAAACTTTTGAAGAGATTATGAATAAATATATTGAGATGAATATTGCTCATCCATTTATGGAATGAAATGGAAGAAGTGCGAGAATTTGGCTTGATCTTATTATGAAAAAACAATTAAAAAAATGTGTTGATTGGAGTCAAATAAGTAAAAATGATTATATGAATGCGATGATAGAAAGTCCTAAAAATATTGATAATATAACAAACTTGATAAAAAATGCATTAACTCCTGAGATTCATAGTCGTGAAATGTATATGAAGGGGATTGATTATAGTTATTATTATGAAGAAGACTAAAAATTTTAAATTTAGTGAAAAGTGGTTTTAGAAGGATTATTTTAATTACTTTAAAATGTAAAAATATGGCTATTCCAAAATTTAATGAAACAATGTTACCAATTTTGAAATTAATATGAGATGAAAAAGAATATACACTTAATAATGTTGTTGATATATTATGAAAAGAGTTTAATTTAAATGAAGAAGAATTATCTTTGATGAGTTCAAATGGATGAGGACAATTTTATAATAAAGTAGGTTGGTGAAAATCTTATTTAAAACAAGCTGGACTCGTAGAATATCCAAGAAGATGATTTTTTAAAATAACAAAAGAATGAAAAAAAGTATTAAAAGAAAATTTAGATGAAATAAGTGTTAGTTATCTTAAAAAATATCCTAGTTTTATTAAATTTGTATCTTGAAATAAAAGTGATAAACAATATGATGAAATAAGTAATGATTTTACTCCAAGTGAATTACTAGATAAATGATATAAAAATATACAATTAACTTTAAAAAACAATCTTTTAGACCAATTAAAAGAAATTAATCCTTACTATTTTGAAAGAGTAATTTTAGAGTTATTTAAAAAAATGGGTTACTGAGATTTTGAAGAAACTCCAAAATCAAGAGATTGAGGAATTGACGGAATTATATTTCAAGATCAACTTTGAATAGATAGAATTTATACTCAAGCAAAAAGATATACTGTAAATAATATTACTGAAAAAGAAATAAGAAATTTTATTTGAGCTATGAGTTGAGATGTAAGTAAATGAATATTTGTAACTCTTAGTGATTTTGATAAATGAGCAGTAGAAAAGGCAAATAGTGCAAAATTGCATAAGATTATTTTGATAAATTGATCTAAACTTGCTGACCTCATGATTAAATATAATGTCTGAGTACAAGTAAAAAATATTTATGAAATTAAAGAAATTGATTTAGATTTCTTTAGTTGAGATGAATTTTAATATATAAAAATAAAAAATATATGAACTCTTTAGAAATACTTAGAAAAATTTTTATAAATCCTGAAAAGTCTTTAATGCTTTTCGATAATTTAGATAATCTAAAATTTTATACAAAAGATTGAGATGATTCAAAAATTTATATTAAATCACTTTGAAAAAGAGAAGAAGAAAGGCTTATTTATAATGACCAAACTAAAAAATCAGCTCCAGAAGAAATAGTTAAACAATTATTTATTGATGAACTGAGAAAAAAATATAAATATCCTCAAAAATTAATTGATACTGAAGTTGATGTTCAATTTTGAAGAGAAACAAATGATCATAAAAGAGCTGATATAGTTATTTATTCAGACGATTTAATAACTGAAAAAGTTGTTATAGAATTAAAAGCCCCATGACAAAAAAATGATTTAGAACAATTAAAAAGCTACTTAAATGCAAAGTGAGCTCCTATTTGAATTGCTTCAAATTGAGAAGTTCAAACTATACTTTATAGACCTTATCCAGCAGATTTTGACACACTTTCAGATTTACCAAAATATGGTGAAACTGTGGATGATTTATTTAGAAAAAAGAAAACTCTATCAGATTTAGAAGAACAAAATCTTGCAA
Organism: Candidatus Altimarinota bacterium; assembly: GCA_028698305.1. Lineage (GTDB taxonomy): Bacteria > Patescibacteriota > Gracilibacteria > BD1-5 > UBA6164 > JABWCI01. Next base: position 38,160 of record JAQVDN010000004.1, read on the forward strand.
AAATTATTCTAGATTTAGAAGAGCTTGTTTTAGCTCATACTTGATTTGATGCTTTTGAAGAAGTTTTTAAACTTATTTTTGCTAAACTTTATGATGAAACAGAAGCAAAAAATAGAAATGAAGAAGAATTGTATTTTAGAAAATATTGAAAAGATTTACAAAAAACAAAGGATCAAATAGATAATCTTTTTGAAGAAGCAAAAAGAGAATGGCAATATGATATTTTTGAAACAACAGATAAAATAAAATTATCAGCAGAAAATCTTTCTCTTTGTGTATGACTTTTAGAAAATATAAAATTAATGCATTCTGATTTAAGAATCATAGATGAAGCTTTTGAATATCTAATACAAAAATCAAGTAAATGAGAAAAAGGGCAATATTTTACACCAAGAATAGTTATTGATATGTGTGTAAAAATGATGAATCCATGAAAAACTGAATATGTTATAGATACTGCTTGTGGTTCCGCTTGATTTTTAGTTCATACAATGAAATATATCAAGAAGAAATATTTTGAAAAATTATCAGATCCAGAATTTAGAGAAAGATATGCTTCAAAATACCTTTTTTGAATAGATTTTGATGAAAAAACAGCCAAAATTTCAAGAGCAATTATGCTTATTGCTTGAGATTGAAAAAGTCATATTTTTAAGCTAAATTCACTTGATACTTCAAGTTGGGGAAAATCAGATATAAAAGAAAAATTAAGACAATTCAATTTGATTAAAACTTACTGAAATTTAGAAAAAGATAAGCAAAATGAAGAAGAATTAAAAGAACTGAAATTTGATGTACTTTTAGCAAATCCACCTTTTGCCTGAAAAATCACAGATAAAAAAATGCTTACAAGTTATGATTTAGGAAAAAATGAAAAATGAAAACTTGTAAATCAAACTTCAAGACACATACTTTTTATTGAAAAAAATTTAAATGTAGTTAGAGAATGATGAAGACTTGCACTTGTTTTACCTCAATGAGTTTTTAATAATACAAGTGAGGAATATATCAGAAAATATATCATGAAAAAAGCTAGAATTTTAGCTGTTGTTTGACTTGATGGAAATGCTTTTAAACCTCATACGGGAACAAAAACTTCTGTTTTATTTTTACAAAAGTGGAAAGAAAATGAACTTGATGAGTGAGGAAATCCAAAAACAAAAAATTATCCAATTTTCTTTGCAACTTCAAAACTTTCTTTTAAAGATAATAGTTGAAATTATATCTACAAAGAAAATGAAACTTGAGAAAAGGTTTTGCAAAATGATTTAGAAGACATTGTGGAAGCTTTTAAAATTTGGGGAAATGAGCAATGATTTGATTTTTTAAGTGAGTAATATTTATAAAATAATAAGAATTTTATGTTTATAAAAACAATTTCTATAAAAAATTTTAGATGAATTAAAGAAATAAAAGATTTTGAATTAAATAATCTTTCTATTTTAGTATGAAATAATTGAACTAGTAAAACATCAATTTTAGAGGCTATAAATTTTGTTTTATCTCCACACTTTTTATCTTGAAGAATAAAATATACTGATTTTTATAATGGTTGAGATGATAATATAGAAATCAAAATTATTTTTGATTGAATTTTTAAATCAAAATTACCAGATTGATATTATAAGCAAGAAATTGATTGTAATTGAATATTTTTAGAAATAAAAAAAAGAGATAGACAAACTCCAAATAAAGCATTTTCTGAAATTGTTACTGTAAATCATTATGTTTTACCAAATAGAGAAAAAGATAATTCTAGTTGATGGGAAATTAAAAGAAAATGATGAACTAATTTTAAATTTGATGAAAGATTATTATCTTTCCCTGTTGAAACTGTATGATTACCAAAAAGTTTTTATTTTTGAAAAAATAGGGAAAAACAATTACAAAAATGATTTAATTCTTCAATATGAACTATATTAGAAGATTTTAATTGGAGATTTAATAAAGAAATAAGAAAAGAAATAAATTGATTTAAAACTTTTTCGTCAGATACCTATATTTATGAAGAAAATTTATTATCAAAAGTAGATGAACAAACTCATAGAAAAACTTTTACTACATTAAATAGTAAACTTGAAAAGTTTAATTTACCAGAAGTAGATTTATCAATAATAAATAGATTAGAGCCTTTTGATAATGCCTTATTAACTTGAAAATTAGATGAAATAAATTTACCAATTTCAAACTTATGATCATGAATAGAAATGATAGTAGCTATTTTATTTTTAGAAACAATATCATCTTTATCAAAAGAAAATTTTATACTAATTATTGATGAACCTGAATTACATTTACACCCAAAATTTCAAAATACATTAATTGACCATTTAAAAATTTTATCAAAAGAAAATCAAATTTTATTATCTACTCATTCACCTTATATTTTTAAAAATTGTTCTCCAAATGAAGAAATAGAACTATTATTAACAATAAAAAATGAAGAAAATAATTTAATATTAAAGAACACATGAGATGATTATTGATTATTTCCATGGAGTCCATCTTGGTGAGAAATAAATTATTATGCTTATAATTTGCCAACAATTGAATTTCATAATGAACTTTATTGATTTATTCAAGAAAAAGCAATATTAGATGATGAAAAAAATTATTTTGAAAATTATTTTGATGATTATCTTTTAATTAAATTATGAAAAAAAGAATTAGATAAAATAAAATATATTAGATTAAAAAAAGATTTGACAACTGAAGATCAACAAAGAACAATACAAACATATATTAGAAATAAAATTCATCATCCAGAAAATACAAATAATAAAGATTATACAGAAGAAGAATTAAAAACATCAATTCAAGAAATGATAGAAATTTTAAATAATTATAACTAAAATTATGACTTTCCAACAATACATACAACAAAAAAATCTTGATATTTCAATTGTAAATTTAGAAGATTTAGAAAATCATAATAGATTTGATTCTGAATTTTATGCAGTTGATATTTTATGATTAAGAAATAAATTAAAAAGTAATTGATCAAAAAAATTACTTGATTATAAGGTTAATATAAAAAGATGAATTAACCCTAATTATAGTGAGAATTGAGAAATTAAAGTTTTAAGATCTGTAAACATTCGTGAGAATGGTTTTTCTGATACTAGACAAGATTTTATTAGTTTTGAAACATATGATTCAATTAATAATTGAAAAACTAAAAAACAAGATATTTTACTAAATGTAACTTGAGTAGGTACATTATGAAGATCATCTTTTGTTTTTGATGATGAAAAATATGTTTTTAGCCAAGATGTTGTTGCATTAAGGAATTTTAAAGATATTTTACCAGAATTTCTTTTTACATATTTAAACTCTAGTTTATGACAAAAACAAATTAATGTTTTATATAAATGAAGTTCGTGACAAATTCATTTATATCCTGATGATATTGAAGAAATTTTAGTTCCTTTAGTTTCATTCCAAACTCAAATAGCAAACTTAGTACAAGAGTCATTTAAACAAAAAGAACTTTCTAAAAAACTATATTTAGAAGCTGAAAATCTTTTACTTTCTGAACTTTGACTTGAAAATTATAAACCAACAGAAAAAAATATTTCTATAAAAGATAGTGAAGAAGTAGATATTTTTTGAAGATTTGATGCTGAATACTTTCAGCCAAAATATGATGAAATATTTGAGAAAGTTAAAAATTATAAGTGATGATATGATACTCTTGAAAATCTTATAACTATTTCAAATGAGAAAATCAAAAAGGAACAAGATAAAACTTTTAAATATATAGAATTAGCAGATATAAATGCTAGTTTATGAGTTGTAAATGTAGAAAATGAGATATTATCGCAAGAACTACCAAGTAGAGCACAAATGAAAATCAAAATTTGAGATGTTTTAGTTTCTTCTCTTGCAGGTTCTGCTGATAAAGTTGCAATTATCATAAATGAAGATAAAAATTTAGTTGCTTCAACTTGATTTTTTGTATTAAGATCAAAGTTTTTTAATCCTGAAACAAATCTTATTTTGATGAAATCATGGATTTATAAAGATATGCTTATTAGATCTGCAAGATGAATGATAATGGAAGCAACAAATAAAGAAGATTTTTCTAAATTTATTTTACCAAAAATTGATATAAAAATTCAAGAAAAAATTGCTGAACTGGTAAAAGAAAGTCATAAATCACTAGATTTATCAAAACAACTTTTAGAAAAAGCAAAAAAATCAGTTGAAATTTTTATTGAAGAAGATGAAGAGAAGGCAGGGAAGTTTTTAGAAAGTTAATAAGTATTTTATGTCTAAATCAAACACAGAAGAAAATTTATATTATAAAAATGTAAAAGAAGCATCTATATTTTTTGATAAAACTATATTAACTTTATCAAGTGCTTTTCTTGGTTTTTTATTTTATCAACTTAAAGATTTATTATCTATTCATAGTTTAAATCATATTAATTTTTTAGCATATTCTATTATATCTATTTGATTAACAATAATTTTAATATTGATTTCATATTTATTAACAATAGAACAAGCAAAATTATGATATGAAATAGAAAATATATCAAAAGAAAAGAAATTAAATATGATTTTATTTGATAACTTAAATAAAAAGTTTTATTGTGTTTGAAAAATTATAGATATTTTAAATATTACTTATTTTATTACTTTTATTATTCCTATTGTTTTATGTATATTATTTTATATTTCTAATTTATATAATTATGCTTGATAATAAATGATTTCTTTGAGTTGAATTAAAAAGTAAATCAAAAGAATTTTGATTTACTTCTCAACCACCTAAACCTAGCAATACACCAGATATTTTAAAAAAATGATTTACATCTCAACCACCAAAAACAAACCCACCAGTAAAAAAATAATTTTATAATTAAAAAGTATGTTAGATAATATAAATATTTTTATAAATAAAGAATGAAAAATTGAAGAAAATAAGAGTTTTATAATTGATATTTTTTCAAATAAATATGAATTAGCTATTTTGACTTTTTCTATTTATTTGGTTGGTGTTTTATATCAAATTCTTAAATTAATCTGATGATTTACATCAAATATTAAGCTTTGAAATCTAATGTTTTTTAGTTTTTCTAATTCTGTAAATGATTTTTTAATTATTTTTTGAGTTTCATTTATTTTTTTCTTCTTATCTTTTATAGTTACATTTTCTCTTATAAAGATATTAAATTTTTTAAATTTAAATAATAATAAATGTATAAAAATTATAATTATATGTTTTGTAAGTATATTTTATATTTTTATTATGTATTTAAATAATGGTTTTGAATCTGTAAAAACATCAATATATTTATTAATTCCAATTATATTATCAATTATAATATCATGATTATTAATTTTTAATAATTTTAATAAGAAATTATTTTATATATTTTTATGATTATTTTTAATATATAGTTTTTATTTAATGTTATATGATTGAATAAAATACTATGCATGTGATGAATTTAAATGTAATAGTGAAAAAGAAAATTGTGTTTTATTAGAATACAAAAATGACAAATATTGATTTACTTTATATTGAGATATATATAAAATAGATGAATTTAAATCCTTTTTTACAAGTGATTATTTTACAAGTAAATCCTATTTAAATAATGAGTGTAAAGAATAAAATAATTTATAATTTTTCTTAAATTAAATTTTAATAGAGAATTGATTTAATTTTAAAAATGTGTTAAAATAAGTAAAACTTAATTTTACAAACTATGGATAAAACTCAAAATCATTGGATTGCATTGTATTTATCGGGACAATATCCTTGATTTTATACTTTGCCTGATAGATTAAATTTCTTTGATGAATTGAAAGACAAAGACCACAACTATAATGATGTGATTTTATGACAATTTCAAAATAAATCAGATATTGAGTTTTTTTATTGATTACTAAATTTATTCCAAAAGAAACATTTAGATGAAGATTATAATCAATTATTAATTGATTTATGAATTCCTGAGAAAGTTAAATTTAATCCTAAAGATGAGAAAAAGGAAGAAAGTAAAATAGAAAAAAAAGATGATAATTTTTCTGAAATAATTTATAAAGAAATTTGAAATACTCTTGATGGTGAAATAAAAAAATATTTTTTCAATTGACTAAAAACAAAGGATTATTGAGTTTATTTGAGAGAAATATTAAATTATTTAAGTATTTATTTAAAAGATTATCATAATAGAATTTGACTAGTTTGAGAAAAAAAAGAATGAGAAGCTGTTGAGGCAATATTTAAAAATCCAGATTTAAAAATTACTTGAGTAAACTTAACAACAAGTGATTGAGAATCTAAAAAAGAATGACTATATAAGCTTCTATTATGAACTTTTAAAAATTATAGAAATATACTAGCTCATAATAAATCAGATGATTTAAAAATAACTTTGTGAGAATATTTAGAAACTTTCTTATTTGTAAATCAATTAATAAAAGAAGTAAAAGAAAAATTTCCATTAAAATAAAGAAGCAGATTATTCAAAATCTGCTTCTTTATTTAGTTTATGAACTCATTTATATGGAGTTCAATCATCTTTTTGACTCATAAATTTTCAATCATCTCACATTTTAATCCAACGGTCAATTACCGGATTATAAACTTGTTTTCTATCTTTGACAGCTCATTTTCTAGCATTATCTCAAATAGGGTTATTTTTAGCCATATTCTAAAGAATTAGCAAAATAAAATAATTGATAAAAGTTTTTATAAAGCTTTAACCTTTATCAACTATTTATTATATTTATTTTAAAAGTAAGTCAATCTAAATGTTAACTATTTTAACATTAAATGTTAAAATATTGTCAAAAACTTTTGACAAAGAGTAATAAATCATATACTATAATTACATATTAATACTAACTTTTGTATTATGATAGCAAATATAGAAAACATAAGAAAAGAAAAAAAAATTACTCAGGATGAAGTAGCAAAGTACTTATGAATCACTCGTCAAACATTTTCAAAACTAGAAAAATGAACCATAGAACCAACACTTGGACAAGCTGTTAAATTGTCTGAACTTTTATCTATAGATATGGATAATCTAATAAAAACAGATACAAAAGTAGAAGCTAAAAAGCCTATTGATTGGGAAAAGTACAAGCAAATAATTACAAACTTTATCAAATATTGATCAGATGATGATTGAAAAATTACAAAAACAAAATTGGCAAAACTTTGTTATTTACTTGATTTTACTTGGTATTATTATAACCTTGAACCAATTACAGGCTTAGAATACAAAAAATTTGCTCAATGACCAGTTCCAGATGCATATTTTTCTACTCTTGATGAACTTTTTGAAGAAAGAGAAATAAATGTAAAAATAAAATGACCAGCTTATCTTATAGAAAACATAGAAAATCCAAGTCATGATAAATTAAGTGATGATGAATTTGAAATGCTTCAAAATATAGCAAAAAAATGGAAATGAAAGAGAACCAATGAAATAGTTGACTTTACTCACAAACAACTACCTTGGCTTGTTTCATATGATAAGGAAATTATTCCATACTGACTTATAACACAAGAAGACTTAGAAAATGTTTACTAGTTGAAAATATGATGTTTTAGTGAGTGAGTATGCTAAAAAACATTTTATGAAAAGTTATATAAAAAAATACAAAACTTGGGATGATACATATAAAGAAATATACAATATGTTATCTCATATTGATAGATTTCTTTTAAGTACAAAGGCTGAAAAAATACATATTTGAGATAATTGATATATTGCAAAATGTGAATTTAAAATTGTTTGAAGTCATGAATCTGCTAAAACTTCTGGTAATAGAATTATAGTTTTTGTTGATGAAGAAAGATTTGAAAGTAGTATTTTACTCATATATGCAAAAACTGATGTAGCTTGATCAAATGAGACTGTTTGGTGGGAACAAGAAGTAAAAAATAATCATAAAGAAATATATGACTTATTTGGATATTAAAAACCCCTAGAAAATTAATTTTCTAGGGGTTTATTTTATATCTCACTATCTCTCATATCAAATCATAAGGAATTTCTTTATCAAGTGAAAATTGTATAGTTCATTTTGATATCTTGTATTGTCATAACCTAGTAGAAAAATGCTCTATGGCTTCTGGTCATGGAAAAATAGAGATATGTTTCTTAAAAGCTCAAAAATGCACCATATTTTTTCAATTCAGTTTAAATGTAGGAACTCAGTAGTTTATAATCTCTACTAAATCTGGATTTGATTCAATAATAATTTTTCTTATTTTTTGAAGGATTATTTGCACATCACTAGGAAAACCTGATATATAATCATCTATAGTTTTTGTATCTTGCATATTAAAAATATAGTAATAAATATTGTTTATATTATTGTATTTTTTTGGATTTAAACAAATTAATTTTCTAGGGGTTTTTATAAATTCTTTTCCATATGAACAGCAATAGTATTTCAAATTACTCTTTCTTTACCTGATATTTTCTTAAATCAGAATTTAGAATAGTAATCTATTTTATTTATTTCTGATGATAAATATATTAGTTTTATTCATTCTTGTTTTATTTTTTCTATTGAGTAATTTATTAGTTTACTTCAATATCATTTTTTTCTAAAATCTTTTAATATTCAAATTCTCCATAAAAAATAGCAATCTTCTTTTGGTATTATTCAATCTTTTGTTTTAAATCATTTTTTTATTTTCGCTAACTGAATTATTCAAATTATTTTTCAATTTTCTTTGACATAATAAATATTTGATTTTAAAAAACTTTTATATTGTTCCTCTAATCTTATTTCAAAATTTATTTCAAATTCATCTTTCCACATTTTTTTTATAAACTCAAAGCATTCTTTATATTCAGTTTCTTTATTTGCTATTTTAATTTCCATAATATTTTATTGATAATTAAATTTTTCTTATTATACTAAAAAATAATAATTTCTAAATATTAAATTTTTAATATATGGATAAATATCTTATATATAATCATAAAAAAATTATAAAATAAAAAATTTTTTAAAATTAATTTCACTATATGCAAAAATCTAGAGAAATATATAAAAATAGAGAAAAAAATACTATGAAAGAAACTAGAAAAGTCGCATTTATATGATTTTACAATGAAAAAAATCAAATACTACTTCAAGAAAGATGATATTATTCAAAATACGGTGAAGAATGGTCTTTTTTTGGTTGATGAATTGAGTCTTGAGAAACTCCAGAAGAGTGATTTTTGAGAGAAGCAAAAGAAGAACTAGGTTTGGATATGAAAAAATTTGATTACAAATATATAGGAGATTTTATTTTTGAGTTTCCAAATAGGATAGTTCATAGAAGTATATTTTTAATAAAAACAGATTTAAAAGAAACTGATTTTACAGTTTATGAATGAGCTGGAGCTAAGTATTTTGATTTAGATGAAGCAAAAAAATTGAAATTTGCAAATCCAGTTGATAAGACAATTGAAATAATTAAAAAATATATGTAAATTTTAATATGATTTTAATATCCTGGACTTTATTTTAAAATGAGTATAGTAAGAGTATTTAGTATATAAAAATCATCTATGAAAAAAATAATTATTATACTATTGTTTTTTGTTTTATTTTCTTGTTCAAATCTTGATAATTGAAAAGAACCTGTATTTTCAGATAAAAAAGAAAATAATAATAACTTTTCTTTTAGTGAATTTAAAACTAGTGATAAAAAATTGGATCAATTAGCATTGGATGCAAATAATTATTATTTAAATAAAGATTATGAAAATGCTATAAAATCATATATAAAGTTAGAAGAAAATTGAGTTAATTTAAACTCTAATCAAGTTTTTAATTTATTTAATTCATTTTTATATTCTCAAAAATTTAAAGAAGCATTAGCTATATTGTATAATATGATGGAAACTTCTTCACAAAAGGAAAAGTTTACTTGATTTAGGATTGAAGAAAATGATTTAAGTCAAAATATAGTAAATCTAAATGAAAGGATTTTTAAACAATGAAATTTAACAGATACAAATCTAGTAGAATATGCAAAATTGATGTACAAAGCATGAGATTATTATTATGATTATGATAATCAAAAATATTATTTTGCTATTTTGATACATTATATTTCAGCATATCTTATATTGGAAGATGCTCAAAAAATAAATCCAGAAAATCCAGATATATATTTTTATAAAGGTAGATTATTGATGGACATAACTTGAGATTTTTATCAAGCAGAGTTGGAACTAAAAAAAGCTATTAGTTTAAAGACTGATCATTTTGAATATTATTATAGATTATGAAATGCTTATATGCATCAAGATAAAGTTGTTTTAGCAAAGGAAAATTTTTTAAAAGGGATAGAATTAAATGATAATTATGAAAAGTTATATTTAAATCTAGGAAATATGAATTTTTTATTATGAGAAGATCAAGAATGATATGATAATTATAATAAATGATTAAAAGTTTGTCATGAGATGTGTGATTCATTTTATTTTAATATATGAAAAGAGTTGTATAATAGTTGAAAATATGAAGAATGAAGAAAAAGTGTTGAAAAAGCATATGAGATAAATCCTAGTGAGGAAAAATATAAAAGAACATTAGATTCTTTTAAAAAGTAAATTGTTTTTAATAATTTAAAAAATATTTATGGCTATTTCAGTTTGAAAAAGATGTAGTGAAGAAGTTGTAGAAAAATGTTTAATTCCTTTTGGACAACAAATTTTACTTATAGAATATTTATCATTATTTACATTAATTTGATTAATAATATATATTATTTTAATTAAATTTGTATTTAAAGAAAAAATAAAAAAATGTAGGAAAATTAAATTATTTTCTTTAAGTTTATTTTTTTTCTTTTTATCATTTTTATATACTTTTTTAAATATTATACCAAATAATATTTTACCCAGAAATTGTATAGAACAAACTCAAGAAGTTTGTAGGGATCCAGTAATTTTACATAAACCAGTTATATACTTATACCCACAAGAAAAACAAGAAGTAAAAGTAGAGCTAGAAGTTGCTGGAAAATTGATAGCAGATTATCCAAGATATGATGAAAAAATAAAAGGTTGGGAAGTTACAGCATATCCTGATAGTATAATAATAGAAGACGAAAAAGAATATAGTTATCTATTTTGGGAAGCACAATTTGAAAACAATGATTGGGACTTAAGCAAGTGATTTATAGTAGAGTGAAAATATGCAAGAGAATTTTTACAAGAAAAATTATCTTATATTTGATTAACTCCAAAAGAATACAATGAATTTATAGTATATTGGTATCCAAAAATGATGAATAATAAATATAATTTAGTATATTTTGCATGACTTGATTATACATCAAAAGCACCACTCAATATCACACCAAAACCAGATTCTATGCTGAGAGTATTTACAGTGATAAAACCACTAGAAGAAAAAATAGATATACAAGAACAAGTTTTAGAAAGATTTGATAGAAAATGATTTAGTGTTGTGGAGTGGGGAGGAACTATATTGGAATAATAAAAAATAACTAAGAATTTTTCTTAGTTATTTTTTACATTTAAAACACCCTTGTCCGTGATCATTTGTCATACCAACTGCTTGCATAAAAGCATAAATTATAGTTGAACCTACGAAGTTCATCCCTCTTTTTTTCAAGTCTTTTGATATAGCATCTGAAATTGAAGTTTTTGTTTGATAATCACTTAGTTTTTCAAAATTGTTAACTATTTGTTTATTATCTATAAATCTCCATAGATAATCATAAAAACTACCAAATTCTTTTTGTATCTCTAAAAATGCTTTTGCATTTTTTGTAACTGAGATTATCTTGAGTTTATTTCTAATTATTCAAGGATTTAGCATAAGTTCTTCTTGTTTTATCTCATCATATTTTGATATCTTTTCAGCATCAAAGTTATCAAAAGCAAGTTTATAGTTTTCTCTTTTTTTAAGTACTGTTTCCCAAGAAAGTCCAGCTTGTGCTCACTCCAAAATAAGCATTTCAAAAAGCTTTTTGTCATCTCTCTCTATTTCTCACCACTCATTGTCATGATACTCTACATAAAGCGGATTATTTAGATTTAACCAATCACATCTTTTCATTTTTAGTTTATTAGATTAATAAGTAATTTCACCATTATTTCTTTATCTTTTGGATTTGATTCTGCTATAAGTAAAGTTATAGCAACTAAAGCTCTATCATTTATTTTTTTATTTCAGTTATTATCAAAAAGTATATGATTTTTAGCAAGAAACAAAATAAATAAAAATGCACCACTTCTTTTATTTCAATCAAAAAAAGGATGATCTTTTACTATAAAATATAGTAAATTTGCAGCTTTTTCTTCTACAGAATTATACAAATCTACTCATCAAAATGTTTGATATATATTTCAAAATATTCATTTTAGAACTTCATTTTCTCTTTGTTTTGCAAATAAATCAGTAGCTTCTTTTTTACTTATTAAATTTTCTTTTAATTCCATAAGTGATAAAAGAGCTTCATCTGCTTCTAATTTATAATCTAGATTTTTTGTTTTTCAAGACTCTAAAAGATTATTTTCATCATAATTTTGCAATAATAACCATGTATTTGTATAATTTGTTATTATATCAAGTAATCAAATAGCTTCATCTTGAGATAAATTTCAAGATTTAAGAGTATTTTTGAACAAGTTTAAAGTATTTTCCAATTCTTTATATCATTTCTCTTCAAGTCTTTTTTGATTAATAGAATATCATTTTATTAGATATTCTTTTAATATATTGTTTGCCCATATTCTAAATTGAGTTCATTCTATAGATTTAACTCTATATCAAACTGATATAATTACATCAAGATTGTAAAAATATACTGGTTTATCTGAATTTGCAATATGCATTTTTTGCATATTGCTTTCTCTTTCTAATTCTTTTTCTTTAAAAATATTATTAATGTGTCTTGAAATAACTGATTGATCTCTTCAGAATAATAATTGTATATCTGCTTGAGATAACCAAACTGTATCTTTTTCGAAATTAACTTGAATTTCTGTATTTCAAGTTTTTGCTTTATAAATCTTAATTTCTCCTTTATTCATAATAATATAATTATATACTAAATATATACTTATTATAACTATAAAAATTAAATTACAAATTTAAAAAAATAAATATAATCAATTTATTTAAATATAATTTTTATATATGCAAAAATCTAGAGATATTTGGGAAAATAGGGAAAAAGAACTAGTTTGAAAGGAAGATTGTCCTTTTTGTGATTTAAATTCTCAATGAGATTGTGTTATTTGGAAGGGGAAGTATTGGTATATCCAGCACAATATGTATCCATATCTTTGACTAAAAGAAAATATAATGGCAATTCCATATTCACACAAAACTTTTACTTATGAATTAACAAGTGAAGAATATGCTGAAATGAGTGAAGTACAAAAATTTGTTAAATCATTTTTTTGAGATAGAGAATATTTTTCTTTTATTCGTGAATCATTATCAAATAGAAGTATAGAACATTTACATTATCATTATTTGCCATGAGTTTTGAGAACAAGTAGAATAGAAAATATACTTAGAGAACAAGGGTTTTAAAAATTTGCAATATTTATAGAAAGTGATATACTATAATTAGTTTACAATAAATATTTTACTGTAAATTAGTTTACATTAAATAGTTTACATATGATTAATAAGACAAATACATATAAGAAAATCCTAAATCTTTTTTATCAAAATAAGATACTTTGAGCTACTGATATAGCATGAATTTTGTCAGTAAGTAGAGTTATGGTTCACAAAACACTAAAGATACTTGTAGAAGATAAAAAGATAGAAAAAATATGACTTTGATCTCATGCTAGATATAAAAGTCTAGTTTTTACTTGAGAAAATAATCTAGATTACAATAATGATAAATTTCTAGTTGATTATAAAACAAAGAAATTTTTGGATGATAATTTTTATAAATTTGATTCAGATTGAAAGATTTTGGAGTGATACGATGGCTTTGTAATTTGGGTTAAAGATAGAAAATTTGATCTTGAAAATTCTGTAAATAATTATAAAAAAATAATTAATTATGTTGAAAATCTAGAAAATAATTGTTGATTACTTGATGCTAGTGAGATTTTTAATAAAAAATTTGATAAAAATTTTATGCAAAAAGTTTTTTATGCATGAGAATATAGTTTTATGGAATTTGGTAGAAGTAAACTTGCAGAGATGACTTTTTATGCAAAACAATCACAAAATAGTAAGTTGATAAATCAAAGTATAGATGAAATCTTTTATAAATTAGAATGTCTTATTAAAAATGAAAAAATAGATGCAATTGCGATCACTCCTTGGAGTATTGATAGAAAAAATCAACTTTTGTGAATATTGAAAGTTAGACTTTGAATTTTTAATTTGCCATTTGTAAATATAGTAAAATATTATGAAAACGGTATAGCAATTCCTCAAAAATCAATTAAATCAAAAGAGGGAAGAATAAAAAATGCTACAAATACTATATTTGTTGATGATAAAGATATTCATAAATATAAAAATATTCTGCTTATAGATGATTTTGTATGATCATGAGCGACACTTAATATAACAGCAAAAAAGATAATTGATACGTGATGAAGGAGTGTGATATGATTTGCATTTGTTTGAAGTATGGATTTAACTTATGAAGTTATAAATGAGATATAAAAAAGACTAATTTAAAATTAGTCTTTTTTTAATTTACCGCTCTACTTTCTCCCATTAAAAAATTTCAATTTGATCTAGTAATAATTCATAAAACATAATTTTGAAAATCTGAAATATAATCTTGTATTTCTGGATTTAATTTAATTTTTGGATTTACATTTACATCAATTCCATTTTCCTTTAATATACTATCAATTGCTTCTTCCATTGTTTTTCACCTGTATATAAGCATTAATAACTTATATAAAGGAGTTCATTCAGCAGTAGCAGGAACAATATGTTTTTTATCAAACTTTCTAAAATTTTCTATTCAAAATTGAGCTTCAAATCATATCATTTCTTCAAATATATCTTTTTCTTCATCAGTTTCAAGTAAAGCATAAAAATTTGAAAATAATAAATCTCAGTAAGAATATTCTTCTATATCTCTATTTATTTTTAAAAGAGTTTCTACTTTTAAAGTAGTTTCTCAATCTATTTTAAAGCTACCTCATTCAGGTGGATTATCTCAATATACTTGATATGTAATAGCATCTTCTATTAATGATCAAAAATTTTCTGTAAATTTTCTAAATTTTTCTTCGTCTCCTAATCATGATTTTCCAGCAAGTGAAATACAAGTATCAAATAAATCATTTATAGTTATTGATGACATATATTTATATATTATTATTTAATAGTTTTATTATAAATTAATTATAATATAAGTCAATATAAAAGACTAATTTTATTTAGTCTTTTATTAGTTTTTTTCAATCTCAAACTACTTTAGTTGCTATTAAATCTATTACAAATCAAACAATCATTCATTCAGTTATTAACCAAAATGGAGAAAGTCCAGAAAAAGCAGTATTTTGCATTAAAAAAGATATTTTATCATATATAAATAATACTAATACAAAATTCATCCATCCTCATAAAAATGGTCATCTTATCCAAAATGGAAATGAAAAATTTAAAAAAGGATGTTTATTTATTATTCACATTACTCATATAAAAGCACCAATACTAGTATACCAAAGTAAGATTGCAAATCTTAGATATATATCAGCATTTATAAAGATAATAGGAACCATAATAAATGCTAATAATCAAAACACTAATCAA
This sequence comes from Candidatus Altimarinota bacterium, assembly GCA_028698305.1. Taxonomy (GTDB): domain Bacteria; phylum Patescibacteriota; class Gracilibacteria; order BD1-5; family UBA6164; genus JABWCI01. The sequence continues at coordinate 53,925 of JAQVDN010000004.1, forward strand.
ACTATTTTTGCAATAGCGATTCTATTCATTAACTTAGATTTAAATAAATTCATAATTAAATAGTTAAAAAATAACAAATTTATTATAATCTTTTTTGGGAAAAATAAAAATATAAATAGCAGAATGCTATTTATATTTTTATTTTTCAATTTTATTTAATTTTGTAGATTTGTGGAAATACAAGGAATTATATTTCTAAAGTTGATTTTCAAGTTCAAAAATTATTTATAGTATATTTTCACTCAACTACTTTTCAAATATCTTTTTTATTATTCAAAGCTTACACTTGGTGCAGTTTCAGCTCATTCTTGGCTTTCAAATAATGATTTTTTTTCAAATCCAAATAAACTTGCAGCTATATTGTTTGGAAATTTTCTTACAAAAGTATTAAATTCTTGAACTACCTCATTGTATCTCATTCTTTCAGTTGAGATTCTATTTTCTGTTCATTCAAGAGTTACTCTTAGATCAGCAAAACCTTGATTAGCTTTCAAGTTTGGGTAGTTTTCTGTTACCATCAAAAGTCTAGATAATGCTTGTGAAATACCAGTTTGTTCTTTTTGAAATTCTGCCATTTCTTGAGCATCATTAACATTTATACTAGTTTTTGTTGCACTAGCACGAGCTTGTACGACAGCTTCTAAAGTAGATTTTTCAAAATTTGCTTCTCATTTTACAGTATTTACTATATTTGGTATCAAATCCATTCTTCTTTGGTATTGATTTTCTACTTGTGACCAAGCAGTATTAACTCATTCTTCCATAGTTACCATAGAATTGTATTTTCCAAAAAACATAAAACCTAAAACAGCTAATATAGCTAAAGTTATAATTAAACCTTTTTTCATAAATAAAAGTTAAAAATTAAATTTTTTTACCATTTTCCAGAGCTTCATCCTCATCAAAATCCTCATCATCAAAATCAGCCAAAACTTCATCATCAACTACCTCATCATTTTCATCCTCATCAATTTCATATTTTTCATCCTATTCATAGTATCACTCAAATTACCCATGAAATAGCATTTATTACTAAAAATTGTAGTGTTCCTATTAAAAAATATGCGATTGGTAGTGTTATTATATATCAAAATAGTAAATATAAAAATATTTTTTTATATTGTTTCTTTTTATAGATAGGTTTAAATAAAATTATTCATGCTAGGAATGATATAATCACCAATATAAATATAGATTCATTTGAATTTCATTTATTTTTTTGTTCTGAAATAATACTTTCATCTCAAGAAAATGCTTTATCAAAATCATTTAAAGCTCAAATTATTCAATCTTTATATCTATTTTCTCTAAAAAGAGAAAAATTGTTTTCTCAAATCCTATTTGCTAGTATATCTGGTAAAACTCATTCTACTCAATAACCTGTTGATATATTCCATGCTCTATCTTCTATTGCTATAAGTATAACTACTCAGTTATCTTTATCTGCTTTTCATACTCATAAATCTTGTCATATCTGAGTTGCTACACTAGAAATATCTTCTCATTTAGTACTATCAATAATTACTGTAAGTAATTCTGTTGTATATTTTGTTTTGAGTTCTATAATTTTTTTCTCTATTTCGCTTTTTTCTTCATTATCTAGTACTCAAACTTTATCTATTACATAAGAATCTATAGTTCATAAATCTTTTATATCAAAAGCATTTGAGATACTAAAAAAATATAAACAGAATAAAAATATTAGTATAATTTTTTTCATATTTTTCATTTTTTATTTTTAAATCTTTTTTTATTATAATAAAAAAAGCATAAATAAAAATTATTTATGCTTTTCAAATACTCTTGCAACATCTTTGTGAGATATCTCAAAATCTATGTTATTTTCTTTAAATATTTCATTGAATCTATCAGCAAATGATTGATTTCATAATTCTATATTTAATAATTCTTGATAAGAATTTTTTGATATTTTAAAGTATTTTTCTAGTAGATATATAAACTTTTCATATTTAAATTTATAGTTATTAAATACTTTTATATCAAATTCTGTATTATCTATAGCACTATTTTTTATGAACCAAGATAAAAATAATGCTTTTCTTTTGTCTTTTTCTTCTTGATTCTTAGCTATTAGCTCAGCTGGCTTTTCTCTTGATTTATAAGTAAGAGTTTTTTTATTTTCTTTTGAGTTTTTTAGTTTCCAATTTAATACTTGAGTAAAAAATTTTTGTAAAGCAGCACTATTTTTATAAAAATATTCTGTTTCTCATAGTTCATCATATATTTGTTTTATATAATTTACAATACTTTCAATAGAAAGATTTTTGTTAAAATATAATCAGTGTAAAAATACAATAGGATCTATATCTTTTGTAAATTTTTTCTTTAGTATTTCTTGTAATCTTATAACTTTTTTTTCAAGTTTTATATGATTGGTTCTTCTAAATTTACAAGATTTCATATATGATTCTATGAACTCTTGTCTTTTTATAAAATCATTTAAGTTTAAGATTTCATTTTTATTTTCAAAATCTATTTCTTTATTTTCTAATTTCATTTTTTATTAATTTTTTTAAATCTCTCAATTTATATTCTATTTCTCAATGCTCTGGAATTTCTATAAGAATTGTTGGAATCTTATATTTTTCATAAATGTATGTTTCCATAGTTCAAGTATATTCTTTACTTCATCATTCGTTTATTTCATATTCTTTAATTTTTTGTTTTTTAACATGATCATTTTCAAAATCTATGTCATATTTATATCATGGAAGTATATTTGATATCTCATATCAAAAATCTATTACTTTTTTATCATCTATAGAATTATCAGGGATGAAAAGTATATTTCATTTTGAATGTAATGAAATTATTTTATTGAATTTATATTTTTTTAAGGTTTCTACAATTACTCTAGTTTCAGCTTCACTTTCACAAGATCATATTCAAGTAAGTATATTTAAACCATTTTTTATAAAACTTGTTAACTCAAAATTTTTAGTACAAAAATTTCTGTTTAAATCTACATTATTTATATTTGTTCTTCATTCAAGATAAGCATCATATTTTTGATTTGCATTTTTATAATATTCAAGTCATTCTGGATTTATAGTTGGTATAATAAACCATCAAGTTATATCTTCTTTTTCAAATTCTTTTATTAAATAATTTGCTGTTTCGTAAGTTCCATATTCATATCAACCATGTATATTTGAAAATATTCAAAAAAATCAATTATTAGGATTTCATTTATAATAAGCGAAAATTGGAGCTCATCATTTTGTATATCACAATATTATTTTATTTACTTTGTTGTAAAATATATCTAGTTCTTTATTTGTTTTATCTATAGAAAAATCAATAATCTTTATTATATTTTTTATATTTTCATTATTATTATTGTTATATTTTTCTATACTTTTTTTTGTTTTATAGTATATTTTTAGATTTTTTTCTAAATCATTTTTAGTTATTTTATTTACTATTTGTTCCAATCATTTTTGTAGTGATAAAGCATTCATTTGCTTTCATCATACATTTATATCTATATTTTCTAAATCATTTTGATTTCAAAAAGCTATATTTGGTATAATAAATATAATTAAGAATATGAGTAATTTTTTCATTGTTTATTTTAGGAGAATAAAAATACTTCTAGGATTTTATTTAAAAAACTTATTTTTTCTAACTTTTTTAAATTTTCTTGTCACTTTTTTATAATTTTTCGTTATAATAATTACAAAGCCTTAAAAAATTTAATTTTTAATTATATAAATATGAAGAAATTCTTTTCTTTTTTAATTTTAATTTCTATATTGTTCTCTCAAGTTAGTGCTGAAGTTGGTGGTACAGTTACTAGAACAATAATAAATGATAGTTCTCAAGAATCTGATTTTACAAAAGCTTGAGACACAAGTGATTGAAGAGTTTATAAAGGTAATTCTAAAATATATCCTACACAAGAAGAGTTTTTAAAAGCAGAATGAAATACTTGTGAAGTTGCAACAGATGGTTGTAATACAATTACTATTTGGAACTGAGCTTTATGAGCAAGCACAGAAATGTATTGTGAAGATGTATATGGTGAAAAATGAACTTATAAATGGTCATGTAAAAAACAAAAAGAACCAGTTTTAGTTTGAAATGACAAAGATGAAAATTGATGTATATGATCAGCTTGATATGTCTGGAATGCAGAAAAAAAAGAATGTGTTAGACCTTGGGAAGAAGAACCAATTATGTGTACTATGCAATATGATCCTGTTTGTGGAGTAGATTGAGTAACTTATGGTAATTCTTGTAGTGCTTGAAAAGTAAAAATTGCTTATAAAGGGGAATGTAATTTAGAATCATGAGTTTCAGAAGGTTCTGATTGACTTACAAATGATGAAAGACTATATAATCATATAAAAACAACTCTTTGAGAAAAATACCAATCAAGAGTAGATAATGTACTTAAAAATTATAATAATAGAATTGCAAAATTTTCTAAAATTAAAAAACAAAAAGTAAATACAAGTGTGATAACTGCTCTTGAAAATGAGATTTCTAAAATAACTATGAAATATCCTCAAGATATAGCTTTACCTGAATCAGTTAACAATGCTTATCTTACTATTACACTTTTAAAAATGGAAATAGAAAAACTAAACACAAAATAAAAAATCCCGTAGGGATTTTTTATTTTATCAAAACATATCAATTAACATAAGTATTTATATAATCTTTTTCTCAATCATATTCTGGATTAATTATGTTTATATTTTCTAAAAATATTTTCATTTCATATTTTTGTCATTTTAATTCAAAAGTCATATCTTGTTTATCCATATTTGAATTAGAAGTTTCTTTATATTTTTCATATAGATTATCTAAAAATTCTTTTATATCTATACTTTCTACAACTATAGAGTTTTCTATTAATTCAAACTTATTTGTTAAAATATCAATTTTTGCATATATAATATTATCTTCTATTATATTATCTGATATATTTGTTATTTTAGAGTATCATTTTGTATCTATAGGAAAAGTGTTTCAATCACCATTATTTAAGTAAATATTAGCTGATTTTTCATTTTCATAATCATAATAAGTTCTTACTTTTATATTTGAAGTAATTTTTTCAATTATTTCCCATTTATTTATATCATCTTTATTTTCTAATTGCTTATAAAATAATTCTTTTATACTTGTACAATCACTATTATAACATATATAATATATTCAATTATATATTTCTCTTGATAAGTTTTTATCTATATCAGTAAAATCTTTTAAAGAAATTATTTCTCAATCTTTTAATATATTTGCTTTTATTAAATTATTTTCTAATCTAGTAAATTGTCTTGCTTCTGGTAAGCTGAAAACCGACCATGGACCTATAGAAATTATGATTGTAAATAAAGTTAATATAGCAGGAATAGCTCATATAAATTTTTTCTTTGAAAATATCATAAATAATGATATAACTCAAAGCCATATACCAAAAACAACTACAAAATATCTATTTGTTGTTAAATCATATTGTGCTATTCTAAGATATATAGCATAAAAAAGCATAAATAATTGTGGAATAACAACTATTGGAAATATTTCTCTAAATTTTTTTATTATTGAATTAGTTTCTTCAAATATATAACTAAACATATAAACTATATATCATAAGCTTGAGAAACCAATTACAAGCCAAGAGACTTCTCACTTTGGCCAATCAGAAAAATTTAATAATACTTTTATAGAATATGCATAAAGAATCAAAAAATAAATAATTATAAATGATATTCAAATATATTTTATTAAAAAATCAAAAAATTTATTTTGTTTTAATTCAACTTTTTCTTCAGTTTTAGGGATTTGAGTTAATCAAAAAATCGGTGTTAAAAGTGATAGAGAAATTATTGCCCAGTTTTTATAAAGTTCATCACTAAAAGTCCAACTTATATCAAAAAGAGTAAAAGTTGCTCAGATTGCTATACTTCAAAGAGCAAATAAAACTCATCAAAAAATAAATGATATTAAAAAAACTATACTTATCTTGTAAAAATACGGATAATATACTTCATTTTCATTTTTAAGAAGTGTACATTTTTTTAAAAAAGGAGCAAAAAATATATATCAAATTATTCAAACTAAACTAAGAATAAAAAATATAATATTTTCAAAATCATCAGGATTATTATCAAAAAAACTAAAAAAAAGTATTCAAAAAATAATTGGAATGATTTGATATAAGCATTTTTTCTTTTTTTCCAGATTATATTTTTCACTAGTTAAATAAACTCAAATAGAAAAGAAAAAAGTAACTATCAGAGAAAAAATTCATTTTGTAAAATAATTTTCAACTATATTAGTTAAATCAAAATTTGTAACAATTATCAAAAACAATAAGTTTATAACTATATATAAGACTCATAATGGAAACCTAATAATTATATATTTTATATTCTCTATTAGATTTTCTAATTTAAAAATGTTTAACATAATCTATTTTTTAAAAATTAAAATTTTTCTAGGTATTTTATTTCATCATCATTTAAATATCTATATTTTCATAATGGTAAATCTCATAATTTTATTTCTCAAATACTCAATCTATGCAATTTTATCACTTCATTATTTAATGCTTGTAACATTTTTTTTATTTGATGAAATTTTCATTCACTTATAGAAAGTTCTATTTCAGTTTCATTAAGTCTTTTTACTAAAGCAGGTTTGGTTATAAAATCATCTATTTTAACTCAATCTTCCAATTTTTTTATATCATTAGCAGTTAAAATTTCTTTTGTTTTTACATGATATGTTTTAAAAATATCTTTTTTTGGATGTATAAGTTTGTGTATGAGTTTTCAATTATTTGTGAGTAATAATAATCAAGTTGTATCCACATCTAATCTGCCTACTATCTCAACAATTTCACTATAATAATTATCATTTATGAGATGTTTATATGACAAATATCATGCTTCATCCTTGTTGCTTGAAACATAATTTATAGGTTTATTTAAGATTATATAAATATTTTCTTTATAAACTATTTTTTTTCAATTTATATATATTTCATCATCTTCTTTTAGTTTAAAATCTCATTTTAAACATAGATTTCAATTTATATATATGAGTCACTGTTTAAAAAAATATGCCATATCTTTTCTGCTAGCTATTCATATATTTGAAAGATATTTATCTATCCTCATAATGATTTTTTAGTTAAATATTTTTTTCATTATACTAATTTTTATAAAAATAAAAAAGTAAAATTTATTTGTTATTATTTTAATTTTTATTAAAATATAAAAAAATTTAGATTTTAAATATATTTTATGGCAAAAACATATATAGAGTGAGCATCTTGTAAAGCAGTAAATTGACAATTTTGAGAATTTTTTAATATGAGTTTTAATATAGAAAAATTGTCTCAATATGCAAATGAAAAAGGTTATGTAAATGTAGTAATGAGCAAGAGAAAAGAACCAGGTCAATATGGTGATACTCATTATTTTACACTTAATGAATGGAATCCTGAATCTAATCAAAGTAGTCCAAAATCATCTCAAAATAATTCTTCTGATGATATTTCAGTTGAAGATATTCCATTTTAAAAATAAAGTCTAATAAACTTTATTTTTTTCATTTAAAAAATACTAAAAATATGAATACTATAGAACAAAAATACCTTGAAGCAACAAAAAATATACTAGAAAAAAATCTAAAAATATATGATGACAGATATAGAGATTTTCCTGTTGTATTAGTTTATGATTTAGAATCACCGATTTCAAGAGAATTATCAAAATGATATATTGAAAATTTAAAAAATCATAAAAATGCAGAAATAATAGATTTTTCTAAAGCAAATAAAGAAGAATTAAAGTCAAAATTGTTATCTTTGCAAGAAAATTCAACTGTTGTATTGGTTCAATCAACAAATTTTATGCTAGATGATTTTAGAATCAGACTTAATCTAAATAATGCTTGAGTTTGATGCTTAGAACATAGACATTTGGCTTATATTTATGATGATCAAGTTGAAAATTATGCTGATGCTATTGAGTATAATACACCTCTTTATGAAGAATTGTGAGCAAAATTGAAATCTATTTCAGATAGTGCTCAAACTATGACATTTATTTGTAATGATGGTTCAACTCTAAAAGTAGAATGATGATTTGAAGATATGAAACAAAATACTTGAAATTATGAAGGTAAAAATAGATGATGAAATTTTCCTATTTGAGAAAATTTTACAGAAGCCCGTGATTTTTCAAAAGTAAATGGAGAATTAACTATATATGCATTTCCAGATGAAAAACTTCAAGTAGAATTTTGTGAACCTTTTAAAATAAAAATAAAAGAAAGTATCGTTACATGTGATGATCCAAAATGCCCACCAAATTTTAAAAAAATTCTTGATTTTATAGCACTTAGTGAAAATAATGAAGTGATGTTTAGAGAACTATGATTTGGTTTAAATCCAGGTATAAGTAGGGAAAAAACTATTGCAGATGTAAATGCTTATGAAAGGATTGCTTGATTTCATCTAAGTCTATGAAAAAAACATCAAATTTACAGAGCAAAGATGCATAAGAGTGTGGTTCAAAGGTATCATATAGATATATTTCCAGATATAAAAGAGATATTTATAGATGATACTTTGGTATTTGAAAAAGAAAAATTTGTTATATAATTAATTTACTTAATAAATATAAAATATGAAATCTAGGATTAGTAAAATATTGGAAGAAATAGATATAAAAAAACAGGAATTAAAAGAAGAATATGTAAAACTTATGGAAAAATACAATTTTTCATTTAATAAATGAAAAATTGTATTTAGTAGAGAAGCTAGAGAAGCCAATAGAAAGAAAAAAAATTCTGTATTTGAAAGTATATTTTCAGCAAGAGTTAGGGAAGTATTATCTATACCATTTATCTATTCTATGATAATTCCAGCTCTTATTTTAGATTTATTCTTATTTATGTATCAAAATACTGCTATAAGATTGTATGGTATCCCATTGGCTAAAAGATCAGATTATATAACTTTTGATAGAAAGGAATTAGATTATTTAAACTGGTTACAAAAAATCAATTGTTTATATTGTTCTTATGTTAATTGACTTTTTTCTTATGCTGTTGAAGTTTGAGGAAGAACAGAAAAATATTGGTGTCCTATAAAAAGTGCAAAAAAAATGAAGACAAGTCATGATTGGCAAAGATATTTTGCTGACTATGGTGATGCAGAATGATTTAGGGAATGTTTTCATTCTATAGATGAATACTATAAAGAAAAAGAAACTAATATGAATTAGTTTCTTTTTTATATATTAAAAAAATTTTTAGAGTTTAGATAAATTTCATTTGCAGTATTTTCCAATTTTTCTCATCTAAGTTCACTTATTTTTTCTATAACATATCTTGTAAAAATAGGTTCATTTTCTTCTTTTCATCTAAAAGGAGTTGGTGTAAGATAGGGACTATCTGTTTCTGCTAATATATTTTTTATAGGTATATTCCTAGCTGTTTCTTGAATTTGTTTTGCATTATTAAATGTAACTATCCCTGAAAAACTTATCTTGCAATTTGGAGAAAAGTTTATAAGTTTTTCTGCATAATCTAGGTTTTCACTATAACAATGAAATATAAAGTTTTTAAAGTTTTTTTCTACTAGTATTTCAAAAATATCATCTTTACTATCTCTATTGTGGATTATAATTGGTAGATTTAATTTATTTGCTAAATCAATTTGTCATTTAAAAAATATTTCTTGAAATTCTTTTTGTTTTTCTATTATTTTTTCTTTTTCAAAATCGTTTAGATCAGCTTTTTCTAAGTCTTTATACATCCAATAATAATCAAGTCAACATTCTCAAATAGCTACTATTTTATCCTTATTTTCTATATATGTTTTTTCTAAAATTTCTAGTGTTTCTTTTAAATCTAGATTTTCTATATCACATGGGTGAATTCATATAGTTGCATATATTTTTGGATGTTTTTTTGTTAATTCTAAAACTTGTTTATTTGAATCTAAATTTGTTCAAATCACAATCATAGCTTCTCAATCTTGAGAAAAAAAGTTATTTATTATATCATCTTTATTTTTTAATTTATTTAAGTATGGATGACAATGAGTATCTATTATTTTTATCATATGTATTTTTTAAGAAAAAATCTCTCAATTTATAGAGAGATTAAAATGTGATTCAAGAAGTTGATAAATTGTATTTTTCATCACTATTATCGATAAAATTTGCATTTATCATATTTATTTGAGTAGATTCATCTTTATTTTTTGATGCAATAATTTCTGCTATAGGAGTATTTTTTGATATATCTTTTCATGATATATTAAGAAGATATGTTTCAAATCAAGTATTTTTTTCTCAAAGAATCATATTTTCTCACAAATTAGATCTTACTTCTTTGATCTCAATTAAACTAGGATTATAAGTTATCGAAAATGATATATTTTTGGTTCCTAAAATATCTTTTGAATTTTTAATCAATATTTTATTGTCTACTTTTTCTATATATAGATCTGCTTTTATTTCATTTTGATTACTATCTAAAACTGAAGTTTTAAGTTTGTTTCAAATATCTGTTCAATCTATTAAAAATATATTTATTCAGATAGCTAAAATTAGACTTGTAATTATAATCGCTAGATTAGACATATTGTTTTGATTTTGATATTTTTTTAAGAAATCTTTCATTTTTGCAAATTTTATTTGTTAATTAATTGTATTTTATAAAAAATAATTTTTTTGTAAAGTTTATACTATTAATACTTTAAAATTTTATTTTTTATTACTGCGGAACTCGTTTACACTCAAACAGTCCTCGTTTCTAAAAAATAAAATTTTAAAGTATTTTTTATTATATTAGATTATAGAGTGATTTTCTAGAGTTTCTATTTGTTTTTTTGTTAATATTTCTTTAAGTTCTTCTATATTTACATCTTTTAAAGAATCAATATTTCAATATTTTTTTAATAATTTACTTCTAGTTTTTGGTCAAAATCCAGGTAAACTTTCAATTAGATTTTTTTTCATTGATTTTATCCTACTATCTCTATTGAAAGTGATAGCAAATCTATGAGCCTCATCTCTTATTTTTTGTACTAGTTTAAGCTCACTTGTATCTTTGTCTAAGACTATTTTTTTAAACTCATTATTTTCATCTATTATAAATAATTCTTCTTCTTTCTTTGCTATTGAAACTATTTGTAACTTATTAATCAAAGATTTTATTTCTTCATCAATTAATTCATTTTTAAATTTATTTACTACTTCAATAACACTTGATAATTGTCATTTTCAACCATCAATTATTATCATATCTGGTAATAATTTTGTTTTTTCTATTTCTTTTAATCTTCTATTTATAACTTCTCTCATAGAATCAAAATCATTTATTTTTTGTTCTTCTAGGGATTTTATCTTGTATTTTTTGTATTTACTTGTATTACTTTTCCCATTTTCAATTATACTTCTACTTGCAACTGTATGATTTCATGAAATATGACTTATATCATTACATTCAAAAATAATACTTTTATTTATTTGTTTATATCATAAATAATCAAGTAAATTTAGCATATTTTGTTTTGTAAATCACTTTGTACTAAGTGAATCAAGATGAGATTTATATGCATATTCATATATATTTTTATAACACAAATCAAGTAATTCTTTTTTTGTTCATATTTTTGGTATTTCTGTTTTAATTTCTGGTATATCAAAATCTACTTGAAATGGTATTATATAAGTGATTTTTTCTTCTATATTTTTCGCAAAATCATTTTCTATAAAATTTTTAATTAATTCACTTTTTTCTTCTTCTAGAGAAAATTTGATTTCAAAATTATAAAATCAAGTTATTTTCCCACTTTTTATTTCTATCATTCAAATGAAAAATTTTTCAAATTTTTCTATGAAATTTATTATATTATAGTCTCAAGATATACCATCTCTAACTATTTGATTTTCTTCTAGAGTTCTTATACTTTCTAAATCAAGTTTCAATTTTGCAGCTTCTTCAAATTTGAGTTCACTTGCTTTTTGTTTCATTTCATTTTCTATTTCTTGTTTTATTTTAGATGTATTTCACTTTAAAAAATATTTTATTTGTTCTATTTTTTCATTGTAGGTAATTATTTTATCATTTTCTTTTAAACAAGGTCCAGAACATCTTTTTATATAATAATCCATACAAGGAATCTTTGTATTTCATATATTGTTTATGCTTAAATTTCAATCAATTTCTTTTTTAAATTGTAAGTCACAACTTCTGTATCAAAAAATCTTTCTTGAAAGTTTAAGTATATTGTTTACATAATTTGTGCTTGTATATGGTCAAAAATAAGTTCAAGTTTTTCATTTTTGTCTTGTTTTAATTACTTGAGGAATATATTCATCTGTGATTTTTATATATGTATGATTTTTACCATCTTTCATCAATATATTGTACTTTGGTTCATACTTTTTGATTAGAGTTGTTTCCAAAATAAGACTTTCTGTTTCATTATTTGTAAGAATAGTTTTAATATCACTTATTTGCTCAACCATCTTTTGTTTTGCAAAATTTAGTTTACTTTTTCAGTTAAAATATGAATTGACACGAGAAAAAAGATTTACACTTTTTCAAATGTAAATTATAATTCAAGCTTCATTAAAAAACTGATAAATACCAGGTGATTTTGGTAGATTTTTAAGTATTTTTTCTATATCTTGCATATTATCTTAAATCAATAGTTCAAAGCTCTTTTTCTATTTCTTTTATTTTTTCTTCTAATATTTCTTCTTTTTTAGTTTTTTCTTTTTTCTTGTCCAAATAATTTCAAACAACTCATCCGAGAGCATCCATAATCATATCAAATTTGTCTTGTTCTATATCTTCATCTTCATTATTCATTATTCATTCTATTAAATCAACTGCTTTATATGGAGAAATAGCATTGTTTAATGCAAAAGAATCATCTCATATCTTGTGTATAAGTAAATCTCATTTTGAAAAAATCTTATCAATAATTCAATTTTGTTCTACTCAAACTCACTCTATATTTTCATAACTTACACTATCACTTTTTGATTTAAAAAGTGACCGCTCAAGCCATACTATTCATTCATTTGTAACTATCCAAACATCATTGTACCAATCAAAAATATCATAAATAAGTTTTATATAAACTATTATCAGATATATTTCTAAAATATAAAAAGGAACAATAGTTTGTATACTTATAGAATTATAATAAAACATAGCTGGAAGTATAGCAAGAAGACTTATTTTAACTAGTAATCAATTTAATATACCAATTGGATGAGTATGAATTATCTCTATCATTTCTTGTCATTCTGGTACATATTTAGAAAAGAAATTTTGATCAAATTTGTTCATGATATAGTAATTATTTTTATTGATTTTATTTTATTATTTTTTTTTATGTAAGCAAGTTTAAAATAAAGTAAAATATTTTTTGTATTTTTCAATTAAAAAAGTATATTGTGAGTGTATTTTTTAATTTATTTTTATGGAAATAGCATTTTTACTAGTAGTATGATTATTATGAATTTTATTTATATCAAAGAAATTTTCTAATAATATTCAAGTTTCAATAAATGTATATAAATATATTAAAAGATTAAGATATTTATTTAAAACATTTTCTAATATATATATTTTTATTCTTGTTTTTTGGTACTTGTGAAACGAAAAATTTTTTGAAAATATATTTAATTTTAATATAAGAACAGATTTAATAAATTTATTATTTTATACATCTATTATTTGATGAATAATCTTAATTTTATTAATTCCATTAATGATGATTCAAATAATTTGAGAAATAGAATGACAAATTAATGAAAAATCTGATAAAAAGATTTTTATAAATATAAAAGATTCTATATTTTTTTGAGGTTTCTTTATTTGATTAATATGATTTCTAGCTTTTGCTATACTAAATAAAATTTAATCTTATTTAATTGTAAAATATAATTAAAATTCCACAATATCAATTTCTATGAACTGATTAAATTTTCTAAAATTTAAAATTTATATGTTAAAATAAAAAAACTTATCAAATTTTTGATAAGTTTTTTTATTTTAACTCTAATTTTACAGGACAATGATCGCTTCACATCACATCTTTTAAATAAACTATATCTAAAACATTTTCTACAATACTTTCATTTAATAAGAAATAATCTACTCTCCATCATATGTTTCTTTCTCTGTATCAGATCCTATAACTCCACCAACTATATATATCATTTGTATCAGGATTTAAGTGGCGAAAAATGTCTATATATCAGTGTTTTAAAAGATGTGAAAATTTATCTCTCTCTACTGGAAGAAAACATATAGAGTTTTTCTTTCATTTAGGATTTTTTATATCATTTTCTGTATGAATTACATTGAAATCTCAAGCAAGTATTATATGTTTTTTATTTTTTTCTAATTTTTTTATGTATTTAATCCAATCATCAAAAAAATCAAGTTTATAATCTAGCATTTGTTTTCAATCTGATCTGGTTCATCCATTTGGGAAATAAGCATTTAATAATATAAAATCATCTGTTTCAATCTGAGTAACTCTTCAATCAATATGAAATTTTTCAAATTTTCAAAAAAAATTCTTTTCTTCTTTTATATCTATTTCTTTCTTATAAAAAATTACAGTTCAAGCATATCAGGGTTTTGTTCCTGCATGCCATAGATATTTATATCATTTTAATCATCATAATCCATCTATAAATTGCTTTTCAAATGCTTTTACTTCTTGTAAACATAAAAAATCAGGATTATTTTGATTTACAAAATCAATAAATCACTTGTTTAATATAGATCTAATTCAATTTACATTCCGTGATATAATCTTCATTTTATCTTAGTTTAAGCATTACAGGGCAATGATCACTTCACATAACTTCTGTCATATAATTTATATCAATTATATCATTTATAAATTCCTTATTTACTACGAAATAATCTATCCTCCAACCTACATTTCTAGGTCTAGCTCCAGCTCTATAACTCCACCAACTATAAACATCCTTTTTTTCTGGATTAAGATATCTCCAAACATCTAGGTTTCAATCCGAAATAAATTCTCAGATTTTTTCTCTTTCAATAGGTAAGAATCAAATAGAGTTTTCATTTTCTTTTGGGCGAGCTATATCAATTTCTGTATGACAAATATTGAAATCTCAAGTTACAATTACTTGTTTTCAAGCTTTTTTTAGATTTCTAGTGTAATTTTTAAGATGATCATAAAATTCTAATTTATAATCTACCATTTCAGTTCCATCAGCTCTAGTTCATCAATTTGGAAAATATCAATTAAGTAAAACTATATGTTTTTTTTCTTGGGTTACTTCTCTCCCTTGGGGAGAGATTGAGTGAGGGCTGTAAAAAAATTCAAGTTCAGTAACTCTTCAATCATCATGAAAATGGTCTATTTCTCAGAAATCATTTTTTGTATCAATTATTTCAATATCACTTTTGTAGAAAATTGCAGTTCAAGCATATCAAGCTTTTGTTCAAGTATGCCAAACATATTTGTATCAATCTATATTTCAAACTTGTTTTAAAAATTGAGCTTCAAAAGCTTTTGTCTCTTGAATACAAAGTATATCTGGATTTTCTTTACTTATAAATTCTTTAAATCATTTTTGAGCAACAGCTCTTATACCATTTACATTCCAACTTATTATTTTCATATCTTTTAAATTAATATTATTAATTATATTTTAGTAATAATAATTAAAAGTAAAGAAAAAATCCTTGAAAAAAAAATAAAAAATATATAATTAAAAAGCATTTTTATTTCTTTAAAAATATAAAAAAATGACAAAAGATGAAAAAAATAATATAGAAGAAATGGAGTTGGAGCAAGAAGCACAAGAAGAAATCTCTCAAATAGAAACTGAAGATTGAGAGATAGACGAAGAAAAATTAGCAGAAGCTCAAAATCCAGAGGAATTCAAATGTAGAGATATGCTTGCAAAAGTAAGTGCTGATTTTGATAATTATAAAAAAAGAGTAGAAAGAGATAAGCATGATATGATTTTCTTTTTAAAGAATGATATATTAAAAAAAATCTTGCCTAGAGTTGATGATTTAGATAGGATTATAAAAAATACACCAGAAGATCTCAAAAATAATGCTTTGTATGAATGAGTTGTTTCTATGCAAACAAAACTTATGTCTGATTTAGAAAAGATGTGAGTAAAACCTTTTGATTCTATTTGAGATACAGTTAATCCTGATAAACATGATGTTATGACTGTTGTTCCTTGAAAAGAATCTTGAATTATTTTTGATGAATTTGAAAAATGATTTATGCTTGAAGATAGAGTTTTAAGGCATGCAAAAGTAATAGTTTGAGCTTAGTTTTTCTTAAAAATATTATTTTATTATAAAATAACTAGATATATTGTCTAGTTATTTTCTTTACAAAACCTTGTTTAAATGGTAAAATATATATACTTAATAAGATTTTTTGAAAATTGTTTTAATTTCAAATGATTTTTAAAAAGCATTTCTTTAAATTATAGTGGCTATGTCTCAATGTTTTATAGTTGTTATATATTTATAGAAATTTTAGTTTATAAAAATTTTTAATGAAGTATCTACAGAGATTTATCTTAATACTTTTATCATATTTTTCAATATTTATGTTTTTTAATGCAGAGCTAGCATATAGCTCTTTTTCTGCTTATGAAAATCAAATATCTGAAGAATCAAATGAAATAAAAGTAAAAAAATTACAAGAAGTTTTTTCTGGATTATGATTATATAATTGAGTTATTGATGGTAATTTTTCATCAGTAAAAGATAGTTTACTTTCTTATCAAAAGAAAGCTTGAATTATTATTGAAGATGATGATCATTGAGCTTGATATTTTTGAAATAAAACGATAGAAGCTCTAGAAAGAGATTTTTGAGATAGATTTTTACAATTAAAAGAAACATATTTAAAGATTGATGAACCATCAAAAGAAGAAAGATATTTTTATGTAACAGCATATTATTCACCATTACCATGACAAGAAAGATATCTTAAAGGTAATTATGAAGCTGAAATTAGATTAAATTGAAAATGAATTAAATGAGCAAGTTGAAAAGAAGTTTTTCCTTGAATGATAGCTGCTCCAAGAAATTATGCATTTTGAACGAAAATATATTTAGATTGAGTTTGAATTTGAAGTGTTGAAGATAGATGAGGTGCAATCGTTAACTCTTGAGAAAGATGACATGAGTATGATAGACTTGATATTTGGATGTGATATGGAGATGAGTGATTACAAAGAGCATTAAAATGGGGAACTAGAAAAGTAAAATGAAAAGTTTTAGAATGAAATAGAGAAGTTACTATTGAGTTCAATAGTTCTCCTATAGTAAAATATAAATGATTAGTTGTTGATGCTGAAAAACCAGTTGATACAAGTGTAAAAGATTTACAATCATTATTAAAAGAAATTTGATTATATAATTGAGATATAGATTGAAATTATGAAAAAGTTAAAAATATACTTATAAAATATCAAATTGAAAATTGAGTAATAGAAAATGAATATGATGAAGCAGCAGGATATTTTTGAGAAAAAACTTATGCTGCGATAAGAAAACAATTTTGAATAGTTTGAGATGATTTATTTATATATAAATATATAGAATCATGAGCAATAAGCGAACTTAGTATAATTGAAAAAAATAATTTAGAAATTGTTAAAGTTCAATTGGAAAAACTTTTATCAAAAAAATATAATTGAGATACCATAAAAATAAAGAAATTTAAAAATACTTTAAAAACTACAATTGATAAAACAGTTGATACTATAAATAACTCAAAAAAGAAAAGTGAATTAATATACTTTAGAGATATACTATAAAAATAAGTCTGGTCAAGACTTATTTTTTGTTTCTATTAATTTATTGTGATAAAATTTATTATATATTTTATTGTTATTAATTGTTATTTGATGAAAAAAATATTATCTTTTTTATTATTATTATTTATATTATTTTGATTTATTCCTCAAAATGTAGATGCTATGTCTGATACTGGTTATTTTGTAGTTACAGCATATTATTCTCCACTTCCAAATCAAAAAAATTATTTAACTGGAAATTATGAATCTGAAATTAGATTAAATTGACAATGAATTAAATGAGCTTCTTGAAAGAGCGTTTTTTCTTGAATGCTTGCTTGACCTCAAACTTATACTTTTTGAACTAAGATTTATTTAGAATGATTGGGGATTTGAGAAATATCTGATAGATGATGAGCAATAGTTACTGCATGAAATAGAGGTTATACACATGATAGAATTGATGTTTGGGTTGGATATTGAGATGAATGATTGCAAAGAGCTTTATATTGGTGAAAAAGAACCATAAAATGAAATATAGTTAGTTTAGATTCTAAAATTACTTTGGATTATAAAAAATTACCTTCTCCAAATTGGACTACAACTTGATTAAAACCAAAAGAAGATGTTTTTTCATATTCTTTATGAATTTGATCAGATTCTTCTAAAGTAAAAAAATTACAACAATTTTTAAAAGATTTAAAGTTATATAATTGAGATATTTCTTGAGAATACAATGAAGAAGTTATTTCTATAATTTATAATTTTCAAATTGATAATGAAATCTTATCTTCTCCTAGTGATAATTGAGCAGGTTATTGGTGAAATATAACTAGAGATAAGTTTAAAAAAGCTTATTTAAATGGTGAATTTGATGAATTAAGTAAACAAAAAATAGAAGAAAATATTGAAAAAGAAGAAGATGATAAAAAAATAGAAGAAAATGATTTATATGTTTTTGAAAATGCTTTATCTTGAGTAGAAAATATTAAAACATTACAATTAATTTTAAAAGAATTATCTCTTTATGAATGAGAAATAAGTTGAAATTATAATGATATAATTGATGCAATTTATGATTTTCAAATAGGAGAATGAATAATAAAATCAAATTATGATATTTGAGCTTGAAATTTTTGACCAAGAACAAGAGAAACTTTAAAAGATAAATATTTAAGTCATAAAAAGGAATTACAAGAAGCAGAAAAAATTAGACAAGAGGAAGAAAAAAGAAAAAAAGAATTAGAAGATAAATATAGAGAAATTGAAAAAAGTGTAATAGAACAAGTTGATAAAAAAACAAAAGATTTACTTTGAATAAAATTTTGAGAAGTTTCTCCTAGAGTTAGGGAATTGCAATTGACATTGAAAGAGTTATGATATTTTGATGAAAAGGATACTGCAATTTATTGAGAAAAAACAAAAAATTCACTTGCATTATTTCAATTTGAAAATAATTTAATTGATAGTTTAGATAGTCAATATGCTTGAATTTTATGAGAAAGAACTCTTTCAGTTATAAAAGATAAATTAAAGTCAAAATATTTACAAGAAGAATTGGCTTGAAATACAGAAATTGATATGGATTTACTTATTAGTTATATTCCAAATTTAAAAATATAGAGAAAAAAACAACACCGCAGGTGTTGTTTTTATTGTCTTAAAAAATAATAATCTTATTATTTTTTTCTAGTTTCATTTCTTTGATTTCTTTTACTGTTTTGTTATTTTTTCAATTAATAAATCTAAGAACTTCAGCTATATTTGCTTCACTTAAGCCAATTGTTGAGTTTCAGTTGCTTATAAAATATATATGTTTTATTATTTCTTTTTGCAAAAGAGAAGTAAGTTTATTGAAATCATCTATATAAAAATATCAGTTAATACTTAGAGTATTTATCTTGTATTTTCAGCTGTTAAAAATTAAAATTCATTGTTCTTCTAAAAAATCTTTTACTTCTTTATCTAAAAAATCCTTTATTTCTTCAAAATAAGATATGAGATTAGATATATTTTCTTTATAATTTGTATTTATTTTTTTAAATTGAGGGATTATGTCATGTCTTAATTTATTCCTTGTTATATCAGTATCAAAATTTGTTTTATCAATCTTGTATTCTAGATTATTTTCATCCAAATATCAAAGTATTTCATTTTTTTCTAGATTTATTAATGGTCTTAATATTGATCCTGATTTTTCTGTCATATTTATAAGTCCAGTAAGCTTAGTTCATCTTGCAAGATTAAAGAAAAAAGTCTCTATCTTATCATCTAAATGATGTCATGTTATTATTTTATCAGTATTATAAATATTTAAAATAGCATTTAAAAAAGCATATCTTTTTTCTCTTGCAACTTCTTCTAGTCATAAACTTGGATAAAAATTATCTCTTATTTCTTTTATCTTAGCTTCTGCAATCTCAACTTTGAAATTATGTTTTTTTCATAATTCTTCTAAAAATCTTTCTTCGTCATCAGCTTCTTTTCTAAGTTTATGATTAAAATAACATGCAACTAAATTTTTTGCATATCTTGTTTTAAGTATTTCATAAAGTATAAACATACTGTCTGGTCAAGTAGAACAGGCAAGTATTATAGGTTCATCTTCTGTGTAGTATCTTTCTAAAAAATCATTTATGTTAAATTTTACCATTTTTTTATTATTATTTATATAGATTTATTTTATATATTTTGTCTATCTAATCAAGAAAAAAGAAATAAGATTATATAATCTTATTTCTTTTTTGTATGAAATCCAAAAAATTATCATCGGGAGCGACTTTATTTAATATTTCCTTGTTACATCTTACACATCTGTGTTTTATCATCCATCATTTATTTTTTTTGTGATCTATATCTATAGGTTTCATAATTCATAAACAAGTGGATTCTCTATCTCAAGGAAATTCTTTATCCATATGTTTACTATGAAGACAAAAAGGGCAGTGGTTACGAGCACTACCTTCAGGATGTTTTTCTATAGTTTTACCACAATTTTCACAAATAAAACTATCATTTATCATTTTAAATCACATTTTTATATTTTTGCTATTTTAGTAAACTATTTTTTGCAAGAGCATTTACAATCAATTTAATCAAAATCTAATATCAGTATTTGTCTAAATATAATTTATTCATATTTCTTAATTAAATTTAAATCACATTTTTATTCTATCCAACCAATGTATCTCAGGTAATGGAAGTCAGTGTTTCATCAAAAAATCATATTCCATCTTAACTATTTTATAAATATTTCAATTTTTGTCTTGAATTACTTTTTTCATGATTTCAGGATTTATAAACCAGTTTCAGTTTGAATCGTATCACTGAAAATTATTTAAATCTTTAACTTCTACAATCTCAGAATTTTCAGGAATATCAACTTTTATTTTTTCATCTCTCCACATATAACCATCTTTCTCAACTTCTTCTTTCGTAAAACTATCATCTATTAAATAAGCCATTGTATCATTAAAGTAAAATGGATTTAAAGATCAAGGGAAAAAATCTCAAAGTATTCAATCAGAGTCCATTTGAGCAAATATCTTATTTGCTAATTCATACCATTCGCTTTTCTCATACTCTTTATTTAATATACAAAATGATTTGTTTTTTAGTCAGATACATCAGAGACAGAAAGAACAATTAAATAAGAATCAACTGTAATATATGTGAGAAAAATCTCATGAATTAATATTACAATATCAATTATCTCAAGGAGAAGTTCACATTCATCAATAAATATCAAACGAATTTAAAGAAGTTGTGAAATTGTCATATATATTCTCAGAAATTCACTCTTTTCATGAAAAATTTCAAGCTAATAATAAATTTCTTCAATTTTTTATTTGATAAACATAATTGCTATTTTCTAAATTTTCACAGAAAGTACTAAAAGATGAATTTATTAAATTTGAACTATTGATATTTTTTCCAACATTAGATAAAATTTCAGAATATTTTGAAAAAAGTTTTTTATATTTTAGAACCTCTTTTTTCTTTTCAAAATATTCACTTTTTTCATATTTAATATTTTTTATACAAAATGACTGATTTTGTAAATCATCACAAAGTATGCATTCTTGGCATCAAATAAGATTTGTTGAAAACCATATATTATTTGAGTCAATTATGCATTTAGAATAGAATATTTTATATGAATTTATTATTCAAACACTATTATAAACTTCTTGAGAATTATTTACTACCAAAGAACTATTTAATACATTTTTTGCATTTCAAGAAACTCAGAAACTATATAATATATTTTCTGCATAAAAGCTTAAGTGTGTTAAATAGGCATTTTTAACAGCTCAGACAGTTTCAGAATAAGTTGAATTTTCTGTTTCCCAAAAATGCCATAATCTTGGTAATCAATTTTCTAACCATAAATTAGATAACAATTTAAGGAAATTAGCTCAATTTATTAAATCTCATTTTTCTAATTGCTCGGTAGCTTTTTTGTTAAATTCTAAATCATCAATTATTTTGATTCTGTTTGATTTTGGGTATCTTGATACCTTTCAATCAATATTATAAAAACTTAATGGTTGCCAACTACAAATTTCTTTCACAAAATCCCTAAAGTTTGTCTTTTTCCTTTTCTCCTTAATTTTATCTTCCCAAATTTTTAAATCTTGCATAAAAAAAATACTAAAAATTAAATTTCTAGTATTTTAAAAGAAAAGGTTTTTTTTGCAAATTATATAAGTGGCTCTCCAAAATCCTCAATCTTTTTTAAAACATCTTTTTGTTCAGTTTCTATAACTTTTTTGGCTTCAAGTAAGCTTCTATTATACTTACTTCTTGATAATTCATATAATTTTAAAATAAAATCTTTATCTATCTTTGCGTCAGGAATATAAAGAGATTTTAGTGAAAAAGGATCTTTAACTTGTCCGTGAACCATAGTTTTACAGTAAAAACATCTTTGGTTTAGATTTGCTAAATCATAAGCCTCTAAATATGGTTCAAAATGTTGTTTCATGTAAAGAGAATCTTCAGAAGAAATTCTAAAACTTACTAAAGTTCAAACATTTCAAAATAAGGCTCTTGTTAAATTTTCTGGAATTTGTTTAATAAATTGGTGAGCGACAGAAAGCCCAAGTCAATATTTTCTAGCTTCAGAAAGTATCTCTCCAAAAGTATCAGTTGCAAAGTTTTGAAATTCATCAACATACAAGAAAAAAGGAATTCTTTTGTCTTTTTCAATTGATTGTCTAGACATAGCTGCTTGATAAATTTTCGTTACAAACATAGCTCATAAAAATCACATAATTTCTTCTTGAAGTTTTCATTTTGGAAGTTTTATCAGAAGTATTTTTTTCTCATCCATAGCTTTTCTAAAATCAAGTTTATTGTCTTTTGCAGCAAAAATATTTTTCAAAACTTCTATTGAAAGTATTTGTCAGACCTTATTTAAAATCGGCATAATAGCTTCAGTATTGAATTGTTGAGACCATCCAGCAAATTCATTTGTCCAGAAGTTTCTAACTACATCATCCTCAATTGCTTCAATCATTTCATATCTAAAATCCTTGTCAGTTAAGGCTCTGATTATATCAAAAAGAGTTGATCATTTTTTATCTAAAAGTGCTAAAAAAATCATTCTTAAAACATGTTCTAGTTTTGGATTCCAATTTGCTCAAAAGAATTTTTTGAAAATATCTATAAATCATTTTGCCAAAATTTGTTTTGATTCATCTTTTGCAACATCCAAAGGATTTATACAAAATGGAAATTTTTCATCTGTTGGATCAAAAATTATTACATCTTTCATTCTAGATTCAGGAATATGAGCCATTGTTTCTTCAACTAAATCTCCATGTGGATCAATAATTGCAACTCATCTACCTTGTTTTATATCATTTATAATATTGCTTATAAGAAATTTTGATTTTCAAACTCAAGTTTTTCAAATCACATAAATATGTCTAAGTCTATCTTCATCATAAATTCAGATTGGAACAGTGATTGATCTATAATCTGAAACTCAAATAATGTTTATATCATTAGGGATATTTTTTGGGATTATCTCTCAATTTTTTTGTTTTTCAAATTCAAAATTTGGTATTCAAATAGGAAGTGCAAGTTTTTTTGATGTTACTTTTAAAAGCCCAGTTTCATTTTTTGGGTTACTTGGGAAACAAAAGAAATTTGATATTTCAAGACTTGACAAATTAAGTGGTTTTCAATATTTTCATGTTTGTATAAAATCATGTGAAAAATCAGGCCTTACATTTATATCAAATTGATTTAAAGGATAGTTTTTAAAAATTAAAAATTTTGAAGCTATTCCTCAAAGTTTTGAATAAGCATCTTTTTTAGATGTAGATTCTACGATTATAAATATCTTTGTTTGAAAAAGTTCATTTTCTATCTTTGATTTATAATATTTGTATCATTCATCTTTCCAATCTTTTTGAACCTTATAATTAAAAATATATTTAAAAAAGTTAAATCTTAATTTCCATTTAAATAAAAATAATTTAAATTTTGATTTAAGATAAAAAATTATACTTTCAGTTTTTATAGGTGTAATATCAACAAAAAAACCAACCTTATCGGTTGCAACATTTAGGTTTTCAAAAGCTCTGAATATAGATTTTGTGAAATCAGTATTATCTCACTCATCTAATTTAAAAGGGAAGAAATATTTATTTTTTAGTGATAATTCTCAAACAATTGTTTTATTTGAGTCAAAATCTAGATAATTTTTATTATCAGTGTCAATTTGAAAATTATTAAAAAAACTATAAAATTGTGATTCAAATGATGAAAGAGTGCTGTCATCTAAATTTAGACTATAAAAAAATTCTCACTTTTTATAATTAAGTCAAAATACTATTCTTTTATGTTCTAGTGTTTTTCAAATATCTTCTAAAAAAGCTTCAAAATGCTTTCTTCAAGAGTCATATGAATGATAGATTTTTATTAAATAATTTTTCATCAACTTTATTATTTTAAATATATATAATTTATTATAAAATAATTTTCATTTTGTCAAAAGAAAAAGGAATAAAAAAGGAACGAATATTTTCGTTCCTTACATTAATAAACTTCTTTTTTATAACACTCTTCACAATAAACGATTTCATTTCTATCAGGTGAATAAGTCGTTTTTATATCTTTACCACATTTATCACATTTTCTTTCAAATAATTTTCTAGGATTTTTTAAAGCAAGTCTATCTAAATGTCTTTGGTCTGGATGTCTTTTTGGAATTGGTAAATTATGTTTTCTATAAAATTCAAGTTCAGCTTTTACAATTCTAAAAGGTTTTGCAGAAACTTCACACTCAATAGCCCAGTTTAAAATATCATCAGGAATATCTGAAATATTTTCTGGTAACATTGAAGCTTTGATAATTTTATCAACTTTTGGAAATGGAGGTTCATAGGTTGACCGATTTAATACCCCTATCTGTCCTTTGGACATCTTTCCCCTTACAGGAGAAAGAGAGAATTGAAACATATTACTTCCCTCTCCTGAAAGGGGAGGGATTGAGGGAGGGGTAATAGGAAAATACTCCATCGCTACAGTTTCATTATATCAAAAAGGAGAAATAGAACTTGGAAAGAATTCTCACCATTCTCAAGTTTTTTGCATGTGTTCTATGATTTTTGGAACAAGCGTTTCGTATTCCTCTTTTGTGTATTGTTTGTTTAGGATACAGTATTGTTTATTATTTAATCATACACATCAAAAGCAATTTGAAGAGTTATTAACTACATCATAACAATATAATAAATTTGAAATATTTGATAAGCAAAAGGCAGAAAAATAAGTGTTTGAAACTTGATTTCAAACTTTGTGACATTCATAACAATTTTCTGCAGTGTTTCCCCAATCATAAACATCATAACAATTTTTTGAATCAAAAAGCCATCATACATATTTAGAATCTTTAACATTATCTAAATCAAATCAGTAGTAAATATTTTGAGAATTTTTGATATAGTTTCAAATAACATTTTCTGAAAATAAATTTTGGTTTGATTTTTGTGGTAAAATTAGCTTTGAATATTTATCAATTAATATTTTTTTAAAACCCAAATCACTTTTATATTTTG
Organism: Candidatus Altimarinota bacterium; assembly: GCA_028698305.1. Lineage (GTDB taxonomy): Bacteria > Patescibacteriota > Gracilibacteria > BD1-5 > UBA6164 > JABWCI01. The sequence continues at coordinate 79,837 of JAQVDN010000004.1, forward strand.
ATAAAATATTTTCAAATTCATCTTTAGAAACTTCTTTATTTAATACAAAGAATCTTTTATTTTTTAAATTATCACAAAATAGACAAAATTCACAACTTTCTAAATTTTTTGATTCATAAGAATTGTTACAATTATTTGAGTTTAATAAATTAAAACAATTAAAGTTACTATTTGAATTAACTAATCAATAGCAATTTTGATTATTTCTTCAAAATGAACTATCAATAGTATTTTTTGAATCCCATATTCAATTACAATAATAACAATTTTGGTTATTTGCTCACAAAAATATCAAATAACAATCTTTATTCCATCAAGCATAATTTGAATATTCACTATTCTCTTGTTTTTCTACACTTAATGACATTTTTGGAACTTCCTTCATTAATTCTTCAAACTGCTCAAAAAAACTTCTTGAAAAATCAAAATCCCTTCAATAATCCATTGGATCCCAGTTATCACTCCACCAATAACTTTGTTCATAAACTTTATATGGCTTATCTGGAGAATAAATTGAAATAATATCTTTTCAGGTTGCATCACATTTTCTTTTATAAAGTTTTCTTTCATTTCTAAAAGACAATCTTCTTTGTTGTCTGCAATCAGGGCAAAGAGTTGGTGAGGGAATTAAATATTTTTTTCACGAAAAAATAGGAGAAACTTTCTCATAAAATTCTAAATCTTTATCAGTTATTTCAAAACTTGAATTACAATGCGGACAAGTTTTTGTTTGCATTACTTTTTCATTTTGGAACATATTTTTGAATTTAATAAATTAAACTTTCAGGAAGCATGTGCAAAAACCCCAAACATTTATCATAATCAATTTCATAATAATTTACTCATAGATTTATATTTTGATAATATTTTTCTCTGTTTTCTTTATAATATCTTTCAGATTCAATTTTCCAAAAGTTATCTCATAATTTACTCACTAAAAACCATTTTTCCAAAAGTCTCGCTGTTCTTCCATTACCATCAGAAAAGGGATGAATATGCACAAAAACCAAATGTATCATAGAAGCATAATAAAATATTTCTTCTGCAGATAAATCTTTTTTGAGTAATTTTTCTATATCTTCAAATAATTTTTTCATTTCTTCACTTACTTTTTCAGCTTCTATAGCCAAATAAACAAGTCAATTTCTTCCAAAAACTCATACTTTTTCATTTCTATAAACTCATCTTTTTGATTTTATTAAAATGGTTTTTGAAGATAAAAGATGTGTGTATAAAAAGTTTTTTTCGTCTAATTTATTTTTCTGAGCAAAATTGTATGCTTCAATAAGAGACTCTATTTCTTCAACATCTTTTGTTTTTACTTTATTCATTTTTGCATTCATAAAAGAATTCAAATCAAGTGTATTTCATTCAATATTTGATGAAAAAACTGATGATGATTCAATTAAAAAAGAAAAATCTAAATTTTTTGAATTTTCGCTAAATTTTAAAATATTTTCTTTTATATTTAAAGTATTTTTCTTGTAAACTTCTAAATATTTATCTGTTATTATTAACATAAAAAAAGTATAATAAATTAATTTCTTTTATTATACTTTTTTGCTCTTAAATATCAAGTTTAATAGACCTCTCTATCATAACACTCTTCACAATAAACGATTTCTTTTCTATCAGGACTATAAGTTGTTTTAATGTCTTTTCCACATTTATCACATTTTCTATCAAATAATTTTCTAGGATTTCTTAAGCTCATTCTATCAAGATGTCTTTGATCAGGATGTCTTTTTGGAATTGGAAGATTATGCTTTCTATAAAATTCTAATTCTTGTTTTATTATTCTAAAAGGTTTTTTAGTTATTTCACACTCAATTGCCCGGTTTAATATATCATCAGGGATTTGTGAAATATCTTCTGGCAACATAGAAGCTTTTATGATTTTATCTACTTTTGGAAATGGAGGTTCGTAGGTTGACCGGTTGAATATCCCTTGCCCTCACCTAACCTCTCCCAATGGGAGAGGGATTTCTAAGCCCCCTTCTACCTTTGAGAGAAGGGTTGGGGATGAGGGCTTTATAGAGTGAGAGATTGGAAAATACTCCATTGCAACAGTTTCATTATATCAAAATGGAGAAATTGAGCTTGGGAAAAATTCTCACCATTCTAATGTTTTTTGCATATGTTCTATGATTTTTGGTACAAGAGTTTCATATTGTTCTTTTGTATATTGTTTATTTAATATGCAGTATGATTTATTGTGAAGTCAAATGCATCAAAAAAGGTTTGATGACCAGCGACATAAATAACTATAATATATATTATTTGAATTTTCCCAACATAAGTATGAAAATAGTATCATATCGACTCAGTTTCAAGTACTTATTGATTCATAACACCTATTAGCTCATCAATATCATACATCATAACCCCAAGAATAACAATCATATATATTTGATGATCATTGAAAAAAATCAATAAAAGCAGAATCTTGCATATTTCTCGAATAATATCAGTTTTTCACATTTTTTGAATTAAACAAAAAATCTCAGCTAGAATTTTCGCTTCAATTAAGAATAGATCATAAGTGAATGTAGTTTGATTTATTACTTAAAAATTTGTAAAAAGATTTTTTAAAATTATTTTTTAATAAAACATCTAGTTTTTGAAAATATTCCTCTTTTGAATATTGCTTATTGAAAATACAATATTGTTTGTTTCTTAGATTAAAACATCAATAAGTGTTTTTCATATTAGTACAATCAAATAAAAAGTAAGAGTCATTGCAATTGGAGACATTTATAGAGTAATATAAATTACTACAATTAGTTATATCAATACATTCATAACAGTTATTTGATCAAAAAATACCTAGACAATCCATACAATCTTTGGAAGAATAAATATGATAACAATAATAATCATCTTCACAGTCTCAATTTTCAAAAACTAAATAACAATTTTTTGATGCTCATGAAAAATTAACATATTCTGAATTTTCATTTATATTATTATCGGTTATTAGATTAGGATAGGGAATAATTTTCATTAATTCCTCAAACTGCTCAAAAAAACTCCTACTAAAATCAAAATCCCTTCAATAATCCATTGGATCCCATTTATCACTCCACCAATATTCTTGATGATATACTTTAAAACTTTTATCTGGAGAATAAATTGAAATAATATCTTTTCAAGTTGCATCACATTTTCTTTTATAAAGTTTTCTTTCATTTCTAAAAGACAATCTTCTTTGTTGTCTGCAATCAGGACATAATTGAGGTATAGGGATAGAATATTTTCTATCCTGAAATATTGGTGAAACTTTTTCATAAAACTCTAAATCTTTATCTGTGATTTCAAAACTTGAATTACAATGTTTACAAGTTTTCACTTCAATGATTTTTTCATCTTTAAGCATAAAAATATAGTTAAAAATAATGCTTTAGTTTTTAACCCCAGGGTTGATAGCTTTTTAATAAACCTCTTTCTCGTAACACTCTTCACAATAAATAATTTCTTTTCTATCAGGACTATAAGTTGTTTTAATGTCTTTTCCACATTTATCACATTTTCTATCAAATAATTTTCTAGGATTTCTTAAACTCATTCTATCAAGATGTCTTTGGTCTGGATGTCTTTTTGGAATTGGAAGATTATGCTTTCTATAAAACTCTAGTTCTTGTTTTATTATTCTAAAAGGTTTTTTAGTTACCTCACACTCTATTGCCCGATTTAGTATATCATCAGGGATTTTTGTTATATCATCTGGTAATTTATTTGCAGGAATTATTTTTTCTACTTTTGGAAAAGGATTTTCAAAGTCTGAATATTTAAATCATTTTGAAATAATTTCATCTTTTGATAAAGGGAAATACTCATTTGCCACAGTTTCATTATATCCAAAAGGACTTATAGAACTTGGAAAAAAATCTCACCATTCTCAAGTTTTTTGCATATGTTCTATGATTTTTGGTACTAACTGCTCATATTCTTCTTTTGTATATTGTTTATTTAATATACAGTAGGATTTATTGCAAAGTCAAGTGCATCAAAAACAATTAGAACAGTTATTTAAACAAAGATATGAATAAATTAAATTACTTGAATTTAAAGCTCAGTATGTAAAAATGATATTATATGTTTTTTCAAGACCTAATGATTCATAAGCAAAACTATCATCAAATGCTTGAAAATCAATATCTTGTGAATTTTTTAAATTTAGAGTATTTGTAACATATTTACAATTTTCAGAATTTTCAACTTCATATCAATAATAAATATTTTTTGAGTTAATTATGTATTCTCATAGATATTTTTCAGAATTTAAAGAATATTTACATCTATGTTTTCAATTTTCTATTATTTTAGTTAATAAATTTTTATCTGTGGTGATTTCTATTTTCAGTTTATTATATTCTTCTTTTGTATATTGTTTATTAAAAATACAATAACTTTTATTTCTTAATAGTGAGCATCAAATACAATTACTACATCAAATTAAATCATAACTTGAAAAACAATTATAACAATCAACTATTCATAAGCAATATTTAGAAGATTTAGTATTTACACAATCAACACATTCATAACACTCTTCACAACTACTACAATTGTTAGAATCACATAAATCTTTACTATTCATTACCCACCTACAATACATACAATCTTCATTTTTACTTGATGCAAATATTAAATAACTATTTTTTACATTTCCTGAATAATTAACATATTCACTATTTATATTTTGAGCTGTTAATAATGATATTTGAGGTATTTCTTTTAAAAGCTCATCAAATTGTTCAAAAAAACTCCTACTAAAATCAAAATTTTTTCAATAATCCATTGCATCCCATTTATCACTCCACCAATAACTTTGTTCATAAACTTTATATGGCTTATCTGGAGAATAAATTGAAATAATATCTTTTCAAGTTGCATCACATTTTCTTTTATAAAGTTTTCTTTCATTTCTAAAAGACAATCTTCTTTGTTGTCTGCAATCTGGACAAAGATTAGGAGAGGGAATTAAATATTTTTTTCACGAAAAAACAGGAGATACTTTCTCATAAAATTCTAAATCTTTATCTGTTATTTCAAAACTTGAATTACAGTGTTTACAAGTTTTAGTTTCAACTATTTTTTCATTTTGTAACATATTTTTTGAAATTGGATTTAATAAATTTCCTTATCATAACACTCTTCACAATAAACAATTTCTTTTCTATCTGGAGAATAAGTAGTTTTAATATCTTTTCCACATTTATCACATTTTCTATCAAAAAGTTTTCTAGGATTTCTTAAGCTCATTCTATCAAGATGTCTTTGGTCTGGATGTCTTTTTGGAATTGGAAGATTATGCTTTCTATAAAATTCTAGTTCTTGTTTTATTATTTTAAAAGGTTTTCAAGAAACTTCACATTCAATAGCCCGATTTAGAATATCATCAGGGATTTTTGAAATGTCTTCAGGAAGCATACTTGCTTTTATAATTTTTTCTACTTTTGGAAATGGAGCTTCGTAAGTTGACCGGTTAAAAGTCCTTTGCCCTCACCTAACCTCTCCCAATGGGAGAGGGATTTCTAAGCCCCCTTCTACCTTTGAGAGAAGGGTTGGGGATGAGGGCTTTATAGAGTGAGAGATTGGAAAATATTCTTGAGCAACAGTTTCATTATATCAAAAAGGAGAAATAGAACTTGGAAAGAATTCTCACCATTCTCAAGTTTTTTGCATATGTTCTATGATTTTTGGTACTAACTGCTCATATTCTTCTTTTGTATATTGTTTATTTAAAATACAATATTCTTTTCATTCAAGATTTACACATAAAAAACAATTTTTTGATTTTTTAACATCTATACAATAAATTAACTTTTCTCATTTTCAAACAGTATTTGAAAATAAAATATTATTTGAATATCTTCATACTGAAAGAGATTCATACATTCTATTTGATTCTTCTCAATAAGCAGTTATATCATATAAATCTTTTGAATAGTTTATATTTACACAATATTTTAGATTTTCACATTCTAATATATCAAAAGAATTAATACATTTTTTTGAGTTTATAATATTATTTCAAATACAATCTTCACTTCAAATTATATTACAATTTTTTACTATATTTTTAGAAAAAAAATCATAGATTTCTCTTTTAAATATTATTAAATAATTTATGTTTGCTAAATTTTTAATTATTTTTTCATAATCATTTTTTGAGATAGGTTGATTTTTGTAATAATAGCTTTTATTATTTAAATTTACACATCAAATACAATAGTCACAATTATAACAATTATTTAAAAAATAACTAAATTTACTTCAATATGATTTTTGGCAATAAAATGAGTTAAACATGTTATAACTATCACTACATTCATAACAGTTTTCACTGTTTCAAACAAAAGAACTATCAACTATATTTTTTGAATTTTTTAGTGCATATGAATACATACAATCATTAATTGAATTTGCTTCAAAAACTAAATAAGAATTATGAATCTCTGATGTATGATTTGTATAAATTGAGTTGTTAATTATATTACTACTTGAACCAATAAGATTTTGAAAGGGTGTATTTTTAATAAGATAATCTAATTGATTAAATACTGTTTTTGAAAAATCAAAATCTTTTCCATTTTTTAATTGATCCCAATTTTCACTTGACCAACATTCATTACAATAATTTTTTATTCAATTTTCAGAGTTAAACCTTGAAATAATATTTTTTCAACAATTATTACAAGTATTTTTATATAAATTAGTTTGATTAAAAAAACTAAGCCTTCTTTGTTGTCTGCAATCTGGACAAAGAGCAGGAGAGGGAATTAAATATTTTTTTCACGAAAAAACAGGAGAAACTTTCTCATAAAACTCTAAATCTTTATCAGTTATTTCAAAATTTGAATTACAATGTTTACAAACTTTAATTTCAACTGTTTTCTCATCTTTAAACATAATTATTAGATTTAAAAATTATCATATAACATAATATTTATTTTGTTATTTTTGTAATATATAGAACATAATTCAGAAAATAGAGAAGATTAAACCTATTAACCAAAGTCTAAAAACAACATTTTCTTCACTCCATCAAATAGCTTCAAGATGATGATGAAAAGGTGCAATTTTAAATATTTTTTTACCATTTCTCAACTTTTTACTAGTTAATTGAATGATTACTGATAGAGTTTCAAATATAAAGATTGCTCAAACAATAAAAAGTATAAAAATTGTATTTGTAAGCATAGCTATAATTCAAAGATTTGCTCATAAAGCCAAACTTCAAACATCTCACATATAAAATTTTGCAGGTTTTACATTGAACCATAAAAATGCAATCAATGCTCAAACTATAGTTATACAAAGAGTTGAAAGTAAAAACATTCATTGATCATATGTAATATAAGCATAAACACTATATGCAAAAAGTAGAAGTCATCATGCAAGTCAATCAAGTCAATCAGTTATATTTACACTATTTGCTCATGAAATAATTACAAATATAAATAATGGAATAAACCAAACTCATAATTTAAATCATTGGATAATTCATAAATTTAATCAAACATTTCACCAATCAAGTTTAAAATAAAACCATAATGATCCAAGTAATGCAAATATTATTAACCAAAACATTTTAAAACGAGCAGAAAGTCATTTTGTTCTTCATATTCATTTTATATTCATATAATCATCTATCATTCATAAAAATCATACTGTTGCAAGTGTAAATATAGATAGATATGTTTCTTTTTGATTTAATAAATTATTGTTTATAAGACCAAATTCTTGTAAAAAAATACTTAAAATAACCATTAAAAATGTTATAGCAAGGATTATTGCTCATCACATAGTTGGTGTACCAGTTTTGTTTTTATGAAGTTTTAGAAACTCTACGGCTTTTCATAAAGTTGCTTCTTCTCTTATTTGTTTCCCTAATTTAAATTCTATCAAAAATTTTATAAAATATGGTATTACAAGCATTCAAATAATAAAAGTTGCTATACCAAATGAAAATATTTGTACTATATTAGATACCACCATTTTTTTATTTTAATAATTATTATGGCAAATTTTATTTTAAACTTTATATTTTACAAGTTTACTTTACAAAAATAAATATATTTATAAACTTATTTTTGATTTTAAGAATTAATAATGATAAATGATACCTACAAAAATAATATTGTCATCAAATGAAAGAATATTAAAAATAGCAATTGCTAAATATAATCTACAAAAAATAAATAATGAAAATGATTTAGATATATTTGAAGTAAATATCAAAAATGAAACTGAAACAGAAAAACTTGTTTTTATAAATATTTCTAAAAATATAGATTTGGTTTTTATACATATAGAAGAAAATTATATTTATGATAAGATAATAAATATAGATGATGCCAAGGTTTTTATGAATTTTGAATTAAAAGAAGGGGATTTAGTTATTCCAAATACTTTTATAAGTTTATCAAATGAAAATAATGCTTTTTTCTCAAATGATGTTGTTTGAGAAAATTATGATTTAAATAAGTTTTGACTTGTTTTGAATGGTATTTGTTTATCTGTTTGAGATAAAAAAGTTGATGATTTACAAGATTTAAAAGAAGACTTTTATGCTGATGTAATAGATAAAAATTCTTATGATTTAGTAGAAAAAAATACTAAATTAAACAATGATTCTATTTTCTCTGCTATCAAAATAGTAGTTTGAGAAGATGAGGAATTTTTAGATGAATATTATATAAATGCTTTAAATATACTTGATTTAATTTATTAAAAAATAACTCGCTTTGCGAGTTATTTTTTAATATTTTTCTGTAAAAATATATTCTTTTTCAAATCATTTTTCAAGTAATATTTCAATAGAAGAATCAATCATGCTAGGAGTACCACAGATATAAACTTCACTAAAACTATTTTTTGTTTCATAATTTATGAAATCAGTTATATATCATTTTTTGTATCAAAAAATTTCTTCTCTACTAAGGTATACTTCAAAATCAAAATTATCATACTCATTTTTTAGACTATTTAATTCATCTATATAAAATAAATCAGCATTTGTTCTAGCTCAAAAAATCAGTTTAAAATTACAATTTAAATTATTTTTTAATCAGTAAGTTATTTGATTGAAAAGTGGAACAAATCAAGTACCAGTTCATAAAAATAATTTATTTTTTTCATTTTCTTTAAGTGTGAAATGACCAGCAGGACCTACTCATCTTATAATATTTCACACTTCAAGTTCACATAAATATTTACTTCATCATCTACCTCATTCATCTAGTTCCCGTTTTTTTATAATCAGTTTTAATTGTTTTCAAGTTTCTTCAAGTATAGAATATGCTCTTCATCAAACAGGTATTAAAAATGTTATAAATTGACCTGGTTTAAATTCAAAATTGTTCTCAGATTCAAAAACTAATTCAAATATATTACTAGTGAGATTTTTTTTGTTTATTAGTTTAAAATTTTGTATCACTTTCTTTAAATTAAATACTATTTTTTTGATTATATTAATTTTATATTTAAAATCAAAAAAATTAAAAAGACGAGCGAAGCTCGTCTTTTTTCTCCCTGCAAATTACCACTTTTAGTGAATTTTTATTTTTTTTGCGAGGTATTCGGTAATTTCCTCATCACTGAGGCAACCGATCTGAACAGTCCTGTAAATAGATCTTCTGTCCTCAGGAGGAATTGTTGATTTGAAGCAAATCCCGTGATGTTTTTTTGCAATCACACAAACACGCTTTTTTACTTCAGGTCAATTGATACAGTGTTCATTTTTTAAAATCTCCTTTTTTCTAGATAGTGACAATCACAAGCTAGCTAAGTTTTCCAACTTAGACTTTCATTATATAAAATTAGACTTTAGTTGTCAAAAGTTTTTCTTTATTTTTAATTATTTCTTTACAATTATTATTATATTTTTATTATTTTATTAATACTAATAAAAATCATATTATGAAAAAAATTTATCTTATAGATTGAAATAGCTTTATTTATCGTATGTTTTTTGCACTTCCTGAATTTGCAACTAAGGATTGAACTGTTGTAAATGCTTTATTTGGTATGGCAAAATTTTTTGTTAGTACTCTTGTAAAAGAAAATCCAGATTATTTAATCTTTGTAAAAGATGCACCAGGAGATAATTTCCGTAATCATTTGTATAGTGAATACAAGGCTACAAGAGATCGTATGCCTGATAATCTAAGAAGTCAAATCTCACTTATAGAAGAGATGATAGAAAAACTTTGAGTTGAAACTATAGAAATAAGTGGTTATGAAGCAGATGATGTTATATGAACTTTAGCAAAAAAATTTGATTGAAATAGAGATTTTGAAATAGATATATTAACTTGAGATAAAGATTTATATAGTTTGGTATCAGAAAATATTAAGATTTATGATACTATGAAAAAACAAAAGTTTTGACCAGTAGAAGCAAAACAAAAATTTTGAGTAGAATCAAAATTAATTATTGATTATCTATCAATAGTTTGAGATAAAGCTGATAATATCCCAGGTATTGATTGATTTTGACCAGCAAAGGCAGTAGATTTGATAAATTATATTTGAACTATTGAAAATATATATGAAATAGTAGAAAGAATAAATTCTTGAGAAAGATTTGAAGATATATTTTCTAATCTAGATAGTGAATCTTTTAAAAAGTTAAATACTTGTTTTAAATGAAAAACTTTTGAAAAACTAACTTCTTCAAAAGAAGATGCTTTTCTTAGTAAAAAATTGGCAACTATAGATTTAGATGTAAAACTTGATAATTTTGATATAGAAAGATTTGTTTTTAAACCAGAAACATTTTTAAATGAAGATATTTTATCATTTTTTGAAAAATATGAATTTAATTCTCTTGTTTGAGATTCTTGAGTAAATAAACTTCAAACTTGGAAGGATTTAGATCTCAAAGTTCATATAATCGATAATGATGAAAATTTAAATAAATTGCTTGAAGCTATTAAAAAAGAAAATAAAATAGTTTTAGATACTGAAACAACATGACTTGATATAATGAAAGCTGAACTTGTTTGAATATCTATTTATTTAGATGATAATAGGATTTATTATATAAATAGACTTCATTCTTGAAATCATGTAACTGATTTGTCTTTGAAGTGATTTTTAAATTCTATTTTTACTATGGATATACTTATTGTGTGACATAATTTAAAATATGATTTGGAAATAATTGATATGTTTTTGAAAAGTAAGAATCAAGTAAGGATAGAAAATAATTTTTGACAAATTAGCTTATGACTATAAAATATATAACAATTTTAATATATAATTAATAATAAAATGTTTAAAAGAATTTGATTATTTCTTCTTACAAATATAGCAATTATTGCTGTAATTACCATAGTTATTGCAATTACTGAAAATGTGTTTTGAATTGCTATTAGTTGATATAGTACGGATTATGTATCTGTTTTTATATATGCAATTATAGTTTGATTTTCTGGTTCATTTATTTCTCTTTTTCTTTCTAAATGGATGGCAAAAAGAGCTTATTGAGTTCAAGTTGTTAATATAAATGAATATTCAAATTTAGATTCAAAAGAAAAAGTAGTTTTTGATTTAGTTAGAGATTTAGCAGAAAGAAATCATATAACTATGCCAGAAGTTTGATTTTACGAGTCAAATGAACCAAATGCATTTGCTACTTGAGCAAGTAAAAATAGTTCTTTAGTTGCGGTTTCAACTTGATTATTAGAAATAATGAATAAGGATGAAATAGAGTGAGTTATAGCTCATGAAATGGCTCATGTTTTAAATTGAGATATGGTAACTATGACACTTTTACAATGATTAATAAATACTTTTGTAGTTTTTATTTCTAGGATCTTAGCAAATATTTTTGATAATGTTACTGATTGAAAATTTTGAGCTTTATGATATTTTGTTATTAATTTAGTATTACAAATTTTTATTTGAATATTAGCTTCTCTTATTACTATGTGGTTTTCTAGACATAGAGAATATAAAGCTGATGCATGAAGTGCTTGATATGTAGGGAAGGATAAAATGATTTCAGCTTTAGAAGCTTTAAAAAAATTGCAAGATATGACTTGAAAAGATGATTCAAAATTTGCAACTATGAAGATTTCAACTAAATGAAGATCAGGAATTATGATGTTATTTTCTACACATCCAGATTTAGATGATAGAATAAATGCATTAAAAAATCTAAAAATATAATTTTTAAAACTAGATATTTTTAAAATGTCTAGTTTTTTTTTGTTGAGTTAATTTATAATTAAGTATAATATTTCTAATATTATTTTTTAAAATTATTTTTTATGAAAAAAGTATTTGTGATTTTATTATCTTTTTTAGCATTTAGTTCTGCATTTGCAAGTTATACTGCTGTTAAGTATTCAACTACTGAACTTGAAGCTGCAAATAGTTTAGCAACTAGATGAATTATCAATAATAATAAAGATAATCCTGAAAAATATAATCTTAAAGATTTTGTTTTGAGACAAGAAATAGCAGCTGTTTCTAGATGAGTTGCTTGATTACCAAAAAAATCATTTTGTGAAGGTATATTTAGTGATGTAAGTGCTGTAAAACCAAATACTTGGGCTTGTTTAAGTATAGAGCCGTTGGTTGATAAAGGTCTTATCACAAAAAATACTGAATTTAGACCAGAACACAATATAACAAAAGCAGAAACTCTTTGAATGCTTATTAGATCAATTGGTTTTGATTATAGTTTTGATCCAAAAAATACTAAATCTTGGCAAGAACAAATAGTTGATTATGCATTTGCAAAATGAGTAATTAAAGAAAAATTTAGCGATTATGATACTTATGCTACAAGAGGTTGGGTATTTATGATAGCTGATACAACTATTAAAAAAGATGAAGAAATAAAGATTAAAGAGAAAATAGAAAAATGAATTTATTCAGATGTTATATTATATTAAAAAAAATACTAGATTTTCTAGTATTTTTTTTTATTATATAATTAATAAACATTAATTATATAATATGGAAAATAGGGAATTATTAGATATATATAGAAAACAAATTGATACTTTAGATAAAGAGTTGATTTATCTTTTTTTTAGAAGATTTGAAATAGTAAAACAGATATGAATTATAAAAAAACAAGAAAAAATTGAACCACTTGATAATACTAGATGGCAGACTTTATTAAATGAAAACTTGGAAGTTTCTAGAGAATATGGTTTAGATGATAATTTTATAATAGATATCTGGAACAGGATTCATAGTGAAAGTTTAAAATTAGAAAAATAAAAAAGAGCGATTGCTCTTTTTTATTTTTCTATAATTCTATTTCATTTTCAGATTTGTTTGTTAAAACAGGAGGATTGTTTTCTGTAGAAAAAGTTTCATTATTTGATTGATCTTTCATTTTCATTCAAACAATTGGAAACATAATAAAACTTACAAACAAAAATCAAACAGTTGTCCAAGCTCAATTTCAAGTTCTAATAGATATAGCATGTAGTACTTTTATCCACATTACAAAGAAATAGATATATGATGCTGCCATAATTATTACTCAAAGTATAGGAGTTAATAATCAACTTATTACTCATCATAATATTATTCATACTATCATTATGATAAATGGTATAAGTAAGTATTTAACAAATGATTTTTGAGAAGCAGTAAAATAATTATATATTTGAGCAATAGGTACAAAAGATAACCATGCATATTTTTCTCATAATTTTTTATTTATAAGATATAATCAATATGCTCAAGAAATATAAAATAATATACTTAATATATTTATAATAGTTCATGCTACTCATAAAGTTGCTGCCATTGAAGGATCTATCATCATACTTGTATCCATTCAAGTTGTTGAAAAATCCATATTTTCATATGCTGAAAAATCTATTCAATCTAAATTAATATCATTTAAACTTTCATCCATAAAATAAAAATTAGAAAATAATTTTGTTTATTATAAACATTTATATATTATTAAATTATATTATTTAATCAAATTTATATTATGATGATAGCAAATGAAAAAGTTTTAGATAGGATAGAACAAAGCTTTGATATATTTAAAAAAGCATTTATTTATCTTGTTTTACCTCTTTTTGTTTATAATATTATTTCTTTTGTTTTTTTTGCCTTAGTTTTATCATATTTTTTATTTTCTTGAATATTATTATCTTTATTTGAATTACTTAGAGGTGATATTTTTTTATTTTTTTCTGATATAAAATTTCTTTTATTAGCGAGTTTATCATTATTTTTTCTTTTATTGTATGTTTTATTATTGATACCATTTTTAATTTATACTATAAAAACTATAGGTGATTTTTATAATTGAGTAGAAAAGTTAGATTTTAAAGACAATTTTTTATATGCTACTTCTAGATTTTTTGATATTATGAGAACTTATTGGTATATATTTGCTTATCTAGCATTATTACCATCTTTAATTTTTATAATATGATGATTTATATTCAACATAGGTTATTTTTTTGATTTACAATTTAATTATAAAATCATCTGATGAGGTTTTATGTTAGCTTGATTTTTATATTTTATTGTAAATATGATTTACAAATGAATTAAATCTACTTTTGCATTATATAGTGCTATAGATAATGATTCATATACTAAAGAAGATTTTTTACAATCAGTTTCTGTAACAGATAAGAATTGGTGGAGAATATTTTGAAATCTTGTTCTAGTTTGATTAATAGTTTGATTTTTTTCATGATTTGCTTCAAAATTTTTTTCTATATTTTTTGGTAGTTTTTGAAATTTTACAAATTTGGATTTTCAAAATATAAATAAAGATACTATACAAGATTTTATAAATGCATTTTCATTTTTTAATTATTTTGTTTCATGATTTTTTGATAATCTAATAAAAACAATTGAATCAGTTTTTGTTTATATATTTATCTATGTTTTTTATAAGAGACTTGTTTTTGAATCAAATAATTGAAATAATAATGAAATAGAAAAAGAATTATAAAATAATTTTATTTTAAAAGAGTTATGAGTAATATGTTTTTACATTTGCTTCTATAACTCTTTTTTTATGAATGAAAAAGTTTACTTAGTAGCTCTCCACCAAATTTGAATTAGTCATAAAAAATTGTTTTCAATTTTTGAGAAAAAACAAGATTTTAAATGATTTTATGATGAAGTTTCTATATCTAGTCTTGAAAAAAATGGTTTTAAATACGAAAAAATCCAAGAGATTTTAGAAAATAAGAAAAAAATAGATATCAATTTATTGTATCAAAAAATAGTAGATTTAGATATAAAAATATATACTTTTTTTGATGAAAATTATCCAACAAATCTAAAACATATTTTTAATATACCATTTTTAATCTATGTAAGATGACATATAACTTTGCCTTGAATTGCTTTTATTGGTTCTAGAAATATGACATCTTATTGAGAAAATGTAATCAAAGATTTTGTTCCAGAAATATGAAGATATTTTACTATAGTTTCAGGTTGAGCTTATGGTTGTGATTCTTTTTCTCATGAAATTGCATTAAAAAACAATATAAAAACTATAAGTATTATATGAACTTGAATAGATATAAATTATCCTTCTAGCAATAAAAAATTATTTGAAGAAATAATAAAAAATCAAGGTGCTATTATATCAATTTTTCCTTTTTGAGAACCTCCAAATCCATACAATTTTCCAATTAGAAATGAAATAGTAGCTTGACTAAGTCAAGCGATATTTGTAGTTGAAGCTAGGGAAAAATCAGGGTCACTTATTACTGTAAAGTTGTGATTAGATTTGTGAAAAGATATATTTACTGTTCCTTGAGAAATATATAAACAAAATTCAATATGATGTAATAAACTTATATATTCCTCTGAAGCAAAGATGGTTTTATCACCAGGAGATGTTTTATTAGAATACAATATATCAAATAAAAAAAATATAAAAAAACAAAGTAATTTTTGAGACGAAATAGAAAAAGAAATCTATGAATTGCTTATGAATATGCCTTTGAATATAGATGAAATAGTATTGAAAACATGATTTGATATGCAAATAATTTTGTTAAAAATAGCTATTCTTGAACTTTCAGGTCTTATAAATAAAGATATTTCTTGAAAATATGAAATAATTTAGTTGATTAAATTTAAAAAATTCCTAAAATAAAAATATATATTAAATATCTATTATTTATGGAAAATTTGTTTTTGTTGAAATTGGAAATTGTTGTTTTCTTTATGAGTTTATTTTATGTTATTTATTATTTGTCTTGAAAAATTTACGAGACATATTTTAAAGTGAAAAATGCTATAGTAAAAGAAGAAATTTCAAATGTTAAAACAGCTTTAAATAAAGTAGATTTAACTACAAAAGAAAAAAATTATAAAAAAGATAAAAATACAAAACAATTAACTGATGAAGAAATAAATCAATTGACTGAAATACTAAAAAGAGTAAAAAATAATTCTTCAAAAGGTTATTTTGATACAGCTAAATGACTTATTATAGAGTGACTTTCAATAGATAAATTTAATAAGGATCTAAATCTAGAACTTGCAAATATCTATATAAAAGAAAAAAATTATCAAAATGCAGAAATTATTTATAGAGATTTATTAGAAGTTATAAAAGATGATACTGATTTACATAAAAAGATAGCTTATATATATGCTATGCAATGAAAATTGGATTTAGCATTGGATAATTACATAAAAGTTCATAGAAAAAAACCAGCAGACGAAGAAGTTATAAATATGCTTTGTGAAATAACTTATGATTTAAAAGATTATAAGAGTGCTTTAAAATATATAAATCAATATCTTAAATTTAAACCAAGAGATATTGATAAGATGAATATGAAAGCAGTTTGTTATGAAGAAACTAGAGATTTTAAAGATGCAATTGATACACATAAAAGAATTTTAGAATTACAGCCATATAATACAGTATCTAGAGACAAGGTTAGAGAACTTAGTGATTTCATATAGAAATTTTCATATATTATTATAAGTTTTTAACAAAAAAATATTAACATTTTTCCAACAAGAAAAAAAAACATAGATTTACTTTTATGTTTTTTTTTGTATCTTTATTATTATAAAAATTACCTCCTAAATTTTTAAAAATGTTGAAAGTGCCTCCACATTCTATAGAAGCTGAACAATCAGTACTTTGAAGTATACTTATAGATAAAGATTGTTTTATAACAATTTGAGATTTATTAAAAGAAAGTGATTTTTATGTGGAAGCAAATGCTTCTATTTTTGCTGTTATGTTTGATTTATATAAACATAATAAACCAATAGATCTAATAACTGTTAAAGAAAAATTAGATGATAAAAAATTGCTTGATAAAATTGGTTGAATAAGTTATCTTGCTGAATTAACTGAAATTGTTCCAACTACTGCAAATGTTTTTGAATATGCACAAATAGTTAAAAATAAATCAGTTTTAAGAAACCTTGTAAAAGCTTGAAATGAAATAATTTGATTTGGTTATGATGAAGATAAACCAATAAATGAACTTCTTGAAAAAACAGAAAAATCAGTTTTTAATGTAACTCAAGTTTTTATACAAAATAAACTTGTACATATAAATGAAATCTTGGAAAAAAGATTTGAAGAATTTGCAGAAATACATGAAAATCCAGAACTTATAAAAGAACACAGATTACAACTTTGATTTAAAGATTTGGATCATAAATTTAATGGTTTAAAGTGATGAGATATGGTTATTTTAGCCGCTAGACCATCTATGTGAAAAACTGCATTTGCTCTAAATCTAGCTCAAAATGTATGATATAATTGAAAAAATGTAGCTATATTTTCTCTGGAAATGAGTAAAGAACAATTGACAGATAGGATGATTGCTAGTGCTATGCAGATTGATAGCTGGAAACTTGCAAAATGAGAATTGGAAGATCATGAATTTGCAAAAATATGAGAAGCTATGGAAAGGCTTAGTCAAGCAAATATATATATAGATGATACTGCTTGATGAAATCTGGTAGATTTAAAATCAAAGTGTAGAAGACTTAAAATGGAGTCTTGACTAGATTTAATAGTTATAGATTACTTGCAACTTATGAGTAATTGAAACTCTATGAATAGGGTACAAGAAATAAGTGAGATTTCTAGATGAATAAAGTCACTAGCAAGGGAATTAAATGTACCAATTATAGCACTTTCTCAATTATCTAGAACTGTAGAACAAAGACCAGATAAAAGACCTATAATGTCTGATTTAAGAGAATCAGGTTCTATTGAGCAAGATGCAGATATTATTATGATGCTTTATAGAGAAGAATATTATGATGAATTTACAGAAAAAAAATGAATTACAGATGTACTTGTAAGAAAGAATAGAAATTGACCAATATGAAATATAGAGCTTATGTTTCAAAAAAATAATCAAAAATTTGTTGAAGTGGAAAGAAATTATTCAAATTGATGAAATGTTGAAGAGTATTAAAATTAATATTATTATTTGATAATTTTTTTATATAGCTATAATTAATATATTATATATTAAAAATTAAATATGAAAAATTATATTAAAATTTTTTTATTAATAATTTTATTATTATTTCAATATTTTTTCTATTTTAATTACACTAATTGAAATTATAATGAATGTAATAATGAATTAATAATTAGTTGAAAATATTTAGAATACTCTCCAGATGGTAAAAGTTTTGCATATGTTGCATCAGATGAAAATTGAGAATATTTTGTAGTAAAAGATTGAATTGAAGGTAAAAAATATAAAGTTATAAATGATATTTATTTCTCTCCAGATGGTAAAAGTTTTTCTTATATTGCTGTAGATCAAAATTGGAGATATGTAGTAGTAAAAGATTGAATTGAATTATCATCGTATAAATATATAAAACATTTAAAATATTCTCCAGATGGTAAAAGTTTTGCATATGTTGCATCAGATGAAAATTGAAAATTTTTTATAGTAAAGGATTGAATTCAAACAAAAAAATATTATTTAATTATTAATTTTATTTACTCTCCTAATTGAGAGAGTTTCTCTTATATTGTATCTGATGATGATAAAGAATATTTGATAAAAGATTGAGTTGAAGGTAAAAAATATAAATATATTTCTGATTTTCAATATTCACAAGATAGTAAAAGTTATGTTTACGAAGCATCAGATGAAAATTGAAAAAGCTTTATAGTTAAGGATTGAGTTGAAGGTAAAGAATATAATTATATTGAAAGTAGTTATTTGAAATACTCACCAGATAGTAAAAGTTATGTTTACAAAGCATCATATGGAAATTGAAGTTTTATAGTTAAAGATTGAATAGAGGGGAAAGAATATAATAATATTTATGATTTAATATATTCACCTGATTGAAAGAGTTATTCGTATACTGCATTAGATAAAAATTGATATTATATAGTTAAAGATTGAATTGAAAATAAAACCAATAATTATAACCATTATTTAAAATATTCACAAGATAGTAAAAGTTATGTTTACAAGGCATCAGATGAAAATTGAAAAAGCTTTATAGTTAAGGATTGAGTTGAAGGTAAAAGGTATAATCATAATGTATATGATTTTTTATATTCACCAGATAGTAAAAGCTTTGTTTATAAAGCATCAGATGAAGATTGAGAATATTTTGTAGTAAAAGATTGAATTGAAAGTAAAAAATATAAAAATGTTTTTGGTTTTATTTTTTCTCAAGATAGTAAAAGCTTTGCTTATATTGCAGTAGATGAAAATTTTGAATATTTTATAGTTAAAGATTGAATTGAAGGTAAAAAATATAAAGGTATAAATGATTTTTATTTCTTACCAGATGGTAAAAGTTTTGCATATGTTGCATTAGATGAAAATTGAGAATATTTTGTGGTAAAAGATTGAATTGAGTATTGAAAATATAAAAATATTTATGGTTTACAATATTTTTCTAATTCAGGAGTATTCTCATATTATTCTACAAATATGAATTGACAAACTAATTTATCTAGATTAGTTTGTGATATTGGAAATAATATTGATATAAATTCTGAAAAAGATAAATTTACTAAACAAAAGGATTTATATTTAACAAAGATATTAGAAAAATCTAATAATAAAGAAAATATATATAAAATTGATAAAATTATAACTAAAATTGAGAAATCTAAATTAGAAAAACTTTTTTTAAAAATACAAAAAATAAAAAATAAAAATGATATGATAAAATATATAGAAGCAATAATTTATTTAGAAATTATTAAATAATAATATAAAAAAATAATCAAAAATTTGTGGAAGTTGAAATAAATTATTGAAATTGAGGAAATGTTGAAGAGTATTAAAAAAGAAGAAAATCTTATAGATTTTCTTCTTTTTTTTCGATTTCATTTAAACTTGGTCTTTTGTTTAAATCTTCACTAAATTCAGTTTTTATTTCATTTATTATATCAATAGTATTTTCTATACTGTCTGTTGTTACAAGTCTTTTTCTATATTTTTTAACTCAAGGGAAATTTTTTAAGTATTGAACAAGATGTTTTCTTATTTCTAAACTTCACTTTTTTTCTCATTTAGTTTCTACTAGTTTTTCAGCATGAAATTGCATAGCTTCTAATATTTCGCTTAAAGTCGGATGATAGATTCAATCTATGAAGTTTTCTTTTTTTATTCAAGTTTTATCTATGAAGTTGTCATCATTTATTTGAGGTTCTCATATAAAACACCATGGATTTCAAAAACTTGCTCTTCCTAGCATTATACCATCAAGATTTTTTATTTTCTTCATTCAGTCAGTATAATTTTCTATATCTCAATTACATATTACAGGTATAGAAACATGATTTTTTAAATCATATATATTTGTAAAGTCAGCTCTTCAAGTATATGCTTGTTTTGCTGTTCTGCCATGGATTGTGATTAAACTTGCTCATGCATTCTCAAGTCACTTAGCAAAATTTATCAAGTTTTGATTTCAGTCAAAACTAAGTCTTGTTTTTACACTTATCGGTAAACTTGTTGCTTCATGCATATGTTTTACTATTTCAAAAGCTGTTTGTTCATTTATAAGTAAACAAGAACCATGTCAGCTTCTAACTACCTTTTTCGCTGGACATCACATATTTATATCAATTCAAGCAATATTATATTTACTTTCACTTATTATTTTAGCTGCATTTGCAAAAACTTCAGGGTCTTTTCAAAATATTTGTATTATCAATGGATCTTCTATTTCACTATGTGGTAAAACACTATCAGCAAGAAATTTTGAATGTATCAATCAATCAGCACTATAAAATTCACTCACACAAAAAATATGAGGAGAAACTCTCTTCATTGCTTGTCTGTAAGCACTATCTCAGTATCAGTCCATAGGAGCTAAAAATACCAATTTTTTATTTTTTTCTAATTGTTTTTTCCAAAAATCTTTCATTTTTTTATATAATCTATTATTGTTTTGCAGATTTTATTTAAAAAAAACAAAAAAGCAAAAATATATTCTTGGGATTTTTTTTATAAAGTCAAG
Source organism: Candidatus Altimarinota bacterium (assembly GCA_028698305.1). Classification (GTDB taxonomy): domain Bacteria; phylum Patescibacteriota; class Gracilibacteria; order BD1-5; family UBA6164; genus JABWCI01. The sequence goes on from JAQVDN010000004.1 coordinate 101,305, forward strand.
CTTTAAAAATTGTAAAAAAATACTTTTTTATGTTATACTAAATTTAGTTTATTAATTTAACTTTTCTATATGGATTTAAATATGGTTTTGAAAGAAAAGAAGGAGAAAAATCTTTTACTTAAGAAAAAATTATTATTAAGTAATAGAAATAAGGCAATATGACTTATAAAAATAAATAGTAAAACACTTATAAAAGAGCTTAGAGATGCTTTAGTTGTTTTACCTTGTGATTTTGTTATAGAAGTGGAATGAGCAAATAATGAAAAATTGGCAGAAAATGTTGTAGCTATTTCAAAAGTTGATGATAATTCGGTTATTTGATTTGATTTTATTGTTTGTGATGATGAAATAAATAATTTAAACAGTTATTTTGAATTATGAATTACTCCTATTGTTTCAAATAAAAACCATCTAAGTTCTTTATTAAAAGAATTTAATCCAGTTAAAAATGAAGGGAATTCATATATATATTCTTCTTTAGATAAATGGTCTATATTTTATGCTTTAATTAGATATCTAGAAAATTATAAGTTTCCATTTGATAATAAAAATTTAGTTAAAAATGTAATTAATTTTTAATTTATTATATATTATTATTTATGTGAAATATATTAACAATTTGACCTATTAGAGAATTAGATTTTTTATTAAATTTTTTTTGAATTGATATTGATGTTACTGATAATATAGCTGATATTTGAAGTTGATCTTCAAATTTCCCTGAGACTTTAGTTTCAAAATGAGTATTAAATGTATATGCAGTTGATAGAACATATATAGATATAGATTATTTCTCAAAAATTGTAAAAACAAGTATTGATGTTTTATTATCTTCATTATGAAAAAATAGACATCTTCTTGAAGAATATGAAATTGATAATATAAATAGAAGAATTTTATTATTAAGAGACTCTCCAAGAATTGTTTTTAGTAGGAATAAAGTAATAAATTTAACAGATATTAATGATTTACCTGAAAATTTTTTTGATAAACTTTTTTTATCAAATATGTTATTATGAGTAGAAGATATATGAAATTTTCTATTAATTTTATGAAGTAAGTTAAATCAAAATTGACAAATTTTTATATCAGAATATTCGTGAAATGTTGATAAAATAAATTATTTAAAGTCATTAATTAGTCAAGGAGTTGAATATAAGTGAGAATATGATGGAGTATCATACTTTATAATTAAAAAAATTTTCTTTTGACTTAAAGATAAAAAAGATTAAAAAGTTAGTTAGTAATTTTCTAACTTTTTTTTTATGGCCAAGAATCTAGTTATAGTTGAGTCTCCTGCAAAATGAAAAACAATTGAGAAATTTTTATGACCTGATTATAAGGTTGTAGCATCTATGTGACATATTAGAGATTTACCTGTAAAAACTCTTTGAATAGATATAGAAAATGGTTTTGCTCCAGATTATGGTATCACAGATGAAAAGAAAAAAACAGTTGATTGACTTAAAAAACTAGCTAAAGAATGTGGTGAAGTTTGGATAGCAACCGATGAGGACCGCGAATGAGAAGCTATTGGTTGGCATCTTTGTCATACTTTAAATATAAATCCTGCAACAACAAAAAGAATAGTATTTCATGAAATAACTAAAAAAGCTATAACTCACGCTATAGAAAATCCTAGAACAATAGATTTAAACTTAGTAGATGCTCAACAAGCAAGAAGGATATTAGATAGACTTGTTTGATATAAAGTAAGTCCTGTTTTATGGAAAAAAATAAGAAAATGATTATCAGCTGGTAGAGTTCAATCTGTTGCTGTAAAATTGATAGTAGAAAAAGAGAGAGAAATACTTGCTTTTAAACCTGAAGAATCTTGGAAAATAAGTGTAGAATTATCTTATGGTAATTTTAAATTTATATCAGTATTATCAAAAGTCGCTTGAAAAGTTAAAACTTTTAAATCAAAAGAAGAAGTAGAAAAATTACTTTCAGTTCTTTATGATGATTTAAGTATTTTAAAAGAGTCAAAAAATAAAAAAGATAATTTAGAATTATCTATACTTTGAGATATAGAGTTTGTTTTGGTAGATAGCCAAAAGAAAGATAGTAAAAGATCTCCTTGAGCTCCTTTTACAACTTCTACACTTCAACAAGAAGCATCTAGAAAATTTGGTTTTTGAGTTAAACAAACTATGATGATTGCTCAAAAATTATATGAAGGTATGGATTTATGAAATAATGAAAGACAAGGTTTGATTACTTATATGAGAACTGATAGTTTAAATCTATCTGATCAAGCAAAAAATCAAGCAAAAGAAGTTATAGAAAAAGATTTTTGAAAAACTTATCATAAGGCAAGAGACTATAAAACAAAATCAGCTTGAGCACAAGAAGCTCATGAAGCTATTAGACCTACTGATTTAACTAGAACTCCAGAAAGTCTTGCTTCAGTTTTAGATGCTACCCAATTAAAACTGTATACCCTTATTTGGAAAAGAACTCTTGCATCTCAAATGAGTGATGCTGTTGTTGAAGTGACTACATTTTCTTTTTCTCCAACAAAAGCTCAAAATCAACTATGGATAACAAAATGAGAAGTTATTAAATTTGATTGATTTATGAAACTTTATATTGAGTCAAGTGATGATGAAAATGAAGATAGTGAAGAAGATTGAGCAGTTTTACCAGATATTGAAGTTTGAGAAAAACTTGTTTGAAAAGGTATTACTTGAACTCAAAATTTTTCAAGACCACCTTCTCGTTATACTGAAGCTTCTCTTGTAAAAAAATTGGAATGAGAGGGAATAGGTAGACCATCAACTTATGCACCAACTATTTCAACAATTATTGATAGATGATATATAGAAAAAGTAAATAAAAAATACCTTGCACCAACAGAAATCGCTTATACTGTAAATGATTTCTTGCAAGAATATTTCAAAGATATGATGGATTATAAATTTACATCAAAAGTAGAATCAGAATTTGATGATATAGCTACATGAAAAGAAACTTATGTTTCTATGCTTGATAGATTTTGGAATAGTAGTTTAAAAAAAGATTTAGAACATGCAGGGGATAATGCAGAAAAAATAATAGAAAAAGTTTGAAAAGCTTGTCCTAAGTGTTGAGCTGAACTTATTTATAGACATAGCAAAAATGGTAAATTTATAGGTTGTTCTGCTTATCCTGAGTGTGATTTTATAGATCAACCAGAGTGAGAAAAAGACGCATTGGCTGACTTGAGAAAAAAATATGAATGAAAACCATGTCCTGATTGAATTGAGTGAACAATTGTAGTTAAAACTGGTAGATTTTGACCATTTCTTGCAAGTAGTGAATACCCAAAAGTAAAATGGATAGGGAAGATAAAAGATGATAAAGATGAAATACTTGAAGAAATATTAAAAGAAAAGTGACTTTTAGTTGATGATGAAACATGAGAAGAACTTGTTATAAAAAATAGTAGAAGATGACAATTTCTAGCTGCAAAAAATTATCCAGCTGTTAAAATAGCAAAAAACATACCAAAAGATGTTTGGGATGAATTAAATAAAAGAATAGAAGAAAAAAATGAAGACAAAGAAAGCATAAGTTAATCTTATGTTTTTTTATTTCAATTAAAAAATTGACATCATAATTTTTATTTTTATAATAATTAAAATTTTAATTTTTAATGCTATTTTATGTCTAATGAAAATGTAAATGATTCTGATGATGAATTAAAACCTAAAGCTTGTGAAACAGTAGAAGAAGCTGTAGCAAGTAATGCTTTTAGAGTAGTTTTTTTGAAATGTTTAAAAGAGTTTGAAAAAGTTAATTTTGATTATTATAGTAAAATATTAGATAATGTTTTAAATTGACAAGATGTTACAATAGAAGAGTGAGTTGATTTAATGAATTTGTTAGATGATGATTCTTTTCAAAAAATATATGAAGATTATTTTGATAATAAAATTACATTTAATTGAAATAATGGATTATTATCAAAATTTAAAGAAAATATAAGTATAAAAAGTATAAAAGATTATTTTAAAAATTTATTATCTAAGAAAATAATATTAGATAATATAGAATCAATAAAAGAACAAGCTAGGAAAGTATTAAAAGTATTATGAGTTAAAATTTTAGAAGTTTGAAAATTAAAAATTATTGTTTATAAGATTATTTGAAAATGAAAGGTATTGTTAGATGAGAACTGAAAACAAATCTCACCAGAATGAAAATATTATGATAATATTTATTTTGATTATTTTGAAGAAACATGATTGATAATTGCTGATGAAAAATGAAAATGAGAAGTATTGTTAAATAAAAACTGAAAACAAGTATCACCAGAATGAAAATATTATGATTATTTTAATTTTGATTATTTTGAAAAAACATGATTGATACTTGCTGATGAAAAATGAAACGGATGAATATTATTAGATAAGAATTGAAAACAAATTTCACCAGAATGAAAATATTATGGTAATTTTAATTTTAATTATTTTGCAGAAACATGAATGATAGTTTCATCTGAAAAATGAAACGGATGAATATTATTAGATAAGAATTGAAAACAAATTTCACCAGAATGAAAATATTATGGTAATTTTAATTTTAATTATTTTGCAGAAACATGAATGATAGTTTCATCTGAAAAA
>JAQVDN010000016.1 GCA_028698305.1 Candidatus Altimarinota bacterium
GCTGATTGCTGTCTGCGCGGTGCCCTGACGGTCGCCGTCGATCAGCCACACATCACGCCCGGCCAATGCGCGGGCGATTGCCAGATTCACGGCAATGGTGGTTTTCCCCACGCCGCCCTTTGTGTTACCAACGGTGATAATCATCTTTTTGCAACCTCAATTTAATATTAAAAACAGTTGTTATTGTAGTGAAAAAAGAATGCTTGTCAATGCTTTCTGTGGGCATAAAAAACCCCGCACGCGGCGGGGTTCGGTGGCAGGGCAGGGGAGTAGATCAAGCGTCCAAGTGCCGCCATAGATACCATGACGCCACAGATCGGTAGGGTTGCCATGCCTGCCCCACTCGCTCTAGGTTCGCATCATTTCCAAACAGCAACCGGGCCGCCCGCTGCAAACCAGCATCCCCCAAAGACAACACGTCCGGCCTGCGAAGGCCGAAGATCAGGAACATTTCCGCCGTCCATTGACCGATGCCGGGAAGATCCACCAGTGCAGCGATAACGTCCGCATCTGGCGCGTCCTGCATTGCTTCTAGGTTCAGCCGCCCATCGCTAACACGCTGAGCCAGTTCGAGGATGTAGCGGGCCTTGGCAGATGACAGCCCGGCAGCGCGTAGCGCCTCGGGCTGGACAGCCAGAAACCCGGCAGGTGTGAAGCCGGGCACGATGGCTTGCACCCGGCGCTCTATCGTGTCGGCAGCCTTGGCGGATAGCTGCTGACTGATAATCGACTTGGCCAACGTCTGGAAAGGCCGAAACTCACGGTCGGCAAGAGGGCAGGGGCCATGCTCGACAATCAGCCGGGCCATGACTCTGCACGACTGGCGCAAGTGCCGCTCCGCGTCCTGAGTGGTCCAGTTTGATATTCGCGCCTGCCCCATGCTGAATCACTCGCCGCTTTCTGCGGCCTGTCGCAGCGCCAGAAACGCCTCTTTCAGAGTCTGGCTGACTGCCGAATCCGACTCATTCAAGACCAGCGTCTGGTAGGCGTTGAGGTAATCCGCCCGGATACGATGGAACAGGTGTAGGAAGTGCCGCAAGAACCCGATGCAATCGAGAATGGCAATCTCGGTTCCGTCTGTTTTCTCGTAGAACGTCGCGGCGTACTCGGCCACAAGTGGGTCGATCACATCCGTGGTGACAAACAGATAGTTATGAATCCTGTTCGGCGACCTGGCTATCTTGGTCACTGCCGCGTCGATGTCGTCTTGCGTGACACGCTTCATCTTCATTTCGTAGGCGGTGACGACTGAATCCTCGCCCATCAAACAGATTTCCACGTCGCCCAATGAGCCAGTTTGAAGATCGGCGGCATTGTGCGAGTTCAGGGGCAACATGCTTTCAGACAGTCGCGCCCCTGCGGCCTCGTAGGCGGCTGCGACAACCAGCACCGGCAAGCGGCTGGCGTTCTTGCAGGCAAGGTGCTGGCTTATTAGTGTGACGATGGCCTCCGATGAAAGAGGCAATGCGCCCTCGGTACGATCCAAGGCATCCAACAGTGAAGCCATGCGGGCCAGCTTCTCGTCGCGCAGCAGCATCAGAACGCGCACGGTTTCCACAAACAGCACGTCAGCGGGGATGCGCTGCAAGGCCACATCTTCCAGTAGCTCAAGCGTCTTTTTGTAGAGGTCACGCGGCCTGCCGACAAGCTCCCGGTCGGTGGTCAGTGCATGGTCGATATTGCGTAGCGTCGGGGTCAGAAAGGCGGTTGTCGGATTGACCGGCAGCCGGTGTTCGTTGATGAACTTGGTCAGGTGGCGTTCGTCATAGGTGCGCCCGGAAAAACTGTCAGCCCCCCCAATCTCGGTATAGGGCTTGCGTGGATCGACGTTCGGCTTGTCCAGCTTCCCCAACAGGCATGACATGAGCAGCCGCACCCCGGCGCGGTTGCTCATGCAGCGGCAGACGTAATCGACACGCTCCCGGATTACCGGGTCAGTGACGACAGAGGCATTCAACGTAGCGGCGGCCCGCTGCTGGATGCCTTGTAATATTTCTTCTGGTGTCATCGAAACTCCCTTTGCTTTTGTGGCCGCGACAGCCCGGAAAATGTGCATGTCGTCGGGGTGGTATTGATACCCCATGCGTCAGCGGCCCTCATTCAAACAACCCTTTCTGATTCTTGGGATCGTAGTTCGTCCAAAGGACTTCTGACCGTTTTCCCTTGGTCGAGTGAATAGTCTTGTCCGGGCCTTGGGTCTTGAACCAACGTCCCGGCTTGAATAGCTCGTCCATCAGCGGGTGGTCATACCCAGACACAGCCACCATGCCTTTGCACTCATTGACCACTTCGGCAAATTCCCGATGCTGGCCCTCGTCCATCTCGAAGCCGTAAGCCTTAGCGTCGCCGCGTGTGGCATGCAGATAGGGCGGGTCACAATAGAAAAGCGTCTTGGGGCTGTCATACAAACGGATCACATCAACGGCGGGGCGGTTTTCGATCTGCACCCGGATAAGTCGCTGGGCGATTTCGTCCAGCGCATCCACGCCACCAAGCCAGCGCGAGACAACACCGGACATGCCCGCCCGGCTCGTGTCTTTGCAGTTCGCCCAACGGCCAAGGGAAGCGGTCTGAGCAAGCCCGGTGCGGGTCTGGCGAGCCTTGATGTAGAACCGTCTGGCCCGTTCCACGTCACTGATACCGCTTGTGCTGCCATAGATCGCCCGGTGGTATTCCTCGCGGGAAAATGGCGTCAAGGCAATGGCCCTAATCAGTTCTTCGTGACGGTCACGAAGCACCCGAAAGAAGTTCACCACGTCGCCGTCTATGTCGTTGTAAGTTTCAACTGGTGCGGCTTCACGATTGATAAGCACGGCACCAGACCCCGCGAACGGCTCGCAGTAATGGTGGCACTTGGGCAACAAGGGCAGCAGCCAATCAAGGTGCGAGAACTTCCCGCCATACCAGCCAAAGACGATGCGCCGCCGCCTGCGGCCTCGCATGTAAATAACGTTCGATTGCTCCGGCTGGTCGTCCTCGTCCAGATAGATCGGGGACACCCCCCGGCCACGCTTAGCGGCTTGCACTGCCTTGGTCATACTCTGTTTGCCCCTTTTGCTGGGCCCGAGCTCGGGCCCGATTGATGCCTTGCCGGTACATCAGCCCCGGCGTGTTTGTAGATCGTTGCCCTCGATACCCCGTAACGGTCAGCTATCGAAGCAACCGGAATGCTTGGGTCACGCAAAAGCGCCTTGATCTCGCGGACTTGCTGAGGCGTCAGGGCTGGCTTCCGCCCGCCTTTTCTTCCTCTCGCACGGGCCGCCGCTAGGCCCGCATGTGTTCGTTCGCGGATCAAGTTCCGCTCGAACTCGGCCAGCGCCGCGAACACATGAAAAACCAGCTTGCCTGCTGCGCTGCTGGTTTCGATTTTCTCCGTCAAGCTCTCAAACGCGACGCCCTGCTGCTCAAGCTCGGCCACGATCTGCACCAAGTCCGGTAGGCTGCGCCCGAGTCGATCCAGCCGCCAGACGACAAGGGTATCCCCTGCCCGCAATGCTTTGCGGCACTGCTCAAGCTCGGGACGGTCGGCAGACTTGCCGCTGGCCGCTTCCTCGTAGATGGGCCCACACCCAGCCTTTAGCAGCGCGTCCCGCTGCAAGTCGAGGTTCTGGTCATCCGTCGAAACTCGGGCATATCCGATGCGTTGATTCATTGACAGTTTCGAGACTTTGAAAAATAGACGGGTATTTTAACAATCAAAGACCCGGCAAACCATCGAAAAGATGCGGCCCTGCACTTGTCTGCAAAACCACCGTTTTATGAACACCTGCCGGGCACGATGAAACACCAACAAATGCCGCTCACTGCCTGCCCTGCCATGCCTTCACGACCTCGGCCTGCGTTGCATCCAGCCGGGGCAGGGCACGGTCTATCAGGTCATGCACGTCCCGCTTGTCGATCTCGCCGGGCATCCAGTCATCCAGCGTCACAAAGTCCGGCGACAGGCCACGCATCACGGCTGCCAGTACCAAATCGGCACATGCGCGGGCATGGCTGGCCGCGTAGGCGGTGCCGCCCTCGAACCTGATTCCCAGCGTCCGCAAAAGCTCGCTGGCCTCGTAGATACCAGCGTCCCCGAGTAGGGCGGTTGTGTCGGTCGCGCACCCTGCACCTGAAATGAAAGAGCGCGAACGGTGCCGCCGCTCGCGCTCGAAGGTCTGCCAAAAGTGCCAATCGCCCGTGCCCGTTGATGACGGCAGATTCAGCGCCGCCATGCCGCCGATGTAGCGCAGCGGGTGCAGGGACGTTGCCGGGATCACGCCTTGCCCTCGGGGTCGCCCAGCGGCGTTTTTGTAACCCAAATGGGCAATTCCAGCGGCAGGGCGATTTCGGCCCGGTCGCGGGCCTGCAACTGCGCCCGCGCCCATTGGCCGTCCCGCCTCATCTCTGCCCGCAAAGACAAGGAATGGTTGCCCTCGAACTGCTCCCGGTCGAACGTCACTCCGGCCACGTCCAGCCGCTCGGGCATGGGCCGCTCGTGGCCGTCCTCGCGCACCATCAGCACGTCGCCGCGCTGGACGATGTAGAGGGCGTCCGGGTCGGCCTCGATCTCGCCCGGCGCTGCCGGGCGGAAGTCCGCCCGGTTCTCGTCAAATCGCCATTCCATCATCGCCCCCTATCAAGTGCATGGGTGGGTGTGCGTCGATCCAGCGGCGGCGGCTGCCGTGCTGCCCGCTGCTGCTGTCGCTGGCGTTCGGCCAACTGCCGCGCCTGCGCCTCACGGGCCAGCCGTGCCTGCTGCTCCTGCTCTCGCTGGGCCTGCTCGGTCTGGCTCATGCGCTCATTGGCCGCGTTGGTCTGGCTCTCGCGCTCGGTTGCCCGGCGCTGCTCGTCGTCGCGGTTCATCGGTCAATGTCCATCTGCTGATTCATCATCCGGGCCTGCTCGCGCTCTTTCTCCTGCTTCTCTTTCTGCTGCTTCTGTTTCTCGGCCAGTTGCCGCGCCTGCGCCTCGCGGGCGGCACGCTCGGCCATCTGTTTCTCTTGCGCCTGCTTCTGCTGTGCCTGCTGCTGGGTCTGTTGCTGCTGTTTGCGTTCGTGTTCGTTGTTCGCCATGTTTGGCTCCTTCGCTTGGTTAGTTTCAAAGTGGGCCGTTGCCCGCTCGCGGGCCTGCTCCCATGCTGTGTGCTGTGCGCCGTACTGCTGCTGTGCCTGCGCCCATGCCTGCGCCCGGAACTGCCGCGCTTCGGGCGCGTCGCTCCGTAGGTGCTCGATGCGCTGCTCGACCTGGCGGTCGATCTGCGCGTGTTCCTTGTCCCATGCCTCGGCCTTGTTCTTGGCCGCAAAGCGGGCAATCCAGCCCCCGGCCCGCTCGGGGTCGGGGCGCTCGCCGTGCTTCTCGCGGAACTGCTTGTCTAGCTGCTGCCGGTAGCTGTCCGCGTGCGCGTTGATTGCGTTGATCTCGACAAGCTCCTGATTCGGCTGCGGTGGCGCTTTCCGGTTGAGTACGGCGCGGGCCTCGTCGTCGGTCATGCGCGGCGCTGCCTGCTGTGCTGGCTGCGCCTGTGCCGCTCCCTTGGCCTGCTCTGGTGCCGTGGGTCGCTGCTCCTGCTGTTGCGCCTGCTGAGGCCGCTGCTCGGCCTTGCCGGTGGATGCCACGCCGCGCATCTTTGACCAGTCCGGGCGGTCGCGCTCGGCCTGCTGCCGCAGCCCGGCCTCGCGGCGTTGTTCCAGTTCCTTGTCAGCGAACCGCACGTCTAGCTTGCGCTCGATGGCTGTCTGCAAAACCCGCTCGCGGAAGTCATCCGGGCCAGTCACGCGCAGCGCCTTACCGGCGAACTTCTCGCGGGCGAGTAGCAAACCGGCTTCGATGCTGTCTTTGTCCTTCCGGCCCTGCTCGGTGTAGTCCAGCCGCCGCCCGGTGTCGCGGAACGCTTCGCGGTCATCCACCTTGTAATTAACCGCGCCCGTCTTGCGATCCACTGCCCAGCTAACCCGGTCGGTGACGCGGCGCGGTTTCGCCGGGTCGTGCTGCTCGTTGTCCGTGGTGCCAAGGTGCGGGCCGCGCTCGGCCTTGGCGTCGGCCTGCTGCATTTGTTTGGCCGTGCGTTTGTCCTGATAAGCCCAGCCGCGAACCTGCCGCATTGCGGCGCGGGCGCCTTCCTGCGCCCGGTCGGCTGTCCAGTCGCGGAAGGACTGCGGGCGCTCCTGCCGGAAGGCGTCAATCTCGGACTTCAGCGTTTCTTTCAAGCCAGCGGTATCAACCGCTTTCCGCCATGCTGTTTCGCTGTATTTGGCCTTTCTCTCAACGCTAGACAAGCCGCTTGTCTTGATCGCCTCACGCTCGGCCTTGTACTTATCGCGTAGCTCTGTTTCCCGGCGTCTGTGGTCAGATTTCAACGCTGCCCATGCGGGCGCTTTCGCTGATTTCCATTCGTCGGCAAAAGCCTTGTAACGGTCGCGCAGTTCGCGGCGCTCTGCGGCCCGTTCGTCGCGCTTTTCCTCGCGTGCGTTCGGGTCACGTTTCGGGTCGGCTTTCGGGCGCTGGTCGCTGTACTCACGCTTGGCCTTTTCCTGCTGAATCTCTGGCCGTGGCTCTTGCCACGGGCCAAGCCGCTTGACCAGTTTTCCGCCGCCCATTTCCTCGGCCATCGAGGACGCTTTCATGCAGATTGCCGGGTCGGCCTTGCTATGGACTCGGAAAGCGTTGTTCTTGTCGCTGGACGGGCGCAACTCTAGCCCATGTTTGGCTAGGCTCTGGTGCAGGTCTTGCCACGTTGCACCGGGTTTGCTCAATGCCTCTTTGGCGTCTTGCTTGGGCTGGCCTTGGGCGTAGGTGTGCAGCGATTCATTGCCCGTGTGGCGCTCCATGTCCTTTGCCTTGGTCGGCTGCTTTACCTTCTTCTCGCGCCGCTCCTTGTGCCATTCCTGCGGCGTTTCCTTGGCCCAATCAACAACCTTTTTCCCGCCGCGCTCATGGACTGCATAAGGGCCGTTGTCATGCGCCCATCCCTGCGCTAGTTCCACCTCGCGCATACACTTGTCCAGCTTGAAATAATCGCGGCTCATGTCCGCTGCGCGGTAGGTTTCTGGATGCACACGATTAGCCATCATGTGCAGGTGTATGTTGTCGGTGTCTCGATGCACAGCCAATAGATATTGGTGTTCCTCAAGCCCGATTGCTTTTAGTGCTGCTCGGCCTGCCTCAAACATCTGTTCATCGGTCGGCTTCTCGTCTGCCCGCCACGAAAGCACCGCGTGATAAACCGGGTCTTTGACTCGCCCGTTCATGTCGGCTACAGCCAGCATCTCCCGCCATGCCGTGTCTTTGTCTAGACAGTTCGTTTCAACCGCAACAC
>JAQVDN010000011.1 GCA_028698305.1 Candidatus Altimarinota bacterium
TGCTTGTTGAAATACTGCTTGGAACTCTTGGAATACTGTAAATGATGGAGCTGCTCCATGTACATTTACAAACACAACACCAACTTTTTATTCAAAATTAAATCATTGACCACTATGAGATTATAATGCACTAAATTGAGTATGAAGAATAATTTCCTCGACTTCTACTAATAGGATTCTCATTTGAGGAGGTAGTTGGACTTATACTGCTTATGCTGGTATATTCTCGTTGAATTTGAATCTTGATTCTACTTATGCTCATACTCATATTGGTTTTCGTTGCGCTTATAGTGTAAATTAATTATAAAAAAATCTAGAATTTTAAAAATTCTAGATTTTTTTATTTTTTTTATATCTTTATATTTATACTTATTTCTATATCTTCATCTTCATTTAATGGATTTTTCATTTTAAAAATATTTAATCCTGGTTTTATAAAAATAGGTTCTGGTAATATTTGAGGTTTTCTATTTAATAATTCATTTATTTTTTCTATAACATCACTTGGATTTGTATTTGCTTTGATTAAATAATCATCAGCTCATGCCTCCATGGCTTTTTCTATCTTATCTTTGTCCACTATATTTGTAAACATAATTATTTTACTTGTTGATGATGTTTGATGTTTTATTGATTCTAATGTTTCAAAACCATTCATTGTTGGCATCATTATATCAAGCAAGATAATATCAGGGTCAAATTCTCAGATATGAGTTAATCAATCAAGTCAGTTTATACATTGTTCAACATCAAATCATGCTTTTTTAAGTTTTAAAGCATACATATCACTCAATACTATATCATCTTCTATAATTAATACTTTTTTCATATTTTTTTATAATTAGTGAATTAAATTAAATCAATCTCAAAACTAAAATTACTTCATTTTCAAACTTCAGATTCAACATTTATTTGACTTCAGAAATCTTTTATAAAACTTTTACATAAAGCGAGTCATATTCAAAGTCAACTAGTATTTTGTCTTTGAAGACTAGATTCTACTTGACTAAATTTTTCAAATATATTTTCAAGTTTATTTTTTGGTATTCATATACCATTATCTATAATCTCAAATCTTACCTTATGTTTTATTTTAGTTGCTTTTATTATTATTTTTCATCAAACATCTGTAAACTTTATAGCATTATTTATTAGGTTAATAAAAACTTGTCTTAATTTATCATGATCAATATTTATTTTTTTATCTTTTAGGTTCTTATCTATTTCTATTTCAAAATCTACTTTTTTGTGTTCTGCTTCTAAAAATACATCATTATAAACTAATTTTAATAAATCGGTTATTTCTATATCTCTTTTATAGTACTCCATTTTTCAAGATTCTATTTTTGATAATGCTAATACATCATTTACTAGATTTATCAATCTAACTGAACTATCATAACAATGATTTAATGCTTTTCTAGCTTCTGGAGTTATTTCTCACATATCTCACTCTAAGATCATTGAAATATATCATCTTATAGATGTCATTGGAGTTCTCAGTTCATGTCATATTATAGATATAAATTCATCATTTTTATGTTTGCTCATATATTGTTTTTATTTATATATCTATATATTATTATTTTTTTTAAAAAAAAGCTAAAAAATGGTCTAATTTTGTTTTGACAAATAGAGCTTTTTTAATATAATAACCGGGCTTTTTTCAAGGAAAGCTATATGGTGCTCGTAGTTCAGTTGGTTAGAATGCCAGATTGTGACTCTGGAGGTCGAGGGTTCGAACCCCTTCGAGCACCCCATATAACACTAAAGGTTCGAAAGGAGGTTTTTTCGAAGAAAAATTTTATTGTGACGAATAGGAACAATAAAAACGGAGGCCTGACCTGAAAGGCAGCGAACCCCTTCGAACACTCCATATTTAAAGTAAAATAATCCATCCTTGATTTCTTGCTTTTAACAAAAAGGAAAGAAACTGTAAAATTGTAGTCCCTTGCTCTTATATTTAAGGGAAAGGATTCAGGTTAGGGTTAAAATATTATTAAAAGTTTTTAAGTAGAAAGTTATTAAGTCCTAAGCTTACTTTTTACTACATAGATTTTTAATTATTTCTTTTTTTAAAGCCTTACAAAATTAAAAGAATAATCTTAAAATTTATAGCTATCTAGTTTTAGATGGTGTTATTTTATTTTTTTAACATATGTTTGCCATGGTTGCAAAAAAACAAGATGTAACTCTGTTTGAAGAGTTATTTGCTGCATCTCCTGAGATTAAATATCCAAAACAAGGAGAAGTTATTTCTGGTTCAATTATCAAAATTGAAAAGAAAAATATTTTAGTAAATGTAAATAATCAATTTACTGGTTTAGTAGTTTCAAAAGAAGTAGGTAATACTATTGATTTAAATGATCTACAACCAGGTCAAGCAATTGAAGTTATGGTTTTATGAGATTCAGTTGAAAGAGGTTTATTAATTCTTTCATTAAAAAGAGCTAATCAAATTAAAAATCTTTCAAATCTTACAAAATATAATACTTCAAATGAAATTATTACTGTTAGACCAACAGAAGCTAATAAATGAGGGTTACTTGTTGATATTGATGGTTTAAAATGATTTATACCTGTATCACAATTAACTCCATTACATTATCCAAGAGTTGAAGGAGCTGATCCTGAAAAAATTCTTGCTCACTTAGATTCTTTAGTTGGTATTCCATTTAAAGTTAGAGTTATAAATGTAGATGAAGCTGGTAAAAAAATCATCTTCTCTGAAAAAGCTGCTATTGAAGAAAATAGAGGTGAAGCATTAAAAAACTTAAAAGAAGGAGATATCGTTGAAGGTACTATTTCAGGTATCTTATCATACGGTTTATTCGTTACTTTTGATGGTTTAGAAGGTTTAGTTCATGTATCTGAAATCGATTGGGGACATGTTACAGATCCTTCAAAATTTGCTAAAGTTTGAATGAAAGTTAAAGTTAAAGTTATAGGACTTGATAGTGAAAAAATTTCATTATCTATTAAAAGACTTAAAGAAAATCCTTGGGATGTTCTTGCTAAAAAATACAAACTTAATGACACAATTACTGCTCCTATTTCTAGAATTTCTAAATTTGGTGCGTTTATGGATCTTGAAGGTGGAATACAAGGTTTGATCCACTTATCAGAAATATCTCATGGTGTTGTTAAAGATATAAGAGATCATATTAAAGTTGGAGAAGAAGTTACTGCTAAAATCATCAACTTCGAACCAGAGAAAAAAAGAATTGGTTTATCATTAAAAGCTTTACAAGAAGCTCCTGCTGATATGCCTAAAGCTGAAGAAACTGCTGAAGTTAAAACTGAAGAAGAAGCTAAAGCTGAATAATTTAAAATTTAAACTTAAATATTTTTGGGAAATAGAAATTATTTTCTATACAAAAATATTATTTAAAGACTACCTGTTTGAGTAATCTCAAAAAAAGTCTTGATTTAACAATTAATAAAAAAAGGTAAAAATGGAAAAAACTACATTAAATTCAATGTTTGAAAATTTATTACATATTGGTAATAAAGCAAATTACTGGAATCCAAGAATGAAAAGCTATATTTACGGTTCTGTAAATGGTATTCATGTAATTAATTTAACTAAAACTGTTGAAAAAATAGAAGAAGTTAAAGCTGAATTAAAAGAATTACATACAAGTGGTAAAAAAATTCTTTTTGTTGGTACAAAATTACAAGCTAGAGATGCTATCGCAAAAATGGCTTCTGAAAGTGGACATTTTTATGTTACTGAAAAATGGGTACCAGGTTTATTAACAAACTTTAAAACTATTAAAAAAAGAATTGCAACTTATATGCAATTAGATAAAGATTTAAATAGTGGAGCTTTTGATATGTTAACAAAAAAAGAAAAAGCATCTAAAATGCTTGAACTTGATAAATTAACTAGAGCATTTGCTTGAGTTAAAGATATGAAAAAAATTCCAGATGTTGTTTTTGTTATTGATGGTGTATTTGAAGCACAAGCAATTAGAGAAGCAAATCAATTAAAATTATTATCATATGCTGTTTTAAATACAAATGGTGATGATACATTTTTAACTAATTGTATTCCTGCTAATACTAACTCAGTAAAATCTATTGATTATATTACTGAAGCATTAAGAGAATCTTTATCAGGAAAAGCAAAAGTTGTTTCTGCTGAAGGAACTGAAGCTCCAGTTAAAAAAGTAAGAAAAGTTTCTGAAACAAAAGTTAGTGGAGAAAAAAAAGCTCCAGCAAAAAGAGCTCCTAAAAAAGCTGAAGGAACTGAAGCTGAAACTTCTACAGAAGCTTAATAGAAAAATAATTTTGATTTTTTTAAGGAATAATTATTATCTAATTATTCCTTAATTCTTAAATAAATATATTATGGATGAAAATAAACAAACTAATGAAAATCTAAAATATGCTTTGTGTTATGTTCCTGTTGTTGCTATTATTCTTCACTTTGTTGAAAAAAATAAGACACCAATTTTAGAAAAACATATTAGATATGGTATGGTTTTATTTATAGCTTATGTTGTATTAACTATACTTATTTCTTGGTTATTCACTTGATTGTTATTTTTTGCATATATTTGATTATCAATTTTTTTATGATATAAAACTTATTCTTGAGAATTTGTTGAAATAAAATTTATTGATGATATTTTTGATAAAAATAAAACTAATAAATCTGAAAAAAAAGATGATTTAGATCAATTTTAAAGTTTATATATTAAATATTTAAATTATGGCAATTACTCCTGCTCAAATTAAAGAATTAAGAGAAATTACATGAATCGGTATGATGGAATGTAAAAAAGCATTAGAAGAAACTAATGGTGATATGGATTTAGCTATAGAAGAACTTAGAAAAAAAGGTTTAGCTAAAGCTGCTAAAAAAGCTGATAGAGAAACTTTAGAATGAGGAATCAGAATATTAACAGAAGGTGGTAAAGCTTATGTTATATCTGTTTCTTGTGAAACTGATTTCCTTGCAAATTCAGACAGATTTAAAACTATGCTTGATGATGTTGTTAACTTTTTAAGAGATAACGGTGCTGATTCAAAAGAAGCTGCTCAAGAATTTATAAATAAAAACTATGCATTAGAAATGGGTGAAAACTTACAAGTTTCTAATTATAGTATTTATGAAGGTGGAGTTGCATCTGCATATGTTCACTCAAATGGTAAATTAGCTGCTTTAATAGTTGCTACTGCAGGTACTGATGCTGAAAGAGCAAAACAAGTTGCTATGCATGTTACTGCTACAAATCCAGAATTTTTAAGTGCTGATGATATCAGTGATGAAGTAGTTGAAAAAGAAAAATCAATCCAATTAGAAATGATGAAAAATGATCCAAAAATGGCTGGGAAACCAGATGAAGTTTTACTTAAAATTATTGAAGGTAAAATGGGGAAATTTAAATCTGAAATTTCTTTATTGGAACAAGATTTTGTTATGGATCCAAATGTAAAAGTTAAAAACTTTATTGGTGAAAAAGCAATTACTGCATTTTATAGATTCAGTATATAATAAAATAAATCTCTTTAAAAGAGATTTATATACCTCCATAGTTAAGCGGCTATAATGCAGGACTCCAAATCCTGCGTGCTAGGTTCGATTCCTAGTGGGGGTGCCATTTTAAAACAAACAAATACTCTTTTAGAGTATTTTTTTTGTTTTAAAATTATATTGTATTGGAATCGAATAGGAGAAAAGGAAACTATAAAAATCATTATTTTTTGCGATGAATAAGAGCAAAATAATAATAGATTTTTAAGTTTATCTTTCGGGTGCCCGACTTGCGGCGATTCCTAGTGGGGGAGTAAGTTAATACCAAACAAGTACTTTAAGTTAAATTTTACTTAGAGTACTTGTTTTGATTTTTTAAATTAATCATTAATATATGTAAAATAATTTATAATTTTATAAATATGAAAAAAATAGATTCTTATTTAAAGAGAATTATATTAATACTTTTGTTTATGTTTTTATTAGTATTTGCATCTCTTTTATGAACATTCTCATTTTCTAATCATTATGCTTTACCTATGATAATTATTCCTTTTTGGTGAGTAATTTTATGATTGTTATATTTACTTTATAAATATTTTAATAAAAATCTTTTTTTATATATATTTATTATTATAATATTTTTACTTAATATATCTATTATTAAATGAATTTTGTATGAATATAAAGTAGATAAATTGCATATTTGAATGGATAGAACTCAAGTTGAAAATTTATATTGAACTTGAACCAGTGGTTTATGATTTTGATCTAGTTGATTATGATCGGCTGATTGTTTTAAATGTCAGTGATCTTCATATCAATTTTCTTATAGATTAAATTGAAATTTATGGTATTCACATTTAGAAGATTCTTATCATGTTTGTTATATAAATGATATAGTATGTGATTTTGATCGTATTTGATTATAATAAATTATAAATAAAATTGCTATGAAAAAACTAAAAATCACTGATAAAATAGAAACTGATAGATTAATTATTGAAATCCCTAATATAAATGATGCTAAAGAATTATACTCTTTAATAGATGATGATGTAGTAGAATTTATGTATTGGTCTAAATCAAAAGATTATAAAGAGTTAGAAAATCATATAAATAACACAATTATTTCTTGTAATGATTGAAAATCGTGGGATTGTATTATAAGATTAAAAGAGGACAATAGGATTATATGAAAAGTTTGAATTATAAAATATGAAGAAGATATAAATTCTATTGAACTTTGATATTGGATTTGAAAAGAATTTTGGTGAAAATGATATATTCCAGAATGTGTAGAAAAATTTAAAGATTTTTGATTCAATGATTTATTAGTAAATAGAATAGTTATAATAGCAACAAAAGAAAATCTTAAATCAAGAAGAGTAGCAGAAAAATGCTGATTTAAACTTGATTGAATTATTAGATGAAATGCAATTGTAAAATGAAAAATAGTTGATAAAGCTATATATACATTTTTGAAAAAGGATTTTAAATAATAAATTATTTTATTAGTAATTATAAACTAGATAAATGATTTTCTGCATATTGGTATAAAAGACCTGATAATTGCTTTTAAAATTAATAATATAATTATGATACAACATCAAATATTTAATATATATTGATTTGATAAATTACTTAATGAATGAAAAATTAAGGTTATTAGACATGCAGATAATAGAATAAAAGAATTTAATAAAATATTAAATAACACTGAATTATTTAATGAATATCAATCTTATCAAAAAAAAGATATATTTAAATGATGTAAATATATAATTAGTTATTGAGAATATTGAAAAACATACGGAGTATTTAAGTGAATATATGAAGTATTATCAACAGAAAATATAAAAGAAGATAAAGTTTCAAATGAACTTATATCATTATGACATGAAGCAATTTTTACAGGTTTTTTATATAATCTTAGAAAATTAAATAACTTTATAGATTTAGAAAATAGACTTATAATTGATTGGTGAAAATCGACAATTCAGTATCATCAGTGGTTTAATAAAGAAAATGATAAAAAAGTAATAGAAATTAAAAATCAATGATATGTTAAAGATTTTCCAGGGTATTTTGATATAGTATTATCATTTGAGGAGTTAAAAAAAATTATAGATAATAAAGAATCTAATTTAATATGGTATAATAAATTATCTTGAATTTATGCTATATATTTAATATTAGATAAAAAAACTTGAAATCAATATATATGAAGTGCTTATTGAAAAGATTGATTATGGGGTAGATGGGAAGAATATTCAAGAACTTTTCATTGATGAAATAAAGAATTAATTGAATTAATTAAAAACTGAAATTCATATCAATTAAATTTTCAATATACTATATTGCATGTTTTATCAGCAACAAAATGAAGTGATATAATTTACTATGAAAATTTATATAAAGAAAAATTATGAAGTAGAACATTTTGATTAAATAAAAACTAACCCCCATATCCTTTCGGATACGGGGATTTTTTTACTTCACTGATTCGAGGCTTGCCTTGAATTGCTTTTTCAAAACAGTGAGTTTGAAAGGGGTGTCAACGACAATTGTTCGCACAAGTGCCGTGAAGCCGATTTCATCATTTTCAGTTCCTGGTGTTTTGCCCTTGAGGATTTCAAAAGAGCCATAAGTGACCAGAAACTCAGTAACTGAGTCAAAGAGTGAACCATTGAGGTGTAACCTCAACAACACAGGTTTTTCACCTTTGTCTACGTAGTTGTGTCCGCTTTTTTCTTTTACCCGCCTCTTGAATAACTCGTAAATTCTTTCTTCATCTTTGGCAGTCATTCTGCCGTTAATATTTTGGGGGAGTCTCATGTTGAGAGTCTTTTTCATTGCAGTCTCCAAAAGGGTTTTAAAAAATCGCTAGCATATTTTAAAATATTTTTACTTTTAGTCAATATTTTGTATATTTATATTCTTATTATTAGTATTTTTTTGTTATTTACAAATAAAATCATATAATAAACAAAATTATAAAATAATTATTTAATGAAATGAAATTTAGTGATTTAAAATTGATAAACCCATTATTGAAGGCTTTGGAAAAATCAGGTTTTGATACTCCTACTGAAGTACAAGAAAAAGTTATTCCTTTGGCCTTAGAATGAAATGATATACTTGCTACAGCACAAACTTGAAGTGGTAAAACACTTGCTTTTTGTTTGCCTATGCTTCAAAAATTTTGTTTAGTAAATGCTGAGAGAGAACAAGCTTGAGAAAAACCTAAAAGACTTATTAAAGCTCTTATCATTGCACCAACTAGAGAACTTTGTGTACAAATATGAGAAACTTTTGCTCCTTATTGTACAAATACAAATTTAAAATATAGTGTTATTTTTGGTTGAGTAAATGATTTTCATCAAAAGAAAGCCATAGAAAAATGAGTTGATATAGTTATAGCAACTCCTTGAAGACTTGAAGATTTAATAAGTCAATGAGTAGTAAAATTGTCTTATGTAGAAGTTTTAGTTTTAGATGAAGCAGATCGTATGCTTGATTTATGATTTTTAAGTGATGTTAAAAAGATAGTAAAAAGAATTTGAAAAGCTAGACAAACTATGCTTTTTTCTGCTACTATGCCAACAGAAATTAGAAAACTTGCTAGTGAAATTATGAATAATCCAAAAGAAATAAGTGTTCATAAAGTAAATGCACCAACTAATACTATAACTCAAGAAGTTTTTAATGTAAAAAATAGTTTTAAAAGACATGTTTTACAATATCTTGTTAAGAAAAAAGAATTTGATTCTATAATAGTTTTTGTTAGAACATGAGAAGATACGGAATTTGTTACTGAGTATGTAAAAAGTGTTTGAATAAAAGCAGAAAATATATTTAAATGAAAATCTCAAAATGCTAGACAAAAAGCTATAAAATCATTGAAATCTTGAGAAATAAAAGTTCTTGTTGCTACAGATATTGCTTCTAGATGATTAGATATTTCAGACTTATCTTGTGTTATAAACTACAATATACCAAATGTTTCAGAGGATTATGTTCATCGTATTTGAAGAACAGCAAGAGCTGGTAAAAAGGGAATAGCATATAGTATTTGTAATGAAAATGATAGAGAAAATTTAATCAAAATAGAAAAACTTATTTGATACAAAATACCCATTTCAAATGATGAAAATTATAAAAATGAAATTATTCCTGATTCTAAGATATTGTGATATTCAGATTTTAAAGAAGATTTTAAAAAAGAAACTAGAAAACAGAAGAAAGTATTTAAAAATAATTATGATAAAATAGATACAAAAAGTAAAAAAGTAGAGACAAAACCTAAAAAAAATAAATTGACATCTAAGGAAGTTTATAATAAATTTAAAACTGCAAAACCAAAAAATAAAAAAAGATAATGTTATACATTATCTTTTTTATATCACTCTACAAATAAAGCTATTTTATTTTGCATATCTAGAATAGCTTTTTGTTTTTCAATCATAGATATCTTAATTATTAAATATTCTTTTTCATATTTGAATCTAAGTTTATATTTATATCAAATAAATGTTTTATAATTTCAAACATTATTTATATTTTTTTTCACTAGATTTTCATCCAAAAATTCTTTTAATTTTTCTAAAAATTCTTCATAAGTAATTTTAAATAGTTTATTGTAAAAATGAATTTCAAATTCATCTTTTCTATATTTTCATATTCATATTTCTTCTCTTTTTACATTATCTACTAATATTTTAAAATTTGGAACTGTATAAAACTGTCAATTATGTTCTCAATTTTCATTTTTTCAAATGAGACCTATATTTAGTATATTTATGTATATTATTTCTCATCTTATAGCATTAGTTTGATCTCAGAAAACTACATTTTCTCATATTCTAAAATGAGTAGATATATAGAAAAAAGAGAAAAATGATAAAATTGCTTCTTTAAAAGTTATAATTATAGCTCAAACAGCAATTGCTAAAAAACTAAATACTCATGGTATCTTAAATAAGATAAAAGATCAAATTCAAATAAAAACTAAGATTAATCTTAAAAATTTTATTATATTTTTTCATTTATAATATTCTATATATAAATCTTGGTCTAGTGAGTCTATATTTTCTATATTGGCCAATTCTTCTTCACTATATTTTTTATTTATTTCATTTTTTAATTTTTTTATCTTACTTTTAATCAATAATTCAATTATTATATATCAAATAATTATTAGAATTATCATTATCGTATTTATATTTTCTTTTATTATATCTATCATATCATTTTATAAAATTATATCTTATAATTATAAACATATTTTATTTTTGTCTAATTTTTATATTTTTCTTTATTCTTGCTTTATCTAGTTTTTTATTTATATTATAAATAATTATATTATTTTTAACATAAGTTAATTTATGGTTAATGTTCCTGAAATTCATTGTCCACCTAAACCATTATTTCTAAGTGCTGATAATAGAGATAAATTTATAAAGGTTTTATATGAAAATTCATCTGAAAATATGGGGTCACAATTTTGAATGTTATGAAGTACTTTAATGAGAAATTTATTAAATCCAGATGTTATAGCTCAAATTGAGTCAGTTAAATGAAAACTAATAAATATATTGTGAAAAATTTCTTTAGTTGATCATTTAGTTTTATCAAAATTATTCTGATTAATAGAAATAAGTGATAATTTGATTAATGAGTTTCCAGAAGAAAAAGAGTTAAAAATTAAAAAAGTAGATAGAGTTGAATTAGAACAAAAATTAATTTTTTTGTGAGCAACTAAGGTTTTTGAAGGATATATTGAGGATATTTATTATGATTATAACGATGATTTTATAGAATCAATGAATTGAAAAATTAGTTTTAGAATAAGAGAAAAAATAGATTTAAATTGAAGATCAAGTTATTATTATACAGTAAAGAGGAAAAATAATAATAGTGATGATTTAAAAAAATTAAGAACTTGTTATGAAGAAGAATTTGAGATTAAGAGAATAGGAGTTTTTAGAGATATGTTAGCTTGACTTTGATTTAAAAAATCAAGATGAAAATCAAAATATAGGGTTTCATATCAATTATGAAATATTAAATTTGATATTGACGAATATGAATGAATTCCTACTTTACTTGAAATTGAAGCTGAAAACTTTGAAATAGCTGAAGAAATGATAATTAAATTATGATTAGAAAAAAATGAAAGAACAAATGTAGGGTCTAGAAAATTTTCTGAAATGCATGGTTTACAACAAAAAACTTTTAAAAATCCCAGACTTGATGTTAAAGATAAAAAATTAGCTGATAAACCAAAAGTTATTGAAAAAAAATGATAGATATTAATCTATCTTTTTTCTTTTTTATTAAAATTTGCATTTAAATAAAAACTAACTATAATCCGCTCGATTGAAAAAATACAATTTCCTAAAAGACTCAATATAATGGGATATAATTAATTTGGGTTTATGGAAATACCGCGCTTAAATTAATTATATTTTTTGTTTTTTTAGGAAGTTCTCTTTATAAAAGAAGAACTTGCTCTTTGCGGTTCTTTTTTTGATTGTTTTAATTATTTATTTATAAACAATGACAAATATAGAGAAAAAAATAGATGCTAATGATACTAATACTAAAATCAGATTTTCTGATCTAGGTTTAAGTGATAAAATGCTTGCAAAAATAACTGCAAAAGGTTATGAATTTCCAAGTGCAATTCAAGCATGAGTTATACCATTATTATTAAATGGTGATAAAGATATTATCGGACAAGCACAAACTGGTACAGGTAAAACTGCAGCATTTGCAATACCTGTTTTAGAGAGAATTGATTCTCATTCGAGAGATATTCAAACTTTAATATTAACTCCAACTAGAGAATTGGCTATACAAGTAGCAGAAGAAATTAAATCTTTTGCTGATAATAGTATAAAAATTCAATTACTTTATTGAGGACAAAATATAAGAGATGAATTATCAGGTTTAAGATCTTGACCACAAATAGTTGTAGGTACTCCAGGTAGAGTTATAGATCATTTAACAAAAAGATGAACTCTAAATATAGATAAAATAAAATATTTTATCTTAGATGAAGCTGATGAAATGTTAAACATCGGGTTTAAAGAAGAAATAGAAGAAATAATTACTTATACTCCGAAGGAAAAGAAAGTTTTACTTTTTTCTGCTACAATGCCAAGATGAATTCAAGATATAGTTCATAAATATATCAAAGATCATGATAAAGTAAGTATTGAAAGAAAGGAATTAACAAATTCTAACATAGAACAAAAATGTTTTAAAATAAATGAAAGAGATAAATTTGAAGCACTTTGTAGAGTAATAGAAGTAGAATTTGATTTCTATGGTATATTATTTTGTAGAACAAAAGCAGATGTTGATGAAGTTGCTGCAAAACTTATGAGTAGAGGTTATAAAGTAGAATGAATTCATGGTGATATAGAACAAAAGATGAGAGAAAAAACTCTTGCTAGATTTAAAAATGGTGCTATTAAAATCCTTGTTGCTACTGATGTTGCAGCTAGATGAATAGATGTAAATAACTTAACTCATGTTGTTAATTATTCTCTTCCTGATAACCCAGAAACTTATACACATAGGATAGGTAGAACTGGTAGAGCATGAAATAAATGAGAAGCTATTTCATTTGTATCAAGAAAAGATTCTAGAATGCTTTCTTGGATTGAAAATACTATTAAATCAAAGATTAAAGTTGAAAAATTACCAGAGATTTCTGATGTAATTGAATTTAAGAAAAAGAGATTAATAGATAATACAAGAGAGTTATTACAAGATAAAGGTGAATTAAATTATATAGATTTAGCAAAAGACTTACTTGATTTAGGAAATCCTCCTGAAGAAATAATTGCTGCTATTCTAAAAGAAGGTTATTGAAAAGAATTTTCAACAACTCATTATAATGAACTAAGAGAAGATAGTTTTTCTTCTGATAGTAGATGAGATAGAAATGATAGAGGAGATAGAGGAGAAAGAGGTTTTGCACCAGTTCCAGGTCAAAGAAGATTATTTGTTGCAAAATGAAAACTTGATTGATTTTCACCAGGTTCATTAATCCAATTTATTGAAAGGGAAGCTGGATGTAAACTATGAGATGTTGGTAATATAGATATAATGAGAGAATTTTCATTTATAAATTTAAGTGATGATGATTCTTCATTTGTACTTAAGAAATTTAAAGAATTAAATCCACAAAAACCAGTTGTTGTTGAAGCTAAAAGAGATGGATGAACTGGAACTTCTTCTAGTTCAGGATGATATAGATGAGGTTCAAGCAGATGAGGTTCAAGATGATGATATAGATGAGGTTCTTCAAATAGATGAAGTTCAAGATGAGGTTTTAGAAAAAGAGACTAAAAAAAGATAGCAAAGCTATCTTTTTTTAGTTTTCTACCTTTAAAATAATATTGTCTTTTATTTTTGATATATTATCTATGAAAAATGGTTTAGTTTCGATTTTTACATTACTTATCTTATTGTTATTTAACAATATTTTCTCAGCTTCATTCTTATCCATTCATGCTACAATTGTTTTTAATCTATCAACATAATTATTATTCTTACTTAGAAAATTATGTATAAATAGAACTTCTACTTGGACTGTTGCTTTTATAGAATATGGTTTTTCTTGAGTACTGATTATATTAGCAATTCTTAAAGAATCTCAATTTATTTCAAGAATTTCTTCTATATTTGTTAATATTTTATCTTTTACATCATTTCTTATTTTACTTAAAAGTAATTCTTTATTATATGAGTAAGTTGATATTTTTATATTTGCTCATAGTTCAAAATTTTCTATTTCACTTCATATTTTTAGATTTTCTAATCAAAAAATTTCAAACTTTGAATATTTTATAATATTGTTGATTCATAATATTTCAAATTCAACATTATTTAATTTATTTGTTTCAATGATTTCATTTTTTAATTGTTTTAGACTTTCATTTTCTGCTTTTGTTTTAAGTATTTCTTTTGCATTTTCAATATCTTCTTTTGTAAGTATCTTTGTATATTTATCATTTGCTCAGATAAAATCTGTTATACTTTCTGCATAAACTCTTTCTTTATCATCTTTTAGTCATGGAAAAATTAGTTTAGTTTTAGAAGGTATATTTGCTTTTAATCAAGATATTTTTCAGTTATTGTCATGACTTCTTGAAATTGCATTTACTTCTATATTTCAAGGTATTACTTGTCATGTAGAACTTACACTACTTGCAGGAATTGTAACACTTCATTCAATTAAAAATGTAGTTCAATCTTCAGTTTCAAGTCTAGTATTATTTTTTAAATCAATTTGTTCTCAAAAATGATTATAAAGTTTAACTTTTCATCTTGAATTTGAAATAGTTTTTTCAGATATTCAAGAAGTTCAAAATTTTTCATTGATAGAGATCTCTTTTTCTATTTTTTTTAATTTTATAGTGTTATCGTCCATAATAAATTCATCATCTTTCATCTCTGTAAAAACAAAATTTTTTGCTTTAGTTTTTACTTCAATTTCAGGAGTTATTGTTATATAAGTTTTATTTACAGCAAAATAAAAAATAAACAAAAATAAAAAAATAGATATAAAAATGAAACTTATAAAATAACCAATTCATGAATTTGAATATTTTTTATATCTTGAAATAACAGAATCATTATCTTTTTTAAAAAATATATCTAATATCTCTCTAAAATAACTTTTAAATGTATATAAAAAATATTCAAAAAAACTATAATTATATTCTACTAAGTCAGGATTATCAGTTAGAGAATATTTTATTCATAGAGTTTTTCATATTTTTCTAGCTGTTTTATCATTTGTAATTATTACGAGTTCTCTTTTTGCTGCCTTTGTTTTTATTATTTTAAGAGATGTATAATTGTGTAAAACGGGATGTCAAAAAGGAAACTCCATTATGAGTTCTTTTTCATTATTATTTTTAATTTTTATTATTATATCAACAATTGAGTCATTTTTATGTACTTTTATCATGGAACTTTTTTTATTTTTTAACTTGATTAAGAATATAGAAATAACTATTTTTTTCAAGTTAATATTTTCTTTACAAAACTTATATTATAACTAAAATATTTGATATAAAATTTACATTATAATAAAAATATTTTGCAAGATATTGAAAATATTATTGATCTACTTGAAAAAGCTATAAAAGAAAATCCTGAAAATTCTTTGACTTCTTGAGAAATAATAGCTGATAATTATGATCCAATAGTTGATAATTACAGAAATACATTAAATAATTCAAAAGATTGGCTTGTATCATATCAAACAAAACTAATAGAAGAAACTTCTATTAGTACTTTAAAAATAAAATATACAAATGTTTCAGGTTATTTTATAGAAATTCCTAAGTCTCAAACTTCAAAAATTCCGGACTTTTTTATACATAAACAGACCTTGGTAAATGCATCTAGATATATAACTATTGAATTAAAAGAATTTGAAGAAAGATTCTTAGAAGCACAAAATGAAAAATCTAAAAGAGAGTATGATATTTTTCTTGAAATTAGAGAAAAAATTTTAGATTGATATTCTCATATAAAAAATATGAGTGATCTATGAGCAAATATTGATTTTATTACTTCTTTGAGCCAAGTTGCATATGAATATAATTATGTTAGACCAAAGATAACAAATGATTATAATTTAAAAATAATTTGATGAAGACATCCAATAATTGAAAGAAAAAATCTTGATTTTATAAGTAATGATTTAGATTTAGATAATAAAAAATTTATCAATATTATTACTTGACCAAATATGTGAGGTAAATCTACATTTTTGAGGCAAAATGCTTTAATTATATTATTATCACATATAGGTAGTTTTGTACCTGCTAGAACTGCAACTATACCATTAACTGATAAGATATTTTCTAGAGTTTGAGCTCAAGATAATTTATTTTTATGACAATCAACTTTTATGGTTGAGATGCAGGAAGTTGCAAATATATTAAATAATTCTACAAATAAAAGTTTTGTAATAATTGATGAAGTTGGTAGATGAACAAGCACTTATGATGGTATGAGTTTGGCTTGGGCTATATTAAAAGAAAATCATGACAACATAAAAGCAAAAACACTTTTTGCAACTCATTATCATGAATTAATTGATGAATCAAAAAACCTAACTTGAGTTTCAAATTTTTCTGTTGCAGTTTGAGAAAATGATGAAAATCTAGTTTTTCTTAGAAAAATAATTCCAGGTTGAATTAAAAAATCATTTTGACTAGAAGTTGCAAAAATCGCTTGATTGTCACAGTCAACTATTACAGAAGCAAGAAAAATGCTAAAAAAATTGGAATTAGAACACTCATGAGTTTTTTGAAATCAGTTAACACTTTGATCTAAACCAATTGTAGAAATAGTTGAAAAAGAGGTTTTTTATGATAGTGAAGTAGAACAAGAATTAAAAAAAATAGATTTAGATGATCTAACACCTATACAAGCTTTAAATAAATTAAATGAATTAAAATGAATGATAAAAATAAAACAATAATATTACATGATACTTTCTTGTATAAATGATGATGAGAAAGACTTATACTTATGATGGCAAAAGCATTGAATGCAGATTTAGCTTCGGGGTTTTTTAGTGCATGAAGTTTTGATTTGAGAAAAGAATGATTTAAATGAAAGATGATTTCAGTATCAAGTGAAATATTTAAAAAATGATTTAGACATCTAAAACTTAAATGGGCATTTTTATTTAATACATGATTTCTTAAAGATTATGATAAAGTTATATTTTCAGGTGATAGCATAAGTGCTGTTAGAAATTGTTCTAAAAATACTAAAAAAATCTATTATTGTCATACTCCACCTAGATATATATATGATTTACACGATTTATATCTTAGAAAAGTACCTTTTTTATTAAGATGGGCATTTAAATTGTTTTGTTTTGTTTTCAAAAAAATGTATGAAAGAGATGTAAGAAAAATGGATTTAATTTTAACTAATTCTATAAACACTCAAAAAAGAATTAAAAAATTTTTATGACTAGATAGTATTGTTTTGTATCCACCTGTAAATTTAGAAGAATTTAAATATATAAAAACTTGAGATTATTATCTATCTTTTGCTAGATTATCTGATGCAAAAAGAGTTGATAAGATAGTAGAAGCATTTAAAAAAATGCCTGAAAAAAAATTGATAGTTATTTATGGTGAAAATGATCCACAAAAACAAAAGATTTTTGATCTAGCAAAGTGATGTAATAATATAAGTTTTATAACACTTCCATGAAATATAGGTTTTACAGACTATATATGAAATAGTATAGCAACTATTTATATACCTATAGATGAAGATTTTGGTATGAGTCCTGTTGAAAGTATGGCTGCTTGAAAACCAGTTTTATGAGTAAATGAAGGTTGATTAAAAGAGTCAATTATAGATTGAAAAACTTGATATTTAATCCCAAAAGAAGCAAATATAGATGATATAATCGAAGCAATAAGTAAGCTTTCTATAGAAAAATGTATAGATATGAAAGATGATTGTATAGAAAGAGCAAAAGATTTTAGTCTAGATAAATTTGAAGAAAAATTGAAAATCATTGTTTTAAGTTAAAAAAAAATTGGTTTTTAAAAACCAATTTTTTAACTCATAGCTCTTATAGCATCTTTTTCATCATTAACAGTTGGAACAATTGTAGTAATACCTACAAGTTCTAATATATCTTTTACTCAATCAGAACAATTTGAAATTTGCATTTGTCAATCATTATCTTCTATATTTGAAAAAACATCAGCTATATATCAAATTGATTTTGAGTTTAGATATTTTAATCCAGACATATTTAAAATAATTTTTTTTCATGAAAAATCACCAATTGCATCATAAATACTTTTAAATGTTTTATCTGCATTTGTTTCGTCTAGTTCTCAAGAAAATTCAAAAATGATAATACCATTTTCTTCTTTTTTATTTACTTCTATTAATGTTTCCATAAAATGTTTTAAGTTATTTTATTAAATTTATACATTTATTATATAACAAAAAATTATTTAAATCAAATTTTAACACATTTTTTTCTTGATATGATTAAAAAATATACCATAGATAATATTAATTCTTTAAAAATAGATATAAAAAAACCTTGTGTTATATTCCTAAATTGAGACTTATGAGCAGGGAAAACTACTATTAGTAAACATATATTAAATAATTTATTATGAATAGATGAAATAATAAATTCACCAACTTATACTTATTATAATAAATATTGAGAAAATTATCATTTTGATTTGTATAGATTAAAAAATTATGATGAGTTTTTTGCAATTGGTTGAGAAGATATATTAGATAATAATTCTTGAGTTATACTTATAGAATGGCCAGATATTATTGTACCATATTATGAAGCAGATATAATTATAAATCTTACAAAAACAGGAAGTGAAGATGAAAGGGAAATAGAGATAATATATAATAAATAAAAAACTAAGATAGAGTCTGTCTAAAAATGTTATCCTGAACTTGTTTCAGGATCTTTTAAATAAATAATATTTGGTTTATAATAATGATTCTGAAATAAATTCAGAATGACAAAAAAATATATTATTATTTTTGAGTAAACTTAAGATAATTCTTAGTTTTTTATTTTCTTTTTAAAATTACATTAAATGTCTTAAGTATTATTTTTAAATCAAGTAACATACTCCAATTTTCTATATAAAATATATCAAGTTCTGCTTCTTTTTTAAAATCATTTGTTTCTCTACCATTTACTTGAGCCATTCATGTTATTCAAGGTTTTATTGTTAGTAATCTTTTTTGATCTATAGAGTATTTTTCAACTTCTCTTGGTTGATGAGGTCTTGGTCATACAAGACTCATATTTCAAATAATTAAATTAAAAAATTGAGGGATTTCATCTATAGAATATTTTTCTATAAGATTTCAAATCTTAGTTTTTCTAGGGTCATTTTTTATCTTGTAAAGAGGTCAATTTCTAGTTGAATTTTTTTCAATAAGCTCTCTTTCCAATTTTAAAGCCTCATCATTTTTATCTAGTTTTTGATAAGCATCTTTTATACAATATTCCCACTTCATATATCTAAATTTGTATAGATTAAATTTTCTTCCAGCTTGTCATATCCTTTTATTTTTATAAAAAATTGGTCAACTAGGGTCTTCTATCTTTATTAAAATAGAAACTATTATTATTACAGGAGATAATAATATTATTCACATTAATCAAGCAAAAAAATCAAATATTCTCTTAAAAATCTTTGCCCAGTTATCAAGAGAAGTATTATTTATCTCTATTACTGGTATTTTATTTATTAGTGATAGTGTTGTATTTGTTTTTGTTACATCAAAAGAGTTAGTTATATATCTATATCTTATCCCAAAAATCCTTGTTAATTCCCAAAGTTCATGAAGTTCCTTTTTATTATAATCACTATCTATATATAAAACTTCGTCAATTTTCTTTTTTTCAAGTAATAGTTTTATTTTTTCAAGAGTTCATTTGTATTTTATATTTTGAGGTTCTAATTTAGATTTATTTGAGTATCATATTATCTTATAAATTTTAGAATCATTTATATCTTCTATTATTTCATTTATTTTTTCTTCTTTTTTATTTGTTATTAAAAGTAGTCTTTTCTTACTTAAAAATCATTTTCTTAATAAAAAATATTCTAGATTGTTTAAAATAATTCTTTCCAATATAACAAGAAAAGTTCAAATTGTAAATGTATAAAATATTATAAGTCTAGGTATATCTGTATCATAAATTATTCACTTTCATAGAAATATAAAAAATGAGAAAAATACCATAGTATAGAAAGAATATCTTATTATTTGTAAAAATTCTTGTATTTTTGAAGAAGTTATTTTTATAATATAAAGTGAATGAGTTGCTAAGATAAAAACATATAAAAAACTTCAAAATAAAGCAAAATTAAATAATGCTTCATTTGTAATTGTTTTTACAGGTAGATTTAACCACGGTAAAAAATCTGGAACCAATCTAAGTTCTCTTGATATATAAAAACTTGCAAAAATTATTAAAAAATCTAGTGGTAACTTAATAGCACCAAAAATTATATCATGTTTTTTCATATGATTTTGAAAAATTAATTTTTATTATTTTACTTTTTTGTTTTTATTTTGCAAATTGTATGTATTTTATTAAAATAATAATAAATTATTTTACAATTTTAACTAAAAATTTGATTATGAAAAATGATATTAAGTCTTTATTTTGAGATATTTCTTTGTTATATAAAAATTTTGTTCATTGGAATATTTCAAAACTTTTTATTTTTTTATTGTGAATAATTTCTTGATTTATTACTATAATTCCATTTGCTTTAGTTTTTTTTATATTTTCTTTTTTCTCAGATATTAGTTTTTTAACTTATATTTGAGCACTCTTAAATGGTACATATACAGGTAGTTTTTTATGAGATATTATTTATTTTTTATCTCTTTGAGCTTTTATATTGTGATACTTTTTTAATTTTGTTTTATTATTAAAATTAAATTCTTCATATATATCATGAGAAAAATTATCATACAAGAAAAATGAGTACTTAAATTATAAATTATTTTTAAGATATATATTATTATCCTTATTATTATTTATTATTTTTTTGATTCCTATATTAGTTTCAATATTTATATTAGGTTTGATTATATGGGCATTTTGATGAATAGCTGAAGTGTCAGTTATGGTTATAGATAGTCCTCAAAATTCATTTTCTATAATATCACTTTTTATTTTTATATTACTTTGTATAGTTATTTTTTATTTATTTTATAGATTTATTTTTTCTTATTTTTTTATCCTTGATGAAGATAATAAATCAAAAAAGTTGTATAATATTATAATCTACAGTTTTCATAAAACTTCATGATTTAAGAGGTTTTTAAAATTTCTTTTATCTATGATCATAGTTTATACTATTTATTTACCATTTTCAATAGTAAGTACTTATATAAATTGAAATTATGAAGATTTAAATAAATATGCTTCGTATATGAATTTAAAACAAGAAGATAAGGAAACTTTAAAACAAATAAATTCTTATGAATATAATTCATTGGAAATGAAATATTCTTGAAAAGATTTATTAGAAATTGAAAAATCACAATTTAGATTTTATTATGCTTCTATTATATTTTCTATTTTTGAATTTATAGTTATATTTGGGGTTTTTAGTATGTTTTTGACTTCTTTTTATAATAGAAATATAAGACAATAATTATTAATTTAATTTTAAAAAATGAAAATACTAATATTTTGAGATGTTTATTGAAGAGTTTGAAGAAATTGATTGAGAAAAGAATTACCAGGATTGATTAAAAAATACAATCCTGATTTTATAATTGCAAATGTGGATAATCTTAGTTCATGAAGATGAGCTATAGAAAAACATGTTTTAGAATTGGAAAAAATGGGAGTTGATATAATGACTTCAGGTGATCATATATTTGATAATTTTGATAAGATAAAAGATTATCTTTGAAAAAAAGATTCTCGTCTTATAAGATGTGCTAATTTTTATGAAGAAGATC
The DNA here is from genome assembly GCA_028698305.1 of Candidatus Altimarinota bacterium. Classification (GTDB taxonomy): domain Bacteria; phylum Patescibacteriota; class Gracilibacteria; order BD1-5; family UBA6164; genus JABWCI01. Next base: position 22,037 of record JAQVDN010000011.1, read on the forward strand.
TAGTTTGAGTATGATATAAGATTTTTGAAAAAAATGGTAAAAAATTGCTTATTATTCATCTTCAATGAGAAGTTTTTATGAACCATAAGGTAACAAATCCATTTTTAAAAGCTAAAGAAATTTTAGAACTTTATAAATGAGAAAATTTAGATTGAATAATTATAGATTTTCACAATGAAGCAAGTGCTGAACTTTATTGATTATCACATTTCTTAGATTGAGAAGTTAGTTTTGTTTTTTGAACTCATACTCATATCCAAACAAATGATGAAACTATACTAAAAAAATGAACTTGATTTATAAGTGATGTAGGTATGAATTGACCATATAATTCTATAATTTGAGCTGATTATGATAGTGTAATTTCTAGATTTTTAACTTGAATATGAAAATGAAAGATAGAACAATCTCTTGATCCAACTTATCTTGTTTCTTGAGTTTTTGTACAAATAGGAGATAATAAAAAATGTGAAAAAATAGAGAAGATAAGGATAATTAAACAATAAAAGGACTTTTAAGTCCTTTTATTGTAACACTTTTTTAATATTTGAATTAGCATTAATTAATCTTATTTCTAAAGTTAATATTAAACTTTGCATTTTATTATAAGCATCTATATTTGTTTCTTTTGCTATATCTAAAAAATATTGTTTAGTTTCATCAACTTTTTTTCTTACTTGTTCTAAATCATTTGGATCCCATTGAGTTGAGAGATTATGAATTCTATCTGCAAATTTTACATCAAGAGCATTTTTAGCTATTTCTTCAATTTTTTCCTCATCTAATTCAAATCATTTTACTAAAGCTAAGTTTTTAATATGATTTTTGAAAGTTTCAAAATTTTTTAAATGTCAAAAATAAACTTTATTTCTTTCTTTTTTTGCTTGGTCTTTTCTTTCATTTTCATCTTTTATATCAAAATCTTCATATTCTTCCCATGGCTCTTTACTAATAGCTTGAACAGCTAATGCAACTTCATATCAATAATCTTCTTCTAATCACTCAAAAGTTTTATTTGTATCTTCAATAGAATCATGAGCAATAGCAATTAAAACTTTTTGAGTATTTGGATTTGGTAAATCTAAAACATTATTTACAACTTCTCTTAGATGTTCAAAATATCTTACTCAATCATCTCTATATTCATCTTTGAATTTCTTTTTCATTAAATAATACATAGAATAGAAGTCTCTAACAAAATCTTTAAATTCTTCTATATTGTTTTTATCTAATCTATCTCAAAAGCATTTTTCTTTTACATTATTTAAAAGTTTTTCAATTCATTTTTCTTGTTTGATATTTTCAAAAGCTGATAATACTTGTCCTAAAGAAAATAATTCTGACATAATTATATTATTATATATTAATATCTTTATTATAAAAATATATTAATTAAAGTCAATAGGGGGTTTTTAAAAAAAAATGTGAAAAATAGAGAAGATAAGGATAATTAAACAATAAAAATAATAAAAAGCAAAAAAATAATTTGCTTTTTTATTTTTTTATATAATATATTAACATATTATAATATAATAATATATAAAATGAATGAAATGATACAAAGAGTTTCAGAGATTTCTGAACTTATGAAAAGTTTTTCAAATAAAGATAAACTTGCTATCTTGTGTTTTTTGTGAAATGAAGAAAAAAATGTTTCTGAAATAATGACTTGTACAGATATATCTCAATCACAAATTTCTCAATATCTTTGAAAAATGAAACTAGAATGAATCCTTGATTGTGAAAAAAAATGAAAAGAAGTTTTTTACAAGATTTCTGAACCAAAGGTTTTAGAACTTATTTCTGCTATGAAATCTATATTTAATTCTTAAGAAATGCGGAAAAACTTCGAATTTCTTGTTTTTGCACATTTCTTACAATTATTACATTATTATTTTAATACTTATTAAATGAAAAAAATAATTTTATTTTTAGTTTTTAGTTTATTTTTATTTTCTTGTTCCAAAGATGTAAGTATACCGGAACAAAGATATTTTCAAACATGATCAGTTTTTAGTTGAAGTATAGATGATTACAATACTTATGTTTGATATTTATCTTGAGTTGATAGTGTTTCACTTTCTACAAAAGTTTGATGAAGAGTGACTTCTATTTTTGCTTCAGAATGAGATTATGTAAGAGCATGAGATTTACTTTTAACTCTTGATTCTATGGAAGCAAGAGTTTGATATGATACTTCATCAAGTATTTTAAATAATCTAAGTGACTTAAAAAATACAACTTCTTTGATGTTTGATGATCAAATAAAAGCTTTAGAAGAGAAATTAAATCAAGCATTATTATGAGAAACATGAATAAATACATGACTTTCTGATATAAAAATGGTTAGTGAAGCTCAATTGCAAACTGCATTAACTTGACTTGAAACAGCTAAAACAAATCTAGAAAATACAAAGATTTTGTTAGAGCAAAAAGAGAAAAATATAATTGATAATTCAAAAAATGCAGTAGTTTGATCAGTTATGCTTGATACAAATATAATCAATTTTGTAGATGAGATACTTTGAGTTACTGAAGCTAACAAAAACAAAAATAATGACTATGAAATATATCTTAGTGCTAGAAATAGTAGTATCTATAATAGATCAAAAATCCAATTTTTAGAAACAAATAAATTGTATCTATCTTATAAAAAACTATATAATGACGAGATAGAGAATAAAGAACCTAGTGATGAAATATTACTTAAAGCTCTTAGAGATTGAGAGGTATTGGCTGAAAGTATAAAAGTACTTTTAAATCTTACTTATGATGTTTTAGAAAATTCTGTTGAAAATGTTTATTTTCCAAAACAAACTATTGATTCTTTAAAACAAACAGTTACAAATTTTTGATCACAAGTTGAATCTAGTCTTATAACAGTTTCAGGAGAATATTTCTTATGATTAAAATGAAGTAAACAATCTTTAAGTGATTTTGAAAATACAAGAAATCTGCAATTAAGTATGCTTGAAAAACAAGTTGAATTAGCAGAAAAAACATATAATCAATATAAATTAACGAGTGATTCAAAGATAAGAGAAACAGAAACTCAAACCAAGGTTGTATCTTCTCAAGTTGATGAATTGAAAGCAAATATAGAATCTATTAAAAAACAAAAACAAGCAAAACTTGAAGAACTTGATTTAAAAATAACAGAAAGTCTAGGACAAAGAGACAGTGCTTCTGTTATGATAAATTCTTGAGAAATAAGAAGTCCAATTTCATGAGTTATTACTTCAAAGATGGTTGAAGTATGACAAGTTATATGATGAGGTATTCCAGTTTTTAGTGTTAGTGATGAGTCTAATTTAAAACTAGATATATTAGTCTGAGAAGATTCACTAAAAAATATAACTTTATGAAGTGAAGTTTTATTGGAAGTTGATTGATTTGATAAACAAGTAAAAGCAAAAGTTTCTCTTATTTATCCTTCAAAAGATGAGATAACTAAGAAAACTAAGGTAGAAGTAGTTTTGAAAAATACTTTTTGACTTAAGATTGGAAGTTATACAAAGGTTTATTTAAGTAGTGTAGATAATTTTGATTTTACTTTGATACCAAATAATTCTATAGTTTCAAAATATATGATTCCTTGAGTTTATGTTTTAAATGATGAATGAATTGTAGAGTTTAAAAATATAGAAATAATAAAATCTAACGATAAATTTTCGCATATATCTTGATTAAAAGTTGGAGAAACTGTTATTACAGATGGAAAAGAAAATATATATGATTGAGAAAAAATTAGATAAAATGAAAACGGCTACCTATGGTAGCCGTCTATCAAAATTTCCTCCCTTTCTTGAATTTAATAACGGTAACGGCGGGAATGACTCGGAGTCAATCCACCATTGTTCTTTCGCTTTTCAGCGCGCCGGGCCTTCATTTTCTTGGCTTTTTGCTTGCCTTGCATTTCAAAAACCTCCAAAATTTGCCGAAAATGGCATTTGTATTATAAATAAAAAAAATAATTGTCAAATATTTTAATTACATTAATTAAATAAAAAAATGTTTAGTAATATAGCAAAATTTTTCATACAAAATTCAAAACTAACAGTAGTTTTAATAATTGTAATACTTATTTCTTGAGTATGAAGTTATTTTATATTACCAAAACAATATAATCCAACTATTGTTGTTCCAGCATTTAATGTTTTTGTTAATTCAAGTTGATTAAGTTCTACAGATGTATCAAAATATATTATTTCACCTCTAGAAAATAAAATAATGGAAATAGAGGGAATAGATGAAGTATATTGAGTTGCATGAGATAATTATGCTTGAGTAATGGTTAAATTTAAAGTTTGAGAAAATAGTGAAGATGCAAAAATAAGATTGAATCAAAAAATAAATGAAAATTTAAATTTAAAACCATACTGAGTTTCAAATCCTATTGTTACAACTATAAATCCAGAAGAATTACCACAAATAACATATGCTATTTATTATGATAATCCTAATGCTTCAAATGGGGAAGAATTAAGTATACAAGATCAAGAAATATATTTACTTCAAGTTGCAAATATAATAAAAGATAAACTAAAAATTATAAAAAATGTAACTACTTTAAATATAGTTTGATGAATCAGAAAAAACATAATTATAAATCTAGATTTAGAAAAAATAGAAGCAAAAAATACTGATATAATGCAAATTTATAGTGTCTTAAAGAAAAATAATTTAGATTTACCAAATTGAAATTTTAATTCACCAAATTGAGAAAGAGTATTTGTAGAAACAACATGAACTTTAAATGATGTAGAATCATTAAAAAAACTTGTTATTTCAAATGTATCTTGAAGTACTTTATATTTATCTGATGTTGCAGACATAACTTATTGAGAAAAAAGATTATCTAAATATAGTTTATTTTCTACAAAAGAAGCAAAAAGTAAAAATGCAGTATTTTTATGAATTTGAAAACAAGTTTGAACTAATTGAGTTTTTGTTACAAATGAAATAAAATCTCAAATGGATGAAATTATAAAAGAACTTCCTCGTGATATTTGAATAGAAATAATTCAAGATGAGTGAGCTGAAGCACAAGAAGCAACATGACATTTAATAAAAGATTTAATAGAATCAATTATTATAGTAGTTGTAATTTTGGTATTATTTTTATGATGGAAAAATGCTTTAAATACGGCAACTTCTATACCACTTATACTTTCATTAGTATTTTTATATGCATATATAGTTTGATACAATATAAATAGAATTTCACTTTTTGCTCTTATACTTGTTATATGAATGCTTGTAGATGATTCTATTGTTGTTGTTGAAAATATTCATAGACATTTAGAAGAGAGAATTTATACTTGAAAAACAAAATTGGAAGCAATTTTAGAATCAGTTCAAGAAGTAGGTTCAGGAGTTATATTATCTACAATTACAAAAATACTTTCATTTGCTTGAATGTTTGCAGTAACTTGAATGATGTGAGAATATATGTGACCTATACCTAAATTTGCAATTGTAGCACTTTTATTTTCAATTATAGTAGCATTTTCAATTAATCCTTGGGTTTCATATATGACTACAAAAAATGTAGATTCTTCAGAACATCATCAAGCAAAAAAAGAATCAAAATTTGATGTAAGAAAAGTGTATTTAAAATTTATGAATATATTTATCAGAGACGATAAAAAAGCTAAAAGAAATAGAAAAATATTTAAAACTACATTTTGGATTTCACTAATCTTAGTGATGATATTACCAATATATTTTTGAGTTTTCAAAGCTCGTATGTTGCCTAAATCAAATAAAAATCAAGTTTATTTATGGGTAGATTCTGTTAGGTGAACAAATGTTGAAAAAATGCTAGAAATAGAAAAAGATATAGAAAATTTCTTTTTTAATAATTATGATTTACCAAAAGAATTAGATATAGTTGAATCGGTTTCATCAACAATTTGAACTCCATTTATGTGAGATTTTGCAAATTTGTTTAGATGATGAAGCAATAGATTGGAAGAATATCAAATTTCTACAAGAATTAATTTGATTTCAAAAGATGAACACAAAGATAGAATTAAGTCAGAAAATTATACTTTTAACATCAGACCATTACTTACTAAGTATTTACTTGAAAAATATCCAGATGTAAAACTTAGATTACTTGAAGATCCTCCAGGACCACCAGTAAGAGCTACTTTTATGTTAAAAGTTAAATGATGAGATAATGATAAAAATCTAGATGAATTTACAAATTATGTTTTTGGTGAAGTAAAAAAACTAGAATTAAGTGAAAAATTAGCGGATTTAAATACTTCAATCTCAACTACATATAGAAAAGTAAATATAGAGTTGGACCATGAGTCTATTGCTAGATCAGGTTTGGATATTGAACAAGTTGCTAATACTATTGCTATTGCAAAAAATGTTACAAATATAAGTATAATAAAAAACTCTCCATCTCTTGAAGAAACAAATATTTTACTATGAGTAAAAAATGAGCAAAGTGAGAGTTTAAATATGCTTGAAACAATTAAGTTTACTAATTCTTCAGGATTAAAAATACCATTAAGTAGTATAGCAAAAATAAACTATGAATTTGTAAGTCCAGAGATAAATACTGATACAAGAGAAAAAACTAATTTTATATATGCAGAAATGTGAGATAATTCAGTAGTTTATCCTATTGTTAAACTTATGTCTATTTTAAAAAGTGATGAATTTTTAAAATGAAAATATGAGATAATAAAATCTTGATTTTATGGTATAAGATACAAATCATTAATTGATTGAAAAATATATAAACTTGAATGGGATTGAGAATGGAAACTTACAATGGATACTTTTAGAGATCTATGAACTGCAATGATTTTGGCACTTTTAGCTATATATTTTTTAATAGTTGGTCAATTTAGAAGTTTTGCTGTTGCTTGAATAGTTATGCTACCTTTTTTACTTTGATTTTTTTGAATATTTCCAGGTTTTTCAATTTTATATTTATTAAAAAATGAATATTTTAATGCAACTGGAATGATTTGAGTTATAAGTTTAGCTTGAATAGTAGTTTGAAATGCTATACTTTTGATAGATTATATTGATATATTAAAAAGGAAATGATGGACAATTGAAAAAGCAATAATAAATGCAGGTTATATCAGATTTATGCCTATAATGTTAACTAGTATTTCAGCAATATTTTGAGCAATTAAAATAACATCAGATCCAGTATGGAGCTGACTTGCACGGAGTATAGTTTGGTGACTCTCATCAAGTGCTATTCTTACTTTGATTGCTATACCTATTTTTTATTATGATAGTCAGAAAAATGAGTGGGAAAAATGTGCTTGAAAAACTGAAAAATTATGTTAAAAAAAGAGATTTTATGATATGAACCCCAATTAGTGGAATGAAAAAAAAAGAGAAGTTAAATATTGTTAAGATGATTTCTGTATTGCACAGGAGTCATCTTTTTTTTGTTCCATTGAAAACGATGATTATTATAATAAAATA
>JAQVDN010000012.1 GCA_028698305.1 Candidatus Altimarinota bacterium
TATTTTATTATAATAATCATCGTTTTCAATGGAACAAAAAAAAGATGACTCCTGTGCAATACAGAAATCATCTTAACAATATTTAACTTCTCTTTTTTTTTCATTCCACTAATTGGGGTTCATATCAAAAATCTCTTCTTTTATTGTTTTGATGAATCAATTGCATTCTTTAAATCATCAGTATTTTGATTCATCAGTTCTTTAACTTCTTTCGAATCTGTTATAGAAGTTTCAAGATTACCAGCATAATCATCCATTATATTTCATGCTTCTTTAAAATCATCTCAACAAGAAGTAAGTGAAAACAAAATAAAGATTATTAAAATTATATTTTTCATATATTAAAATTAAAAAATTAAATCTCAAATTATTTTTTTCATATCTGTCTTCAAATTTGCTTTAAAATTTACTGATTTACCATATAAATTAAAATCAAGTTCATAAGCATGAAGTGCTTGTCTTTGTAATCAATATTTTTTTAAAACTTCATCATTTATAGATTTATTTCCATAAACTTTATCTCCTAAAATCGGAAAACCTATACTAGATAAATGAACTCTTATTTGATGAGTTCTTCAAGTTTTAATGTTTATTTTTAATACACTATATTTATTGTCTATATATCAAAGAAGTTTTCAATAACTTATAGCTAGTTTTGGATTAATAGGATTTTTTGTAGTCATCTTAAGTCTATCATTTGGATCACGACCTATAAAACTTTCTATTTTAAATTCAGATTCTTTAACTAAACCACTTACTATTGCTATATAATTTTTTGTTATTTCCCTATCTTTTATTATACCTGATAAATAACTCATCATAGAGTCTGTTTTTGCTATCAATATAATTCAAGATGTATCCTTATCAAGCCTATGAACTATACCTGGTCTTTCTACTCAAGATATACAAGGTAAAGCTCATTTACAATGATACAATATACCATTTACTAGTGTATTTTTATTTCAATCTTCTCAAGGGACTGGATGTACATTTAAAAATGGATCTTTATTAATTATAAGTAGATTTTCATCTTCGTATATGATATCCAAATTCATATCTTGTGGATTTACTTCAATTGATTCATTTATAATATTTATAATAATCTCATCTCTTGGCTTGATTTTGATATTTTTTGTTATGATTTTTGAGTTTACACTAACTTGTCACCTATCAATCATCTTTTGTATATAACTTCTTGAAAAATCTTGAAAAAGAGCAGATAAATAAATATCTACTCTTACTTGTTTATCGGATAATATACAAAAACTATATAACATAAATTATAATCAAAGTGAAGCTTTAATATCGTCTATTTTATTTTGATCTTGAGATTCTTTTTGTTTTGCTTGCATTTCAGCTTGATATAGATCTCAAAGTTCTAACCATTCCTTTTGTTGTTTTGCAACCAATTTTTTTATATCTTCTGGATGTTCTTTTGCAAGTTCTCTAAACTTATCTCTTTCCTCAGTAAAAACTTTAGACAATTCATCAAATTGAAATTGGCTAAGAGTTGGGACAGCATCAACTACTCTCTTTTTTTCCATAGTATTAAGAGATAAACTAAATTTTAGTAAATCTAAAAATTTAGATTCATCAACTTGAACTTCTTTAGAATGAGAAGTAATAAGTGATAATATTAATTCGTCTACTTGTTTTTCGCTTAGATTTATTTCTTGCATAAATTATTGAAAAAAATTAAATTGCAAATATTATATACTATATTTTTTATATTTCAATATTTATTTACTAATTTTTTAAAATTGAGTATATTCAAAGATAAAGCAATAGTTTTAAAGATAGAAAAATCTCTAAAAGTAAATGAAAATAACTTTATAAAGACAAATGATAAAGAGTTTTTATATACTCTTTTTACAAAAACATATTGAAAAATAAAAGCTAGCAAAAAATATAGTAAAACAGAAAAAAGTTTAGACCTATGATATAGCATAAATTTTGAAATAATAACAAGTGAAAAATGAAAGATTCACAAGATAAAAAATATAAAAATAAAAAATGAATTTAACATAAACAAAGATAAAGATTTCTATAAATTAAATAAATACTTAGAAATACTAGCTTTGGTATACAAAGAAATCCCCGAATGAATTGCTTTTGAAGAGATATATGAAATAATAGAAACTATAAACGAAAAACAAGATATAGATGAGATAAAACTTATCTTAACAAAACTAAAAATAAAATCTCTCATTTGAATACTAAATATAAACCATGATGATGAAATCATAAGAAAGATACTCAAATTTATCAGTAACTCAAAAATAGAAAATATACTAAAACTAACTTGAATAAATGAAGAACAAAAAAAAGAATTAGAAAATCTCTAATTCTTTTTTAAACTATTTTGTAACTGTAAATGTTTTTATTTGAGAGCCTACAACTTGTCAACCATCTATTAAAGTAAATTTTAATTTATAATTTCAAGTATATCTTATCTCATAACTACATCTTACATTTGAATTTGAAGTTACTGTTCAAACCTTACCATTTATAGTTATATCACCTGCTAAAGCTGGTTTTTCTATAAAATCCCAAGTATATGATAGATTTTTATTTACTCCATTTACTTGTACATTTGAATAAAGTGTCAGATAACCAGATGCACTCTCTCAAAGTGAAAATGCTCCAACATCTTCTCAATTTGTTCCTGCTCCAACAGCTGGTGAACCTGGATTTAATTCATAAGTACCATTTACAAATAATGGATCAGTTATCTGATTTGAATTATTAAGCGGATTAACATTTGAATTTGCAACATTATTAAAAAATATATTATTTAACATATTTGATGTCATAAGTCTATCATATATACCATATACTCAATGACTTAATACTATATTATTTAATAAATTATTTCATCCTGTATAATCTATGATTCAATATTGTGTTCTTCAATTTATAACACCATATTGATCATGTAATAATCCATCAATAGTATTATTTTGTACATTTTGAGTTCATCAATTAATATATATTGAACTTTTTGGGGTATTTTCTCTAAACAAATTTCATTCTACAACAGTAGATCATCAATTTACATGTATTACTGTATTCCATCATTCATAACAATTAATTGTTCCATAAATATTTTCAAAAATAGAATCCTTTACTATAGTTTGAGTATTATTTAATACCAATGCACGATTATAATATTTAGTTGATGTATATGGATAAGAACAATCAGCATTTGAAGTTGTTCAATAATTTTGTCATGCATATCTTATAATTGCATTATCTATGATACTTCCATTAGTTCCAGCTCAATTTATATATATATATAACCAAGATCATTTAGTAGGATTTCCATTTCAAAGTGCTTCTCAAGCAGTATTATCATTTACACTTGTAAAAATTATCTTATTACTTGGTTCACCTTCTGCTATCAATCTTCCCTTTACATTAAAACTTATTCAAGAAGCCATCTTTATAACACTTCAAGGTGCTATTGTAAGAGTCTTATTTATAGGCAAAATTCAATTATCTATCATAGTAATACTTTGTTGACTTGTATCAAGTGTACCTGTTGGATATCTAATATCTGTAGATCTAGCAACAGTACTTGCAATACTACTACCAGTAATAGTATTGTTTGATGATATATCCTTTGCTCAGATCCTTATCTCCAGATCAAATGAATCCACTCCATAATTATTATTCCTTATTATATTTCATGTCATCACTGGATCTCATCAAAGTATACGAACTCAAGTTTGATTCTCTTCTATTGTACTATTTGTTATTGTAGCTACTAATGAAACTGTTCATGTTTTTATAGTAATTCAATAATCTGCTCTATCAAATGTTGAAGCTCTATATCCATTTATTACACTATTATTTATATTTTGAGTACCTCACTCTATATATATTCATCTTGTTTTATAATCATTTATTGTAACTCATGTTATTGTATTATTTCATCATATTAATGCTAATACTGTATTCCATCAGTCATAACAATTTGGTGTACTTTGTGTATTTGTTATCCTTACATTACTCAATGTTGTTTGTGTACTATCCAATATTAATGCACGATTTTTATATTTAGTTGATGTATATGGATAAGAACAATCAGCATTTGAAGTTGTTCAATAATCTTGTCATGCATATCTTATCTCTGCATTATCTATTATACTCCCATTACTCCCTGCTCCATTTATATTTATATATAACCAATTTCATCTTGCAGGACTTCATGTACCTGAACTTTCATTTGATCATATAGTATTATCATTTTTACTTGTAAAGTAGATCTTGTTTTCTGGTGTACCATCTGCTATCAATCTACCATTTATATTAACTGAAACTGAAGGAAACATCTTTATCACACTTCATGGTAATATAGTAAGTGTCTTATTTGCATTCAAATCTCATGATCATATAAGTGATAATTCATAAACTGATGCATCCAAAGTACCTGTTGTTCATCTAATATTTAAATTCCTTATTCATACATTTGCAATACTACTACCAGTAATAGTATTGTTTGATGATATATCCTTTGCTCAGATCCTTATCTCCAGATCAAATGAATCCACTCCATAATTATTGTTCCTTATTATATTTCATGTCATCACTGGATCTCATCAAAGTATAAGAACTCAAGTTTGATTCTCTTCTATTGTACTATTTGTTATTGTAGCTACTAATGAAACTGTTCATGTTTTTATAGTAATTCAATAATCTGCTCTATCAAATGTTGAAGCTCTATATCCATTTATTACACTATTATTTATATTTTGAGTACCTCACTCTATATATATTCATCTTGTTTTATAATCATTTATTGTAACTCATGTTATTGTATTATTTCATCATATTAATGCTAATACTGTATTCCATCAGTCATAACAATTTGGTGTACTTTGTGTATTTGTTATCCTTACATTACTCAATGTTGTTTGTGTACTATCCAATATTAATGCACGATTTTTATATTTAGTTGATGTATATGGATAAGAACAATCAGTATTTGAAGCTGTTCAATAATCTTGTCATGCATATCTTATCTCTGCATTATCTATTATACTCCCATTACTCCCTGCTCCATTTATATTTATATATAACCAATTTCATCTTGCAGGACTTCATGTACCTCAATTAGATCATCAAACTGTCCAGTCGTTTATACTTGTAAAGTAGATCTTGTTTTCTGGTGTACCATCTGCTATCAATCTACCATTTACATTTAGAGCAGTTCAGTTATTGAATTTAACTACTACTCAAGGCTCTATAGTAAGAGTATAATTTACATTTACAGTTATATTTCAAGTAACTATATATGGACTATTTGCAAGTGTCCAAGTAGTATTTGAAGATATAGTTCATGATACATTTGTATCTGCATTTGCTATTCAAAAACTTAGAAATGAGAAAGCAAGAGCAAATATCTTTATTATTTTTTTAATCATTTTAATTATTTTAAAAAATATTAATTATTAACTTGTTCTCATCCTTGTACAATATATTCATTCATTTCAAAAACAATAAATTTTCAAGAAAGTTTTAAGTTTTTTTCAATAGAACTTGGAACAGTTGGATTAAATCTAATACTTAAATTAATTCATTTTTTACCATCAATTTCTTTTGTAAAATAAATTGGATTTTGTAAGAAATAAAAATCGTCCTTATCTATTTGAGTAGCTTGGGTTTCTGATGGAACTTGTGAACCTGTATTAGTTAAAGTTTCTGATGCTTTTTTTTCTATTTCTGAATCAGGAACATACCCAGTAGTCCATCATTTACTTTTTAAATCATTATAGTAAAAATCTGCTATTTCCTCCAATGATCCACTAGATATCAAAAAAGTTACATTTTGTGCACCAGATGATTTATAAAATTTATCAGTTTTATAATTTTTAAGTATATTATTAAAATCTACAGATAATCATTGTTCAAATGTATTTCATCAAACTATAAGTTTACCGTTTTCTACCTTTTCTTCTGGTTTTTCTATTTGTAAAGTACTACCATCTTTTGAATTGTCTCTTTGATTTTTTGCTCAAGTTTGAGTCTCTGTTGAAACTTCACTAGAAGTATTTTCTATATTATCAATAGTAACTTCTTCATCATCTTTAGAACAAGAAAATAAAAGAAAAGATAAAACAATAAATATAATATATTTTTTCATAATATTAATATTAAAAAATTAAAAATAAATTAAAAACAACTAGAACAAAGGTATGTTTGTCAATCTGATTCAGAAAAAGTTATAGTATATGGACTAGGAGTTCATCAAGAGGATGTTCATCAACTACTTCATCAAGAAGATGTTCATCATGTATTATAAACTCATCATCAATCAAATGGTAAAAGTGCAAAACTACTCATATTTGTAGATATAGTAGATCATAGTAATTTATTCACTACATTTATAGCAACTTCTTTTGTAGCATTTGTAGGTTCTTCAACTGAAACAGAATAAACTGACACCAAAGGTTTTGTACTACTAACAACAGTTCAAGAATAAGAATTTTGTACATTTCATAATAAATCTATTCTTTCATTATCTGATTCTTCTGTTATCTTTGTAAGAACTCATAAATCATTTGTGACATATATAGAAAGTTTTGAATTATCAATTCAAATTATATTATCATATCAACCCAATATATTAAACTTTGTACCATTATAAGAATATGGGAGATTTGAATATCAATTATAAACAAGTCAATTATTATTAACTATATCAATTAAGTCAGCATTTTCTCATAAATAAGCAGCAGTTATACTTGGTAAAGCAAATACATAATTGATTCATCAAGTAAAAGTTCTAGCTCATATTCCGTTGAAATTTCAATCTAAATAAGCATATGTAGTTTCTTTTGATTGTCATAATAGACTTGCTTTACTATTTTCTGATTCCATTACAGTTCATATTTGATAATCATTTAATGTATTTAACAATGAATATGAATATTCTGTTTTAGTTGCAGGATCTATTAATTCAACTCATCAATTTTTTACCTTATCCAATATAGTATCTCAAAAGGTTCATTGAACCCAAACAACTGCTCATGAATATGTAACAGCAACTCAATTTGTTGGTATTGGTAAAGTTCATTCTTGGATCTTATATAATTCTAACAATTTATGTATATTTGCTATATCAGATATCCTAGCAGAATCCCTAGAACTTTCTGCATATCACATATATATTAAAATTGATATAGAAGAAAGTATAGCTAAAATAACTATAACAACTATTAGTTCTGCCAATGTAAATGCTCTTTTTTTATTTTTCATTTTCTATATAATTATAAATTATTATAATCTGTGTAGATAAGTTGTCATGTTGATGAAACACTATATCATTTTCATCAAGATAATATAACATCTGATAATGCTTCTAAAACAGTATGATCTCATGTAATAGCATCTGTTTCACTAAGTATAGAAGTCAATGACATTGAAACATTTTCAAGCTCTATATTTGATCAAGGAGTAATTATTTCTTGTAATGGAATATTACTATTTGTTCATTCTACATCTCAAATAAAAATTCATAATTTATCTCATACAGTATGTGGAAATTTTACTTGAAAATTTGTATTAGTATTTGCAACTTTTCTATTTTCTAAAAATGTCAATAATTGATAATATTTTCTATCAGCTGTAACATAATATGTAAAGTAATCCTTTGTTTTTGGATCAATACCTTCTTCAGTATATCAAATCGCATCAATAATATCTGATCATAAATATCATTGGTAGGAAATTACTGAACCTGAATAAAGTACTGAAACATTTTCTTCTGGTAATGGGACTGGCTTATTTAATGCATATAATGATATAGAATCACTTAATACTTTTAATTGAGATTCTCTATTGGCATCTCTTACTCCAGAAAGATATCAACTATATCAAACAAATCATACTGTTCACAATATAACTAATATAGTAACAATAACTATTAATTCAACCAATGTAAAAGCATTTCTTTTCATTGTTTACAATTTAAAAAATAAATATAAATTAATTATAAAATATAATGAACATATTTACAATATAAAAAACAATTTTTGAATTTACTAATTCAAAAATTGTTTTTTAATAAAAGATATTTAATAACCTACATTTTCTCTGATAACTTTAAGCATTTGTAAATCAACTTCACTTATATTTTTTGGCATTAAAGCATCAATTTTAATTATAAGATTTCATTTTTTTGTTCATTCACTTTTTCAAAAATCTTTAATTCTAAATTTTGTTCCTGGTTTTGTACTATTTGGTATTTTTAAAGTTGCTTTTTGTCAATAAACTCAAGTTACTTCTATTTTACAACCTAAAATAAGATCAAAAATTGGTACTTCATATATTTTTTCAAAATCTAGAGTTTCTTCTTTTTCTTCTTTTTGATGTGATGATTTTCTTCTACTAGAAGCTCATCACATATTTCAAAATAAATCTTCTATATTAAATTCAAAACCTGAACTTCTTCCACTAGCTCATCACATATTAGAAAATATATCTTCAAATCAAGAAAATCATGAATTACCAAAAGGATTTCATCATCAAAATTGACTTCATCAAGTACTTCAAAACATATCATACTGTTTTCTTTTCTTATCATCAGAAAGTGTTTCATATGCAGTATTTACTTTTTTAAACATTTCTTCACTTGATTTATCTCAAGGATTTCTATCAGGATGGTATTGCATAGCTTTCTTTCTATATGCTTTTTTTATCTCTTCATTTGTAGCAGTTTTATCAACTCAAAGAATTTCATATAAATTATTTGACATTTTATATATTTTAATTATAAATTAATAAATATTTTAATTTTTAACTAATATTTTTATGAAAAAATTAGTTTTAACAATATTATTCATTTTTTCTTTTTTTTCAATAGTAAACTACTCTATAGCTTGATATACTGATGAAAAAAATATAGAATGATACATGGAAAAAATCCTAGATCTAAATTATGGTATAGAACAATACAAATTTGAAGTTAATGAAATAAGATATATATATTTTTATAACAAAAATTCTCAAGATTTATATGATAGTTTTAGAGCAACAGAACAAGCTTTAAAACAAGAATTTTTAAAACAATATAAGAATGATGAAATTGATTATTATACTATGAATGGGATAATAAATAACTTTAACTTATTTGTATATCATTCAAACAAGATGTTTGAATATCTAAGTATGAAAGAAAAAAACAATTCTTATAAGGAACTTGATAATGCAATATTTAAAAACTATCAAAATTCTAGATCTTATTTTTACAAAACAAAAAATCTGATAAAATAAAGCTAACTTTTAAAGTTAGCTTTATTTGTTAGAATTATCAACTATTTCTTTACATTGTTTCATATAATCATTATATATTTCAACTTGATAATCTGGTCTATTTTCCAATTCACTAAGATATATATAAGTCTCACAATTTATATCCTTCAAACTTTCTTTATCCATTTTCTTCAATGATGCAATCAATGGTTTAAAATTTTCATGAGTTATATTTATAAGTTCATTTTTTGTAGAATCTTCTACAAGTTCTTCAGAAGGATTAGATTCTTCGATTAAAGCTCAAGTTTGAGCAACAATTTCTCAAGAATTGGTAACGATCTCATCTTTTTCTTGTACCTTTGTACAAGAAAATAATATAGATAAAGACAATAATATAATTATTATTTTTTTCATAATTATTAATTTTTTACACAGATAAAAGATTGAATTTCGGCTCATCAAGTATCACTACTATTACTTTGACCACTAACTCATCTAACTGTTGATCCTGAAGGACATGTGTTTGTTGTAGCAATTTTTATAGCTCATCACCAACAAGCTCCTTGATACCCTTGAAACTGCCAACATCATCCAACTACTGTTCATGAAACTCAAGTTGATAGATTGTTCAACTTAGTATTTACATCATTTACCCAAGCAGCTGTAATCTTATCTCAAGTAACTGCTGTTTGTGAAGTAGTAGTTATGTTGGCACCATAAACTATACCATATGATATGATTGAAACAAGTAACACATTTACAAAAAAACTTTTTATTTTTTCTTTCATATTAATAATATTATAAATTAATTATGTACAAATAAATGATATATAATTATCATTTATTTACAAATTTTTTTTAAATATTTTTATTTTTCATAAGTTTTTCTTGTTTTTCTTTTTCTTTTATTTCTAATCTTTTTTTCTCTAATGCTTGTTCTTGAGCATCTATATCTTCTATAGTTTTATATATTTTTTCTTCAACTTGATTTTTAGGCTTACTATATTTTTCACGAGAAACTTGAAGTATTTTTTCATATCTTTTAGAGAAAACTTCTTCATGTTTTTTATTTGGTGCAAAAGTACTAGCAGAAAAAACCCTACTTGGCATACCATCTATCAATTGTTTTGTATAGATATTGTATTTTTTTAGATTCATCAAATCATCTTCTAGTATCTCTCAAGTTAAAACTTCTTTCAAAATAGTTGCATCATGATAACCTACTTGAAATGAAACTATACTTCATACATTTCAAAAAACAGCTCATCTTACACTTTCTTGCATTTGGTCTATATATTGATTTGCCATAACTAGATTAAGTTTATACTTTCTAGCTTCACTCAAAATAGTAGCAAAACTATCTGTAGCAAAATTTTGAAATTCATCAACATAAAGATAAAAATCTACTCTCTTATCTTCAGAAATATCTGCTCTACTCATAGCTTCCATTTGAAATTTTGTTACAAGCATAGCTCATAAAAGAGCCGATGCATCTTCTCATATCTTACCTTTTGAAAGATTTACTATAACTATTTTTTGGTTATCCATAGCCCATCTTAGAGAAAAACTATTTTTTGGTTGTCATAAAACATTTCTTAAAATAGAACTAGAAAGAAATTGTCATACCTTATTAAGTATTGGTCAAACAGCCTCACTTCTTTGATTTGGAGCCATTTTTGCAAACTCTCATGTCCAAAACTTTTTTACAACTGGATCTTTTATCTTTGAAACAACTTTATTTCTAAAAACTTCACTTGTAAGCATAAGAGGTATAGAAATAAGAGTTGAATTTGGGTATTCAAGTAATGCCAAAATAGTATTTCTAAGAATATGTTCAAGTCTTGGTCACCAAGAATCTCAAAATATTTTTTTAAAAATTCAAACAAGTCATGAAGCTACAAGTGGTCTATGTTCTGGGCTTATATCTTCTAGCATATTAAAAGCAATAGGCCAAGAAGTATCACTTGGATCAAAGATAATAGTTTGATTTGTTCTAGATTTTGGTATAAAACCAATAACAGCTTCAGCTAGATCTCCATGAGGATCAATAACTGCAACTCACCTACCTTTTCTTATATCATCAATAATCATATTTTCTAAAAGAGTAGATTTTCACATACCTGTTTTTCACAAGATATACATATGTCTCCTTCTATCATTTGGACCTATACCAAAACTCATATTAGTTCATCTAAAATTTGTTTTTCAAATAGGAGTTAAGTCATTTTCTGGAACTATATCATCCGTTAAATCTGAATCAACTATAGGTAGATTTGAAGGTGGTTCAAAAGCACGAGAAGAAACCCAATTTATTTGAGGAGTTTTTACATAACTTGTTGGTAAATGAACAAGACCTGATAATTCATTTGTTGAAAGTATATTATTTCAAACAACTTTTCTATTTCTTACTATTTCAAAATATTCTTCCCCTGAAACAATAGAATCTAAAACAAAAGAATTGGCTCAAAAATAAGAAAATATACCTAATGTAGAACTTATTTCTTTTATACTTGCATTTGCTTCTATCTTATCATCTCAAGCATGAATTATATTTATACTTGTTTTATAACCTGAAAGACTTAGTTTTGTTTTAAAATATTCTGCTATTTCATCTGTTTTTTCTTCTGTTTGTTCACTAGATCCTTCTTCATCCCTTTTTAAGAATAATTTAATTATTTTCAAAAAAAGAACAAAAGGAAAAACAAGCACTTTTAAAAATATCAAATATTTACTAAGCAAGATTTTTTTGATAAAATTCGGTGATTTTGATGTAATTATCTTTATGATTTTTTCACTATCAGTTTTCCAAAAAGAGTCTTTTACTGGAGTAAAATTAATTTGAAAAGTATTTAAAGTATATTTACCAGATTTTGACAATGCAGAAGTTATACTTGAAAATGGATCAACCATATCACGACTTGCTTCTTCTTGTATTTGAGTAAAACTTTTTATAGGAAAAAGATAATGTTTTTTTAGAGAAACTTTTCAAATTTGCACCTTTGAAGATGGTATATTTGAAAGATAATCTCAAACTTCTTGTATTTCTACATCATTATAATGAGCATAGATTTGATTTGAAAGAAAGTTTGCATACTTTTTTGGAGAAACGACAAAAAACCTGATTCTATTACCTACTTTTGTTATTTCAAAAGAAAAAGCAACTTGATTTTCAGGATTTTTTTTGGAAAAATCTTCAAAAACTCTATGAAGTATGATAAGAATATGTTCAAAGACTCATGGTCATTTGATATTATTCTTATCAACTAGTATTTCAAATACTTTTAGATTCATATTTATTTTTTATTAGTTTTTATACAATATATTTTAAGAAATAAATCTTAAATAACATATAAAATACTAGAAATAAATTTTTTATATTTAATAGGTTTAATAATTTTCTGAAATAAACGAAAACTGTTTCCTGTCCCAATTTACATAGTAAATTGGTCGAGTTTTTGAGTTTATAGAAGAAATTTATTAAATCTATTAAAACAAATGTATAATAACACAAAACATACTATAATACAAATTTTTTCGCAAAAAGTTTATGCTGTGTACATTTTATTCTTATCTCTATTTCATCCAAAGAATAATCATCAAAAGTGACAGCACTATCATCGTCACTATTTAAAAATCTTTCTTCAACTAGATCACCATATTCATCATATAATCAAACCCAAGCAATCCTATGGTCTTCTCACATTGGATGTGTATTTCAACCTATAATAACTTCTACTGTATCGTCAATATGATTTACTTCTATAAAATGCTCTACTTCAAATTTATCATTTAAATCATTTCAAAGATATGTTATCTCCTCATTTATATGATGAAAAGTATCATATTCTTCACAAACTGGACAAGAAATTATTTCATCAATTTTTGTTCAAGCTTCTATTCATTCTCAACTATCTCAAATAGCCTCATCATAAATATAATTACAATTGACACATAAATATTTCATTTTTCTTGATTTTTAATTTATAAAGGTATTATTTTATCAATTATATAAAATAAATTAAAAAATGAAACAAATATTTTCAAAAGAAATTCATGACTTATTTAAAAAACACTTTGGTATAAAAGAAAATCAAAGTGATATAGAAAAGGAGTTCTTTAAAAAAACATATAAATACATATCTTATATAAAATGGATTCCGTGACTAAAAATGATTTGAATTTGAAATAGTCTTGCAATGAATAGTGCAAATAGTGAAAGTGATATAGATTTATATATAGTTACTAGTAAAAATAGTATGTGGTTAAATAGAGCTATAATTACTTTTATTTTTCAGATATTATGAGTAAGAAAAAATCATAAATATCATGCTGGTAGATTTTGTTTGAGTTTTTTTAGTACTATTGATTGAATGGATTTTAAAGATTGGAAAATAGAAGATGACATATATTTATATTTTTGGATTGTTTATATGAAACCAATATTGGATTATGATAATACATATGAAAATTTCTTAAAAATAAATAATAATTGGCTAGAAATAGATGAATATAAAGATATAATTGAAGAAAATAAAAAATTTATACAATATAAAAATAACACAAAAAACTGAATAATATTAGATAAAATAATAAGTATATTGGACAAAATAATTAAAAAATTATTATTACCTAAAACACTATATCACTTTGAAAAAATCTGAAAACCATATTGAGTTATAATAAATGATGATTTATTAAAATTTCATAATAACGATATTAGAAAAGAAATAAAAAAAGAGATATAAACTAAATAATTATTTTTTCCTTAATTTTCTGAAACAAACGAAAACTGTTTGAGTCCCAAGTTTAAATTTCATTTAAACTGGTCGAGTTTTTGAGTTTGTGTAAGAAATTTAAGGAAAAACAAATAATCAAAAAGAGATATTAGATTAATCTAATATCTCTTTTTTTGTAATTGTAACATCTATTTTTCAGATCTTTGCATTGTCTATATCAAGTATTTTAAATGTAAGAATTTCTTTTGAATCTACTTCTTCATCATCTCTATTAATATCAAAAGTTATAATTTCTCAATTTGAAGGAAATCATTCAAGTATATGAGTTATAACATAACTTATTGTTTCTCAATCAAACTCTTTTTCATCAAGTCATATATGTTCTAAATCTAAATCAAATTTGTATAAAACTTCTTCTATAAGTACATCACTTTGTACTATAAAAGAATTTTTACCATTTT
This sequence comes from Candidatus Altimarinota bacterium, assembly GCA_028698305.1. Classification (GTDB taxonomy): domain Bacteria; phylum Patescibacteriota; class Gracilibacteria; order BD1-5; family UBA6164; genus JABWCI01. The sequence goes on from JAQVDN010000012.1 coordinate 14,453, forward strand.
TTACAAACTCTTCACTTTCTTTATCAGTTTCATCTCTTATTTCACCAAAAACTTGTTCTATAATATCTTCCATAGTTACAAGTCAAGAAACTCATCCATACTCATCTATGATTATAGACATAGTTCTATGTGCTCATTGTAGAGTTTCAAAAAGTTTTTGAATTGATTGTGTAAGAGGTACTTTCAATACCTTTTTTAGTTTTATTTCACTAAGTTTTTTATCTTTATTTCCATAACTTAATTCTCTTATTATATCACGACCAGTAACATAATAATCGATTTTATCAATAGTATCTGTATAAACAGGAATTCTTGAATGAGTATGACTTAAATAAAAATCCATAGCTTCTGAAACTTTTGTCTCTATATCTAAAGCATCTATCTTAACTCTTGGTGTCATAACTTCTTCAACAGTAGTATCATCAAAATCAAGAATAGATTTTATTTTTTCATGTTCATCATCATCTATACCACCTTTATCTCTTCACATATCAATGAAACTTTCTATTTCTTCTTCTGACATAGTTTCAACATGTCATTTTTTACTAAAAATCTTAACTATAAATCAAATAATTAAAATTAATGGATACAAAATATAAATAAGTACCTTATAAATAGGTGCAACAAATAAAGCTATTGACGTTGCATTTTTGATTGCTATACTTTTTGGAATAATCTCTCAAAAAAGTAAGAGTAAAAAAGTTATAACTCAAGTAGAAATTCAAACTGCTGTAGCTTCTGTCAATCACATACCCGAGTTTTTAGCTATAGAAATAGCAATAGTAGTAGCAAGTGATGCTGTAATAGTATTTACTAAATTATTTCAGATAAGTATAGTAATAAGTAATTTATCACTATCTCCTCTTACTTTTTTAAGTGATTTAGCTCAAAATCTTCCCTCTTTAATAAGTGAATCAATTTTGTGAGTAGCAAGCGACATAAGTGCTAACTCAGTTCAAGAAAAAAATGCTGATAAAGAAAATAAAACAAAAAAAAGCAATATGAGTAAGGGATCCATTTTAAGTAATTAATATATTTAAATTTATATAAAAGCATTTTATATGAAAAAAGCTTTTTGTAAAGACAATTTAAAAATAAAAAAGCTTAAAAGCTTTTTTATTTTTATTCCATTTCAACATCTTCAATTGAAATCTTATATCAAGTTAATTTTGATGCTAGATTTACATTTAAACCATTTTTTCAAACAGCTTTTGCTCTTTGAGTAGGTAAAATATAAACAATAGCAGATTTAGCTTCATTATCAACTTCTACTTTTAATATTTCTGCTGGAGATAATGATTTTTTAATAACTTCTCTCATATCAGAAACATTTGGTATTATATCTATTTTTTCTCAACCTAATTCATCCATAACTGCTTTTACTCTCATTCATTTTTGACCTATGAGAGTTCAAACTGGATCAACCTCATCATAGTTTGATGAAACTAATATCTTAGTTTTTACTCAAGCTTGTCTTACAACCTTATCTATATTTATAACTCCCTCTCCTATTTCAGGAACATTTTCAGCAAATATTGCAGTTACAAGTTCTGGTCTCTTTCTTGATAATATAACTCTTGGAGCACCTGTTTCAGTTTTAGATACATCAGCTACATAAAGAAAAAATCTTGCTCAAGCTACATAATTATCTCTAGAAACTTGTTCACCTTTTGGTAAAACTATTTGATTTCACATATAATCAAAAACTACTTTTGATCATTCTACTATATCTATTTTAACACTTACAATTTGACCTTGTTTTCATTCAAAAAGTTCATAGATTTTTTCTTTTTCAGATTCTCACATTTTTTGAATAATAACTTGTCTTGCTGCTTGAGATGCTATTCTACCAAAACTTTCACCATTGTCATCATTTTGAATTTCGTCTGTAACATCAAGTTCTATTATATCTCCTTCTACAAAACCATCAGCATCTTCTCAAAGTTCTTCAAAGCTTATCTCAAGTGATGGATTAATCACTTCTTTTACAAGAGTTTTTTCTACTGTAACTTGTAAACTTTCATTTTCTAAATCTAGTTTTACATTTACTTCTTCGTCTTTGTTTCAATAGTCTTTTTTATAAGCTGTTTTAATTGCAGCCTCAATTATTTCAATTAATTTTTCTTTTGAAATATTTTTTTCTTTTGAAATCAAAGTTATTGCTTGATTTATTTGTTTTACATTTAACATATTTTAAGGTATTACTAAAGTAATAATGGAAATGTGCAAAAACAAGAAGTTCGAGGAAGAAAATTTTTTTCGACAGGAGCTTACTGATTAGTAAGTGACTTAGAAATAAATTTTCTGACAAAGAAATTCGAAGTTTTTCCGCATTTCCTAAATAAAAAAGATTTGCTCCTGCAAATCCATCTATAGAACTTTTTATTTTACAATTATAATTGTATAAAATTTTAAAATAAAATCAAGATAATTTGAAAAATAAAAATGTAGATTTTAAAAATCTACATTTTTTATTACATTTTTTTTCTTAAAAAACTTGGAACATCTAAATCTTCCTCAACTTTTTTAACTGGAGCACTTGGAATAACTCTTGAATCATTTGATGAAACTGGTTTTCTACCAAAAGGATTAGATTTTACAGTCATTCTAGATTCTCAAGCAAATTGATTATTTGATTCTTCATCAAATCAAGTTGCAACAACAGTTATTTTTAATTCTCAATTATATTGTTCATTGATTGTAGCACCAAATATGATATTTGCATCTGGATCTACATTATCTGTAATTATTCTAGCAGCTTCATCAACTTCATACATTGATAAATCAGTTCATCAAGTTATATTGAATAATAATCATTTTGCTCAAGCAATTGATAATTCAAGAAGTGGTGAATCTATAGCTGATCTAGCAGCTTCAGTAGCTCTATTTTCTCCAGAACCGTAACCTATACCCATAAGTGCAGAACCTGCATTTTTCATAACAGAAGTTACATCAGCAAAGTCTACATTAATTAAACCTGGTTGAGTAATAAGATCTGATACTCATTGTACTCATTGATTTAAGATTTCATCTACGATTGAAAAAGCATCAAGTAAAGGAGTTTTTTTATCAATAATAGTCAATATTCTATCATTTGGAATTGTGATAAGAGTATCCACTTTTTCTTTTAAAGAAGAATAACCATCTAAAGCTTTACTCATTCTATTTTGACCTTCAAATGAAAATGGTTTAGTAACTATTCAAACTGTCAAAGCTCAAAGTTCTTTTGCAACTTCAGCAACTACAGGAGCAGCTCAAGTACCAGTTCATCATCCAAGACCACAAGTAATAAATACCATATCAGCTCAATCTAAAGCATTTTTAATTTCTTCTCTTGATTCTTCAGCAGCCTTTTTACCAACTTCTGGATTTGCTCATGCTCATAAACCATGAGTCATTATTTTTCAGATATTCAATTTTTTTGGAGCAAGTGAATTATATAAAGCTTGAGCATCTGTATTTATAGAAACAAATTCTACTCAATCTAAACCTGATTCAATCATTCTATTTACAGCATTTTGACCAGCTCAACCTACTCAAACTACTTTTATTTTAGCAACTGGAGAAATTCATCCACTAAGTTTTACTTCTTGAGGTCCAGATAAATCTCCAGAATTACCTCATAATAAATTTTTTAATTTATCTTCTCTTTTATTAATCATATTAAGTTATTATTTATAAATAAAGTTTAATTTTAATTTAAGGTAAAATTTTCTTAAATAGTTTTTTTAGTGATTCTAATATAGAACTAAAGTTTAAAGAAAACAAAGGTCCATTATTTCAATACATATTTGAAAAAATCATAGTTCAAATTACAGCAGAAAATACTGGGTCTGATATTGAAGCATCTACAAGCTCATCTTTTGAAAAAGGTAAACCTATAAATACAGGTAATCTAAGAGATTTTTTAGCTAAATCTACAAAACCTTTCATTTTAGAACCTCATCAAACACAAACAGCTCATTCTGGCAATAATCAATCTTTACCTATTTTTTTAAGCTCATCTCTTATAAATTGAAATATTTCTTCATATCTAGCTGTAACTATTTTTGACAAATATTCTCTAGAAACACCTCAGTCTTCTCACATATTTAATTCACCTAAATCAAATTCACTATCTTTAAATCATTCTTTATTTTCTAAATCTAATTCAGCAAATTCCAGTTTTATTTTTTCTGCCATAGCAGTTGAAGTTCTAAGTCAAAGAGCTATATCATTTGTAACATTATCTCAACCAAAAGGTAAAATTGCAGCAAAACTTAAAACTCAATTTTCATAAACTGTAATTCAAGTTGTTGAAGAACCTATATCTATACAAACAACTCCCAATTCTTTTTGTCTTTTAGTTAAAACTCATTCTGGACTTGAAAGTAGATTTGGATAAATATCATATATTTCTATTCATATATCTCAAATAGCCTTTTTGATATTAGTTAAAACATTTAAATTCATTGAAAAAATATTTGCTGTAACTTCCAATTTTCTAGCAGACATTCAAAGTGGATTTTTAATTCATTCTTCCAAATCAACAACAAAACTTTCCGGAACAACCTTCAATATCTCTTTATTTGGCATATCTACTCAGCTTTTTGCCTTATCTAAAGCTCTTTCTATATCTTCTTCTGATACTTCTGAACCCGAAATAGAAACTATTCATTTATTTCTTATTACATCAAAACTAGAAGAATTAAAAGATATATAAGCTCATGAAACATGCTCTCATGCCATTTTTTCAGCTTCTTCTAAAGAATTGTCTAAATTTTTTTTGAATTCTTCCATATCAAGAATATTTCATTTTCTCATAGCTGTTGAATTTGCAATTCAAACTCATAATATATTGAAGTCGTCATTTCTCTCTTTATCAAAATATCATATAATTGTTCTTATTTTAGAACTTCAAATATCAATAGTTGTAATAGTATTAGATGCTCACATTTTAATTTGCAAGTTAAAAATTATATATGTTCAAAAAAATTATACATACTTTATGGCTTTGATACATAAATTATGTTTATATCTCCTTAATTAGGACTAGTAAATTATATTGAGTTAAAAAAGTTAATCAAAACAACTTTAATAACTAATGTTAAAAAGTAAAAAATAATCTACAATTTAAACAAAACTATTTTTTGCATAATATTTTAAAATATGATAATATAATATTGATTTAAAATTATGTTACAAAAATTATGAAATCATTTTATACTATTTTTAAAATAATATTATTACTCATATTGGCCATAAATCCAATATTTTTTATAATTTTTGATATATATTTAAAAGATTTTCCTTTTTTAGATAAAATTATAATTATTTGAGTTTCTACAATAACTAGTTTTATTATGATAATGATCATGATAAAAAAATTTTATCACGATCCAATAAAAAAACTAGAAATTACAATAAAACATTTTTTAGTTTGAGATTTAAAAGATAGTGAAATCGATTTTTGAAAAACTCCGAATAAACACTTAAATTATGCTTTAGCTTTTTTTAGTAAAACTTTAAACACACTAAAAAATATAAAAGATGAATTTATTCATGGAAAAGAAATAAAATGAGAAGTAGAGTTAGCAAAAGAAATACAATGAAAGATGTTAACAAAAAAACATATAGAAATTCCCTCTTTTGAGATAATAGCTAAATCAAAACCAGCATGAGAAATATGATGAGATAGTTATGATATAATAGAACAAGAAGATAATTATTATGTCTATGTTTGAGATGCTACTGGTCATTGAGTTTGAGCATGATTTATAATGATAATGGTAAATGCTTTAGTTAGTTGATTTTCAAAAATATATAAATCATGAGCATCTGTTTTAATAAAAACAAATGAGATACTAAAACCTAGAGTAAAAGCAAATCTACTTATGAGTATGCTTTTAATTAGATGGAATGAAAAAGAAAAAAGATTATTTATGACCTGAGCTGGTCATGAATACCTGATGATTTATAAACAATCTCTTTGAAAAACATTTAGAATAAAATCAGGATGAGTTGCTATATGAATGATAAAAGATATATCAAAACTTGTAAAAGAACAAGAAATAAAATTTGAAGTTTGAGATATATTAGTTTTATATTCTGATTGAGTTACAGAGGCAATAAACAGGCCTCAAAGAGATTGAACAGAAGAATTATTTTGAGAAAATAGATTAGAAGAATCTATAAACGAATCACCTAATATAAAATGAAAAGAATATAAGAGTGCTAGAAGTGTATTCAATAATATAACAATAAATTTATCAAAATTTATGTGATATAAACCAACTCAATTAGATGATATAACATTGGTTGTAATACAATATAAAACTCCTGATTATAAAAAAGAAGATGACTTCACAGAAGAAATTGAAAAAGATTTTATAACTGAATGGAATTGGTAAAAATAAGGTTTTTAAAAACCTTATTTTTTTTATTTAAGCTATATTTTTAAAACTGTAAAGCCTGTTATCAAATACAATCTTTACAATATATTTTTTATAATTAAAATAAAATAAATAAAATTTAAATAGAAAATCGTGGAAAAACAAGAAAAATTATTAGAGTTAGTAACAAAAAGAATATCTTGAGATACTTTCTCTTATGTTAAAAAACCTGAAATAGAAAAACCTTTAAAATCTGAAGAAAAAGAAATTATAGAATCAGAAAAAGAATATAAGGCTGCTTTGGCATATATAAAAGATCTTATCTCTCCTGCTTTTATGAAAGTATTACCAGACAAGATACAAATAAACAATACTATTGTAAAAACATTTTTTGTATATGCATATCCAAATTTTTTAGAGTGAAATTGGCTATCTCCTATCATAAACTGGGATGTAAAATTTGATATGAGTTTATTTATATATCCTATTGATTCTTGATTTATTCAAAAATATCTTAAAAAAAGATTGACTCAATTATATTCTGAAAGAAGTATAAATGCTGAAAAATGATTATTAAATGATCCAGCAATTGAGGCTCAAATACAAGATGTTGAAGAGCTAAGACATAAGCTTACAAGATGAGAAGAAAAATATTTTCATCTATGATTATATATAACTATTTATTGAGAAAGTGAAGAGCAAGTAAATAGGATTTGAAAAGATATAGAAACTATTCTATCAGGTAGAAATGTATTACAAAAACAATCATATCTTAGAGCTGAACAATGATTTATATCAACTTGACCATTTTGTAAAGATGAACTTTGAGTTTATAGAAATATTTCAACTGGTTGATTATCTACTACATTCCCTTTTTCATCAAGTACATTAACTCATGATGATGGTATACTTTATGGTATAAATACACATAATAATTCACTTATTATATTTGATAGATTTAAAACAGAAAATGCAAATATGACTGTATTTGCAAAATCAGGTTGAGGTAAATCTTTTGCTGTAAAACTTGAAATACTTAGAAGTCTTATGTTTTGAACTGATGTTATAGTAATAGATCCAGAAAATGAATATAGGAGTCTTATAGAAAAAGTATGATGAAGCTATCTTGATGTATCTTTAAATTCAACTAAAAGAATAAATCCTTTTGATTTACCACTTGCACTAAAAGATCAGGAAGAAAGACCATGAGATTTGCTTAGAAATGCTGTAATAGACTTATTGGGGCTTATGAATTTAATGTTATGAAAACTAACTCCAGAAGAAGCTTCAATTATGGAAAAAGCTCTTATAACAACTTATAGTTTAAAATGAATTACTCTTGAAGATGACAATATTTCTGGAAAAGAAATACCTGTTATGAAAGATTTACAAGATGTGCTTGAAACTATGGATTGAGCTACTAGTATGGTTAGAAGAATAGAAAAATTTACTACTTGAATATTTTCAGGTATATTTTCACAAAGAACAAATGTAGATTTATGAGAATGACTTCAAGTATTTTCAGTTAGAGATTTAGATGATATGCTTAGACCAATTGCTATGTATGTAGTATTAAATCATATATGGAATAAGGTAAGATCAAGTAATAAAAAAAGATTACTAGTAGTTGATGAAGCTTGGAATATAATGCAACATGAAGATTCTGCAAGATTTTTGTTTTGACTTGTAAAAAGAGCCAGAAAATATAATCTAGGTATAACTACAATAACTCAAGATGTAGAAGATTTCGTGTGAAGTCCTTATGGTAAACCAATAATGACAAACTCTTCAATCCAATTACTTTTAAAACAATCTAGTGCTTCAATTGATGTACTTCAAAGCATATATAAATTAACAGAACAAGAAAAATACATACTTTTAAATGCTTCTGTTTGACAATGATTATTTTTTGCTGGTACTGAACATGTATGAATTCAAATTGTTGCAAGTTACTATGAAGAACAAGTAATAACTACAAATCCTAACAGATAAAAAACTTTTTCATAATTAATTATGAAAAAGTTTTTTATTTGTTTACTTCTAATATTTCTAATATCCATGCAAAATACATTTCTCAAAATTTTTTTCCTAATTCAAATGCTCATTTTATATCTTTTTTTATAGAAAATGATATTCTTGGGCTTTCTATTTTTTTAAATTTAGGATTAAATTCATCAAAATACAAAAGTCAAATATTTGAAAAATATGAACAAATATTGTGTGTTTTAAGTCAAAAGGTATCTTTTATTGTTGTTTGTGTAGGTAAAATTTGAGGGAATATAAAACTATTAACATAAGATTTATCATTACCTATGATATTTCATTCTACATTTTGTCCAGAAGTAATAAGTAAATGCAAATCTTCTGGGATATCAGTCATTTTCTTTTTCGGGATATCTCAATGTTTTCTATAATATAATATCTCAGGGAGTGGAATTAGAACTATAGAAAAATAATCACTATCAATTATTTTTGGCATCAATTTATCAAGTCATTTTTTATTTAAATAGCGGGTAAAAGACGATTTAAATGCTCTTCTATTTTTAGCAATATTATCTAAATTTTTATTGATTTCTGTTCTTCTAACTCTTGGATAATGTAATACCTGTTCACGAGTAAGATTATATCATTGATTATCTATAATTTGTGGAATAGCATTTTGAAAACCATCATCATTTCAATATAATGAAATACCTCAAAAGAAATATTGAGTATCTCATCTCTGATGTTTTGTGAGAGAATATGTTTTTACAATTGTAAGATTATCAGGAATTTCAGTAAAATAATCTTGAAGAGAAAGTGTTAGATTTGTTGTAATATCAAAAACAAAATAATATTTTTTATCAGGATTATTTTTTACATTTTGTATAAAATATAAAATATCTCTTTTCAATGTTTTTGTAAATTTTTTTATATCAATACCTGGTCTTGGTGTCAAGATAGAAGGCGAAGCTAGAAAAACTTGAGTTTTTTCATTGAGAGAAGTATGATTTCTCATAAATGGAGGAAGATTCTCATAATAAAAATCAAAAGATTTCCATCTTTCAAGTTGTGGAACTTCTTTTACTATATGGATTAAAACTGTATCATTGGAACTAACTCAACTATTAGTAAGAAATACTTTTGGTTCTCAAAGCCTTTCATCATAAAAAAATCTTTGATAGTGTAATTTATGATTTTCATGAAATTGTTCTTCTTTTTCTAATTTTGTAAATGTTTTTAATGAAAATAATCTACGAGATCTTACATTATCTGAAGAAAATAATATTTCATCTACTTCCCTTTTTGAATGTGTTTTTAATCTTTCAGATAATTCTTCTCAAAATTGAGTTCAATATATATTAAGACCAAACAAGAGTCTTTTCTTTATAATAGTTTGAATATCAGGAAAAACAACTGGTTTTCAAGGATGTTTTTCTAATACATTAAATAAGATATTATATTTTTTCCCCCATCATTCTTTATAATTATAAATTTTAAATTCTATAAAAATATTATCTCCTAAATCTATTTTTCAAATAATAATAAAATTTTCTTTTTTTTCTTGAATTAATTCTGGAATATTAAAAGATTGATCAAAAGTAATAGATTCTGTGTAAAAAACTACATTTAATTTATCATTTCATTCAAATTGAAGTTTTGAAATATCATCATTTCATCAAATACGAAACACTCTATATAATTCTTTTTCTTCTGTTTCTAAATAATCAAATAAGGTTGGATCTATCAATCATGACTTATTTTTCCACTCTTCTTTCAAATATATACCATATGATGTTGCAAAATTTTGAGACATATTTATAACTCATCTATCTCTTCAATATAAAGAGCTAAAAAATGATCTATTATTTAATTTATTATGACTCTCTAAATCAGCAATTTGATCAATAAATGCATATCAAGAAAAGAAATAAAATTATTTAATATATCTTTTATATCAAGAAAATCTTGTCATTGAAAATATTGATAATATGCTCAAATAATATCAGATTTTTCTGGAAAATCTCTATTTAAAAGCATAAGATTAAAGTAGATGTTATCTTTTACTTTTTTTAATCATTCAATATTTTTTTCCAAATCTAATTCCATAATTAAATAAAAATAATACTTTGTATATTTTATCATATTTAAAACATATATCAAAAAAAACTTGATTTATATAGTTTTTTTTATATAATTCACTGGCTTCCGAAAAATAATAGATTATTTAAGTATTTTTAATTTTGTTTTGTCCCGAAAACAATCCATGAGATTAGAAAAAAAGAAGAAATATTAATTTTTCAAAATATAAAAAAATAAATAATATATAATCATTTAATAAGATGGCACCAAAATCAAATAAACCAGTTAAAGGTTACATAAAATTACAAATTAACTGAGGACAAGCTAACCCAGCACCTCCGGTTTGACCTGCACTAGGACAACACTGAGTACCTATTATGGAATTTACGACTAGATTTAACGAACAAACTAGAGATAAAATGTGAATTAAATTACCAGTTATCATTACTGTTTATGAAGATAAAAGTTTTGATTTCATAGTAAAACAATCTCCAATGTCTCATTTAGTAAAAGCTAAAGCTAACTTAAAAAGTGGTTCTAAACTTCCTCATAAAGATAAAGTTGCTCACTTAACTTTACAACAAGTAAAAGAAGTTGCTTTAGAAAAAATGCCAGACTTAAATGCTATAGATTTAGCATGAGCTATGTTAATAGTTAGAGGTACAGCTAGATCAGCTGGTATAACTACTGATATAGATGGTTTAGTTAAATCTGAAGTTGCTGCTAAAATTGCATAATTTTATAAAATAAACTCTTGAATTAATTCAAGAGTTTTTTATTATAAATCTAAATTCATGTAATATTTTCTTTCTTTAAATCACCATTTTTTATATATAGAAATAGCATTGATATTAGATATATTAGTGTAAACTCATATCTTTTTAATATCTTTATTTTTTTCTAATAAATGATTTTTTAACTCACTTGAATATCATCTTCAAGTATATTCTTTCATTATATATAGATATGAAATATGTAATTTATTATAAGATTTTAAAAATATATTTTCATTTAAAACAACCTTTGCCCATAAAAATCAAATAACTTTATTATCAAGTAAATAAAGATAAAGATTACTAGAATCTTGTTTCAATTTATTATCAAGATTTTTTAAAATTACTTCTTTATTTATTTTTTGTCATTTATCTTCTCAAAAAGATATAAAACAATCTAAAAATAAACTAAAATAATCATCACTATATTTTACTATATTCATAAAAATTATTCTAAAATAATTAAATCATTATAATTTTTTTCTATAAAATCATAATCTTTTTTAAATTGTTCTAAATCTTTATTTATTATTCTAATTGCTGCAACATTACTATATCAATCCTTTGTTAATCATATAGTTTTTCAAATATATGAATCTGAAAACCTTAAATTATTAAATGATTTTAATGACTTAAATTTATCTAATAATTTATTATTTAATTCTTTAAATACTCAGGTTTTTTTTGGATAAAATATAAAAATTGCCATACTCGATTTGTTATCAAATTCATTTCTTATACCTAATGGTGAAGTTAATACATTATAATCATAGTTTAATTTAGCCATTTCAAGTCTATATCAACCAACTCTTTGATTTAATTCAATAGTTTTAAAAATATTTTTAGAATTTATTTTAAATTCATGATGAATAAATGTATCTTTAATTCAAAATGTTTTAATATGTTTTTTAATAAAATCTTTAAGCTTGTCTAAATCTATATCTAGATTTGTAAAATCTCATGAAACTCTTACATAGTTTCAAAAATCATCTATTCCTAAGTTATTTAATAAAAAAACTTTTGTAATAATAGTAATAATAAAATTTCAATTATTATCTACATAATAATCAACTGTATACATTTCTCCATCAATAAACTCTTCTATTATAAATCTTGTATCATTTATTCACCTATTTCACATATTTTTTAGAAGATTTTTTGTATTTATTATATAATTTTCTAAATCATTTTTACTATTTATAAGCAAAACTCAAGCACTTTGCATTCAAGAAGTAGGTTTTATTATAAAAGGGAAAGATAATAATTTAGTATAGTTTTCAAAATCATCATTTATATCTATATCAAAATAACTAACTGTTGTTTCAGGAAATTTTAAAAATAAAAGTTCTCTTTGAAGATTTTTATTTCTAAATGCCTTATACTCTTTTGAAACTTCAAATCATAATTCTTGTTTAATTTCATTTAATAATAAAACAAGCATTTCATCAAAAGTATTTATAAAATATATCTCTTCTTTTTTTATTTGTTTTAATTGATTTAATAAATCTTTTTTTGAATCATAATAAAAAAACTTATATTCTTTTGTATCTGAATTAAATAATTCTTTTGATAGATTTTTATCAAAAAAAACATATGTAATTATACCATAATTATTATATAAATCTTTATAAGCATTTATATAATAAGATTGCATCTTATATCATTTAGATAGATTTATAAAAATTTTCGTCATCAAAAAGTATTAAAAATAATAGATTTATTTTATACAAAAATACTCAAAATAAAAATATTTTATTGATTTTTAAAAGTTTTTATTATAATAACACTACTTTTCCAAGCTCCCATCGTCTAGTGGCTAGGACGGGACCCTCTCACGGTCCAAACAGGGGTTCAATTCCCCTTGGGAGTACCAA
>JAQVDN010000002.1 GCA_028698305.1 Candidatus Altimarinota bacterium
ATACAATAAAGATACTATGAGTACCAACACTAATAACAACAGATCCAAGTATAACAGAATTACAAACAATAACAGAACAAAAGAGAAGAAGTTTATTTTCAATAAATAATAAGACAAACCTACCAGGAAATATAATAGAGAAGATAAATACATGAATATTGTGAGAATGATTTGTAGTAACAGCAGAAGAGATCTATGAGAATGGAGCAATACAAAATACAGATGTAAATGGATGAGAGACAAGCTTATTATTGTATGAATGAACAATAGAAGATTTAAGTAATGAAACAATAAAGACAAAGGTATGAGAGAATATAATATCATACTATACATGAGTAGAAAGTACACTATGAAATCTGTATCAAGATATAGCATCATCAGACTGAGAAGTAGTACTAGATGCACTTATTAGTAACAGACAATGATGATTGAATAGTAAGGATATTGCTTTGAATTGAAATACAAATAATTGATGAAGTTCAAGTTGATGATGAAGTACACCAATAGATTGATTATGTTGAAGTGATAACTGATGAAACTTTACATCAAATCCAACAAATCTATGTAATTGATGAACAGCATCATCTGTAACAGATAATGGGTGATGAAGTACATATGATTGGACATGTGAATGAATAAATGGTTGAATAACTGTAAGTTGTAATGCAAATAATATAAATGCTTCGCAATATCCATGATGTAATGAACTAGACATAACAATATGAAGTTATACAGTTGCTGCATGTAATGTATGAGCAACAATAGCAAGTACAGATTGGACAGTTTCTAGATGAAGTTATTTTCAATTTTGAAGAAATAAAGGATTTCCATATTCTGAATCACTTAGAACTAGTTCTCAAATTAATGGAGATATATGATTAAATCCTCTTATTGATACATATTATTTTATTTGATATAGTGGTATACCAAATTGAGACTGGGCAAACACAGATATAACAAATAATTGGTGACATACAACAAATACTTCTATTTCAAGACAATGACCATGTGCTAATTGATATCATGTGCCTAGTCAAGAAGAGTGGGCTTGAATAAGAACAGAATGATGATGGTGAAATAATTGAACAATTATGCAAAATTCAATTAAATTACCATATGCATGAAGCCGTGTTGTTTCGGATTGAAGTTATGCAAATTGAGGTTCATTTGGTTTTTATTGGTCATCATCTATAATTCCAGGAGTTTGATATTCTTCTTTAATGTTTAATTCAGGCTTTATTAGCTCTGCTCAGCCTTATAGTAGTGCTACCGGTATGCAAGTTAGATGTTTTAAAAATTAATATAATAAAATAATTAAATATATTTTGTCAATAAAATAAATTCAAAAAATCATAAACTTTCTTTATATTTAAGAAAAATTAGTTATATTTCATATATAACTAATTTTTTTATGCAAAATATTACAAATTTAGAGATAAAATACAAAGATTTTATTGATGATAACAATAGTGAAACTATTGTTATTTTGCATGGTTGGTGATGAAAAAGTGACAGTTGGCTTGAAGTAGCTGATTTACTTTTTAAGTCATGATTCAATGTAATAATTCCTGATTTACCATGATTTTGAGAAACTAAACTAGAATATGTTTTTGATCTAGATGAATATGCAAAAGTAATTACAAATTTTTTGAGGACACTTAAAATAGACAATTTTATACTTTGGTGACATAGTAATTGATGAGCTATAGCTATAAAGATAGTAAATTCTCAGATTTTTAATATTAAAACTTTAGTTTTAAATAATAGTGCTTGAATTAGAAATGATAATAAAAGAAATATTAAAAAAATATTTTTTTCACTATTATCTAAACCATTTAAAATTATTTTTAAATTAAATGTTTTAAAAACAATAAGAAGGAAAATATATTATTTCATATGATGATCTGATTATATTAAAAGTGAAGAAATTCCATTTTTAAAAGAAACATATTTAAAGATTATTTGAGAAGATATAAGTGAATTAATAAAAAAAATTGATATAGATACTTTACTTTTATGGTGAAAAAATGATACTTTTACACCTCTTAGTGATGCTTATTTTATGAGAAATAATATAAGAAAATCCAAACTCATAATTATTTGAAATGAGTGACATTCTATTCACTTAAAAAATCCTAAATTACTAATTAATAATTTTTTAGAAAACATATAATATGGAAACAAACTTAACATTACTTATATTTTTTTCAATACTTCCGATAATAAATAAATTTCTTTTTTGGTTTTATGTTATACAACTAAAAGAATACAGGTTGGATAGATTTAGAGAATATATATCGACTTTACAGTGAAAAAATGCTATTTTAAACTTTTGGGCTTATATAGAAATCCCAGTTTTTATAGTTGTGTTTTGATATTATTTAAACACAGTTTTTGAAAATACTATTTATAGTGTAGTTATTACTCTTTTATTTTTAGAAACTATATTTGTTATATCAAAAATAATTAGAAAACAATTATTTTTTCCAAAAATAACTTCTAGATTTTTAGTTACTTTTCTTATTTTTATTTTTGTAGAAATAATACTTTTTACAGTTCTTAAAAATGAATTTTTATTTATATTGTTAAACTTGGTTTTACCATTTTTATTTATATTTTTAAGTGTTTTTATAAGTTTACCAATAGTAAATAAAATAAAAAAGAAAAAGCTGCTTGAAGCAAAACTCAAATCAAAGATAATAACTAATCCAATAAAAATTGGTATTACTTGAAGTTATTGAAAATCAAGTGTAAAAGAATATCTAAGTCAAATCCTAGAACAAAATCACAAAGTTTTAAAGACTCCAAAAAATATAAATACTGAGCTTTGAATAAGTGATTTAATAATCAAAAAACTTAAAAATAAATTTGAGTATTTTATTGTTGAAATGTGAGCTTATAAGATATGAGAAATAGAAACAATTTGAGATATAGTAAATCATAAATATGGTTTTTTAACTGCTATATGAAATCAACATCTTGCACTTTTTTGATGAATAAAAAACACAATAAAAGGGAAGAGTGAGATAGCAAAAAAAGTACTTGAAAATAAATGAATATTGTATATAAATTGGGATGATAAAAATATAAAAAAAGCTAGTTTTAATAAAAAACTCAATATAGTTAAGTATGGTATAAAAGATAATTGTGATGCAAAATCAGATATAATTGAAGTCAAAAAAATGATTACAAAATTTGATTTTTACTATAAATGAAGTAAAACAACTTTTAAAACTAATCTTATTTGAACACATAACATAATAAATATTACTTGAATATTAGCTTTTTGTTTTGATATATGATTAGATAAAGATTATTTAAAAAATGTATTATTAGATCTGAAAATGCCTGAAAATACTTTATGTATTGAGAAATATAAGGATATAATTTTTATAGATGATACATACAATTTATCAGAATGATGATTATATGCTTGACTTGAAGCACTTAGTTATTTTAAAGATGTAAATAGAAAAATACTTGTTTTAGATGATATATTGGAACTTTGAAAAAAATCATGTAAAATACATCATGAAATCTGAAAAAAAATATGAAAAAATAAACTAGTTGATAAGGTATTTTATGTTTGAGTTAACAATAAAGAAGATTTTATAAAGTGACTTATAAGTTGATGATTTAAAGCATCAAATATAATTTCAGATCTAGATTGGGTTAAAGCATGAGACATCATACTTTTTGAATGAAGAAAATCAGGTATACAATTAAATAAGATATTATGAAAAAAATAGTTTTTGCTGAAAATTTTACTACTTTAACTAAAAGTCATTTTTATAGCTCACTTTCATTTTTGACATACAAGATTTTTTCAATAAGAAAATGAAAGTATAAAACAAAACTTGAAAATAAATTCTTAGATTACTTTCAAGTTTATGACAAAAAAATAGTTAGTTTTTACAATGCAAGAACTGGTATTTTTCAATTATTAAATAATCTATGATTTAAATCAAAAGATGAAATTATAATAAATAGTTATAATTGTATTTCTGTTGTAAATAGCATAATACAAGCATGATTTACTCCTATATATGTGGAAATAGATAGTGAAAATCTTTGATTAGATACAGATGATTTATTTAAAAAAATATGACCGAAAACTAAAGCTATAATTGTTCAACATACATTTTGAAAACCAAGCAATATAAAAAAAATATCTAGTATAGCAAGAGAAAATAATCTCTTGTTAATAGAAGATTGTGCGCATAGTTTATGATCTAAAATAGATAATAAAAAACTGTGATTATTTTGAGATTTTGCCATATTTTCAACATGAAGGGACAAGGTTATATCATGAGTAAATGGAGGATTTTTACTTATAAATAATGAAAAATACTTTAAACTAAAAAATAAAATAGAAAAAAAACTAGAAAATCTAAGTTTAAATATATTGTTACAAAATCATCTTTACAATGTATTAGCTTTTATATGAGTAAAAACATATAATTTTTTTTCTATATGAAAAACTATTATTTTTTTATCAAAAAAAAATCATCTATTTAATCAAGTTTTAGATGAAAATGAAAAAAAATGTGAAAATAATAAACTTTATTTTTCTCTACCAGACTCGCTTGCATATATAGCACTAAAAGAATTAAATAAGTTATTTTTTATACAAAAACATAGAAAAGATATAGCAAATTATTATAATGAAAATATAGATACCAAAGAGTTTAAAATACTTTTTAATGAACAAAAAAAAGAAGAATTAAATTATTTTAGATTTCCTATCTTATTTAAAAATACTACAGATTTAGATAGATTTTATAATCATATTAAAAATAATTGAATAATTCTTTGAAATAGTTGGACCTGATCAAATATAGCACCCAAAACTAGTAATTTAGAAAAATCTAAATATAGATGAGACTGCAAAGTTTCTGAAAATATATCTAAAAATATACTTTTTTTACCAAATTGAACCAATATAAGCTTAAAAGATGCTGAAAATATAGTAAAATTAATAAATAATTATAATGTATAAATTAAAAGAAATTGTAAATAAAAATGATTGGAATAATTTTATAATTTCTAATCAAGATAGTTTTGAATTTTTAAGCTTTTTATCAAGTTGGGAATGGTGAGTTTTTCAAGAACTATCTTGAAAAAAAGTTTTTAGATTTGGTATATATAAAGGTGAAATATTAATTTGAGTTTTACCATTAATCAAAAATGAAGCAAAAAGATGAACATACTTATTTGCAGCACACTCACCTTTGATATTAAAAGAATATGATTTTTTTGATATCATATGAGACTTAAAAAATTTTTTAATTTCATTTTCTAAGTCTCAAAAAGTTGATTTTATTAGATTTAATTCTCCAGTTAAAAATACAATAAATAATAAAAACTCTTTTAAAAATCTAGGATTTATTGATGCTCCTATGCATGAACATGCTGAAGATACTCATTTACTTGATTTGAAAATCTCAGAAGATGAGCTGCTTTCTAATATGAAAAAAGAAGATAGATATTATATAAATAGAGCAATAAAGGAATGAGTTGAAATAGTTATTTGAAATACTAATGAACAAATAGATTTACTTTCTACTATGCATCAAAACCACTCAAAAAAAATATGATATCATAGTTTTTCTGCAGATTTTATAAAAATACTTTATGATGCATTTGGTGATAATATAACTACAATTTCAGCTAGATATAATTGAAATATAGAAAGCATACTGATGACTATAAGATTTGCAAATACATGTGTTTATTATATTGCTGCTAGCGATATAATAAGTCATAAATTTTCACCTAATTATCTATGCCAATGGGAAGCAATAAAAAATGCAAAAGAAAATAATTGTGAAATATACAATTTCTGGTGAGTTTCACCAGATAATAATCCAAAACACCCAATTGCTTGAGTAAGTAAATTTAAAAGAAAATTTGCTTGATATGATTATAGTTTACTTCATGCACAAGATTTACCAATTACAAAAAAGTATTGGATTAATTATCTTATAGAAAGTATTAGAAGAAAAAAAAGATGATATTATTATAAAAAACCAGAATAAAAAAAACTAACATTTTTAAAAAATGTTAGTTTTTTTTATTACATTATATCGCTTCCAGAAACAAGTTTAGATGCTCTTCATTCTAAATCTTCATTTAGATAAATTAATTTAGAATTATCTTGAGCTCATATATTTCAAAGAGTTTCAATTCTAGATGAATCAAGTAAGAACTGTAAAACTTTTTCAGCATTTAGAGAATTGTCTGTTTTTTTGATCATATCAACAGATTCTTTAAATCATTCTGCAATCTTCATTCTTTGACCTGCCATACCTTCTCAAAGAAGTATTTTAGATTCTTTTTCTGCTTCTGCTTGTTTAACTTGCATTATTTTTTTAGCTTCAGCTTCATTTAATGCAGCTTCTTTTAATTTTTCAGTTTCTATAACTTTATTCATTGCTTCCATAACACTTGGAGCTAATTTTATATCTCTAACTTGAATAGAATCCAATCTAAAACCAAAACTAGATAACTTACTTCTAAGTCTTTCTTCTATAACTTGACCAATTTCTTCTCTTTTTTCAAATATATTTTTATGAGTAAAAGTTACTATCATAGCTCTTAATTGTTCATCAATAGTAGATTTCATCATTGTTCTATGATCATCTATATTATATATAGACTTATATATACTTCATTCACTAGTATCATTTTTATCATCTTCAACATAATATATTACATTTAACCCTATACTTGCAGTAACATTATCATCTGTTATCCCATCAACATCAACAGGAAAATTTTTTCTATAAAGAGTTTGTGTTTTTGTTGTTTCTACTATAGGTATAATAAAACTTAAACCTGGTCTTAAAATCCTATTATATTTTCAAAAAAATTCAACAGTCATTACAGTATTTGGCTTAACTATTCTAATAGATAATGATATTAAAATCACATCAAAAATAATGGCAAAAGCAATTCATCCAGCTCAAAATACTGATAATAATCATACTGGAACAAAGATTAAAGCTAGTGGAACTATAAATCAAATCATATTTCTAAAAGTTAATATTAAAATACTCCTAAATTATATTTTATTTAGTATAAATATGCAAATAATTTTTCAAAATATTAAAAATTAATATAATGTCTATAAAATATTATTAATTATAAAATATGTCTATAGAAAATAATTGATTTCAAAATGAAAAAATAAAAAAGACCTTGTCTCCTGAGGAAATGGAATTAGAAGAAAAAAGACAAATTGAATTTAAAAAACAAAAAGAAAGAATTTCTGTTGAAATTGAATCTGAACACAATCTTCTATATTTAAAAGAAATGATTAATAATTGATTTGTTTCACAAGAAACAGCAAAAAAAATTATAGATTGAATACAAATTTCAACTGAAGAAGTTAAAGATATTTTTAATAAAATCAATCAAATAGAAGAAGTTAAAGATATAGATAACTATCTTCCTAGAGAATATAGGATAACACAAGAACAATATTTTAAGGCTATTAGTGATGATATATTTAGAGTACAAGTTTTAACAAAACTAGATTTTGCATTAACTTTATTATCAAAACAAATAGTCCCTGATACAGCAATTGGATTAAATATATTTTCTTGATTTTTATGAGTATTAGATAAAAATCTTATTTTAATACAAGAAAATACTATAGACATAAAAAATTGACTAAAAAAAGTAGACAAACAAAAGTTACCAAAACAAGATATTAAATTAAGTTTTTGGCAGAAAATTATTAAATTTATCAAAGAATTATTATACTAACATGAACATAATATTTTGAATTATTTCCTCATTTCTAGATTCAATAACTGAAAGTTATCGGAAAAAAGCAATCAATAATGCAAGATTACCTGATTGATTAATTGCCTTTTTTTGACCATTAATTTGATTATTTGTAATATATTTTCTTGTAATATTATTTTGAATAAATTATAACATTTTTTATGATACAAACACTATACTTTTATTATTTTGATGTGCATTAATAGAGAGTTTTTGATCATTATTAGAAGTTAAAATCGTTAAAAATACTAAAATTTCAAAAATAATGCCTTATTCAAGTTTAGATAAACTTTTTGTTATATTATTGTGATTTTTATTTTTTTATTGAAATCCATGATATACAAGTTTTTTAACACTTTTAATATCTATTTTTACTATTTTTTTAATTATTTTATTTAGTATAGATTTTAAAAATTTAAGTATTGAAAAAAATATTAAATTATACATATTTTTAAAATTTATTTATGCTTGCAATATTTTAATAATATGAAAAATATTATTTGAATATTCAACTTTAGATATCTTTGCATTAATTATATTTTTTTATATTATGTTTAATATAATAATAAATTTATTGTTAAAAAAGGATTTTACTTTGATTTTTAAGCAATCAAAAATTTTTTATAAATATAGATTTTTAACAGCAATATTTTGACGGCTTTCTTTTATAATTTGAATCTATATAATTGAATCTAGTTGAGTATTAATCGCTTCTCTTTTAAGTTTCATTACTATAGTTTTTTCTGTTTTTTCAATGAAATTTATACTTTGAGATTCTCCAACTCCTAAGCAAATCTCATTATCAATTTTGGTTATTATTATGATATGAATTTGATATTATTTTAAATAATCTTGAAATAAACTAAAAAACTCTATAATTAAAATAATTTAATTTATAGAGTTTTTTTATGAAGATTAATAATTGTGAAGATAATCAAGTATTTATAAGACCTAATTTTTGGTTTGATATACAAAATAATAGCCAAAAATATGCTCATATTATAATGATTGCAACAAAACCAGATATAATAAAACAAGCACCATTATATCTAGAATTAAAAAATAGAGGAGAATTGGTTATACTTGTTCATACATGACAACATTATGATTATAATCTTAGTAAATGAGTACTTGCAGAATTTTGAATGGATGTAGATGTAAATCTAAATATTTTTTGACCTATTCATAAGAAATTTTCACTAGTTATAGAAAGATTGTGAGATTTTTTAGTTGAATTATCAACTAATTATAAAAAAATACCTGTTCCATATGTTCATGGTGATACTCTAACTGCTACAACAGCAGATAAAGCTGCTTTTTTAAATAAATTTGCAGTCGTTCATGTAGAAGCTTGAATTAGAACATTTACTCCAAGCAAAGAATTTTATCATAATTTATTTCAAAAATACGATGAAGGAAAATTTAATTGGGAAAAATATTATAAAGAACTACAAGACTTTGATATCTATGAAACTGGTAGTATAGAACCGTATCCAGAACAATTTGACACAAGATGAATAGAGGCTTCAACTTGATTATTTGCAGTTCCAGTTGAACTTTATAGTAAAACACTTAAAAAAGAATGATTTCCTAAAGAACATATTAAAGTAGTTTGAAATACAATTGCAGATGCGATAAATATATCAAAACAAAAAATATGAGAATCAAAAGCATTTGAAAAATATCCAAATATGAAAGATAAGCCTTTTATATTTATCACTATTCACAGAAGAGAAAATACAGAAAAAAAAGAAAGATTTTTAGTAATATACAATGCTATTAAAAAACTAATTCAAGACTGAGTACATGTTTGTTTTTTATGACTTTATGCAAGTGAATTTGCTATTGATAATTACGGACTTAGAGAAGATATAGAAGATTTAAAGAAAAAATATAAAGATAATTTTGCTTATGGCCCAGCTCTTGCTCATCATGCTGAAGTTATAGATATGATAAGTAAAGCATGAGCAGTAGTAACTGATAGTTGAAGTATGCAGGAAGAAGCAAATATAGTTTGAGTGCCTTGTGTAACTGTTAGGTTTTGATCAGATAGAACTGAAACTATTTTAGACGGTACAAATATAATAGCACCTCCTGTTAATTCTAAACTTATTGTTGATATAGTAAAATGAGCAATATCTAATAAATCAATGATAAAAAAAGAACATCTTTATGGTAAAAATGTCTCTAAAAAAATAGTAGATGAAGTACTTGATATGCTAAAAAAAGATTGAAAACTATTTAAATTTGATGATGAAAGACTTGATTTAGAACAATTTTTTAATCATAAGATTTAACAAGTAAAAAAGAACACTTCGTGTTCTTTTTTACTTGTATGAATTTTTAAAATCTTCTAATTTTTGTAATACTATATTATATACTTCTATTTTTTTATTATTGTTAATATTTGCTGAATTTTGAATTTCATCTTCATATGATTTTATAAAAGTTTGAGTTTTTATTATTGTTTTTTCTATAACTTCAACTTTTTGAATATTGGTTAATCAGCTAAAATTTTTGTTTTGTTTTAAAAATTCTAGTTTTTCATCCATCTTTCACTCAACTAACTTTTGTAAACTTTCTTCTATATATATCCTGTGTTCTTTTATTTTTTCTTCTAGTATATTTACTTTATTATTTAATATTTCTTGTTTTCTATATATATCAGAATCAATTTCTTTTTTCTCAAAATATATAGTTGTATCAGATTTTATATATTCTAAATAGTTTGAATATTCACTTGATTTAATAAAACTAGTAAGTTTTTTATATAATTCTTTTTTTTCTTCAAGTAATTTTTTTCTAATGTCTGATGTATCAAGTAATTGTTTAGATTTTTCTTGCAATTCTATCTCTAAAACATATTTATTTTTATTGTATTCATCAATAATTAATCTAATATTTTCTAAGTCAACTAATGTTAGATCTTCTCTAAAATATGATTTTAGCTTTTGATCAGGAGCAAAATCTTTGATTTTTATATATAAATCTTCTTTTGCTTTATCTAATCCCTCTATATTTTCTTTTAACTCTCTAATTGTTTTCGTTGAATCAGAAAAAACCAAATCATTTGCATATGATTGGGCTCAAAAAAACGATACGAATAATGTTAAAAATATAAATATTTTTTGTAACATTTTTAAAAAGTTAAACAAAGAAAGGGGAAAATAAGATATTTTTAGGCTTTAACTTTAAGACCCCTAACTCGTAAATATATAATAACCAAAAAAAATAAAAATAAAAGTTTTAAATGTGAATATTGTGTGAAGATTATATGTAAATTTTAAAACTAAATCATTTTCATAAATCTGATTTAATTTCGTATTTCCATGAGTGACTCTCTATTATTTTAGTTACAATAGACAATCATACTCAAATTCATCTACTATCTATATCTCATGTTTTTTCTATTTTTCATTGATAAAATTTTTCTGTTAGAAAAGGTATTTCACTTGTTTTAACTCAAATTCAATCATCACTAAATTCTATATATTTTTTTGTTATATTTATTCTTAAAATAGTATTTTTTCATGCATATTTTAAAAAATTTCAAATTAGATTATGAACCATTTGTATAAATAAATCTTTATCTGCAGTTATAAGGTTTCATATTTCTCAATTAACTTTTATCCTTTGTTTATTTTCTCTAAGTCTTTTTTTATGAGTTTCGACCAATCATATAATAAGTTCATAAACTTGAAAATCACTAAGTGATAAATCCAATTTTTTTCTATCCAATTTTTCATATTCCATAATCTTATTTACAAGTGTAATAAGTCTTTTCATTTCATATGTAATAGAATTAAGATTTTTTTGATCTAGTTTTATTACTCAATCAGATATTCATTCAAGATAACATTGTATAGAAGTTATTGGAGTTTTAAGTTCATGGCTTATATCAGCGAGTAATCTAGTTCTAATCTCATCTTGTAAATTCAATTTTTTATTTAATTTATTAATTGCATCAACAAGTAATCAAACTTCATCTTTTTTATTATAATATACAAGCTCTTCTGTTTGTTTTGAGCTTGGCTTTTTATTTTGAATTTCCTTTATTTTTTGAGTTATATCTTTTATAGGATATATTGTTTTTCTTATAAAAACAATTAAAAGGATTATAGATATAGTTATAGATATTATATTTGTAATAAGGATTGATAAACTAAGTTTATTTACAAATCTATATTCTGGTGAATTTTTATCAGCCATAGCTTCAAGAACTTTTCAAAAATTATCTGTTGGAATAATTTCTTCTATATATTTTGGAGCTATTCAACTCTTAACAAGATAATTTACAACTATATCTACATTTTTTTCTTTACTTAATGGGATTTTTCAATCATTATTTTCAAGTAATTCAAAAAATTCTATTTCTGTATCTGTAAATATACTTTCTATGTCATCAATAGTTTGTTTTTTTATAACCTCATTTATATATTCTATTGTTATCTTATCTCTTGATTCAATTTTTTCTACTAAATATACTTTTAAATATGTCGTATAAAAAACATAAAAAGCTACTATATTTATAGTAGTAATAAAAAGTATAGTAGTGACTATAGCTAATATAAATTTTCTAGATAATGACATTTTTGTTTTTTATATATTAATCCTATAACCTTCTCATCTTATAGTTATTATTAGGTCTTTTGCATCAAGTTTTTTTCTCAGATTTTTTATATGAGTATCAATTGTTCTATCATATAAATAATTATCATAACCTATGATTTCTTTCATTATAAATTCTCTTGAAACTATTTTTCACTTTTCTTCAATTAATTTTTTAAGTATATCAAATTCATTACTTGTTAATGTAATATATTTATTTGATTTTTCTACTGATCTTTTTGTTAGATCAAGAATAATATCTTTACATTTCAAAATATCAGATGATATATCTTCATTTTGTTCCTTTGTTTCTCAAAGTCTTCTTATTATAGTATTTATTCTAGCTAGCAATTCTCTTGGTGAAAATGGTTTAGCTATATAATCATCCGCTCATATTTCAAGTCAATTTATTCTATCAAGCTCACTTGATCTGGCTGTAAGCATAATAATAGGTATATTTCAAATTAATCTATATTCTTTTGTTATTTCTATACCATCTTTTCAAGGTAGATTTATATCTAAAATAATTAAATCAGGATTTATTTCTAAAATTTTTTCTATAGCATAAAATCATTCATTATGTAAGAATACTTCAAAATCTGAATTTTCAAGATACAATTTTAATGATGCTGATATTCATCTATCATCTTCAATTATCAATATTTTTCTCATCTTAATTTTATTAATTATACTATATAATTTTTATAAATATACCTCTATAATTTTTTTTTTCAAATTAAATTTGCATTTTTTAAAAATATTTATAAAATCCCAAAGTAAAAATTATAATATTTATTATTTAAAATAGAAAAATGACAATAGGACCTAAAAAGAAAACATCTAAATCTATTACTAGAGAGAGAACTTCAGCTTGGATTTTAAAAATGGCTAGAAAATTAAAAAATAGAGTTATGTTAAATAAAGAAGGTAATGGTTTAGCACATGTAGTAGATGAAAATGGTATGTATAATGGAAGACAAGTTATAGCAAAAAAATCTAATAAAAAAACTACTAGAATATAATACTTTTATCTAAATAATACACATAGATATACATTTGTTTTATCTATGTTATTTTTTGTAATATATATAATCACTGTTCTTTAAAATGACTTCTAAAATAAATCGTAAAAAATCTAGAAAATTACTATATCAAGAAATCTATGCTAGTACTTTTTGTGAACTAGATTTAAATGAGTTTTATAATTCATTCTTTGATGAAGTTTTTACTTTTGAAAGAGATGAAGATTATTTAGCCGAAATGAATAAAATCATTAGATATTATGAATCATTTTTTGTATTTATAATAAAAAAATATTCTCCAAAATTTGATTTTGATAAAATGAGTGTTGTAAATATTATACCTGTTTATATAGCACTAGCTGAAATGTTTTTCCTATCAGAAGAAATACCAGGTAAAGTCTCTGTAAATGAAGCTGTTGAGGTTGCAAAAGTATATTGAGATGATTCTTCCAAGAAAATAGTTAACTGAATCTTAAATAAAGTACTACATGAATATGAAGAATTAAATATTATTAAAAAAGATTTTAAATTAGAAAGTCAATATACTATTTTTAAAAAATAAAAACTCTTTAGAATTAAAGAGTTTTTTTCTTTACTTTTTTTATAAAAAAAGTAAAGTGTATAGGTAAAAAAGTAAAAAGTTATGCAATTAAAAAATAATTTTTTGATTTTAAATTTTTTAGTTTTTTATATATATTTTATATATTATTATAATATAATGGTTATAACTAAAAAAGCCGTAGAAAATCAAATTTATATTGATAAAATTTGAAACTTAATTTTAAGTCTTGATATAGATTTTAAAGATATTTCAAATTATATATTAGCATTTATACATAGATCAATAGTAAATGAAAAACCAGATTTTGCACCAGAGCACAATGAAAGATTAGAGTTTTTATGAGATGCTGTTTTAGAACTTGTAGTTACAGATAATCTATTTAATGATTATCCAGAAAAAACAGAATGAGAATTAACAGATATAAGAAGTGCTATTGTTAGAGGTAGAAATTTATCAAATGTTGCAAAAAAACTCAACTTTAGTGAATATTTATTACTTTGAAAATGAGAAGAAAAATCTTGATGAAGAGATAATGATTATTTATTAGCTAATGTAGTTGAAGCTGTCATTGGAGCTATATATGTAGATCTATGATTCATAGAATCTAAAAATTTTATAGAAAAACATATATATCCTGTCGTTCATGAAGTAATAAAAAATAATTTAACAAAAGATTATAAAACTACTATTCAAGAATTAGCACAAGCTAATTTTGATGTTACTCCAACATATAAAGTATTAGAAGAAATATGACTAGATCATGACAAGATTTTTACTGTTTGAATATATTTTTGAGAAATTTTAAAATGAACTTGAAAATGATCAAGTAAGAAAAAAGCACAAGAACAAGCAGCATATGATGCTTATTTAAAAATAAAATAAAATAAAATTATGAATACTATTTTAATAGCTATATTACTCTTAACAGACATAATAAAATATATAATAATAATTGATATTATATTATCTTGGTTGATCTTATTTTGACTTAAAACTAGACCAAAATTTATCGCAGATATAATTGATCCGATTTATAACTCTATAAAAAAATCATACCTACTTCTTTTTGACCAATAGATTTTACACCGATAATCATCTTATTAATTTTAATTTTAATAAGATGATTAGTTTATTCTGTAGATCCTGTTGTTTGAGAATATTATTTAAATGTTAAGATATTTTAATGAAAAAAAATATAGATTATAAATTGTTTTTTAGTGTATTATCTCTTGTTATATTTTGAATGATAATGGTTTCCTCAGTTTCTGTTTATTCATCATTTAGAGTAACAGATTTACAAGCTCAAAAATGATATATAGACGAAGCTTATAATTATTTTTATGTGATTAGAAATATAACTCATGTTATTGTTTCCTTAATAATTTTATGAATTATTGCAAAGATTAAATCATCTGTTTTTGAAAAATATTCAAAACATATTTTTTGATTTACGATATTTTTACTTATAGTTGTTTTATGACTAGGTATGAGTCTAAACTGAGCAAAATGATGGATTGCTATACCTTGAATACCTTTTACAATCCAGCCAGCAGAATTTTTAAAAATCTGACTTATAATTTTTCTAGCAGCATTCTTTAAAAAATATTATAGTTTTTTATCTGATTTTAAAAAATGATATCTTGCATTTATGTGAATAGTTTGATCAGTTTTATTTTTACTTTGAATGCAACCAGATTTTTGAACTATAATGGTTATCCTTCCTGTTTCAGTTATAATGTTTTTTTATGCTTGAATGAATATTAAACATCTAGCTATAACTATTTTTTTAGGGTTTTTTTTACTATTTAGTGTTTATTCTATTTGAGATTATGATAAAGTAACTTGAAAAAATTTGAATGACTTGGGTTATATAACTCAAAGAATTGATAATTTTATGGCAGATAATGAAGTTGCAATAAAGAATAAAACTATAAATTATCAAACAGAACAAGCTCTTATTGCTATATGAAGCTGAGGATTTAATTGAAAATGATTTGGTTGATCAATACAAAAATTTGGTTATCTCCCAGAAGTACAATGAGACTTTATATTTTCAGTAATAATAGAAGAACTTTGATTTTTGTGATGAACAATTATATTAATAATCTATATGTATATTTGATATAGATGACTTTATATAGCAAGTAGAGTTAAAGATAAATTTTGAAAATTTGCTGCCATTTGATTTTCTTCTCGGATATTAATGCAAGCATTTATTAATATATGAGTAAATTTAAATATAATACCATTAACTTGAATTACACTTCCTTTTGTTAGTTATGGATGATCTTCACTTTTATCACTCATGATTTGATTAGGTATATTATTGACTATTTCTAGAGATGTTGATGAATTTGATTTATCTTCAAGAAGAGAAAAAACTAAAGTTATGTTTTAATCCTAAAAAATATGGAATCTGAAAATAATCAATTAACTCCCGCAATGATTCAATATTATGAATTAAAAGAACAAAATAGAGATGCTATTTTGTTCTTTAGAATGTGAGATTTTTATGAAATGTTTGATGATGATGCTATAATTGCAAACAAGATTTTAGGTATTGCCGTAACTTCCAGAAATAAAAATGCTATTAAACCAACTCCACTTGCTTGAATACCATTTCATGCAAAAGAAAAATATCTACCTATGTTAATTGAAGCATGATATAAAGTTGCAATAGCTGAACAAGTAAGTGATCCCAATCTAAAATGAATAGTTAAAAGGGAAATAATCAGAGTAGTTACACCTGCAACGATATGACTTGAGTGAGAAAGCTATGAAAATGCTAACTCAAATATCATTTCAATAACTAATACTAATAATATTTACTGATTAAGTATTTTAAATATATGAGAAAACAAATGGAAGACTTGTGAATTTAAAGATTTTGAATCATTAGAAAATGAGCTTATAAAAGTCTGACCAAAAGAAGTAGTTATAGAAAAAAAATTATTTTGAAATGAAAAAATAAAACAGACATTAGAAAGGAAATATATGCTCAATATATATTTCTTTGAAGCAAAAAAAGATGCTTACAAACACTTGATTAATCATTTTCAAACAACAAATCTTATCTGATTTTGAATTGAAAATTATAGTGAAGCTATAAGATCATCTAGTATGTTACTTGAATATCTAACTACAAATCAAAAAGCAGATTTTGATTTTTTAAGATCCATATCTTATCTTGATCTAAATAATTTTTTAAGTTTGGATGATTCTACTATTAAAAGTCTAGATTTAGTTTATAATATAGCAACAAAATCATCAAAAGAGGGAACTCTATTTTGAATCTTGAACAAAACCAAAACAATATCTTGAAGTAATTTGATGTTTGAATCTATTTTAAAACCATTAAATAATAAAGATAATATAGAAAAAAGACAAGAATTTATACAAGCTTTCTTGGATGACAAAATACTTTTAGATAAGATAAGAGATAAATTACAATCTGTATCAAATATAAACTGAATACTAAATAGAATAGCTTTAAATAGAACAACTCCTAGGGATTTAATCAATTTAAAAAATTCATTAAAATCACTTCTAGAAATAATAGAAATTATAAAAAAATCAAACAATAAAAATCTAAGCGATTTAATAAAAGAATTATAATTATGATATATTTATTTACATGAAATTCATCATTTTTGATAGATGATGCTGTAAAAAAATGGAAAAACCAATTTATAGAAAAATATGGTGATTTTAATTTACTTCAAATCAAAGAATTGGATGAAAATATATTGGAAACTCTGCATCAAAATATGCTTTCAGAGTGATTTATGTGAGAAAAAAAGCTTATAATAATAGAATTGAATTCTGATTTAGAAGAAAAAATACAAGAATTTATTTTAAAAAATATAATTTCTATTCCAGAAAATAATATGATTTTATTTTCTTATCCTCAACCTGATAAGAGACTAAAACTATATAAACAATTATATGATTTATCTCAAGTAAAGGAATTTGATAGTGAAAATGAACAAGATGTAGAAAAAATAATCTCTGCAAGATATAAAAATATAACAACTGATGCACTTAGATTACTTATAAGATATAAAGCTAATAATACTCAAAAAATAGTAAATGAAATAGAAAAACTATCAATTCTTTATGAAAATATAGATGTAAATCATATTAAAAATATCATAATGCCAGAACTAGAAGAAAATATATTTCTAATAATAGATGATATATTAAATAAAAATATAATAGACTCTCTTAAAAAAATTGATACAATATTAAATCAAGTTAATATATATGCTTTTTATAATAATCTAATAGCAAACTTAAGAACAAGTGTTTTTATAATGAAATTAAAAAAAGAAAATAGATCGCAAGCAGAGATTACAAATATACTTTGACTATGAAATAAATCTTTTTTGATAAATAAAAAATATAATATAAATTTTGAAAAATTGGAAAAAATTTATATAGATTTAGTAAAATTAGATAAAAAAATAAAGAGCTGAAAGCTTCTTTGAACAGAAGAAGATGATTTTAGATTTGAATTAGAAAAATGTATATTAAAAATAGCTTAAAAATAATTCAGCTTTGAATTTTAAATAACCCACTATTGAATTTCCTCCCTAATATTATGGAGGAAGGTCCGATATTAGATGGAAAGTAATTTTATTTATAAATTAAAAATAGCGAACTAAAGTTCGCTATTTTTAATTTTTCAAACAAATTTAGGTTTGAAAAATTCTTTATTATAATAATAATAAAGAACTCATCATATAACTCAAAATAGATGTCAAAGTAAGCTTATTCAAGGTAAAAATCATATAAATAAATTTATTATTATTGCTGTTATTCATCATTTATATTCATTATTGTTTTTTGATCTTAATTCTAAAACATAATAACTAAGAATTGCCATACAAAATCAACTCATTCAAATAGTATTTGTACTTGATCATGAAAAATAAGTCAAAAGTACACCATTAAATAAAACAATAAAAATAAAAAAAATAATAAATTTCTTTCTTCAAATAAGTAATTCAAGAGAAGTTCAAAAAATATATATAAAAATTGAATTAAAAAGAAAATGTATAAGGTCTCCATGTAAAAAAACACTTGTAAAAAGCTGTATACTATAAACTAAATAATTTCAATTATCAATAAAGCTATGATTTAATCAAAACATATATAAATCTGGTTTTATATATGCTCAAATTGTAAAAACCAGGGAAGTCAGTATAAGTTTAAAAGAAAATGGAATATTATTTATCATTTTTAAATCTTAAAAATAAAATAATTCAGACTATAAGCATAGGTATAGATAATAATTGTCACATAGTAAAAAATCATAAAATATAACCAATTTGAACATCTGGTTGCCTAAAAAACACTTCTACAAAGATCCTAAAAATAGCATAAAATACAAGAAATAATGATGCTATTTGTCATTTTTTAAGTATTTTTTTAATATATAGATAATTTAAAATCAAAAATAAAATAAATCATTCTAAAAACGCTTCAAGTAATGGAGAAGGGAAATATCAAACATTATTTAAATAAACTGCTAAAAATCAATCATAACCACTATATCCAAGTAACTCCTTATTTAAATAATTTCAAATCCTTCAAAGTCATAATCAAATTGGTAAAACTAATGTTATCTGATCTGCAAGTTTCAAAAAACCAATCTTATATTTTTTTGAAAATATGATCATAGCTAAAATAACACCTAAAACTCAACCATGAAAACTCATTCATCACTCCCAAACTTTTATTATATCAACTGGATTTGATAAATAATTAGAAAAATCATAAAAAAATATATATCAAAATCTACCTCATAAAACTACTCATAAAAATATATATAAGAATAAATCATCCAATTTATCTCTATCTATAGCATCTCTTTTATATAATATGTAATATCAAACAATAAAAGATAACGCATACATCAGTCAATAGTAAGTTGGTGCAATTTTAAAGCCAAATAAAGTAATTTCAAATATCATCATTTTGTTTTAATTTAAATTAATTTATTACATTATATAATAAAATATTTTCTAGTAAAATAATTATTTTTTAAAATTAATTTGACAAAAAAAATAATATGACTAAAACTTATCGGTTTTATTTTAAAAATTAGTTATGAGTAATTTGTGCTAAAGTAATATTCACAATCTCAAATTTTAAAAGATTAAATATAGAATATTTTAAATTCTATTAAATAAATATGAATACTAGGGTTTTTAATGAAGATGTACCTTTAGAATTAATTTCTTGAGAAGTTATTTTAGAGTCATGAGCTGATTTAATGTGAGACATATCATTAAATTGAGAATGATTAAGTGATCAAGAATTAATTGAAATGGATTCAGTCTGAACGGTTTATGAAATAGTTCATCAAAATGATGAAAAAAGTGAAGAAAATTACTTAAAAGATTTAGAAGAGATTTTCTCATCGAGTAAATTAGAAAATGATAAAAAAATTGCAGTTGAACATATAGTTGAACAAATTTGAAGACTTGATAATATTTTTTGAAAAAGAAATTTAAGCGTAGACAGTTTGTTTATATTGAATGAAATAGAAAGAAGCTGATTATTAAATGTAGGTGATAGTTGCTACTTTGTACCTTGAAGCTTATCATCACTTAGAAAAATAATTAGATTTTGAATTATTGATAAAGAAAATATTCATATCAGATTATGAAAATGAGTTAATTTGCAGGAATGAATTAGATTTGTTAAATTATGAAAAAATTGATATGAAAATGCAATTTTAGTATTTCAAAAAAATGAAAAAATTGATAGTTTATCTTTGAATATAGGAGATAATTCATCAATGGCACATAGTGTATCATTTTATCCATATATAAATGATAATTGAAATTATGAAATAAGAATAGATTCATGAAAAAATGTATTTTTTTGAATAAATTCAATTATATGATCTTGATCAAATTTTTGAGATAATACTGTTATATGGTGGAATACACTTATTGGTACAAATGTAAAAATATGAAATGATTGTTTGGTATGAACTTCATGTCTAGTTGAAAATGATTCAGTTATACCCGATAACTGTTTAGCTCCAAATTTTTCTACAATATCAGGTGAAACAACAATTTTTGATTATGAAATGTATCAAAGATGTAAAGATATAATAGAAAATTCAGAAAATGAAGATGAAATAAAATTGGCATCACAATATCTATCAAAAACTTTTATTGTAGAATATGAAAGATATATAAAAAATCCTATTTTTTATGATAACGAATTGGTAAATGAAAAAAAATCTAGAAAATTTTTAATTATATTTAAATCAAAAGATGATTTAAATAATTTAGTAGAAAATATAAATCCAGATTATAAATGAATGTTAAATTTTAATTCCCACCATGTTACACCTGAAAATAAAATATTTTTAGCTATAACTAGTTTATTAAATTTTTTATCAGATAATGTTGAATGATTTAAAAAATCAAAAGAATATAAATTTAAAAGCACTAGAAAACTAGAAGAAGTTTTTAAAACATTATGATGAAAAGTATCAAGAGAAATACTTAAAAATGAAATAGATAATGAAAGTAGTTTAAATGTTATTCCATATCCTAAAAATACTCAAAAATTTCTTACAATAACATTTCCATATATTATAAAACTATTAAAAAACAAAGTTGATCCAAAAGAAATCCTAAAACTATTAGAAGAAGAACTAGAACGGCCAGAAATTGATATAGATAAAATACCAGATATTTTTTTATGAAAATGTATTGTAACATGAAGATGTAAAATAATATGAACAAACACATTATTATATGATACACTTATAAGATCAGATGAAATAAATTATTCTAGTCAAAAAGTTGAAATAAATAATAGTGCATTAGCAAAAGTAATCATTCATTGACCAGGAGATAAAGAAGCAAATAATGTGGTTATTTTAAATTCTGTATTCCATTGAGAAACATCTATATTAAATACTTTTTCCTGAATAAATATAGTATGAGATTACAATCATCCATCTACTTATAATAACACAAGTATAATAGATTCTTCTATAAATACTTGAAATATAACTTGTAATAATGCTTTTATACAATGAACAACTCTATGAAATAGTATTTCTATTGCTTGAGGGAGAAATCAAAAAGTTGTTCTTAAAAATTCTACTATTGAAAGAAAAACAAAAATTGCACCATGAGTGGAATTAAATTGAGTTGAAATAAAAATAAATTGATATTATTTATGAAGAAATTCTGTCTTAGAAAACAAAGTAATTACTCCTAACTGAATTTTTTCAAAATAAATTATAAATAACCTAAAAAATATGATTAATAAATTAAAAACGAATTGGAAAGCTGGTTTAACTGTTGCTATGATAAATATACCTTTATCTATATCTCTTGCAGTTGCTTCTTGAGCAACACCTATGCAATGAATTATTACTTGAATATGGGCATGAATAATTGCTTCTTTATTTGCATCTAGCCATTATAATGTATTTTGAGTTGCATGAGCATTGAGTAGTATATTACTCGGTTTTGTAATGCTTCATCCTGAAAATTGAGTATTATTACTACCACTTATAGCAATATTTGCAGGTTTTTTTATACTTCTTGTTTATATATTTAAGCTCACAAAATATATAACTCTTATTCCTTCAACAGCTCTTCATTGATTTTTAATATCAGTATGAGTTACAATTGCCCTATGACAATTATCATGAGCATTATGATTAAATGATCCTGCATTGAAAATAGAACAACATCATGAAATTGCAATGAACATATATGAATTATTTAAAAATATATCTAGTACAAACATTACATCTTTTGTAACTTTTTGATTATGACTTAGTTTTTTAATATTTTGTAAAAAATATTTCCCTAAATTTCCAGCAGTTATAGTTTTAACTATTATTTGAATAATTATTTGAATACTTGTTTCAAAATGAATGCTTCCAAATATGCTTCTTTTAGTTACAAAATTTCCTAGTTTATCGTTTTCACTTGTTGATTTTTCATTTTTCACAAGTATAAAAATTGACTCGTTTTCAACTTTTATTGATATAATTAAATCACTTTTTACTATTTCATTAGTAGTTGCAATAATTGCAATAATAGAAACAATAATTTCAGCTAGGATTGCTGAAAAAATAACAAAAGTTAAATTTAATAAAGATAGAGAAGTGTTATGACTTGCAATATCAAATATATGAACTTGATTAGTAGGATGATTACCAAATACTGCGGTATTTGTAAGAACAGCACTAAATATAAATTCTTGAGCTAATCATAGAACAGCTGCATTTCTTATAGCTATTTTTACACTTATAATATCAGCATTATTATTCAATTGAGCATTTAAATTTTTACCTTTCCCAATAATTTCAGCTATATTAATGAATATTGCAATATGACTTATAGATATTGGATTACTTAAAAAATTGTACAGTATAGAAAAACAAGCATTTTTTATTACTCTTATTACTACTTTTTTCTCAGTTTTTTGGGAACCAACATATGGTATACTTATATGAACTGCAATAACTTTAATTATATACATAGGTAAAATCACAAATAGCGATGCATATGTTACAGTTTTTAGAAAATGAGGTGACAGAGAAAAAATATCTCTATCAAAATATACTCATTCTCAACATCATGAAGATGTATTACTTACAAAATTTTCTTTATGATTAAATTATTTAAATATTGAAACAAATATTGCATTGATAGAAAAACTAAATCATAATCAAAAACTTATTATATCTCTAGCTCATATGTGAAATATAGATATAGACTGAATTGAAGCCATTGATGAAATGATTTGAGTATTAAAAAATAATAAGATAGATGTATATATTTCATGAATTGATGATATAGAAAGCAGTTTTATTACAAAGATACATAATTATGAATATCTAAAAGAAAATGAAAAAATATACAACACTAGTAGTGAAATATTGAAAAAACTTACTTAATTTGACTTTTAATATAATTATTGTATAAATATATTATACAATATAGTTGACCTTTATAGTATTTAATTTTTAATATATTTTAAATAACTTTTCCCAAACAGTAGGGAAGAGTTATTTTTTTAAAATTAAAATATATTAAAACATAAATTCAATAATTGACAAGTATTTATAAATATGTCATAATATTTTTGTGAAAGTAATTTAAGTATACAAATTACAAAATGTCAATACTTATATATAAGATTAAATAATAGTCTGCAAAATTAATTATTTAAAACACTATATATAAAGCTTGGATTTAGTAAATTAAATTATTTCAAAAATAAAACTATTATGAAAACAAATAAAATAAAAAAATACACTACCGTATTATTATTGGGTATGTTTTTAGTAAATACTATGAATCCGTTATCTGCATTAGCGATTTCATGAGATACTGATATAATATATCCTTTAAAACAAATTTCTAAACTTGATTGTAGATTTACAGATTTTGGAGAATTAAACTCTGACTGTAAGGAAGATCTACCAATATTGAAAACTAGTGATTATCAAAAATATGCAACTGAAAATGGTTGATATAACAAATATACAAGGCTATATACAGTTTTATGGTGATCAAGCTACAAATATGGTTGGGATGTATGAAATGGATGACATATGTGAGTTGATATAGCAACTGCAAAATGAACTCCAGTTTATGCTATTGCAGAATGAACAGTTATGATAGCAAGTGAATTATCAATGCTTTGAAACAATGTTACAATTAAACATAAAATTAATTGAAAAGAAGTTGTTTCTAGTTATTCTCATATGTCAAAAATTGATATAAAAAAATGAGATACTGTAAAAGCTTGAACAAAGATTTGAGAAGTAGGTTCAACTTGAAATTCAACTTGAAATCATCTACATTTTCAAATAGATATAGATACAAAATCATCTCCAGCTTATTATAGTTATGAATCATGTCCATATAGCTATTATAAGATAAGTGAAGAATGAGTTTGTTTCAGTGAATTAGAAAGACTTACAGTTGATCCACTAGCATTTTTAGAAACAAAATGAGCTATATTAGACAATATAACTACAACTACAAAAGTAAATGTAAATAAAAATACATCTACAACAACTAATACAAATAATCAATCATATACTATTTTTGATAGAACAGTTTATATTTGATATTCTAGTGATGATATAAAACAAGTACAAAATATATATAGGTTACTTGGTTATTATAATGGTCCTATAAGTTGAGATTATAATGATATACTTGAATCAATAATAGATTATCAAGTTGCAACTAATGTAATAGAAAATAGAAATTCAACTTGAGCAGGACGGTTTGGTCCAGCTACAAGAGCACAAACGAAGAAAGATTATGAAAAATACTTAGCAGCTTGAACTACAAATAATTCAAGTGATACTATAACTGAGGTTACAAATGTGGCTTCAACTACTCAAAAAATAAGTAAAGAAAAACTTATGACGAGAGAAGAAATAGAAGCAAAAGAAGTAGAAGAATTTATCAAATGATATAATATAGATTTAAAATTTCAAAATGCATCTTCAAATGTAGCATTATGAAAAACTGAAGTTTTAAAATTGACAATTACAGATAAGAGAAATAAACCTTTTATTTGAAATATGCCTGGATGAATGACATTTATATTAAATACTGAAACTGCAAGTGTTTTCCCTACAAAATTATTTAATTTTACAGATTGAAAAAGAGATATTCAAATAACTTGATTAAAAGAATGAATAACTAAATTGTATATAAAAGTTTGAACAGTTACTGTAAAAACATTTGAAATAAATGTATTTAACTCAAATAAAACAATCTATCCTACAGCAAGTACAATAATATCTCCAAATAGTATAACAATGTGAGATAGTCAAAGTGCAATATGAGTATTTAAAGATTCAAATAATACAAATTTAATAAATGTACCTTTTGGTTCAACATTTAAACTTGTTGCAAGTGAATGAAATAAAGTATGTATAAAAACTTGAACTCTAAAAAATATTAGTCAAGTATATAAGAGAAGATGTGATGAAAGTGAATTTAAAAGTGAAATTACTTTTACATACAATGATACAATTTCATGACTACTTATATACGATTATAAAGCTATAAATAAAGATGCTAAATTTGAAATAATTAACACTTATAATAATCAAGTATTAGCAGCAAAAAATCTAAAAGTTACTGAACCTAAATGATTAGCAAATACATATGAATATAAAAATGATGTATTAACAATGATTGAAAAAGGTGTAGCAACCTGAATAAATAAATGATATTTTCTTGAAAATAGAGATTTAACAGAATATGACTCTTATGTTTGGGTAAAAAATTCTCTTGTTTCATTGAATAACCAAACTACAGATACAAAAGTAAAAACAAAAATAGAAAATAATATAAAAGATATAAATATTCAATTAAATAAAGCTTCTAAATATACTTCTATAAATAGATGACAATTTTTAGCAATGACATATAAATATCTTGTTATAAACCAAGAAAACAATAATACAACCAAAAAATACAGAGATCTAACAGAAACAGAAAATAAATTGGCAACCTATGTTTTATGAAATAAAACATTTAAAGATCAATTTGGAGAAACATATTTTCAACCAACAAAAAATATCACTAGATGAGAGGCTACATTTATGTTAGCAAATATATTCAATAGTTATAATAATAAATTCCTAACTTTAAAATAATATGAATGCAACACAATTAGAACATTTAAGAGAAGGATTAAGAGATCCTGAATCAGTAATAACTCCAGAAATGGAAGAAGAATTTAATGAAAAAGTATTGCTAATTTTATGATACTAATATTTACTAATAAATAATAATATGAGAACAAGTATAGAAACAAAAATAAAAGATGCTTCACAATTTGAAGCTAGAAATCTAAACTCAGATAAAATAAATTGAGTAAGAAATTGAGTTACAATTGATTTAATCCACATAATGGATGAAGAATTTAATGATAAAAAACAAGCATTAATAGAATTGGAAATAGCAAGATTATTATGATTATGATGAAAACAAAAAAGGAAATTAATGGAAAATTACTGAGAAAAATTTTTCACACTAGATTCAGCAATGACTCAAGCAGAACAATATTGGGAAAGTGCAAATGATTCTAGATATGAAATAGCTGCATAATTAAT
Organism: Candidatus Altimarinota bacterium; assembly: GCA_028698305.1. GTDB lineage: Bacteria > Patescibacteriota > Gracilibacteria > BD1-5 > UBA6164 > JABWCI01. The sequence goes on from JAQVDN010000002.1 coordinate 27,125, forward strand.
ATTTATCTATAAATATTAATTGCAGACCAATATTTATAGATAATCATGATACTTTTTATTTGAAATAATTAAAGCTATTACAAAAGTAATAGCTTTTTTATTTTGCCTTTTCTTGATTATTTTTCAAAAAAAGATATATTTAAATTAGAAAATATAATTATAAAATAATAGAAAGTGGCTAGAAAACCTAATATGCTAAATTATGAAACAAAAAGATATATATTTATAGTTTTGTTTCTATTTGTTTGAATAGTATCTTTTTTATCAGAAAAAGACTCTACATTGTGATATTATTTATCACTTTGATTATACAACCTATTTGGAGATTATTACAAATGGATTTTTTCTCCTGTTTTAGTTTTGTTTTCACTTTTGATGATAAAAGATAAAAGTGTAAGTGTGAACTTAACAAGGATTATATGACTTTTTATGTTCTTTGTTTCTACAAGTACAATAATATGATTTTTTATAAAAAACTATTATGCAACTTTTAATCTATATCCACTTCTAGAAAGTTTACTTTGAAGTATATCAACTCTACTTGCATTTTTTATAATTTTTCTTACTTCACTTGTAATACTTTTTAGATTTTCTCCAGTAAATTTTGCTAGAAAAGCTTTTGATATACCTGAAAAACTAAAAGAAATAAAAGATACTTTTGTGTGAGATTGATTTAGTCCAAAAGAAAATAAAAAAGTTTCTAAATCAAAAAATGATGAAAGACTTGAAAAGAAAAAACAAGAGCTTGAAGAAATGATGGAAAAACTAAAAGAAGAAAAAGAAGCTTTAGCAAAAGCAAAACAACCTAAACAACTACATATAGAAGATGCCCCTATAAATCCTAAAAAAGTTGTTATAGAGAAAAAAGACAATTCTATCATTTGAAATCTATTTAAAAAAGAAGAAGAAAAATCAGAAGAAAAAGAAGCAAAGATAATAAGAAACAGTGATTTCAAAAATTGGGTATTCCCTGAGTTATCACTTCTAGATAGTAAAAGAAATGTTGTTGCTGTTGATAAAAATGAGATAAGGAAAAAAGAAATCGAAATAGAAGAAAAACTTCTTCAATTTAAGATAGAAGTAACTATGGAATGATATCAAGTATGACCAACGGTTATACAGTATAGATTGAAACCTAAACAATGAGTTAAATTACAAAAGATAGAAAATCTAAAAAAAGATCTAGCTCTCGCTTTACAAGCAAAATCTATCAGAATACAGGCTCCAATTCCAGGACTTGGTGTTGTATGAATAGAAGTTCCAAATCCAAAAAGAGAAGCAGTATACCTAAAAGAAGTATTATCTAGTAGCGAATTTAATAATAAAAAATTGGAGTTACCAATAGCTGTCTGAAAAGATGTAAGTTGAAATATAGTAGTTTGAGATCTAGTTAGAATGCCACATTTACTTGTAGCATGACAAACAGCTAGTTGAAAATCTGTATGAATGAATTGATTTATAATCTCTATGTTGTACAAGTTTTCTCCAAGTGAATTAAAGATGATAATGATAGACCCAAAAAGAGTTGAATTATCTGTATATAACTGAATTCCTCATCTACTGACTCCAGTTATCACAAATCCAGATAAAGCTTTAAATGCTCTAAAGTGGTGTGTTGCTGAAATGCTTAGAAGATATGATCTGGCTACAAAAGTACATGCTAGAAATCTAGTTGAATACAATGCAAAAGTAAGTAAAGAAGAAAAATTACCATATATAGTGATAGTTGTTGACGAACTTGCCGATCTTATGATGAGTGGTAACAAAAAGGAAGTTGAGGCAAGTATTGCTCGTATAGCTCAAATGGCTAGAGCTGTTTGAATGCATCTAATTGTTGCAACTCAAAGACCTTCTGTTGATGTAATTACTTGATTAATCAAAGCAAATATACCTAGTCGTATAGCATTTACTGTAGCTAGTCAAATAGATAGTAGAACTGTAATTGATAAAGCTTGAGCTGAAGATTTACTTGGTAGATGAGATATGTTATATAGCCCTACTTGATCAATTGATGCAGAAAGAGTACAATGAGTACTTGTTGAAACTCACGAAGTTGAAGCAGTAGTAAATAAATTGAAACTGACTATAGATCCAGATATGATATGAAATCTACAAATAGCAGAAATAACAGAATGAAAATCAAAACTTGAATGAAGTATAATGGAAAATTATAAATGAGATCAAGATGAAGATCCAGAAATAATAGAAAAGGCTATACAAATAGTAAAAGAAAGTAAAAAATGATCTACTTCTCTTATACAAAGAAAACTATGACTTTGATATGCTCGTGCTGCAAAAGTATTAGATATACTTGAAGAATTGTGAGTAGTTTGACCAAGTAATGGTAGTAAACCAAGAGATGTTTATGTTGATTAAAAAACTAGAAGATAAAACTTCTAGTTTTTTAATTTTTTTGAAAAAAAACAATTTAATGCTTTTTTAATGTGGTATAAGTATAATAGTATGTCCTATTTTTATTTTTGGCTTAAAATAGAGAAGAAAGTATAAAAATAATTTGCAAAATATAAAAAATACTTAATATTAATTTGTTAATCTTGTTTTTATATTTTAAAAAAATTTAAATATGGGAAATATAAATAATATAAATTTATTGACCAAAATCTCCTTAAAAATAGTTATATTTTTGATGTGATTTTGGTCTTTTTTATTTACTACTAGTGCATATAATGATGCTTGTTGAGAACAATTACAATCAGCATTTAATACAAACTTAGCAAAAGAAGTTCATGTAGAAAAAACATTTTCTCTAAGCTGACTTAATAGTGACAATATAAATACAATATTAACATGATATAATTGATTAGAATATATTTGAATATCATGAAATAATATATTTTTTATACATGATAATAAATTAAAAAAAGCAGTTTATCAAAATGGTATTATACAAGATTGAAATCTATTTGATTTTAATGATACTATTAATTCTAAAAATGATATATTAACTATACAAAATAATTTTATATATTATAAAAATACCCAAGATAATGATAGTATATATAAATTAAATATATATTGTAATGATACTACTTTAAAATGAGCCAAGATATCAAATCCTATACCTAATATTTTAATGAACTATACATATGTTTTTAATGATAATTCAGCTATATATTACAAAGATATATTTTGAAAACTGTATAAAATTAAAAATTGGTATTATTGAAATGATATAGAACAAAATAACTTAGTAGATACTGGTATATTTATTGATAGTTTTTTATTTTATGATACTAATGAGTATTATTTTTATTATACTTTTAATTGAAAAACATATAAATTATATGCATGATATTATAATATAACAACACCTATAAAAACACATGATTTAGCAATAAATACTTATATTTTTCATGATAACTCTAATATATATTATTATGATGATATAAATGATATAACTAAGTACACTAGAAAAGATGGAAGTTCTGTTATAGATGATATATTCTTTCATTGAAAAATAGAAAAATATATAACAAAATATAATAATTTAAATTATTTTACTTATGATTTTTACAATGATTGATTTCCTGAAGTTTATAGAATGTTTAACTCTAATTCATTTGAGCAACTAACTGATTTAAGTTGAGTTATACCTTTATTTGTAGATAATAATTTACTTATATATGGTTTAAAACAATATAATGAAGTTTGATTAATAGATGAATTATATTCTCTAAAATTAGATTGAAAAGTTAATTATCCACCTAGTTCATCAAGTTCTTCTTGATGATGAACCATAACTAACCCAGTATGAGAAACTTCTCAAACAAATACAAACCAAACAATAAATTCAGATCTAATTAATCAAAAAATTTTAGATCACTATAAAACAAAGGCTATTAGAGAAAAAGAAGCAATAAAATCTTCTCATGAGTGAGATCCTGTTATGTTATACTCTTGAGAATTTATTTATGAAAATACTTTATTAAATTATCCTTGAGTTTGATTACCATTCTCTTTTGATATAACTTACAAAAACCAAAGTCGTTATTCTTGACCTATATGAAATAATTTTGATTTTTCATATAATCAATATCTTACAGAAGAAGAAAATGGAGATGTTAAATATTATGATTGAAAACTTTGAGTTGTATTATTTGAATATGATGAAGAAAATGAAGAATTTAAGTATAATACAAGCACAAAATCACAATTATTTTTTGATGGTGAGTTTTATAGAATAGTTAAAAATAACACTTTAACTTATTATTTCAATCTAGATTTAAAACTTGATTGAATTGAAGATAATTTTTTCAATTTTATATTTATAGAACATGATGATACAGAAAAAATTGAAAAAATAATTGATACTCTTTGAAATGAATATTTATTTAGTTATAGATCAGATACTAGACTGGAAAAAATAATAGATTTTAATCAAAATGAAGTTATTTTTGATTATTATAATACTGATGATGAATTAGGTTGACTTTATGATTTAAAATCTATAACAATTAAAAACTGAAATGAAGAAAAAACTACTAGTTTTGAATATACAAAATGAGATGATTTTGATAGTTCTCACAATATAACAAAACTAATAGATTTTGCTTGAAATGTGTATGTAGAAAATACATATGATTATTTTGATAGAGTAAATGTTCAAAAATTTGGTGAATGAGATATAACATACAATTACACACTTAGTGATGATGAAAGCTATATATTAAAAAATGAAGTTATAACTAGAGTATGAGATAAGTTTATATACACATACAATCCTTGATGACAAATATTATCAAAAGAGATATTTAAAAAATCATGAGAAAGTTATGAATATACTTATGAATATGACTCAAACAACAATTTAATAAAAGAAACAAATCCACTATGAAATGGTTTTGCATATAGTTATGACTCAAACAATAATCTAATAGAAAGAAGACAAAAAGCAGATACAAGTTTAGAAAATAGTACAAATGATATAGTTGTATCTTTTGAATATGATGATGTTTTTAATAAGAAAACAAAAGAAATACTTCCAAATGGAACTATTATAAACTACACTTTAGATGATTTTGGAAATGTATTACAAAAAGAAACTATTGCTTGAAATATAAAAATAAATGAGTTTTTTGAATATAATGAATTATGACAATTAGTTTCAAAAACAGATTGAAATTGAAACATAGTTAATTTTGAATATACAAACTGAAATCTAAGTAAGATAATAAAAAACTGAACTAATGAAAATATAGAAACAAATTTTGAATATGATTCAAAATGAAATATCACAAAGATAACTGATGGAGAATGAAACATAACTAATCTAAGTTATGATAATTTTAATTTACTTGTTTCTCAAACGACTCCAAGCTGAATAGAAACAAATTTTGAATACAATTCTCTAAACAAAAAAACAAAAGAAACTATTATCTTAAATGATACAACAGATAAAATAACTAGTTTTGAATACGATATACTAGATAATCCTACAAAAGTAACTACAAATATAGATTGAGAGAAAAATAAAACTATAGTTACAAAATATGATAATGATAATAGGATAATAGAAGCTCAAAATTGATCTAATGCAAAAAATACATTTCTATATGATGAAAATGGGAATATAACAAAAAAATCTACTATTTTAAATAACAATACAGAGATAATTACAAGTTATGTATATGATTTAAACGATAGATTAATTAAACAAATTAATCCAAATGGTAGTGAAATAAATTTTGAGTATGACTTGTTTGATAGACTAATCAAAGCTACAAATAGTGACAATAGTTATATTACAAACACATATGACAATATGTGAAATCTACTTGAAACAAGAAGTTATGATTCAAGTGATAATCTAGTTTCAAAAACAAGTTTTGAATATGACAAACTAAGCAGAAAAACAAAACAAATAAATTATTTACTTGAAGAAAATAAGCAAATAATTACAAGATTTGTTTATGATAATAATAGCAATATATTATCACAAACTAATGCACTAAACCAAACTACAAGTTTTGTATATGATAGTTTTAATAGACTAATAAAAACTACTGATAATTTATGAAATATAGTAGAATACAAATACAACAAAAATGATAAAATTACAGAAGAAATTCTTACTTGAACAAATGGGAAAATACTAAAAAAAGAATATTATTATGATAGTGATGGTAGACTTGAAACATTTCATGACGATAACTGAAAAATAAATAGTTACAGCTATAATAAATTATGACAATTAATTAGTTATAATGACTGAAATAGTATTACAAGTTATACTTATGATTTACTTTGAAATAAATTAAGTGAATCAGTCCCTCACCCTAACCCTCTCCCAGAGGGCGAGGGAATAGCTACAACAAACTATGAGTACGATGAAAACTCAAATATGATTAAACTCATAGATGCAAACTGAAACGAAACAAACTATGAATATGATGAATTAAACAGACTCATTAAACAAACATATGCAGACAATTCATACATAAGTTATACATATGATATAAATTCAAATGTAAGTAAGAAAATTGACTGAAATTGAACAATTATAAACTACATTTATGATTCTCAAAATAGATTAATAGAAAAAAATATAATTAATTGAGAAAATGTAATATGAATAACAAAAGAAAATTTTGAATATGATTCACTATGAAGACTAACAAAAACAACAAATAACGAATGAAGTGAAACTTTGTTTAGTTATGATAGTCTAAATAGATTAATAAGTGAAACACAAAGCCCTCACCCTAACCCTCTCCCAGAGGGCGAGGGAATAAAAACCATAAACTACACATACGACTCTCTATGAAACAAAACAAGTATAAGTATAGATTGAAAAACTACATCATATAAGTATGATTCAAACTCTAGACTAGAAACAATTTCAAGAGAAAACCAAGAAATAGTTAGATATAATTATGATAGTCTAAACTTATTAAGCCAAACATACTGAAACTGACAAATAACAACATATTGATATGATGAAAATTACAATAGATTAACAAATCTAAATACTCTAAATAAAAACTTTACTTATGAATATACATCAAATAATCTAATACAATCAAATGGATATGAAAATTATACATATGATGAAAAAAATCAGTTAATACAAGTACAATTTAATACTAGATTTGTAAACAAAGATTTCATAGATTATAGTTATGATGCTATGTGAAATAGATTAAATGAAATGTATTGAAGAATAAATAAAAAATGAAATATAAACTATTTCAAAGATTTTGAATATACAACAAATAATCTAAATCAATATACAAACAAATCCTTCTCTGTGCAAGACTCCGAAGGACAAGCAACAAATGAAGAAGATTCCTTCTTCGCTGAAAGCTACGAAGGACTCGTGGAAGATATTGAATCTTTGAATACGACAGAATCAGAACCACTTGTAGAACTTAACTGAAAACTAATCTACGACAAGAATTGAAATATGATTTGAAATATGCTGAATAACAAGAGACAATATATTTACTCTTATGATTACAAAAATAGATTAGTAAAAGTAGAAAAAACAATCTACAAAAAAGTAGAGTGAAGTGAAACAAATGAAATAGAGGAAATAACAAAGATAATACAATATAGATATGATAATCTAGACCGTAGAATACAAAAGATATATAATAACGGAAGCTATACAAACTACTACTATTCAAACAAAGATATAATCCTAGAAAAAAACTACACAAAACCAAATACAAATGGACTATCTAAACTAAAAACAAGTAAATACTATACAAATTGAAATCAAATAGATGATATTCTCGCTATGGAAAAAGTAGATTATAAAACTAGAAAAGTACAAGAAGAATACATAAACAAAAAATGACAAACAAAAACAAGAAATATAACAGAAAACTACACAGAAACAAATACTTATTATTACCATAAAAATCATCTAAACTCAATAGTTGCAATTACAGACAATCTAGGTAATATACTTGAAGAGTATGAATATGATGTATTTTGAAAACCATATAGTAAAGATTTACTTACTTGAAAAGTAACAAACTTAAAACAATCAAGTATTTGAAATACTAGATTATTCACAGGAAGAGAATATGAAAGATGATTACAACTATACTACAACAGAGCTAGATACTACAATCCAGAACTAGGTAGATTTATATCTAGAGATCCGATTGATATATCTGATGATGTGAATTTGTATAGTTATGTGGGGAATAGTGTCGTGAGTTATAGTGATGTTTTGGGATTTGCTAAACAATTTTGAATTAATTTTGTTAGGGAGTATGATAAGTTTTTAAAACTAGAAGATGAATATAATATAATTAATAATAAATTTAATCGTGCATTAATAAATCCTTTAGATTATAAAACATCTGAATTACTAAGACCATTAAGAAATCAAGCTTATTTTGAATTAATAGCACAAGAAGAAATTACTAAAGAATTACATTATAGTAGGAATAAGTATAATGTTGATGCTTGAGATAATATTAGTTTAGTTAATGGTAATAAATGGTGAGAGTTACCATTATATTTATCATGGTATCATCAACAAACAGCTAGTATTATTCAACCAAATAGAAAGTTTATTTCAAATGATTGACATTATGAAACTATATATGAATATAATTGAAGTATAGAAAATGATATTAGAGATATATGAACTTATAATATATTTGATCCAGTAATTGATGCTGATAATCATATTAAATATGATATTGATCCATACTATAAATGGTGAAATTGATCAGCTGATGATACAAATTGGATTAATAGACATACTTGATTTTAATTATTTACAAAAAAATATGAATAAAAAAATAAAAGATTATATAATAATAAATTCATTATTTATTATTATACCTATATTTATTACAATATATATTATTTATAATGATATTTGATTGCATTTTAATAAATTTTGAACTCTTTTTACATATTCTTCAATTTATTGATCAGTGACTTGATTTTTTTTAAGAGCTTTTTTATGATATGACTATTATATTAAATTAATTATATATATATCTTTAATCAATTTATTTATTACATATATATATATATCTTTAATTGAGAGTAGAAAAAAAATATTTATTATAAGTATTATTTTATTAATTTTATCAAATATTTTTTGATTATTATCATTTTGAATTCAAAGATGGGCATAAATATTAAATATAAAACCTAGATTCCTCTAGGTTTTATATTTAATTGAAAACTAATCTACGACAAGAACTGAAATATGATTTGAAATATGCTGAATAACAAAAGACAATATATTTACTCTTATGACTACAAAAACAGACTAGTAAAAGTAGAAAAAATAATCTACAAAACTATAGAATGAAGTGAAACAAATGAAATAGAAAAAATAACAAAGATAATACAATATAGATATGATAATCTAGACCGTAGAATACAAAAGATATATAATAACGGAAGCTATACAAACTACTACTATTCAAACAAAGATATAATCCTAGAAGAAAACTATACAAAACCAAATACAAATGGACTATCTAAACTTAAAACAAGTAAATACTATACAAATTGAAATCAAATAGATGATATTCTCGCTATGGAAAAAGTAGATTACAAAACTAGAAAAGTACAAGAAGAATACATAAACAAAAAAGGACAAACAAAAACAAGAAATATAACAGAAAACTACACAGAAACAAATAATTATTATTACCATAAAAATCATCTAAACTCAATAGTTGCAATTACAGATAATCTAGGTAATATACTTGAAGAGTATGAATATGATGTATTTTGAAAACCATATAGCAAAGACTTACTTACTTGAAAAATAACTAATCTAAAAGCAAGTACTATATGAAATACTAGATTATTCACATGAAGAAAGTTTGAGAGATGATTACAATTATATTACAACAGAGCTAGATACTACAATCCTGAGCTAGGTAGATTTATATCTAGAGATCCGATTGATATATCTGATGATGTGAATTTGTATAGTTATGTGGGGAATAATAGTGTTAATTATGTGGATTTGATGGGGACTGAAAAGGCAATGATTTTTGTATGAGTTGATAACAAATTATTTTGATATTCTATGTGATCATTAAATAATGCATATAATATTCAAATCAATAAATATTTAAATGATTGATATAAAGCTGAAAATATAGAATTATATTTTTGAGAAAATATAGATGATTTTAATTATTTAGTAAATAATAAATATTATAAAGATATTTCTATAGTAGCACACTCTAATAATAAAGAAATTAGTATTAATGCAACAAGTAATTCTAATGAAAGTACTATAAATTCAGAAACTATAAATAAATTACCAGATTTATCTTGAAGGGATACTATACTAACAATAGTTTGATGTTTAAGTTGAAATTGAGATAATTCAATTGCTGAACAAATAGCAAAACAAATGAAAATTACAGTTTTAGCACCTGATAAAATACTTATTGCTGATAATATCAAAGATGATTATTTTATAAGTTGATGAACATATTCATGAAAAATGAGAATTTTTACAATACCATATAATTGAGTTCAATCAGATAAAATTGAATTTAAAAAATTTAATCCGTAATTTTGAAATATGATTTACGAACCTATAAATATAAAAATATATATATTATCAGTTTTATTTACATTACCAATATTATTTATTTTTAATTACTACATTAGAAATTTTATAAATAAGAATTGAATTAATAAAAAATATTTATTTACCGAGTCATTAATATTTATAATAATATTATTAATTTTATCTTTAATTTTAATTATAAATAATTTTACAGCAGAACTTATAACTACAATTTTATTTTTTATTATTCCATATTTATATATTTTTATAAAAAAAAGATTTTATATTAGAAAATGATATAATATATCAGTTTATTATAATTTAATAGAATTTATTTATTTACTAATTTCATTAGCAATATTTTTTAGTTTATCAGTATATATAGAAAATTTACTTTTAAAGTAATAAAAAGTGAGAAATACTCACTTTTTGTTATAAATAAACAAACGAAGTAAAAGAAATAGTAAAAACTATACAAGACCAAACAATAATGGAATATCTAAACTTAAAACAAGTAAATATTTCATAAATGGAAATAGTATAGATGATATACTCGCTATGGAAAAAGTAGATTACAGAACTAGGAAAGTACAAGAAACTTATGTAAATAATAAAACAATAAAAATAGAAAATATTTTTTAGTATTTTCTATTTTTATATTAAATGAATTTTTATAACGAAATTTAAAGATTAAAATAAATAAAAAATTATTAAAAACATAAATTTTCTATTCTTTCCAAGAAAGTTGATAAGGAATATAAATTTTTTCAATAGGATAAGCTTCTCAATAAGCTTCTCTATATGCTTGAAATAATGATTTTCTTGATCATATATAAGTTAATCAAAATGAACTTTCTCTTGGTTCTGTATATTCAACTCAGTGTATTAATAAATCACCTCTATATTCTATTCTTAATTTTATCATTCTATTTATAGCTTGAATATATAATTGAGTAAATCTTATCTGTTTATCATTATCAAGTATATATTCAATACAAATTGGAATAGCTGATGTTAAAAAATTATCCCAATATCTTAGAATGCGGGAACTAGGATACTTTTCTAATAAGTCCAACTCAGAATCAATTTCAAATGAATCATATGGAAATTGTCTCCTAAATTCTTTAAGAATATAATCTAGCATATTACACTTTCAAAAATTAGATTCTACTCTAGCATCAACATCTCATTTTCACTTTAGATATTCTCATCATAAAATAATCTTTGCTTTAGTTAATGCAGAACCATCAACTACTTCTTTTGCATTAAATCATCATCAAGACATTATAATTCATTCCTCTAAAAATCAATAATAATCAAAATTACCAATAACTCTATCTTTTCAAGTCAATCTTTTATTAACATCTCTTGGATCTATTATATTTAGTAATTGTGCATTAGTTACAAGAAGCATATGATGAAATCAGAAAGTTTTAGCTTCTTTATTTGCTTCAACTATTTGAAATTGAGGAATATTTGAAGAGTTCATTAATTCAAAATTTAAAAATTAAATTTATTTATTTAATAAATAGATTAAACTTAATATTGCAATCTATATATTTATATTTAACTTATAAAACTAAAAATGTCAACATTAATTTTATATTAAAATTTGAAATGTATATAAAAGTATATATAGTATATATACATATTATATACTAATAATCGATATATGAATAAGCTAACAAAACACATAAACTGAACTATTTCACTAGAAAGAAACAACTCTATCATAAATATAGTATATAAAAATTGAAATATAGAGTTATCAAAAAAAGATATAAGTGAATTATTTCAAGTAAAGAAAAAGGATATAAGTGATATCATAAATAGTTTAGATATAAAATACAACTCTACTTTTTACAATAAATCAAAAGATAAAACTATAAAACTTTATAGGATTGAATCAATTATAATTATATGATATAAACTTAAAAAATATAATGAAACAAAACTACTTATAAAAACAAATAGAATAATAAAAAATACTTATTCAAACAACAATACAATACTTGAAATAGTAAAAAATAAATATATAGAAATCAAAAATAAAATAGAATCTCTTCAATTAATATAAAAAACTAAGACTCAAAAGTCTTAGTTTTTTAACTCTCTTTTTTTATAATAAGTTCTCTAGTAGGGAATGCCATTTCTATAACTGCATTAGCAAATCTATTTTTTATTTCCAAATTTATTTTTTCTTTTTGTTTAACATAATCATCAATTGAGTCATTTATTAATGAAAAATATGTAGCTTGTATATTTAAAGAAAATTCTCAAAACATATCAAAATTTACTCTATAATTTCATACAAGTCATAATTCTTTTTCTTCTTCCAATATCGATTCAATTATTTTTACTCATTCTTGCATTTTTTCTAAACTAGTTCAAAATGCAACTCATATAGAAAAATCTGTTCTTCTATTTTCTCTTATAGAAAAATTTTCCACATTATTTGATATAATTACTTCATTTGGTATCATAACTTGATGTCAAAGTTTATCGGTAATTGTAAGGTAAGACAATCATATATCTTTAACTGTTCAGGTTACTCAATTTATACTGACATAATCTCATATATTAAATGGCTTATTTAAAAGTATATTTATAGCTCAAAATATATTACTTATACTTTTTTGTGCAGCAAAAGCAATAGCAAGTCAACCTATTCAAGCTCAAGCTAACAATGCAGCTATATTGTAACCAAGATTATCAAAAATAGTTATTATTCAAACTATCCAAATAAAAACAACTATAATTTTATTTACAAAAGGGAATAATGTTTTACTTTGTCATTTTAATTTAGATTTATTTTGTAAGTCTTTCTCAAAAAATTTATTTATAAATTTAGTTAGATAAAAAATAAAAATTAAAATTATAGAAATGAAATAAAATTTTTGTAAATACACTTTAAAGAAATCTGGAAATATAGCAAAATAAACAAAAGCATATAATCATAAAAAATATTTAGTTACTCATAAAAATGAATAAAATATCTCAACAAAGAATAATAAATTCTTCTTATTTGATAGATTATTTGTTAACAAAAATTTTAATAATGAATTAAAAAGTCATATAACTCAAATAACTAAAATAAAAGCAATTATAGCAGAAAAATATGAAAAAATATATTCTCCATACTTATATTTTTCTAAAAAATAAGCTCAAACATCAATTTTCTCAAATCAAAAATAAAGTGAAAAATATAAGATTCAAACAAAACTAAAAAATAGATTTTTATAAGTTTTAAGCATAATAAAAAAATTATTAGATTATATAGTAAATTTTGTTTTGATAAATTTCTTCCATAAATTCAAAAACTCAACCAATCAAAGATTGGGATTCATACAGTTTTCATTTACTTCAGAAAATTATCAAAACAATTTAAATCAACTTATTATAATCTAATAATTTTTTGTATTTTTTCAAGAATTATATTTCTTTTCTGATTAAGCTAAATGCTTCTGGTTTTTCAGACATATTTATCCATACCTCATATCATCAACCATGTGCTGTTTCTACTTCTTCAGCTTTTGATTTATCGAAAGTATATTCAAAATCCGTAAAAGTTGTAGTTGATTTATGCACTCCATGATTTAATGTTGTCTTATAAATAGTTTCTACAATAGCTTCTTTAACTCAACTTGGTGATACAATTTCTATTTTATCACCTTTTTCAAATCTATTTTTTACTTCAACTCTAACTAGTTTATTTTCACTATCATAATCTCTAAGTATTCATAAAAATGCTTTTGTACCATAACTACCATTTCTTTCATAAAATTGTGCATTTGCATTTGGATTACCAGCCAAGAAACCTGGAATATATCATCTATTTGCAATAGAAAATAATTCTTCAGCTAACTTATGACTATCATACTTTTCACCTTTTTCAATTGCATCAATTGCTGCTCTATAAGCAAGTCAAACTGATGCTATATAATTAACTGTTTTATTTCTACCTTCAACCTTAAAACTTATGATTCAAGCATCTTTCAATTCTTCCATATAATCTATAGCACAAAGATCTCTACTATTCATAAGATAAGTTCAATATGAATCTTCATCAATTTCCATTATATCACCTGGTCTTTCTTTTTCTTCTAGGTAAAAATTACCTGTCAATTCTTCATAGTCTTCTGGTCTACCAGTAACAGTTTCTAACTCTGCTTCTGTCTTTTCATCTTTAAATACTTTAAATTCCCATCTACAAGAGTGAGAACAAGTACCTTGATTTGGATCTCTATTACTTAAATAATTTGAAATCAAACATCTACCACTATAAGCCATACAAATAGCTCCATGTACAAATGCTTCAAGCTCCATATCTGGTACATGTTCATGGATTTCTTTCATTTCTTTTATAGATATTTCTCTACTAAGAATTATTCTTTTAACTCAAAGAGTTGACCAAAATTCTGCTTGAGCCCAATTTGTATTGTTCGCTTGAACTGATAAATGAACTTCTACATCTGGAAATTCTTTTCTAACTAGATATATTAAACCAGGATCAGCCATAATGAAAGCATCTGGTCACATCTCAACCATTTTTCTAAATTGTGCTAAAAATGGTTTTATCTTGATATTGTGTGCATAAATATTTGCGGTAAAATATATTTTTTTACCTAGATTATGAGCATAATCAGTTGCTTCTTTCAATGTTTCCATTGTAAAAGCATTTGTTCTAGCTCTAAGAGAAAACATAGGAGCACCTACATAAGTTGCATCAGCTCAATAAGCATAAGCAAATTTAAGTTTCTCCATATCTCAAGCTGGCATAAGAAGTTCTAATTTTTTATTCATATTACTAAAAATATTTTATAAGATAAAATACTAATTATTTCTTAGATAATCAGCACAAATAAAGTAAACAAAGATTATTTTTATATAATAATTGTTATCTTATATTTAACTAGTTCCAAACTAGCCCTTTTCAGTTTTCTAAAAAGTTAGTCAATTATATAGAATTATAGATAATTTCAAGTAATTATTAAAATAAAACATACAAAAAAATTGACTAAAAAATAAAAAACATATAATCTTCTTGTAATTTAATTTTTTAAAATAAAAAAGAGTATGCAAACTACTTTAATATTATTAAAACCAGATACAATTGAAAGAGGATTAATTGGTGAAGTTATTTCTAGAATTGAAGCTAAAGGATTAAAAATCAGTGGATTAAAAATGATGCAATTAGATGAAGCTATCATCGAAGAACATTATGATTTCTTAAAAGATAAACCATTTTTTCCTGGAATTAAAAAATATATGACTAGAACTCCTGTTGTTGCTATCGCTGCTACTTGAGTAAATGCTGTTGCAACTGTTAGAATGTTGACTGGTGCTACAAATCCAGCTGAAGCTTTACCAGGTTCTATTAGAGGTGATTTTGGTTTAACTATTGATGCAAATATCATTCATGCATCTGATACTCCAGAAAATGCTGCAATTGAATTAAACAGATTTTTTAAAGGACAAGATGTATTTAACTATACAAGAGTTATTGACCAAGTAATTTCATAATTACAAAAAGACTAGAAATTTTCTAGTCTTTTTTATTTTTTTAAATATAATAAATAAAATATTTTTTTACACTAAAAAAATGGCAAGATATTATGATACTATGCTAGCAGAATACATTAAAAATCCATGAATCAGATGAATAAGCCTTGATAAATTATCTACAAAGGAATTTAATTATATGATGATAAGTTATGATAGTATAACAGATAAAGCAAAGATAAATTTCAAAGATGTAGATTTAAAACAAGCATCAATCTACAGTTGAGAAGATGTTTATATAACAAATAAACTTTATGAAAAACAAATTGGTGATTGAGATAGTTCAAACTTTGTATTAAATAATATAGAACTTCCATTAATGCAAGTTCTGAAAAAAATGGAAATTAACTGAGTAAAAATACATAGAGATAAATTAAAGGAAATATGAATCTTACTTGAAAATGAAATTTCAAGACTTGAAAAAAACATATATGTTTTAGCTGATACTAATTTCAACATAAATTCACCAAAACAAGTTTGAGATATACTTTTTGAAAAATTAGCACTTCCAAGATGAAAAAAAACTAAAACTGGTTATAGTGTAAATGCTGAAGTTTTATGAGATCTAGCTCACGAATTTGAAATTGCTCAAATGATTGTTGATTACAGACATTATTCAAAATTACTTTCAACATATATAAATTGATTATCAGAATTATTGGATGATAATGATCTTTTACATACAAATTATAATCAAACTATTGCAGCGACTGGTAGATTATCAAGTGTAAACCCAAACTTGCAAAATATACCTAATTCTAGTTGAATTGCTTGAACAATAAGAGAAGCTTTTATTTCCAGATTTGAAAACTGAAACATACTAACAATAGATTATTCACAAGTTGAAGTTAGGATCTTAGCTATATTATCAGAAGATGAAAATCTATTAAGTGCTTTTAAAAATAATGAAGATATTCACCACAAAACTGCTCAATTCTTATTTCCTGATAAAGTAATAACAAATAATGAAAGAAAGATAGCAAAAGCTGTAAATTTTTGAGTTATATATGGTATAAGTTCATTTTGATTATCAAAAATGATCGGCATACCTATGTGAGATGCAAAAACTTACATAAATAAGTTTTTTGAATCATATCCAAAAGTTAGAATATATTTAGATAATATAATAAAAGATTGTGAAATAAATAAATATGTAGAAACTTATTTTTGAAGAAAAAGATATATAAATGGTATAAATGATCTAAATAAAATCATAAAAAGTGCAGCAGAAAGGGAAGCAACTAATATGCCAATTCAATGAACAAGTGCTGATATAATAAAATTGGCAATGATAGAAACTCAAAGTTTTATAGAAAAAAATAATCTAAAAAGTTTGATGATTATGCAAGTACATGATGAACTTGTTTTTGATATATTTCCTTGAGAAGAAGAAATATTTGAAAAAGAAATTCCTACAATTATGGAAAATATACTAAAAGGTAAAGCTATAAAATTAAAGGTTGATTTTGGTATTTGAAAAAATTGGAGGGAAGCAAAATAATTTATAAATTTAAAAAATGGAAAATAGAGAATTAACAACTCAAGAAAAAATAGACTATATTTTTGAAACAATAAAAAAACAAGAAAAAAGGGAAAAAGTAAAAAATATATTTAAATGGTGATTTAGGTTATTTATGCTTTTATATATAATATATTTTTATTTTTTTTGATATGAACTACTTTTAAATAAAATGAAACAATCTCTTAAAATAAATATAAGTTCTGAAAATCTAATACAAGATTTAAAAAATAAGATTAATTTAGAAAATAACAATTATTAAAAATGGACCTATTTATAAGATTATTTTATTCTGCTTTTTTTATATATCTATGATATTTAATCATAAGATATAGGAAACAATTACATTGATGGACATGAAATTTTGTGTGGGCAGAGCATTATATATGAAGATGATGAACATATTTAATATTAGTATGAATATGATTACTTTGTATATTTTATGGAGCAATGTACCCATTTTGATGAATTGAATTAGTATTTAAAGAACAATAAAACAAATAATCAAGTCTTAATTTATTTTTAAATTAGATATAAAATAAAAATAAATACAATTAAAAAAATAATTTTTTAAAATAATAAAATATATGATGAAACTGAATAAAATTTTAAGCTTAGTTTTATTACTAATAATAACTTGAATAAATTATGCAAATGCAAATGAAATAAAAATAAAAGCCGCTATTGAACCAGTTAGTCCAAACATAACTATAATAGAAAAAAATGAGGTAATCAATGAAGATAGATTACAAATAATCACATTAAAAAATGAAGATGTATTTATATATTTTTCAAATTTCTTTAATGAATTACCAAAATCTTATAAATATATATGATTAAAATATAAATTTATAAAAGAACAAAGTGAAATAGAAAATGCACTAAAAAAATTGGTTTATCTAAATAAGATAGATAATACAAACTCAAATCTACAATTAAATAAAGAAATGAATGCTTTTGTATTTTATACATTAGCAAATAAAATTTTATCGCTTGATTTAATCATAGATAAAGAATATCTTATAAATAGAAATGTAAATCTAAATGATTTAAATATAATTAACAATATCTATAATAATAAAAAAATATCTGAAGAAAATAATTCTACAAATAATATATTATGAGACAAGAAAGATATATTTAATGAGGTTTACAATACATTATTAAAAGAACATTATGATCATCAAACGATAAAAAAAGATGATATAATATACTGAGCAATAGAATGACTTGCGAGATGAACAAATGATATTCATACAGTATATTTTCCACCAATTGAAAGTAAGAATTTTGAAGATAGTTTATCATGAGAATATGAGTGAATTGGTTCATATGTTGAGATGACATCTCCTTGAGAAGTAAAAATAACTTCACCAATCCCTTGATGACCAGCAGAAAAATATGGTTTAAAATGATGAGATATAATTACAAAAGTTAACTGAAAAGAAGTTAAAAGAGAAAATTCTTTGGTTGAAGTAGTTTCATGGATAAAATGACCTGCTTGAACTTATGTAAAATTAAGTGTTTATAGAAATTGAGAAGAATTTGAGCTAGATGTTAAAAGAGAAAAAATAATAGTAAAAAATCTAGAAATTAAAACTCCAAATTCAAATACTTACAATATACAAATAAGAACTTTTTGAGTTTGAGTTGCAAGTGAATTTAGAGAAGCATTAACAAAAATAAAAAATGATTCTAGGGTTAATAAAATAATAATTGACCTAAGAAATAATTGATGAGGTTATTTAAATGAAGCTACTGATATGTTATCTATGCTTATAGATGAATGAGAAAAAACAGCAATTGTAAAATATGACTGAGTAAATAATAATTATTATTCTAGTTGAGAATGAATAATTGATTTAAATAAATATAAGGTAATAATCCTACAAAATTCAGGAACAGCTTCTGCTTCTGAAATAATGATATGAACACTAAAAGATTATTTTCCAAATATAATAACTATTTGAGAAAATACTTATGGTAAATGATCAGTTCAAGCATTGAAAGAATTTCAAGATGGTTCTAGTTTAAAATATACTGTTGCAAGATGGTATACATGAAAAACAATGACTGGTATTGATTGAATTGGTTTTAAACCTGATTTAGAATTGGAACTTGATATAGAGGCATATAAAAATAATTTAAGTGATAATCAATTAGAAAAAGCAATTAATTATTAAAAAATAAAAAATGAAATTATTAAGAATATTAATAATTTTGTTTTTTGTTTCTATTTCATTTCAAGCTAATGCTTGATATCAAGATATAGATTCAAAAACAAAATTGGTTTATGAAAAATTTTATTCTCAAATAAAAACAAAATATAAATCTGATGATTGATTATCATATTTATATTTATTAAACGAGACTTTAAGTAAGATATGAGATATATGAAGAATAAATAAAAATAATGAAAAAATTTTCTTTGATTTACAAAAATTAAATAGTGAAAAAATCTTCACTATAGAATTTGATAATAAACAAAAAATAAATAAACAAAAAATATCTAATAATAATTTATTAAATAAATATAAAATAGTTTCATATAATAATGATGCCTTAATAATAGAAGATTGAATATGGTATACTTATAGTTTTAAAAATAAATATTATTTTGAAGATGAATCAAAAATAAACAAAGAAAACCTAATTTATAACTGATTATATGATGAAAATATATTCATTTATTATGATAATGAAAATAATTTAAATTTTATTAAAGAATATAAAAAAGTAAAAATCGTTAGTGATGATTTAATATATTGATTTCCAAACAAATATAATTTATTAAAAATTCTCAAAAATAATAAGATACTTAACTCGTCAAGAGATGATGATAATTATTTTAAAATATTGGAAGTTTTATCTAAACAATTAACAAAAGATATATATAATAATGATGAAAAAATAAGAATAATATATGATTATATATTAAAAAATATAAGTTATTCTATAGATTTTACTATGGAAGATTATGAGATATTTTCCTGAATTGAAACATATATAAATAAATCATGAGTTTGTGAATGATATGTAGAATTATTTAATTTAATGTTATGATTCAATAATATAGATTCGCAAATCATTATATGAGATGTTATCGATGCAATAGATTTTCCAAAGATATGACATGCTTGGATAAAGATAGGTGATTATTATTATGACATAACTTTTGATGACCCAGTTTGAACAACAAAAACAAAAACTGTTGAAGAATATCATTATTATAAACTACCTGAAGATATTTTTTATACAAATAGATTTAATAAATGTAAAACTCCTGAAAACTTAAAAACTTCTTCCTTAGAATATAGAAAAAATTTGATTAAAACAAATCTATCAAAATTGATAACAAAATATAAAAATGATGATTATAATTTACTTAAACCTTTTATATTCAAAGAAAAATATGGTTTAGACCCTGTAAAAACAGTAACAGCAAATGATATAATAGAGGCTATATGATATAAAGATATGAACAATTATGAAATAATAATTGATTGAACTAAAAAAAGTGTAAAAAGTTTAAATTACTTACCAATTAAAGACGAAACAATAGAAATATTTTTAGAACAAATAAATTTCAATTTAGATTGATATATGATTTTAAATTGGCATAAAGATAATTGAGAAACTGAATTTATTATAGCTAATAATATAGTTTATTATGATTAAAAATTAATTTTTAACAAATATTTAACATAAAAAAATACCTATATTTGATTTGAATAAATTATATGTACAATATAATTGTCTATTTTCTACTAATGAGCTTAAAAATGGCAAAACTTAAATTTGGGCCACCGCCATGCAATTATTTCATGCTTCAACAAATGAAAAAAAGGGAAAATAACAACCAAAAAGGGGGACAAAAACCTATCGAGAAGAAAAAATGATTTTCTTCTCGGAAAAAAAAGCCAGGCTTCGCCTGGCTTTTTAATTTCTTAAAATTAAGCTTAAACTTGATTTTACAAAACTTGCAAATAAAATGAGTAAAATCTTTAATTATAAATAAAAAAATGAAACAAGTAAATTTTTCAGCAATAAACTTAGGTTGTAATAAAAATATGGTAGATACAGAATTTACTATATGAGAAATATTGAAACTAAATAGTAATGAGATAGAAATCAATTTTTATCCAGATCCAGAAGATGAAGAAGTTGAGTATGTGATAATAAATACTTGCTGATTCTTATCTAGTTCTCGTGATGAAGCAGAAGAAACTATTTGGTATTATGATAATATGTGAAAAAAAGTTATCTTGATTGGTTGTTATGTACCAGTAAAAGACGACAGTTTTTTATCTAGTCTAAAAAATTTAGAAGCAGTAGTTCCATATGAAGAAGTAAAAAATACAAGTAGTATACTTCTAAATAATATCCCTCACCCTAACCCTCTCCCAAAGGGCGAGGGAATAGAACAAAAAATATCTAAATTAAAAACTGGACTTGCAAATCTTAAAAAAGATAAATTAAAAGCATATTTATCAAGTATAGGTTGAGATCAAATCGGTACAAAAGCACATATTTATTGAACAGAATCAGTTAGAGCATTTTTACATAGTTATAAATGATATGAATACCTAAAAATTGCAGAATGATGTAATAATAAATGTAGTTTTTGTATCATCCCAAATATCAGATGAAAACAAAAGTCAAGAACTATAGAAGATATACTAGAAGAAGTAAAAATCATGGTTAATTCTTGAATAAAGGAAATAGAAATTATTTCTCAAGATACTACTAGATACTGAGTTGATTTATATAAAGCTCCATATTTACTAGAATTACTTGAAAAAATAGATGAAATACCTTGAGATTTCAAAATCAGACTTTTCTATATGTATCCAGATATACTTAGTATGACTCATATAGATAGATTAGCGAACTTAAAAAAACTACTACCATATTTTGATTTTCCATTTCAACATATAAGTCCAAATGTTTTGAAAAATATGAATAGATTTTATGATGATAGTCATATATCAAAAATCATAGATTATATCAAAGAAAAATTCCCAAATAATTTCTTCCATACAAATTTCATAATTGGTTTTCCATGAGAAACTGAAAGTGATTTCAATATGCTTTTGGATTTTGCAAAAAAATACGAATTTGATAGTGTTTCAGTTTTTGGGTACCATGATGAACCACTAGCTGATAGTAATAAACTATGAAATAAGATAGATGCAAAAACTATTAAAACAAGGGTAAAAACTATTAAAAATATATTAAATGAAATCTACGATAAAAAAGATGCTCTTAGAGTAAATACAAAACAAAAAGGTTTCATAGAAGAATTATATGATGATTATGCTATAATTAGACCAGAAATAAAAGCTCCAGATATAGATGATTTAGATAAGGTGGATTTTGCGGACATAGACTGAGATTTTGACTTGGATCTAGGTATGAAGGTAGATTATGTTTATAGAGGAACTTTAAAAGAATAGTATATATTTTGTATATAATAATTTTGACATTATAAAATAAAAATATAAAATGGATTTAGATTAATAACTAAATCCATTTTTTTATGAATAATTGAAGCTTTTTAGAAGAATACAATAAACTGAA
Source organism: Candidatus Altimarinota bacterium (assembly GCA_028698305.1). GTDB lineage: Bacteria > Patescibacteriota > Gracilibacteria > BD1-5 > UBA6164 > JABWCI01. Next base: position 50,317 of record JAQVDN010000002.1, read on the forward strand.
TACAGAGCAACAAAAAGCAGTTGATAGTATATATGGACAAATCATGGTTGTTGCTTGACCTGGTAGTTGAAAAACTCAAATCATATGACTTAGAACAGCAAATATCATAGAAAAAACATGAGTTAATCCAGAAAATATACTTATAACTACTTTTACTGATGCTTGAGTTATAGCTATCAAAAAAAGACTTGTTAAATTTCTAGGAAATACAGGTTATAAAGTGAGTGTTTCGACAATTCACTCTTTTTCTCAAGATGTAATCAAGACATTTCCAGAAAAATTTATAGAATATAAAGCTAGTACAGCTATAGACGAAGTAGAATCACTAGAGATAATAAAACAAATAATTGATGAATTAGTTGCTGAAAAAATAATAGTAGAACTTACAAATGATTTTGATAAATATTTATATCTAAGAGATATTAAAGGTCGTATTTCTACACTTAAAACAGAAGCAGTTAACAAACAAGCTTTTGAAATAATCATAAAAAAACAAGAGGATATTTATGCAGAAGAATTAAGCGAGATTAAACCAACTCTTAAAAAATATGAATCTACAAAAGAATCACAAGAAAAACACATAAGAAAACTTAGAGAACTAAATATAATATATGAAAAATATAACTCTTATCTAAGAGCAAATTCTTTATATGATTTCAACGATATGATCAATTTTGTATACGAAAAACTACAAAACGATAGGGAACTTAGGCTTTTTTATGCCGAGACTTTTCAATTTATCATGCTTGATGAATATCAAGATACAAACAATGCTCAAAACAAAATCATGGACTTGATTTTGAGCGAAGCAACAGAGCCAAATATAATGGTAGTTTGAGACGATGACCAATCAATCTACCGTTTTCAAGGTGCAAACATAGAAAATATGCTTGATTTTTCTCAAAAATACCCTGAAACTAGTTTCATAGTTCTTGATAAAAATTATCGTTCAAATCAACATATATTGGATCTAGCATGAAATTTGATAGAAAACAACACAGAAAGATTATCAAACAAAATCAAATCTATAAACAAAACTCTTACTAGTGCCTGAAGTTTGAAAGATTCTCAAAATAAAGCTAGTATTTTTAAAGCTGTAAATGAACTGGAAGAACAAACTTTTATAGTAAACAAGATAAAAGAACTCCTAAATTTATGATTAAATAAAGAAGAAATAGCTATCATAGTTAGATCAAACAAAGAAGTAGAACTTTGGAGTGAATTACTTCAAAAAAATGAAATAGAAGTAGAATCAAAACTAAAATCAAACATATTAAATTCACCATATATTGATTACATATTGTCATATCTTGAACTGATTGATAATCCATATAGCAGCGAAGAAAAGCTTATAAATTTAGTTAGAAATAATATAACTTGATTAAACTCTATTGATATACTTAAAATCAATAGAAGATTATATGAATTAAACTATACTAGAAAATATAAATTGTCTTTTATAGACTTTTTAAGTAATGAAAATCTATTAAGTGAAATAGATTTTCAAGACAAAAAATGATTTGAATTATTTTTAAAATGATTACTTGATTTCAATAAAGATATAGTTAGTAAAAATCTAAGTGAATTTATGTGAGAATTTATGTCTAAAACTGGTATTTTAGAATATATTGAGACTCATGGAGATTTCAGTGATTTAGAAGATGTTTTTACACTATTAAACAAGATAAAAAATTGGAACTTAAATGACAAAACTCTAAATATAAAAAGACTTTTAAGCAAGATAGAACTTTACAAAAAATACAATTTTCCTATAACAAGACAAATATTAACAGAGAAAAAATGATGAGTACAAGTTCTAACAGCTCATTCATCAAAATGATTAGAATATGATTTTGTAATTATACCATGACTTTATACTTGAAATTGGGACAATAAAAGAACTATAGATAAATTAAAATTACCTAATTTAATAGTTTGAGAGTGATTACAAGATATAAAAGAAAAATCTAGTGAAGAAGATAGAAGACTTTTCTTTGTAGCTTTAACTAGAGCCAAAGACTGACTTATACTTACATATAGTGGTTGAAGTGGTTCAAAAGTACTTTTAGAATCTCCATTTATATGAGAAATACAAGAACACTTACAAGATATACAATCAAAAACAAACTTAGAACAAATAAGAGAACTTACAGAAAATTTACTTAAAAATAGTCTGATAAAACACTCTGATTTAGAACTAGAATATATAAAAAATTTCTTAGAAACATACAAGATTTCACCAAGTGATTTAAATACATTTTTAGAAAATCCTATAGATTTTCTACATAGAGTAGTGTTTAAATATCCTTTTATAGACAACAAATATACTATATTTTGAAAGGTATATCATAGAACTCTAGAGCTTTTTTATCTAAAGTTTAAAAATGAGCAAAAATTACCTGAAAAATCATACTTAACTAGTACTTTTAGATTACTCATAGAAAAAGAAATCCTTACACCAGAAGAGCTTGAAAATGCTCTAGAAAAAGGTATTTCTTGACTAGAGGGTTATTACGATACATATAGTAAAAAATCAGAAGTTCCACTAGTGTTAGAATATAGTTTCAGAAGAAAAAATCTACTTTTTGAAAACATACCTTTAACTGGAACTGTTGATAAAATAGAAAAGATTTGAGAAGCAAGTTCAGATGATATACAAGCATGACAATTAGCATTTTTCAAAGACAAAGTAGCTTTGGTAGATTACAAAACTGGTAAAGCTAAATCTATCTGAGAAATAAAATGAATAGATAGATACTGAAACAAAAAAGAGTGAGAAGGTAAGTACTTCAGACAACTTATGTTTTATAAACTACTTTGTGAAGTAGATTTTGAATTTAATTCAAAATTTAGTGTTTGATCTCTAGCTCTTGATTTCGTAGAAGGAAAAGATTGAGTTTATAAATATGTAGAAGTTGATTATACTGATGAAGAATACGAAGAATTTAAAAACGAGTTAAAAGATGCTTGGGAAAAGATTAATGATATAGAGTTTTGGAGAGAGATTTTGTTGAAATAATTATAAAAGCATATTAAAAAATTAATATGCTTTTATAGTGCTAAAAAGTGAGTTTTGAAAATTAATATAGATTTAATATTAGGCTATTTTAAGCAAATAATCTTTACTTTTGTTATAAAAAATATATAGTAATAACATTAAAATCAAAATAGTAATTTATGGATAAAAAAGAATTCAAAAATATATTAATAAAAGCATCAATTGATGCATATATTTCTTGATTCTGAAAAATAAAAAATAAAAATGATAAAATTATGCTAAATAATTTCATATCAAAATTAAAAATAAAATACATAAATATATAAATTTAAAAAAATGACTTCTATTGCATTAAATAGTCTGAAATTTTCAATAGAGTTTTGACTTGATTTTTAAGTTTTATATAATTTTTCTAAAAATAATTTTACTATATGATATTACATTATATTAATATACATCTAGATTATCTAGATAAAAATATTCATTCAAATACAATAATTGTTTATAAATGATTTTCTAATAATTTTATTAAAGAAATTTCCAAAAAACATACATTTTTATTTAATAATGATAATATATTTTTAAATTGAAAAATTGATTTAGATTTTATAAAAAATTCATATAAGAATATATTATTATCTATTGAGGATTTTTCATGAATAAGAACTATGTTATATGAAGAATTAGTTTTATTAAACTCTAAAAATATTAATATTTTTGATTTATGATTTACTTGAAAAGTAATAGTTTTTGAAAATTCATTATTAGAATACTTTCCAAATGAATCTAATTCTGAGTTTGATGATATAGAAGAAAAAATTGATAATGAATTAGACTTTGCAGAAAGTATTCTTTTTGATTTTTATTCAAACTTTAAGAAAAACCTTTGAATTTGAGTTATACAATATAAATCAATACAAGATGATATTGAATCTTTTGATTTTTATAAAACATTAAATTTTTTAGACATTAGTGATGTTTGAGAAATATATAATGAATGAATAACTAATCCAATATTTGTTTGAGAAAATAATAAATATACAAAATTAATGTTTGATCTTTATTATTGAAATATTGATGAATATAGAGAATTAAATATTGTCTATGATTCTAATATTAATATTTCGACTTTGTATAACTTATTAATAGAATCATGATTAAAAGTAAATTTATATAAAAATATATTTGATAGTTATATTTATAAATTTACTAACTATAGAGAAGATTTTAACTCAATTCTAAAAAATCATTGGTGATATGATGATTTCAGAAAAATAAATTTTTATAAAAATCCTGACATTTCAAAAGATAAGATTCAAATAAGTCAGTGATCATTAATAGAGGATATCGTTACTCAAGTAGAAAATGCTAAATCTAAAAAAAATTCAAGTGATGTATTTATTACGGCTCCAACTTGAGCTTGAAAATCAATTATCTTTCAAGTTCCTGCTTTATATTTAGCAAATAAATATAAATATGTAACTATTGTAATTTCTCCATTAATAGCATTAATGAATGATCAAATACAAGCATTACATAAAAAATGAATATATAATGTTGATTTTATAAATTCAGATAAGTCTGTAATAGAAAGAGAAGAAATTATAAATAAAATACAGTCTTGAGATATTGATATATTATATTTATCTCCAGAATTATTATTATCATATGATATAAGTCACTTCTTATGAGATCAAGAAAATTGATGAAGAGAATTATGACTACTTGTAATAGATGAAGCACATCTTGTAACAACATGGTGAAGAGATTTTAGAGTTGATTATTGGTATTTATGAAACTATATAAGAAAAATTAGAAAGTATAATTATAATTTTTCAGTTTTGTCACTTACAGCTACAGCTGTTTACTGATGAGAAGATGATATGGTTTTTGAAACTTTTTGAAGTCTAAATATGTTAAATCCACATAAATATATTTGAAATATTAGAAGAGATGATATTGATTTCAAATTTAGACCTTTTATTTATGAGTGAAATTATAATACTGAAAGAGAACTTAAAACAGTTCAAATTATAGAAAAATATTTACTTTTATGAAAAAAATCAATTGTTTATTGTCCATACAAGAAGCATATTAATTGAATTATAAATATTTTAAATTCTAAATGAAAATGATTATTAGTATGAAAATATTATTGATCATGAGATATGGATAAGGAAGCAAAAAGAAAAAGTCAAGAGGATTTTTTACTATGAAACAAAAAAGTTATAATTGCTACTAAAGCATTTTGAATGTGAATAGATGTTAGTGATATAGAAAGAGTGTATCATCATGCACCTAGTTGAAGTATTCCTGATTATGTTCAAGAAATTTGAAGATTAGCTAGAAGAGAAGATCTTAGTTGAACTGCTGAAATAGATTATTGTGATAAGGATTTAAATTATTCAAAAGCATTACATTGACTTTCATCTGTTAAATAATATGAATGTAAATTGGTTTTAGAGAAAATCAATCAAATTTATACTATAAAAAATAATTATAGAAAGAAAAACTCATTAAAACAACAACAAAATTTCTTAGTTTCAATTGAAGATTTTTCATATATCTTTTCAGATGCTGCAAATATTGATAATAAATTAAAAAATATTTTGTTGCTTTTAGAGAAAGATTTATTAAAAAAATATAAATTTAATGTTATTATTGCAAGACCTAAACAATTATTTACTACTGCTTTTGTTTCTATAGAAAATGGAAAGGAAACTAATTTTATTAGAGAGTATTGAAGATATGTAGGACAAACTTCAACTATAGAAAATAATAAGAGAACAGACACTAGATGATTAACTGTTAGGGATGTGTGAAATATATATAAATTAAATCTCTGAAAGTTATGGGAGGAAAAATTTCTAGATAAAAGCTTTCCAACACTAAAAAAAGAATTTTATGAAAATACTTTATTTGAGTGATATGAATGAAATGTTATACCTAGATATAAACTTTCTATAGAATTAAATGATGAATTAATATCTATAAAAGAAAAAATATATACTTATTTTTCTAAAATAGAAACTATTTTTTCTAATGGTAATTTTTATTGAAGATATTCTACAGAAAAAGAATTAGAAAAAGCTATTAATTCAGAGTTTGAAGATCAAAACTTAGCTTTTAGAATAAAAGAAGTATTACTAAAATTTTATTGTTCAAAAAATGATTTTTGATGAGATTCATCTTGATTAAAATTTGATACTTTTATTCAAGAAAGAAAATCTAAAAAAGATTGATTTACTAAAGAGTATAGAGTTATAGATTTGTCTTTTTGAAAAGTAAAAAATGCATTCATAAAAAAATTTGATGAGATTTTTACTGATAAAGTTTTTAAGAAATATTTATCTTATGCTGATAAATGAGATAAATATATAAAAATGGCTAACTTAATAGAATTATTATCTTTGTGAACTTATGAAATGGAATGATGAGAATATCCTCAAATTTTTATTCGTATAAATGATCCATATAAATTAAATAAAATTATTGAATCGTGAATATATTCAAATTCTTTAGTTTCTGATATTGAAAGAAGATATAAAAGATCAAATCAATTAATAGATAAATTTTTTACACAAATGGAGAATGATGAAAGGTGGGAGTTTATAGAAAATTATTTTTTATGAAACATTTAATTATTTAATAAATTAAAAATGCAAGTAATAAAAACCAATTTAAAAGAGATTTTTATAGAGTTAGTTAAAAATTCCAAAGAAAAAATTTATTTATCTTCTCCATTTATAAAAGAAAATATTGCAAAATTAATTGTAGAAAATAAAAAAGATTGAGTTGATTGCAAAATTTTAACTAAATTTACATTACCAAATATTAGATCTTGATGATTAGATCTTGAGTCTATACAATATTTTACTTGAAAAGATTTTTCAGTTAAAAATATTTCAAATTTACATGCGAAGATTTTTATTTTTGACAATAATATAATTATAACTTCTGCAAATTTAACAAATTGATGATTTTTCAAGAATTTAGAATATTGAGTTTTATTCCAGAATAATTCAGAAATTGAAAAAGATTTTTTAAATTTTTATTTTGATAAAAATCATAATTTAGTTGAAGAGAAACATATTTTAAAAATTAAAGAAATTATTTCTAAGCTTCCTAAAATTGATAAGAAAGAAGAAAATTTAAGTTTAGATGAAAATGATATTTTTCTAGAAGATATAAGTTTAGTAAAAAAAAGTTTATCAAAATGAAACCTATTAACTTATGAATGTATAAATAAAATTTGAAAAAATATTTTTAAAACAAAAGATATTTATAAATATGAAAATCTTTTTAAGTGAAAAACACCAAAAAATACAATTAGAAGAAATTTACAAGAATTAAGAGATAATTGATTATTAGAATTTATTGAAAAATGAGTTTATAAAAAATTATGGTTATAAAAATAACAATTTAACCTTGCATTTTTTCAAAAAATAGTTAGATCATATTAGTTTATAATCTAACTATTTTTTTATGAAAATAATTATCCTTGATTTCACTGATGGAAAAGTAAAAATAATAAATAATATATCTGAAAATCTTCAAATAGAAGAAATAGAAGATATTTTAATAGATAAATATAATCTAAAACTATCAAACATACAATTTATGATAGTTCCAGAATTAGAAATAGAAACCCTAAACTAAAAAACTCCCTTATTTCATAAGGGAGTTTTTTCTTTTTTAAGTTGACCCCAGCCGAAGCTGGGGGATTGAAAAAGATTCAGTTCGAAGCTGAACTACTAAATAATCTAACCAAATTCCGTACCATTTCCGGCCAGAAGTAGCCTTTTTGTCCTCGTCGAAGGAACGAAATCAAACCAAAAAATCTTTTTTTCTTTGCCTTGTTTATTTTTGTCATTTTCAGACTTGATAAACAAAACGAAATTGTGTCTCCAGAAAAAATCCAGGAGAGCACGAAGTGCAGGAACGAAGTTCCACATATCTGTCTCCTATTTCTTATTGAAGTTACATATTTATATATGTAATAACTAATAAGTCAAATTTATTTTACAAAAAATAAAATAAATTTGTAATATTAATTTAAGGCAATATAATCAAAAAGTAAAGTATCTCCTAACTTTAGAAAATATGTGAACATTATTAAAAAGTGAAGCATTTAGATAAAGAGAAGTAATAAATAAAAATAATAAACAAAACATGAAAATAGCACTAGTTTGAGCATCAAATGATACTGAGAAATATGGAAATAAGATACTAAAAGACTTAGTAAAAAAATGACATATAGTATATCCAATTAATCCAAAAGAAGAATTTATAGAATGAATCAAAGCATATAAATCAATATCTGAAATAAAAGATGATTTTGAAATAGTAAATTTTGTAGTAAAACCAGAAGTTACTCTACAAATATTAGAAAAAAATATTGAACTTCTTAAAGATAAAACTATTTGGTGTCAACCTTGAGTAAGTGATGAAAAAGTTAAAATATTTCTTGAAAATAATTTTACAAATTTTATTACTGATAGCTGTATAATGATAGAAAATATAAAAAAAGACTAGCTTTCTAGTCCTTTTTTATTGGTATAAAAATTTTATATTTTTATAAACTTGAAAAGAGTATTCTATACCATTTTCAGTTTCATAATCAGTATAACTTTCCAAAACAAAACTTTTTGGAACTCAATCAAAATGCACATCACAATCAAAATCTCATTTTACTTTTGTAATATATATTTTTTCAAGTAAATCACTTTTTAAAGCATAATTATAAAGTTGACCTCATCAGATCACAAAAATATTTTCTACATTTTCTTTTCATTCTAGTTCACTTAAACAATGTTCTAAACTAGAAAAATACAGAACAAAGTTATCTATACTAGAACCAATATTGTCTTTTTCTAAATCACTACTAAGTATACAATTGATTCTATCAGGTAGTGGTCTAAATTTAACAGGAAGTGATTTCCATGTATTTTTTCACATTATTACAGCATTCATCTTTGCTAAATCATGAGTTTGTGTTGTGATTTTTTTAAAATGTTTTAAATCACTAGGTAAATTCCAAGCCAAATCTCAAGATTTACCTATACCATTTTTTTCATCAACAGCCAAAATCATACTAAAACTTATATTTTCCATAACATTTTCATTAAAAAATATTTATACAGCGACAGGAGCAATTATCCTATCATGACTTTTATAATTTAAAAGTTCAAAATCTTCCCATTCTAGTTTTTCTAGATCTTGTAAAGTTTTTATATCTTTTTTGATTTTTAATTCAGAAAGAGAAAAAGGCTCACGAGAAAGTTGAAGATTTACTTGATCTACATGATTATTGTATATATGAGCATCTCCTAAAGTATGAGTAAAAACTCAAGGAGTCAATCAAGTTATTTTTGAGACAAGTAAAAGTAGGGTAGAATAAGAAGCTATATTAAAAGGAACTCCTAAAAACATATCTGCACTTCTTTGGTACAATTGAAGATTTAAAACATTGTTTGTTGTATCTACATTGAATTGAAAAAAAGCATGACATGGAGGTAATAACATTTTATCAATTTGAGCAGGATTCCATGCTGAAACTATTATTCTTCTATTTGTTGGATTTATCTTTATTTGTTCTATTGCATTTTTTAATTGATCAACTCATTCGCTATTAAAATTTCTCCATTGATGACCATAAACTGGTCATAAATCTCAATATTCTATAACAAAAGGATCATTTTCGCTCAAAGATTTTATTTTTTCTATAAATATTTTTTTTTCATCATGCCAAGAATCACTATATTTTGGAAATTTCTTATCAAGTCAATTTGACTCAAGATAATTCTGAAAAGGCCATTCATCCCAGATATGAACATCTCTATCTACTAAATATTTTATATTTGTTTCTCATCTTATAAGCCAAATAAGCTCTACAACTATACCTCTTAAAAATGTTTTTTTAGTTGTAACAAGAGGAAATCAATCTCTTAAATCATATTTTGCTTGCATACCAAAAAGACCTCTTACTCATGTACCAGTTCTATCATCTTTTCATATACCATTATCTCTAATATCTTTTAATAAATCTAAATATTGCTTCATAAGAAAAATATAAATAATAATTTATTTATAATATAATAAAAATAATATAAAAGTAAATCAATAATACAAAATAATAGGACTTTCTTTTGCAAAATACTATATTTTAAATAGAATAATTCTCGCAATATTAATAATTAATTTTGATAATGAAAGAAAATAAAAACGATAAGAAGCAAACTCCTAAAAACTTTTGAATAAAAAAACAACCCAATTTTAAACCATTTGGTATACTTATATTAGTTGTTTTAATATTATCAGTGATACTACAAACACTTAATAGTGCTCAAAAGTATATAGATACAGAAATTGCATTAAACCAATTAGAACAAAATTTTTCAAGTTGAAGTTATAGTGAAGTTCTTATAGATTGAAACAAAGCTTATGCTACATTATCTGGTGCAACTACTATTGAAAATGGTATAGAAAAAATCAAAAGAGATATAGTTATATTACCAAAAAATGACTCTATAAATGATTTGTGACTTAAAAATCCAGAAATAGGTACAAAAATCTTAGTAAAAGATAAAACAAGTGAGGAATTTTGGAATGAAATGCTTCCAACTATACTCACATTTATATTATTCCTAGTTATATGACTTATACTTCTTTGAAAAATGTGAGGTATGAGTAATAACGCTATGAATTTTGGTAAATCTAGAGCGAGACTTTATGATAACAAAAAAGATAGAGTTATGTTTAAAGATGTAGCTTGAGCAGAAGAAGAAAAAGAAGAACTTGCTGAAGTAGTACAATTTTTAAAAAATCCTAAAAAATTTAAAGAAATCTGAGCAAAGATTCCTAGATGAGTATTACTTGTTTGACCTCCAGGTACAGGTAAAACTATGCTTGCTAGAGCAGTTGCAGGGGAAAGCGATGTACCATTTTTGAGTATTTCTGGTTCTGAATTTGTTGAGATGTTTGTTTGAGTTTGAGCTTCAAGAGTTAGAGATTTATTTGCAAATGCAAAAAAAATTGCTCCAGCAATAATATTTATAGACGAAATAGATGCTATAGGTAAAAAAAGATGACCTGGAACAGGTTGATGACATGATGAAAGAGAGCAAACTCTAAATCAAATCCTTACAGAAATGGATTGATTTGATAATGATACAAATGTTATAGTTATGTGAGCTACAAACAGATCAGATGTTTTAGATAAAGCATTACTTAGACCAGGTAGATTTGACAGAAAGATAACTGTTAATCTTCCAAATCTATCAGACAGAGAATATATACTTAAAATCCATGCTAGTAATAAAAAAGTAACAAATGATATAAATTATAAAGATTTAGCTAGTAAAACAGTTTGATTTTCATGAGCTGATCTATGAAATCTGATGAACGAAGCAGCTATAATAACTGCAAGATATGATGAAAAAGAAATAAGTGAAAAAAGAATAACTGAAGCATTTGAAAGAATAGTTATGTGACTTAGAAAAAAATCTCAAGTTATGAATGATTTTGAAAAAGAGCTTACAGCTTATCACGAAGTATGACATGCTCTAGTTTGAAAATTACTTAAAAACACAGATCCAGTTCATAAAGTTTCTATTATTTCTAGATGATGAGCATTATGAGTAACTTGGTTTTTACCTGAAAGAGATGCCTTACTTGTTTCAAAAGAAAAATATCTTGATGAATTGACAGTTTTATACTGAGGTAGAGCAGCAGAAGAAGTGTTTTACTGAAAAGATAAAATTACAACTTGAGCTAGTAATGATATAGAAAGAGCAACAAAGATAGCTAGACAAATGGTCACTAGATATGGTATGTTTGAAGAAATATGAGCAGAAAATTTTGAAAGCAATATAGATAGATATTCTGGTACTGGTGAAAAGCCTTTTGTTTCAAATGAAACTATACAAAAAATAGATGTAAAAGTAAAAGAAATACTAAAACAAGCTTACGAAAAAGCAGTTTTATTAATAAAAGAAAATAAAGAACTCCATGAAAAAATAACAAAAGATTTACTTGCAAAAGAAGAATTATCTAAAGAAGAATTTGATGCATATTTTGCATAATAAAAAGCTAGTTTAAAAACTAGCTTTTTATATTTTTTTATATAAAATATAAAAAATAATTATATATTATTTTAAAAAAATGTTTTAAAGATTAAACAACATAAAATATATGCATGAAATAGTAGATATAATAGTAAAAATAGTTGGAGACATGTGATATACTTGAATTTTTATAATGATGGTATTAGAATCTAGTTTTTTTCCTTTTCCGAGTGAAGTAGCAATGATACCAGCTTGATATCTATCAAGCACATGAGTTATGAATTTTTATATAGCACTTCTAGTATGAACAATATGAGCTCTTGTATGAGCTACAATAAATTATATTTTATGATATTATTTATGAGATAAGGTAATAAAAAAGCTTATAAATAAATACTGAAAATACTTGTTCATAAAATTAGAACACTATGAAAGATCAGAAAAATATTTTAAAGAGCATTGAGTAATAACGACATTTTTAGCTAGATTTATAACGGTTGTAAGACAATTAATAAGTTTGCCAGCTTGAGTTTTTAAGATGAATATACCAAAATTTTTATTTTATACTTGATTATGAGCATGATTATGGAATCTTATGCTTATGATAATAGGTTATATAGCTTGAGAAAATAGGGAATTAATAGCAAAATATAGTAAAGAATTACTTATTTCTTGAATATTACTTGTGATAATAATTTGAATAATTTACCACTACATACATAAAAATAAAAAATGAAAATAATTAATTTAAATCAATTTAAAGATAAGAAAGTAGCAATTTTATGATTTTGACTAGAAGGGAAGTCTTCCCTAAATTTTTTTAAAAAAATATGAGTTTCAGATATAACCATATTGGATAAAAATAACATTTATGATCCTGAATTTATTAATAATACTGAATCAAATTCAGTATGACAAATTAAATATATAACTTGAGATGATTACTTAAATAACTTAGATCAATTTGATATCATAATAAAAGCACCTTGAATATCTCCATATCAAAATAATTTACTATGATTATCTGATAAAATAACTACTCAAACAGAGATTTTTACAAGTTTATATAACTGAAAAATAATCTGAATCACAGGCACAAAATGAAAATCAACTACATCAACTATTACATACTTAGCACTAAAAAATGCATGATATAAAGTAAAACTGGTTTGAAATATATGAACTCCAGTTTTAGATGAAATAGATATAATCAATGGCGAAAAATATGATTATATAGTATACGAAATGTCTTCATATATGCTTGAATGATTGAAACCAAAACTATATATATGACTAGTAAATAATATATATGATTGTCATTTAGATTGGCATAATTGAATAAAAAACTATACATATTCTAAATTAAATATACTAGAAAATTCAAAACATAAAATAGCCAATATAGAAATAAAAAATCTAGCAAAAAACATAGACTGAATTGAGTTTTTTTGAGAAGGTACAAATTATTTATACAAGGAAAAACAGTTTTTTGTAGATTGAGTTTCAGTGTTACAAGATCAATGATTTCTAATAAATTGAGAACATAACAGATTAAATATAGTATGAATTTTAGCTATTTTAAAGCAAATTAAAAAAGATAAATTTTGCTCTATATGGATATTATCTAGACTAGTAAACTGATTAAAACAAGCACTAGAAAACTTTAAATGATTACCACATAGACTAGAAGAAATATGAATTTATAACGAGATATTGTTTATAGATGATGGTATAGCAACAACACCTGAATCAACAATAGCTGCAATAAATACATATGAACAAAAAATTTGAACATTGTTTTTATGATGATATGATTATGGTTTTAATTTTAAAAATCTAGTTGAAGTTATAATAAAAAATAAAATTGAAAATATTGTATTATTTCCAGATAGCTGAGAAAAAATCTTTTGAGACATTAGTCAATATCAATATGAAAATGAATTTATATTAAATATTAAATGATTTAATATAAATTTTATAAAAACTAGATCTATGGAATCTGCAGTTAAATTTGCTTATAAAAATACAAAACCTTGAATGATATGTTTATTATCAAATGCATCAGCAAGTTATGGTTTATGGTCATGATATATAGAAAAATGAAATCAATATCAAAAATATGTAAAACAATATTGAGATAAAACGATTATAATATAGTAAAACATATTAAAATCTCTTAAAACTCAATAAAATGAGTTTTAACTTATAAATGGCTTAAATAAGCCATTTATTTTTATATAATTTTCAATTTATTTATAAATAATAAGAATAAATGAATTTTAAAATTAAAAAAAGAGAAAATTATAACATTATTACAAATATACAAAATTCTAAAAATATAAATATATTTTAAAATTAAAAAATATTTTAAAAAAATCATAAATAAAAATAATATTGCAAAATAAATATTTTTTTTAAAAGTTAGAGAAGTATATTGTAATATATTTATTTGTTCACATAATGTAACTTATGTGTATTTAATAATTAAATTATATTAAAAAAGAAGTCTTTTTTAGACTTCTTAGATTTTTCAATCTTCTTTTAATTTTTCTAAACTCATTTTCATAGTATACATTCCATCTGCAATTCATGTTTCAATAGCTCAATCTATTTGATGTAATACTCATTTTCTAATCATATTAGAAATTCAAGTATTATTTATAAGTAATTCTGTTGCTAAAACTCTTCATTTTCAATCTTTTGTTTTAAGTAGATCTTGCCAAATAACTCAAATTAATGAATCAGAGATTTGGGATTTTATATGTTCTTTTTCATCTCATGGAAACATATCTATTATTCTTGATATAGTTCTTGCTGCTCATGATGTATGTAATGTAGCAATAACTAAATTCCCTGTTTCTGCTGCTCTTAAAGCCAATCTAAATGTTTCTAAATCTCTCATTTCTCAAATCATTATAACATCGCTAGCTTGTCTTAATGCATATTTTAAACCATTTTCAAAACTTTGAGTATTAACTCACACTTCCCTTTGCTCTACTAAAGATTTATTATTATTAAACACATATTCTATAGGATCTTCTACTGTAATAATATGTTTTTGCATATTTGCAGAAATCGTATCAATAAGAGCAGACATTGTTGTTGATTTTCAAGATCAAACAGATCAAGTAACCAATAATAATCAATTTTTTCTTTTAATTAAATCAAGTAATTTATCAGGTAATCCCAATTCTTTAAAACTTGGTAATCTCGTTTTTATAGGTCTAAAAACTCATCAAATTCAATTTTTAGAAAAAAATACATTTGCTCTAAACCTAGAATACCCTTTTAAATCAATTGAAAAATCAAGTTCCATCCTTTCTTTCAAAGATTGTTTTTGTTTTTCAGTCATTATAGATATAATTTGATTACTTAATTCAGAAGAAGATATTATATCATATTCATCTAAGAATTGTATATCTCAATGGATTTTTAAAGCTGGTTTAGCTCATGATGAAAATATAACATCTGAAGCATCTTTTTCCAAAGATAATTTAAGTATTTCTAAAATATTCATATGTTTATAGTATTAATTATATAATATATTTAATATATAATATCATAATTATTATAATATTCAAAATAATAATAAAATTTATGTATAAAAAAAATGCTTTTTCATTAATTGAAGTATTGGTAGCTACTAGTATATTATCTATAGCTGTTTTTTGAGTGTATAAAATGATATGAGAAAATAATAAGATAATTACAAATTCTAATAATTATTTAAATAAAACCTTATTTTTCCCTATAATTGAAACTTGTATAGAAAAAAGTTGAATTACAAATGGTTTTAATTATATTGATATTTGAAATGATTATACAAAATGTGATATAAGTAGTTCTATTATAATAAATAAGATTGATAATATAGATTATATATTGATAGCAGATTTAAAAGATGATTTAACATATAACAGAGTTTGGAATACAATAATAAAAGATGACTTTTCATGAACAAGTTCATGAATATATATACAAAAAAAATAAGAAAGAGCTGCATTCTCTTCCCTATCTTATATAATTTCTACTAATTCTTTTTGTTCTGAATTAGTCATATATCAGACATATTTCATAAAACTTAGTTTTTCTGATTCTGTCATCAATTCAGATGATGCTATTTTATCTAAAACATTATCATCTATTTTTATTTGTTGTTTTCACATATTTTTTATATTACGAATATAATATTTGTTATTAGGGTTTGTAAATCCCCCTAGAAAATAATTTAAGTATACATCTATATTATTCCATATATATTATTATATGTCAAATATTTACTTTACTTTTTATATAATTATTTTAAAATATGATTATTTTATGAATTGATCCATGAACGACAACTATTGGTTTTTCTCTAATTAAAAAGGAAAAATCAAAGATAAAATTAATAGATTATGGTATATTTAAAACAACCCCAAAAATTGAATTAAAATACAAGATTTTTGAAATTTGAAATGATATAAATGAAATAATAAAAAAATATAATCCTGATATTTTAAGTATAGAAAAATTATTTTTTCAAACAAATACAAAAACTGCAATTGATGTTGCCCAAGCAAGATGAGTAATAATTTATGAATGTATAAAAAATTGATTAAAGATACAAGAATATACTCCTTTACAAGTCAAAAAAGCTATAACTTGAAATGGGAAAGCAAATAAATTGCAGTTACAAAATGCTATAAAAATATTATTTTGACTTGAATCTATTCCAAAACCTGACGATGCTGCTGATGCCATATGACTTGCATATATATGAGCATTAAATTCAAATCAAATAAATAATTGATTTTAATATTTTTTAGATATAATTCATTATAATTTATATTATAAGGACCTAGCTTAACTAGAAGAGTGCTCAGATTCCGACCCTGAGAGACGTTGGTGCAATTCCAACGGTCCTTGCCAATATAAATTTTAAAAAAAATCGACTTTTTGAAAAAAGTCGATTTTTTTTAATGAATATTGAGTAATACTCTTGGATTTATTAATATAATCAATCATTGTGATTCAAGACCTACAAGATTTGGTTCAATAGAACTATAAACTTTTTTTCTTTGTTCTTCAATAAAATCTAACATCTCCTCAGAAAAAGTAACTACAAGATCACTAGTTGCTGATATTGAAACACCATCTATATTAATTTCAGCACCAGCAGGAATTAAATATTTTCTTGATAAATCACACATATTAACTTTATTTCATAAATTATAAATTATTGACACCCATTGATTTTTACCTTAATAGTATTAATAAAAGAATCTAATCATGTTCTTTTTTGATTTTTTAAACAATATTCTGACAAATATTGTTCTATAAAAACCATAAAAAATTCCTTATTTTTTAGATTTCACTTTACAATTTCTACATCTCAAGAGTCCATTAACTTTACTTTTAAATATCAAAATGATAAACCTACTCTATTTTGAAAAGAAAATCAAAATTGGACAAATCAAATATTTCTAGAAATACCTATACTAACAATATACCTACTATAATAAGCCTCTTCTTCAATAATAGAAGATGGAATTGAATCTAAACTCATACATAAGTTTTTTAAATAAAAAATCTCTACCAGTATTATAGAATAAATATATATTTAGTCAAATTTTTATAGTGTTTTATTTAGGTCTTATAATAAAAAGTTCTTTGATTTTCTCTTTTATTATTTAAATAATAAGTATAATACAAATGTATAAATTAATTTAATAAAAATGAACGATATAATAATCAAAGATCCTGTTCAAAAAACCAGATTTGAAATACTTTATAATGAGAATAAAGCTTATATTTCAAGTGATTTAGAATTACTTATAAAAAATGTTATTTTGATTTTTAAAAGACATAATAACAATGAAGAACTTATAGTTCTATCCCTTATTTATTGATTATTATATTTTTCTATAATAGAAATAAATCATAAATTAATAACAAAAAATGATTTAAAAAATTTAAAGATACTTAAAAATAGTTTTAATTTAGAAAATAGTTGAGAATTTAAAAGTCTTTTAAATGAAATCATAGCTATGGATAAAGATTTATTTTTACTAAAAACTATTATAAAATATAACATACTATCTTTTGAAAAAAAATTTATAAATATAGTTCCTAATCTAAATAATTATTATAAATCAATTTGATATTTGATTCCCTACCTTACATATATAGAATCGCCATTTTTAAGCTTCTTTCAGGATGTATATTTCAAAAAAATATACCCTCATAAATTTGAAAAAACAAGAAAATATTATATAGAAAAAATAAGTAAGGTAGAATTTCCATGAGAACATATGTTTACAATAGTAAACAATGTCTGAGACTTGATGACAGAATCAGAAGTTATATGAAAAACAAAGGTAAGAAGAAAAACATATTTTAGTATATACAATAAGCTTGTGAGAAAAAAATGAGTTTGAGTACTAGATACAATCTGAATAAGACTTGTATTTAATAATACTGAAGATTTATATAATTTTTCAAATAATTTTGAAAATAGGTATGTATATATAGATAAAAAAGATTATATAAAATCACCAAAAGAAAACTGATATAAAAGTCTGCATTATAAATATATAAGTCCATATAGAGATACTCAAATACTTGTAGAAATCCAACTTAGAACACTAGAAATGGATAAAGAAATAAGTGATACTAATTCTATTTCTCATTTTACTTATACTGTAAAACAAAACAAATGGCATAAGATTTTTAAAGAAATACATGCCTGATACAATTATATAAATAAAAAATTAAATGAAACATCTGAAAATAAAAATAAATAATCTAGAATTTGACTGAGAAACAGTATTGAAAGATATAGATTTTGTATTAAATAAAACTGATAGAGTAGCTATAGTATGAGCAAACGGAGCTTGAAAAACTACTCTATTAAAAGTGCTTACTTGAGAAATAAAAGGTTATGATGGTAGTATAGACAATGTATGAAATCTAACTCTTGGTTATCTAAAACAAATTCACTCAAATGATGAAACAAAATTAGTAAGACAAGAGTTAAAAGAAGCATTTACACAAATAATAGAAACTGAAAAAAAACTAGACGAAATAGAAAAAAAGATGGCTATTAATCCACATGATTTAGAAGTCATAGAATCATATTCTTCTCTTTTAGAGATATTTAACAACATAGGTTGAAATGATTACAATAATAAAATCCACAATGTAGCGAGTGGTATATGAATACTTGAATTAATAGATAAAAAACTAAATGAAGTAAGTTGATGACAAAGAACAAAGATAGCACTTGCAAAAGTACTTCTTGAATCACCAGATATACTTTTTTTAGATGAACCTACAAACTTCATAGATATGTGAAGTGTAGAATGGCTGGAAAGTTTTTTGCAAAACAAATGGAAAAGTGGTTATGTTATCATATCACATGATAGAGAATTTTTGGACAGAACTTGTAATCTAACTTATGAAGTACAACCTAAAAGAGGTATAACATATTATCATACAAACTATACTTGATACTTGGAAGAAAGAGAAAGAATAGAAAATAAAAAAATGGAAAACTTCAAAAGAGAACAAGAATTTATAGAAAAAGAAGAAAAACTTATAGATAGATTTAGAGCTTGAAGTCGTGCTTGATGGGCAAAATCAAGAGAAAAAGCACTTGATAGAAGAGATATAGTAGAACCACCTTATATACCAAAAAAACCTAAATTTTTCTTCAATTTTACTTGAGAATTACCAGAAAAAGTACTTAGCTTCAAAGAGTGTTTTATAGGTAGAAAAGAACCATTATTTTTTATAAATGAAGTAAATCTTTACAAGAAACAAAGGATTTGAGTAGTTTGAGAAAACGGAGTTTGAAAATCTACATTTTTAAAAACTATTATGAGAGAACTAGATGTTCTTGATGGTATGTATAATAGATGAAAAGGTATTCAAATATGATATTATTCTCAATTGCATGAAGAACTGAGAAAAGATAAAACAGTAAGAGAAAATTTTGAACTAGCTGGTATAAATTACCCAGAACAAAACTTGATATGACTTATAAAACATTATCTTTTTGAAAAAGAAGATTTAGATAAAAAAGTATCTGATCTATCTGGATGACAAACTTCTAAACTACTTTTTGCAATTCTCGGGCAAAAAGAATACAATTTACTCATACTTGATGAGCCTACAAATCATCTAGATTATGATACTAGAGAGAGCTTAGAACAAGCACTAAAAGAATTTGAATGATCTATACTTTTTATATCTCATGACAGATATTTTGTAAATAAACTAGCTACAAATATATGGTTTATAACAAATAATGAATTATCTGTTTCATACTGAAACTATGAGGATTATAGATATAAATTAGAACACAATATAGACATGGATATGAGTCTATTTGATGAAGAAGCAGAGCTTAATCTAGTACTAGAAGAAAAATTATGAGAAAAAGAATTTAAGAGATTGAAAGAAAAGTTTAGTGGGAAAAAACATAGGAGGAAATAAAAAAATATACAGCTTCGCTGTATATTTTTTTTATTTCAATTAAAAATCATCATCTAAATCTAAAGTTATTGTAATAGCATTTTTAACTTCTTTATAATATATTTTTTCTAATTCTCAAATTTTTTCTACTATAAAATCTTTATCAATAGTTATGATTTGGGTTCAAAGAAATCTAGAATCTTCTTTTAATCAATTTTCATTACTTGATTTAATTATAAACTCAGAAGGAAAAGGCTTTTTAAGATTTGAAGTCAATGGAATAACTACTAGAGTAGCTGATTTAGAATTAAATAAATTATTTTGAATAACTATACAAGGTCTGATTCATGCTTGTGTATGTCATTTTTTTGGATTTAAATTTACATAAACCAAATCATATTTTTGAAACATATTATATTTTTATAGAATTAAATTGAACTTCTGAAAATTCTTTATTTATAGTTTTAAATTCTCAATATCTTTCATCAAGTCAAACTTCTATTTGAGCTTTTAATTGATTTTTTTGATATAACTTTAATGCTTCTTCTATAATATATTTTTTAGGTTTTTTTAATACTTTTGATTGTTCATCTAAAAAAGTATAAATTGAGTGTTCCATTGTTGTTGTTATAGTATGATTCATATTTGTATAATTATTTATAATATCATTTATATTATATAAATATTTTTATAAATATCAAAAAAAAATACTATTTCCCACTCTTAACTCTATTACAATTTTTACAAAGCATTTGGCAGTTTTCAATTGTAGTTTTTCATCAAGAATGCCATGGTGTTATATGGTCAGCTTCCATTTCACTTAATTCAAAATGCTTTTTACAATGAGTACAAATTCAAGCTTGTTTTTCATATACTTCCCTTTTTTGTTTTTCTGTAAATGCTCTGATACTTAAATACTTTTCTTTTCTAGTTAAAACATATTCATAAATCCCTGATTTTTTTGTCACATCTTCATCTTGCATAAGTTTGCTTATCTCTTTTTCCAGTTCATTTGAATCAAAAAAAGTGTTTTTAAATTCATTGTACAAAAATCAAAAATTTATTCATTTCATCTCCTTGCGATAATTTGGAAATGTTACTTTTACCCAATTTATAACATTATTAAAATAAAGCCATAATTCAGAAGCATTTGCTTTGTGTTGATTTTCTGCCATATATTGCTCTATATTGTCGCTTGAAATCCAAGAAATAGTAGTTTCTAAATAATCTTGTCTTATAGGACTTCAGGTCATATAATCACTTGCTATATTGTAAGCTGGACAAGAAGTTTTTGAAAAATATCTTTTTGCATCTGTTAACCAACTACCAGTATAAATTGCATTTCTAAGTTCTTGTTCTGTTAGTTTTTCTCAAGCTATATTTATAGTTTTAAACCAATCTAGTTTTTCTTTATCTGTTCATTCGCAAAAATAAACCATAAGTTTATAATCAAGAATTTGTTCTTTTTCTGTATCTTCTAGATTATGAAAATACTGATAATTTATAGAATATTTTCAAGCAATATATTCACAAATACTTATAGTTCTTTGTTGTCAGTCAAGTACTTCATAACTATCATCACTATTTTTTACATAGTACATGACATTTAATGGGAAATTTTTTCTCACGGTTTCTATCACACTATCTCTTTGTTTATCTTTGTAAACAAATTCTCTTTGATATTTTGGTCTTATATTTAGTTTTCCACCATATCAAACAACTCATTCTTCATCGTTGTTTACATAGTCTTTTGCGACTTCTCTAATAGAGATTTCTTTTAATTGTATTTTCATATTATATATATTAGCCCTCACCTAGCCTCTCCCAAATGGAGAGGAATAATAAGGAAAATTAAAGTTTTTTGTTTTTGATGATTACACGAGCATATGGAACTTCAACAACTCAATTTATAAACATATATAAATCTCAATCAACTGCTGCTCTTTTTTGAATTTCTTTTCTATATATTTTATGTTCAAATGAATATGGTTTTACTCAAATATCTAATCAAGAATTTGAAATTCAAAGTCATATAATTTCAAATTGTTTTGGATTATAATTATTTAAAAATGTTATTGGTACTCACATAAATCAACTATAATCTAAAGGAATTTCTTTTACTTTATCTATATTTATTGCATCAAAATTATAATATTTCATATAATTATTTTCATTATAAATTTTATAAAGTATTAAATCTTCATATCTTTTTTGTATTTCTAAATTTGTATACCAAGCAATATTTCAAAACTTTTTCATATTTCAATTTGATTCTCTAAATTCTTTAGGAAAAGTATATCAAAGCCATATCTTATCATCTTTTATAAGTTTAAATATTTCTTTATATGTTAAAGCATTTTGATTTCATATAATCAAAAAAGTTTTATTATATTCCATTAATTGAGCTACATATTCTCTAAAAAGTGAAAATGGTGGGTTTGTAATTATTATGTCTGATTCTTTTAGTATCTCTATACATTCTGGACTCCTAAAATCTCAATTTTGTTTGAGTGGAGTTTTAATTATATCTAGTTTATTTATCTTTCAATCATGATTTCTATCTCAAATTATTTCTAGTTTATAGCTTGGTTTTTCATCTTCAAAATGAGTAGAAACAAGTTTTTTTATTCATAGATATTCAAAATTGAGTTCAAAATATTTCCAAAAATTACTTTCTTCTGGATCATCACAATTACAAAAAATAGTTTTTCATTTAAAGTGTTGTTTATAATGACCAAGTTCTTTTTCTATATCTGATAACTGAGTATAAAACTCATCATTTTTGGCTTTATTTGCCTTTCTTAAGTTTCAGTTTCAAGATTTTTTTTTCATAATAAAAAGGTAACAAAATAAATTGTTACCAAAAAACAAGCAAAATTATTGCTTAATATTTATTATTTATAGATTTTTTGACAATATAAAAAGGAGGAAATTAACTATCCTATTATATCGCCAAAAAACCTTAACCATACCATTAAAAATATGAAAAGGAGAGGAAAAGTTAATTTCCTCCTTTTTACCTTCAATGGTATAGTAATTTTTAGTTAATGTTTTTTGGCTCTTTTAGTTTATGGAAAATGGGTGGATTTGCAAGTTTTGGAAAGAAAAAACATCTCAAATTAATTTGAGATGTTTTCATTAAGATATTTAACTTTTTTATATAATTCTTTTAAATGCCAATCTGACATATCTAAGATTGGTTCATACATAAATGAATTCAAGTGAATACTTTCAGGTGTCATTAATAAAACTTGTTTCATAATTTGTTCTTCACTTATTTCTTCGTCTAAGTATTTTTTAAATTCAAACAAATTTAATTTTTTTGATATATCATATAAAATTCTTGTTTGATCACTTGTAATAGCTTTCCAAAATTCTACTCAACTTATTTCAACGCTTTTGTATTGAATTTTATCTATTTTAAATAACTTATCCAACATTAACTTCTCAGCAATTAATCTTATAGATATAGATAATAATATTTTTTCTTCAAGCATTAAATATTCTGTTTTTTTATCTACTATCTTAGCATTATTTAAAATAAAATCATATACTAAGTCACTTTCATTTTCAATATACTCATCCAATGTTTTATCTTTCTTTTCAACAAGTACTTCTTGAATAATCTTTTCTAAATCTCTCATTCTAACTGACATTGTATTTTCTTTGAAGTGTAATAAAGATGTTAGAGTATCGTATTGTTTACTTATTCATTCAAAAGCTACTTCTCAAGAATAATCTAATAAATTTCTAATAAAAGGAATCAATCCAACAACTTTTGAATAATTTCATGCTTTATGAAATGTATCTTTCCAATTATGTAAAGGGTTCATTATTCACATTTTTTCAATTGTTTCTAAAATTATTCAGTCATTATTTTTAAATGAAAATAAACAATGTTTCATTAAACTATTTCAAAGTAATCTTAATTGAATATTTCTATAAAAATCAAAATTATGAGTTAATATAATTAATTTAAAAATTTTATTTCAAGTTTTATCTTCAAGATTTGCAATTTCATGTAAATACTCGATAATTGCATATTTATTTTTATAATCAAAAGAATCTGCAATGTCATCTATTACTAATAAATGATTTCATCATTCTTTTTTTCTTCTTTCAAATTCAAAAATAATATATATTAAATATAAAACTCTTTTTTCTCAGTTTGATAAAATATCTAACTGCAATAATTGATTTTTATCAAATTCACATTGATTTTTAGTATTATTATTATATATAAATTTTAACCTAGCTTCATCTCTTCAAACTACAACATTTTCTTTATCATAAATATCAATTTTAAAATCAACATCAAACCTATTTTTAAATATTTTTATAGTATTATACCAATCTGTTTTATAATTTTTTGCTTCTTCTAAGATTTCTTTTAATTTTTTAATTCAATCATTATATAATTTTTTCAATTCATTTAATTCTTTTTCATTTTGTTTAAAATAATAATTCCATAAATCTTTTTTTAACTCATTTTGTTTATTTAACTTGATAACAAATTTAGATCATTCTGTTTCAATGTGTTCTTGAAACTCCTTAACATCTTTTGTTCATTTTGAAATCAATAATAATAAGCGTAATAAATCTTTATTTGTTGATATTTCAGATTTTATATTCTTAATAAATTCATCAAATTCTAAATCATTAGAAATATCTCAATTTTTTTCTATATTTAATTTTAATTTATTATTTGTACCAGTAAAAAATTTAGTATTTCTTATCTCTTTTAGTAAATTATCTGCTTGATAAATTGTAAATCATCACAATCTAAAACATGAATATTTATTAATTATTTCCTTATATTTTGCCTCATAATTACCAATATTAGAAGCTAATTCAGGGTCATTTAATAAGTCTTGAGCTTTTTTACTAAATATTATTCAATATTTTACATTTTCATAATCATTTAAATTTGAAAAGTCAATTCATCAATATTCTATATTCAAAAAATCTAAAAAATTTAATTCTTCTTTTCAATAGTCTTCAAGAATCTTTTTTTCAATTGATGATTGTTCAACTTTTGATAATCAATTAATTCAAAATATTAACTTTTTTTTCTGTTTTTCTATGTTTTCATAGATTAATAAATATTCTTTTTGATATTTAGGGTTTATTAATAAGTTTGAAAAATTACCATGGTATTCTAAATTTAATGATTCAATAGGAAATATTTTTTCTTTATCAATTATCTTATCATTCTCATCTTTTAAAATAATACTTCATTCTATATTATTAATTTTATCACATGGCTTAGTTCATTCTAGACTAATATAATCTCTAAATCATTTTAAAAATGATGTTTTCATTGTTCAATTTGGAGCATATATTGAGTAAACATTAGATTTTTCAAAATCAAAGTCTTCACACATCTCCTTTATTCAATAACAATTTTTTAATTCAACCTTTAATTTTTTCATCTACATTACTTAACAAATAAGTCTCTACAATTTTTCATTAGATATGAATTCAATCAATCTCAATCAATAGCTAATTTTTTCATATTTTCTATATTTTCAACTCAAGCAGAACTATAACTATATTTATATATTTTTCATGATTTAAACTTTATATCTATATAAGTTTCTCATATTTGATATTCTATAATTCAAGAATCTCAATCAATATCTTTGTATTTTAACATTTTTTATATTTATTAAATAAAAACTTGAAAATCCTAAAAAATATAATAAAATAGGAGAGCTTAAATTAAAATAAAAATTTATTTTATTTTTTATTATATTTTTTTATTTTACTAGCCTCTGGGATTTTCTTCAGAGGCATTTTTTGTATCTAGATACATTTTTCTAAATTAGAATATAAACTCATCTCTCACTATATAAAATAAAACATAAAAGTAAATTTATGTTTTATTTTAATGTTAATTTTTTGTTAAAAACATACACATAAATTATATAAAAAGTATATTATAATTCATTTCTACAAAACTCCCCTTGAATTTTCCCTTTTTTTCTATAAAAAATCATAAAATAAAAAATCTACAATAATTGTAGATTTTTTATTTTTACTATATATTTTTACTATTTTATACTTAACAAAGTAGTATATTCTCATTTTTCATATTCTTTTAATGCATTATCTAAACTTTTTTGCATTTTAGGATTAGGTGATTTTTTTACTTCTTCTATTCTCAATACTTTTCAACTAGAAACGAGTTTTATGATTTTTTGAACAGATGATAAAGCATTTTCTTTATCTACTAGTATAGGATGCATAATATTATAATTATGAAATATTAATAATGGCATTATATTAATATTTTTATAAAAGTAAACATAAAAAAATCTTGAATTTTCTCTTTTTTTCTATAAAATACTGCAAATATTTTAAAATTAATGAATTTAAAACATGATAGATATAAAAGTTGTATGACACAAAATTCCTGACACTGATTGTACTTTGGCAGCTATAATATTTGCTGATTTTTTAAATAAAAAGAATATTTATTCTGCAAAAGCTTATATTCAATGAAAATTAAATAAAGAAACAGAGTATTTACTAGATTTGTTAAAAATAGAAACTCCAGAAATAGCTGACACTTTCCCTGCTTGAACAAAAGTAGCTCTAGTTGACCACAATGAAGATTTTCAAACATTGACAAATATAAAAGAATTAGAAGTAGAATTTATAGTTGATCACCACAAAATAGATTTTGCAAGTTCTGCACCACTAAATATCAGAATAGAACCAATTTGTTCTACTTGCTCTATATTGTACAAGATGTATCTAGAAGCTTGATTTGAAATAGATAAAAAAATTGGGACTATGATGCTTGCTTGAATATTATCAGATAGTTTATTGTTTAAATCTGCAACTACTACAAAAGTAGATGTAGAAATAGCTGAAAAACTAAAAGAAATAACTGGTATATCTGACTTAGAAGCATTTGCAATGCCTATGTTTGATGCAAAATCAGACCTTTGAGATATGGATCCTATAGATTTGATAAAATATGATTACAAAGAATTTGATTTTTCTTGAACAAAAGCTGGAGTTTGAACACTAGAAACTACAAATCCAAACTATGCTCTTGGTAGAAAAGATGAGATACTTAAAGCTATGCAAACTATAAAAGACAGTGATAAACTAGATTTTATATTTTTATCAATTGTAGATATTATCTGAGAAAAAAATATATCAATTGTACTAGATTGAGCAGATTCAAAAGTCGCAAGTGAAGTATTTGGTGCTGAAGTAAAAGATAATTTGATAGATTTAAAAAGAAGATTATCAAGAAAAAAACAAGTTATTCCAGACTTAACTGAGTATTTCTTAAATAAATAAATATGACTATTAGCTGATTCTAAAATTAGAGATGAAATCTATGCTGAACACCAAAAAATAGCAGAATCTGAAATAGAAAATAGAAGATGACAAATCGATGATTTACTAGATAATTGAGTTGGGAGAACTATACCAACTCAAAAATGATATCATGATTTTAATTAAAAAAACAAGTCATAATTGTTTTTTTTGTTTTGTAAATTTAAAAAAACTTGCTATATATTTTTTTTAGATATAATAGTAAGGAATAAATAAATTTGTCTTGTTAAGTATCTTCTCCTGATATCATAAATGAGTGGTTTATTTTTCTAATGTTTATTATTATTACCTAGTGTCTATGGAAACTAAAAAATTATTCATTGGTGGTTTATCTTGGGGTTTAGATTGGCAAGAAGTTAAAGATGTATTTAAAGAATACGGAGAAGTAACTTTTGTTAAAGTTATTAAAGATAGAGAAACAGGAAAATCAAAAGGTTTTGGTTTTGTTGAATTCGCTAATCTTGAAGATGCGGTTAAAGCTAAAGAAGCTATGGATGGTGCAGAAGTTAACGGAAGAACTATAAAAGTTGACTTTGCAGTTGAAAAACAAGAAGCATAATTTCAAACAAAAAAAGAAGTAATATTACTTCTTTTTTTGTTTTTATTTGAAAAAAATTTTTTTTTACTATAATCAAATTATTATACATAAATTATTATTATGAGAGATAATGAAAAAATGTTTTGCCCTTTTATAGACTTTATGTCATTTTTATCAAAAAAATGGGTCCTTGTTATCATAAAATCAATAAGTGAATGATGTAAAAGTTATACAGATATAGAAAAAAATCTAATAGGAGTTAATCCTAGAATACTTTCTAGTAGATTAAAAGAACTACAAGAAAAATGATTTGTAGAGAAAAAATTACTTTCAGAAGTGCCATATAGAGCCATATATTGTCTAACTACAAAATGAGAATGACTTTCTCATCATATAGAAGCACTTAGTAAATGGGTAAATAAAAACTTAGATAATTAATTATCTAAGTTTATTTTTTATACTAAATCTTCAAGTTCATAATCATTTATAAATATGATTACAAGTCAAATAACTATACTAAGTAAATTTGATAACACAAAATAATCTGGGAAAAAATAACGATCAAATATATTCCAGATTCATCTCCATATAACTACAACTGCAAGTAACAATAAAAATACTCTTATATTGTATATCAATGTCTTTTTATTTTTCTTTGATTTAAATATCATAAATACCTTTATATCATATAATTATTTATATTATATCACATAAAAAAGTATATTGTCAAATAAATCACTAAAATTTTATACTAAATCTTGTTCAGACATTTTCTTCACTTTCAACTTTTATTTTCCAGTTATATATATCTCATATTTTCTTTACCAAAGATAATCAAATACCAAATCAAGAAGTATTTCTAGAATTATCAATTTTATAAAACCTATCCCAAATCTTGTTTATATTATCTTGTTTTATACCTATTCAAGTATCTTTTATAATCAATAAATTATTTTTATATCTTATATCTATTTTTCACATTATCTTATTGTATTTTATAGCATTACCTATTATATTTGAGATAAATATATAAGCATAACTTTTATTTGCTTTTAAGATAATATCTTGTTTTATTTGTTTTGTAACAGTGATCTTTTTTTCATCTATTTTTTGTTTAAAATCATTTAATATTTCTCAAATCAAATCATCTAAATTGATTTCTTGAGTTTCCTTAAATAAATCTATATCACTAAGGTTTATAAGTGAATCAATAAGTGAATTGAGCTTTATAACTTCATTTTTAAGCTCATCAATCATAGATTCATCATAAGTTTTCATATCTTTTATCAGTTGTATATTTGAATCAATAACAGAAAGTGGAGTTTTGAGTTCATGTCCTGCATTATGAATAAAATCACTCATATCTTTTATATTATTCTCAACTGGTATAAATATCTTATCAACAAATCTAATACCTATAAAATAAACTAAAAAAGAAAAAAGTAATGAAATAAATATAAAATATGTTATATCTTCAATATAATCAAACAAATCATATCTCAGTTTTTTAAATACAATAAAATGTGAACCATCTTCTAAATTTATCTTTTTTACAAAATATCATTTATACTGAGTTATATTTAAAAAATCATCATCTTGTAAAATATTTAAAATAAAATCTTCAGTTACATTTTCTCTTATATCAATAAGCTTTACTAAATTAGTTTTATCAATAAGTATAAAATTTAAAAAATCTTTTTCTCAAAAATCTCATTTTACCGCTCTTTTTTCTCATGGAGAAAATTTATCAAATTTTGGTAATTGATTCAAAACATTATCAAAATCATTTCAAGCTTTTTGTATAACTGAAGTACGAATAGAAAAATCTCTTTCTTCAAAAGTTACTTCTTTAAAATATTTAATACTAAAAAATGTGATTCATAAAATAAATACAACAACAAAAACTATTGTTGCAAAAACAATAGATAGGTGTTTTTTCGTTTTATTTATATTTGTAGTCATAATTATTTAATTAAAAATCAAAATCATTTTTTAGTTTCTATTAAATCTTTTCACAATTTTTTTCTAAGATAACCAATATAAACATCAATAGTTTTACTAAACATAAAATCTCCATCAAATTCTCACCAAACTTTTTCATATATATCTTGTCTAGACAATGTAAGTCATCTATTTTGAGATAAATATTTTAATAATTCAAATTCTAGTTTTGATAATTGTATAGTTTCATTTCATTTCTTTACTTCTTGATTTTGTAAATTTATTTCTAAATCTCAAATAGTTATAATAGTTGTACTTTTATTTATATTTTTTCTTCTTGTTATAGCATTTATCCTTGCTAAAAGTTCACTATAATCAAAAGGTTTAACTAGATAATCATCGGCTCCAGAATCAAGTCAATGTACTATATCGTCATTTTTTCACATAGAAGTAAGCATGATTATAGCGACATCTTTTTCTTTTTCTCTCAGAGTTTTACATATATCTATACCATTCATAGAAGGTAGATTTAAATCCAAGATAATAGCATCATAATATCTTGTAGATGCTTTATACAAACCATCTCTACCATCAAGTGCTACTTCTGAAAATATATCTCTACTTGAAAAATATCTAACTATATTTCTTGATAATATTTCATTATCTTCTATGACAAGTATCCTCATTTTTTTATTTTAGTAAATATAATTCATTATATACAAATAATTATATTTTAAAAGATTAAGAAATAATTAAGAAAAAACTAGATTTTTTTTGAAATCTAGTTTTTATTTATAAAAAAGTTTTTCCTTAAATTTATTTTTAGTATTTATTTATTATGTATTAGTCATTTAATTCTTGAATTTTTGCTTTTCTTTCTGCTCTTTCTTTAACTATTTCAGTTCTTACTAATTCTTCATCACTTGTTAATTTTTCTCAAGCTAACAATTTATCAATTACAGCTTCATGAGCTTCTCTTCTTGCTTGCATTTCAGCTTTTTTTGTTTCAAAAAATGCTTTTTTTTCATCATCACTCATAGCTTCTAATGTAGTTTTTTCTTCAGTAGTTAGATCATTTAAAAATCCTCATTTATTTCATCTTCACATTCCTTTTCATTCTCATCTTCACATTTCAGGTTTATTTGCTTCAAATTCAGCAAGTTGTGTTTCTTCTTCAGCAGTTAAAGTTTCTCAATTTCTTTTTTTATCCAAAATTGTTCTCATAGCTTCCATTTGTGATTTTTGTTCTGTAGTTAATTCCTGTCTTTCAAATTTTTTATTTGTTTTTCAAGAAGAATTAGTAGTATCATCAGCAAATGAAACTCAAATTGATGTAGCAGTTATAGCAGTAATCAATGCTCAAGCAAGTATTTTAATATTATTATTCATAGGCAAATAAGGTAAAAAATTAAAAATTTTTGTTAATTCTTTACTTATAAATAATCTTTAGAACCTAGATATAGAAAATATTTTCTTTACATTTTTAGATAAAAGATTATTATTCACAAGCAAAGGTAACTTTGTATGGTTAGTGTAATTCCCCGGGATTACACTTTTATTATACTTTATAAAATTAAGAAGTAGTTAAGAAAAAATAAATAAATAAAAATTATTCAAATCTAAGTGCATCAATTGGTCTAAGTTTAGCGGCTTTATAAGCTGGTAATATACCAAAAATAAGTCAAATTCATAGTGAAAATAAGAAACTTATTATTATACTATTTGTAGATATTATAGCAGTTATAGAAAAATAATTTAATATATAAACAACTAAATAACTAAGAAGTATTCAAAAAATTCATCATAAAATACTTAAACTAGAAGCTTCAGTAAGAAACTGTAAAAGTATATCACTTTTTCCTGCTCATATTGCTTTTCTTATACCTATTTCCTTTGTTCTTTCTGTAACAGAAACAAGCATTATATTCATAACTCAAATTCATCAAACAAGTAAAGAAATTCAAGCAATTCAACTTAAAAGCATAGTAAGTGTTTCAGTAATAGAACTCATATTTTCAAGCATTTCTGATTGATTTCTTATATTGTATGGCAGATTATTTGTATCTGTTACTTCCAATACTTCTTGTAAAAGATTATCAATTTCAGTTTCTTTTGCATCAACTTGTGTCGAATCAGTAACTGAAACTATTATTTGTGAATAATATTTTTGACCTGTTATTCTAACAGATGCAGTAGTAATAGGAATAAAAACATATGAATCAAGTGTTGAATTTTCTTCTATAACTCAAACTATTTCAAATACATTGTTTCACATTTTTACTTTTTCTCAAACTGGATTATTTCAAGAAAATAATTCTGAAACTATATCTTGTCATACTACAGCAACTTTATCTAAATTATTTAGATGATTTTGTGTTATATTTGTTCAATAAACTATTTCT
Source organism: Candidatus Altimarinota bacterium (assembly GCA_028698305.1). GTDB lineage: Bacteria > Patescibacteriota > Gracilibacteria > BD1-5 > UBA6164 > JABWCI01. Next base: position 83,074 of record JAQVDN010000002.1, read on the forward strand.
ACATTTTTTACATCTAGATAATTTGTATCTATCCCATAAACAGATGCACTCATATCATTTCAAGAATAAACAAATTGTCAATTTGTTGAAATAATAGGCAAAACACCATCTAAACCTGAAATATTTTCTTTTATAGAAGAAACAACATTTTCAGTAAGTATATTTGTTGCTGTTGATTTAGATCTACTAGAACCAAATCATCATCAAGTTGAGATAGTTAAAATATTTGTTCACATTTCCTCTATTTTATCAACAATAGTTTGTGTACTACCATTTCAAATAGCAGTAAGAATAATAACTGATGAAACTCATATTATTATTCAAAGCATACTCAAAGATGACCTAAGTTTATTAGCTCTTATCGACTCTAGAGAATTTAATATATTTTCTAATATTGTAGTAATCATATTTTTTTATTTAACTATCAATCAATCTTTAATTAAAATATGTTTTTTTGCATATCTATCAATTTCATGTTCATGAGTTATTAAAACTATTGTTGTTCACTCTTGATTAAGTTTTGTTAACAATCACATAATTTCTTCTCAAGTTTTTGTATCAAGTGCTCAAGTTGGCTCATCTGCAAGTATCATATTTGGATTTATAGCAAGAGCACGAGCAATGGAAACTCTTTGTTGTTGTCAACCTGAGAGCTCATTTGGTTTATTATTTTTTTTATCTGCAAGTCATACTTTACCTAGTGCTTCTAAAGCCATTTTTTCTCTTTTATTTTTTGGTATTCATTGATAAGCTAGTGGTAACATAACTTGTTTTATTACTGGCATTCTTGATATCAAATTGTAACTTTGAAAAATAAAACCTATATTTTTTCATCTTATTTTTGATAAATCGTCTTCTTTTTTTCAAGTGATTTCTACATCATTAAAAGTATATTTTCAACTAGTTGCTACATCTAGCATACCTATAATATTCATAAGAGTTGATTTTCAGCTTCAACTAGGTCACATTATAGAAACAAAATCTCAAGCATTTATCTCTAAATCAACTCATTTTAATACTTCTACAATATTTTCTCACATCTTATATTCTTTTTTAATATTTTTTAATCTTATCATAATTTAATTTTAAATATTAAAATCATCCTGGTGGACCTGACATATTTCAACTCCTATTTCATCAAGTTGGTGGACTAAAAAGTGAAGTTGAAGTTTCTTCTTCTGTAGTAGTTGTAGAAACAAATGTAGTAAGTGAAACTTCATCTCATTCATTAATTCAAGAAATAATCTCTGTCATACCATCTGATGCTATACCTGTTTCAACTTGTGTTTCAACTTGTTTTCAATCTTTTACCAAATTTACAAAATATTTTCAATCTTTTTCAGTTATTGCTGATGTTTTTAATAATAATATATCTTCTTTTGATTCTGTTATTATTTCAACATCTGCAGTAAATCATGAAAGTATTTTTTCTGTAAAATTATCATCATCTAAAACCAATTTAACTTCGTATGAAACTACTCAAGAAGTAGAAGTTGGAGTTGTATCAATTGAGCTTATAATTGCATTTACAGGTGTTGTAGAATATGCATCAAATGTAATTGTTGATTGCATTCATAATTTAACTCAAACTATATCAATTTGATCAAGCATAACAGTAATTTCAAGTAAATTTGGATTTTCTATATATACATATTTATCAGTATCTGTTGTAATATTATCTCAAACCATATAATCTATTTTTCTAATAACTCAATCAAATGGTGCAACTAAAGTATAGTCTTCTAGATTTTTATATGCTGAATCCAATTTTAATTGAGATTGCTTTATAGAATTATTAGCTTTTGAAATATTTGAAGCTGTTGCTCATTCTAATAAATCTTCTAAATTTAATTTTAAAATTTCTAAATTTGTTTTTTTAGATGATATATCATTTTCTTTTGATACAATTGATAATTCATAAGTTTTTATAGTTTCTGCAAGTAATTTTTTAGAATTTTCTAAATTAAATGATTGTTTTTCTAAGTTTAATTCTTGAGATTTAATTGATTCTTGTTTTGCTATGATAGAATTTTTATTTGTTTCTGAAATTAAATCTAAATCAGTTAAAGTAGATAAATTATTTATAGTTGAATTTATAGATGAAATCTTATTTGATGTATTAGTTCTATAATTTAAAGTAGAACTCTTCATACTATCTATATCACTTTGATTTATTGATCATACACTAACTATACTATTATCAACAGTTTTATATGTATAATCATTTGCATTATATAATTCATTAAAAACATTTAAAATTTGATTTAGTATATACTCAATATCATCTATATTTCAATTGTTATCATATTTTGCAATTTCTATTGCTAAATCATCATATAATAAGATACTTGAAGCAAGAAAACTTTTAGCTTGTCACTTATAATTAGAATTTTTTGCTCAAAGATAGATTTCGTAAACTGAAACTTCATCTTTATACTTATCTGAATATCATAAAATAGAGTCTAATTCATCTATGTTTTTTTCTATATCTATTAGATATGTTTTGAAACTTTCTTCTATATTTTTAATAGTTGTACTTTTATTTATTTCACTATTTCATAGACTTTGAGTTTTTTCTCTTATAAATAAATCTAAATCATTTTTTGATATTTCTAAATTATTTTTTGATATCTCTAATTCTTTTTCAGCATTAGAAATATCTTCATTTAAACCAGATAAATTTAATTTTTGTGAATTTTTCAAGTTTATCAATTCTTGTTCTGCAATTATGATGTTTTTTTCAGCATTATCTATATTACTCTTTGATTGTAATATTTGAGATTCATCAGCTCACTCCATCAAATCTTGTAATAATAATAGAGAATTGTCTAAATTTATTTTTGCTTCTTCTATAGAAACATATCAATCACTATTGTCAATTTCAGCGATAATATCTCATTTTTTTACACTATCTCAGGCTTTAAAATTTACCTTTGTAATAGTTCATGTTTTATTAAATTTTAAATTTTGTTCATCAACTAATTCAGCAACTCCAGATACTTCAATAGTTTTTATTATATCTCAAACTTTTGCTTTTACAGTAGAACTTGAATTTGTTTCATTAGTTGTTTTTGTTGCAGGAATAAAAGTATTATAATTTATAAGTAATATAATAATCATTCAAGAAATAAAGTATTTTAAATTAAAATTAAATTTCATTTTAGATCAATTAGTTAATAAATTATTGAGTAAATCCTGTTCCAATATTTCACCTTCAAGTACTTCTTTGTCATCACATTAGACTTCTCATATCTTCTCCATTTTCTAGTTTAGTTTTGAGTTCTTCTTTTGTAATTCAAGCTCTTTCTGCCATTTTTTCTAGTTGTTCATCACTCATATTTGATATATCAAGAGAACCAGATCAAAAATTACCAGGAGGTGTTCAATTTCAAATAGGTCAAATATTTGAAGTATTTGAATTCATAAAATAACCATAAGAAAATACAATTACTCATCCCAAAATAGCACCCAAAAATCAAGATATAATTTTTTCTTTCATATTTATTAATGTTAAAATATATAATTTTCAAATATCATTATAATGTTTCAAGTTAAGAAAGCTTTAAGAAAAAAACTTTCTTTTTTAAAAGAAAGTTTTTATCTATTTATCCTCCAATTCAAGATCTTTAAAAATCTAGTTACTATTCAATCACTGTTTGTTGTAACACTATTATTTAAATTTGAATTTGCAAATGTATTTCAATCAAGAGTTGTATCCTTACTAACTCAATTGTACAAGATAGCTGTAAGTTTCAAGTCTCTTATAGTATAACTATCATAAGTTATAGTTATATTTTCACTTCAAAATCTAGTTTTATAATTGTGATATGTATTATTATTAAAATAATCCCACTTCCCTTTTGTAAAATCTATATATTTTTGAACACCTTCTCAAAACTCTTCCAAGCTTATATCTCCTGGTTTATAATACTGACTTGTTATCTGAAAAGGTCACCATCAGTTTGCAGGATTTCATAAAGTACAATTATATTCTTTTCACCAAGTTGCTATAATAAGCTCTGTTGGAAAATCATTTTTCTTTGCTATTTCATCTATAAAATCAAAATACTTGATACAATTTTCATTTACAGATAAAGAAGTAGTAATATCTCATCAATATAAATCAAAAAATGCTCTTGCTTTTGTGTTATAATCTTGTATTTGTTTTATTTCTTCTGCTTTTTTTGCTTCTAATTCTAGCAATTGTTTTTGTAGTTTTTCTTCATTTTTTTTCTTCAAATCATTAGAAATGATATTTAAATCATTTAAGATATAAGAAACTAAATAAATCTTTCTATCATCAGTAAGCTTTGTTTTTGTAAATTCAAAAAGGTTTATCTGTCTTTTTATCCAAAGTTCTCATTTCTTTTCTGCTTGTTTTTCAAACAAAATTTTTAAACGAGAAAGAGTTTTTTGTTCTATTTCAGTTGGATTATAAGCAAAAGAAATATTTAATGAAAATATAAATAATGTAAAAAATAAAAATATATTTTTCATATCTTTGTGTTAAGAAATATTTTTAAGATATTAATAATAAAATACAGTTTGTAAAATATATAAGGATTTACAAAACAAAAAAATAAGCAATAATTTGCTTATTTTATATTAATTATTAAATGGTGGATCCTCCGGGTCTTGAACCCGGGACCTTCGCCTTAAGAGGGCGCTGCTCTACCAACTGAGCTAAGAATCCATAAATTGCTTGCTTATTTTATGATTTTTGATTTAAAAAGCAAGAAAAGTTTTAAAAAAGTGAAATGATTTATTTTCATTCCACTTTTTTAAATTGAAAAATTTATTTTTTATATATTAATTTTTTAAAAATATAATAAAAATTATCTTAATTCTACCCAACTCGTTGGATTATATCATTCTATTCTATAAGTTGATCCATTTGGAACTATAAAACTTAAATTATTACTTGAATATCATTGAATTCAGACAGAACCATATATTGTTACACCATCAATAACTGCATAAACTCAAGAATTCATAGGTCAATTCAATGCATAATAATAATAATTTACCATTATAGGTTTACCAGTATTATTTGTATAATTAGTGTTTGCTTTGCGAGATGATGTTAAATCTTGCCATGTCTGTCAATATCCAATACCTCAATTACTAGTTCAAAGTGTAGCAACTCTAGTATTTAGATCATTTAAATTATTAATAATACCTTGCATAAGAGTTTGATTTACTGGTTGACCTGTAGCTCATTGATTTGATGTCAATGTCGTCCATGCAGCATATCAAATTCACAATCATGATAATAAAAATAAAAAAGATAAAAATTGAACTAAAATATTTTTAAAAATATTTTTAAAAGATTTTTTTAAATCTATCATAATAATACTAAAATAAAAAATAAAAATTATTGAGTAATACAAGTTCAAACAAGGCTAGTTTCAGATATGATACATAATGATTTACAATTCTTACTAAAATTCGTAGCAAATCATTAACTTATATATAATAAAATAATATAAGAAAAAATCTAACGTGCTTGTCAAGCATTAAAAGCTTCTATACCATCAGTTGTTTTATAACTAGAAGATAATATATTTAGGGCTTTTCCATCTACACACAAAATAACTATAGTACTAGTAGAAGTATCTCAATAAAAATCTTTATTACCACCACTAGTAATACTTTTTACTGTACCTGACTTCATAGTTTCATTTGTTTCATAAACAACATCCCCATCATCTCATAATATTCAAAAAACATCTTTTGTTCAAGTTTGAACAGTTGTAAGTTTTCAATTTACAAATGATGTTTTATACAAAGCCTGTTTTCCATTTACAGGAACACAATCTTTTGCTCAATCTGATGACCAAAACTTTCATGTTCAAAGAGAAGCAACTCTAGTATTCAAATCATTTAAATTATTAATAATACCTTGCATAAGAGTTTGATTTACTGGTTGACCTGTAGCTCATTGATTTGATGTCAATGTTGTCCATGCAGCATATCAAATTCACAATCATGATAATAAAAATAAAAAAGATAAAAATTGAACTAAAATATTTTTAAAAATATTTTTAAAAGATTTTTTTAAATCTATCATAATAATACTAAAATAAAAAATAAAAATTATTGAGTAATACAAGTTCAAACAAGGCTAGTTTCAGATATGATACATAATGATTTACACTTTTTACTAAAATCATCATTAAATCCATAAACTAACTCGTTAGGTCAACAATCTCAACGAATATTATTAAAATATGTAACAAATTTTCAACCAACAGTTTCACCTGTTGGTGAATTAGTTGGCCATAACATTGCTGAAAATACCAAGATAGTACTTGTTAATAACAATGATATTATAATTATTGTTGTCCTTCTTGCAAAATTTATAAATATCTTTTTCATAAATAATAGTTAAAATTATTAATAATTTAAATCAAAATAAAAAATTAAATTATTTATTTTCATCATTTTAAAATTTGAATTAATTATGGATTTCAACACTTCTTTGTTAAATCCATATTAAATCCTATTAATACTTCACCATTTGGACAATCTCATTTTATATTATTAAAATAATTTATAAAATTTCATCCTGTTTTTTCACCTGTTGGAGAACTAGTTGGCCATATTGATGCTCAATAAACTACTGAAAATAACATTAAAATAGACAATGTTATAATAGATGTCAATCTCAATATATCTAATAAATAATTTTTTAATCAATTCATTTTGAAAATATTAAAAATTAAATTTTATATAAATAATTTATAAGAAGTAAGAAACTTACTTCTTATAAATTAAGGATTACAAGAATTCCAAAAATCTCATGTTATTCTACTAGCTCTATCTCAAGTTGCAGAACTTCCTATGATACAACATCCATTTCCATCTACTATTCATGTAAGTGAATTATGTGTACAAAGAGCTCATCCTGTAGTTGATCATCATTGACCTGGTAATTCATCAGTACACAAGACATCTCAATAAGCAACTTGTCTTGATCATTCATCATCCATTCTAACATACCAATCTCATGCATTTACAGTAGCCCAAGAAGTACACATATATTTAATTGTACCATCTTCAAAACCCCGACCGTATGTCATACATATACTAGTATTATCTTGAGTTGATTTACTTAAATACCATGCAGAATATTCTAAATCTCAATAAACTCTTGATATAACACAATGTTTATGATTTCATAACAATGTTGTTTTACTTCATCCATGTGCACTTGCAGCTTGTGTAGTAGCAAAATTGTAAGTTACAAATTCGGCAGAACAACTAGCATTTGTTCATCAACCAGTACCATAACAAGTCCAATCCCATTTCCATACATTATTTACATTTGTTGGTCAAGTTGCTTGAGATGCAATTCAAGTAGCACATAATTGTGCAGATGAAAGAGTTTGTAATTTTGCACCATTTGCAGTTCAACATGTTCAATTTACTCAACAAGTATTTGTATTACAAGTATCACTTGTAATTGGCTTTGTTCAAGTACAATTTTTATCATCTACTATGACTCAATCATTTCTCAAACATGATACTATTCTTGTTTTATATCATCATCCACAACTTACATTACAATTTGACCAATCTCAAGAATCCCATGAATATGTATAGTTTACTTGTGGTGTTGTTTCTCATCAAAGCACACAATCAAGAGTTGCATCTAATATACATTCTCAACCTGCATCTATTTTATTTGCACTACAATCAGCATTAGTTCATCATCAACTTCAATCACATGTCCAAGTCCATGGTCAAGTTCAACTTATAGCACTTGCAGTTCATGAATCACATAAATTTGTAGTAGGTGATGTTGATACTGTTGTTCAATTAGAACTTCAACATGAACCATTTACTATTAATGGAGGTACTGAAATATTTTTACACTTTTTTGATAAATCTTGATCAAATCCATAAACAGCTTGATTTGTAGGACAATCTCATTTCATATTATCAAAATACTTATTATATACTCATCCAACCACTTCTCATCATGGAACTGATGATGGCCAATTTATAGCATATACAATATATATTGATCAAATTAATAATACTCAAATTAAAAATGTAGTTTTAAAAACATCTAGAACATAATTTTTTATTTTTTTCATAATATTTAAAACATCATAATAATAATTAGATTATAATAAATTATTTAATTAATCAAATTTATATTAAACAATTTATTATAAAAAATAAATTAATAATTAAATATAACTCTAAAAGATATATCCATATTATAATCTCAAGCAAATTGTTCTTCTCATACGATAGATTTTATTTTGATCTTATGAATATATGTATTGAGATTTCAATTATTATTAATATTCATAACTCAATTTCAAATAATTGGATTATTTGGTATATCTTTTTTTGGTCAAAGATAAGGTTCATTATCATATCAAACTCCTGTATTTCAATCCCAGTTTATAATTATATTTCATCTATCATCTATTAAATCAGTATTTTTTATCAATTCTATACTATATCATGCACCAACTGTGTTAACTGTTAATATCAATTCTCATGATCAATAATTGGTTCAAATACTTGAAATATAATTTGAAGTATTTAAATTCATATTTGGCTGATCTATATAAAATATTCTTTCTACAATAGAAAAATTTCAATAATTATCATGTATTCTAAAAATATATTTATATTTTCAGTATGCTAGATTATTTGTAGAATAATTTGCTTGGGAAGTATTTATCAGTCAAGAAACCATAGATGTAGAATAGATATTAGCTCACCAAGAACTTCAATCCCATTTATACAATTCCATATTTGCACTTGATGAATCTATTCAACTTCAAATATCGCTATATGTTATTAATATATTATGATTTCATCATGGAAGTAAAACATTATCTGAAAAATTTGTAGAATCTATAGTTGGATCAATTATATCTTGAGATGTATATGAAAAAGTAATATAATCAATCCAAGCTTTATCTGAACCAGTATTTGTTGCTCAATCTTTTATATAACACCATTTATAATTATGAGTTCCAATAGATACATCATTTTTATTATAAGTTGACCATCAAATATTTCCAGACCAAAATTGTTGTTCTATATTATCTATATAAAATCTTAGATAGTCTGCATTAGCTTGACTTGAAATACTATATTTAAAATCAATAGTTCAAACTCAATTATAAAAAGTATTATTTATTTCAAAACATGATTGAGTATTTGCAACTCATCAATTATTACTTTCAAAAGAATATGTTCATTCGAAAACTGAACTTGTTCATCTAAACCAATTTCATGAAGTTACTCAATACTTAGATGGATCATTTATTTCGAAATCAATTATACTATTTACAGCTTCTCATGAATCAGAAATATTTACAATAAACGCTTTTTGATATTGTCATCAATTTCAGTCATCTGTTTGTATTCTTACATTATAAGAATTTTTTATTTCATAATCTGGACTATAAATAATGTTTAAATTATCTCAAACTATTGTAAAAAAAGCATTATCAGTATCTCATAATCAAGAGGCAAAAGTATAAGTATGTGTATCTAAAGTATCTAAATCTATTGTTGATAAAATTCAAACATTACTTCAAGCAGAGATATTTTCTAAGATATTATTATTTGATAATATTATATCACTAGGTATATTATTCGATGATGATTGAGTAGCTATAGTAAATATATTATTATTTTGCAAATTAACTCATGATATATTCCATAAACTTCAACTAGTATTATTCATAGATATTGGAGTTTCATCATTGAAATTTCAATTATTATTTGAATCATAAATAAAATAATAATTTGATCAAGAATTTAAATTTGGTATATCAAAACTAGTGTCATTTACATCAAAAGTTATACTTAGAGTTCATAAATCACCTATCTCTGTTACTTTCCATTTACGATTTAATATATCATATCAAACTGGAGTATCAGACTGAATCCATGTATTACTCAAATTATTATCTGCTAGATATAAGAATTCTAAATCAGAGATATCAACAAAATTAGGAGAAATATTAGTTCATTCTCAAATTGCTCAAATAGTTAATAATCAATTATTATTTGATGATCTTGATACAACATTTGATAATGTTCAATTATCATCTCTTCAAAGTCAAAAAATATTATTTTTATAAATTCAAGCAGTATTATAATTCCAAACAACATTTCAAAGTGAATTTAAATAATTTTGATTTCAATCATTTAATGTTATACCATATTTTGTAGCTAAATATGATTCTATTTTTTGTCTATCTGTATCTGATAATCTAGAACTAAAATTTATTATCTCAGCTATTTTTCAATTATATGGAAATATATTTGCAGGATCCAAACTTCTACCAAGTGATATATTAGCAGAAGATAAAGTTTGATAAGTATTAACAGAATAATTATTTACTTGTAATCATTTTTCAAACATATCTGTACCATTTGATGTAGAATTTTCATTTATACTGAGAAGCATTGGTTTATTTGCAGTATATGATGCAGCTCAAATTTGTGAAGACCTCCAATTTGTAGATGATCAAATAGCATGTGTCAAAACTTCATCATTTATAGCAACTGTAAAAGCTCAAAGAGTTATACCTGAAAAAGGTAATCAACAAGTTCAAGAACTTAAAATTCAACTATTACAATCAAGTGAAAATGGGACTTGTCATATTAATGTTCAATCTATATCTTGATTCGGAACAATAACTGCAAAATATGTATTACTATATCAACCATTTGCAAGATTTTCTAAACTTTGATTTCAATTAAAATTTACAAGTGGATAAAAATTTAGGTTATTTGTGGTATTATTTACTAAATTAGGTGCTGCAATTCATGTAGTAAGTGTTTTTCAATTAGGTGAAGAATCTTGCCAATTTGTGATATTTGCATTATCAGTATAAGAATTTAATCAAAAATTAGTTTTATACCAAACTGATAAATTTCAAGTAATTCATCCTGGTCAAGGTGGTGATTGAGTATTTATAGTAAAACTATCTAGTTCTACTTTTTGAACTCAATTTGAAGTAAAAAAAGCTTTAAAGGTAAATAATCAAGTTCATCAAGATAATGCATTGAATAAAGCTATATTTGTATTTATTTGAGATATAGTGTTAGATTGTGCAACTCATCAAGTTGTAGTTACCCAAGATGTACCATTGAAATAATACCAAGTAGTTCCATTATTTTTTGATATCTGGTATGTTATTGATCATTGATTTCAACCTCATAAAATATTTGAAACAGAAGATATCAAATTTCATACACCATAATTAAAACTACTAATTGGTTGAACAAAAGGACTTGTACTATCATAATCAACTCTAAGAATCTCTAAAGCATCACTTATATATGATGATATATATAAATAATTTCATACTTTAAATATACCATCAGCTCAATCAAGTAATTGAGATGCTGCATTATGTAATATCTTTGTTATATAAACTGGTGTTGCTGGATTAGTTATATCAACTACATTTACTGCATCATTTCAATACGATGTAATAAATAATTTATTTCAATCTACTAGTAAATCTCTTGGATTTGTTAAACTATAATTTCATCAACTTATATTTGTAACTTCTGTTGGTGATAATGGATTACTTATATCGATTACCATAACTGAAGCATTTAGATATGCTGAAACATATGCATAGTTTCAACTTATCTCTACATGATGAGCTCAGTTTAGTCTAGTTGTTTGACGAAGTTCAGTTACAAATGTAGGACTTGCAGGATTAGATATATCCATAACAGCAAGTGAATCTCTATCATAAGCTGCAACATATGCATAATTTCATACTACTTTTACATCTCTAGCTCAATTTAAATTTCAATTATTAACTCTATAAGTTCAAGTTATACTTGGAGAAGCAGGATTTGTTACATTTATAACTTGAAGTGCATCATATGTATCACATACAACATAAACATAATTTCAAGATTTTGTTATTCACCTTGCTCAATTTAAAGTTGTTCAATTAACAATTTGTCATGCAGCGGTTGGGCTTGCTGGATTAGCTACATTTATTATTTGAAGAGCATCACTTACTTGTGAAGCAACATAAAGATAATTTCAATCTTTTACTATTCAAGCTGCTCAATCTAACCTAATAGTTCAATTATTATTTAATATTTGAGAAACAAGTGTTGGTGATGTTGGATTAGATATATCTAAGATAGTTACTCTATCTCATAAATAACTAGTCATATAAGCATAATTTCAATCTACAACTACATCATATGCTCAATTATATGTTGTTCTATTAGTTATTCTTCATTGATGACTTAATGTGTTTTGATTTAATTCTAAAACACTAGAATTAAAATTAAAACTAGTATTATCTGATAATGTATAATCTCATGAATTATCAAATTCCCATGTATTAGTTGCTGCAAAAGTTTGATTTAGATTTAAAAAAAGAAATATAAAAAGTATTTTTATTAAATTTAATATTTTTTTGTTCATTTTTGCTGTTTAAATTCTATAATTATTTTATTTAGATAATAATAAAAAATGAAGAAAAATAAAATAATTTTATATTTTTCTGTTGATTAAAATAATAAGCATTTTTTAAATATAAAAATAGAAGAAACTATTACTAATTTCTTCTATAAATTATTTAAAAAATAAGATAAATCTATTATTTCTATTTTTAATTTTTCTGCTTTTTCAAGCTTACTTCAAGCTTTTTCTCAAGCAAGTAAAAAATCTGTATTTTTACTTACACTACCTACAAATTTTCATCAAACATCTTCCAGTTTTTTTGTAAGTTCCTCACGAGAGAAATCCATAAAACTTCAAGTTATACACATAGTTTTATTTCTAAAAATAGAATTTCAAATTATTTGTTTTTCTTCATAATAAGTTATGTTTATTATTTCTATCAATTCACTAATTATTTTTAGGTGATTTTCACTTGTAAAATAATAAATTACATTTTGTCATATTTCAGGTCATATATCTTCTAGATTAGTTAAATCCTCAATAGTATAAGAAAAAAATAGTAAATCTGTTTTACTTTTAAATAATTTTGAAATAGTTTTTGCAGTTTTTTTACCAACTCAAGGAATACTTAAAGCAGTTAAAAAAGTAGTTATATCCATATTTTTTGCATTTTCTACTCAAAGGATCAAATTATTAACTGATTTTTCTTTAAATCATTCAAGTTCCAAGATTTGTTCTCTCTTTTCACTTATTTTAAATATATCTACTAAATTATGAATAATTCATAACTCTAAAAATAATTCTACTTGTTTTTCACCAAATCAATCTATATCAAATCAAGTCTTCCCTACTGCAAAAACTAGTTTTTCACTATGTTGAGCTGGACAATCAAAAGTATTTGGACAATAAAATCTAACCTTATCAGTATCTTTTAATAAGCTTGTTTTACAACTAGGACAATATTTTGGAGTTTCTATTTTTTCAAAATCACCCCTATTTATAGAATCATTTTTTACAACAGAAATTATTTTTGGTATAACTTCTCCTGCTCTTTTTATAAATACACTATCTCATATCCTAACATCTAGCTTTTCAACTTCTTCATAATTGTGAAGTGTTGCTCTCTTAACTATAACTCATCATATATTTACAGGTTCTAGATTTGCAACTGGGGTTATAGTTCAAGTTTTACCTACTTGATGATCAACACTTATTATCTTAGTTGTTAATATTTCAGCTGGAAATTTATATGCTATAGCATATCTTGGATGATGCTCTGTCCAGCCAATTTGTTCCCAAAGACTTATGTCATTTACTTTTAAAACAAGTCAATCTATATCAAAATCTATAGTTTTTTTTGTATCACCAAAATTTTCTATTGCAGAAATTATTTCTTCAATTCAATTTAAACATTTAAAATAGCTAGATATTTCAAATCATAAATCTTCTAAACTTTTTATAACATCAAAATATTTATTTACATTAACTTCATTTACATAATCATCAAAATTTGCTAGATCATAAGCAAAAAATTTAAGTTTTCTTTGTTTTGTGATACTAATATCTTTCATCCTCAAACTACCACTTGCTGCATTTCTAGGATTTGAAAAAATCTTAGTTCAATCAAGTTTTGCTTTTGAATTTAATTCTTCAAAAACACTATTTGGCATAACTACTTCTCATCTCACTTCTAGATGTTCTTTATATGAAATAGTTTTTGGAATATTTTCTATTTGTAGAACATTTTGTGTTACATCTTCTCACTCTATACCATTTCATCTAGTTATAGCTTGAACAAATTCTCCATTTTTATAAATAAGTTCAACTCATAATCAATCAAATTTAAATTCAAGACAATAATTTATTACATCTAAATAATTATCTAGATTTTTTTTAACCCTTTCATCAAAATCCCTTAAATCCACTTCATTATAAGTATTATCTAAACTTATCATAGGTCTAGAATGAGCTATTTTTTCAAAAGTTGATTCTAAAATATCTGATCAAACAAGAGAAGTTTGTTTAAAATCAGATTTATATTTCTCTTCTAAATATTCAAGTTTTTTAAATAAGATATCATATTCACTATCTGATATAATTGGCTCGTCTTTGTTATAATACAAATCACTATGATATGATATCAAACTTTGTAAAACTTTGATATCTTCTTTTTTTAGTGAATTATTATCTAAATTTATGTATTTTTTTGATAGTTCTAACACACCATTTTTGTTAAAAAATAAATAAACAAAATATAATATATAGTTAAAAATAATTATTTTTAGGCTTAAATAAGATAAAAAATAGTATTTTTACTAGTTTTTAACATTATAAAAAAGAGTCATTTTTTTTGTATACAAAAATGATACAAAATCCCTATTTTTAGCTATTATTTTTATGTACTCATGTATACTTTTTTTATACAAAAATACAAGTTTTTATTAAAAAATCTTTTTTATTTTTAGTATGATTTTGCTCTATTTTAAGCAAAAATATTGTATTTTAAAAAGTTTTTACAAAAAAAAGTATTATTTATTTTGAGTTAATTTTCAAAACCTGATATAATATATATGTAAGTTAGTTCTAAGGGACTACATCTTACAATCCTTAAAATTAATTTTTTCTCTGTTAGAATGGTACTTGCAAGAATCCAGCAAAATACCTCACACTTTGATTTAGTTTACTAAATCACAAAAATAAAAACAAAAAGCGGATGATTAGTTGTATTCATTTAATTATTAATAATAATTTAATGATTGGATGAATATAACTAACACCCAAAACAAAAAATCGCAAAAACAATTTTGCAAAAATAAAAACAAAAGAGCATGGTGAATAGCTCTATAATAATTACCTAAACAGGGTTAAAATTAGGTGTGCAAATCACTACGAAAATCAAGGATTAGTTTTTCAAAACCGATCTTTATTCCCCTAAATTAGACTACAAAAAACTTTTTTTATCATTTAGGAAGTGAATTTAGACAATTAATAGCTTGAGTCACTATTACCAAATATACTCAAGTTTTTTTTATACCTAAAAATAAAAAAACAGATTTAAATTAAAATCTGTTTTTTTTTATTATCTATATCATCAATCAACCATATGGTCTCTTCAAGAATTGTATGGAAGAGTAAGTAATGCTAATATATTTTGAGCTATTTCTTCAGGTTTAGCCATTCTAGCTGACCAAACTTTTTCAAGCTCTTTTTTCATTTCATCTTCTGGAACTGACTTATTCATATCAGTTGCTATCCAACCTGGTCAGATACCATTTATAAGTATTTGATGATTTTTATGAAAATCTTCTCATATATTCCTAACCATATTTATCATTGCAGCTTTTGATGCATCATATGGTGCTGAAAATATACCATAACTATCAATTCAATTTGTTGAAGTAATAAGTACTATTTTTCATCTAACCTCATCTATCAAATCTTGATTAGACATTAAATTTTTTGCATTTTTAAGTGCTAAAAATGTTCAAGTTACATTTGTTGCAAATACATTATTCCAAAGCTCTGCAGTTTGTTCATCAAATGGAGTATCTGGGCTTATTCAAATAGCATGAACTAGGTAATCAAATCTACTTGAAACTTTTTTAACTTCATCAAAAAACAATTTTACAGACTCTTCATTTTCGGCGATATAAGGAAAAGATAATACTAAATTATCTTTAGTTGAACTAGATTTTATCAAATCTATAGCTTTTTTGGTTTTTTCTTCACTCCTACTATTTGTTATTATAACATTTCAACCAGATTTAGCTATAAGTTGAGCTGTAGCCAATCATATACCACTTGATCATCAAGTAATGATACTTGTTGTTCAAGATAAATCAAAAGAAATCCTAGAATTCATTTTAAAAAAATTAAAAAATAAATTACTATATATTATATAGTAATAAAATAAAAATTCAAGTATTTTTTAAAATTTAAAACAAAAGAAAAACCAGGCCGAAGCCTGGTTTTTTAAACTATTTTCAAAACTCAATTCAAAATTTTTCTCTCAAATTAATAGTTATTTCAGGTAAGACATTATGAGCCATTAAAAATGAGGCTGAAAAACGCATTAACCAATGTTCTGAAAATTTTGGTAAACTTTTAAAATTAAATTGCTCTTTTAACATTCATGGTAAATCTAACATAGTTTTTAAATCTTCAACTAAAGCTATAAAATGAGGAGCATTTCATATAGTAGTTTCTCATCATCAATTTACATTCATAATTATTGATATATTTTGAAGAGATGTATATTTATGTTCTATCTTTTTTAATTCCTCAGGTTTTAATTGTGTTCATCTAGCTATTTCAATACATTTTATAAAATTATCAAATTGTCATCTTACATTTGTAGTTAGCCAAGATGATTCAAGTTGTTTTTTTATTTCAGAAATATTTAATCATTTTCAAATTTCAAAAAGTAAATCATCAAAAATATATGCTTTTGATAATTTTTTAGCCAAACTCATCATTCAAACCCAATTATCAGCAAATTCACTAAAAATAAAAAATATCAAAGAATAAATTAAATCTCTAACAAATTGATTTTTATTTCATTTGTATGATACTTCATTTATAGCATTATCAATTTTTTCATTACTAAGTTTTTTAATAATATCTTCTATAGAATCTAATCTTGATAATAATGCTGGTACAACATTTCATTGAGCCATTATTACTCAAACAGTTTCTCAAGTAGAAGAATCTACATATTTTTCAAGTTTAGTTACAAATTCCAAAATTTCTGTTCTTTCTCACTTTTCTGAAATTTCTAAAACTTCTTCTAATTTTTGTCTTTTATCATCAGCAATATTAGTATTTTCTTCTAAAAAATTTTTAATTCAATTATGTAAATCTAAATTACTAGCACTATTTCTTAAATAAGAAGAAAATAATTCATTTAATATTTTTGTGCTTCCCAATCAAGTATTATCTCATAAAATATTTTCTTCTGTTGATTCAAATGTTTTCATTAAAGCATTATCTAAACTTAAACCTTCATTAGTATAACCTAATATTTCTTCCTCCATTTCTTTTAATATTCATCTAATTTCAAAAGGAAATAAGTTTAAATCAGGATTAAAAACTCTTCATCACATTTGAACTAATGTTCTTCAAAAATCAAATGATTTTTGAAGAACATTTTGTGCTCAAGGAAATCATTTTTTTCAATCTTCAGTTTGAAGATAAAACATGGAAGAAAAAGAATTTTTAAAACTATAAATTATAGGTTTTATAGATAATCTAATTAATTTAAACCACTCACTTTTATCAATTCATAATCTAACAGAATTAAAATAACTAGATGAAATTGCCATAAATAATGATTGTAAAAAAAGTCAAGGATACAATACTAATGAATCTTTCAATCAAAATGATTGTATAGCTCAAACAAATGCAGGAGCAACATCCAATCAATGAGTATTAGTTATATCCATTGTTGAAGATATAAGTCAAGAACCTAATTCTTTTTTATATTCTTTCTTAAACTTTTCATTTACATCAGTTGAAAATTCACTATCTCAAGTTAATCATATATTTATTAATATTTTTATAATATTACTTTTAATTCATACTATTTTTAGTATTTCATTTACATTTTTTCATAAAAAAATATCTCCCATTTTATCAACCAAGATATTTAATTCATGTAAATATTTTCTAGTAAAAACTGCATTTCATTGAGCTAAATTAAAGAATCTCATAGGTGCCTCCATTGGAGCAAACAATAGAATATGAGATAAATGACTTTGAATTTTATTGTACTTATCAAAATCATTTAAAGAATCGTAATCTGTTCATAAATTATTTTCAATATCTAATTTTATTTCCTCACTTTTAGGAGTTTTAACTGAACCATCTGCATACCATCAAACAATACTTAATATTCAAACTGCTTCAGTAATTTCTATCCACATATGATTAAATTCTTCTAAAGATTTTTTTCAAGATCAACTACGAATAAAATTTAATCATATTAGTGCATATAATGCTTCATGTGGAAAATGTTCTCAAATTTTTTCAATAGTTTTTGTAACTTCTCAAAAATTTGGAATTTTTTTACTAATTATTTTTAATAAAGTACTTATATATGAAGAATAATGATTATTATAACTTTTTCATGGTAAATCAATTTTTCATAAGGATGTAACTAAATCAACAAAAACAATAATAATTAATGAATCTATAAACTTAGTATCTTCTAATTTTTTTTCTAATTCTGTTTCAGATATTTTTTTTAATTCATCAATACTTTTATTTTCAATTTCTCAAGCCAAAATTTCACTAATAGGTAATCAAACTCATGCAATAGTTAGTGTTCAAACTATACTTTTTAAAAAATTTCTCCTAGAAGAATCTACTCATCAATCAATACTCTCTTTAAATCACATAATAAATTATTTAAAAATAAGACAATGTATTATTTATAGTAACAATTATAGAAAAGTCAAATATTTACAATTATATTTTTTTGGATATACTAAAACATATTTAATAAATAATAGTTACAATGAATAAAAATATAGAAAAATTAGGAAAGCTAATAAAAAAATCTGAAAAAATACTTCTTATAAATCATATAAGAATGGATCCTGATGCCTTTGGTAGTTTATGAGCATTTTATTATATACTTAAAAAATTATGAAAAAATGTAAAAGCTACTAATGATTTTTTACCACCTGAAAATTTTTCTTTTTTAGAATCAAGCGATATCATAGAACCTGGTATAAATATATCTGTGTTTAATCCTGATTTAATAATCAGTTTTGATGCTGCAAGTATATGACAACTTGGAGAAACTTACATAAATTATGAAAAAATATTTAAAGAAAAAGATTTCGTTGTTATAGATCATCATATGACTAATAATTGATTTTGAAGTATAAATATAATAGATGATAAATATTCTTCTACTTGTGAACTTGCTTTCGATATAATAGAAAAACTTAAACTTGATAAATATATTACAAAAAAAATAGCTACTCTATTAACTGCTTGAATACATACTGATACTAATATATTTTACAATCAAAATACATCAAGTCATACATTAAGAATTGCTGCAAAACTTATGGATTTTTGAGCTGATTTTAGATCAACAATGTATAATTTTTTTCAAAAATCTAGCTGGGAAAAAACTAAATTATTTTGACTTGTATTTGATAAGATGCAAAAAAGTGAAGGTGGTAAGATAATCTGGGTAAATATAAATAAAAAAGATTTTGAAAAAACAAAAACTTGAGACGAAGATACTTCTGGAATAATAAATAGACTTATAAATATAGAATGATGTGAAATAGCATTCTTGCTTTATGAGTTGTGAGATGAAGTAAAAACTAGTTTTAGATCAAAAGAATTTAATGTATGAGATTTTTGTGCTGATTTTTGATGATGATGACATATGTTAGCTGCCTGATTTAGAAGTAAGAAAAATATGATTGAAATAGAAAAAGAAATACTTGACAAACTACAAAAAAGAATTAAAGTATAATTAATTAATATTTTATTAATTATATTGATGCCTAACTTAAGTAATATTAGAGATCACATAAACTCATCTCAAAAAAATGAATCTAGTAATATAGTATTAGCAGAAGATATAATGAATCTAACATGATTATCTGTTGATGAAATTATATGATTAGCCAAGAGATTATCACTTCTTCCTATAAAAAGAGAAGTTGTTTTAAATGTTCTTGACTTTGATGATACTCTATATTCTAGATTTAATCAATTACAATTTCCAATATATCAAGATAATAGATGAAGTGAATGAAATAAAGTAATAAGACAAAAAGGAATAGATAATTTTGTAAGCAAATTTTACAAAAGAAGTTGAGCTGTTATAAAATTATTAACTATATTAGAGAATCAAAATCATAATCATAGATCTATTATACTTACAGCTTGAGAAAATGATTTACAAAAACTTAGATGTAAAGCTGTTTGAATAGATTGAAATAAACCAAAAGTTGTAGTAGTAAAAGAAAGTAAAAATAAACCAATGAAAATGTTACTTGAAATATTAGAACAAGGATATATTCCAGGTAAGATAATAGTATATGAAGATAGACCTGAATTTTTTTTATGAAATAATTGAAGAACTCTTGCTAAAATGCTTGGTATAGAAATAGTTGTAGACCATATATTTTTAAGACAAGATGATACTACAAAGATAGCAAAAATAGATCAAAATATATTTTAAAAAAGACTTAATTTTTATTAAAGTCTTTTTTAATTGACAATTTTTAGCTATTTCATATAGTTAATCAGTTTTAAAATATAATTTTTCAATATATGAAAAAAACAAAAATCATCGCTACTCTATGACCTGCAACAGATACAAAAGAAAAAATAAAAGCTCTGTATGATGCCTGAATAAATGTGGTAAGATTTAATTATTCTCATACAAATTATGAGTATTTTACCTGAATCATAAACATAGTAAAAGAATTAAATGAGTCATGAGAAACAAATCTAGGTATAATGGCAGATACAAAATGACCAGAAATCAGAACAAAAAAAATAGAAGAAAAAATAACTATTTCAAAAGATGAAATAATATATCTTACAACTATAAATCTAGAAGAAAAAACTAAAGATGATAAACAAAAAATAATTTGTGATTATGAATATATAGTTTCTGATCTAAATATATGAGATAAAATTGATATAGACACATGATTACTAAAAATAAAAGTTATAGGAAAAGATGACTTTAGTTTAACTTGCCAAGCATTAAATAATCATGTAATTTGATCAAAAAGACACTTAAATTTACCTTGAGTTAGATTAAAGTTACCTTGAGTAACTCAAAGTGATAAAGAGGATTTAAAATTTGCAGTTTCTATGTGAGTAAATTTTATAGCTATGAGTTTTGTTAGAAATAGAGAAAATATAATTGAAATGAAAAATTTTTTAAAAGAAATAAATGCTCCTAGATGAATACAAATAATATCAAAAATAGAAAATAAAGAAGCACTTGATAATATAGATGAAATAATAGATGAAAGTCATGGTATAATGATAGCAAGATGAGATTTATGAGCAGAAATAGCTTTTGAAACTCTTCCAATAATTCAAAGAGAAATAGCTACAAAATGTAAAAAAGAAGGTAAATTCTTCATAGTTGCAACTCAAATGCTTGAAACCATGATTACAAATCCAATTCCTACTAGAGCTGAAGTTACAGATATATTTAATGCAGCAATGCAAAAAGCAGACTGCACTATGTTGTCATGAGAAACTGCAGCATGAAACTACCCTATTGAGGCAGTAAAAACTATGTCAAATATATTAGAATACACAGAAAGCCAAATAAAATACAAACATGATTATTTTGAAAAAAATATCTGAGATGATGAAGATTTAAAAATGATTATTAAAAATGCAGTTATAACAGCTGAAAATATAGATGCAAAAAATATAATAATTTTTACAAATTCTGGATTTATGGCAAAGGCTGTAGCAGCATTTAGACCAAATATGCATGTTTTTGCATTTACATATGATGATAAGATAAGAAAAAAAATGACTATATTATTTTGATTAAAAACATTTTTAATAGAAAAATCAAATAATGATAAAAACCTAGAAACAGCAATTAAAACTCTACAAGATAAAAAATTACTTGAAGCTTGAGATAAGATAGTAACAATTTATGATATAGAAAAAAATGGTAAATTTATACCAAGTATACAAATAATAACAATATAAAAAGAAGACTTAAAAGTCTTCTTTATTTTTTGTATCTTTTCAATCAAGAAACCAACTATAATAAAGCGATGGTATAACAAAAAGTGTCATACTAGATCAAGCAAAAAGTCAAAATACTATAGTAAATCAAAGTCATGCCCAAAATTCATCTTGAAGAGCCAATGGTAAAACTCAAAAAACTGTAGTTAAAGTAGTAACTATAATTGGTTGTAGTCTTGTCTTCCCTGCTGAAATAATACTATGTACATTATCTATTCATTTTTCTAAATTCTTATTTATCCTATCTATCAATATAATTGCATCATTAACTACTACTCAAGTAAGAGCAATAAATCAAATCATAAATGGCATACTATAAGGATTTCAAGTTATAAACAATCAGATATTTACTCAAAGTAAGGCAAGTATAACAGAATAAAGTATAACAAGTGGTTGCCTAAAACTATTAAATTGAAATACAAGTATAGAAAATATAAGAAAAATAGCTATAAAAAGAGATCTAAAAGTTGATATAATCAAATCTGCATTTTCTTGATTTTCTCATCATTTTTCATAAAAAATTCCTTCTGGGAAAATAAATTTTTCTGCTATATCGTCAATCTTAGGCTGTACTTTTGTAGTAACTTCTCCTGGTAATAAATCTGCTTCAACTGTTATAGATATCTTACCATTTTCTCTAGTTATAGAAGATATAGATTTTGCAAATTCTACATTAACAAAATCACCAACTCTTATTTTTCAAATTTGAGTATTTATAAATAAATTATTTATATCATCTGGACTTAGATTATCTTCAAATTGAGATATTTTTAAAACTATATCATTGTCTTCATAAGTTGATTTTATACTTCAAGCTTTAAGTCAATTTGTATAAAAATATAACTCATTTAATATATCATTTGGAGTTAATCAAACTTGTGCAAGCTTATCTCTATTGAATCTAAATATGAATTGTCAAGGTGATTCACTACTTGTTGTAGTTATATTTTTTAATTCATCTATCTTTCTAAACTCATCTTTTATTTTATTTGCAACTTCTTTGAGTTCATCTATTTTTGAAGAACTTGATGCAATAATTTTTAATCAAACTGCCTTTCATGTTGGAGGTCAATTTGTAAGAGCTTTTATTCAAACTATAAGTCCATAAGATTCTAAAACCTTCAAATCATTACTTATTTTTTCTTCTATTTCAAAAACATTCATAAGTCATAATTCTTTTCTTATGTTCTTATTTTTAAGCTCTATATAAACATTTATAGTGTTTCATTTTATAGTAACATTATAAACTTTTAACTCTTCATACTTATAAATAGATTCATCTATTATATCAAGATATTTTACTAATGATTCTTCATTTGTTCACTCCTTTGTTTCTATATCTATTTGTATAACTCAATTATCTGTATTTGGGAAAAGTATAAAACCTATTCTAGGGGCTAAAAAAACAAAAGTTAAAATCAAAACTATTATTGGAGAGATGATAAAAAATCTTCTAGATGACTTACTTAAAATAACCTTTTTTAATAAATTGTAATAAGCAAGTGACATCTTTCTCAATAACCTATCTCTAATACTAGTTTTTGTTTCAGATTCTAGAATTTTTCATTCTCTTTCAAATTCTAAAAATTCTTTTTGAGCAGGCGTAAAAGTGGCTTCAAGTTTTTCATCTACATGATAAGTTTTATTATCACGAACCATCTTCACAAATAATGTAGAACTAACAGTCAAAGCAAGAAGTAATGCAGCTACAAGTGTAGAAAAAACTGTTATTGGTATGTAAGCCAAAAATTTTCACATAACTCATGGCAAAAACATCAGAGGCAAAAATGCAACAAGTGTAGTTAAAGTACCTGAAATAAGTGGAGCTTTATAATCTCTAACTGCAAGTAATACGGCTGATTTTTTATTGTATCACATCTTCATCTTTTCACTAGCTGCTTCAACTATAACTATAACAGTATCTATAGCTATTCAAAGAGTTAAAACAAGTGAAAAATTGGTAAGAAAATTAAGTGAATATCAAAATGTATCAAGTACTATAAAAGTAACTAAAAAAGATAATGGTATAAGTATAGAAGCTATTAAAGATTCTCTTAATCAAACAAAAATCAATATAGTTATAAATACAAGTATAACAGTTTGGACAGCAGTAGATGATAGATTTGAGTAATCTTCAACAATAAGTTCAGATAAATCATTTATATAAAATATATCTAATCACTCAAATTCTTTATTATTTTTTATATAATTTTCAAGTTCTTTTTTAGCAACTCAAGATATATCAAAAACATTTATTCACTCATTTTTATTAAACGAAAGTGATGTATAATTTAATGCTTTATTATTTTGAAATCACAATTTTTTTATACTATCATCACTATATTTTTTTTCTATTGTGGCTATATCTGAAAGTAATATATTTGAACCAGAAGTTGATCTAATAACTACATTTTTAAGCTCTTCAATATCTTTTAACTCTCAATCAAATCTAAAATCATAATTTAGATCTCAAATAGTATAATTTCAAATTGGAGTATTTTTATTGTAACTCTTAATTATATTTGAAATCTGTATAAGAGATAGATTTAATTGTTCTATCTTATTTTTATCAAGTAAAACCAATACTTCATAATCTGAACTACTAGATCAAAATCACATTTGAAGATCTGCTCAAACCAAATCTATACCAGATAATCATGGTATTTTTCATTCTAGATTAGATTTAATTAATTGAGCTTTTTGCATCAAATCAAACTTTGAAAACTTTTTATCATCTCAAAAAAGTAAAACTTCAAACATTAACTCATTACTAGTTGAAAGCTCAATAACAACAGGATCATTTGCATCTTCTGGTAAAGAAACTTTATCAACAGCATCTTTTATATCAGTTAAAGCATCTCTTACATCTGCATCGTTAGTAAGTTCAACAGTTATAGAAGAACTTCAAACAGAAGAAGAAGAAGTTATTTTTTTTATTCAATCAATATCTTTGATTTCTTTTTCTATCTTATCAGTAATAAGAGAATCCATATCACCTGGATTTACTCATGGGTAACTTGTTATAATTCAAATTATACCAAATTTTATATCTGGACTAGATTCTTTTGGTATACTAATCATTGAAAATATTCAAGAAACTATTAATAAAAATATTATTAAATATGAAACTCTATACCTTCTTACCCAAAATCACAAAAATCATTTTTCCAGATTTGAATTTATTTTATTTATTGCGCTATTCATTATTATTCTTTAACTTTTAAAATAAATTTTTCACTATCAAAATTATCAACATAATTTAAAATAACTCTTATTTCAGGATCATTTTCTCAAAGTAATTCAATCTCATCACCATAAACTTTTCCGACTTTTACATCTGTTTTTTCTATAGTTCATCAAGTAGAATAATAATTTATACTTCACATTCAAAAACTATTTATTTTAACTATATTAACTGGTAATAATTTATGTTCCAAAGTTATTGGTATATTTAAATTTAGTATATTTCAAATATTTGAAGCTTCATTTGGCATAGTAACTTTTGCTTGATATTTTAAATTTTCATCAGCACTTTTTGTAATAGAATAAATAGTTCAAGTAAATGTTTTTAATTCGTTTGTATAATATGCTTTAGATCATTCTGAAACATAATCAAGTTCATCTTTATTGAAAGATATAGTAACTTCCTTTGATCACTCACTAAGTATATTAAAAGCTGGAGTTCAAGAAAATATTTCTTGTCATCTGTCAATCAATATATTTCATATAATTCAAGAAATAGGTGATTTTATAAATAATTTTTCAGCTTCATTTAGAGCTTTTTTATAATTTATTTCAGAGTCTCTTACTCTTATTTCTGCATCTCTAACTCTAGTTTGAGAATCTACTATCGCCACTTCAGCATCTTTTATAACTAAATCTAGATTTTTTAAAGTTAAATCTCTGTTTGATATTGCTTCATCTAGAGTAGATTTAGAAGTAGTTTTATTTAAATCAAGAGATTTCAAATAAATACTTTTATCTTTTTCTAGATTTTCGATTTGTTTTAAAAGAGAATTTTGACTATTTTTATAAGTTTCTAAAAAACTGTAAATAGAATTTGATAATCATAAAAATGAACTTTTATATCAATTATAAGTAGCTTTATATCATGAAATTTGAGCTTTATATCATGAAATTTGAGCTTCACTTATAGCTCAAACACTTGGTACAGTATTTGAAAGAGTATTATCAAAACTAGTTAAAAAATCATTTATTAGATTATAACTTTCATCTATTATCTTAGTATATTTTTTATAATCATCTTCTGATAATATTTCTATTTTTAGACTAGATATTTTCGTATCCTTTTCTGATATAAGATTTTTAAGTAAACTTTCAGATTGGAGTTTTTGTGCAGAATCTTTAGCTCAAAGATATATTTCATAAGAATTATTCTTATTTTTATTAAGTTCTGTAACTCATAAAATCTCATCTGAAAAATAAATTATATCACTTAAATAATTATTTAAAACAGTAATTTCTTTTTCTAAAGATCTTTTAAAAGAAGAAAGAGTTTCATCATTTGACATAATTAAATTATCATATTCCAAATTTAATCTTGAAATAGAATTATCTATTTTATTTATCTCAATTGAAGTGCTTGTAGTCTCATCTTCTGTATTTAGATTATTTAAACTTCTTTCTATATCTCCGATAGATTTATCAAGTTTTAACTTAGTTGATTCATAATTTAATCTTGCTTTTTCTAAATTATTTTCACTAACTGATAAATTGTTTTTTGTTACATCCAAGGCATTCTTAGAAGCATCCAAAGCATTTTCTGCTACCTCTAAATTTAAATTATAATTTGCTAAATTATCTTCTAAAACAGCAAGAAGTTGTCACTCTAAAACATTTTCTCAATTTTTTACAAGTATAGATTTAACTCTACCATTAGCATTAGAGTTTAATGTAATATTTTGAGTAGAATCTATTTTTCAAGTCTTATTTAAGTATGCTATATTGTCAAAATCTCAGATTTTTTTTACATCTATATAAAAATCTTTTTTTTCTAAAACCTCAACTCATTTATCATCTGAACATCAAGAAAGAATTAAAATTGATAACAATAAAATTAAAATTATTTTTTTCATATATTATATTATTAAACTAAAAATATTATTTACTTTGGCTTTGTATAAATTCTAAAAGTTCATTTACATCATTATTTCTAATAAGTCATAAAAATTTAGTATCCTTTGTTATAACAGTCAAAGTATCTCCTGGAGATAAGCCTAAAAGATCTCTAACATCTTTTGGAATAACTATTTGTCATTTTGGTCATATATTGGTAATTCCATGCAATTTTATATCACACATTCTTTAAAAAAGTTAGAAAAGTAAGAAAAGTTATACTTTTATTATATTACATTTTTTAAAAAATCAAAAATTATATTTAAAAAAATTGACTTTTAATTATTTTTAATTATAAATAATATAATTTACAATATAATATTAAAATATGAAATTAGGATTATTATCTGCAATAGCTATAGCAACAGGTTTAAATTTATGATGTTCAGATGAAATTAAAATAGAAGATCAAAAAGAAGTTGTTAGTATTTCTGTTGAAAAAATACTAAAAATAAGGATGCAATTATTAGAAATGGTGCAATGATGAAAATGTCAATTAACAAAATATGAAGATAGATGAGATCAAATCGAATGATATAGATGTAATTGAGGTAAAGATTATGTTATAACTATACTAAATGATAATAATACATATTATTGAATTAAATGAGAAGAATGTAAAAATGCATGAATTTTACTAGAAAATCCAGCAGATGAAACTACTTATGAAGGGAAAAGAGCTTTTATAATACAAGGAGAAGGAGAAGAAGAAGAATTAAAGATAAACAATGATAAAAATTGTCAAGATTTATATCCTGTAATTCAAAGTTAAAGCACTAAAAGTGCTTTTTATTTTTCTAAAATTTTGATATTTTTTTATTATTTTATATAATCTAAATTAAACCCTTAAATATTAAAATAATTATGAATAATATAGAAATAATTGATGAGATAATAAAGCTAGGTATAGAAGAATTAAAGATAAAATTATGAGAATATAGTAAAGATGATTTTCATAAATTAAAAAATAAAGTTTATTCTAAATACAAGTTAGCTAAGCCAATTTCAAGTATAGAAATAATAGAAAGATATAACGAATTAACTAACTCATGAGAAATAGAAGAAAATCTATTTTTTCAAAAACTTATAAGAAAAAGATGAGTTAGAAGCCAATCTTGAGTTACTGTTATTTCCCTACTTACAAAATTTTGGTGATGCCCTGGTAAATGTATTTATTGCCCTACATTTGAATGATTACCAAAAAGTTATATTCCAAATGAACCAGCAGTACAAAGAGCAGAACTAAATAAATTTGACCCTATTATGCAAATACATAATAGACTTAGAGCTCTTGAAATCACATGACATAAGATAGATAAAAATGATATAAGAATCATAGGTTGAACATGGTCAGTTTACCCATTACAATATCAACAAGATTTTATTAAAGGTATCTATGATGCTTTTAATACTTATGATGATATGAAAGAATTCATTGAAAAAACTGAGCTAAGTTGAGATAGATTTGCAAGCTTTAAGATAAAAGAAACATATAAAGCAAAGATAAGTTCTAGTTTAGAAGAAGCAAAAAAAATAAATGAATCTGCTAGATGTAGAATCATATGAATAGCAATAGAAACTCGTCCAGATTGGATAAATCCAGAAGAAATCAAAAGACTTAGAAATTACGGAGTTACTAGAGTAGAAATAGGTTATCAAACTACATTTGATGATATAAATGAACTTAACAAAAGATGACATGGAAATGCTGAGAGTGTGATGGCTACAAAGATGTTAAAAGATGCATGATTTAAGGTAGTTGCACATATGATGCCAAATCTACTTTGATCAACTCCAGAAAAAGATGTAGAAGCACTTGCAAAAGTTTTTGATGATCAATCTTTTAGACCTGATGAATTAAAAATCTATCCTATGGTAGTTACTGATAAATCAGAATTAACTGAAATCTGGAAAGCTTGATGATTTAAGGCTTATGACGATGAAACTCTTATAAATCTTACTGCAAAGCTTGAATCTATGATTCCAGAATATGTAAGACTTAATAGAACTTATAGAGATATTCCAGCAAGTGAGATACTAGAATGAAGTCATCTAGCAAACCTGAGACAAATAGTAGAAGATAAATTGAAAGCAGAATGAGTGAAACTAGTTGATATAAGACATAGAGAAATAAAATTTGGTAAAAACGATCCTAAAAAAGCTATTTTAAATGACTTCAAATATAAAGCATCAGATTGAATAGAACACTTTTTAACTTTTGAAGATGAAAATGATAGAACTATTTTTTCACTTTTAAGACTTAGATTACCAAGTGAAAATAAAGAAGTAATTGAAGTATTACCAGAATTAAAATGAGCTGCTTTAATCAGAGAAATACATACTTTTTGAGATCAATTAAGTATCTGAGAAGCTTGAAGTACTTTTGGACAACATATAGGTTTATGAAGAAGACTTATAGAAAAATCTGAAGAAATTGCAATTGAAGCTTGATACTCAAAAATGGCTGTAATAGCTTGAGTTTGAGTTAGAGCATACTACGAAAAAAGATGATATCATATAGAGTGAGAATATATGGTTAAATATTTATAAAATAATAAAAACAAAAAATGAAACAAGTAACTAGAACATTTTTAAAAAACGAGGATTGAAAATATATACTTGTAAGACATAATAAAAAAGATTATTGGACTCTACCTGGTTGACATATAGAAGAGTGAGAAGATGTTTATAAAGCAATAAAAAGAGAAATAAAAGAAGAACTAAATTTAGAAATAAAGATATTATGACCAAAGTTATGATTAAACATAGATAATATAAAAGAAAAACCTATGCCTATTTGTACTTATAAACTAGATTTTGAGTATGAAAAAGGCAAAAAAGTAAAAAAAGTAGAATATATATTTTTAAGTGAAATAAAAAGTTGAACTATCAAATTACAAGATGATGAAATAGAAGAATACAGATTTTTTACAAAAGATGAGATTTTAAATCTAGAAAACACATTTTTTCAATTTAAAGAAATCCTTAGAAGGATTTAAAAAATCACAAGCATCAAAATGTCATCCTGAACTTGTTTCAGGATCATTTAATATATATATTATTTTAATTATAATAATGATTCTGAAATAAATTCAGAATGACAAATTAAAACTCTAAAGCTAAAGGCTTTAGAGTTTTTTAATTTGAATAAAAGTAAATAAATATATTTATAAGTAAAAAAAGTATAATCAAAAATAAAATACAAATAAAATAATAAAAATATGAAATAGAAAAATAACTTATAAATAAAAATGAAACAAAAAGTATCAAACTACCAAAAAATAAACTAAAAATAAGTCCTATAAGTATAAGGTAAAAATATTCAAATTTTAATCATAAAAATAAACTTTTTTTCAATCATCAAAGTATATGTAAAATCTTTATTTTATAATCTTTAAAACTTTTTAAAAACAAAATAGAAACCAAAAAACTAATAAATGAAAATATAAATATATAAAAAAGTGAAAAATAAACTACTTTTAATATACTTATAGCAACAAGTAAAACTATATCAATTATATCTTTTGTATTTATAAAAGTAAGAGTTCAAGAAGTAAGTTTTGATAATTTAACCTCTAAATCTTTTTCTTTTTTTTCTTGTTTGTATGATAAAATATAAGTTTTTGGAAAGTTTTTAAAATCCTCTTTATCAAGCATAAAAAAGAAAAACGGATTTGTTCCAGACCTGACTGCTTCCCTAAAATTTATTACAATAAGCTCTTTTTGTAATCAAGCTACATTGAAACTTATAGTGTCTCAAATCTTAAGTCATAATCTAGATGCAAACTCACTATCAACTGAAACATAACCAGATTTAAGCTTATCTCACTTTTCAATTTTATTATTTAGATTATTTGTAGTTGAGAAAAATTCACGAGAAAATTCACGACTTACAGTTGGTGTATTTAGATATTTATCAAGTGTTAATCAATTTATTTTATCTATCCTCAAACTAACTATTTCATATATTTCATCACTATTAAAATAAGGATTTATTTTTTCTAAATCATCACTTGCTACATTTATCACAAACATATCATTACTATCTTTTGTAAGATTTTGAAGATATGAAACAAAGCTAAGAGAAAAAACAAAAAATACAAATATGCTTAAAAATGAAATAATACTAGAAAAAACTATCAAAAACGATACATTTCAAGGTTTTATTGTAGAGCGAATAGCATCAAAAATATAAAAGTTTTTTACTTTATTACTTAATTTTTTAAAAGAAAAATTTAATATAGATTTAATAAAAATATAAAATAAAACTACTAGAAAAATAGATACTATAGTAAAAATAAAACTATAAAATATATCAATTCATGAAATGATATTTATAAGAAAAAAAGAAATAAATATCAAAAATAGATATATAAAATAATCCTTCAAAGCAAAATTTGAAAAATCATTTGAATCTTTTAATAGATTATTTATGTTACTTTTAGCTATCTTGTAAAAAGGAGAAAAAACTCATACAAAAAGCAGTATAAACATAATTAAAAATCATTTTATTATTGATTCATAATAAAAACTAAAAAAGCTAAATTCTTTTGATAAAAAATATAAAGCAAGATAATTTAATAAAATAGAAAATAAAAATGATATGAAAAATAAAACAAATATAGAGATAAAACTATAAATAAAAATACTTTTTTTAGTCATTCAAAAAATATTTAAAAGACCAAAATTTGATTTATTTTTCTTGAAAAAACTTTCAAGAGAAAGTATAACAATAAAAAATGTAAGTATAAAAATAACTAGATTAAATCAATTTATAAAAAAATAAAATCTATCAGTTATTTCCCCTATATTATCTTGCCTATCATTTATACTTCTAGCTCTTATAGAAAGTTCTTTTGCTTTTTCTTTCAATGATAAAGATAATTTTTCATTATAATTTGACAAAAAATTTAAATAAATCTTATAATTTAATCTAGAATTTGTTTCATTTAAATCTTTATTAAACAATGATAAAGGTAAATAAATTTTCTTATCATTTGTATAAATAGATATCTCTCAAAGTGGTCTTTTATTTATTATTCATTTTACTTTGATTTTTTCTCAAAAAATCTCTAAATAATCTCAAAAAGTTTCATATGTAAGCTTATCTACAACTGCAAATCAATCATTATTTATTATATCATATGTAAAAGTTTCATAAAATGGATAATTTTCTGAGTGATAAACAAACTCATATAAAATGGGTTTATTATTTTTATCAAAAAGTGTTGAATCTATCTCTATAGTTTCAGCTTTTTTAAAATAACTTTCAAAAGAAGAAAAGTTTTTATAATCTATTTTAGAATCACTTGATAAAACTATATCTGCTCAAAGTAGTGGTTTTACTTGTTCTTTTAAATAATCTTTTACTCACAAAATTATATTGTTTCATAATATATATGAAAAAATACTTAAAACTACAGATATGAAAATAAAAAGAAAATACTTTTTTTCTTTTAAAAATATAGTCTTTACAAATTTTTTAAACATATTTTTTAAGATTTAATTAAATTATAATCATTCATTTTATAAATTGTATCTGAAATTTGAGCAACTTCATCATCATGAGTAATCATAATAATTGTATTATTTGTTTTTTTATGAAGAGAAGATATAAGTTTCATAATTATCTTTTTATTTTTTGCATCAAGAGAACCTGTTGGTTCATCTGCTAAAAGCAATTTTGTTTTTCAAACAAAAGCACGAGCAATAGCAACTCTTTGACTTTCTCATCAACTCAAATTAAAAGCATAATTATCTGCTTTTTTTTCTAATCAAACGAGTTTAAGGATTTCATCAGTAGAAAAATTTCTTTCTAGATTGTTTAACTCAACAACTAAATCTATATTTTCTCTAATTGTTAAATTATCTATCAATTTAAAATTTTGGAATATATACGATATATTTTTTCATCTAAAACTTGTTATTTCATTTTCATTTTTTGTTTTATAATCAAAAGAAAATATTTCTATATCTCATGAAAAATCTAAATCTATTCAAGACATCATGTTCAAAAAAGTAGATTTTCAGCTTCAACTTGGTCAAACTATTGATATAAAATCTCAAGAATTTATTTCAAGATTTAGATTACTAAAAATCTCGACTTTTTCTTTATCTTTTCAAAAAAATTTACTAAGATTTTTAATTTTTATCATGGTTTATTTTTAATTAATTAAGATATCATTTTTTATCATAAAATCATAAAGATTTTGAACTATTATATCATAACCTGCACTATTTGGATGTATTTTATCACTTATATTTAAACTAGAAACTCATCAAACTCATTCAAGAAAATAAGGTAAAAAGTAGATATCTTTTTTTTGTGTTGCTATATTTTTATATACATTTTTAAAATCATTTCTATACTTTAATCATAGATTTATAGGTATATCCATACCTCATAAAATTATCTTTGTATCAGATGGAAATGATTCTATTATAGACAATATATTTGCTTCAAGTTCAGTAGTTGGTAATCATCTAAGACCATCGTTTCATCAAATAACTATGATTACAATTTCTGGATTTTGATCTAAATAAAGAGAAACTCTTGAACTTAATCAAGAAGAAGTATCTCATGATATTCAAGCATTTACAACTTTATAATTATAATTATTTTCAAGAAGTTTTTTTTCTAGTTTTGTTGGATAATTTTCACTTATGTCAACTCAATAACCTGCAGTTAAACTATCTCATAAAGCTAAAATAGTTTTTTGTTTTTCTATTTTTTCTCAAACAATATTTTCATCAATTAAATCATCATTTTTAGAACAAGAAATGATAAAAAACAAAGTTAATATTAAAAAAAAGATTTTTTTCATAAGTTATTTTACTATATAAAAGTAAGTTAATTATATAGAAATAAACAAAAATAAAAAATCTTTTTATAAAAAGATTTTTTATAATATAATCATAAAAATTTATTATCTAAAAATAATAAAATGAAACATTTAGTAAAAATCTGAACTGTAAATTGGGTACATTTTCAAAATCCAACTAAAGAAGAACTATTAAATATATGAGAAGATTATGACTTACATGAAATAATAATAGATGATATAGTAGACCAAACTACTCAAGATAAAATAGATACTTATGATAATCATATATTCATGGTTTTGCATTTTCCAAAATATGACTATGCAAATAAAAGATATAAATCAAATGAATTTTCTTTTATACTTTGAAAAAATTTTATTATAACTATTACTTCTCTACCAAGTAACAACATAGAAAAAATAAGACAAGATTATATAGATGAAACTACAGATTTAGAAGATCCTGAAAAATACAAGATTTCTCCATATTATATATTGTATAAAATAATAGATACAATGTATGATAAAACCCTTGATTTACTAATAAAATCAAGTAAAGATATCATGGTTTTAGAAGAAAATATATTTGCAAATAGTTGAGTAAATAAAAAACTTTTAGAAGAAATAATGGTAAAAAAAAGAAACTTAGTTTTTTTAAAACATAACTTTATTTTTCAGTGAGAAATAATTTGAGAAATGCAAAAAACTATTGAAAAATTTTATGACTGACAACTTGATTTATATTTTGAGGATATAAGTTATAAACTAGATAAGGTTGATAATAATATAACTATACAATCAAAAAATGTGACATCTCTAACAGAAGTTTATAACTCTCTTATGAGTATAAAAATAAATTCTATACTTGCTAGACTTACAGTTTTTACACTTATAATCTGAACTATGACTTTTATAGTTTGAATATATGGTATGAATGTGAAACTTCCAATGTGAGAATGGGATAGTGCATTTTTAATAATAATATTACTTATGACTATCTTATCTTTTACTTTATGAATTATATTTAAAAAAAGATGATGGTTTGAATAAAACTCTTAATAAAATTAAGAGTTTTATTTTTTTTATTTTGATAAAATAAATATAAATAATAAAATATAAAAAAATAAAAAATAAAGGATATGAAAAGATTTATTGTATATTATTTTTGTTTACTTTTTTTAATAGTAAGCCTTATTAACTCAAAAATTTTAAATATGTTTTGAGTTGATTTTTCATATGATTTAAGATGAAGTTTTGAGTTTTTGAAAGTTATGGTTTTCAATATAATTAACTCTATTTTTTTAATAATTTATTTCATATATAACTTTAAAAATAAATTAAATTACAATAAATCTTTAAATTTAATCTTTTTTTTATTCATCATATCTATAGCAACTTCTAGTTTTTTTCTAACAAATATATTTTGAAATAATATCAAATGACACGGATTGATTTTTTATACAAATCTAGTTTGATTGTTTATAGTTCTTATAAATTTAGAAGAAGATACAAAAAAAACTATACTGAAATACATATTATATCTTAGTATAATACCAATTTTATTATCAATAAAAGAATATTTTTTTTCTAGTATAAATTATATAGATCTAGAAAATAGAGCATTTTGAAATTTTTGACATCCAAATTTTCTAGCCTTTTTTATACTGATTTTTTTACCAATTATTTTAAAAAATATAGATAAAAAAGTAAACATATTTCTTTTTATTATTTTTAGTTTCGCATTGTTTTTAAGTAAATCTATTTTATGAATGATATTGTATTTTTTATATATAATATTTTACATAAAAAATTATCTAAAACCTATATATTTTTATATATTAAATTTATTTATATTTATATTTGTGATTTACTACATAATTGATTTTTGAATAATAACAAAACTTAATTCATTTATTTCTAGATTTTATATTTGGGAATCAAGTTTAAATATATATTTTTCAAATATAAAATACATATTTTTTGGTATATGAAATGATAGTTTACAATATGTTTTTGATAATTTTAAATCTCCTTATTTATACATATTTGAAAATATATGATTTACAGCAGATAGAACACATAATTATTATTTACAGATACTTATAAATTATTGATTAATCTGATTTAGTTTATTTGTTTATTTTATTATAAAATTATTTAAAAACTCTAAAAAAAATTACTTATTTCATAGCATAATATTATCTAGTACTTTTCTATTTTTCAACTTCCCTTCTATTATAAATTATTTATTAGTTATAATCATATTATCTATAATATTAAAACAAAAAATAATAAATAAAAAAATTGTAGGACTAAAATTATTTTTTATAATTTTTTCTATTTTTTCTATAATTAGTTCTATAATTTATTTAAAAGAAGAAAATAATTTACAAGAAAATATAGAAAATAAATCAGAAATACAATTATATAATAATCTAAAAAATGAAGATATAGAATACAAGATATTGAATAGTGAAAAATCATATAAAAATATGTGTTTTGAGCTAACAAGAGAGATAAAAACAGCTGAAAATTATTTTTTTTGTTGAGAGTTATTAAAAAACTTAGATTATCATACATCAATATTGTATTATTCTATATGATTATGAAAATTACCTGATATGCGGAATAAAGATTCAAAATATTATGACAATTTTTTAGTAAGAAAACTCTATAATGAAAATAGATTTTTTTCAGAAAAATATAGTGACTTAAAAAATATATTAAACAAGATAGAAAATAAATAATTTTTTGATTTTGAAAATACATTATAGTATAATTAAATAAATACTATTAATAAAAAAATATGTTGATATTTTCAAATAAAAATAATGCTTATGAAGAAAAAGAAAAACCTGATATAAATCAACTTTTTTCTGTTTCAAAAGCTCCTGCTCCAATTTGACCATATAGTAAAGCTTTTTGGGCATGAGAAATGCTTTTTTGTTCAGGACAAATTTGAGTTGATGTAAATACCATGCAAGTTGTAAATTGATGAATAATTGAAGAAACAAGACAAGCATGTAGAAATATATCATATTTACTTGAAGAATACTGATTATGATTAAAAAATGTAGTTAAAACAACTATATATTTAAAAAATATGTGAGATTATGATATAGTAAATAATGTTTACAAAAACTATTTTGTACTTAAACCAGCAAGAACAGTTATAGAAGCTTCTAGCTTACCAAAAAATGCACTAATAGAAATAGAAGTAATTGCTAAAAGATAAAATTGACTTTACGATAAAAATACTAATAATAAAATTAATTATTAGTATTTTTTTATTATAAAATTATGAATACATCAAATTATAGTTGAAATATCATACTAACTTGAATGCCATGATCTGGTAAAACAAATATATGAAAAAAACTTGCAAGAGAGCTTTGAATAAATTTTTGTGATTTTGATGATGATGTCCTTGAAAAGATAACATTAGAAACAGCAGAAGAAGCTATATGAGTTTTAAATCTAAGAAATACATGATTAATACCAGAAAATCTATCATATAGAGAAGTAAAAGATTTACTTGAACAATTATGAGATGATAAATTTCTAGAACTTGAATGATTTATGTGAAAAAATCTAAATTTTGAATATCAAACAGTATTATCAACTTCTGGCAGTTTACCTCTTAGACTTGAAGCGATGTCTCATCTTAAAGAAAAATGAAAAGTTATATATATAGATATTCCAATTGAATTAATAATATCAAGACTTGGTGAAATGAAAACGGATAGGATAATATGAATGTGAAATATGACTCTAGAAAAAATACTTGAAGATAGAGATCGTTTTTACAGACAAAGTAAGGATTTAAATTTTAAAGTTCCATCTTTTGAAGCAAGGCTTTGAAAAACACAAGAAGAAAGAGATAAAGAAAAAGAAATAGTTTTTAGAAATTTTATGGAATTTTATAGAGCAAATATTTGAAATTAAAATTATTATTATAAATCTCTTAAAAAAATAATCTTTACAAAAAACAAAAAATAGATAAATTTAGTATTGTAAATAAAAGCATTTGAGTGAGCTATCAACTCACGAAGCTGGAGAAAGAAAAGTTTATAAAACTTAGTAGAATCTCTCGGGGGCGAAATACCTCGTTAAAAAAGTAAAATTAAGTATTGCTTTAGGTGGTAACTTCCTTCTTCGTCAAGACTTCGAAGGACCGAAAGTATAAAAAATATGCATTTCAATTTATTGAAATACTTATTTTTTATACTTTTTATTATTTTATAATTTATACTTATTATGAAAGAAGCAGAATTATATACAAATTATTTATCAAAACTAGAAGAAGCTCTAGTTCAAGAAAATATGGACAATATAGATTATATAGTTGAAACTCTTTATACAAGTTGATTAAATGAAAATGATATGGATAAGATAGATGATATTCTTCATGAAGCAACTTTATTTTTAGAATTTGGTGAAGAAGAATACAAAGAAACAGCTCTTGATTTAATAAGTGATTTTAAAAACTAAAAATAAAATAAATGCATATTGAAATAGAAAAAAAATATACTTTTAGAATTGATGATTATGAAAAGATAGTTGCTAATTGTAAAAGGATTTGAACAGAAGAACTAAAAGATTATTACTTAGATACCCCAGATTATAAGCTATTTAAAGCCATGTATTATCTGAGAATGAGAAATGGTATTTATGAACTTAAAATAACAAGAATAAACTATGAAACAAATCTAGTTATTTCAGATGAGATAATTTGAGATGAAAATATAGATGAAGTACTTAAAAAAGAATTCAATATAACAATAGATGATACTATTTGAGCTATTTTTATAGATACAAGTAGAGAAAAATTTGAATACAATTTGTGATGAGAAACTATAAATATAGATATAGATAGTTTTCAATACTGAAAAAGGTATGAAATAGAAGTTATTTCAGAAACAAAAACAGAAGATGAAGTAAATGATTTAATAGAAGATTTTAGAAAAAAAATTGGTCTTGAATCAACTTTTGATATAGAAAATTCTGGAAAAGCTCTAGTTTGTGCTAGAAATCAAAATATGGAAGTATATGAAATACTTAAAAATCAATAATTATTAATTATTATAATATGCAGGAATATATAAAAAAATTATAAGAAGAACCTAGTAGAGAAAATTTAAGTAGAGTTAATTATGAATTATGGAGAGCATCTGATATAGTTGTAAATTATCATTTTTTGCTTAGTCAAATAACTCAAAAAAAATGAGAAGCTGATACTCCTGAAATAATTAAAATAAAAAGACAAATTGAACAAGAAGAAGCTTTAATAAAAGAATGTAGAGAAGTTGCAGAAAAAATAAGTGAAGCATTAAGTATAATATAACATTTGTCCGCAATGACACTAAACTAAAAAATTGCTCTCCAAAGTAATTTTTAGAAAATGAAAGAAAATAATTATGCTTTTATTGACACACAAAATATAAATATGTCTTTAAAAGAACAATGATGGAAACTAGATTGGAAAAGATTTAGGATATATTTAAATGATAAATATAAAATTAATAAAGCTTATTTATTTTTATGATATATTCCTTGAAATCAAGAATTGTATAACTTCTTACAAGAAGCTTGATTTATAATTGTTTTTAAAGATGTTTTAGAATTAAAATCTTGAAAAATAAAGTGAAATGTTGATGCAGAACTAGTATTAGAAACTATGATTCATATATGAAAATATGATAAAGCAACAATAATAAGTTGAGATTGAGATTTTGCTTGTTTAATAAAACATTTAATAAAAGAATCTAAACTTAAAAAACTTATAGTTCCAAATAAAGATAAATATTCAGTTTTTTTAAGAAAAGCTTGAAAAGAAAAAATTGATAGTATAACAAATTTTAGACAAAAAGTTGAGTACAAAAAAAGGGCCCACTAATTAAGCACTAACACTTAATCTTATGGACATCCCCGTCGTAATGACGATATTATTATATCACTTTTTGTGAAAAAGCAAAAAAACTTCTTACTTTTGTAAAACTATATGTACTTTTGTGACCAAAAGCTACCAAAAGTCCTCAAGGGTTCGAACTTTCGCAGAGAATTGATTTAAGTTTTTTCTATCGTATCATGGCGAAATCTCACCCTTAAGAATCCCATTGATACATATCGAAAAAATTTAAAAACAAAAAAACTCATAGAAATGTACTGGTGTCTTAAGGGTTGAGATAGTGATTACAAGTCGTAAGAAATAAAACTCAGCCAGCTAGTTCGAAAACCCCTAAAACTTTTGCTACCTTTTGGTTACAAAAGTAGAAATTGTTCTCTTTTGGTGACAAAAGGACAAAGAAAAAAGCTCTCCTAAGCTTTATAATTTAAAAAGAAAAAAATGAAAACAATAAAAGAATTAAATGAAAAAATATGGTATAGAGCAATAAAAGTTATTTATATAATATCTTTTCTAATAATAAACTCCATAATAATTTTTTCTATTACATATGAAACAAATGAAAAAATACACTATGAAAATGAAGATATAGGTATAGAAATTATTGATAGTATGTATGATTCATTTTATTCTTTTACTGATGAATCTAGAATTAATAATATAATGGATATATATTATAATGAATTTTATTCAAATGAAAAATTAGAAATTGAAAATGAATTTAAAAAAATAATAGATGATAAATATGATTGATATATAGAAATAAACAATAATATGTATAATAAAATTATTTTTTACATTATAAAATGATATGATGTAAATTTTATAAAAAATAATACTAATTTATTTAATATATCAAAATTATGAAAAATACTTCTTAAAGGTGATTCTTATATTAAAGAAATTGAAAGTAAATTTTTAGATAAAAAATTAAATATTATAGAAAAAATATATAATAAAAAAGATGATATAATAAAACTCAGAGAAATAACACTAAAAAATAAAATAGAATATAGAAATAATTTTATAGTAAAATGGATAATAATTTGATTATTAATAATAATTTTTTGATTAATTATAAGTTATTTAGCATTTTTTAAATTAATTAATAGAATTTTTTATTATATTGTTTTATGAAAATTTAACCCAAAAGAATAATTATGAATAAACCAATAGAAATAAATATAAAGAATATAATAATATTTTTAAAATATTTATTTAAAAAAATGAATAATTTTTTTAATAGAGAAAATACATGATTAGTTATATTTATAATATCTTTATCATTATGATATAAATATTATAATATAACAGAAAACACAACTAAAATTTTTATAATTTTTTGGTTTTTAATTTTTATATTTTATAATTTATTATTTAAGTTTAAAGAGACAGAAAGATTTTTAATAAAAAATATATCTATTATTATTTTCTTATCACTATTATTTATTTTCTATAATCAAAATAAATTATGATTATCTAATAATGAATTATTTATAATAATATGATGAACTTTTGCTTTCTGGTATTGATATAAAAAATATGAAAGAGATAAAGAATTAGAAATAATAGAAAAATATACAAAAAAATATAATGAAATATGAGATAAAAATGATATTAATAATTACAATAAAATATTAGATTTATGGTATGAAGAATTTTATCTATTTAATCAATGATATATATCAAAAAATCTTTGGAATGAATGGGAAACATGGATATATATAGATATTTATGAAATAATAAAATATGAAGCTAATAATAATTATAAATGAAACTTTTTTTATACATTATTTATTAAAAAATATTTACCTTACAATGCTAGTATAAATATAAAAAATGAAAATAATATAAACTTTATAAAATTTATTAAAAATAATTTTGATTCATTATTTTATAGTGCAAAAATTATTGGAAAATTAAATATTAAAAATATATATAAAATTAATAAATTAAATATAGATTATTTTGAAAAATTAAATAAACATATTCCTATTGAAAAATTTAAATTTAAATAAACCTTAACAACCCCCATATGAATTTTAAAGAAGTAAACCCTCGCCAATCTTTCCCAAAACTAGAAGAAGAAATCCTATCTTTTTGGAAAGAAAATAAAATATTTGAAAAAAGTATAGAAAATAGAGCTGATGCTCCTGAATTTAATTTCTATGATGGTCCTCCATTTGCAACTGGGACTCCGCATTATGGTCATATACTTGCTGGTACTATTAAAGATGTGATTCCTAGATACCAAACTATGAACGGTTTTAGAGTTGATAGAAAATTTGGTTGGGATTGTCACTGATTACCTATTGAAAATATCGTAGAAAAAAAGATGGAAATATCTGGAAAAGACGATATAGAAAAAAGAGTTTGAGTTTATGAATTCAACGAAGCTTGTAGAAGTAATGTTTTCTGATTTGTAGAAGATTGGAAAAAAACTGTTGATAGAATGGGTAGATGGGTAGATATGGAAAACTCATACAAAACTATGGATAGTGATTTTATGGAATCTGTTTGGTGGGTTTATAAATCTCTTTATGATAAATGACTTATCTATGAAGGTCATAGAGTAGTTCCTTATTGTCCTAGATGTAGTACTCCCCTTTCAAATTTTGAAGTAAATCAATGATATAAAGATAAACAAGATAAAACTGTAACAGTTAAATTTAAAGTAGCTTGAAGTTCAAATAAATATATACTTGCTTGGACAACTACTCCTTGGACTTTGGTTTCAAATCTAGGACTTGCTGTTTGAACAGAGTTAGATTATAGTGAATTATTGGACAAAAAAACATGAGAAACTTATGTTTTAGCAACTGATAGAGTTTGAAGTTATTATAAAAATGCTGAAGATTACACTATTGTAAGAAACTATAAATGAGCTTGTTTAGTTGGTATAAAATATGAACCTATTTTTGATGATTTTTTCATTTTAAATGAAGCAAATTCTATGCCTCTTGGTATGAATTTATGAGTTAATGCCTATAGTGTTGTTGCTGGTCATCATGTAACGACTGAATCTGGTACTGGTATAGTTCATATTGCTCCAGCTTATTGAGAAGATGATAATTTAATCGGTAAAGAACAAAAGCTAGGTTTTGTTTCTCATATAGCAGATAATTGAAATACTGAAAATCTACTTACAGATAACTGAATCCCAGTATTTGAATACAATGAATTAGCAATAACAAAATTAAAAGAAAAAAACGCAACTATTTTGATAAATACTTATGATCACTCATATCCACATTGCTGGAGATGTGATACTCCTCTTATATATAGAGCAATTTCTGCTTGGTATGTAGCTGTTGAAAAAATAAGAGATAAAATGGTTGAAGCAAATAAAAATATATCTTGGGTTCCAGGAGAAATAAAAGCTTGAAGAATGTGAAAATGGCTTGAAT
This sequence comes from Candidatus Altimarinota bacterium, assembly GCA_028698305.1. Taxonomy (GTDB): domain Bacteria; phylum Patescibacteriota; class Gracilibacteria; order BD1-5; family UBA6164; genus JABWCI01. The sequence continues at coordinate 126,529 of JAQVDN010000002.1, forward strand.
GAGCTCGTGATTGGAATATTTCTAGAAATAGATATTGGTGAAGTGCAATTCCAGTTTGGCAAAGTATTGACAAAAGTGAAGAAATTTGTATATGAAGTATAAAAGAACTTTATGAATTAAATAAAGATTTCTGACAAATAAAAGAAGTAAATGGTAAATATTTTTATACAGATACAGATAAAGAAGTAGATATTCATAAACATTTTGTTGATAAAATATTTGTAAAAGATATTAGTAAATTTGAAGCTAAAAATATATTATTAATTCATTGAAGATGAAGTGATATATCAGAAAAAAGAATATTGGATATTAAAAATGCTTTCTCAAAAGATTGAATAAATTTAGACTTATATCAATTTGATAAATCAGATGATCCTACTTATGAGTCATGGAAAGAAACATTTGAAAAAATAGATTTTTCAAAATATGATACAATTTATACAAGATCAATGTGATGAGCAATGACATTAAGCTATATAAAAGAAAACAATATAAAAATAAAAAGACTTGTATGTGTTGCACCTTGAAAATCAATTAATTATTGAAATGAAGAAAAGAAAAATTCATCTAAAATGTATAATGATTTATATGAAAATAAATATGATTTTTCAGAATTAATTGATGAATTTACTGTAATTCATAGTAAAGATGATGAAATTGTAAGATTTGAAAATTGAAAAGAATTTGCAAATAAATTTTGAGCAGATTTTATTGAGATTGAAAAATGATGACATTGATTAGATGAACATAATAATTTATTAACATGATTAGTTAGATTTTGAACTCCACTACAAAGAGTTCCAGAAGTTCTTGATTGTTGGTTTGAAAGTTGAGCTATGCCTTATGCAAGCAAACACTACCCTTTTGAAAAAGACTCTAGTTTTAAATTTCCTTGAGATTTTATAGCTGAAGGTCTTGATCAAACAAGAGGTTGGTTCTATACTCTTATAGTTTTATGAGTTGCATTGTATGATGTTGCTCCTATGAAAAATGTAATAGTAAATGGTATAGTACTAGCTGAAGATGGGCAAAAAATGTCGAAATCAAAGAAAAACTACCCAGATCCACAAATAATATTTGATAATTATTGAGCTGATGCAATGAGATTTTATCTTATGAATTCTCCTGTAGTTGAAGCACAAGATTTGAGATTTATGGAATCATGAGTTGAAGAAGTAGTTAAAAAAGTAATTCTTCCATTATGGAATACTTATAGTTTTTTTACAACTTATGCAAATATAGATAACTTCTCCCCTCGCCCATTGGGAGAGGGGTTGGGGGTGAGGGCTCTAAAAAATAATCTTGATAAATGGCTGATTTCAGAATTAAATGAATTAACAAAAGAAGTAGGAAAAGGTTTTGATGAATATAAGCTTAATGAAGCTGCAAAACCAATAGTTAAATTTATGGATAATTTAACAAATTGGTATATAAGAAGAAGTAGAAAAAGATTTTGGAAAACTGAAAATGACACAGATAAATTAGAAGCTTATGAAACTCTTTATTTTACACTTGTTGAAACTTGTAAAATAATTGCTCCATTTATGCCTTTTGTAAGTGAACATATTTACAAAAATTTAACTTCTGAAACTTCAGTTCATTTAACAGATTTCCCTAAATATGACTCAGGTTTAATTAATTTAGAATTAAATAAAGATACAGATTTAGTTCAAAAAGTGATTTCTTTAGGTCTTGCTTGGAGAGCAAATCAAAAAATAAGAGTAAGACAACCTCTTAAATCTATAACAATTACATTTAAAATAAGTGATTATTACAAAGAAATAATTAAAGAAGAATTAAATGTAAAAGAAGTTTTAGTTGTAGAATGAACTACTCTTGCTAGAAAAATCTGTAAACCAAATGGTAGAACTATCGGTCCTAAATTTTGAAGCAATGTAAAGTTTATAATAAACGAAGCTAAAGCTTGAAACTTTATAGAACTTGAAAATTGAAATGTAGTTATATGTCATCCTGAACTTGATTCAGGAACAATAGAAAAAATTAAACTTTGATTAATAAATGACTCTGAAACAAGTTCAGAGTGACAATACTTTATCCTTGAAGATTGAGATTTTGAACTTGTTTATGAAGCTTGAAGCTCAGAAAATGCTATAGAAGCAGGTTTTGGTATGGTTATATCTATGGACTCACATATAACTCCTGAATTGAAAAATGAAGGTTATATCAGAGATATAGTTAGACATATTCAAGAATCTAGAAAAGAAGCAGATTACAAGGTAGATGATAGAATACAAGTTTCTATATCTGGTTGTGATGAAGTAATAAAAGATTTCAAAGAATATATTCAAAACGAAACTCTTTCAACTATTGTAGATAATCTAGAAACTTTTGAAATAAACAAAGATTTAGAAATAGAAGATTTAAAAATTAATTTAAGATTAAAAAAATAATAATTGCTTTTTAAAAAGCAATTATTATTTGAAAAATATGATTTTAAAAGTATATTAAAAATATATTAAATTTTTAAATTAGATAAAAAATGCTTGATTTAACTAAACAATTAAAAGAATTGAAAAAATTAAAAAATAATTTAGAAAAAAAAGATGAAATATTGATTGTTTCTGATCTTGATGATACAATTTTTTGTAGAAAAGAGCAATTAGAAGACAATGAACTTTTAAGAAACAATAGATGAGCCGATTGAATAAGAGTTATTTTAGAACAAATATGAATAGAAAATTTCATAGAAAAATATTATAAATGAAAATCATTCCCAAAAACAATAACTGATAAAATGATTTCTTGAAAAGACCTTATATTAACTGCATGAGAAATAAATCTACAAACAAGTAAGATAAAAGCACTAAATTTAGAAAATATAAATCATAGTATTGTTTGGGATTGAGAGAAAAAACCATTTGAACTAGTAAGATATGTTGTTGAAGATTTAGCTTATATTCCAAGTAAAATAATAATTTATGAAGATAGACCTGAATATTTTATAGAAAATAAAAGATTAATAGAAGATTTTTTATGAACAACTCTTGAAATTATATTAGTAGAAATGATAGATAATAATTCTGAAGCACAAATAAAAAGAGTTGCATAAATTTTATAAAACAAAAAAAGATAATTTAAAAATTATCTTTTTTTGTTTGGGTTTTGGCTTTTTTATTTTGGATTCCAAAGATCTTATAAGTATCTTTTGGATTATTTTTTAAGATATCGTAAATCATAATTATATATATTATTTTGTAGTGACTGGTAATTCTTTCATTTTTTCAAGTGCCTTTCTATTTTTTACAATAGCTTGTTTTTCTGTATTTAATCTTATAACTTCTTCGTTATCATCATTAACTGCTGATTCTAAAGAAGCAATTTGTTCTCTTAATGATTTAATATGTTCTTCTCTTGATAAAATACTAGAAGATATAACATCTTCTCTTTTAGAAAATTTTGCAATTGCTTCATCAAGAATATCTGCCATAGTTCAAGTTGTTCAAACTGCTTGATTTAAAGGAATATTTTCTATATTTAATTTAGAAGATAAATCAGATTCTTCTATATCTTTACTTTCTTCTTTTTGAGTAGTTTCTCATGAAGAAAATCAAAAATAATCATTGTCTCCAGATTCTTGAGTTTCTTGTGATAAATCATTTGAAAGTCATAACATTTCATTTTCATCTTTTTTACTATCATCTCAAAGTGAAATATCAAAACTAGGTATATCTGAATCAAATGAAATTGGTTCATCATTTGAAAAACTTTCACCATTATTATTAATCATTTGTTCATCTAAAACAAAATCTGATCAGATGTCAGCATCATCTGATAATATTAATAATTCTTCATCATTTGTAGTTCAAGCCATTTTTAAATTGTTAATTTTAATATACAATAAAATAATATCATAATTAAAAAATATTTGCAAAAATTTGATAATTTTTAATTATTTAATATAATAATGAAACAAAATTTAATATCTAAATATATAAGAAAATGGATTTTAGTAAAGCTTGAGAATTAATGAAACTTCAACAAGAAGCTATGAAAATTAAAAAAGAATTAGAAAATACATATATAGAATCTGAAGTTGGTTGATTAGTTATAACTGTAAACTGAGAAATGAAAATAGAAAAAGCCGATTTTGAAACTCTGGATTTAATTCCATGATTAAATGATGAACAAAAAAAAGCTTTAGAAAAAGCTATAGTTGATGCAGTAAATAAATGAGTAAAAAAATCTCAAGAAGTAGCTGCTGATAAAATGCAATGAGTAATGAGTAAGATGGGAATGTGAGATATGCTTGGCTGATTACCAGGATTAAAATAAAAAAATGGCTAATTCGAGCCATTTTTTTATTTTAAAAATATTATTGAAATATATATTTTTTTAATTAAAATATGTTAAATAATTTATATAAAAAAAAGTAATGAATTTTAAGAAAACAAAAATTATAAAAAAACAAAATAATTTAATAAATATAATCTGAATAGTTTCTATCTGTATGATTTTTATCATAGCATTAGTTATGATAAAAAATATAAATATAATTCAAATAAAAATTGATGAACAAAATATACTTAAAGAAAATCAAGAAAAAGAAAATCAAGAAAAAAGTTTATTAGAAAAAATATTATTATGAAAAAAGGATAAAGAAATAGAAAATAATGAACAGGATGAAAACAACTTAAATATACTAGTAGTTTGAAGATGATGATGAAATCATGATGCACCAGATTTAACAGATACTATTATACTAACAAAAATAAACACAAAAGATAAGATAATAAGCATGCTCTCTATACCAAGAGATTTATATGTAAAATATCCTTGAAATGATAATTATTATTGAAGAATAAATTGAATATATTCTAGATATATGCATCAAAAACAATCAGATTCATATGGAATGGAGATGCTTGAAAAAAAGATAAGTGAAATAACTTGAGAAAAAATAGACCATTACATTAACATAGACTTTAATTGATTTAAAGAGATAATAGATACAATTTGATGAATAAATATAGAAATCCCAGAAAATTTTGTAGATTATCAATATCCTGATTGAAATTGATCATATAAAACTCTTGTATTTAAAAAATGAATATGGCTTTTTGATTGAGAAAATGCTTTAAAATATGTAAGAAGTAGGCATTCTACAAGTGATTTTGATAGATCACTAAGACAACAAAAAGTTATAAATGCTATAAAAGAAAAACTTACTGCTTGATATTTTTTCTCTTCACCTATGAAAATCAAAGAATTATACGATGTTTTTAATAAAAATGTTAAAACAGATATTTGATTATCAAAAATATTAAAACTAGCATATGCTGTAAGCTCCAAAGATGATTTTGAATTAAATTCATCAAATATGAATGATACTTGTTTTTATTATAGTGATTCTTGTCAAAAATGATGAATATTATATGTTCCAAATAGAGATTTATTTTGATGAATGTCTATATTACTTATAAATTGAACAGATTTATGAAAATTATCAAATTATGAAGAATCAATTAAATATTCTAACATAATTTTCAATTATTCTTTAATAGAAAGAGAAAAAGCAGATATAAATATATTTAATTCTCTAAAAGTAAATAATCTAGCTTTACCTTTAGCTAATGATTTTAAAAAATATGGTTTTATTATACCAGATGAAAATTCTATATGAAACACCTGAGTAGAATATGAAAAAACCACTATTTATTATAATAATATATCTAAAAATTCTGACACGATAAAAGCACTTAAAACATTTTTTAATTGAGAATTTATTGAAACACAGTTACCAAAATATTCAAAAAACAGTGCGAAAATAGAAGTAGTAATATGAAAAGACTATTTAGTAGAAAAAAATATTTTTAAATTTTAAAATTATAAAATGAATTTTAATAGAGAAAAAATAAAATCTCAATCATCTCCTATTAGTAATAGAAGACATAGATTAAAAACTAACTTTACAAAAAAGATAACTTATTCTAAGAAAAAAAATAATACTAGTATATCTAAAATAATACTTTATATTATATTATTTTTCATATCAATATCATTCTTTTTAGGACTTATATTGTATACAAAATACATCAAAGAACTTCCTAAAATAGAAGAATTAGAAAATCTGGAAATTGCAGAATCATCAGTTATATATGATAAAAATTGATGAGTATTATATAAGATATTTAAAGAAAAAAGAACTTATTTAAATTTTGATGAAATAAATAGAAACATGGTAAATGCAATTGTTGCATGAGAAGATAAAAGATATTGGGAAAATCCATGAGTTGATATAATTTGATTAATAAGAGCTTGAATCTATGGTATACTATGAAAAAATGAAGGATTTTGAGGTACTTCTACATTGACTCAACAATTAATTCGTAATACTATAATTGAAAATAGAAGTTCAAATGAAAGCATTTCAGATAAGATAGAAAGAAAAGTTAAAGAAATATATCTATCATATAAACTTACTAATTGAGTTTCAAAAGAAAAGATTCTTGAATTATATTTAAATAAAATATCTTATTGACACAATGCTTATGGTATAGAAGAAGCTGCAAAAACATTTTTTTCTAAAAGTGCAAAAGATTTAAATATATTGGAATCATCTATCCTTGCATCTATACCTAAATGACCAACTTATTATTCTCCTTATAATCATCAAGACAGAGTAGTTTGATATCCATATTTATACGAAAAAGAAGATAGTGAAAATAAAACTGAAATATTAAATAAAACTGATTTTGAAGAAAATAAAGAATGAGTTGAAAAAATAATTGATTTTATAAAAAATCTAAAATGAAATTGATTAGAATCAACTGATAAACTAGTACTTTGTAATATAAAAAAAGAAAATTTCAAAATAAATTATTCTATTGATAATGAATGATGTATAGTCTTAAAATATAGTGATTTATTAACTTTTCTTAATAATATAAGACTTGAAACAGAACAAAGTTTTATTGAATATCAAACTTGAAGAAAAGATTTTATATTATGAAGAATGCTTGAAGATTGATATATAAATTTTGAAGAATATAAAACTGCCATAATTGATTCTATTGCTATAGAATTTTCAAAAGAAAAAGAAAACATAAAAGCTCCACATTTTGTATTTTATATAAAAGAATATTTAGAAGAAAAATATTGAAAAGAAATTATATCAGTTTGATGACTACATATTTATACTACACTAGATCCAGATTTACAAGAAAAAGCAGAAGAGTTAGTTACAAAACAAGTAAAGGCAAATAAAGCAAATTTCAATGCTTGAAATGCAGCTTTAATAAGTATAGATAATAAATCATGAGACATACTTGCAATGGTTTGAAGTGTTGACTATTTTGATAGTGAAAATAAATGAAATGTAAATATAATAACTTCACCTTTACAACCTGGTTCATCATTTAAACCTTTTGTTTACTCTCTTTGAATATTTAATAAGGAACTTTGATCAAAAACTCCTATATATGATGTACCTACAAAATTTCCTTGAAATTATAGTCCAAAAAACTTTGATTGATGATTTATGTGAAAAATGACTATATCATCTGCTCTAAATCATTCGAGAAATATAACAGCAATTAAGATGTTTTATATGGCTTGATGAGAAGCAAATATAGTTAATTTTATGAAAAAATTATGAGTTACTTCGCTAAAATCAGATTGAAGTTATTGAGCTCCATTAGCACTATGAACAGGAGAAATAAGTCCACTTGAACTTGCAGGAGCATATAGTGTTTTTGCAAATTTATGAGAAAAAGTAGAAATTAATCCTATTTTAAGAATAGTTGATTCAAAGTGAAATATAATAGAAGAGAAAAAAGAAATAAAATGAGAAAAAGTAATTAGTGAAGCACAAAGTTATGTTATAAATTCTATACTTAGTGATACAAGTACTCGTCCTAGTTCATGGAATGCTTTTGTAAGTATGAAATCTAGACCTGTTGCAGCAAAAACTGGTACATCAACAAAACAATATAGTAAAACAGAAATCTTTCCTGCAAATTTATGGACAATATGATATACACCTCAAATAACAACTGTTGTTTGGGCGTGAAATACGACTTGATGAAAACTATGAATGAGGTGAGATTGATTAAATTGAGCATGACCAATTTGGAGAGACTTTATGGAATATGCACATAAAAATAAACCAGTAGAAAGATGGCCTATGCCCAAATGAGTGAGTGAAATAAATATATCTGAAATAACTTGATTATTACCAAATCCAGAAAATGCATTAGCTCAAAATTTACTTGTAAAATCATATTTTGTAAATAAACCTACAAAATATGATAATAGTTTTATAACTGTTGAAGTAGATGCTTTATGTAATTGAAAAGTTACAGAAAATACACCAGAAGCTGCTATAAGAAATGCAACTTTAGTAGAATTTCACTCATTAAAACCAGAAGATCCAGCATGGGAAAACCCAGTTCAAGAATGGGCTAAGTGAGAAGATGCAAAGAAAAAATATGGAAACATCTCTAATCTTATAACATCTAGAAGTGAACAAATATGTGAAAGAAATTCTTCTAGTTGAAATATGATTATAAGATCAAATATAAAAAATAATAATAATTATTTTATATGAGAAAATTATATAGAAATAGCATATCAAAGTGATTCTAATGTAAAATCAATTGAAATTCTCATAAATGGAGCAATCACTCAAACTATATCTACTGAAAATAAAAAAGAATGATTATATATATGAAATATTTTCATACCTTGAATGTATAGAAATCAAAGTGTAGAAATAGAAATAAGAGCTATTGATGATAATTTTTATTCATCATCAGAGAAAAATACTATAAATATACTAAACAAAGACGATATAGTTCCAGAAATAAATTTAGAAAACCCAATTACATGAAATATAAAAATATATGAAAATGATTTTTTTAATCTAAAAGCAAATATATTTGATAATTCAAAAATAGGTGTGGTAATTTTTATAGATGATATAGAATATAAAAATTTATGAGATAACAGAAAAATAAATATTTCTATAAATTGAGAAAAAAAATTGGATATTTGAAGTCATAATATCAAGATTGTTGCAACAGATTCTGCTTGAAATAAATCTATAAAAGAAGTAAGCCTAGAAATAATGAAAAAATAATCTTAGTCAAATAAAAATGAGAATAATTCTCATTTTTATTTGACTTTTTTTTTAACTTAAATATTCTAAAGATATGAGATATAAAATCTCAAATAAATTAATATTTAACCATATAAAAAAAATGGAAAATTTTGAATTTGCTTCTATTGTAAAAATAGATAATGAAGCACCTAGTTTCGAACTACCAGCTTATAATCCAAAAACAGATGATGAAGAAAAAGTATCTTTGTCAGAATTAAAAAATAAATGGGTTGTTTTATTTTACTACCCTGCTGATTTTACTTTTGTATGTCCTACTGAATTAAAAGATATGGCTGAACAAGAAACAAGATTTAAAGAATTATGAGTTGAAGTTCTTGCTGCATCAACTGATACAATTTTTTCACACAGAGCTTGGGTAAAACATGAAAAATTAATGCAAAATTTCCCATATAAGATGCTTGCTGATCATACTACTGAAATAGCTGATATTTATAATATATTGGATGAAAATACTGGTGTTGCAGGTAGAGGTACTTTTATAATTGATCCAGATGGGATAGTTAGAGGTATAGAAGTAACTAGTGGACCTTTATGAAGAAATAGTGATGAATTAATTAGAAAAATAGAAGCTTTACAATTTATGAGAAATCACCCAGGTACTGCATGTCCTGCTAAATGGGCTGTTTGAAGCAAAACTCTTACTCCAAGTATAAAAATAGCTTGAGAAGTTTGAGAAGCTTTAGAAAAATAAAAAAAATGTTATTTTTTAAAAAAAGTTAAATTTTATAAAATTTTAAACTACATTATAAGATAAATTTTTATCATAAAATAATAATTAATATTAAAAATATCTCAAAAATATTATATTTTTTGAGATATTTTTTTATTTGTGATAAAATGAAATATATTTATACCTTATATAATTTTATGTCTCAAGAATCTTTAAATAGAAATAATTCAGATTTAATAGCTTGATTAAAAAATCTAATATCATCTGGAAACTTATCAGAAGAAGAGATAAGAGAAATTCAACTTGCTTTAAACGAGTTAATGTGATTATTAGATGAAAAACAAGGTGAAATAACTAAAAGAAAAGAAGAAAAAAGACTAGCATTATTAAAATCTTGAACAAAACCACCAATCTGACTTCAATCAGAAAGATGAAGTATTTTTATGAGTATGTTTATTACTGAAAATAAAAGAAAACCAGAAACAAGAACTGAATTTGCTGAATATATATTAGCAAATAGAAGTAAATTAAAGCAAGATTTTCAGAAATTTATAGAAAATAGAAGATGAAAAGTTAATAATACTTTAAAATTACAACAAAGACCAAAACAAGATTATTCTGATTTTTATGCTTATATAGTAGAACAAAGAGAAAAATTATGATTAAAAAAGTTTATTTCTCTTGATACATTTAATTCATATATTCAATCAGTAGTTGTTTTGGGAAGAGATATTTCATTTGATGATTTTTTGAAATTTATGACAAATAAAGAACTATCTTTTGCTCACAGTATAAAATCCCCAAAAGTAGATCAAACTATAAAAAATCAATGATCAAATCTAGCTCAATGAATTACTGAAATTGTTGCAAATGCAATAGATGCTTATCATCAAGATAACAAAATCTCAAGATTTTGACAATGATTTTATCAATCATTAAATTTTCTTGCTTGAAAGGATGATTTATTGACTGTAAAAACAAAAAAGCAGTGAAATAATTGATTTGAAGTTCAATTTAGAAATATTATTTGAGTAGAATTATCAACTCAAAATATAGAAAAAGAATGAATATGAACAGAAATTGAATTAAAAAGAAAATTATCACAAGAAGAAATAAAAGATTTACAAGATTTTATAAAACTTAGATTTAGAACAACTGAAAAAGTGGATTTGTATTTAAATTGAGAATTAATTAATTCTAATTGATTTACAAAAATTGATTGAAATATTTATGAATCTGATAATAAACCAAGAGTAGATGTGAATATATGAACTGAGTGATTTAAGGTTATTGATAATTGAATTTGAATGGACAGTAAGACAATTGCAACAAAACTTATTTATCCAAAGAAAAAAAATAATAAATTTAAAAAATTAAGTGATAAAGAAACTAAAGAAAAAGTCCCAAATGAAGTAGATTTAAAAGTAAAAAAATGAAATTCTCCAAAATCAAATGTCAGACTTCAAATAGCTGGAGTTTGTATAGAAGAATTTGAATTTGAAAAATCTTGAGAAATTGATGAATTAATTATGGAATTACCAAGTTTTACTTGGCTTCCAGATTCAAGAAATACTATAGTTCCAACTAGAGATATAGTTTTTGCAATGGAGTATTTTATGAACTACATAAATACTCAAAATATTTCATTACAAACAAAACTTGATTTTGTAAGTTTAATTTGAAAAATTGCAAAGAGAATTAATCAAAGACCAACAGATGAATCAAAAAATGAACATAATCTTTCTTTTGTAATGAAAAAATGATTTGAACAATATAAAAATAAAATAACTGAAAGTTGAAAAATAGTTTTACCTTACTCACAAGATTTATTTTCTGTTTTTAGTTGAAATGAAAATATAGTTTTTGTTTGAGAAGAATTTGTTTCCCTTAATTTAGAATCTATTCCTGGAATAAAAAGGATGATAAATGTTGTAGATAATACAAAACCTTTTTATGAAATAGAATTTCCTGAAAATTTTCAAGAATCATTTATAGAAACAAATTCTTGAGTTTTAGTTAATTCAAGATATACAAAAGATGAAAAATCGGTTAATATATTAAATGTTTCACTAAATTTAAAAATATATTGAGAATGACAAACTCTATGAGAAGTAAGATTTTTTGATGTTTCAAAAGTAGTAGAAAATCTAAATTTAGAATGATGATGGAAAGTTCAAGAATTAAATAAATTAAAAGAAAGTTCAAAAGCAAATAATTATACTTATTTTTTATTAAGTATTTCAGAAAGTCCAGAACAATTTGAAAAATTTATGTTTCATTTTGACAGATTATCTCAAGTTGCTAATCCAAAAGAATTTTTTATAAATTTAAGAAATTATGAAAATTTATGAATAAGGAAAGTAGTTTCAAATTTAGAATTATTATGAGAAGAATTGAGTCTTAATGAAATAGATTTATGAAATTGATATAAAATTATAGATGAAAAACTTTATAATGATTCAGGAGAAATTTTGTCTGGACCACCAATTCGGGATTTTTATGTTTTGGCTGATTGAAGTTTTACTGTGAATGATTTTTTATTTAATTGAAAAACAAAAGAGTTTAAAAATCTGAAACTATTAGAAGTAATAAAATATAAATGAATAATATATTATTTTGAAAAATCAGATAGGACTAACTATTGAAGTGAATGGAAAATATATAAGTTACCATGATTTGATGAATATGGTACAATAAATGACAAAAGACTTATTACGGGAACAAAATATTATTTAAGTTACAATTCTTCATGAAAACCTTATTTAGTATTTGAATATCAAGGTAAAGATAAATATTATGTAGGATTAGATGATTTGAGTTCTATACATGAATTAAAAGAGTGATATGTATTTAAACGTACAGAAAAGCCACCAGAAACGTTTACTTTACAATGAATTACATGATCTTATGAAAATATATTTCAAAAACCAAAGATACTTAGATATAGTGGATATGAATTTAATTTTTCTTATAAATTATATGATGTAATTAATTTACCAAATTGAGATGTTGCAATTTATACAAATAGTTGTGTATTTTATTTAAATGAATTAATAAAATGTTGATGAGTATTAAAAACAGAAGTTCTAAAAAATAGAATTGATTTATGAAATTGAGTTATTTTATTTATAACAGAAAAATGAGTTTATGATGTTAATTGAATATTATTAGTTGAAAATAATAGTATAAAAAATATTTATAAAAGAAACGATGATTCTTTTATAATCGGATATAGTATTTCTAGAGATATCCATAGTTCAACATATTATATCTATGATAGTAAATTATGACAAAGCTTTTTAGATTATTCTTGATTATATTTTGCATCTGATATAGATAATTTTGCATTTACAAATATGCATCAAAGACTTAAATCTTACTGAGAAGATTTATATGATGATTATTTTAAATGAAAGCAAAATATTTGAAATTATGTGTTATTATCAGATTTATCAGATGAGCAACTTGTTTTTTATATGATTTTTTGATATTTTGATAAAACTGATAATACTAAATTAAAAAATATCATAGAATTTTTTAGAGATGCAAATAATGATATAAAAAGAATCTATAAAAATTTTGTTTCAGAAAATACTAAGTATTATATAATTAAAGATAATATAATTGAAGATAATATAATTGATATATTATATAATGCAATATTAATAGCAAAGGAAAATACAAATTATTTTGTAGAAATGTTTAATAATTGGACTTATTCTAAACAAAGAAATTTTAAAGAATATTCTAATGATAAAAATACTAAACTACCAGAAAATATAAAAACTTTTTATGATTTACTTTTAACTTGAGCTACAAAGTTTAAAGATTGAAAAACAAAGATAGAAGATTTGAAAAATCCTCAAATAAAAACAACTCTTTCACAAATTATGTGAATAAGTAGATTTCATAATAATAATTTAAAAACTATTTCTTGAATTGATTGATTAAAATATTTATTTTGAAAAACAGTTTTTACTGATCTATCATTATATCAATGAGAAATTTATTCAACTATAGAATGACAAGATAGATCAAGTATGATTTGGATAAGAGAAGTAATTCAAAATAGTCTTGATGCTATTTTAAAAGATCAAAATGAAAATAAAAAAATAAATATTGATTTCTTCAAACAAGATTGATATTGGACCACATCAGTAACAGATAATGTTTGAATGAATTTATATGAAGTAATGAATTATTTACTTGTTCCTTGAGAAAGTTGAAAACAAAAATGAGAATGAGAATGAATGTTTTGACAATGATTTTATTCTTTGGCAATCTGAGCTAATCTTATAAAAGTTAAAACTTCAAAATGAGATTGAAAAATTATATATCTAGAAATGATTCCTATTTATAGTAATGATTGATTTATTATAGACTTTGATATAAATATTGAAGAAAAAAATGAAGATTTTAAATGAACAATAATTGAAAGAGTTGATGAGGATAATTCTTGAGTAGAAATAAAAATGGCTATATGAACACAAATGTTGCAAAGATATACTTGATGTATAGAAGATGTTGATGTAAATCTTTGAGATGAAAAAATAAATAAACCAGAATATAAAAAATTTTTATTTTGAGAAAATATTCCTGAATTATGAGAATTAAAACTTTTTAAGGCATTAGATGGCATAGAAAGACTAAATAAAAAATGACTTTATGTTTCAGAATTACCAGAAAATATGTTGTCGTTTTTCCCTAGCTGGATAATAAAAATACTAAAATCATCTAAATTAATTTTAGAACTTCCAAATTGAGTGGAACTTACAAAGTCAAGAAATGCTATAAAAAGTTTTGAAGATAATTTCGCAAAAATTAAACCTTATTTATTCAGAATAGTTATTAAATACATAATTAATAATGTAAAAAATAATGATATTGTTTGATTACCAGTTGATTATACTCAAAATATTTGATTTGATATATATATGCCATCAAGAGTAAAAACTTACAAAGAAAATATAAAATATTTTACAATATTAGCAAAATATTGACATATAAATGATTGAGTTATTTCGTATATTTCAGAAACTGATATTCAAAGAAACAGAATTGATGATTTAGTTGTAAGATTTAATTCTTGAGAAAATTTTTGAGAACAAGAAATAAAAGAAATATTTAATTATCATAATTTTTGACAATTTATCACTTGAGTAAAAGTTGATTGATATAGTATGTTTGATTCAAAAATAAGTTATATAAAAAACTTAGCTAATTATTTAGAAAAACAAAATATATGAATAGAAAAAGAAGAAACTGAAATAAGTCTTACTAGTGTGAAAGAAAAATTATGAGTTACTATTGAACAAATAAATTGATTTACTTCTTTTTTAAAATCATATTTTTCAGAAATTATTTCAAGAAAATTTAGTTGAAATTTAAAATTTGCATTTTGAATAAATAAAGAAGAATCTATAGCTTATGCTATAAAATGATGAGAAACTGTTTATTTTAATGTAAACTATAGCAGATTGAAAGACTTTATTTTAAACCCAAAATGAAATATAAAAGAATTGGTTGATATAGTGACTCATGAAATGGTTCATTGCTTAGAAAATCCAAATGATTGGTGAACTCATACCACTTGAAAACATTCTAAAAGTTTTGAGAGAATGCAAAGAGATTTATTAAATATGTTATAGATAAATATATTTTTAAAATTTAAATTTTATTAATTTCTAAATTCCTATATAAAAAAATAGAAATTTAGCAAATATATGAATAAAACTATATTCATTATAACTATAAAAAACCTCAATGAGCAAGAAAAAAGATGATTCCTGTTCAATACAGAAATCATCTCATAAATATCGATTCTCAATTTTATTAAAAAATCCAAAGCAAAAATGCTTTGGATTTTTTAACTCTCTATTTTTTTATTTTTTTTATTTCTTTTTTAAGTTCTTCAAAACTCATAAATAATTTATTTTTTAATTCATTTATTTTTTCTGGAGCAAGATCTTTTAAAGAATCAATTTCAGTTAATTTTTCATTATATAAATCTTCCAATTTTTTTTGTACAACTAAAATATAACCCTTTCAATTTTGTTTTAATTCATTGATTAATTCATTTCATCTTTGTTTATATGAATCAATTATTTTCAAAACATCTTCTTTATGAGACTCAAACTTAGCTATATTTTCAGGTGTCAATATATCTTTTTTTAAATCGTCAAGTAAATTTGAATGAGTTTCTAAAAAGTTATCAATCAAAACCTTAAAACTACCTTCTCCTGATTCTTTTGCTTTATTTAATTCCTTTTTCAATTGTTCTGGCTTTTTTTTGTTATAAAAAGAAGCTATAAGTCACCCCGCTACATATCAAGCAGCTAATAAAAATAAATTTTTCTTAGACATAATCTTAAAGTTAAAAATTAACTAAAAAAGGATTAAATAAAAAGTCCAATAGTTTTTAACACAAAATAAACTACAAAACTTTATTAGTCCCCTTTTTATGATATAATAATTATATAAAATATTTATATATTTGCAAAAAATTAATTATTAACAAAATAAAAATATGTCTTATAACAATTTTTCTGACGGTTATAGAAAAGCACTAATAAATGCAGAAAACAATGCAAAAGAGATTTGAATAAAAGAACTTACTATTGAAGATATATTTATAGAAATAGTTAAAAACTCTACTTGATGAATAAAAGAAATTTTTAATTTATATGGTATAAATGAGAAATTAACTATTGAAATAATAAATAAATGAATTTTTAATGAAAAATTGGAAAAAAGAAGATGAGTTTATGCAGGAATGAATAGTAGATTAAAAAATGTAATATTATGAAGTGTTAAAATAGCAGCATCATATTCTAAACAAAAAGCTTCAATAGAAGATTTCTTATTATCTATAATAAGAAATGATTCATGGCTTAATAGTTTTCTTGATTATATAGGGATAACTCCAAAAGATATAGAAAAAAATATAATGGATTTAAACCAATTATGAACTATAGATTGAATAAAATCAAATATCAATTTAACAGAAGAAAACATATGAGAATTTGAAATAAGTGATGAAGAAAGTATAAATAAATTACTTTGAGCTATAACTCAAAATCTAATGGGTGGGCAAAAAGATGACAGTACTCCGTTTGATCAAAATAAAGAACAAAAAACAAATAAAGCAATTGAATCTACAACTCCTGCACTAGATTTTTTCTCAACAGACTTAACAAAAGAAGCAAAAGAAGGAAAGATAGATAAAATAATATGAAGAGATATAGAAGTAGAAAGACTTATATCAATTTTAAATAGAAAAACAAAAAATAATCCTGTTTTGATCTGAGAACCTTGAGTTGGTAAAACTGCAATAGCAGAATGATTAGCACTTAGAATCTTTGCATGAGAAGTACCTTTTTCTATGAAAGAAAAAAGAGTTTTATCTCTTGATATGTCTTCTCTTGTTGCTGGAACAAAATACAGATGAGAATTTGAATCTAGGATAAAACAAGTTATTGATGAAGCATCAAAAGTAGAAAATGAAATAATTTTATTTATAGATGAAATACATACTATAATTTGAGCTTGATCATGAGAATGATCTCTTGATGCATCAAATATACTTAAACCTGCAATGGGTAGATGAAAAATAAGGGTTATTTGAGCAACTACTCATAATGAATATAAAAAATATATAGAAAAAGATTCAGCTCTAGAAAGAAGATTTCAACCTATAATTGTAAATGAACCTGATAAAAAAACTACAAATTTAATTTTAGAATGATTAAAAGAATCTTTTGAAAATTATCATAACCTAAACATAAGTAATGATGCTATTGAAGAAGCAGTAGAATTATCAACAAGATATATTACTGATAGATTTTTACCTGATAAAGCTATAGACTTAATCGATGAAGCTTGTAGTATAAAATCTATGAAATACAATTTTGACGAAAGTGAAACAAAGAAATTAAAAGAAAGAATAGCTAGAAATAACAAGATGATAGAAGAAGCTGTTATCTCTCAACAATATAAAAAAGCTTATAAATTGAAAGAACTTCAAGTTGAACTGGAAAGAAAAATAGTTGAACTAAAACAAAAATTTCAAGTTCCAAAAGAAAAAAGGATGACCATTGATAGTAGTGATGTACAAAAAATACTTAGCATATCTACTGGTATTCCTGTTTCTAATTTAAGTAAAAATGAAACTCAAAAATTAAAAGATCTAAGCAAAAATATAAAAAATGAAATCATAGGACAAGATGATGCTATAACTTCTATTATCAAATCTGTTATGAGAAGTAAAGCTGGTATATGAAACCCAAATAGACCTCTTTGAAGCTTTCTATTTTTAGGACCAACTTGAGTTTGAAAAACTGAATTAGTAAAAGTTTTAGCAAAATATTTTTATGATGATAAAGATGCTCTTATAAAAATAGATATGAGTGAATTTTCAGATAAAACTTCTGTAAATAAACTTATATGATCAAATGCTTGATATGTATGATATGAAGAAGGTTGAATGCTTACTGAAAAAGTAAGAAAAAAACCATATAGTGTTATACTATTTGATGAAATAGAAAAGTGAGATTTTGAAGTTTATAATCTACTTTTACAAATCCTTGAAGAATGAATTTTAACTGACAATAAAGGTAAGAAAGTAAATTTCAAAAATACTATTATTGTTATGACTAGTAATATTGGTCAAGAAGAATTTACAAAAAAAGCATCTACTATTTGATTTGATATAAAAGAAAATGATGAGAAAAAAGTTCTAGATGATTATAAGAAAGCAGCAGAAAATATAAAAGCAAATTTAACAGATTATTTTTCTCCTGAATTTATAAATAGGATAGATAAGATAATAGTTTTCAATCCTCTTGATAAAAATCAAATCAAAAAAATAGTAACTCTATGATTAAAAGACCTAGAAAATAGACTACAAAAAAGAAATTATAGTTTAAAATATGATTTAAAAGTAATAAATCATATAACAAAAACAGTATACAATCCTGATTTTTGAGCTAGAGAAGTAAGGAGATATATAGTTGACAATATAGAAGATTTAATTGCTGAAAAAATCATAAATAATACTAATTTAAATAATTTTGAATTATATATAGAAAAAGACAAATTAAATATAAAATAAAAAATGAAAAAAGCTTATTAAAAACAAGCTTTTTTTTTGATAAAAAAATATTTTTATATATAATAATTTTAATTAATTTTAAGTTATTTCTAGATGAAAAAACTATTTTTCATATTATTTTTAATAACAAGCTTTTTTTTAAATTCAAAAGTTATAATGGCTTTTGATTTTTCTGGTAATACAAAATGATTTTACTCTACAATTGCTGACAATATTGATAAAATGGAGTCAAATTTATACAAGATTGATATTGTATGAGAAGAGTGAACAATGAAAAAAATAAATGATTTAGTTTGAAATCAATGTTTAAAAGAAAATCTATCAATTGAAGAAATAAACTATGTGTTAAATGAATGAAAATTGGATTTAATTTTTAATAAGATAGATGAAGAATGTAAAAAATGATTAACAAATGAATACATTTTAAATCTAGTAGATTCTATTTCTAGTTTAGATAAAGAATATAAAAATCAAGCAAAACAAAAAACAAATCAAATATTTAACCTGTGAAGTACTTGAATATATGCTGATTGAATAGAAGCAAATTCTCCTTTTGATCTAATAATTGACCTACAAAATATTGATTCAATACTATTTACACAAGAGTCTGATGTATATGAATGAAATACAGACTATGATTTATGATGAGCAATCTTATCATTATTAAACAATGCTGATAATAATAATCAATCAGAATTAACAAAATTAAATAATGACTTAATAAATTTATATAATTCAAATAAAGAATTTGAAGAAATAAAAAATTATGACAATAAAAATTCAAATAATATATATAGTAATTTTATATGTAGTATAGAAAATAGTAATTCTTGACTAAGTAAAGAAAGTTTAGATTTTTTAAAATCAGATGAAATTATTAATAACAAAAATAAAGAAGAAACTAGTTCTTGAAATATAATTGAAAATAAATCAAAAAAAGAATTAACAAAAAAAGCAATAGAATTACCTGAAAGTAATTATTCAAAAGTAACTGACAATAACCAATTTCCTTGTAATGATTTCATATGTATAGATATACAATTTATAACATATAATCACAATTTATTATGATGAGCATTTCAAACTCCATCTATTGAATATCTATTAAATAGGTCAAATGATCATCTAAAAAAATTTACAAATACATCTCTTATAGGTTCAAAAATGACTTTGAATAATTTTGAACTATGATTAAAAAATTTTGGTCTTCCTGACATCTTTCATATTTGAGTACAAATAACAAAAAAACCGGTCCCAATATTAAATATACAAAAAAAAGAAAAGGTTGATGAAAGTATATATAAAACTGAAAATCAATTAAAATTTTATTATGAAGCATATTGATTAGATTATAATAGAAGAAATGATCTATCTATATTTAAAAAAGTAGACATAGATAAACAAATAGCTTTAAATTCGTCACTATTATTAAATAGTGAATATTTAGAAAAAATACCTGATTTCAATAATATTGTCAGATCAAAATTAAATGAAAAAGATTTAATGAATAGGATAATAGAAAATGAAGTAAAAACATGAATAATGGATGATTTTGAAATGCAATTCAAAGAAATACAATCATTTAATTCTACAATAAAAGAATATATTATAAATATGGAACAAATATATTCTAATATGCTTAAAATACCTAGCGATGTAAAAGCTAACTAAAGATTAAAATGAAAAAAATATTAATTACATTTTTTGTTATATTGTTAAGCATAAGCACAACTTATGCTTCTAATTGTATTATAAAAGATACACCTATTGACTCCTTAAATGAATATATAGAAAATAATAGAATTATAATTAATAATTTAAATAAACAACTAATTGATAAAGATAAAACAAAAGAAAAATCTATAATTCAAGAATGAACTGATGAATATGATAAAGTAAAAACAAGTTGATTAAAAATATATAATAGTATATTTTATTTTGATTCTTATTATTCTTATTTTAAATATTTTGCTTCATTCCCTATTTCAAATGAAATTCCTTATGAAGTTAAAAGAGATTATAGATTACTAGAAAATGAGTGAAAATGAATAAAAAGCTATTTGGATAATATAGTTTACAATTGATTAACTGATACAATTATAAAGGATATTTGTAATTGAGTAAAATGAAATTGTGATTTTGAAAGCGAAATAAAAGCTTGAGAACTTATAGCCAAATTAACTGCAAATAATGAAGCAATAATGGATCTGCTTAGAAATACTATAATTTGAGAAACATATAAAAATCCAACTCAAATTACATTAGTAAACAATAATTTTCAAGCAGATATACAAACATATTATTCAATTGAATATTATAGTAAATGTAGTGAAGAAGAGTGATGATTTTTTGATACTATAATGAAATCAATAAAAGAAATATGAACTTTAAATAAACAAGCTAAAGATTGAATCCAAAAATGGAAAGATGCAGTTGATTTGATGTTATGAAATGATACTACAAATGAAACATATGCAGAAACAGAAAAATGATTATTAAAAGATGAATTATCTAAACAATGAATATCATGAGATAATCAATCAAACATGATGGATTCTTTAGATAAATATAATAGTGAATGATTAAGTAAAGATAATAATTTTATAAGAAATACCTTTAATAATACTAGATTAAAACTAGAAAATAAATTAAAAGAGTTTAAAAATGAGGTTATAGGTGATTTTTTTCAGAAAAAACAAGAATGAAATATAGAAACAACTAGTATAATTAAAGCACAAGAAAATTCTACGAATACAAATGAAATAAAAGAAAATATTGATAAAATGTATTTAGAATTATCAAATTTTTCAGCTATATCTGAAAACAATATAACAAACCTAAGATCAGAATTATTAGAAATGCATATTGATTTATCAAATTCTATTAATATATTAGATATATCATGTTGAAAAGCCGTAACAATATGTAATCAGCAAGATTATGGTAGATGAAATTGTTGAAAATGTAATTAATAATAAATAAAAAATGTTAAATAAAGAAGAATTAGAAATAATGAGACAGAATGCTAAAATACATAAAAAAGTATTTGATGCTATAAAAGAAACTGTAAAAGAATGAACTACTGCAATAGAAATAAATGAATTATGTGGAAAAATAGCAAGAGAACATTGAGTTTTATGCTGATTTAAATGAGTTTATGATTTTCCTGACAATATTTGTATAAGTGTAAATGATGTAGTTGTTCATGGTAGAGCTAGAAAATGAATAGTATTTAAAAATTGAGATTTAGTAACTTTTGATTTTTGAATCAAAGATAAAAAATATTGAATTAATACAGATGCAGCATTTTCTCTAATAATATGATGAGATGATAAAAATCCTATTTGAGCAAAGCTTATTGAAGCGAATAAAAAAGCTTTGTATGCTTGAATTAAAGCTGCTAGAGTATGAAATACTGTATGAGATATAGGTTATGCAATACAAAAAGAAATAGAAGATGCTTGATTTAAGGTTGTAAAAGATTTAACAGGACATGCAATTTGAAAATCTCTTCATGAAAAACCATATATATACAATTATGGAAATCCTTGAAGTTGACCAAAACTTAAAGCTGGTATGACACTTGCAATAGAACCAATACTTTGAGAAACAAGCTGAGAAATAGAAGATGATTGAGATTGGGAAATATATATAAAAGATGGTAGTTTATGATGCCAATATGAGCATACTATATTGATAACAGAAGGTGAAGCTGAAATAATAATATAAAAAAGAACTAAAATTATTTAGTTCTTTTTTTCTTTTTCTTTTTCTTTTTTTAAAAGTTCTTCAACTTCAGCTAAAGTATGTCATAATCTCCATTCAATTTTTTTAGGTTTTCAAATTTCGCTTTTTCATTTTTTGGTAATCTTTAGTTCTTCTCTTGGAAATCATCACCATCATCAAGTCCATCACCCAGGTTTATCAGCCATAAAAAATAAATTATATAAATAATATTTGAAAAATATAACAATTTTTTATAAATATCAAAATAATATTTGAAAAAACTTTTTAATAAATATAATACATAACATAATATTTATTATTTTAAATAAGAAAATGCTATTTAAAGAAGCACATTACAAGTTTTTAAACTATCTGGAAGTAATTAAAAACAAGTCTCCTAAAACAGTAGAACAATACGACAGGCATCTTAAAAAATTTAATAATTATATAGAAGAAAAATATAATAAAGTTGATACTTTTAAAGTTGAAGATATAAACTTAGATATTGCTGAATGATTTAGAAGTTATATATATGAAAAAAGAAGAAATGTATCTATAAAAACTGCTAATGCTTATATGATAACTATTAGAAGTTTTTTAAAATATCTAGAAAAAAAATGATATAAAAGTTTAAGTGCTACTGCAATTGATTTAATAAAGGCTGAAGATAGGCATGTAGAATTTTTAAATCAAGAAGAACTGGATAGACTTTTTTCAGCTCCAAACAAAGATACTATTATATGAGCAAGAGATTTAGCTATAATGGAGTGTATTTATTCAACTGGGCTCAGAATTTCAGAATTAACAGCCTTAAATAAAAATGATATAAATTTAAAAAGAAGAGAATTTGCAGTTAGATGAAAATGAAAAAAAGTAAGAGTTGTATATTTAACAAAAGAGTCAGCAACTTTGATAGAAAAATATCTAGAAAAAAGAACAGATAGTTTTTCTCCACTTTTTATAAGACACAATACAAAAAAAGATGATATTGCTTCTCTAAACGATGAAAAAGTAAGACTTACTAGATTTTTTATAACAAATATGGTTAAAAAATATGCATTAAAAGCTTATATACTAAAAGATATTTCAGCACATACTCTTAGACATAGCTTTGCTACTACCCTACTTAGTAATTGAGCAGACCTGAGATCAATTCAAGAAATGCTTTGACATGCTAGCATAACAACTACTCAAGTTTATACTCATGTTACAAATAAAAAATTGAAAGATGTACATTCAAAATTTTTTAAATAATAAAAACTGACATAAAGTCAGTTTTTATTATTTTTGAATAAAATTCATATCATTTTTATCTATTTCAAAAATCAAATCTTTTCTTTCAATAATTATATGATAATTTATATTCTCAGTCTTAAAGTTTAAAAAATTATTTATTACTTTTCTTTCAGGATTTACAAAATAAAAATCATTTCATTTTTCAAGAGCATAACTTATACCAAAATCACTCGCAGTATCACCCATACCTCAAATTGTTTTATCTATAACTTTTTTTTCTATAAGTAAATTTATAAAATCTTTTTTATGATCTCTTCACCAAAGAGGTGTATAGTCAGTAGTTTCTAAAAATACATTACTTCAAAATCAAAAAACATTGTTAGCATATGATTCTCATATATTTTTTACAATATAATCTTTTAATAAATCAAGATAAATATCAAAAACAAAGTTTGGAGCTCATGAAACAAATAAAAAATTACCCCCTGATAACAAAACTTCTTTTATTTTTGAAAATGAAAATCTATAAGGATTAATCTTTTCTTTGGTTTTAAAACTATATTTCATAAAATTTAAGTATCATTGCCAATCTACTAAATTTTTATGTTTTAGTAACAAATAAATCCCTGCATTTAAGTATTCAAAAAATTCTATCTCTTTATTGTAAGCCTTTTTTTCTAAAGCATTAAAAAATTCTAAATCTTTTAAAAATTCATAATAATTATCTATATCCAGATCTAAGTAATTATGTTTTTTTACAAACTTAACAAATATAGTAAAAGCTTCTTTTTGCAGAACTCATCTAAAAAAAGTACCGTCAAGATCAGAAATAAAATAATTTCATCTATGCATCAAATTTATTTTATTTTTATAATAATCTTGATTAAAATAATCATTTCTAAAACAAATTCATAGATGTTCCAATATATCTTTTTTATTTGTTTCATCTTTTAAAACTTCTAAAACTTTTTCTAGTCTCATAGATATTTTTAATATTAACAAATATATTATAAATAATAAATTAAAGTTTTAAAGTTTATTTTTATTTTTTTTTATATATAATTTCAAAAATATTAATTAATTATTCAAAATGAAAATTATTGTTTGACTTTGAAATCCTTGAAAAGAATATGAAAAAACAAAACACAATGTATGATTTATGTTTTTAGATTTTTTTCAAAAATTAAATAAATTTAGTGATTTTACTTTTGAATCTAAATTTAAAGCAGAAATAAGCACATGATTATATAATTGAGAAAAAACTCTACTTATAAAGCCTCAAACTTATATGAATTTGAGTTGAGATAGTATAATCTCAATAATGCATTTTTATAAGATTGATAAAAATAATTTTATAGTTATTTATGATGATTTGAGTATGGATTTTTCTAAATTGAGATTTAGAGACAAATGAAGTGCAGGAGGACATAATTGAATTAAAAGTATAATAAAACATCTTTGAGAAGATTTTAAAAGAATAAAAGTTGGTATTGGTTATGACACAAAATTTGAAGTAAGTGATTGGGTATTGTCTAAATTTAGTGAAGAAGAATTAATAGATTTAGAAAATGAAATTTTTAAAGAAACAAATAATTTATTGATAAAGAATTTTTAATATGAAAAAAATATATGTAATTTGAATTTGATGAATATGAATATCTGCTATAGCAAGATATTATAAACAAAATTGATTCAAGGTTTTTTGAAGTGATATGACAGATAGTGAACTTATTTCAAATCTAAAAAGTGAATGAATCGATATAATTATATGAGAAAGATCTGATTTTATAGATAATAGTTTTGATAAAGTAATATATACTGAAGCTATACCAGAAACTCAAAAAGAATTATTAAAATCAAAAAATATAAATATAGAAACTATAACTTATCCAGAAGCTCTAGCACAAATAGCAAATGATAAGATACTTATAACTGTTTCATGAACTCATTGAAAATCAACAACTACCTCTATTGGTTCTATCATACTAAAAAATAGTTCACTAAATTTTACTAGTGTAGTATGAACTTTATTGAAAGAATTTGATTGAAAAAATTTCTATCATAGAAATGACAAGGAAAAAAAAGAGAACTATTTTATAATAGAAGCCTGTGAATATAAAAGAAGTTTTTTAAAATATAAACCTGATATTGCCATAATTACAAATGTCGAGGTTGACCATCTTGATTATTACAAAGATGAAAATGATTATATTCTAGCATATAGACAATTAATAGACAATGTAAAAAAATGATGATATATAATACTAAATTGACAAGAAAAAAATAGTAGACAATTAATATGAATAAGACAAGATGTAAATTATATAGAAATTGATAATAATTGATACTATTATAATTGACAATATAGAATTTTCCCTGATTTGTCATTAAAAATACCTTGACAACATATTGTCTATGATGCAAGATTGACATACATACTATGACAAATATTGAATATAGACAATAAAAATATAATAGACAGTATAGAGACATACTCTTGAGCTTGGAGAAGGATGGAAATAATATGACAAACATTAAATAATAATTTAATTATGAGTGATTATTGACATCATCCTACTGAAATAAAATTGACACTTTGAGCAATAAGAGAAAAATATAAAGATAAAAAAATACTTACTATTTTTCAACCTCATCAATATAATAGAACTATAGAATTATTGCATGATTTCAAAGATGTATTTTTGGATAGTGATGAATTAATAATTCCAAATATATATGAATCTAGAGATTCTATAGAGGATAAGAAAAAAATAAATACTGATATATTACTAGATAATATAAATCATAAAAATAAAAGAAATTGAAATTGACTTGAAAATACACTAAATTTAATAAATGAATTTGATAATAAAAATAAGGATAGTTTAATAATACTTATGTGAGCTTGAGATGTTGATAATCTAAGATATAAAATAAAAACCACTTAAAAGTGGTTTTTATTTTTTTAATCATATAAATGTGTTTTCATCTTTTAATAACAATGAAATCCAAAGTAAGAAAACTCTTGAAATATACATAGCTGTAAAAAGTGAAATAATTATTCAAATTCATAGCATTAATCAAAATCATTTAATCATATTTATTCAAAATATAAATAATATAAGCGATACAATTAATCATGTAAAATTTGAGTCCCATATAGCTGACCATGATTTTTTGAATCAAATATCAGTAGAATCAAGTAAACTATTTCATTTTCTAATTTCCTCTTTTATTCTTTCAAATATCAAAATATTTGCATCTATAGCTATTCAAATTGATAATATAAGTCAAGCAATAGAAGCTAAAGTTAAAATTAAACCAAATAATTTTACAACAGCTAAAACTAATATAACATATAACATCAATGCTATAGATGACATAAGTCATGATAATCTATAAGAAAATACTAAGAAAACAAATATCAAGAAAAATCATGAGAATCAAGCAAGAATTAATTTTTCAAGTGATGATTCACCTATCTTTGAATCTATTGTTTTTTCACTTGTAAGATAAATAGGGGCTGGAACCACTCAAGTATTTATATCTTGAGATAATTTAGCTGCTTCTTTAGGAGTAAATTCACCTGTAATAACTGCTTTTCATCAATAAATTGTAGTATTTACAACTGGTGCTGTAAGCATCTCTCATCACACAAATATAGCAATTTGTTGTCAAACAAGTCTTTTTGTTAAATCAGCAAATACTTCTGCTCATTCATCATTAAAAACTAATTCTATTTCAGGTCTAGCAGCATCATTAAATTGAACACTTGATTTTACAAAATATTTATCATCTAAGATTCTTCAATTTGAATCAATCGCAGCAGTCCAATCAGAAGGTGTTTTTGAAACAAAAATATAATCTATTTTTTCATCTTTATTTTTTTCTATTATAGCAAATCATTCATCTCATGTAGATAATTTAACACTATTTATTTGATTTGGTTTAATTTCATTTTCAGATGTAAAAACTTCTCCTAAATTATCACTTTCACCTATAATTATATTTTCATAGTTAAGAGAATATTTACTTCAGATAACACTAAATTTTTCTCATAAATTTACTTCATCTAAAATTCAAACTGCTATTTGTTTTCTAGCATCAAAATCTTTCTCAGTAAAAGATGTTTTTCTCTCTTTAAATTGAATTTTAACTACTTTTCAAATTGCTTCTTTTGCTTTTTCTATATTTTCACTATTTTCTAAACTATCGTTTCATTTTAATGGAATTTGAACTATTATATGTCTTTCTCAACCATATGATGCATCATTAATTTCTGAATCATTTATTTTTAAAGCTTCAATTCTCTTATCAATTATAGATTTTAATCATTCAACAATCTCATTTTCTTTATTCTTATCTATATTTCATGATTTTTTCAACTCATCTAAATCAACTTTATAATCCAACTCTATTCATCATTGTAAGTCAAGTCATAATCTATAATCTCATCCAGAAAATGGTACTTTAATACCATAATTATGCCAAGGAAAAATATAAGAAAATAAAAATAATCCTCAAATAAATATCAAAAATAATCTAAAAATAAGGTGTCTCATAAAATAAAAAATAAAATGTAAATTTGATTAATTATATATTTTTTACACAAAAGTAAAAAAATAATGACAAAAGCCATTATTTTTAATTTGACATTTTATTTACTTATTGTCTAAGTCTTTCTTTTTATTTGCTAGTTGTCAGCAAGCAGCATCTATATCATCTCACATTGTTGCTCTAATAGTAGAAACAACTCAATAATGTTGTAAAATGGTTTGAAATTTTTCTATTATAAATCTAGGAGTCGGAGAATAAGTTCATCAAGTTCATTCTCAAGCATTATATGGTATAAAGTTTACATGTGCTAGTTTCCCTTCTAAAAGTTTTCATAGCTCATGAGCTAATTTTATATTATCATTAACTCAATTAATCATTATATATTCATAAAATATTCTTTTATTAGTTTTAGCTGTATATTCATCTAAACTTTTCATTAATTCAGAAAGTGGATAAGTATGATCAACTGGCATTATTTGTTTTCTGATTTCATCATTTGGAGCATGTAAACTTATAGCAAGACTTGTTTGTGGAAAATCATTAGTAAATTTTTTAATACCTGGAACTATTCAACAAGTTGAAACTGTAACTCTTCTATTTGCAAGATCAAATTTTTTTTGATTATTAGCTATATTTATAGTTTCTTTTACTACTTCATAATTAAGCATAGGTTCTCACATACCCATATAAACTATATTTCTTAGTTTATCACCTTCATCATTTAATAATTTTGCAGCATAATATATTTGTTCTATTATTTCATAATTTTTAAGATTTCTTAACAATCATAATTTTCAAGTTGCACAAAAAGTACATCACATAGGACAACCTGCTTGACAAGAAACACATAAAGTAACTCTACCTGTTAAATGTCTCATTATAACTGCTTCAATAAATTCTCAAGTTTCAGTTTTAAAAAGTATTTTAGTAGTTTGTCAGTTAGAACTCGTTTTTTGATTATCAACAGATAAAGAATAAAAAAAACAATTTTCTTTGAGTATTTCTCTAACATTTTTTGATAGAGTATTCATATCATCAAAATTTGTTATAAAATTTTTATATATAGCATTTTCAATTTGACTATATCTAAAAGCTTTTTCTCAATTTGATTCCAACAATTCTTTTACTTTTTTTTCATCATGTATAGAAATTTTTTGCATTATTTATTTAATTTATTATATTTAAAGTAATTTTATTATAATTTACTTTATTTTTCTTTTTTGTAAAATGAAAAAATCAAAAATAGCAACTACAATTGTTGAAGCCATGGTTGTTACAATAATAGTGGTTTTAGGACTAACTTGAGTATATACAATTTATTCATCTTCAATAAAGTTAAGTACTCAAACAGAAAATAAGATCCAAGCTATTCAAATAGCAAGAGAATGAATAGAAGCTGTAACAAACATAAGAGATACAAATTGACTATTATTTTGATCAAATATAGATAATTGTTGGAAAGTTCTAGATTATAATAATAATTGTTTACTATGAACAACTTGATTCAATAATATAGTAGATAATTGAGATTATAGAGTTTATAGAGATATAAATAATAGATGGATTTTAGAAAGTGCATTAGCAAGTATTTGAAATTCATTTACAAATATAAATTATAAAAACTTTTACAAAATATATCTAGATTCAAATTGATTATATACTCACTCTACTTGAAATGATACAAAGATATTATATACAAGACAAATAAAAACAAGATATTTAAATCCAAATACTTGATTAGTACAAGCAACAGCTACTGATTGATTATTAATTACAAGTATAGTCAGATGGAGTGACTCTTCATCAAGTGAATTAAATGAAGTGAAATTAGAAACAATTTTAACTAATTATAAATAGAAAATAGAACCTTTTTAAAAAGGTTCTATTTTCTATTTATATTCATCTCTGGATAAAGAACTATTAGCTGCATCTTTTACTGAATCAAAAACTGATTCAAATGCTCATACTTTTCAACTATTTCAATTTAAAATATTATCAATTACACCATTTATAAGACTATCTGCTTCTCAATTTAAAATCCTAGAAGGTGAGTAATCCTTATAATTTCCTAAAATTAATCCCCATGATGTTAGATCATATCAAACATCTGATGATAAATTATTATATGAAGATAATATCTCATTTCTAAATCAAGCATTAGTTAAAATTCATCATACCACATCTCTAAGAATTAACCTTAAATATTTCTTTTTTAACAATAAATTTTCAGTTTCATCATCACTAAATCTCTTTGATACTGTTGATTTTATATCATTTGATATCCAATTCCACATCTTTGGTCACATAATATCATCTCTATATCAACCACCAGTATTCATAGACATATATTGAATTATCATTTTCTTAGTATCTAGTCAAGAAACTCAAGCATCTCAACAAGCATCATCCATATAATCTTTCTTAAAAGCATCTTCTCCTGTAAATTCTCTAACCTTATTAAAATATTCTCATAATATACTATCATTTTCTTTTTCAAGTAAAACCACCTTATCTGTTTTAGAGAATTCAGAATCTCATACATGCTTCATATAAAGAGAATTTGATAATGGTTTTCAGTATTTTTTCCAAAAATCAAGAGATTTATCAAATCTAGATTTTTCTGTTCACTTTCAATTTTCAGCCATATCAAAGATTTCCTTTGCATTTTTTGCAATATTTGGAAATTTATCACTATATTGTTTTCATATTATTTCAGATAATCTTAAGATTGTCTTATTAAACAATTTCATTTCTGGAACAGTAGAAAAAAATCTAGTTGCAATTATAGGCATACCTCATTGCCATAATCATCTAGCATTTAAATATGTTTTTTGATCTATATCATAAGCAGCTCATGAATATAATAAACAAAAATATCATTCATTCATTTCCTCTAAAGAACCTCATCTTTCAATTGCTTTTTTATACCATCAAAGTGCATTTGAAGTAGTACCTCAAGTTGCTTCATCATGTCATCATTTAAGCATTTGAACAGCTTTTCTTTTTGCATTTGCATCCTTATATCATTTTTCTAATTCCTCACTTATTCAAGAAGCCCATTTTCATTCATACTCCTTATGTAATCTTGATCTTCTCTTATGTCACTTAAATGGTGTATTTCAACATTGTTTTTTTAACAACATATGTACTAAATATTCTTCTGAAAAAGAAAATCAACCTTCTAAAGATTCTGCCTCTATTTGATTAAAGAAGTCATCTCATTTTTTTCAACCCAATGCTTCATACCATAAAAATTTTCATCTATATTTATATAATGCATTTTTTGATGTAAGATGTCAATATTTAGAAAGCATAAACATAATTCAAGCCTCTTTCTTATATTCTGGAGTATTTTTATTTAAAAGCCAACCTTCAATTCTACTAACTGCAATCCAAGAATCAACTTTTCATAAACCTTCTAAAGCTTTATCCATAGAATCTCCCTCTTCTCTTTCAACTTTTATTTGTAATTCAGCTCTAAGTTCCTCAGGTAAAAATCACCCCATAGATAGTGCAAATCTAGCAGATTTTAAATCATTTCATCTCTTCAATGTTTCTTCAATAGAACTAAAAAATAATTTTCATCATGCAAGTAAATCTACAAATGAAGCTCTATCAAAAAATCTAGACCAAAAACTTCATTTAATGTTATTTGTACTGTCTTGTTCAGTTTTTAAACTTTTTCAAGTTTCCCAACTAGGATGAAAATCATTTTTACTATCATCCAAAACAGAACTTTTAAACTGATTTAAACTAAAAGTATGTTTACTTGCTCATTCAATAAATAACACCTCATCTCCTGATTTTTCCTTATAATTTTTATCTTTTTTATCTAAATCTCATCTTTTCTTTCTTTCTCAAAAAGATACGGTAATATTATTTCAATTAATACTATGAACTCTTATTATATCATCACTTTTAGATGAAACAAAGTATTCAATTTCTAAATCATCATTTTTATTTTTATTTTCTGATTTTTTAGTTATAAATTTATTATTTTCAAAAGATACATCACTCCACTTGTTATTTCAATTATAATTTCATAATAATTCAGAAAAATTATTTATCTTCTTTACCCTCTTTGTTTCTAATTTTTTAAAAGTTTGATAAAATTCTTCATATGTAAATCTTACTTTTTGTCATTGGGTTAATACTTCAATTTCTCAATCTGAAACTCAACTAATTTCATGAACTCATCAATCCTTTGCAACAAGCATAAGTCACTTAGAAAGACCAAGTTTTTTACCATCTATATCAATCTCATTAAGTTTTGAAATAAGAGAATCGAGATTTAAAAAATCTAAGAGTAGATCTTCATCAACAACACCAGATAAAATCTCATCATTTAAATTTTTTAATCTTGCTTTTTCTATGCTAGATAATTCAGATTCTCTTAGTTTTAATTCTTCTAATTCTTGTTTTTTTGATTCAAAATATCTTTGTTCATATGATTTTTTAGCATCGTCATTAGCTAAATCAGAATGAGAATATATAACTAAATCTGATGTTTTAAAAGCTCATGATTTTATATTATCATCTATTTCTTGTTTCTTATAAAATTTCAAAGAAATATTATTTCTTGATGCAATTTCTAAAAAACCTGAGTATGAAATTTCTTTGTCAGAATCAGAAGATAGATTTATAATCTTATCTGTTCATACCTCAACTAATCTTAAAATTTTTTTATCATCGTCTATTTCCTTTACTCTTAAAAAACTACTTGAAATTTCTCATTTTTCATTTTTTACAACAATCTCAACAAAATTATCAACTCAAAAATCATCAAGTTTACTTATCTTTCAATTTTTATTTATTTCTCATATCTTCTTTTTTAATGATTCAAAAGTTTGTGGTCATCATGATATTTCTTCTTCTCTAATTTTTTCATTTAATTCTCTAAAATTATCCTCTAAATTTTTAAATCATACATCTTGAGATAATGAAAAAATACTATCTTCAGTTAAATCTAAATCATTAGTAGAAACTTGTATATCATGTAAAGACACACTTTCTATTATAGTTGAAATATCTGCAAAATTATCTTTAAATAATTCATTTAATATAGTTTCTTTTTTTATATCTGCTGCTTCTTTTGTATAAATACCCAATTCAACTAATTTTCATAAAGTTGTCATAGGAATAAAAGTTTTAATAAAAAGCTTCTTTTGTTCTAAATCAAACAAATTTGTTTGAAATAATATTTTAATATCAGAATAAAGAATTCTACCTCTAGAAATATCAAATAAGATTCATTCAACTTCATCTCTTAAATTTGCAGGTTGTAAATTATTTAATTTATCTCTTTTTTGTTCTTCAGTAAGGCTTCAAAAATTAAAAGGAAATAAATTTGCTCTTTTATTAATAGGAAATCATAATTTATCAGTTAAAAATCTATCTAGCTTAACTTCAGAATCAAGTAATTTCTCAATCTCAATAATTGGTAATTTTTCAATTTCTTCAAATAAATTATCATCAAATTCTTCACTTGAAATAGTATAATCTCTTAATACTAGATTTCTTAACAATAATCTAGAGTTTTTCAATTTCAAATAATCTTTTCAAACCAATCTTCTAAGATCAAAGATATTAATTTTTGAAGTATCAAAGTTTTTTATATCTGCATCATCGCTTGTAGATTGAAAAAGTTGTAATTTTCTCATTATAACTTTTGAATCAGATATAGAATTTGATTTCATTATATCATTTATAAATATGGTTTTATCCTTTCATGCTAAAAAAGTTTTAGAAAATTCACTTAAAAATTTTCATTTAATATTTTGATTTTGATTTTTTCCTTTTTCTACAGATTCATTTAATTCAGGGTTTAAATTTGAAACCATAAACTTTATATTAAAAAATATTTTATTTATTATAGCACAAAAGCTCATATTTGCAAAAAATATAAGTAAATAAAAATTTTACATTTAAAGTTAATTAATTAATATGAAAATATTAAATTTTAAGTTTTAAATAAATGCTAATTTTGTGAATAATTACTGCTATAATCATATTTTCAATCGTTGTTTTAGTACATGAGTGGTGACATTTCACTGCTGCTAGAAGATTCTGAGTAAGAGTTGAAGAATTTTGACTTGGAATTCCACCTCGCGGAAAAAAACTTTTTATAGACAAAAAATGAACTCTTTTTACTTTGAACTGGTTACCACTTTGATGATTTGTAAAACTTACTTGAGAAACACCTCATACTTTTTTAGTGTTTGACGAAAATAAAAAACTTTATAATAATTTTGATCTAGAAAAAGCTTTAAATGAAAATAAAGATATATTTTATAAATCAGGAGAAAAGATTTGAATTCAAGAAAAAAATGAAATAAAAAAACTTTTAATTGAAAACAATGCAGATTATAATCTAGCAAATAAAAAAAGTTGGGAACAAGCAATTATAATATTGGCTTGAATTTTTATGAATTTTGTTTTAGCTTTTTTTATATTTTTTATACTTTTTTTAATTTGAATAAAACCAATTTGAATAAATACAAAGATAGAAACTAATCTAGAACTAAAAACTATTCCAACTTTAGAACAAGCAATAAATTCTGGACTTATAATCAAAAATCCTTGAATTGTTCTATCGCCAGTAAAATGAAGCATAGCAGAAAAAAGCTGAATAAAAAACTGAGATATATTAATAAAAATAAATAATCAAGAAATCTTAGATACAAACTCAATAATAGAAATAATATCTAACTCAAAAAATCAAAAAATAGATCTTACTTTTTTAAATAGTGAAAATAAAACTATAGAAATCCCAGCAGAATGAAAAATATGAGTTTATCTTTGAGAAAATCTAGAAATAAATGAAAAATACATAATAAAATATAATCTAATAGATTCTTTAAAATATGCTTTTATTGAAACAAAAAATCATATATTTTTAACATTTAAATGAATATGAATTTTAGTAAAAAATATATTTAATCCAGAAACTCCTATAGAAAGACAAGAAGCATTAGAAAGCCTAAGTTGACCTATATGAATAGTTGATTTTATAAACAAATCTTTAAGTGCCTGAATTATTTTTTTGATAGTTATTTGAGCTATTATTTCTATAAATTTATGAGTATTTAATCTATTACCTATTCCTGCCTTAGATTGATGAAGATTTATATTTATAACTATAAATTCTATATTAAAAAAAATATTTGGTAAAAAAATAATTAACTGAAAAACTGAAGCAATTATTCATTTTAGTTTCTTTGTTTTACTAATAATATTAAGTATTTTTATAGCTTACAATGATATAATAAAAATTATATCAAATTAATTGATTTATTCTTAATAATATAATACAATTAAACAAAATAATATTTATTTGCTAATTAACAAAAATGAATTCTATTTTGATTGAAAATGCCAAGAAATATGTAAATAAATTGCTTATGCCCCTTGAAAATCACTATTATCATAGCTATGAACACTCTATAGATGTAATGACTAGAGCTATTTATCTAGCGGAAAAAGAATGATTGAATGAATCAGATATAGAAATACTTGCACTTTCTTGATTATTTCATGATACAGGTTTTATTATTCAATATGATAAAAATGAACCAATTTGAGCAAAAATAGCCAAAAATTATTTAAAAAGTATATTATATCCAGATGAAAAAATAAAATTAATTGAAAAGATAATACTAGCAACAGACCCAGCATATAAAGAACCAAAAAATAAATATGAAGAAATAATTAAAGATGCTGATATGGATAATTTATGAAGAGATGATTTTTTGAAAAAAAACAATGATATAAAAAAAGAAATTGAATTAGTAAAAAAAATTAAGATAAAAGATCCTGAATGGAAACATGCATCTGTTGAATTACTAAAAGAATATAAATATAAAACCATATCTCAAAAACTAGAAAGAGATAAAAAAAAGGTAGAAAATCTAAAAAAAATGATACATGAATTAGAAGAAGACTGAATTTTATAGTCTTCTTTTTTATTTGCATTTTTACAAAAAAATTATAATATCTTGCCGATTTTATTTAACAAATTTTAAAAATGTTTGATTTCAAATTTAACTTAGAAAATACTGATTGATTCGCTAGAGCTTGAGAGTTTTTTACAGAACATGGTAGTTTTAAAACTCCTGTTTTTATGCCTGTCTGAACAAAAACAAGTGTAAAATGAATACACAAGGAAGAACTTGATGAAATGTGAGCTGAGATAATTTTAAATAATACTTATCATCTATTTCTTAGACCTGGTGATTTAACTCTAAAAGAATTTGGTTGAGCTCATAAATTTCAAAATTATAATAAACCTATTCTTACAGATTCTGGTTGATTTCAAGTATTTTCGCTTTGAAACTTAAGAGCTACTACTGAATTAAAACACGGAGAAAAAAAACAATCACTAGTAAAAATAACTGAAGAGTGAGTTCATTTTAGAAGTTTTATTGATTGATCAAAACACTATTTTGATGCTGAAAATGTAATGGATATTCAAAGTAATATTTGAGCTGATATAATAATGGCATTTGATGAATGTGCTCCTGGAAAATCAAATAAAGAATATGCAAGGAAAGCAATGGAAAGAACACATAGATGGGCTGTTAGATGTGTAAATAGATGGAAAGAAAACAATGAAAAAAGAAGAAGTGAATGAACTTATGAACAAGCTTTATTCCCTATTGTTCAATGAGTAAATTATGCAGATTTAAGAACTGAAAGTGCTTTATTTATGGCATGACTTGATACTCCTTGAGTTGCTATTTGATGATTATCGGTTTGAGAACCAAAACTAGATATGTATAAAACTCTTGATGTAATAAAAGATAAACTTCCTACAAATAAACCAAGATATCTTATGTGAGTTTGAACTCCTGAAGACTTAATAGAAGGTATCTATAGAGGTATGGATATGTTTGATTGTGTATTACCTACAAGACTTGGTAGACATTGAGTAGCTTTTACATACACTTGAAATTTAAAAATTACAAACTTAAAATTTAGACTAGATAAAACGCCTCTTGATCCTGATTGCGAATGTAAAGTATGTAAAAATTATAGTAAATGATATTTAAGACACTTAATTCAAGAAGATGAAATGCTTGGTATGCAATTGCTTAGTTATCATAATTTGCATTTTCTTATACATTTAGCAAAAAAAGCTAGAGTTGCAATACTAGAAAATAGATATGAAGAATTTAGAAATAAATTTTGGGAAAGATATCCAAAAGATGTACTAAAAAAATAAATAAAAGCTTTGCCTTTTATTTATTTTTTAATATAATCACTATAGTTTATATAGTAATAAAAATATAATATGTTTTCTTGAATTATAGAAAATAAAGCTCGTATTTTAGATATAGATAATGGAACTTTTACTGTTGAAAATATATTTAAAAAACCTCTTAAACAAGGTATAAGTGTAGCTCATGATTGAGCTTGTATGACAATTATAGAAAGTGATAGTGATAAATATAGTTTCTTTGTAATGGAAGAATCTATAAAAAAAACTAATTTTAAAACAAAAAAAATCTGAGATTTTTTTAATGTAGAAGAAAGCCTAAAACTTAGTGATACTATGGATTGACACTTTGTTTCTGGTCATGTAGATACAACTTGAACAGTTGAAAAAATAATAGAAAATGATGATGGTTCAAAATATTATTTCATAAATTACGATTTTAAATATAATAATCTTGTGATAGAAAAATGAAGTATTACAATTAACTGAGTTAGTTTAACAGTAGTAGATGATAAAAAAGATTATTTATCAGTTTCTATCATTCCACATACTCAATCTATAACTAATATATGACTTTTAAAAGTTTGAGACACAGTTAATTTAGAATTTGATATCCTATGAAAATATATAAATAAATTACAATCTAACAAATAAAGATATGTCAAACTACAAGATGCAAAATTGAGATTATTCAAAACTTGATAAAAATATGAAAATTGTTTTTGTAACTGCAGAATTTAACAGAGATTTTACAAAAGCATTAGAAGATGTAAATGAAGAATTATTGAGAGTTAATTGATTTAAAAATGTAGAAAAATTTCTTGTTCCTGGAGCATTTGAAATACCTGCTTTTGTAAAACTAGTAAAACAAAGATTAAATCCTGATTTAGTTATTTGTTTTTGAGTTGTAATTAGATGAGAAACAACTCATTATGAAATGGTTGCTTGAGAATCAGCAAGAGGAATCATGAATATAAGTATAGAAGATGATACTTCTACTGCTTATATAAATGGTATTTTAACTTGTGAAAATGAAGAACAAGTAAAAGCTAGAATAAGTCCTACTTATGCACTTTCTGGATTAAACCTATTGGCTGAAAGAAAAAAAATAGATTAAAATTTTATCAATCAAATAAATGATTAAAAATATAAAAGGAGTTGTAGTAAAATGAAATCAAATATGAAGAACTATATGATTTCCTACTGCAAATATAATATTAGAAAAAGATACAATAGAAGATGGAACATATAAAATAAATGTAATTATAGACTGAAAAATCTATAGATGAGCTTGAAGTGCAAATAATACAAAAGCTTTATTTGAAAGTTTTATTTTTGATTTCAATGAAAGCATTTATGATAGAGAAATAGAAATAATTATACTTGAAAAAATAAGAGAAAATAGAAAATTTGATGATCTTGAAAAACTAAAAAATCAAATAAATTATGATACAAAAAAAATAAAAGAAAAAAATAATTATATACTTACCTTTGGTACTTTTGATTTGGTTCACGAGTGACATAGATATTTTTTAAGTGAAGCTAAAAAATACTGAGATATATTGGTAACTATACTTGCGACTGATAAAAATATAGAAAAATTTAAAGGTAAAAAACCACTTTATTCTATTGAAGAAAGGATTTCTCATATAAAAGAATTACAAATTTCTGATATAGTATCAACTTGAGATGAAGAAAATCCTTTAAAATGGATAGATATGTATCTACCTAGAGTTATTTGTCTTGGTTATGATCAAAAATGATTTAGCCAAGATTTAGAAAATTATTTAAAAGAAAATAATCTAGATATAGAAATAATTAGAATAGAGCCTTATAAAAAAGAAATTTATAAATCTAGTTTATTAAAAGAAAAAATAAATAAATAAAAAAGAGCAAATGCTCTTTTTTATTTATTTAATAACAATATACCATAAAATCAAAAATATAAATCAAGATAAAAACATAGTAACAGGTAATGTTAAAATCCATGCAGTTAATATATTTCTAATTGTTCAACCTCTAACTCAAGATCTATTTGATCATACACTCATTGTTCAAGCCACACTTGAAGATAAGATATGAGTTGTACTTACAGGTAGATGGAATCTAGATGCTATAGTAATTGTCATAGCAGTTATTAATGCACTAGTTGTAGCTTGAGCATAATTCATATCTGTATTACCTATTTTTTCTCATATTGTAACAACTATCCTTTTCCATCATATCATTGTTCATAATCAAAGTGAAACTGATATAAGTAATATTACCCATATTGGTGCATAATTAATTATTGATAAAATAGATGTTATATTGGTATCAATCTTATTAATATTTATATCTCATATATCACTATTAACAACTGAAACTAAATACAATTTAGATTCATCTTTTAAAATAGTTTTTTCAAGTAGATTTATATTATTTTTAAAAGTTAAAACTTCTTTTCTTAAATCATTTTTATCAAACTCAGAATTATTATTTAATTTTTGCTTTATATTTTCTATATTTAAAATAGTTTCAGCTAATTTTTCTTTTTCATATTTATTTAATAAATCTGAATTTATAGAATCTAAACTTGTTTCAATAGAGATTATATTTTTATTTATCTCATCTTTATTTATATTTGGATTTATTGCAAAAATATTTGGAACAAGTAAAACAAGTATAAGCATAGCTAATCAAACTCATTTTTGTCAATCATTACTACCATGAGCAAAACTTACCCATGCTGATGTTAAAATTAATACTAAACGAAGTCATTTTTTTGGATTTTTATGCCTCTTTGATGGTGTACTAAAATAATATCTTGATTTAATAAATCTATATAAAAATAACATTATAATAGATGCCAAGATAAATCATAAAAATGGAGAAAAAAGTAATGATTCTATTACTTCAATTGCTTTATCCCAATTTGGAACTATTTGAATATTTCAATTCATAGGAATATAAAGCATAGAAATTGTTACTCACAATATGGCTCATATAAGAGAATGTGAACTGGAAGCAGGTATACCAAAATACCATGTTAAAAAATTCCATATTATTGCAGATAATAATAATGAAATTACTACTATTATTCAAAAAGAAGTTGATTGATAACTAATTGCTTCTAATGGCAATAGGTAGATTATTGCCATAGCGACTCAAATTCATCATAAAAAAACTCATAAAAAATTCATAATTCAAGCAAGCAAAACTGCATATCTTGCTTTTAATGATTTTGTATATATTACTGGAGCAACAGCATTTGCAGTATCATGAAATCAATTTATAAATTCAAAAATAGCAACTAAAAAAAGACATAGAACTAAAAAAATAAATATAGATATGTCAATTCAAAAAATCATGAAATAAAATTTATAAGATATTATATATATTAAACCATATATTTAATATTTTGTAAATTTTAAGCATAAAAAATCTGGAAAATTCCAGATTTTTTTATTTGATTTTAAAAA
Organism: Candidatus Altimarinota bacterium; assembly: GCA_028698305.1. Taxonomy (GTDB): domain Bacteria; phylum Patescibacteriota; class Gracilibacteria; order BD1-5; family UBA6164; genus JABWCI01. The sequence continues at coordinate 167,641 of JAQVDN010000002.1, forward strand.
GTGCCTTATATGACATTCATATTACATTATCTAAAGATTGTAGAGTTTTAGTATTTTTTTCAAAATAACTTTTATAAGGTAATAAATATGAATAATTATTTTCATTTATCTTATCTTGATCCAATAAATTATTTATATAGTTAATACATACAATTCTTTTTTTAGATCTTGAAATCATATTATTATTTTCATCATATGAATCATAATTTACTCAAGAAATATCAAAATACTCATTTATATCATTATTTTTATCATATAGATCTAAAGCCAATTTTAGACAAACACTGTCTGTTTCAATAAGTTCAAGTCTATCATTATTAAATGTTTTTAATAGATTTTCATATCTTTTTGTTAAATCATGGGTATCAGATTTATCAATTGTTGCAGCATTTAAATCAATAAGTAAATATTTTAATCATAATTTTTTAAATCTATCTATAGTTATATCTGAATCATTATCGTATATATAATCATCGAAAGAGAAAAGCAAACTATCTTCATAAAGTCTATTATTATTTTCACTAATATAGTATTTTAAAAATGTACCTACCCTATAAATTTTTTCCTTATTTGCAAATTCTTTTCATGGATTTTGTATAGATTTATATAAATCTTGAATAGATTTTTTTGCTTTTAATTCATAATTTTTATCTTTTTGATATTCTTTTAATATATTAAAAACTTGAGAAATATCTTCTATTTTTTTATCTTTTATATTTAAATATATAGTCTCATCTATATTTTCTTTCAAAAAATCATCTATTTTTGATTCATCTATATTTAAGGTAAAAAGTATATTTTTATAATCATCATGATATACAAAAATAGACTCTGCTTGAGTGATTTTACCTACTTTAAATTCACTATATCAAGCATTTTTTAAATTTGAAAATATATAAGGAAATAAACTATTGAAAAAATAAATTAAGATAATAATTAAAAATACTATAGTTCACATTATTTTATAAATATATTTTTTATCATCTATATCATAATCATAATTAGTTATAAAAAATGCTCATAATCAGATCATTAATAAAAATGAAAAATACATAGTTATACCATACCATACTATTCAAAAAGAAGATATAGCCCATAAAAATGTGTAAACAGAAGCAAAAATTAAATTTAATTTAAAAATATAGTTTATTTTTCAATGTTTTAAAGTAACTAATAAATAAATAGTTGGTAATATAAATACTAGAAATATAAATACATATCAAAATGGGAGATTAATCTTAGCAAAAAAATCAACTATTTTTCATTTTAATGTTCTATTTTCATTCCATATATTATTTATAATTTTTATTTCCTCATCTGTTGCATGATTTTTAACAAGTAAATTATTTAAAGAAACTACATCTCACACATTAAAAAATCATGTTGAATTATAGATAGTATTTAATTTTTTTATATATTGATAATCATTTTCATCCAATGGAACAGTTAAAAAACTAATATCTTTTCATAAACTAAGATTTAAAACTTTATCTTTAATTTCTAAATAAAAATTAGTATTAACTACTTTTTTAAATTCATTAAAATCATTTTCAAATATTTCATTATAATATTTTTCAAAATCCTTAGCTAATAATTCAAGATTTTTTTGATACAATAAATTATAATTTTCTTGAGTTTGAATACTTGATTTTATTATTTGAATTTTAGCATTTTCCAAAGCTATATCAGATAAATATTGCTTTGTTTTTTCTGTAATTTCTTCAGTATTTAATCATGTATAAATAACTTCATCATCTATATATTTATATATATCTATATCAAATATATTTTCAAAATCATTATTACGAACAAATACAAGATCATTTGGTATAAAAACATTTTCTAAACTTCAAGTAGAAACATTAGAATAAGAAGAATAATCAATTTCTTTTTTATTTCATTCAAAATAAAATAAAAATTGGATTATAGATAATCATACAAAAAACAATGCATAATGCTTTTTTCTATATGGTAAAAAAATAAAAATAAGTGGTAATAATGCTAGAAATAAGAATCAAATATCTGTATATTCTCATTTTTGATTGACTTGCATAGTCAAATTCCATGGAAGATAAACAAAATCATTTATCCCCTTTTCATATCAAAAATATCTTAAAAAATCCTCATTTGTTGTAATAGAATTTTCCTTTTTTCTTTCAATTACTTTTTCTTGTCTTATTTGTGAAATCTCTTCAGAAGAATATATCTTACTATAATCTACATTAAAATAATCTGCTTTTCATGAAATTATAGAAGAAAAACTTAAATTAAGATATGATTCTCATATATTTTTTCAAAACCAAGGTAATAATACTAAAAACAATCAAAATATAAAAACTAAAAATTCTTTTCAAAAATTTAAAAAATTTTTTTTATTTTTAAAATAAGTATATCAAAATAATATGATTCATAAAACAATACTAGATATACCAAAAGTTGTTTCAAATCAAGGAATCATATTTGGATTGATTACTACATTCATCATTTTCCATAAATTTGCTAGGGTAAATATTCAAAAGAAAACAGATAAATATGCAAAAAATCATATTATTCAAACTCTAGCAAAAGATATGACTCAAACTATGGCAACTATAAGCAAAAGTGCTGTAAATTTTATACTAAAAGCAAATCAAGCAATTATTCAAATAATAAATAGATAATAAATAGAAATATGTTTTTCATTTTTTAACAATAAAAAATATTTATATAAGAAAAATAATAAAACTACACTTATAAAAAATAATCATTCATCAACTTTTAGATCTTTTGTAGTTTGAAATCAAACCATAGGCAAAGAGATAAAAATAGATGATAAAATAACAGGAATATTAATTATAGTATCTTTTTTATGAGAAACTGATTTTATAAGATTTGAAAATACTACTAAAAGTACTATATAAGTTAAAAATAATCCTGAAATATTTAAGAAAAAAGCAAAAACTGGTGAACCAAACATATAACCTATTCATGTAAATGTTTGCCAACTATACATAGCTCAAAGAGAAAGTAAATTTCAAGCTTCAGCCATAAGATGAGGATAATTCATATATACTCATAAATCATCCCATCATATTGGGAAAGGTCTAACTATAGAGATAAGTCAAACTCATAAAACTAAAAAAGAAAAAATAGTAAAAAATTCAACACTTAAAAGATTTAGATATGATCATTTTTTTATATCAAACTCATATCTTACTTCAGTTACATCTTTAAATATTTTAAATAATTCTTTATATGACAGTACCAAAAACAAAGCTAAAACTAAAAAAACAACAACTAAGTTATAAAATCATAAAATTCAAAAAATAACTATGATTGATAAAAATGAAACTAATCAAACAACTAATTCCAACATCCAAAAAACTCATTTTCAAAATTCTTCTTTATCGCTCAATCTTTCAAGAATTTTCTTACCAAAAGATAAAGAAATAAGATAAACAATCACAGGAAAAATAGAATAAAAAAGTATTTTAAAAAATAAAGTAACTCAATTTAAAAAAATATTTCAAGAATCTATTAAATTAAAATAATAAATACATAAAACAAATAAATTCAAAAAGAAAAATCATATAACTGTTTTAAGATTTATAACTGCTTTATCTTTAGAATAATCAAGTTGAAAATATTTATAAATACTATAAATAATTCATATAATTACTATATATGATAGATAACCATCAAAATTATTTATATGTTCTGGAAATACAAAATAATAATTAAATAAGATAAAAAAAGAAAACAAAAGTAATGCAAAAATTTTCAATAAATAACTAAGCATTTTTTCTAAGATTAATATTAAAATTAAATTCGTATATGATTTTAATTTTAAAAATATATAAAACAAGAAAAAGTTTTGATTTTATGTTAAAAACCATTATATTATTAGTAATGCTATATAATATATAGTAAATATAAATTAATAATATAAAAATATGAATTATTTTGAAAAAAGTTTAGAATTACATGAAAAACTAAGATGAAAAATAGATTTCAATTCAAAAGTTACTATTGATAGCAGAGAATTACTTTCTACTGCTTATAGTCCAGGTGTTGCTGAACCTTGTAGAGCTATACAAAAAGACCCTGAAAATGCATATAAATATACTATCAAAGCAAATACTGTAGCTGTAATAAGTGATTGAAGTGCAGTTTTGGGACTTTGAAATATTGGTTGACTTGCTTGATTACCAGTTATGGAATGAAAATGTGTACTTTTCAAAGAATTTGCATGAGTAAATGCATTTCCTATAGTTCTTGATACTCAAGATACAGAAGAAATCATAGCAACAATAAAGCATATTTCCCCTACTGTTTGAGGTATAAACCTAGAAGATATAAGTGCTCCAAGATGTTTTGAAATAGAAGAAAGATTGAAAGCAGAACTTGATATTCCTGTTTTTCACGATGATCAACATGGTACTGCAATAGTTGCACTTGCTTGACTTATAAATTCACTAAAAGTAGTAGCAAAAAATAAGCAAGATATAAAAATAGTAGTAAATTGACTTTGAGCTGCTTGAACTGCTATAATTAAACTTTTTAGATTATACTGAGTTTGAGACATAGTTGTTTGTGATAGTAGATGAATCATATCTAAAAAAAGAGATGATTTAAATAAAGAAAAAATAGAAATTTTAAATATGACAAATAAAGATGATATCTCTGGAAATCTAGCAGATGCTCTAGTTTGAGCAGATGTTTTTATCTGAGTTTCTGCTCCACTTGTAGTAACAAAAGAGATGGTAAAAACTATGAAAAAAGATCCTATCATATTTGCTATGGCTAACCCAACTCCAGAAATCATGCCAGAAGATGCTATCGAAGCTTGAGCAAAGATAGTAGCAACTGGTAGAAGTGATTATCCAAATCAATTGAACAATGTACTTGTTTTTCCATGACTTTTCAAATGAGCACTAGAAAATAGAGTAGTAAAAATAACTGATAAGCATAAACTACAAGCAGCAAATGCTCTTGCAAACTATGTAACTAATCCAACTGCAAACGAGATAATTCCTAGTCCCCTTGATAAAAATGTAGCAAATATAATTGCTAGTGTGATAAAATAAAAAATATTAGAAAGTATTAATCAATACTTTCTAATATTTTTTTCTCTTTTTTTATTATTTTATTTACTTCTTTTTTATTTTCAGATTTTATTATCTTATAAATTCAAATAATTCATGTTATCATTAAAGTTGAATCAGTCATAAATCAACCAATAGAACCTCAAATCAAATTATAAATCATCCATAAAACTATTACAAATAAAAATCATATATTTAAATATACTCATCTAACATAAAAAACTAATATAGTAGATAAAATAGCAGTAGCTAAAGGAATAAGAGATATAATTCATTCATAAGTAAAATATGAAATAATTACATATATTGATATAAATCATAATGTCATATATTTATTTTTCTCATATTTTAATGCTAAAGCATTTTTTAAAACATCAACTATATTTATATAAGCTGCTGAAAGCAATCAAAGTGCTAAAAAATGAAATCACCAAAAAATAGATGCAATCATAGTAAAAAAAATAAATCTCTTATTCTTACAATATAAAAAATTATATATTGAAACAAAAAAAGCTATCAATCAAATAATTTGTCATAATGGATTAGCTAAAAATGTAGATGTTAACATATTAAATAATTCTAAGAAAAAATCCTTCATAAATAAAAATAAATAATAAAATTAATTTCATTATAGTAATTATTTTTAATATTTGAAATTTAATTATATTAAATATAATCTAAAAAAAATTAATAAAAAAAATATGATAGAAGAACATGGAAGTTTGGCAGAAAAATTTATAAAAAAAGGGTTTTGGTTATACCTTTTTTCATTCATAATATGACCTATTTGATATATAATAAAAATCATCATATCCGGAGAACTAACAGTAAGCGAAGTTTGAATACTTTATTGAGTTATAAGTCTTATAACTTTAGTTTCAGCTTACAATGACTTATGATTAACTGATAGTCTCAATTTTTTTGTACCAAAATTTATAACTGAAAAAAGATATGATAAGGTAAAATCTATACTTACTTATGCTTTCATAGCACAGATGACAACTGGTATAAGTATAGCTTTATTTTTCTTTTTTGGTAGTGAGTATATTGCAAATAATTATTTTGAATCTCAAAGTGCTATAGATGTACTAAAAATCTTTGCATTTTTCTTTTTAGGAATAAATATATTTCAAATAATGTCTACTTTTTTTATGGTAGTTCAAAATACATTTTACAATAAAATAATAGAATTATTAAGGATGCTTTTTATATTATTTTTTGTAGTTTGAGTATTTTTTCTTGATATATGAAATCTAGCAAATTATTCTTATGCTTGGGTATTTTGATTGTATATTTGAATCATAATTGCAGCCAGTATATTTACAAAAAAATACTATAATGTTTATCTGAAAAATGAAAAAATATTGTGGGACAAAACATTATTTAAACAAATATTTAAATATGCATTAACTATATTTATAAGTATGCAAGCATCTGTTATACTAAGTCAAATGGATATGCAAATGATAATATATATACTAGGAACTGAATCTGCTTGATATTATACTACTTATTTAAGTATTATAAATATCCCCTTTATGCTTATATGACCTATCTTTGCTCTACTTTATCCTATGTTTTCTCAAATGCACAGTAGATGAGAAACTGAAAAAATTAAAATTATAAAATCTATATTTCAAAAAAACTTCCTTGTTCTATCTCTATCATTTAGTATATTGTTCTTTGTATTTGCAAAAAATCTAGCTTATATGTTTTTTGGTGAAAGATTTTTACCTTCTGGAGATATATTAAAATATGCTATATTATTCCTAGCATTTAACTTTTTATTACAAATGAATAGTAGTATACTTGCTAGTATTTGAAAGGTAAAACAAAGATTAAAAATAGTTTTTATTGCTATAGTTTTTAACTTTTTTACAAATATTATTTTTATAAATACTATTTGAGTATCATGAGCAGCTTTGGCTACTGGTATGTGATGGATACTTATATGGATCTTATGAGAATATTATTTATGAAAAGATTATAAGATAATATTTGATTATAGGTATTTATTTAAAAATATAATAGTTTTATCTAGTATTTGAACAATAACTTATTTTTATATCTTACCATTTTTTGAAGATATAAGTAGACTAAATACTCTTATATTTTTCTGTCTTTTTTCTATATTATATTTCTTGATATTTGCAATATTAAACAAAAGTGATTTTGTATATCTTGTCCATGAAGTGAAAAAACTTAAAAAGCAAAAAAATTAATTTTTTTGCTTTTTAAGTTTTATATTTATAATAAAATATATTATTAATTCATATAATAAATATGACTACAAATACAATTAAATTAAATGAAAAAACATCTCAAAAATTCTCTTCACTTCAACTAGAAAAATTTATAAATAGTGAGGATTTTGAAGATATAGTTTTATGATACCAAATGAGTAAATGAAAAACTGGAAAAACAACTAGTTTTAATTCTTTTAAGGAAGAATTATGATTATAGAAATTGATGAATCTTTTAAAAAAGATTTTTTAAAAATAAAAAATTATGAAGTAAAAAAAAGAATATTATCAAAAATAGAAACTCTTGAAAAAGTTAATTTTTTAGAAGAAATAACAAATATTAAAAAACTTAAAGGTTTTGAAAAATACTACAGAATAAGGATATGAGATTATAGAATATGATTTGAATATAATTGAGAAAAAATTATTTTAATAAGAGTAAGAAGTAGAAAAGATATTTATAATATATTTCCTTAAAAAACAAAAAAATTAGGCTTCGCCTAATTTTTTTAATATCTATTATTTATTTCTTTTACAAAAAGTTCTTTAACAAAAACAATTTTAGTTACATATTTTTCCAAAAATCATTGTGCAAATCTCATAAGTTTTGTTTTTTCTATCATCTCATCTGCTTTTACAAGTCAATTTTGTAAAGTTTCTGTTTTTATATCTTTTAAAGTAGATATATAATAATTTTCATATTTTTGATATCTTTTAAATAAAGATATATCTACATTGTCTCTACATTCCCCATTATACAAAACAGGATTTTTTCAAGCCATACAAGAATTACCAAAAGTTTCTTGGATTGGAAAACATGGTGCTTTTATACATTGTACTTGTACTTCAGCACAAACTGGAGCATATTGCATAGTACAAACTCTCATATCTTCTGGTTTTTCCAAAACTATATCAGATTTTTTAAGAGTAACTTTTTCTTGTATATGACCATCTTCAAAGCTAACAATTATATTTTCATCACTTATCCAATTTATATCTACTACATACCAAGTTCAACCTAAAACTGGTTTTTTCTCTGTAAGATTTGATATGTTTTTTGTGATATATTTCATATAATCTACTTTTTCTGTATCATAACTATTACAAGACCATTTTTCTTGTCATTTTGATCCATAAATATCTTCACAATACATCTTTGTCATAGGTCACAATTGACCATCTATAATCATCACATTATTACAACCATCTGTTGCACTTAGACACATATTTCACTCTGCTGATAAAAAATCATTACTAGTTTTATATATTTTTGCACTAGTATAATCTACACTATCATCACAAGTTCCATCATTTTCACAATCGTTTAAACCATCAAAATTTGTATCCCAACTTGGATGCATTGCATAAGTATTTGCTCAAAATAAAACAAAAAATAAAACAAAAGTTAAAAGTAATTTTTTCATATAAATATAATTTACTTATTAAAATAATTTATCTCACATTTATTATAACGAAAAAATAAAAAAAAGTGACAAAATATTAAAAATATTTTTTGGTATCTTAGTTTTTAACAAGGAAAAAAAAGTTTGTTTGAAAAAAAGAAGTTTTTGAGTATAAAATATTAAATATTATTGAATAAAAAAATGAGCTTAGAAGAACAATCATACCAAATAAATGATAGATGAAAAATTGAAATTGTATCTCATAATGATTTATTATGATTTAGTAAACAAATAATTCGTCTAAGAGATAATTTTTACGAACAAGTAAATCTTTTATTATCATTATGAATAGATGTAAGTTTATACAATCATTATAATCCTATAAATTCTGGCTTAATAAGAAAATTTAAAATAGATCCACAATGAAATAATTTAGCAATTATAGCAAGAATTATAGATTCAAATAATTCTTGACCAATTTTAGATTGAGAAAGTTTAAAACAAGTTGAAGTTATTGATATGCAAAATATATTTTTTGAAGATATATCTATAGATGATTTAAAAAAATCTATTGCATTTAATTGACAAGAAATATGTGTTGCTAACTTGATAAAATGGTTAAGTAAAGAATTTTATGCTTGAAGATTAACAGTAGAAGAAATACAATCTTATCAAAAATTATTTTATAGAAAAATAAAATCTAATTAAAAAATTATGAATAATAAAGTATTAATAGTATTACCTTGTAGACTTTGAAGTACTAGATTACCTGAAAAACATTTAATAGAGTTAAGTAATTGAAAAACTATTTTTCAAATGACTTATGAAGCTTGTTTAAAAACAAAAGCAGACAAAGTTATAATAGCAACTGATGATGAAAAAATAATTTCAAGAGCAAAAAAATTTACAACAGATGTAGTTATGACTTCAACTAATCATAAAACTTGAAGTGATAGAGTTGCAGAAGTTGCAAAAATGTATCCAGAATATGATATAGTTTTAAATGTTCAATGAGATGAACCATTAGTTGATACTGAAACTATAAATGAAATAATTTATGGTATAATAGACAGTAGTGATGAAACAGTTATGTGTACTGCATGTACTAAATTTTATGAATTAGAAGAAGTAAGAAAACCTCATAATGTAAAAGTAGTACTTGATAAAAATAATATGGCTTTATACTTTTCTAGAAGTATAATTCCATTTGATAGAACAGCAAATTTAGAAGAGTTTAGTTTAAAACTTGATGACTATAATAAACATCTTTGACTTTATGCATATAAAAGAGATTTTTTATTACAATATGTAAATATGCCTCAAACTTTTGCAGAAAAAATGGAAAGTTTAGAACAACTTAGAATATTAGAAAATTGATTTAAAATTAAACTTGTTAAAACTGACTTTGATAGTATCTGAATTGATACTAAAGAAGATTTAGAAAAATTAGAAATAATACTTAAAAGATAAAAATGGAATTAAAGTTTTCTATAATAACCCCCACATATAAAAGAAATGATTTACTAATAAGAGCAATAAATTCTTTAATAAATCAAAATTATAGAAATTGGGAAATGATAATAATAGATGATTATCCATTAAATAATTTAGACAGTTTTTTAAAATCTATAAATTCAGAAAAAATTAAATATTTTAAAAACAAAAAAAATGAATGATGTAATTATTCAAGAAACAAATGATTAAAAAATGTAAATAAAAAATCTGATTATATAATTTTTCTTGATGATGATGATTATTTTAATATAAATACTTTAAAAAATATTAACAACTTTTTAAAATGAAAAAATATTAATTGGCTTATAACAAATAAAATTGATAATAAATGAAATAAAATATCAAAAATTACATGAAATAAAATATCTTATAACTATATATATGATTATTTATTTTGAAAAAATATAATAGGTGATGTAACTCATATTATTAAAAATAATATTATAAATAATTTATATTTTCCAAATTTAATTAAGAATTGAGAAGAATGGATCTTTTTCTATAAAATAGCAAAAAAAAATAACATCTATTATTTTGATGAAGATTCAACTATATGTGAATATTTAGAATGATGATTAACTCTAAGTAAAGAAAATAATTATATTTTAAATAGATTAAAATATAAAAATATATTATTTGAAATGATAAAAAATAAAATTTATAATCTAAAATTATTAATAAAATTTTTTTGAATGTATTTATTTACATTTAAATATATAAAAAATACCTTTGAATATATAAAGATTGATAAAATAATTAAAAAAATAATAAAATAATAAAATAATAAATATGTATTATATAAAAGTTAGAAATAAAATTGAAAAAATATTACCTAAATATATTTTTAATATTTTAATAAATTCATGGAGAATGATTATTAGAATTAAAAGAAAAAATCAAGAAAAAAAATTAAAAAATTTTATAAAAGATATATACAAAAAAGTAAAAATTAAAAATATAAGTTTTCAATTATTAATATCACATAAGAATTGAACCGTAGATAATGAAATTTTTATTAATTGAATATATGAAAAAGAAATTTTTTATATAATGTATAAAAATATAAAAAAAGACTATATTTGTGTAGATATTTGAGCTAATATATGAATGTATACTAATTTTCTTCCAAAACTTGTTTGAAAAAATTGAAAAGTAATTTGATTTGAACCTATCCAAGCTATATATAATCAAAACTTGTCAAGTATAAATAAAAATAAATACGAAAATGTTTATTTATATAATAAAGCTTGTTCCGATGTAAATTGAGAAACAATAATAAATATAAATGATTTAAATATGTGATGAAGTAGTATTGAAAGAAAAAATTCATCAAATATCACTGAAAAAATATCTACTATAATATGAGATGAGATTTTGTTAAAGGAAGAAAAAATAAATTTTATAAAAATAGATACAGAATGACATGAATGGAAGGTAATAAAATGAATAGAAAAAACAATAAATAAATTTTCTCCTAAAATGATTATTGAATTTTCTCCATATTTATTTAGTGATAAAAATGATTGAAAAAAAATACTAGATTTTTTTCTGTGTAGGTATAATTATGTATATATTGTAGAAAAATGAGAAAAATTAAATTTGAAAAAAGAAAATGATATCTATAAATATTATGAACTTGAAAATGAAACTCAAGTAAATCTATTTTTCTATTAAATTAAAAAATAAATATTATGATACCTAAAAAAATCCATTATTGTTGGTTTTGATGAAATAAAAAACCAAATAGTTTTAATAAGTATTTAAAAACCTGGAAAAAAATATTACCAGATTATGAAATACTAGAATGGAATGAAAATAATTATAAAACAAATCATGTTTTTTTTAATGAAATGTATAAAAGAAAAAAATGGGCTTTTGTTTCTGACTATGCAAGATTAGATATTCTAAATAAAGAATGATGAATATATTTAGATGTTGATATGGAAGTAGTTAAAAGTTTTAATGATTTATTAAAATTTAATTGTTTTCTTTGATATGAAGATAAAAATTTAATTAATTGAGCTATAATTTGAGTTTCAAAAGATAATGTTTTTATTAAATCATGCTTAGAAGAATATAATAATATTAAAAATTATGATTTAATTAATAGTTTTACTATTCCACAAATCATAACTAAACATTTGAAAAAAAATTGATTAGAAAAGTATTGAGAACAAGAAATTAACTGAATAAAAATTTATACAGAAGAATACTTCTACCCATATAAAAAAATTGATTGATTTTCAAAAAAATGTATAACTAATAATACTTATGCAATACATCATTGGAATGATAGTTGGGGTGATAAGAATATCATAAAAATAATATCTATTAAATTAACTATTTTTACAAAAAAAATATGAATATATAATTTTTTAAAAAAAATTTATAAATAAAACTATGCAAACATTGAAATTTATTCGGATAAATATAGTTCCAAATATAATAAAATATATAATAAATTATACATTACTAATTTGAAAAACTTGAAAACTTCAAATTGATAAACAAACATATTTCAATATTTCAATAATTGATATAATCAAAAAAAATATAAATATTAATAAAACAGTTATTTGAAGTTATAATATTAATTTTAAATGAAGTATTGAAATAGATAAATACTCAAATGTTAATTGACCTAATACATATTTATTATGATGTAGTAATTATAAAATAAAAATATGAAAATTTTGTTCAATTGCACCAAATGTAACAATTATTTCAAGTAATAATCATGATTATTCGAAATTAACAATTACTCCATGACCAATTTGATTAAATAATATAAATATATGAGGTGATGTAATAATATGAAATGATGTATGGATTTGAACTAATGTAGTTATATTCCCATGAATCAAAATTGGTAATTGAGCAATTATATGAGCATGAAGTATCATAAATAAGGATATTGAACCCTATAGTATAAATGTATGAAATCCAACTAAAAATATAAAGTATAGATTTAATGAAAAAACTATTAATTTAATAGAAAAATCTGAATGGTGGAATTGGGATTTAGAAAAAATTAAAAATAATTATAATTTGGAATTTATAAAAAATGAAGGACAAAAAAATTTTAATATTAATACCTGAAATTAAAAATTATTGATGAATGGTCTTATGGTGAAAAATATTATGAGACAATTTAATAAAAAATAATTATAAAGTTTCATATTTAACAATTTATAAAGAGTGAGATAATAAAAACCTAAATAATAAATCTGAATACTTTTATTTTTCACCTTGAAAAATTTCAACAAATAATTATTTAATGAAATTTTTTTATATATTTAAATTAATCATTGAATATTTTTATTTTATATGGAAAATCAAACCTGATATAATAATAAGTTGATGAAGTTTTCTAAATATGGTAAATATAATATGAAAATTATTTAATTATAAATCAATCATATCAATCCATTCAAGTATAAATTCAGAAACTAAGATTAATATATTTTTACAAAAAATAATATATAAAAAAGCAGATAAAATAGTAACAATAAATATTGAAGAAAAAGAAAATTTAATCAATAATTTTTCATTTAATAAAAATCAAATTACAACTATATATAACTCAATTGATATAGAAAAAGTTAAAAAAATAAAAAATGAAAAAATAGAAGATGAATTAGAAAATATTTTTAATAATTGAAAAAAAACATATATTCATATTTGAAGATTATCAAAAGAAAAAAATCATATTTTCTTACTAAAAAATTTTAATAAATTTAACAAAGATAATATTAATACACAACTTATTTTTTTATGAGATTGACCTGAGAAGGAAAAAATTATAAAATATATGAAACAATTAAAAAATGAAAACATACATTATTTTTGATTACAAAACAATGTATATAAATTTTTGAATAAAAGTGATTTTCTGATTTTAAATAGTCTTTATGAATGATTTCCAATAGTTTTTATAGAAGCACTTACTCTATGAATTCCTATAATATCACTTGATTTCAAAACAGGAGCAAAGGAATGTATAAGACAAAATAATAATTTAAAAGAATGTTTAAATAATGAAATTCATACTAATGGTATATTAATTCCATATATGAATGAAAAATTATTTATTAAATGATTAAAGAAATGATTAAATAATAAATTTAATTCAAATGAGATTAAAAAGAATAGTAAAATTTTCGATATTAATAATACTATAAAACAATGGATTCAAATAATAGAAGAAAAATAATAGCAATACCCTCAAAAAATTTATGAGAATCATGATACAATATGTATATATCAATTTATAAAACATTAAAATTAAATTGATACACATGTTATTTTTTGCAACCAAATAAATTTGTAAAAGAATATTTATTAAAATCTTGAGTTGATGAATTAGATATATTAGAACTTAAAGAAAATATTTATTATATTAAAAAATATAGTAATACTGAAAAAAAAGAATATAAACAAATTATTACTTTTATAGAAAAATTTTTTTGAAAATTATCTTTTAATTCAATTCTAAATGAAAATTTAAAAGAATACTCAGAATATGATTATATTATTAAAAAATTTAATATAAACACTATTATTGTTTATAATGGGATTTTTAGAATATGAAGATTAGTATGATTAGATAATAAATGTGAAATAATATATTTTGAAAATTGATATTTTCCAAATACTCTTCAAATAGATAATAAATGAATAAATGCTGAATCAAGTATTACCGATATAAAATATGAAGAATTATTAAAATATAAAAAATTAAATAATGATATTATTAAAAAAGTAGAAATATTTAATAAAAATATTAGTATAAATTATTTTAAAAAAATAACATTAAATTTAAAATCTTATAACTATAAAACAAATTTTTTCTATACATTATTTCTTATTAGAAAAATAATAGAGATAGTAAAAAAAAATCTTTATTATAATTTTTTAAAAGAAAAATGAATAGAAAAAAACTGAAAATATATATTTATAGCTTTTCAAGTTCATGATGATACTCAACTAATTTTTAACAGTCCAATAATTAAAAATATGTCAGAAATATTAGATTTATATTATAATGATATAAATCTAATATTTCCTAATTATAAAATTGTTGTTAAAGAACATCCAATGGATATTTGAAGAATAAACTATTCTAATCTTCAAAGAAAATATCCTGATATAATATGGATAAAAAAATGAAATATAGATGATATAATTAATAAATCTGAATATGTGATTTGTATAAACTCTAGTGTAGGATTTCAAGCATTAAGTAAATATAAAAAAGTATTTACTTTATGAGAAAACTTTTATTCAAATAATCCATGGGTTGAAAAATTAGAAAATAAAGAATCTTTTAAAGAACAACTTATAAAATTAAAAGATAAAAAATTAGATAATAAAAAAATAGATGAATATATAAAAATTTTCAAAAATGAATTATTTATAAATTGAGCATGAAAATGATGGGCTTGGGAAAATTATAATGAAAAAACTATAAAAAAAATTTGCGAATATATAGTTAAATAAAAAAACAGAAACTAAAATATAGTTTCTGTTTTTTTATTTTCATTTTAATAATAAAAATAATTTTAATATGATTGATGAAGGAACAAAATAATATAAAAATTTTTCTAAATATAATCTAATATAATTTTTAAAAGCAAATTTAATTTTATAATTTTTAATTGCATTTTCTTTTACATCAATAGTCATTTTCAATTGTTGTTTTAATTTTTTTACCTTTCAAGAATCATCAAATATTCTATAATAATATAAATAATCATTATATATGGCAAATTGAAATCCTTTACTATAAAACCTTAACCATAAATCATAATCTTCAGCTAAATTAAACCTTTCATCATATCATCAACATTTTTCAAATGCTTCTTTTTTTATTATAGAACAGGCATGACAGATAGGGCTTTCATTTAATATAGTTTCATCTACATTAGAATTATATTCCCTCTTTCAAATTTGTTTTCAATATTTATCAATAAAATATAAATTAGAACTTAATATATCAATCTCAGAATTTTCTAACATATAATTATATTGTTTTTCTATCCTAGATAAATCAATAATATCATCTGAATCCATTCTAACAATATATTTTCATTTTGATAATAATATAGCTCTATTTAAAGTATAAACTAATTTTGAATTTTTATCATTTCTAAAAAGTTTTATTCTATCATCTTTCTTTTCATATTCTTGTAATAATTCAAAACTTCAATCATTAGAAAAATCATCAACTATAATAAATTCAAAATCTTTAAAACTTTGATTTAAAACACTTTCTAAAGCTTCAACTAAATAAGCTTTAGTATTATATACAGGCATTATAACTGATATTTTTTTCATTTATATAAATTAATTATATTACTTTTAATTATAACAAAAAAAAAATTAATCATTTATCATATGATAAAATTTCTTTGTCATTTCAAAACCTGATTTATCTTTTACTTTTTCATAAACAGCCTTTATTGTTTCATATCATTCACTATGTTTATTCTCACTTTCTAATATCTCCAAAGCTTGTTTTGAAGTATTTCAAAGTCATAAAAGCTCTCAAAAATATCTATTTCTAGAGTTTCAAAAACAAGTTGCTATCATGTCTCAGCCTAGAGAATAATACCCAAAATCTAGATTTTCAGATCATCCATAAAGAGATATTATTTTTTTACACTCGTTTAGATAATCTACAAAATATTTTCAAATACTTGATTTTGCTTCTCATTTTGCTTCATAATACCCTATAATAATAGCCATAATATTTTTTAGACTACCATAAAGTTCTATATTTGTGATATTTTTTGAAAGATTTATATTAAAATTTTCATTTTCAAATAATGATAATAATTTTTTTCAAATTTCTATGTCATTAATTCATAAATCAGCAGATATTTTTTTACCAGAAACTACTTCAAAAGAAAGCATTCATCATGATAAAACTGCATATTCAAAAGATTTTTCTTTAAGTAAATCTGAAACCAATCAATATATAGTTTGATTTGTAGATATATCTATCCCCTTTGCTAGATTCAAAATAATTACACCTGATTTTAAAAATGGAGATATCGTTTTGATAGTTTCTTTTATATTTTGAGCAGGTATAGCAAGTATAATCAAATCCATATCTGATATTATATCACTATAATCATCTATCAAAATTATATTTTGAGGTAATTTATATCAAGGAAAAAAATTGGGATGTTCTCTTGAGTCTTTTATTATTTCAACTAGAGTTTTATTTCTGCCATAAAAATAAAAATCTTGTAATAAATTATTTTCTCACAAGAGTTTATTTATAGCAAAACCAAAAGATCCAAGTCAAAGAGTCAGTATTTTCATTTTTTATTTTTATTTATTATAAAATTTCCAAGCATTTTTTAAACTATCTTGAAGTGATGTTTTTGCTGTCCATTCAAGTATATTTTTTGATTTACTTGGATTACAATAAACACTTGCTAAATCTCAATTTCTCCTTGGTGCTATTTTAAAAGGGATATCTTTTCAAGTTGCATTTTTTGATTCTTGTATCATTTCAAAAACACTCACTCACTTACCTGTTCATAGATTAAAATTATCTATAAAACCTGAAAAATCTAGATTTTCAAGAAGTTCATAAGCTTTTAAGTGTCAATCTATCAAATCAACAACATCTATATAATCCCTGACTCAACTACCATCAATAGTTTCATAATCATCTCAAAATACATTTAAATATGGTAATTCTCAAGATGCAACTTTCATGATAAATGGAGAAAGATTATTTGGTAATCCATCTGGATTTTCTCAAATAAGTCAACTAGGATGAGCTCAAATAGGATTAAAATATCTCAAATTTATAACATTGAAAGATGCAAATTTTGATAAATCATTTAATATATTTTCAATTAAAAATTTTGTAGTTCCATAAGGATTACTTGTATTTCAAGTTAGATCATTTTCAGAAAATCAATTAAAACTCCTTTCTCCCTTTGGGGGAAAGGTTGGGATTGAGCGATTTGAATCATAAACTGTTGCTGAACTCGAAAATATAATATTTTTTACATTATAAGATTGCATAAGTTCAAATAATCTCAAACTACCTACTAAATTGTTATCAAAATAATGTAATGGTTTTTCACAACTCTCTCATACTGCTTTTAATCAAGCAAAATGAAGTACTCAATCAAAAGAGTATTTTTTAAAAACTTCTTCTAATTTTTCTTTATTCCTCAAATCAACTTCATAAAAATCTGGTTTGTATCATAGTATTTCTCAAATATTTCTATAAGTTGATAGACAAGAATTGTCTAAATTGTCTATAATAACAGTTTTATATCAAGTTTGTTCAAAAGCTATAACTGCATGACTTCATATATAACCTATACCTCATGTAATCAAAATAGTTTTTTGTTTCATAAATTTTTATAATAATTATTATTAATATAATAATTATTATAAAGAAAAATCAAAAATTATTTTTTTAATTTAATAATTTATATTTTTTTAAAATAAATAATCCTAAAATAAAACTAAGAAATAAAAATATAAAAATACTTATAATTAAATCCTTACTTTTTTCATCTTCATATTCTTCAATTACAATATCTTGAACATCATAATTATCTTGTTCTATAAAAATCTCATTATCTTCAATAACAAAGTCATTTTTATTATTTTCTACTTTTGGTAATGATTTTATATATTCTATCTCAAATTCTTTTTCAAATAATTCTCAATTTTTTGACTCTCAAGAAAATAAAACATTATATTTTCAAAAGTCTTTATAAGTAATATATGGTGGATTTTTTCAAACATAAGTTTCACCATTTCAAAAATCCCAAAAATAACTAGAAAAATCTCATACACTTTCACTACCATCAAAATTTATACTACAATTTTTAATACAAGTTATCTTATGAACTCCTAAAATCTTATTTGATCAAAGTTTTCATTGAGTTGAAATCTTTAATAAATAAACTTGATTTTCTTGTATATTAGACAATGCTTGTTTTTCTATTTTTTCTTCTTGTTCTTTTGCTAATAATAATTCTTCATGTTTTCATAAAACTTCAATTTCAAAAAAATCTTGGGAGTAGTTTCAATATTCATCACTCACTTCAAAAGTAACTTGATAAGATCATTCTTCAAAAACCATAGATTTTGGATTTTTTCACTCAAAATATTCTCCATTTCAAAAGTCCCAAAAATAATTGAGTTCTTCTCAAAAACTTTCACTTCCATCAAAATTTATACTACAACTTTCACTGTTTATACATATCATTTTATTATCTTCTAAAATCTTATTTTTTGATAATTTTCATTGCAAAGTAATTATAGATTTTGGTTCTACCAACTCATATTTATTTTCAAAAATAAAATTAGCTTTTTTACAATTATCATCATAATTTTCATCACATATTTCTAAACTTATTTCATGTTTTCATGGTCAAAAATAAACAGAATTAGGATTACATTTATTTTCATTTCATTTTCAATCTATATTTTCTCAAAAATTCCAACTACAAACTAAATCATTATGAGTTTTTTCATATAAAAAATTGATTTTACACTCTTTTTTATTACAAGTATTATCTTTTTCAAGTCATGATTGAACTTGTATTTTTGGCTCTATTACATCTATTTTAGATTTATAAATTGTATTTTTATTAGAAGAATAAAATATATTTGTAGAACTAGAAGAATTTGTTTGAATTTGTTTTCATTCATTTTTTATCTTAAAGTTCAATTCTCAAAAATGATTTTGATTTGTTTTATTTGATATTTTTATATTAATATTTGTAGTTCATATAGGAAAAATAATAGTATTTGGATTACACTTATTTTCTTCTCATGTGATTCAACCCAGTCAAAAATCGATTAAACAATTAAAATCAGTTTCTTTTAAAGAAGAAAAAGTAGTTCTAAAATCAAAATTTACCCTACAATCATCTTTTGTTCTATCACAATTATAAATAATTCAATCTAAAATAATATTATCTTTTTCTAAAAGATAAGTTGGAGATTGAAAAGTATTTTTTATATCTATATTTATTTTTTTATTTTCAATACTTCAAGAATTTGTATCTTGATTATTTGTTTCAATTTCATAATTCTCTATACTTCAAGAACTAAAAATATTATCTTGACTTAAATCTTGTTCTTGATTAAGTTCTCAACTTCAAGTTTCAATTTCAAATTGATTTTCATTTGATTCTTCATCCAAATTTCAAGAATTAGTTTCTAAAACTTCATTATTTTCTTCTATTATTTCATTTTCTTGTAAATCTCATTCTTGTATTTCTCAAGAATTAGTTTCCGTATCTTCAATTATTTCTTCTCATAAATTAATATCTTTTTCTATCTTTATAGCTTCTCATTTGGTAGAAGTAGTATAATAAAAACTATCAACCAATTTTCAAGAACTATCTTTTAGATATACTTCCTCATCACTATTATTTAAAACAACCATTGTTTGTGGTCTATAATATTTTTTACTTTCATCTGGTAAAAATAAATCATCTCAAAAAATATATTCTTTTCAAGTTTTATCTGATAATTTATATCAATTTAGATTATTTACTCAATTTCAATCATAAGTTATTTGAACATATTCATCAATAGTTTCTTCAGCTACATTTGGCATTATTTCAGTAAAATAAAATGCACCAAATACATTTTTGTATAAAAAAATAAAGATTAATAACACAATAAAATAATATTTTGTTTTCATTATTAAAAAATAAATGGAGAGCAAAAACATTATACTCATAGCACATTAAATTTGCATTAAATTAAAATGAAATTAAAAAAAACAAGCTTTAGAAAGCTTGTTTTTATCTAAAAAATTTTGTCCAAATAGTTCTTATTACTATAGAAAAAGCATTGGAAGAATTTTGTCATTTTGCAACACTATATGGAGTGTAAATTATATTTACTGGCATTTCTTTATACCTAATCCTTTTACTTGAAATTATATCTATTATTTCAGAAGCATGAGTCATTCAATCTTGAGTTATAATTATATCATCTAAAATATTTTTTCTTATAACTCTGTATCAATTATGAGTATCAGTTAAATGAATTT
The DNA here is from genome assembly GCA_028698305.1 of Candidatus Altimarinota bacterium. Taxonomy (GTDB): domain Bacteria; phylum Patescibacteriota; class Gracilibacteria; order BD1-5; family UBA6164; genus JABWCI01. The sequence goes on from JAQVDN010000002.1 coordinate 188,939, forward strand.
TGCTTACAAAAAAAGTGAAAAGTATACCTAGTTTTAAAACTATTTTTCTTTTTAATGGAATATTTGTTTTTGCTTCTTCTAAAAATCTACTTCACAATATAATTCAAATATTATTTTCAGTTTCTAATACTCTTTTCATTTCAACATAATCAACTATATCATGTTGACCATCTGCATCAAAAGTAATGATGTATTTTATATCACCATATCTTCTTATATATTCAAACCCAGTTTCTAGAGCTGCTCATTGTCACCTATTTTTTAGATGATTTAAAAGTATAATCTTATCTTGAAAAGAATTTAAAATTTCTCTAGAGTTATCTTTTGATCAGTCATTTACTACAAGTATATTTTTATATCAAGAATCAATTATATTTTCTATAGTTTTTTTGATAACTTTTGACTCATTATAACAAGGAATCAAAAAAACTTCATCTCAAGTTATTGTTTTTTTATTACTATTTTCTATAGCTATTTCTCTAATAAGTTTTGTTATACTTTCTTTATTCTCAGTATGTTTACTAAGTAAAAGTAAAACAAAATAAATCAAAAATACTATAGCTCAATAAACCAAAACATCTGCTCATCTAGCTACTCAAAAAAGATTTCATATCCTATTTAAAATATCAGGGAAAAAAGTGAAAACTAATAATCAACTTCAAATTCATATAAAAACCAAAAAATGAAGTGCATTAAATTTCTCTTTACGAGAAATATCAATTGCAATTATCAAAATAATTATTCATGAAATAATGAAGAAAAACTCTAAAAGTGTCATTTGTTTTTTATTAAATTATAATCCCTCACCCTAACCCTCTCCCAAAGGGCGAGGGAATATAAGGAAAATATTTAAAATATAAAAACCTATTACACCCTCTCACTTGGGGAGAGGGCTGGGATTAGGTATTTTATTAAATATATATTATTTATCTTTTTTTTCAAATAATTCTTCTATATCTTCTCTTATTTGACTTATAAGTTCTAAATCTGTAAGACTTGCAATTTTTAAATCAGGTACTCAACTTTGCCTCACTCAATAAACTTCTCCAGGTCATCTAAGTTCTAAATCTATCTCAGCCAATTCAAAACCATTATTAGTTTTTTCCATAGCTTTAAGTCTATCTGTACTGTTTCAAGTAGTTGGGAAAAGATAACAATATGATTGAACACTTCACCTACCAACTCTTCATCTAAATTGATGAAGTTGTGATAATCAAAATCTTTCTGCTCATTCTATACACATAATTGTAGAATTTGGAACATTTACTCAAACTTCTACTACAGAAGTACTTGATAATATTTGTATTTCATTATTTGCAAAAGCTTTCATTATTTCATCTTTTTCTTTTGGTCTCATCTTACCATGTAAAAGTCATACCTTAAATGGATGAAAAATTGCTTGCAAGTTTTCATAAGTATTTATAGCATTTGCAAGATCTATTTTTTCAGATTCTTCAACAAGTGGAGAGATCCAAAAAACTTGTCTTCATTTTTCAAGTTCACTTCTAACAAAAAGTATTATTTGTTGTCTTTCTTCTTCGTTTTTTGCAACCTTTGTAAATATATCTTTTCTTCCTTTTGGATATTCATTTATAACACTTAAATCTTGGTCTCAATAAAGTGTCAAAGCCAAAGTTCTAGGAATTGGTGTTGCAGTCATATTGAGATTATGCGGAACAAGTCATGACTTATTTCAAAATCATTTTTCTAAAACTTCCCTTTGTTTTACTCAAAATCTATGTTGTTCATCTACAACAACAAATCACAAATTATTAAAAACAACATCTTCTTGAACAAGAGCATGCGTTCATATCACTAAATCTATATTTCAAGATTTTATATCTGCCTTAACAGCTGCTTTTTGTTTTGGAGTCAAACTTCAAACAAGTAAATGTGAACTTATACCAAACTTCATAAGAAAATCTTGCATACCTTCAAAATGTTGACGAGCAAGTATTTCAGTTGGAGCCATAATAGCGACTTGGATACGATTTCAAATATTACTAACATACTCTGTTTTTTGCCCTCACCTAACCTTTCCCAAAGGGAGAGGAATAAAAGGAATTATTTTATTAAATATTTTATCTATATTGTTATATACATCTTCACTATTAAACCTTAGTATATTTACTCAATATGTTTTGATTACTTCATCTCTAATCGCATCATAATCCTTTTGATTTTCATGTATTTTTCAATCAAGCTCTATAACTAACTTTATTTCGTCACAATAAAAATCTGCAACATATCTTCAAAAAGGATGTTGTCTTCTAAATTTTAAATCATTAAATTTTCTATTTCTCAAAAGTTCCCATAAAATTCACTCGGATTCAGTTTGATTTTTTCTCAATTCTTTTGATAATTCAACTATATATCTAGGATTATACTCTTTTTGTGAATACATTATTATCCCCTCTCCCTTTGGGAGAGGGTTAGGGTGAGGGCTTTCTTGATGGTTAAGGTGAGGGCTTTCTTGATTATAATGTTGGCTTTCTTTATTGTAGTTAAAGCTTTCTTGATTCAAGATAGGGGGATTTTTTCTACTCTCTATAATAGCATGAAGTGCAGCAACAAAAGCAACTGCGGTTTTTCAAGTTCATACATCTCACTCTAAAAGTCTTTGCATACAGTGAGGTTTTTCCATATCTTTTAGAATTTGGAACAAAACAATTTTTTGATGATTTGTAAAATCAAATGGAAAAAATGATAAAAGTTCTTTTACTAATTCTGGATTCATTTTTATAGATAAACTTCTTCCTTCACTTTCTTTAAAAGCTTGCATTTTCGAACCAATTGATTTGTAATTTATATCAAATAATTCTCCATAAGCTAATCTGTATTTAGCTTGTTCTATATCAAGTTTATTTTTTGGGAAATGTACTCTAAGTACAGCATCTCTTTTACTAATAAAATTGTATTTTTTAATTATATCTTCTGGTAAATCCTCTGGAATTTCTTTTATAAATGATTTTAAAACTTCTATTTTTCACTCTATCCATTTACTTGGGATATAATTTAATTCTGGATATATTGGTACTATTTCTCATGCCAATTTATCTAAATCTGTTTCAACTTCTGGGTTTTGAAATGTTACTTTTCAAAAAGCATATTTTACACTTCAAGAAACTATAACTTTTTTTTGTTCATATCACTTTAAACTTGTAGCAAGATATTTTCTATTGAACCAAACAGCTTCACTTAAAAATCCATTTTTATCTTCTAAAATAGCTTTTGTAAGCAATTTATTATTAGCAGTTTTTGTAGATGTTATAGTTAATAATTTAACTATTATTGTATTTTTTTCTTTTATGTTTATAAGTGAAAAACTATCCAAAACATTGGTCCTATCTTCATAATCTCTTGGAAAATGATTTAATAAATCACCAACAGTTAAAATTCATGCTTTTTCCAAAGCACTTATATAATTGTCAGTTGTTCTAAGAATAGATTTAGTAAGTTTTTCTCAAAGCATTTTTTTATATTTTGATATATATATACCAATTATATATAAATTTATTTTTTTGTAAAATGATGTTTTTTCTTGACATTATATTTTTTATTTATATAATATAAAATATTATTTTTTAATATAATTATTATGAATCTTTGAACTTGAATTTGAGAAGAGGATGATGATAGAACAATAAATTGACAAATACATACTGAAGAAGGAGATGAATGAGTATTAAATAACAATGATGATAGAACACTAACTCATCAAATAAATACTGAAGCAAAATGAATTAAAGAAAATGTAATATCATTAATTTAAAAAATAAAAACACAAAATTGTGTTTTTATTTTTTCCTTGATTTTTACTTATATTAAGTAAAATAAGGCAAGTTAAAATTAAATATATAAAAATGCAAGACCTATTTAATAAATATAAAATAGAATTAGAAGAAACCGAAAAGCAAAAATTTGAAAAATTTTTAGAATTATTCAAAGAAAAAAATAGCCAGATAAATCTAAGTGCAATTAGAGACGATAATTGAATTATAGAAAAACATTTTATAGATTCTATTATGTTAAATGTCTTTATTGAGTTAGAATGAAAAGTAGCAGATATGTGAACCGGTTGAGGTTTTCCATTAATTCCACTTGCTATAACAAATCCAAATGTAGTTTTTACTTGAATAGATAGTGTATGAAAAAAATTAAAAGCAATTGATGAATTTTGCGAAAAATTAGAAATTAAAAATGTATCTACTCTAAATGGTAGAGCTGAAAAAATAGGTCATGATTTAAATTATAGAGAAAGTTTTGATTTTGTGACTAGTAGAGCAACAGCTTTTTTTCCTACACTTTTAGAATATGTAATTCCACTATTAAAAGTTGGATGAATATTTTGTGCTTACAAACTTGATGACAAAGAAGAACTTAAATCAGCTAAAAAAGCATTAAGTAGACTTAGTGCAAAGATATTAAAAGTTAAAAATTATCGCATTTACTGACAAGATAGAACAATCGTTTTGATTGAAAAATTAGAAAAAACAAATCCAAAATATCCTAGAAAGGATGGGATTCCACTTGCTAACCCTATAAAATAATATGATATATATATTACCTACAAATACTTGTTTTTGAATAGCTTGTTCAATTGATGATACAAAAAGCTATGATAGGATTTATAAAATAAAAAAAAGAAGTTTAGATAATCCTCTCGCTATATTGGTACCAGATTTTAAATGGCTAGAAAATAATACTACATTAACTCATGAACAAGTAGAATTTTTAAAAAATTATGAAAAACCATTTACTATAATAACAGATAGTCCTCATGTAAAAGTATGGATGAATTATGTAAATGATGAAAATTGAGAACAATTTTTAAATAGATGAATATATGAAAAATTTGCTTTCAGAGTAGCTCATAACAAAACTCAAGAGAGATTATTAAAAGAAAATTGACCTATGTTTTTGACTAGTGCAAATATATCAAGTGAAACTGAAATATATACTTCTAGAGAAATAAAAAAAATTTTTTGAGAATATATAGAAAAATGAACTATAAAATTTGTTTGAGAAAATACTTGAGTTCTTGAAAAAGTCAAACCAAGTGAGATATTTGAATTTGTTTGAGAAACTCTTGAACAAAGATTTATAAGAAGATAATAAATATAACTCACCCCTAACCCCTCTCCTTACAGGAGAGGGGAATTTTTAAATCTAAAATAATTTTATACTCCCAAAACTATATTTAAAGCATTTCTATAACCCATATTTTCACTATTAAGAGCTTTTGATATACGAGCAATTGTAGTAGAGCTCATACCAGTTTTTTTCTCTATTCTAGCATAAGAAATACCATCATCAAGCATCTTTGCAACCTCAAATCTACGAGAAAATTCAAGGATTTCTTTTTCAGTAAGTAGATCAAGCATAAATTCAAAAATCCTTTCTTTACTATCCATTTTTGAAAGTGCAGTTAATACAGGATCAAATTCATAAGCAAGTTCGTTTTTTTTCATAAGTCTAATATTTTATTTAAATAAAATAGTTTTTAAAATTTATTCCACAAACTCAAAAACTCGACCAATTCAACTATGTTGAATTTGGGACTCAAACAGTTTTCGTTTGTTTCATAAAATTAAAAAACTAAATAACATTTTGTTAAAAAGTCACTTTAGTTAATTAAAGAATATTGTCATAAATCACTTTATCTATTTAAAGTAAAAAGTCAAAACAATATATTTTATTATTGTTAAAAACTTATTTATTGGCTTAAAATACAGATTAAATCTATGTTAAAAACTTTTAACAAAAAAGACAGTTTTTAAAAACTGTCTTTTTTATAATCAGATTATTTTCATCATTTCCTTATATTTTTTATCTGCCATTTCATTGGCTTCATTATTTCATCTTTCTAAAGATTTTTCTATATAACTCATATCATTTTCAAAACTTGCAAATCTAATTCTTGCCTCTTTAAAATATTCTAAAATCAAATCAAGAAGTTCTAGTTTTGCATGACCATAACCATAATTCCCTGCTCTATATTTAGCTCTAATTTCTTCTTGCTTATCATCACTAGCAAAAAGCTTTATAAGTGCAAATACATTACAATTATCTGGATTTTTTGGTTCTTCCAAAGTTTCACTTCAAGTAACAATAGACATAACTTTTTTCTTTAGAGTTTTTTCATCATCAAATATACCTATAAAATTATCATATCTCTTACTCATCTTTTGTCAGTCAGTTCCTGGAATTGTAGCAAGTTCTTTTTCTACATGAGCAACTGGAAGTTTAAATAAATCTATATTATAGGTTCTATTAAAATTTTCTGCTATATCACGAGCAAACTCTAAATGTTGAATTTGATCTTTTCAGACAGGAACTATATCTGTATCATAAGTTAATATATCAGCTGCCATCAATATAGGATAATTAAAAACAGCCATATTTATATCACTATTTTTGTTTTGTGAATCTTTAAAACTATGAGCTCTAAGCATTAAACTATATGGTGTAACACTAGATAAAATCCATGTTATATCATTGATATGTTTTATTTTTGATTGTTCATAAACAATTATTTCACTATCAGATGGCAAAAGTGAAAAATATTCTTTTAACATCCTAAGTTTATTTCTCTCCATTATTTCTTTGTCATGAACAGAAGTTAGACTATGATAATCTGCTATAAAAATATAAGCTTTTTTTCATCTTGCTAAATCTAAAAATGGCTTAAATGCTCAGAAATAATTTCAAATATGCATACCATTTCAAGTTGGCTTAATTCATGTTAATATTTTTTTCATATTTTTTATTTATAAATTGATCATCTAGAATCTGCTCAATAAATTGAAATTGTTATAATTTCATTATCAACTTTATATAAAAATCTATATTTTCATATCCTAAGTCTATATTTATTTTTTTCTCAGATTAAACTTTTTATATCCAATTTCTTAGAGTATGGATCAACTCTCAAAATTTCTAATCTTTCCTTAAAACTAATAATAATATTTTCTCAAATATGTTTTTCTAAAAAATTAGCAACTTTTTTTTCTATTATTATTTTATACATTTTATTTTTTAAAATTATTCAAAAAATCAAAAGCATCTACAAATTCTAATTTTCACTCTTTTTCAGATAATTCATATTCTCTAGTTGCTTTAAATTCCCAAGGATCTGGAAAAACATATTCAACTCAATTTTCATCAAAATGAATTTTATTTACATATTCAAACCATTCAACATCAACCAAAACTGCTTTTGGTTTATTGTGTACAAATATATATTTTGCACTAGTTTCAGGTAAACTATTTATTATTTTTGTAGCATTGTTTCTTAGTTCACTTATAGCTATGACTTTATCTGATATCATAATATTATATTTAATAATAAAATTAATATTAAAATTATATATAAATACATGCCTATTGCAAGTTTTTATTTATATTCTCACTTGCAACATAAGCACTACTCCAAGCCCACTGCAAGTTAAATCAACCTGTCTTTCAAGTTACATCAACCACTTCTCAAATAAAATAAAGTCAGTTATATTTCTTTGATTGCATATGATTATCAAGTTCATCAGTATCAATTCAACCTCATGTTGCTTTTGCTTCTTTCCAACTTCTCCAATTTTGTAATTCTAAATTTATCTCTAAATTATCTTCTTTTAATTCAAAAAACTTAACTAATCTTTTTGGTGTTTTTTCTAAATCAAAAGTCAGATTTAAACTCAAATTATCAAGTATATATTTTTCAAAATATCCCTCATCTAATTTCAGACTATTTAAATATTCTCAAATAGCATTTGATAAATTGTGAACTATTGGTCAACTAATTCAAAAATGAGTAAAAAGCATAGGTCAAGATTCACTATAAATTGGTTTTGAATTATTTTTATCAACTAAAACCATATTTAAATCAGTACTTACTCATGAAACCTCACTCATATCTTTTTTTGTACTCATTCAGCAAAGTGTTCTATATGGAAGAACTAATTTCAATCATAGCTTTTGTGCTATATTATACCCTTCTCAAGTTGTTCAAATATGAGAAAAACTTTTTCAACCACTTGAAATAATTACATTTTTAGCAAAATACTTTTCTCCTGATTCTATAATTATCTCATAATTTCAATTTTCTAATTTTATTATATCTTTTACATCTTGTTTTAGCTTTAATTCACATTTGTTTTTCTTGATATTTTCAAGTAAACAGCTTAAAAGTTCTTTACTATCTCCACTTTCAAGTATTAATCTATGTCTATCTTCTTCTACTATATTTATACCTTGCTCACTAAAAAAACTCATTATATCCCATTGATTATAACGAGCAAAAATACTTAACAAAAATTTTTTATTTTGTGTAAAATAATCTCTTGTTGGTTCTATGTCCATATTTGATACATTTGCTCTTTCTCAACCAGATAAAAGCACTTTCATACCTGGTTTTTCTGTTTTTTCTAAAATTAATTTCTTATATTTTTTATCTAAACAAATTCCAGAAAAAAGTCCTGCAGCTCCAGCTCAAACAATTACAACATCGTAAATCATATTTTTATATTTAAAAAAGTTAGCTTTATTATATGTAAAGCTAACTTTTTAGGAAATTATTTTTAAAAACTTTTAAACAAACTCATCTGGAATAGTACCAGAATCCATAAGTTTCAATGTTTTTAAATCTATTCATGCTTTTAGTGCAGATTCTTCATCATAAAGAGTACCATTTCCATCAAAATATATTTGATTTCACGAAGTTAAAATTCTAGTTGTATCTATTACATTTTCATCTTTAAGTGGATAACGATCACCTGATAATCATTTTTTTATTGTATCATCTCATTCAAATGATTCTGATATTTGTACCATAAAATATAATTTAATAATTAAATAATTGTAAATATATAATATATTAAATTATATTTATTGTCAAAAAATAAATATAAATATAAAATTATTTTTTAAACAAATAATTATGTCATCCTAAACTTGATTCAGGATCATAATAAAAATATAATGAATAAATTTTGTTTCTAACAAAAAAAATCATATTTTTTTTAACAAACTATTACTTTTTTATTTGTAAATGCTTTTAATCCATCTGGTCAATTTTCTTTACCATAACCTGATTTTTTAACTCAACCAAAAGGTAAACTAGCTCTTGATCAAGCTATCATATTTATAAAAATCATACCTCAATCAAGTTTTTTTCATATTTCTATTGCTTCTTTTTCATTATTTCAAACAACAACTGCTGATAATCAAAAATCACTTCAATTAGCAAGTTCTATAGCTTCTTCTATTGTTTTGTATTTCATAACAGATGCAACAGGACCAAATATCTCTTCATTGAAACTTGATACATTTGGAGTTATATCAGCTAGTATAGTTGCTTCAAAGAAAAATCATTTTCTATTTACTCTTTTTCATCAAGTTATAAGTCTAGCACCAGAAGATATAGCTCTTGCGACTTGATTTTCCATATCTCTTATAGCTTTTTCGCTACATAGTGGTTGCAACTGAGTTTTCTCATCCATAGGATCTCAAATTATTAGAGATTCCATAGCTATTTTATACTTATTCAAAAATATATCATATATACTTTCAGGAATAAGAAATCTCTTTGAAGCATTACAAGCTTGTCAACCATTTCTAATTCTACCATTTATAGCAAGTTCTATTACTTTATCTAAATCACTATTTTCTAAAACTATAAAAGCATCATTTCAACCAAGTTCCAAAACACTAGGTTTTAAGTATTTTCATGCCAAAGCTCAAACAGCACTTCCAGCAGCTTCACTACCAGTAAGATTTACTCAAGCGATATATTTGTGAGAAATAATATCTTCGCTTAAGCTACTAGAAACAAAAACATTTGTATAAACTCACTCTGGAAAACCTGCTTTTTTAAATAATTCTTCTATTTTTATAGCAACCATTGGAACATTTGAACTATGTTTATAGATTTGAGTATTTCAAGCCAATATATTTGGAACTGCAGCACGAAGAAGTTGATTAAAAGGAAAATTCCATGGAGCAACTCAAAATATAACTCAAATAGAGTCATAAATTTCCTTTACTCTCAGTCACTCTGTTTCATATTCTCTTTCTCAAAGTATTTCTTCAAAATTATTTGCAAACCATCTGATAAGATTTGCTGTTTTTAAAATACCTGCTTTTGAGACATGATTAAGCATACCCATTTCAATAGTTTCAAGTTTAGAACAAGATTCTATATCATCTTCTAAAACATCTGCTAGTTTTAAAAATAACTCTTTTCTATATGAAAAAGAAGTATTTTTCCAAGTTTTATAAACTTCATGAGACTTTTCTATAACTTGATTTACTTGTTCTAAATTTAGAGTTTCAAATTCGCTATTTAGCTCTTGTGTAAAGGGATTAATTGATTGTAATTTTGCCATATTTGCTACTTATTAAAGATTAAAATATATTGAAAATTATAAAAACGAGAAATTTGAGGAAGAAAAATTTTTTAGAAAGGAACTTAATGATATTAAATAAATTTTTCTGAAAATGAAATTCGAAGTTTTTACACATTTTTTAATTTATATCTTGAGGATATTCAAATCTTAGATCTATTATCTTAAGTCATTTTTCTTTGTTTGCTATTTTTAAAACATCTTTAAACTCATCTTTGTTTTCTACTTTATATCCTTTCCCACCAAAACTCTCAGCAAGTTTTACAAAGTCTGGATTTCAAAAATCCAATCACCACATTGGCATAGATGCTCAAACTTGTTTCCACTTTATCATACCATAACTACTATTATTTAACACAACTATAGTTAAGTCTAATTTTAATCTAACAACAGTTTCTAAATCTCAAAGATTCATTACAAGTCATCAATCTCAAGTAATAACAACAACATTTTTTTCTGGATTAATTCTTTTTGCTTCAAGTCAAGATGAATAACCTGCTCACATACTAGCAAGTGCATTATCTAAAAGTAAAGTATTTGGTTCATAACAAGTATAATTTCTAGCAAACCAAACTTTATAAAGACCATTATCAAGAGCTACAATGTCATCTTTTTTCATCACTTCCCTTACATCAGAAACAAGTTTTCTAGGTCACATAATACCATTTCACATATCTTCTTTTTCTATATTTTGTTTTATTTTTTGTTCATATTCAGATTTTGTTTTATATATACTATCAAAATCCCAATTTGAATCATCTATTTTTATGCTATCAAGTTGCCAAAATGTATGTCATATATCTCAAACTATTTCAAGATATGGACTATAAACTGCATCTATATTTGATTCATAAAAATTTATATGAATATTTTTTGTTCATCATTGACCAACAAGATGAGTTGGTTTTTCTATTGGATCATATCAAACTGATAAAATTAAATCTGCTTTTTTAATAGCATCATGAATATAATCTCAGCTTGTCAAAGCAGGAGTTCCTATATATTGAGATAAAGATTCATCAACTACTCATTTTCACATTTGAGATGCAAAAAAAGGCATATTATATTTTTTTATAAACTCAGTTAGATACCTTGTTATTCTCTTTCTATTTGCTCATGCTCAAATAAGAATAATAGGAGATTTTGCTTTTTCAAGTTCTCATTTAAGAATTAAAAGAGTTTTTTCATCTATAACTGGTCTTCTAATCTTATTTAGAGAAATATTTAAATCTGGATCTTCTACAATTTCTGCTGCAATATCTTCTGGAAACTCTATAGCAACAGCACCTGGTCTTTCTGAAATAGCACTATTAAATGCATTTGTTAAAATATATGGAATCCTACTAGCACTAACAATAGTAGTTGCATATTTTGTTATTGGTTTCATCATAGAAATAACATCTATGATTTGGAATAATCATTGTTTTGATTTTTTAATAGGTTTTTGTCATGTTATAACCATGATTGGAAATCACCCAAGTTGTGCATAAGCAACTCAAGTAACCATATTTGTTGCACCAGGCCCTAGAGTCGCAAGAGCAACACCAACTTTTCCAGTAAGTCTACCATAAGTAGCTGCCATAAAAACAGCTGTTTGTTCATTTCTAGTTAAAATAAGCTCTATTTTTCAAGACTTTCTAATACTATCAACTAAATCTAGGTTTTCTTCTCACGGAACTCAATAAATAACCTCTACTCATCTTTGAATAAGCACATTTACAAATAAATCACTAGCCTTCATTAAATTTTTATAAATATTAAAAGCACTATATAAAATATAGTACTTTTAATATAATAAGTTTTTATTTTTTTTCAAGTTTTTTAGAAAAAATAAAAAGATAAGATTTTTATCTTATCCCATCTTTTTTTCTCTATAACTGTATGTTTGTGGAACAAAAACTAATCTTTTTCTAATAGAATCTAATTCTTCTTGTCATTCATCATCAAGTTCTTTAAAATGAAATTCTTTTTTCATAGTTTTAATTTCTCATAATTTTTTCATTCTAGCAAGTTCTTGTTTAGCAGTTCTAACTACTCACTCATCTGGAGTTAAATCTATTTTTTTTCATACTATACTTGAAACCTCACTATTTGTATTTATAATAGCTTTTATTATTTCTATAGCAGATAACCATTTTTCATTTGAATCAACAACCATCCAAGGAGCATCTTTAGTATCAGTTAGTTCTAGCATTTTTGCTTTTGCAAGAGTATAATAATTCCATTTTTCTTGAGCTTGTTGATCAATTGGAGAAATCTTATTTCTTTTTCTAATTCTTTGTTTTCTTAAATCAAGTCTTTCTTTTTGAGTTCATTTAGTAATAGATAAATATACTTTTATAAAATTTATTCATTGGTCTATTATTTGAGATTTCTCAAAATGTGCTACATTTTCCATAAACCAGTCATATTCTTCTTGTGTACAAAATCACATAGCAGCTTCAACTCAAACTCTATTATACCATGATCTATCAAAAAAAGTTATTCAACCATTTTCTCATGGAAAATAAGGCATAAATTTTCTAAAATGATTATGTTCAAATTTATCAATAGCAGAAGGTTTAGGAAATGCCTTAACTGTATATCTAGCATTTGGTAAATCATATGCTACTCTTTTTATATTACTTCATTTTCAAGCAGTATCTCTTCAATCAAGTGTTACTATAACTTTATCTTTTGTATCTCTAGTTGCTTCCTCCCATAATGCAAGTCAATCTCTATAAGTTTTTAAAACTTTATCTGTATCATCTTCTCTTGCTAATATGATTAATTCTTCAAGTGTTCTACCTGTAGCTTGTAATAAAACTCTATCAATTTTTGGATCTATTATTTTACTTGCTGGTTTATTCATATTTTTTATGTTTATTAATAATTAATTAACATTTTAGAAAAATAATATAAATATATTTTAATATTTGTCAATACTTTTAATATAAAAAATTGTTTTGTCAATTAATTTTAATAATATTAATTCATTTAAAGCCAAAATAAAAACTAGCCTTCGGCTAGTTTTTTAGATATTACTCAAAACTAAATATGAAATATAAAAAAAGTACATGATTATCATAATTATACCTTGCCATCTTTCAATAGTATATTTTTTTCAAAGAAACATAACAAAAAATAACACAAATGTTGCAAATATAGACATAATAACATCTATATTTGAAGAAGTATTAAATGGTAATGGTGATATTGTAGCAGTTAATCAAAGGATCCAAAATACATTAAATATATTACTTCAAACTATATTTCAAATAGCTATATCTGTTTGTTTTTTCATAGCTGCAACAACACTTGTAGCTAGTTCTGGTAAACTAGTTCATATTGCAACAACTGTTAAACCAATAACAGCTTCGCTAAGACCAAATCATTTTGCTATTTCAACTGCTCAATCAACTATCCATTTTCAACCAAGAGTAAGTCAAGTAAGTCATATGATTATAAAAATAATAGATTTCCATAAAGCCATTTCTTTTATATCTTCTTCTCAATCAACATGACCTTGAGATTTCGCAATAGAGAAAATATAAACTAAGAATATAAGAAATATTCAAAGAAAAACTAGTCAATCTATCCTAGAAAGTACATTTAAAGCAGAAGAATCAATAAGTACATCATTAGCCATTATAAGTAATAAAACTACTCATAAAAGTGCAAAAGGTATTTCTTTAAATACTGTAGAAGATTGTGCTTTAAGTGGATAAATAATAGCTGAAATTCAAAGTATAAGAAGTATATTTGCTATATTACTACCTAGTATGTTTCAGATTGCTAGATCAGTTTTTCAATCAAGTGCTGAAAACATATTTACTGCCAACTCTGGAGTACTAGTACCAAATGCAACTATAGTTAAACCTACAACAATTGCTGGAATTTTAAATTTCAGAGCTATAGAGCTTGCTCATGAAACAAGCAAATCAGCTCATTTTATAAGTATGTAAAATCAAATAATAAAAAGTATATAAACCATAAATGTATAAAAAAAAGTAAACTTGGTACAAGTTTACTTTTTTTTGTTTTTTTTCAATAAAAAATTTTATTTTATAATGATCTAGTTTTATATTCTTCTATAATCCTATTTTTAAAATCATTTAGAATTTCTACACTTTGTTCTTTTGTTCTATAATTTCTAACTGAAACAGTTTTATTTTGTACTTCTTGTTCTCAAATAACAAGGATATAATTATTGTGCATTTTTTCAGCATTTCTTACTTTTTTATTTAATCAATCAGTTGAAAAATCAGCACTTGCTCTTATTCAAGCAGATCTAAGTTCTTTTAATACACTTTCAGCATATTCATCAAACATAGGTAAAACTGGTAAAATAGTTACTTGTCTTGGTGATAACCAAAGTGGAAATACTCATGCAAAATGTTCGATTAATACTCACATACCTCTTTCTAAACTTCCAGAAATTGCTCTATGAATAACTACTGGTCTTTCTTGTTCATTATTTTCATTTGTAAAACTTAGATTAAATCTATTTGGTAAGTTGAAATCACATTGAATTGTAGCCAATTGCCATTCTCTACCAATAGCATCTTTAAACATAAAATCAAGTTTTGGTCAGTAAAAAGCTGCTTCTCATTCTACCCTTTTGTATGGTAGATTATTTTCTTTACTTGCTTCTTCCAAAGCTCACTCTGCTAATTGCCAAACTTCTTCTGTTCATAAATATTTACTCTTATCATCTCATCTAACAGAAAGTGAAACCCAATAATCATCAGTCATTCCAAGAGTTGTATAATATGATTTTATGATATCTGTAATAGATTTAACTTCATCTTTTATTTGTGAAACTCTACAAAATAAGTGACCATCATCTTGAGTGATTGCTCTAACTCTAGTTAATCATGATAATTGACCAGATTTTTCATCTCTATAAACAGTTGCTGGTTCAAAATATCTAACTGGCATATCTCTGTAGCTGAATTGATTATCAGCAAAAAGTTGCATATGATGAGGACAATTCATAGGTTTCAAGAAAAATGTTTCTTTACTTGTTCAACCAAAAACTTTAAACATATCTTCTAAATAATGCCCTGCATGACCAGAAGTTTCATAAAGAGTTTCTTTTGCAAGATGTGGAGTCCAAACTCTATCATAACCTCTATTTTGATGTAATTCCCAAAGATATTTTTCTATTTCTTGTCTCACTATCATACCAGCTGGTTGCATAAGTGGTAAACCTGGACCGATTAAATCTGAAATAGTAAATAATTTTAACTTAGCTCAAATAATTCTATGATCTCTTTTTTTAGCTTCTTCTATCATATGAAGATGTGCATCTAGTTCTTCTTTGTTGTTAAATGCAAAAGCATAGATTCTAGTTAATTGTGTATTCTCAGCATTTCATAACCAATAAGCTCAAGCAACTCTAACAAGTTTAAAACTATTTGCATCAAGTTCTCTAGTATTTGCTACATGAGGACCTGTACACATATCTATAAATTTTAGATTTTTTACTTGATCTCAATCAAGTTCACTAAATTTTTCTAAATTATTTTTAACCAAGAAATTTTGTAATCTTTCATAATAATCACTTGATTTTCATTTTGAAACATTGAAATAAAAACTTATTTTATCACTTAATTTCTCTTTATTTTTAAAATCACCACTTTCAAATCTATCAATAAGTTCAGATTTAAAATCTTCATTCATAGCTTTTAATACTTTTCTAGCTGTATCATAATCTACTTCAAATCTCTTAAAATCCCCATTTTGAGTTATGATTTGTTTCATTTTTTTCTCTACTTCTTTTAAGTTTGTTTCACTAAATTCAGTAGTTCCAAAATCAAAATCATAATAAAACCCATCTTCTGTATCTGGACCAGTTGCTATTTTTACATCTGGATAAAGGCTTTTTACAGCTTGAGCCATGATGTGTGACAACGAGTGTCTTTTTGTAGATAAATCAATCATATTTATTTATTAAGTTTTAAAATTAAAATTTTTAACTTTTTATAACTAAAAGAGAATAAAAAATTAAATATAAGTTTTTTATTATTTGTATGTACTTTTGTGACCAAAAGAGACCATTCCTACTTTTGTAACCAAAAGGTAGCAAAAGTTTTAGGGGTTTTCGAACTAGCTAGCTAAGATTTATTTCTTACGGCAAGTAATCACTATCTCAACCCCTAAGACCCCGGGATGTTTCTAAAAGTTTTTTATTTTTTATTTTAAAAAAATTATCAATACTTTTTCGATATGTATCAATGGGATTTTTAAGTGAGTTCCAAAGAGTGATAACGATTTGTAGAACGAAGTTATCCTTTAGGGTAAGGGTGAGATTTCGCCGTGATACGAGAGATAAAACTTAAATCAATTATCTGCGAAAGTTCGAATCCTTAAGCACTTTTGGTACTTTTGGTGACAAAAGGACAAATATATTTTTACAAAAGTAGAAATGGTATCTTTGGTAACAAAAGTACATAATATATTTCTTCAAAATAAAAAAACTCTTATTTTAAATAAGAGTTTTTGTTTTTAGCATAGCTATATTTCTTTATTCACAACAAAAAACATCCTATTTCATAGAATTATTAAGTGTTGTTATGGTTACAAGTTGTGCGAGGTTCACGGATGCCTTATTAAGAAATATTGAGATAAATATATTGTAATTTATAATTTTGTCAAAAAAAAGGATTAAAATAATCCTTTTTTATTTCACAAGTTCAGCTATCTTTTGAAAAGCTTGATTTATATATTGAGTATTCATTCTAAATGCAGCTTCTAACTCATCTGCTCTAGAATCTATCTTATCATCTATCCTATCAATCTTTTTATCCATTACGAACATCTTTGTATCCAAATCATTAACCTTTTCTTTAAGAGATGAAACATCTTGTTTTAACACTCAAACATCTTGTTTTAACACTCAAACATCTTGTTTTAACACTCAAACATCTTCTTTCAAAACTCACACATCAGATTTTAACACTCAAACATCTTCTTTCAAAACTCAGACATCCGATACTAAAACATCTAATAAACCTAATTTGCTCAAAACTAATTTTTCAAATTCTGTATTTGTCATATAACAAAAATTATAAATATAAAGTTTTTTAGGAGAGCTATATACATATTATATACTATTTTATAAAAAGCAACAAATATTTTTATAAAATATAATTAAAAAATAAAATAAAAAAGTTTAAAGTATTTTGTCAAAGCATTTTTTAGTTTTTTTTTATTTATAATAATCTTTTAAATATAATTAAATTACTAAAAAGTTTTCTATTATATAAATAAAATACCATGAATAAAAAAGCTTTTTCATTGATAGAAATGTTAATAAGTGTTTCTATAATCATTATATTGGGAATTGTGGCAACAACTACAAGCAATAATTTAAAAAATAATTCAAATAATTCAAAAATAATAGCAGATTTAAATACTATAGAAAATGCATTAGTTTCTTATAAAACCGAAAATCAAAATATACCTTTACCATGATGAAATAATAATTTTTTTGATAATAATTGAAATTATACTCACTCTATGACTTCTACTTGAACTTTTTGAGTGTATGGTAATTTTACTGAAAATACATTAGAAAAAAAATTCTTAGATATAACTCCTCTTGATCCTAGAACAAATCAATATTATAGTTATGGTATAACAAAACAAGATTTTCAATTTGAAATCGCTTGAGTTATTTGATCTGATGATGATTTTATAGCAAAAGTAACTTGAAATTATACAGCTGAAGCATGACCTTATTCTCTTATAAGAGAATATAATTGACCAAATTTTGTATATGATAAAGGTAATAATCTACCTTATAATCCTACTGATAGAAAATTAATAGTAACAGATCATAATTGAAATATATATAAATCATGAGATACTATAAATAATAATACTTGATTAGATCTTACATTATATTTTTCTGATGGTTCTATTTCATCAATTTCAAATTGAACGACAATTATACTTACAGATATAGACTTTCCCAAAGAAAATAACTTAGTTTCAAAAGTAAATTTATTTTTACAAGCTTGAAGTATATGGACAAAAGCAACTAGATTATGAAATGATTCAAGTTTTGAAATAAATACAAGTGATCTAACAGCTTCTGTTAGATGAACTATTTTTAAAGTAGAAAAAAATCCTACAGATACAGAAGTAATTGTAAAAGAATGAATAGTAGATATTTACAGAAAAAATACTCCTGCCTGAACTCCCCCTATCAATGCAATAGTTTTACCATGAGAAATGCCTAAAAAATCTATTATTTATAGAGCTGATACATGAACTTCTTCTACAATAAATCAACCTATTTCAACTTCTGAAAATATGATAGTTGAAAATGAATTAAGTAATTTTATAGAAGATAGAACTAATAGTATAGAAGTATGAAAAATAGATATAACAGAAGAATCCTGAGTAATAGTAGATTCTGAACCAAAAGACTGTTATCTACAAGATAAATTAGTAAAAAATAAAGATTCTATAGATTGATATAAAGAAGAATATGTTAATCATCCTAATACTTGTACTCCTCCAATTCAAAGAGCATGTCAAGATTGAAAATTAGATTGAGATAATGATTATAAATATGCTACTTGCTATGAAAAAAAACCAAATGAATGTCCTCCACTTAGTATAACATGATTTAGCACTTCAACTACTACACCAATTAATTCAAATACTACTATCTCAAAAACTGAAAATATTGAATTATGATTATCTGTTGTTTGAAATAAAGTAACTGAACAGACTCATAAATGTACTGCTTCTATTAGTTATAATTTTATTTCAGAAAACACTACGATAAATTGTGATTCTTGATTTTCAGATGATTGAAATTGATGATGTAAATGTAATACTTGAGATTTTTTTGAATGAAATTGACAATGTTATGAAAATCCTTTTGGGAGTGAATATAAATTAGTAGAAGTTGTAGATATTCTACCTGGTTGAGCATTTCCTTATAGATTAGCAGATATATGAAGTGGTTTTTGAATAGTTTTTGATACTGATTGAGTTAGTCAAAATAATGATTTAAAGCAATATCTATATGATTACTCTTCATCTAAAAATATAGTTTATTCTATAAATAAAAGATTAAAATTATCTATAAATTGAGAAGGAGTTTCTAATGTAGTAAAAAATTCAAATCTAATAAATTCATCTACTTCGAAAACATTGAAGTTAAAATTTAATTGAACTGATTGGGAAGATTTATCTTGAAATATAGATGTTAGTGCCTTTGCAACTCCTATATTATTAAATAGTCAAAACTTAGAAATTAAAAATGCTACAAACATAAGGATATTTAAAAAAGTTAATTGACCTATTCCTTGAGAATGGTATAGTTGAAAAGGTTGTGATATTTGTCCAAATTGAGATTATAAAAATGCTGCTCATACAAAAAAATTTTGTAATTTTATAAATTGAACTAACAATATATGTGCTGAAAAAGATTTTTTTGATCGGGATAAAAAAAATTGGTCATGAACATATAATCCATAATAAAAAATAAGACTTTTTTTAAAAGTCTTATTTTTTATTGCCAATCTACAGTTAACGTTCTAGTTCATACAACATTACCATTATGTAATATATTTACTGTTTGAGTAACTATTCATACAGTTGGAGTAAATGTTATGCTATTTGAAGATAAATTATATGGAGAATTTATACTAAGATTAAAAATAAGTGGTTCTCAAGGTCAACCATTAACTATTACATTATCAGTATTTGCTCAAGAAATAACTATTATATTTGGTGTAGTTGATATACTTAAAGTTTGTGGAACCAAAACTAGATTTTTTACAGCATCTGTTAAGCTTGTATTTGCTGCATCTACTTGTGCTTGTGTTGCATTTCCATTATCTCTTACACTTGTTGCATTTGTTAGTGCTGTTTCTAATGCTGTCCAACTTCATGCTGTATAATCTGTTTTTGTTAAGTTTTGGGCTGTTTGTATTGTTGCATTTAATGTTGTTTTATTTCATACTGCAACTAGATTTTTTACAGCATTTGTTAAGCTTGTATTTGCTGCATCTACTTGTGCTTGTGTTGCATTTGCATTATCTCTTACACTTATTGCATTTGTTAGTGCTGTTTGTAATGCTGACCAACTTAATGCTGTATAATCTGTTTGTGTTAAGTTTTGGGCTGCTTGTATTGTTGCAGTTAGTGTTGTTTTATCTCATACTGCAACTAGATTTTTTACAGCATTTGTTAAGCTTGTATTTGCTGCATCTATTTGTGCTTGTGTTGCATTTGCATTATCTCTTACACTTATTGCATTTGTTAGTGCTGTTTGTAATGCTGACCAACTTAATGCTGTATAATCTGTTTTTGTTAAGTTTTGGGCTGTTTGTATTGTTGCAGTTAGTGTTGTTTTGTCTCATACTGCAACTAGATTTTTTACAGCATCTATTAAGCTTGTATTTGCTGCATCTATTTCTATTTGTGATGCATTTCCATTATCTCTTACACTTGTTGCATTTGTTAGTGCTGTTTCTAATGCTGTCCAACTTCATGCTGTATAATCTGTTTTTGTTAAGTTTTGGGCTGCTTGTATTGTTGTGTTTAGTGTTGTTTTATCTCATACTGCAACTAGATTTTTTACAGCAGTTTCTAAACCTGTTTTTGCTGCATCTACTTGTGCTTGTGTTGCATTTCCATTATCTCTTACACTTATTGCATTTATTAGTGCTGTTTGTAATGCTGACCAACTTAATGCTGTATAATCTGTTTGTGTTAAGTTTTGGGCTGCTTGTATTGTTGCAGTTAGTGTTGTTTTGTCTACAACTGATACTTTATTAACTTCAACTTTAACAGTAACTGGTTTTGGAATCAATTGATAAGAAGTTACAGGAGTATTTTTTGCTCTTTCATAATTTAAATAATTTTTAGATTCATCATTAACAAAAAGTGGTGAATATTTTCAATTTGATTTTTTTTCATTTAAATCAATATTTAATCTAATTCAAGCAGAATTTAAATCAGTTGGATTACCTCTATATGATTGCTTTGAAATATAAGCTTGAAACTTTCAAAATGAAGTCATTTTTCAAACACTTAATTCATATCTTTCATTTCAATTCATTACATTTGCTGAAACTGAAGCTTTTAAAGTTCTATCTAATAACAATGCTGTAAGTTTTGCTCAAAATCATAATCAAATTTCTGAATCTCATCTTTGTCCAAGTACATCATCATATTCAATTCTTGCTCATTCAGCTATTATATCTAATCTTAAATCATCTATTCCATAATCTTGTTTTAAAAGCATAGCAAGATCAAAAGCTGCTTGTACTTTTATTGATGCAACATTTCATCATCTTAAAGCAGATAAAAGTGCATAATTATGAATTGTTCAAGCAACTTGAGTACTTAAATCTCAAGTTTTTCAAAGATGTATAGTTTCTATATCATGATAACTTGCTGTATAAACTATCTCTTTTAACATTTTAAATTTTTCAATTTGGTATTGAGTATAACTAGCTGAAAGAGAATTTTGTTCTGGAGCTAAATTATATTTTTTAGCAACTCCTGGAAAACAATATTCTAAAAATTGTCTAAAGAAATTGTAATCTATACTTATCTTATCTCAAGAACTTGTAAGCATTGTAAATCAAACTCATGCTCTAGCTGTTTTATCTCATTTTTCAAAATCAACTGAAATTGCTTTTTGTAAATTTGAGAATATAACAATCAGATTTCAAGCTACTCTTGAATTATTTCATTGATTTGTAGCTTCAGATATAAAATCCATAGTAGCTTTTAGATTTAAATCTTCAAATGATAGATCATCTTGATAATTAAATCAAACATTTTTTAATAATCCTGATAATTGTGAGTTACTTCTTAATACTCATGATTTAACATCTCATTTTCAAGAAATTATGAATGGTTTATCAGAAGTTAAAGCATATGTATATTCTATATCTTTAGATTTAGATTCTATACTTCTTTGCCAATTTGAAATTATATAGATTGCTAGATTATTATCTAATCATAAGATTTCTCAAAATCACTCATATGGAAATTCCAATATTTGTTTATTAAATTCATTTACTGAACCAGAAACAAGTTTTCAATTTTCATCAAAATATGGTAATTCAAGCATAGCAAAAGATTCTTTATCACCTTCTATAACACCTTTTTTAAATAAAACAGTACTTCAATTTATATCTGTTATAAATAATTGTGATGATCAATATGTTTTTAATGCTTCTGTAAAAGTATCAAAAATATGTTTATTTCTTTGATTAGCCAATTCTTTATTATGTTCACTTTTTGAATCCAAAACAGCTCTTCAATCATCTCAAGTTTCTACTATTTTTTGAGCTGCAACTTTTGTACTATCAGAAACTGTTGATAATGCATCTGTATTTCAAGGTTCATTAGTTTGAGCTTGTACACTGATTCATGTAGCAAAAACTCATGCAGCTAAAATGCTTTTTAAACTATTTGTCATTTTTTGTAAGATTTAGTAATAAAATTAAAATCAAAAAGTAGATTGTTCTATCCTTTGATCATTTCATATAACGATATTTCTTCAATTAACTTGTATATTTCCCATAGAACTAGGATAATTATCTCATAATATTTCAGTCATTTTTCTTGTTAATTGAACTTTTTCATATGAACCTCAATTTCATAATATTAGAGAAACTGTTCTTGAAGTATTAGATGTTATTACATAGATTCAGATATTTCAAACATCTCATATAACAATAGTATTATTTTCAAATCAAACTTGTGATAGTATTTCTTCCGTTGGTTCTAAAAATACTGACATTCAAGCTTTATTCAGAAAATCAAATACGTTTTCTCCTGATTCTGTTGTTATCTTAATTAATCCTGATTCAAATGTTACTTTTAGTCATTGTATATTTAAAAATTTATTTAATTGTGATAAAAATTGTGTTTGTTTAGATCACATATCAATTTCTTTTCCAGATTTTAATTCTCCTGATATCCCTGAAAATGTCGCTTTTCATTGATTAATGATATAATTATTATTTATTTCATCCCATCATAAAGAAGGTAATATTGATGCTTTTGAAATAGCACCTATTCATACTCATAATCTTGAAAATTCCCGTCATTTAGAATCTTCAATTTTTGCATAAAATGTCAAAAAATCATTTACTGTTTTAGCTCTTAAATTTTCTATATACTTTGCTCTATATAAATCATTTGCTTGATTAAATCAAAAAGCATCTAATGATATTCTAATATTTTCTAATGTATTTCATAAATAATCTAGTTCTTTAAATTCTGGTTTTGTTAATCTTTTCTTTAATAAATCTATATATTCTTCTAGATTTGAAACTCAATCATATGCAAAAAATTTATCTACAATTTGTGTATATTGAGAAGTTTTAATTTGTAAAGCTTCTAATCTATCCTTACTCCATCATAAAAATAATCCGTAATTTAATCAAGTAGTATTTAATAATCAAGCACTAATAGAAAGTGAAAATGATTCTTCTGAAATATCAAATTCTTTATATCATGAAGCTTTTATTTCATATGAGTTTAATTTTTCTACAAATCATAATGAGAAAAATGGTAATACATTGTTTGAATTTCAAAGTCAAACTCTAGTTCATAAAGTTGTAACCAATTTTGAATCTGGTCATAAATCATATTCTTTGCTATGAGAAATTCATATCATTAACATATTTCCAGAAGCTAGATTTACAACTCATAAATCTAGAGAAAGTGAATTTATAGCATCATTTAATTGTTCTTGAAATTGTGGTCTAAATGCTTTGTTTGAATAAGCTATTTTTAATCAACTTAATTGTCAATTTTCAGAAAGATAAACTGATGATACTTGTGATAAAATTGATAATGCAGATTCTAAAATCTTGTCTTTATAGCTTGGATCTAATTTATATCTTTCTATAATAGCCAATTTATCTACATACTCTTTATTTGTAATTACTCATTTTAATTTCATTTGTGCTAATTCTCTTTTAGCAAGAGAAAAACCTTCTTCCAATTTTGAAATTATCTTTCAAATAATAGCCTCATTTGCTAGTTCTTCTTTTAGTTCATTATATTCTCTAAATCAGTCTTTTCAATAAGTTAATACATATGCTAAATCCCCTTTATTTAAAATAATTGATTTTAAAGCATGGAATAAATAAAATTTATTTTCAGGATTAGTTTTAAGCATAGATAATAAACCTTCTCTTGAATCAAAAGGAACTTGAACACCTCATAAAGAAAAAACATAAGAAAGATTATTATAAAAATCTTGTTCTCTACCTTGAGCTATAAATTGAGATTCTATATCTTTTAAAACAGATAAACATTGTAATCCATAGATTTCTCATTTATCATCTTGAGTCAATTTTCAATCACTATTTACATCACATAAAAATTCAAACACATTGTCTTGTGTAAGTGATTTTGATAATAATCTAGCATTGTGAACTTCATTTGGATTTATAAAACTTGATAATAATCTATCTTGTTCTTTTTGAGAAAAAGCTGATAAATCTGGTGCTTCATCTAATTGTTTTAATCATTTTGTATTTTCCTTTGGAACATAAGAAACTTCTTGATGTTGCTTTCCATCATTTTTAGCTTGAGCTATATTTGCTTGAACAAATATTTTAAAATCTGCTAATTCTGGTATATTAGGTAGATATGATAGAAATAAAATCTTATCATTATCATCATTTAATGCGTGATTTATCTTTTTTTCTAAAAGTGAAAAATAAGATAAATAAAGTTCTTTTCTTCTTGATTTTATTCTATCAACAAGTGAATCTATAGATTTTTTTATACTATCATTTTCTGATTCATTAGAACTTAGAGATCTTTTTTCTTCTAAATCAGATATATTAGATTTTAAAGACATAATCAAAGAATCTGTATCAAAAACATATATATCTCATCTATAAAGTCTATTAAAATCATTTAAATCCATATCAAAAAATTTATTTATTTCAGAAACAGATATTTCTCCATCTCTATTTAAATCAAATCTTTCCTTAAATCTAAATTCATTTGAAGTATATATTTCTTGAGGTTCAATTGGTCATCAAACTATAACTCAATCTACTTTTCTAGCAATAGAAGAAGCATTTTGATCAACATCAGCAGATGCTAACATAGTCTTCTCTTGTCAAAATGCTGGGCTAGTTAATCAAACTAATGTTCATAAAGCAATTCATGATAAAGAACTTTTTATAGACATAAAAAATATTTTAAAAAATAAAAACACCTATATTTTGGGTATTTTTTTATAAAAGTCAAGAGTAAATTTAAGTTTTTTAAAAAACTTTACTAAAATTAGTAAAGTTTCTTTTTTTATAACGGAATAATTTGTGTTTCCTCACTATTTCTTGATTTTAATTCATATCATCCTGTTTCCAAAGTTTTATCAGAAATTACTATCCTATAAGGTATACCAAGTAAATCAGCATCACTTGCTTTTTGACCAAATCAAACTTTTTCTCTATCATCTATGATAACTTCTTTTCATTCTGATTCTAGTTTTTTTGCTAAGTCTTTAGCTTTGTCTAGATTATCTCACATAACTATTATATAATGAGTTGCTGGAGCTATATTTTCTGGCCAAACAAGACCTTTGTCATCCATAAAATATTCTGCAATTACTCACATAACTCTAGAAATACCTATACCATAACATCACATATAAACTTCTTTTGTTTTTCAATCTGAATCAGTATATTTCATATCAAAAGCTTCTGTAAATCTAGTCATAAGAGGAAATATATTCCCTACTTCACAAGCTTTTTCTACTGAGTGATTTTTACTATTACATTTACTACAAGAAAATCAATTAACCAAATCTACTATTTCTTTATTATGAGCAGTTTTACAATCATTACAGATATATATCTCATCTTCTCCTATACTTAAAATTGTTTGATATTCATGAGAATTAAGAGTTGTAAAATCTCAACCAGAAGCCAATGTCTCATAAGTATCAGATCATAATCCTAATCTATCAAATACTTTTTTATATGCAACTTTTACATCTTCATAATAAGAAAGTAAAGTTTCTTCGCTTTTATGAAAACTATACAAATCTTTCATCAAAAATTCTCTACCTCTAAGTAAACCTGATTTTGCTCTTTTTTCATTTCTAAATTTATTTTGGATTTGGTAAACTCCAAATTCTAAATCTTTATATGATTGAACAAATTCGCTCATAAGTGGAGTAACTAAATCTTCATGAGTTGGATTTAAAGCATATTCTTTATTATCGCTTGCTGGAAGATGAAAAAGTACATCTATACTATCCCATCTTTTTGTTGTTTCCCAATGTTCTTTACTTCATAAAGCTGGCATAAGGATTTCTTGTGCTCAAAGTGAGTTCATCTCTTGTCTAACTATATTTTCAATCTTTCTTAAAACTTTAAGTCAAAGTGGTAGATAATTATAAACTCAAGCCATTTCTTGTCTGATAAATCAAGCTTGTAATAAAAGTGAAGTTGATCTATTATCACTTACTTTTGGAGCAGATTTAAGTGTTTTAACTGGAAATTTAGATAATTGTAACATAGATTAGATTTTAAAAATTAATTTTATAAATAATAGCTAAAATTAGATTAAAATCAAAAAAAACTTTATTTTTCAATAAAGTTTTTTTTGCATATAATTAAAATAAATGAAATTCGGTCTCCTAAAACTTTATTTCTAAAATTTACATTTTTATGAAAAAGTTATAAATATTTTTACATATTTTATATTTTTTTTGTTAATTGTTTTTATTATTTTATTATTTTATTATTCTAATTATATGCATACTAATTATATATTTAATATAATTTTTTCAAGATTATTTCATCTTTTTTCTTAAAAATTCATTTAATTCACTTATATCAACAAGTTCTTGTTCCATAGAGTCTCTATATCTAACAGTAACTTTTCCAGCTTCATAATTTGCACTATCAATAGTCACACAAAATGGAGTTCCTATTTCATCAAATCTAGCATATCTTTTACCTATTGTACCAACATCATCATATTCACAAACAAAATCTTCACTCAATTGTGTAAAAATTGGTTTTGCTATATCACTTATTTTTTTAACAACTGGTAATATTCATACTTTGATTGGAGCAACTTTTGGATCTAGTTTTAGGTAAGTTCTAGCATTTTCTCATTCTCCTTCTGTAACATAACTATCAGCTAAACAAGTCAGAAATAATCTATTTAAACCTACACTTGGTTCGATTACATAAGGTATGTATTTTTTATTATTTACTGGATCAAAATAACTTGTATCTGCTTTTGATTCTGCCATATGAGCTTTTAAATCAAAATCTGTTCTATCAGCAATTCCCCATAATTCTCACCAACCAAAAGGAAAGCGGTATTCTATATCTGTTGTTGCATTACTATAATGACTCAATTCATCTGCTTCATGATCTCTAAATCTAAGATTATCTGAGTTTAGTGAAAGAGTATTTTGTAAGAAATTCATACAATCTTGTTTCCATTTTGCATGTAATTCTAAGTCAGTTCCTGGTTCACAAAAGTATTCTATTTCCATTTGTTCAAATTCTCTAGTTCTAAATATGAAGTTACCTGGAGTAATTTCATTTCTAAAAGCTTTACCAACTTGAGCAACTCCAAAAGGGATCTTTCTTCTACTAGTTCTAAGAACATTTGGAAAATCTACGAAAATACCTTGAGCAGTTTCTGGTCTCATATAGATAGTTGAAGATGAGTCGTCAGTTACTCATTGAGATGTTCTAAACATAAGATTAAACTTTTTTGCATCTGTCCAATCACCTACTTCTCCTGTATCAGGATTAACAACTTTTTCACCTCTCATAACTTCAGTTTGTTTTTCTAGTGGCCAAGATTCTGGAATCAAGTTATTAACTCCATATTTTGCTTGTAAATCACTTGCTTTATCTCATAAACTTTCTATCAAAGCTTCAAGCAATTTATCTGCTCTATATCTTTGTTTTGTATTTTTATCATCTATTAATGGATCACTAAATCATCCAACATGTCAGCTAGCAACCCAAACTTTTGGATTAAGTAAGATAGAACTATCAAGTAACATCATATCATCTTTTTTTTGAACAAATTCTTTTATCCAAAGATTTTTGATATTTTCTTTCATAAGAGAACCATAAGGTCCATAATCCCAACTATTTGCAAGTCCTCCGTAAATCTCGCTTCAAGGATATACAAAACCTCTTGATTGACATAGATTTACTATATCTTTCATTGTTACATTAGTCATAAGACAAAAAATTAAAAAAGTAAATATTTTTCATCAAAAGAAAAAAAACCCAATCAAGACAATTTTCTTTTGAAAAATAGTCTCCAGGGTCTTTTTTTGAAAGACGGTTCCACCTAGATTTTTTACTTTTGTAAAAAATATTTTTAGTTTTGGATTCCAACCCAAACCTTTTTAATAAAAATATTTTTTTACTTAAATGTATTATAATGAATGTTTTTAAAATTCAAGAGGATTTAGATTTTTTTTTAAAGGTTTTTAAAATCTTCTTTATAAATTCAAATATTTTTAATAATCTTATTTTCAATTCAAATTGATATATCTTTTCAAGAATGTTTCGGAACTGGGAAAAGCATATCTCATTTACAAAAAATAACATGACTTCAATTTTGTCTTACTATTTTATATCAAAGTTTCAATAATTTTTTTTCTATTTCTTTATAACTATATGGCATATTCAGAAACTTTATGTTTTAATTTTCTAGATTTTTCAATTTTTTCTAGGTGATAATCCATAATCATCTCCAAAACTCATAAAAGCTCTTTTTTAGCTTCTTCTTTAGTACTTCAATAAGCATAAACATTATCTACTCATTCTATTTCAGCTAGATATCAATCTCCATCTTTACTTATTATAATATTATTTGCCATAATTTATAAATTATATAATAATTTTCTAAATTATATAAATATTTATATAAAAGTAAAATTTTAGCTTATTTTGTATTTTTGAATATAAGTTGAAAAAATGTTTTTGTTTAGGAAAAAGTATTTAAAAAATAAAGATATGCATTAATGCATATCTTTATTTTGTCTCTTCTCTCTTCCCTAAATTTCCCGTAAAAAATCATGTGGTTTTGTTTGATAATACTTGTATTCTCAAAATAGCTTTTGGACTAAGATTTGTCTTACCCTCAATTGCTATATTTTCATCAACTATATTTTCTCAAAGCATACGATTAAATAATTTAATAAATGCTTTCTTTTCTGCTGAATTTATATTTTTAGCTCAAAAATCTCTATTAAATCACAAAACTCCATTTTCTAAATCTATTTTCTCATCTAGTCAATAAGTTTGTGGATTTATATTTATAAAATCTAATATAGTTTGAAGTTTATTTTGTGGAATCCTATCAAAACCAATAGAAGAAATAAATTTTAATACTTCTCTTTTTTCATATTCTTTTTGTTTTCTTTCTTCCTTATCATCAAATTCAATCTTTGAAAAAAATTGTCTCATTTCAGTATCAATAGCTACAATATCATCATGTATCTTTGTAAGATTTTTATCAATTACTAATAGGTCATTTTTCATAGTTTGAAATTTTTCTTCTGCCCATAATTCTCTTGGTTCTGGAAAATCTTTTTCAAAATCCTTTAATTCTGCTTCTTTTAAATCAAAACTATTTTTTTCTCTTTCAAAATCTTTTTTTAATCAATCTCTTCTTTTTTGCCAATCTCTTCTTTTTTCATTGAATTCTTTTGGTATACGAGGAAGCTTTGTTTCTAATTTATATCAATTTTCTGACCTTAAATAAGCTTTTGGTGGAAGAGATGAAAAGTCTATTTCTTTATCTCAAAATCTATATCATTTTCCTGTTGGTTGTATAGGACCATGCAAATTACTATTAAAAAATTCTCTTGTTTGTGTTTGTCTAATTATAGAAGATTCATTTTCTTTAATACTTGCTTTTTCAATTGTTTCATTCCATTTATTCAGTTTTTGAGCAAGTTCTGGATTTCACTCTGCAAAATATGTTATTGAACTCAATATATTATTATATTGAGTATCTCATGATTTTTTAGCTGTTTCAAGAACTATTTGAAGATTATTTCAATCATTTAAGAATTTAATAATATCCTCTTTTGCTTTGTCATTAGATTCAGAATTTCAACTTTTTGCTGTTTCTTCTAATCTAGTTATAAGTTCATTAAATCTTGGAATAGATTTTAATACTGAATTATCTTTTAGTTTTGTTATTTCAACAGCAAATACTCATACTTGTTTTTTTAATTCTTTTAGATCCTCTTCTGATTCTTGTGTCTTAACTTCTGATTCTTGTGTCTTAACTTCTGATTCTTGTGTCTTAACTTCTGATTCTTGTGTCTTAACTTCTGATTCTTGTGTCTTAACTTCTGATTCTTGTGTCTTAACTTCTGATTCTTGTATTTCTCATTTTATTTTATAAAAAACATTATATGATAATTTATCAGTTTGTGGAAACTCTTTTTTAAAATCCTTGATAGATTCTTCATCTGGTGGAAATCAATTTAATAATAAATATGATTCTAATCAACTTTTATTTGAATCATTTGAAAAAATTGATAAGATTTCTTTTTTATCATCTCTTGTTTCAAGCATTTTTGTAAACTCATTAAATCATTCAAAATCTTTAAATTTTGAAAGAGTTTTTTGTAAATCATTTTGATTATTTAATCATTCTGATGAATCTATTTTTTGTCATCCATTTTCTATACCAGACATAAAAAAATGATAATAATATATATTATTATCATTTTATCATATTATATTTCTCTATGCAAAAACTATGCTGTTTTTTTACTCATAGCATCTCTAACTTGTTCTAAATTTTTTAATATTTGCTTTAATTTTTCTATTTCTTTTCTATTTTCTGCTGTTTTTCTCTCATTTTCTGCTGTTTTTCTCTCATTTTCTGCTGTTTTTCTCTCATTTTCTGCTGTTTTTCTCTCATTTTCTGCTGTTTTTCTCTCATTTTCTGCTGTTTTTCTCTCATTTTCTAATATTTGTTTCTTCATTTGTTCTATCTTTTCCAATATTTCTTTTTCAGAAAGTGAAACTAGATACATACTATATTTATCTCTTTCTTGTGCAACCTTTCTTGATGATTCAAGTCATTGTACAAATTCTTCTCAAAATCAGTATTTTCTCAAGTTTGTAATAGTTCTATTTAAAAATTCCTCTGATTTATTGATAGTACTTTCTGGATTATAACTTATAGATTTTAGAAACATGATAAAATTTACAATTATATGTTTAACTCATTCTTCTTTCTTTTTATCTCATTTAGCTGATGAAACAAGTAAATCATACATTTGTTTAACCTTTCATTGTTCAGTTTCATTCATTCATTTATATGCTGATAGACTTTTAAGTGTAGAAAAATCAATAGCTCATCTTACTCATTCATTTCCAGCTAATAAAACTGGTTCTGTTTGAGAAAGTAAAGCTTCAAGTTGCATTTCTGTTGATGTATGAACTAAAGTTTTTCAAACTTGCTCTTGAACTCATAATCTTGCTGTATCAATATCAACTGCTTTAGCATCTACATTTGATGATAATGCAGCAGTTAAAGCTAAAGCTGGTAATGTTCATTTATTAAATGCCATTTTTATGCAAATTAGATTATAAACATTATTATTATAATATCTTTTCTCATTATTGTCAAAATAAAATTCTAAAAAAATTTCTTGTTTTAGTTTTTTTGATTATATTTGGGTTCTTTTTTTGTTTAAAACTTATTTGTTATTTAAATTTATTTAATTTTTTAAAATACTAAATATAATAATTGTATTACATTGTAACACATAAAAATGAATACTACTTTTTCTATAAGAGTTGATGAACAACTTAAAAAATCATTTTTAGAAAAAACAAAATCTAGATGAATAGATTGATCAGTTGTAATAAGACACTTTATGCAAAAAATATCAGCTAATCCAGAGTTGATTAAGTTTGATATAGAGGATGAAGTTTTTTATGATATATTAAAAAATAAATCTACTAAAAATAAATTAATAAAAATATCATCTAAGCTGGATGAATTATGATTTTAATAACAGATACTTTTAAAAAGTTATTATCAAGAATAAGATCAGTAAATATAGATGATGTTATTTTAGAAATATCAAAACATAACAAATGATTAGATAATTTTATAGAAATTTGAGTTTTACAAGATAGAAAAGTTTTAAAATGATATTTACTTTCTAAAAAAGTAAGAATATACATAAAAAATATTTTTTTGAATTTATTTAAAATAAAGATATAATAAAAAGGATATAATAAATAATTTTTCAAAATATGACTACATTAATTTTAGAAGATAATAAAGAATTAAAGTTTGCTAATATGCTAGATTTATATAACTTTATTATTGATAACCAAATTGTTACAGAAGTTTGATATTTAGATGAAAAAGATTTAAGTGAAAAAAGTAAGATTCTTTTGGAAAAATCTAAAAAATCCTCTAATTTAATCAATATATAATTATGCTTAAAATAAATAAAATTTTTGAAGAAAGTTATATTTATGATTTTTTAGAAAAAAGAAATTTATTAAAACAGTATAAAAAATCAAAACAAAATATAATAAAATGAAATCATTCTTGAAATAAATTATGATATAGAGAGCCAAAAAAAGATTGAATAATTTATTTTCGTATAAATAAACAATTTCGTGCTCTGTGAAGATTTATAAATAAAGAGGAATTAATAATTTTTGATATAGATAATCATCAAAATTAATATTAAAAATAAAGATATGTTTTAAAACATATCTTTATTTTGTTTTTTATGAAATTCTTAATCAAAAAATCTTTTTGCTCATAAAAAAAATTTATACTTTTCTACATTTTGAAAGTCTTTTATTTCCCAAATAACTGGATATCAAATGTCTTTTGAAATATGTAGTACTTTATTATTTCATATATAAACTCAAAGATGTGCTCAATAATATTCAGATTTTGAGTTAAAAAATAGTATATCTAATGGTTTAAAATCATTAAAAATTACTTTAGAATATATATTATCTTCCCATAATTCTTTTGACCTCAAATCAGGAACTTTTTTATTATTAAATCTCAATAATTCATATGAAAATACTTGACAATTTGCTCAGGTTTTGATTATGTCATATTTAGTTTCATTTGGTATTATTTTTGAATTGTAAACTATATTAATAAAATAATTAGGTATGATTATAGAATCGTTTTCTAAAAAGTAATTATTCATAAGTTAAATTAATTTTTATAAATTAGAATATATAATATTCTTTTCTAATAAAATATCAATTTCTTCATTACTTAATCACTTAATCATTTAATTTTTCAAACCATATATAACATTTCCAGTGGTCAAATTCATCAAGGTACAGAAATTAAAAAAAAGAAAAACTAGAATTAATAATAAATTATGATTAGATTACCCTTTTCTTAGAATCCATAAATTGAAATGAAAATTAAGTTTTGTTTTTTCTTTAAGTCTAAATATGAATTTTAGAGCTTTATTTTATAAAAATAAAGAAAAAAATAATATAGTTCTAGAATTCTTTTCTATATGAAATCATGATATTTACAATAAGTAAAATATTTATTATAAAAATAAAGAACTAAAAAAATTTCTTTTTTAGTTCTTTAAAGTTAAAATAAAATTAATTTATATATTTTCAAGATTTTTATTTTATAAAATACATACCTTCAAAACAAATTTCTGCAGGTCATCTCATAATTACACTGTCATCTACTCATCCTGCCCAAGAAATAACTAAATCTCATCATTTTAAATGAACCGTTGTTTTATTATCTTTATCTAGGTATCAATCCAATATTCAAGCTACTACTGAAGCACAAGCTCAAGTTCAACAAGCAAGAGTTTCTCAAGCTCATCTCTCAAAAACTCTCATTGTTATATCATTTTTAGAGTTTACATTTACAAATTCAACATTTACTTTTTTAGGAAAGATTGAAATATTTGATTCAATTGGTTTTCAATATTTATTTAAATCAAAATTTGATAATTCTTCATCTAAAAAAGTAATACTATGTGGATTTCACATACTAACAGGAGTAAAACTAAATTCTCTATCAACAGATTTTACAGTTCTTTTTCCTTTTACAACTGGAATTATTTCATCTTGTAAGATAGGTTTTCACATATCAACTTCGACCAAATCTCATACTAATGATAAATGAAGTACTCATTTTTTAGTTTCTACAAATGTTTTATCTTCTCTTAAATAACCTTTGTGAAGTAAATATTTCATATAACATCTAATTCAATTACCACACATTTCAGCTTCACTTCAATCAGGATTATACATCCTATATGCAAATCTATGATTTATTCAATTTTGAATTATTACAATTCAATCTGATCAAATTCAAAAATTTCTATCACACATTTTTTGTATTATTGTTGATGTCAATTCTATATCTTTTAATCTTCAATCAAAAAAATCTATGATTATAAAATCATTTCATGTTCCTTCTGATTTTGTGAATGGAATTTTTTTAATCACTTTTTTAATAATTCATCATTCTCTATTAAATCTATCTAAAAATCAAATAGTTGGATGAGTTTCTTTATCTTTTTCCCACTCATCATAAAATTCACAAAATTGTTTTATATCTATTTTTTCAGTAGTTTCATTGTTAAATCAAAGATGATTTTGAACAACTCTTAAACTTCATTGTTTTCCAGGCTTATTTTCAAGTAAATATTTTTCTCAAGATATAAGTTCTATTTCTACTTCATATCCTTGTAATTGATTTAAAGTTTCAAGTTTTTCTTTAAAATTCATAAATAATAATATAATAAGATTAAAAATTGTTTGATTTTATAAAATCCAGAAATATACCTCTTTCCTTATCATCCATCTTACAAATTGGAAGTCTAAATTCTTCTTTTATTATTCATTTACTTGCAAGATAAGTTTTTGCTGGAAGTGGATTAGTTTGAATAAAAATCTTATCAAAGAAGTCTCTATATTTTTCATTTAATATCTTTGCTTCACTAGAATTTTTAAAACAAGCATCTACAAAATTTTTCATTTCTTTTGGAATCAAATTTGAAGCAACAGATATAACTCAACCTCATCATGCTTGAGCCAACTCATAAGTTAAACCATCATCTCAAGATGTTACTAAAAAATCCTTTGGTGCTCTAGCTATTACATCTTTCATTTGTTCTAAATCTCAACTTGCTTCTTTAACTCATACAACATTTTTTGAATGAGATATTATTTTTAATAAAGTATCAGTATTTAGATTTACAGATGTTCTTCATTTTATATTGTATAAAATAACTGGTCTTTTTGTTGAATCTGCAATAGTAGTAAAATGTAGATATAATCAAGTTTGAGTAGGTTTATTATAATAAGGATTTACAACTAAATAAGCATCAATTCATTCTAACATATCATACATCTTAATGTTTTCAATAGAGTCAAAAGTTGAATAATTTCATACATTAACCATTATCTTTGTTTTTCAAGACAATTTTTTAATTCAAAATTTAACTATTTCTAATCATTCTTGCTTAGTTAAAGTAGGATTTTCGGCAGTAGTTCATAAAAATAATACTCAATCAACTTTAGCATCTATCTGCATTTGCAAAAGTCTATCTAGTGCATCATAATCTACTTCATTATTTATTCAATTTCATTCTTTAAATGGAGTTACCAAAGCAGTCCATAATCAAGAAAAATCTCTATTTGTCATATTAGTAATAATTTAAAATATAAATATTTATTAAATGATTTCTTTTATAAAATCATCTATTTCAAAGTATCAAGTTTTTTTATTTAACCATTCTGCGCAAACAACTGATCAAAGTGCAAATCATTCTCTTGTTCTTGCTGAATGTTCTATCTTAATAGTATCAAATATAGAATCAAAATATACTTGATGAATACCTGGTATATATCATCATCTGGTAGATGAAAAATGTAATTCTTCAGGTTTTATAGCTCTATGAGATAATTCTTCTGTTATGATTGAAGTCTTTCTATCAATATTTTCAAGTAATATATTTGCTGTTTTCGTAGCAGTACCAGATGGAGAATCAGCTTTTTTATTATGATGAAATTCATGTCAAAATACATCATAATCTTCAAATTTATTTATTATTTTTGATGCATTTTCTATCATTTTCCAAAACAAATGAACTCAAATTGAAAAATTTCATGCCCAAAGCAAAGCTCAATTAGACCTTGTAAATAAATTTTTTATTTCATCTAGATCTTCATACCAACCTGTAGTTCACATGATTACTTTAAAATTATTTTTTGCATAAAATCTCATATTTTCAAGTGCAACTTGAGGAATAGAGAAATCAATAATAACATCAAATGATAAATTAAGTAAATCTTCTTTTTTGGTTCATAAACTAGGATTAATTATTATAGCAACTTCATGTCACCTTTTCTTAGAATATTCTTCAACAAATTTTCACATTCTACCATAACCTACAATTGCAATTTTCATAAAAATATTATTTAAAAAATCAATATTCTAATAATACAAAAAAACAAAAAAGTTTCAACTTTTTTGTTTTTTTAATTTATTAAATTAAACATCTGTTAATTTAGTTCAATTTCTTCTTAATTCTAATAAATGACTAACTTGATCTCTAGTTAATTCATCTCATGATATTACTCATCAAATATCTAATGAAGCAGATAAAGCCTTTTCTAAACCAACTCATTTTATTCAATTATGGTATCAATTTCAAATAAATACTTCTCAACTCATATTTTTTATAATTAAAAACTAAATTTATTATTAATTATTACTTGAAAATGGATTCACTCTTCCATCTCATCATTGATTCATTGGCCAGACATGTCATTGAGATACAAATGTATTTCCTCATTCATTTCCTTTTCAAGCATCATTTATAACTTCTTCTAAATCTAATAAAGGCTCTAATAATTCCTTAATATCAGCAATAGCATCAGTTAATCA
This sequence comes from Candidatus Altimarinota bacterium, assembly GCA_028698305.1. Taxonomy (GTDB): domain Bacteria; phylum Patescibacteriota; class Gracilibacteria; order BD1-5; family UBA6164; genus JABWCI01. The sequence goes on from JAQVDN010000002.1 coordinate 226,273, forward strand.
ACTACTTCCTCTAGCTTCATCTCAAGAAACATTATTACTCATAAATCTATTTCTATGCTCATTTAGTTTTCCTCTTCAATCAGCAATAGTTTCAACTCTTCTAGGAGTATCTCAACCAATATTTGGCATTATACCTGAAAATCACATATTTTTATAGTTAATAAAATAAAACTCATTTATATAATAAAGTATTTATTTAAAATGTCAAATATAATAAATATTTTTTAATAACTTATCTCTACCTTTGATAAAGCTTCTTTTAATCTAGCTATATTTTCTGGTTTCAAAGAATCATAACAAGCTGAATATCTGATAAATTGTTCTTTTTTTCAGTTTACTTCACTTCCCACAAATGGTACTCAAACAAGTCAAATAGTATTTATCATTTTAGAGTTAAATTCTTCTCAAGTTTCTACTTTTTCTCAATTAACAAGATTTGGACAAGCAAATAACATAAAAAATCAAGCATCAGATGGACAAGCTAACCTCAATCAAGCACTCTCAAATATAGGAATAAGTACATCCATTCTAGCTTTATACATTTCTTGTATCTTCTTATTATCAAGTCTACTATCTGGAGTATCTAAATATCTATTTAATCAAACTCATGCTGGACCAAAGATTCAAGAATCAGTATTTCATTTTATCTTTGTTATTTCTCAAACAAAATCACTTGTTCAAACCAAAGCTCATACTCTCCATCCACAAGCTGAAAAAGTTTTTGATATAGAAAAAAGCTCTGCCCACTCTAATTCTCTATAATCTTTTGCAACAGATGTTAAACTTACATGATTTTTATGAACTACAGCAGTATATGCTCAATCATTTACAAGTCTTATTTTATTTTTTATACAAAAATCTATAATTTCAATCCATTCTTCCCTACTAGCTCAAACTGGACAAGGATTTCATGGTTTTACAGTTAAGATCATTCTTGGTAATTTTCATTCTGGTAGATTTGAAACTTTTAACTTAAAATTTTCATAAGAATATATAGGCCAGATAAAACTTTCTTCTCCTAAATATTCACACCAAGTAGACATTACATCATATGCAGGAGCATTTTTCATAAATCAATTATTTTTTACTGGAGAATCTGATCTATTTGCTCAACAAGCTACTGGTAACATACCCAAAATAGGTTTTTCTCATGGAATTAACAAAGTTGAAAGATGAGAATATTCATCAACATTTACTCATGTATTTAATTCTATAATTTTTTTATTAAGTCATTCTGGACTTCCATTGTCCCAATAATTATGATTTTTGTTTACATCTCTCAAAACTTCTTCAGCAACAAATTTTCTAAGTAACTCTGGTGGATTTGTATCTGGTTCTCAAACAGCTATATTTATGCTAGATCAAACACCATTTTTTTCTTCATATTCTCTAACCAATCTTTTTATTCTTTGAAAAAGATTTTCTCATCAGTCTGGTAAATATTTCATATTTTATAAAATTAAAAAATAAATTATACAATTAAACAACTATGCAAATACTATAAGTTACTATTATTTTTAAGATTTTGATTTTTTATTTATTATTTCTCTAAGTATTTCTACTGCATTTAAGGCAGCTCATCTAAGTAATTGGTCTCAGCTTACAAATAATTCAATTCCATAATCTCAAAAAACTAAACTTTTTCTAATCCTTCAAACTTCTACATTATATTTATTTGTAGCATTTAAAGGCATAGGATAAATATTGTTTTCTATATCATCAACTAAATCCACTCATGGTGCATCTTTAATTAATCTTTTAACTTCGTTTATATCTACCTTTTCTTTTGTTTCAATCACAATTGATTCACTATGAGCTCTAAGAGTTGGGATTCTAACAGCTGTACAACTAACCAAGATTGAATCATCTCATAAGATCTTATGAGTTTCCCAAGTTACTTTCATTTCTTCTTTTGTATATCAATTATCTTGAAATTTATCTATATGAGGAATCAAGTTAAAAGATATATCATGTGCAAATATATTTGCTTCTCTTTTTTCTCAATTAAAATATTTTTTAGTATTTTCTAAAAGTTCATCCATTCACTTTGCTCAAGCTCAAGAAGTTGCTTGATAAGTAGAAACTATCATTTTTTTAATTCAATATCTTTTATATATAGGATTTAAAGCCATCAAAGCAATAGCTGTAGTACAATTTGGATTTGATATTAATTTTGCTTCTCATATTGCATCAGCATTAACATCAGGTATAACTAATGGAACTTCTTCATCGTATCTAAAAGCAGAAGAATTATCAATTACAATAGCTCAAGCATCAATAGCCATTTGAGCAAAAAGTTTTGAATTATCACCTCAAGCTGAAAATAAGGCAAAATCCAAACCTTGAAAAAAATCTTCATTTACTTCTTTTATGGTTAAAGTTCAAAATTCAGTTTCCATCTTACTTCAAGCTGATCTTGATGATGCTCAAAGTCTCAATTCATTAACATCAATTTTTAAATTAAAAAGACACTTAATCATTTCTATTCAAACAGCTCAAGTAGCTCATACAATTCAAATATTATACATAATAAAAAATATTTAAAAAATTAAAAAATATTATTTTTTAGAAAAAACTTTATCGTGAAGTTTTACTAATAATCATTTTGCATCATCAGTTTTAACAAATGCAGTTAAAGACTTTCAATATGCTCATCCAGTAACCATAATTATTTCATCTTCTATATATGATAAAGCTGTATAATCATTTATAGTATCTCAAACAAAAGAAATCTTTGTTACATTTTCATAAATATTAATTTGAAAATGTTCATGTAATCAGAAAAATTTTTCACTTAGTTCTTTAGAAAAAGATTTTGATTTAATAGAAATCGAAAAAGATGTTTCTGTAGTTGCAATTGCATCAATACTTATTTTTTCATCGTATAATATTTTAACTACATGATAAACATAACCATATCAACCTATCATTGTAGGATCAATAAAATTTAATAATACTTGATCCGAATCTATATTTATTCATTTTAATCATTTATCAATTTTTTTACATATCTTTGTTCCCTTAGCAGTTGGATTAAATGTATTTTTAATATAAACTGGTATAAATTTTTCTTGAGCAGGAGAAATAGTTTTAGGATGTAATACTTTGGCTCAAACTAAAGCAAATTCTGCACAAACAGCATAATCAAGTTCATCCCATAATATAGGATTTTTTACTGTTCTAGGATCAGCTGACATTATTCAATCTACATCTGTCCAAATTTCAATAGAGTTTGCTTTTAAAAATCTTCAAACAAGAGATCAAACATAATCACTTCATCATCTATCAAATAAATAAACATCTCACTCATCATCCCCTCATCAAAATCAAGTAATAACTGGAATTTCTTTTGATAAGTTAATTTTTTCAATCCATTTTCACATTAGATCTTCTGATTTTATGAAATCACACTCTGAATTCATATATGATCATTCACATATGATCAAATTTTTTGATAAATAATTGTTTGATTTTACTCATAAATTGTTTATAGCAAAAGAAACCAAGATAGATGATAATATTTCACCGTAATAAAGAATCTTTGCCTTAGAATTATCTGTAAGGTTTTTTAATATAGTTGCTCATTTCAATATATCTTCAAGATTAATCAATTCTTGATTTAATTTTAGAAAATAACTATTTTCTTCATAATTTCAATCTAATGATAGATCTTTTGCAACATTTAAATGTTTTTCTTTCAAGATTTGAAACATTGCCAACACATTATCCATATTTCAAATACCAACATTATCACAAATATCAAAAAGTGAATTTGTAACCTTTGTCATAGCAGATACAACGATAACTACATCATCATTTTTTTTTGAATTTATAATAATTTCAGCAGTTTTTTTAATCATCTCAGTACTTCAAACTGATGTTCAACCAAATTTTAAAACCTTCATAATTTATTATCTAATAATTAAAAACCTAAACTAAACTTTAAAAATAATCTCACTATATTTCATTTTTCCATATATCTCTTAAATCTTGTCTTTTTCTTACTTCTTTTATATTTCCTTCTATATCAATGAATAATTCTCATACTTCAGGATAAGAGTTATAATTTTTCATACACATAGATGTATTATATGCTCAAACTCAATCAAAAACTATTGTGTCTCAGATATTTGCTTTTGGTAAACTAACTTCCTCTATAACTTCTTGATCATACAATTTAGTAGTAAGAATATCTCAAGATTCACAACAATGTCATACTACTACATATTTTTCTTCATCTTTTGAATTATTTATAACATGTATTGGTTGTTGAACTCAATACATAGTAACCCTAGGCATTTCTGTCATTCAAGTGTTAGTTCTTATAAATCTATATCAATTTTTTCAAGTATCAACTATATCAACAATCTTAGCTACAACACTTCAAGCATTTATAACCATATATTTTCAAGGTTCTACTTCCATACATATTTTTCTTTGAGTTTGATTATAAAATTCCTCAAATTTTTGTTTTACTGCGTTTCAAATAGATAATAAATCAGCTGATTTTTCATAAGGCATGATTGCTTGCTTAAATCATCATCACATATTTAAAATTTCAACATCTTCAAATTGTTTTACAAAATCAAGTCCTATACTAGCAGTATTTAACCATGATTCTGGAGTATTTTCAGATCATATATGTATATGGATTTTTGAAATTTTTAGATTATATTTTATAGCAATATTTTTTATTTCTGAAATTTTTTCATGCCATATTCAAAAACTTGATGAAGTTCATCAAGTAGATATAGCAGCAAATGCTCAAGATCAAACTCAAGGATTTAATCTTATTCAACAAGATCATCAATTTTTTATTTTTCAAAACTCTTCTAATTGATGTAAACTAGTAGCTACAAAAAATACTCAAGTTGATAAAAGTCATTCTAAATCTTCTGTAAGTTCTTGTCATGAAATTTGTATATCTTTTCACAAAAATCAAGCTTCTATTGCTCTGTAAACTTCATACTCTGAACTTGCATCAATTTTTACATCTTGATTTTTTAAAATCTTTAAAACACTCATATTAGAATTTGCTTTCATGGCATACCTAACAGTTAATCAAAAAGCATTTGGTAGATTTAAAAATTTTTGAGATGACTCTAATATCTTTTTCTCACTATATACATATACTGGAGTTTTATAATTATTTTTTATGTATTCTATTTGGTCCTTAGTTAAAAAATTCATAATAATATTATTAGTAGTAAAATTTAGTTTTTTATAAATAGATGCTAAAAATATAGTTAAAATATTTTTAAAATCAACTATTTTTAAGAAAAATATTTTTTCAAAATACAAATATAATTTTTATACTAAAAATTTGATTTTAAAAGCTTATTATATATATTTAAAGGTAATTAATTTAATTTATAATATTATTGTAAGATGGATTATTCTAGAGAATCCCTTGATAGACAAGAGAAAATACAAAATTTAAAAGATGCAGGTGTTATTTGTTATGCAAATAATTATAGAGGAAAACAAGATATAAAAGACATAATTGCAACAAGTGAAAGCCAATACAAGGATGTTGAAAAACTTATGGAATCTTGAAGTCAAAATACTTTTCAAACAGCTGGAAGAATCATGTCCTCTAGAGGTATGTGAAAACTAGTTTTTGGTAAAATAAGAGATGCTTCAGGAGATATACAATTTTGTTTTGCAAAAGATAAAGTTGTTTTCAATACTGGAAAAGAGTTAGTTTCTAGTATAGTTTTAGCATGAGAAGAAAAATCTGCTTTTAAAGTTGCTGAAAAGTTTTGTCAAGTTTGAGATTATATCTGAATAAAAGGTGATTTATTTTTGACTAAACACTGAGAATTAACTATCTTTGTAAACGAATTTCAAATACTAAGTAAAGCTGTAAGACCACTTCCAGAAAAATTTCACGGGCTTACTGACAAAGAATCTATTTATAGACAAAGATATCTAGATATGATTATGGATGAAGAATCATATAAAAGATTTGTTATGAGAAGTCGTTTTATAAAAACTCTTAGGGATTTTTACGATAACAATAGCTTCTTAGAAGTAGAAACTCCAGTTTTAGGTAATGCAGCAAGCGGAGCTGCTGCTGCTCCTTTTATAACTCATCACAATGATTTTGATGAACAATTTTTCCTGAGAATAAGTCCAGAAACATTTTTAAAAAGAGTTACTGTTGGTAGATTTGAAAGAGTAGTAGAATTTACTAGAAATTTTAGAAATGAATGAAGCGACCCAAGTCATATACAAGAATTTTCTGCTATAGAACACTATGCTTGTTTTTGGAATTATGAAGACAATATGAGATTTACAGAAGAAATGTTTGATTTCATATTTAAAAATATGCCAGAATTATCAAAAGAAGTAGATGTAAAAGATAAGATGTGAATTACAAAAAGAGTAAATTTTCAAACTCCATGGCAAAGAATAGATTATATTGAATGAATAAAAGAAGTTTGTGGAATAGATGTTTCTAAATATGTAATTTGAGATGAAGCAAAACTACTTGCTGACATAAAATCTGCTTGAATACAATTTGAATGAATGGATAAAATGGTAGTTCCTACTTTGATAGACTATTTATTTAAAAAAGTATTAAGACCTAGTATAGTTTGACCTGCTTTTGTTTACAATTATCCAAAAACCATGCAACCACTTGCTCGTCAAAATGATGAAAATCCATCAATTGTAGAACAATTTCAAGTTGTAGTAAATGGATGGGAAATAATAAAAGCATATAGTGAGCTTGTTGATCCTGCTATCCAAAAATCAAATTTTGATGCTCAAGCAAAAGCTAAAGATATGTGAGATGAAGAAGCAACAAGCGGAGACGATGATTTCGTACTTGCTATGGAGTATGGTATGCCATGTCAGTCTGGTTGGTGAATGTGAATCGAAAGAGTTTTTTCTCTTTTAACTGAACAAGAAAACCTAAGAGATGTTGTATTGTTTCCTCTTATGAAAACAGAAAAACAAGGTGAATCAAAAAAAGAAGAAGTTTAAAAACTTCTTCTTTTTTATATTTCTATTTCTGGAATAAATCATCAAGCTTGCATATCCCAAAGTTTGCGATAAAGTCAGTTATTTTCTAAAAGTTCGCTGTGATTTCAAGACTCTAAAACTTTTCAATCTTTCATAACAATTATTCTATCCATACTCAAAAGTGTAGAAAGTCTATGAGCAATCGCAATAACTGTTTTTCAATCAATTAAAGTGTGAAGTGCCTCTTGAACTTTTTTTTCACTTTCACTATCCAAAGCTGAAGTTGCTTCATCAAGTAAAAAAATTGGAGCATTTTTTAGCATTGCTCTTGCTATAGCAATCCTTTGTCTTTGTCATCCAGAAAGTTTTATTCATCTATCTCAAACCAAAGTATCAAATTTATCTGGTAAATTTTCTATAAACTCAAAAGCTCAAGCATCTTTTGAGGCTTTTATCACTTCTTGTAAACTTGCATCTTTTTTTGAATATCTGATATTTTCTAAAATACTTCTGTGAAATAATGTTGTGTCTTGTGAAACACTTGTGATTTGTTTCCTGAGAGAATCTTGAGAAAAATCCTTTATATTTATTCCATCAATTAAAACTTCTCCATTATTCACTTCATAAAATCTTAAAAGTAAATTTACCAAAGTAGTTTTTCAGCTTCCAGAAGGTCCAACTATTCAAACTTTTTCTCCTGGTTTTATAGATAAATTAAAATCTTTTAAAACTTCTTTTCAGTCAATATATGAATAATTTATATTTTTAAATTTTATAGAATAATTATTTTTATCTTCTAAAGTTAAAGCACTTTCTCTATCTCAAAAATCTGGAGTAACTAAAATATCAGACAATAATTGTTTTAATTCTGAATAATTCTTATTCCATGAAGCAATTGCAGGTCACATTTCCCAAACAGTCCAAAAAAGTCTTAGAGATATTCATAAAATTAATACAAAATCTCATAGAGAAATAAATCATTTAAAAAATAAGTAATATCATAATCAAATAAATATAGAGAATAAAATTATTCAAGAAATTCATTGATAATGAAATAATATTATCTCATAAAAAGAAAATTTTTTATAAGCTTTATATTCTATTTCATTTTGAATATTAAATTCTAAATTTTCTCAAAAATTATTTGAATAAATTTTAACTGATGATATATTTGTATAAATATCACTAAGTAAAGATATAGTATTATTTTCTTCTAAAGCATATTTTTCAGAATGAAAATTCATTTTTTTAGTAATTGGAATTAATCATAGAATAAAAAATATAACCCAAATAAACAATATTAAAGCTAGATAAACATTTATATTTATCAAAGTTATAATAGTTACTATTATTAGGGTAATATTTGCTAAAAATCTATTTGTAAAAACTTCTTGTAAATTTAAATATCATCTTGTGATATTCCCTACTTTATATGAAATTCCTCATGCAAATCTATCAGCAAAATATCCAAAATTTTGTTTCATAGTTACTTTAAATAGGCTTTCTTTTATAAATTTATTTATATTTATTCTTAAAATAAAATTTTCAATTATGTGACCACTCCTATATCAATATTCATAGAACAAAAGACAAACTAAAAATAAAATTAAATTTGTATAAGGAATTTCTTTAGGATTTTTAGAAACTTCATCAATTATTTTTCAGAAATTTGAAGTTGCTAAAAGCATTGAATATGATGCTATTCAATAAATTATTCAATTTATAAAAATCCATTTTACAAGTTTTGGGCAAGATTTTATAAAAAATTTTATAGGATTTGTGTACATTTATTTTTTCTTAGAAGTAATAATTTTTTTAAAACCCACTTTGTAATTCAAGCATTTTTGCATAAATTCATCATTTTTTCACTAAATCTTTATGATTTCATTCTTCAACTATTTTTGAGTTTTCAAGGACAATTATCCTATCAGCATGTTTTACAGTTTGCAATCTATGAGCTATAACTATAACAGTTCTTCAAACAAATAAATTGTTCATAGCTTTTGTGATTTGTTCTTCACTAAAACTATCAAGTGCTGAAGTAGGTTCATCAAGTATGATGATTTTTGGATTTTTAAGCATGATCTTTGCTATAGCTAACCTTTGTTTTTGTCATCAACTAAGTCTAACTCATTTTTCTCAAATTTCAGTTTCTATTCAATCTTGTAAATCATAGATAAATTCACAATTTGCTTGTTTTATAACTTCTTCTAATTCTCATTTTTTTAATTTTCTATTTATAGCATAAGTTAAGTTTTCCAAAATAGTTCCATCAAAAACACTCGGTTCTTGAGTCAAATAACCTATATCATTATAATAGCTTTTTAAACTTATCTCTGACAATTTTTGTCAGTCTATAATTATATCTCAACTATTTGCTTTTATATAACCAGAAATTAGTTTTACAAGTGTTGTTTTTCAACTACCACTATTTCAAACAAGTGCAGTTATTTTCCCTCCTTCTATATTTAAATCAAAATTTTCAAATACATTTTTTCATTCAAAATATCAATAAGTCAGATTTTTTATTTCTATATTTCATGACTTATATTTAAAATTTTTTCAAATATCATATCATTCAAGAATTGGAGTATTTTCAAAAAAATCCCAAAGTTTTTCTATATCTATAAATTCTTTTGTTAGATCTATATAAAAAACTATAAAATTAAAAATAGCTGAATTTATAACTAAGAAAATAGAAGTTATTCATACAAATTGACTTATACTCATTTCTCCAGAAATAACAGACTTTCAAAAAACTGAAATAAAAGCAAAGAGAGAAATACTTATAAAAAAAGGTATTATCCTATTTTGAATTGTTCTACCATTTGACATATCTATATTTATTTTTGACATTTCATTTGAATAAGTTTCAATTTTCTCAATTTCAGAATCAATCCTACCAGTTTGAAGGATTTCATTCTTACTCATAAGTATCTTTGTAATAAGACGAAGTCTATTATTTCTTATTTCAGATCTTCTATTACGATACTTAAATTGATAATTATTTACAACAACTAAAATACTTACAGACAAAAAAAGTAAAAGTAAAAATCAAATAGTAAAATGAAATCAATGTGAAAAAGTCACATAAAAAACATAGGATAAAAGTATGAATAAAGAAAATCACTTTTCTATGGAATTAGTTAGTGATTCAGACCATCTAAGTCTACCATTTTCCAAAATAGCAATTATTTTTCAGATTCAAATTTTTTCTACTTCATTGTTATTCATCTGAACAAATTTATTTAGATAGATATCATAGATATTTTTATCAGCTTGAGGAATAGTGATTACCCATCAAATTTTACGAGTTAAAAACCATAATAATTCATAAGAAAAAATAACTCATATATAATAATACATAGTTTTTTCTAATAAAACAGGATTTGAATTACTTATTGCAAAAACTATTTTTTCTATAAATATTACATGTATAAGAGGATGAAATCATCTAATTATTGATTGAAAGAAAAAAAGAGCATAATCTTTTTTATTATACTTTATAAGTGAGAAAAATTTGACTATTTTTTGTATAGAACTTAGTTTTTGCATGATTAATATTATTTTTAGTAAAATGTCTTTTTTATTATATAAAAATATTAAAAAAACTCTACTTAAAAAGTAAAGTTATTTTTTAAAGTTTATTTATTCTTTCAAGTACAAAATCCCATCATTCTAATGCTTTTTCTAATCTTTCTGTTTCACTATCAAAATCTGATAATGGGTTATCTTTCAAGAAATTTTCTAGATATTGTTCTCTTGCTTTTATAAATTTATATGCTTTATCTTGACCATATTTTTTTAAATATTCTCTATATAGATCTCAATCTTTTTCCAAAAATACTTCTATTTTATGATAATAACCAGAAGAATAAACTATATATTTTTTACCATTTATAATAGTAGTACCATAAAAAAAATCACTTCCATTCTTAAAATTACCATTTCTAATTTGATAATCTCAATTTTTATCCTTGTATAATTCTGCAGTTCATCATTCCATAAATTTTACTACTCAAATTGTTTTATTTGGTTCAGCTAAAGCTAGATTTGTACTTAATACAAAAGCTCATAAAGCTAAACTAACTCTTTTTCATAAATCTAAATTTCTTTTTTTTCATTCTCTTGAAATATTATTATCTAAATTTATCAATGACATCATTTTTTTCTTAAATTATAAAAATTGTTTCAGTATTATACAAAAGAATATATTTTTGTCAAAAAATTTATTTATTGGCTAATAAAAAAGAAATAGTAATTACTATTTCTTTTTTTAAGCATAAAGTTTATCTAATACTTCTCTTACACTTTTACCAGCCTTACTAGCATGATTATTCATAGAATCTCAATGATAGTAACTAAGTCATGAATCATTCTTAGCTATAGATGACCACTCTTGGGATAATCTAAATTGAAAATCACTTTTACTAATTATTCAATTTTTAAAATCATTTAATCATTTTTCTTGAAGTTTTATATATGCTAATTTATCTTGCATTTCTGGAGTAAATTTTTCATCTTTTGATATATCATATCTATTAATCATATCTCTTAAAGTATAATCCATAAATTGATATTTTCATATAGCAGCAGATCACATTTTTCTTTTATATTCTGACTGATAATTTAATATTTCTCATAAACTCATACTTGTAAAATCAATTTTATTTTGATTTCAATTTCAAAATATAGCATTATAATTTAAATTAGTTCATTCAGCATGAGATATAAAATCAAGTAATCATCTATCTCAATCTTGTAAAATTGATAAATCAAAACTTATTTTTTGATTTACATTTCTAGAATATCTTTCTATCTTTTCTTCTTTTATACCATAATCTTTTGCTTTTTCTTTCCAATTTGAAGAAGTTTCTTTAAGTAATGCAAGTACAAAATTATCTCTTTGTTCTGATTCTTCTAGTATATTTCAATTCCACTCTGGAAAATTGTTTTTTACTCTATAATAAGTAGTCAATAAATCTTCAAGTTTTACTTGCCTATCAATAGATAATAATGTTAACGATTTTATTTCATCTCAAAAAGCAAATATAGCAAATCATGGATCAATTCATTTATCAATTGCACCTTTCAATAAATCATCATAATTTATAGTTTCTAAATCAATATAATCTTTTCAACTATCTTTATTTGCTTTATTTTCAGATTTAAAACTTGTAAATATATTTTGATTTTGCATTTCCAATTCTTTAACATCTCAAAGTTTAGAAATTTCTAGTTTTGTATCTTGATGAATAGTTAATCTAGTATTTTTAGAATTAAAAAATTCTCATTTTAATCAAACTCTAGTATAAGTTTCATCTCACACTTTTACTTCCCTAACTTCTTTTGGTAAAACTTGTCATGCTGTAGTTTTAAGATAAAGTTCTCTATTAAATTTTGAATCAAAAGTAAAATTAAACTCCATTTCTTTTATTTCACCTGAAGAAATTTTTGTAGAATCTATTTGTAATTTTGTTATATATCTAAGTCTTTCATTTTCTGGAATTTTTAAAAACTCTCTACTTGATATTGTTTTTAATTTTTCTCTTGTTTCAGAAGAAATAACTTTTGCTTCTTTTGTTTCTCTTGTTTCAGAAGAAATAGGTTTTGGAACTTCTGAAAATTTTTGTTTTTCTAAAGACATAAAAAATTAGTTAAAATAATATTATTTTAACTAATTTTATCATATATAATCATATTAAGCAAGATTTGTATCTTTTTTAACATTTCTATCAAAAACAAGAATTGCTCAATCAGGAATATCTTTTTTATCTCAAGCAGGTTTAACTACTTTTAATCATTCTGATGTTGGAATTGCATATCATGAAATTGGTTTATTTATATTCATTAATGAAACTTTATTTCATTGATTTCATCATAATAATTTATCTCATAATTTAATTCATACATGACCATAACCTGATTCACCTATAAATTCTTTAGAAGATAATCATCATGTTCATTTATATCATGCTTGAGTTAATGTCCAATTTACAAATGCAGCACACCAAGGAGTATTTCTAGAATTTAATCAATTTCCATATCCTGATAAATATTTATCTGCTCATCAATTTTTTTCACTAGTTCCTAATTGAGATAATGCAATTTGAGTAAATTTCTCAAGAGAAGTTTCAACTCATTCTAATCATTCTGGTAATCATTTATCATTAAGAGTAAACTTAATATTTCAATCTTCTCAAACACTATACTTTAATCATTTTCAATATTTTTGTACTGCATCAATTATATCTTGTAATGTAGAAACTATTTCTCAGGCATCTGCATAATCATCTAAAAAACCTCCATTTTTTAAATACATAGAAACAACTAAAAGTTTTTTTAATTCTTCTGATGATGAATCTTTTAAATAATCTCATTTTCAAGTTAATAAATATTTCAATTCATTTTCTTTATCTATTCATTTAGAAAATGCTTCTTTTAATGTTTGAGTATATTTTTCATCCTTAAACTCACTATTTTTTGTTATAAATTCATTGTATTTTTCTAAATTTTTACTTTCTATAGCTTTTAAATCTTCTGCTTTCATTGGTTCACCTAAAATAATTTTTGTTTTATCATGAATAGTTAATCTTTTTTCTCAATTATAAAACTCTCATGTTAGACCAATTCTATCATAAACTTGTCAATCCTTAGTTACTTGTCTTATTTCTTTTGGTAAAACTTGTCCAGCTGTTGTAAGCATATAAAGTTCCTTATTTATTTTTCAATCTCAATCTTGATCAAAACTAAAAGTTATATCTTTTATAGAACCAGAAGATACACTATTACTATCAACATTATATTGCGTAACATATTGTAATCTTTCTGCTGGACTTAAACTTAAAAATTCTTTACTTGATATAGTTTTTAATTTTTCAGTATCATATTTTAAATCAGTTCATTTTTCATTTATTCAAGCTGAAAATTCTACTTTATCTACCATTTTTGCTATATTTTCAGTAATAGATTTTAAATCTGATTCTGTAATTTTTCTATCTTTTTGTGCCTGTTCAAATGCCTTTCTATATCTTTCTAATAATTGTATAGTAGGTAATGCTTCTGGATCATTTTTTATACTAGGATCTGAAGTTAATCACTTAAATAAAATCTCTACAGCTTTTTTTGTAATTTTTTCTGTAGCTCATATTGCATCTAATTTTTTTTGAAGTTCATCTATTCTATTTTGTACTTCTTGTTGTTCCGGAGTTAAATTTGAAGTATCTAATTTAGATTGTTCTAATCTTTGCTCTTGTGATTCTCTTGGCATAGGAGGTTTAACATCTGAAAATTCAATATTTGGTACCATATTTTTAAATTAAATTATATTTATTATATTTTAACATAATTTAAAATTAAAAACAAAAAAACACTTATTAAAATAAATGTTTTTTAAGCATATTGAGAATAATATTTTTTTGCAGCCAAGGCAACCTCACCTTCTGTTGGTTCTTTATCTCAATGCTCAGTTCTATAAAATTTTGCAACAGCTGGATTATGTTTTAAATGATCTCGTCTTATTCAATTTGGGCCTAAATTATATCTAGCTACTGCCATAGATGGATCTCAGTTAACTCATTTTCACACCATCATTATGTACCTAAGGTATGCTCAAATTGCCATAATAGATTTTTCTGGATCATATCTATCATTTTGATTATTTATTCATATATTTTTTAAACTTTCAGCATATTTTTTCTCTCATTTTGCTTCAAAGTATTGTAAGATATTTCACTCTACTGCTACTCATTTTTTCCAAATAGTTTTAGAATATAGATCTTTAAAAGTATCAGGTAGAAATTGTCATACTCATTTTGCAGCTCTATTATTATTTTCCAAATTTGCTTTAAAAGGATTAGATTTATCAGATATATCTGCTTCTCAAACTAAAACAGAAACAATTCTATTTTGAGGAATATCAAAAGCTTTTGAGGATCTAAGTATAGTTCAAGCCAATTCTTCTATACTAATTTCACTATATTTTGATACATAATCTAAAAATATTTTCCCTTTTCTTGTTTTATTAAAAACTGCTAATACTTCTTCAGGTGTATTTCAAATTTCTTTATTTTCTTTATTTTTTTTAATTCAATTAGTTATCTTTCATCATTTCAAATTTAAATTTAAAGCATCAATTGTTTCATCTCAAACAAGTCAATCTTTTACAATATTATTTTTTGCTTGAAAATCAAGTAATGCTTTCAATGTAGCAGGTCAAAATTCTCAATCTGATTTAACTCAAAGCTTCTCTTGAAGAGTTTCTATACCTCATTTCCAAAGAAGAGAAGATTCAATATTATCTCACCATTCACGAGATATAAAATCTCTAAGTTTTCATCTAGTTAATTCATGAATTTCAACTTTTTCATCAGCAAAAACAACCTCTTTCAAATATCTTGAAAAAGATTCTTTTTCTTTTGGTGTAAGTATTCAATCAACATTTATTTCATTTTCTACATTTGTTAAAGATTCAATAAAATTTCATAAATTGTCTTGGAATCTAAATCAGAATAAAAATAAAAATTGATTTAAAAAATGTTTATAAAAATTCATAAATTATTTTTTAATAATAACAATTAAATATTAACATACTTTTAAAAAAGTAACAAAAAAAAGTACTTAAAAGTGATATGAACCCCAATTAGTGGAATGAAAAAAAAAGAGAAGTTAAATATTGTTAAGATGATTTCTGTATTGCACAGGAGTCATCTTTTTTTTGTTCCATTGAAAACGATGATTATTATAATAAAATA
>JAQVDN010000005.1 GCA_028698305.1 Candidatus Altimarinota bacterium
AATGAAACGGATGAATATTATTAGATAAGAATTGAAAACAAATTTCACCAGAATGAAAATATTATGGTAATTTTAATTTTAATTATTTTGCAGAAACATGAATGATAGTTTCATCTGAAAAATGAAAATGAGAAGTATTGTTAGATAAGAACTGAAAACAAGTATCACCAGAATGAAAATATTATAATTATTTTAATTTTAATTATTTTGCAGAAACATGAATGATAGTTTCATCTGAAAAATGAAAATGAAAATGAGAAGTATTGTTAGATAAGAACTGAAAACAAGTATCACCAGAATGAGAATATTATGATGATATCAAGTATCATGCTGCTAAAAATAAATTTTATTATGATAGTTTATTTTTTAGAAAGTATATCGATTTAGATAATAATTCTGGAGATATTTATTATGACGAGGATTAATTAAATACAATTATATAATTTTTAAACTAAATTTTGAAAAAATAAGCTTGTTTGTATAATACAAACAAGCTTATTTTTTAACTTTAAAAATGGTAATATGACAACATATTATTTAGATACACGAGTCATAAGTTAATATTTTCTATAACAGGTAATTATTTTAAAATTTTAACAAATAAATATGACAAATATAAATGAATTTCCAAAAAAATATGATCCTAAAAGTTTTGAAGATAGATTATACAAAACTTGGGAATCAGAATGATGCTTTTTGCCTAAACCATCAAAAACAGGACAAAATTTTTATATACCAATGCCACCTCCAAATGTAACTTCAAAGTTGCATGTATGACATTCTGTTATGCTTACTTTGGAAGATATAATGACTAGATATCATAGGATGAAATGAGATAGTACTCTTTTATTACCTGGTACTGATCATGCTGGTATATCAACTCAAGTTAAGGTAGAAGAAAAACTAGCAAAAGAAGGTAAATCTAAACACAACATTTCAAGAGAAGAATTTTTATGAGAGTGTTTTGAATGGACTAAAAAATATGGTTGAGAAATACAAAGCCAATTTAGAAAAATGGGTACAAGTTGTGACTGGTCAAAAGAAAAGTTTACTATGGATCCAGATATGAATGAAAAAGTAAATAAAGCATTTGTTGATTTATACAATAAATGACTTATTTATAAATGAGAGTATATGGTAAATTATGATCCAGTTTTAGATACTGTAGTATCTGATCAAGAAGTAATTTATAAAGAAGAAAAATGAAAACTTTATCATATAACTTATTTTGTTTCTTGAAGTGATAACGAGATAATCGTAGCAACTACAAGACCAGAAACTTTGCTTTGAGATGTTGCTGTTGCTGTTCATCCTAAAGATAAAAGATATAAAAAATTGCTTAAAGCAGGTAAAAAACTTATATTACCAATAGTAAATAAAGAAATCCCTCTTATTGCTGATGAAATGGTAGATATGGAATTTTGAACTGGTGCGGTTAAGATAACTCCAGCTCATGATCCAAATGATTTTGAAGTAGCAAAAAGACATGATTTGCCATTAAATAGAGTTGTTTTAGGTAAAGATTGAAAAATGACAGAAGTTTCAGGTATATTTGCTGGGCAAGATTTTATGACTGCTAGAGCAAATATAGTAGAACTTTTAAAATCAAAATGAAATCTTGTTAAAATTGAAGAACATACTTCTAAAGTTGGTTATGGAGAAAGAAGTCATGCAAAAATTGAAACTATTATTTCAAAACAATGGTTTGTAAAAATAGAACCAATTGCAAAAAAGGTAATTGCAGGTTATAAGAAAAAAGATTTTGAAATAGTTCCAAAAAGATTTAATAAGACATTTGAAGACTGGATTTATAATCTAAGAGATTGGTGTATATCAAGACAACTTATTTGGTGACATCAAATACCAGTTTGGTATTGACCAGATGGAGAAATGTTTTGTGCAGAAAATGAAAAACTTGCTTATGAAACTGCAAAAGCTCATTATTGAAAAGATATAGAATTAACAAGAGATAAAGATGCTCTTGATACTTGGTTTTCATCTGCTTTATGGCCATTTGCAGTACTAGATTACAATATGGATGATATATCAAATCAAAATGATTTAGTAAAACAATTTTATCCTGCAAGTGTTTTGGAAACTGGACATGATATCATATTTTTCTGGGTAATTAGAATGCTATTATTTTGATATGAATTTACAGATCAAACTCCATTTAAAACTATTTATTTACATTGACTTGTAAAAGATAAGATTGGTAGAAAAATGAGTAAATCATTAGGTAACTGAGTTGATCCAGTTGATATGATTGAAAAGTATGGTACTGATGCACTTAGATTAACTCTTTCTATTTGAAATACTCCATGAAATGATTTAAAATTTGATGAAGAAAATGTAGAAAATAATATGTTTTTTATTAATAAACTATGGAATGCTTCTAGGTTTGTTGCTTCAAATTTGAGTTCTATTGAAACTGATATAGATTCTTTAGAAGAAACTTTGATAAAAAATTATGATTCTTTGATGTTCCATGAAAAATGGATCTTATCGAGAGTTAGATATCTTTCAGATTTAGTTACTGATTCTATGGAAAGTTTTGATTTTTCAGATGCTGGTCAAGAACTTCAAACATTTACAAAAAATGAATTTTGTGATTACTATATAGAGGAATTTAAACTTACAAAAGAGACTTCTAAGTATGGAGATAAAGTTATAACTTATGTATTAAATATATTACTTAAATTATTACACCCATATATCCCGTTTGTAACTGAAGAAATATATTATAGATTATGATTTTCTTGAAAATTGATAGATGCTTCATGGTGAAAAGTAAGTGTTTCGAGAGATGAAAACTTAGAAAAAGATAATGCACTTGTATTTGATGTAATAAGAGAAATAAGAGCTATAAGAGCTGATAATAATATATTACCTAGCAAAACTATAGGTTTAAAAATATATGCAAAGCAAAAAAATAAAGAAATATTAGGAGAAGTTTTAGAACTTGTTGCATGAATAGTAAAAGCAGATAGTTTTGAAATGGTAGATAAAAAACCAGCATGAGATAATTTTGCTTTTTGAGTTATAAAAGCTTGAGTAGAGGTTTATGTTGATACTTCAAATGCTTTAGATGTAGATAAAGAAATAGAGAGAATAAAACTTCAAATAGATGATACAAAAGAATATATTGCTATACTTGATAAAAAACTTTTAAATGAGACATTTATAAGTAAAGCTCCAGAAAAATTAGTAAGAGCTGAAATGGAGAAAAAAGAGCAAGCTCTTGATAAGCTTAGAAAATTGGAAGAAAAAGTTAGTAAATTAAAATAAAAAAAATGAAAAGATTTAATCTTTTCATTTTTTTTATTTTGTTCTAGTTGAAATCTCTTCATAAACTATTTCTCAAAAAGCAGTCAATAATATATAATTATTAGAATTTTTATTTTTTGTATTCGCTAATAGAGATTTAATTTTAATATATATTAACTCTAAATCATTTTTTGATTTTCATCTTATTACAGGTATAATCAGATTTTGAATTTCACTTTTTTTCTTTTGTATTTTTTTATCTTCTGATGAAAGTTCATTATATATTATATTCCATTTATCTTTTTTCATACATGTAAAAGCATGTGTAACTCAAACAGAAGAAATATCATAATCTCTTATATATTGACATGGTCAATATCTATTTCAATTATAATTTATAAACTCTCTTCAATTACTTTTGAATATAAATATAAATCATCTTCAATCTTCAGAAACTTTTAATCATTTAATATCTTCAAAAGGTCAATGAGTTTTTTCATTTATTGTAACATAACTTTCTGTATTTTTATAAATAAATCCAAATTTATTAGAATCATTAAGAGAAAAAACTAAATCAATAAGATTATCATAAGGTCAATATTCTTTTCAATTAAAATTAAAATATTTTTTTCATCATTTTTCAAAACGATAATTATATGTTTTTCAATCTAGTGAATAATTTAAATAATCTGAACGAAAATAAGGTCAAAAATCATCTTCATTTAATTTTATATACCAAGCATTATTTAATTCATATCTATAACTAAATCATTTTCAATCACCACTAAAATTAATTGCATCTATTTGATCATAAGGTCAATATTTTTTTCAATTAATTACAATATATCTTTTTCCATTTTCTCTATAATTATATAAATATCAATTATTAGAATTAGAAAAAATTATATTTTCAATTGTTCATAAATCATAAGGTCAATAGCTTTTTCAATTTAAAAATATATAATCTTTTCACCATTCTTTGTCTGTAATAGAAACTCACCAAGAATTATTTAGAAAAGAATAATTATTAATTTTAAAAAATGGTCAATATTTATTTCATTTTACATTAAAATAATTTTCTCTTACTCCATTCTCTTTTAAAATTGTATATTTAAAACCAAAGGGAGTATTTTCATTAGAATACATAATATTTAATGATTCTACATTTGTATCTACTTTATATGATGTTCAATTGATATTTACATATGTAGTATTTATTATTGTTTCATTTCATTCTGAATCCTTAGACGACTCTTGTTTGTCATATATATATCAAAAATCTTTTCAATTTTCAGATATTATTTCATCTCTTATACTTTCAAAAGGTCAATTTACATTTCAATTTACATTTATCAATGATTTAGAGTTATTATCAATATAGGTAAATAGAAATCAATTTGTATCAAGTCATGTTTTTAAAGTATTTAGATTATTTAATCATAAGAAATCTTTATTTTCAGTACTTACTCAGCTATTTCAATCTCTTTTGTAACTCATAATATATTTTGTTCAATTTGAAGAAAAATAAAAGTTATTTTCTTCATAACTATCATAAGGTCAATATTCTTTCTTATTTATTACAAAATAATATTTTTCATCTTTTTTATAAACAAATCAAAAATTTTTTCAATCTAGAGAAATTTTTATATTTCAAACCCAATCATATGATTCTCAATATTCATTTCAATTAATATTGAAATAATATTTCTCTCCTTTTTTATATCCAAATCAATAATTTGTTCAATCTATTGAAAAAAAAGTTTCATCAATTTGTGTATATGGTCAAAATATTTTTCAATTTATGACTATATAAGTATTTGAATTTTTTTCGTATATAAATCTATAATTTTTACCTGTTTTAGACGAAAATTGAAAATCACTTATAGAATCAAATGGTCAATAAGAACTTCAATTAATATTTATATATCTTTTTTGATTATATCAATATTGAAAAACAAAATCACTTGATTCTTTATTGAAAAAAAAATTTTCAGTTTCAATTTCTTCATAAGGTCAATATTTTTTATTATTTATCTCAATATAATTTTTATCTCATATTTTATATATTGATCAAAATGATAATCAATCGTATGATATTATTGTTTTTGATACATCATCTATTCAAGTTTTTTCAATGATTGCTCAATTTGCTATATTACTAAATTGAATGAATAATCATATCATAAATAATATATACAATTTTTTTATTTTTTTCATAAAGAATTTTTGTTTAAAAAATAAATCATATTAAATATATTTATTTTTTTTATAAAATATATATTTTTTATATATATTAACTTTACATTATTTTTAAAATGTTTATAATTTTTTTATTTTTTTATTTGATTAAATAGATAATATTATTATATTTATCTTAGTTTATATCTTAGTTTTTTATATGAAAAAGTTATTAACAATAATTGTCTTATTTTTATGTTTTTTACCTATAGTAAATGCAGATTATACTAGAGATAGTATAAGTAGTTTTATTAATAGTGTTTCACTATCAGAAATAGATAGCATAGAAGATAAAAAACTTAGATTTTGTGAAAAAACTTTTTTAAAAGCATATATGAGAAGAGATTTTACAGAGAAAGAAAATATGATTTGTAGAGATATTTTTGCACAAAAGATAGAAGCACAAATGAATTATATGAGATCAGTTTTTGATGAAAGAGATTTATATTAAACTAGCTTTGGCTAGTTTTTTTGTTTTTTGAATATTTATGATATAATTATTTAAATACAATTTTATATATAATTATGCTTAAAAATATTCCTCCATCTTCTGAAATGAACTTAATTTTAGCTTGAAAGTTATCTGATTTACCAAGAGAAGTTGTTGATTATTCAATTTCAGAATCAAAAATATGAAAAATAATTGATAGATTATCTGTATTTTCAGATTCAAATTCTATAATTTGAGAATTTTTGATTGAATTAGATATAAGAAATGATTTTAATTTAATAGATTTAATAAATAATATAAGAGTAAAGGGTTTTAATTTTTTACTTATATTATATTTATTTTCAGAAGATGATATAGATGATTTTATGAGTATTCCATGAATAAAAATTTCAGAAGAAGAAAAATATTTATGAGAAACATTATCTGCAATAAATATTGAGTGAGATAAGGAAATAAAAATTTTTATGAAATTTAAAAAATTTATTTCTCTTATTTATAAGTGAAAAGAACCTAATTTTAATGTTAAAAATGAAGAATGAGAAACGTTTTTAGAATTTTTATTATCAACTTATTCATATTATTTATTTTTTAAAGTTACAATAAATTGATGAAAGTTGGTATCAGATAAAATTTTTAATTTTTTATCATTTCTTCTTAAAGAACATAAATTGTTTTTTGATAAAAAATTAATTTTAACTTTTATAGATACTTTATTTAATAAAACAGATGATATTGATTTTAAAGAATGAATGGATGATTTAAAAAAATTATTTAATAATTATGATTTTAAATTAAGTGTTGATGAATTAAATCCAGAAGTTTTTAAAGCACTTGAACATTATAAGAGAATATCAAGAATATAATAATTTAGAGTTAACTCTAAATTATTTTTTTGAAAAAATGGTTTTGTTCATATAATAAGCAAAATTTTAAAAATAATTAGAAAAATATGAAAATAGGAATTGTTTGATTACCAAATGTATGAAAATCAACTTTATTTAATGCTTTGACAAAAAATTATAGTGCTGATGCACAAAATTTTCCATTTTGTACTATAGAACCAAATGTTTGAATAGTTAATGTTAATGATGAAAGACTTGAAAAAATAAGAGTTGCAGTTAATTGACAAGCAGTTATTCCAGCAACTTGTGAATTTATAGATATCGCTTGAATAGTAAAATGAGCAAGTGCTTGAGAAGGTTTATGAAATAAATTTTTAGCAAATATAAGAGAAGCTGATGCAATCTTGCAAGTTGTAAGAGTTTTTAATAATGATGATATAATTCATGTTCATGGTAAAGTAGATCCAAAATCTGATATAGAAGTTATCAATGCAGAACTTATTTTAGCTGATATAGAAACAGTTACAAAAAGAATTGCAAGTGATGGTAGAAAAGCAAAAAGTGATAAAGATGTTGCTTTTGCAGTTGAAGTTTATAATAAAGTACTTGAAAGTCTAAATAGTTGAACTTTAGTTACAAATATGTGACTAAACGAAGAAGAACTTAAAGCTATAAAAGATTTACATCTTTTAACAAATAAAGAATTTGTCTATGCTTGTAATGTTTCAGAAGATATGATGGATACAACAGAAGAGGAATTAAAAAGAATTTTATGACTTGAAAATACAAAAAATAGGGTAGTTCCAATTTGTGCAAAACTTGAATCAGATATGATAGAAATGTCTAGTGAAGAAAAAACAGAATTTTTAACTGAAATGTGATTAAAAACTACAGGGTTAGATGATTTGATAAAAACAAGTTATGAAGCATTAGGCCTTATGTATTATTTTACTGCTTGAGAAAAAGAAGTAAGAGCTTGGACTATTCATAAATGAGATACTGCACCAAAAGCAGCATGAGTGATACATAGCGATTTTGAAAAATGATTCATCAAAGCAGATGTTGTAAACTGGAAAGATTTAGTTGAATTTGGCGGTTGGACTAAAGCAAGAGAAAATGCAAAGGTTTCATTGCAATGAAAAGATTATATAGTTAAAGATTGAGATATAATGCTTTTTAAATTTAGTAATTAAATATTGACTTTTAGTGAAATATATTAATAATTATATACTATATAAATTATTAATATATTTTTTTATGCAAGTTGCTTGACTTAAAATGTGAACTTATACACATGATGTTTATTTATGACTTTGAGCTCCTTGAACTTATGTTCCTCAAAATTGAAATACTGATACTATTAGATTTTTAAGAGAAAATAGAGCTGTTTGATTATTACCAAAATTAAATGTTTATTGAGGACCTGTAGAAGAAGTTATGTGAAATGTATGGAAGATTAGAGAAGCAATAATGCTTTGATATTTTCCTTTGAAAATAAAACATGTTTTAGCTTGAAATCAAAATTGATCAATTGAAGAATTATTAGAAATTAGAGCACATCCACAAGCACTTATGCAATGTTCTCTATGACTTAAAGAAATATGAGCAAACCCAGAAGAATTATTTAGTGAAGCATATAAAACCCCAAATTTATATGAATCTTCTCAAATTATTTTGGAAATTGAAGATAAACCATGAAGTCTTTCTAATTCATTGGAAGTTTTTTCAAGAAATGGTATTAATTTACTTTATCTTCATTCTACACCATATGACAGAAATAAGTATAGATTTTATATACTTATAGATGAAAGCGATCTTGATAAGGTTAATTCTGAAACATTGAGAGATGAATTATTATCTGTTTGATGAAGTATTGTATGAAATAATCTTTCTGGATTATGAACAGAAAAAATAATATTAACAAAAACTAAAACAAATGTTGATTGAATACCAGATGCTAAAATAAATCCTAGTATATGAGTAATATGTAGTAAAGAAACAGCATTAAAACAATGATTAAGAATTTATAAAGACCCATTTTGTCCTCCTGATAATGAAACACATTTCAGTGTAGTTTCAACTATGAAAAATGATGTTACTAAAGAATTTAAATGACTAGTTAAAGATAAGATTATGTGATTATTGACTCTACCAGATAAAACTTGAGCATTATCTTCTGCTTTAAAAATAATTAGTGAATCATGATTATCATTAAGTTTTATTATGTCACTTGCCAATAATATGTGATGATTTGATTTCCCATTGGTTATGGATAATTCAAATGCTATTTTTTGAATTCAAAAAAATATAATTAAACTAGGATGAAATTTAAGAGTTTTATAATTTTTTATTATGAATAATATATTTATTGAATGATGATTTTGAAATCATTGAAGAGATTTAATGTCAAGAAATATTTTTTGATGATTTAAGTCACCAATATTGATTTGAAGAAATCAAAGTTTTTTATTACCATGAAATCATGCAATAATTACTCCAATTAGAATTACAAATGAAATAATAAAAAACATATTATGTTTTTGAAATAATAGAACTCAAATTGTAAATTTTTCTTGAATTATGTGAACTTCATCTGGAATTAATGATGCTAGAGTTACAAATATTCATTGTCTTTTTTGACCTTGAGTTAATACAAATCTTACAGCAGTTGTTACAGAAGTAAAAAATGAATTTTCATTACAATTGGAGAAAAATTTAGAAAAGTCAGGAGTTAAATTATTAGAATTATCTCCTGAAAATCATGATGAAAAAATGGCTATAATTCAATGATTAGCAAATTTTTGTGAAGTTATTTTATGATTTTATTTTTGAAATAGACCAGAAGTAGTTGATTTATTATCAAAATGGCAAACAAATGAAACTGTAATTGAAGATATGATATTTTTAAATAAATATTTTGATAATATAAGAGAAAATATTTGTTTATTATTAAATGAATGAAATGATCTTAGTGATATTTTTTTATCAATTTCTAAAAAGTATTTAAGTGATACTGATTTTAAAAAATTGTGTACTCCTAATTTTTTAAGAGTTTTTAATCTTTTTTCTAAAAATAAATGATTTATTATTAATCAAGAAATTAATAATTCAGTTAGTTTTTTAGATATGATATGTATTGCTAAAAAAATTTAAAAAAATAAAGGACTTTTAGTCCTTTATTTTTTTAAATTTTGCTATAAAGAATCATTCACTTTCAAAACTAGGTAATATCCTAACTGATTTTTCTACTTCATTTTTAAAAGCAGTATTATTTAGTTTCTTTATTCATTTTCTAGCATAATTATAATCAAGATTTATATCTTGAATCTTCATTTCTGGAAAATTACACAAGATCATATGAACAATTGCTTCGTTTTCTTCAGGTGAAATCGTACAAGTACTATAAACTAATTCTCAATCTTCTTTAAGTAATGGGATTGTATTTTTAATTATTTCCTTTTGTAATTTATAATTTTTATTTACGACTTCTTGTTTCCAATATGCATAACTTTTTTCATTGTTTAAGTTAAATTTTCATTCTGCACTACAAGGTAAGTCAGCTATAATCTTATCAAAATAGTCTATATATTCAGGATGATTTTTTCAAATATTTCTAGCGTCTTCTTTTATGATAGTTACATTTTTTGCTCATTGTCTTTCTATTGTAAATTTTAACTTATCTATCCTTATAGCATTATTATCATTTGCAACTATTTTTCAGTTGTTCTTCATTTTTGCTGCTGCTTGTGAAGTTTTTCATCCTGGTGCAGCTGTTATATCAAGTATTGCATGATTTTCGTTTATATCAAGTAATTCAACAGGTATTTGGCTAGATAAAGATTGTAGATAGATTAATCAATTTTTAAAAATATCTAAATCCCATAAATCATTTTCTTTTGCTTCGTCTAAAATATATGCATTTTTTAAAAATCATACTTTTTTAAATACTATATTTTTTTCATTTAATACTTTTTCTATTTCTTCATTGTTTGTTTTTAAAGTATTTACTCTAAAAACAGTTTTTCTTTTTAGAGTTTTAAATCAAACTTCGATTATCTCTATATCATCTTTTGTATATATTTGATTTAATTTATCTAGGAATTCTTTATTTAGTTTATTTAGCATTTTTTTTTAGTTAATTTTAAAAAGGTGATTTTATATTTTTGATATTACTATTCATAACTTTTGTATAAATTTGTGTAGTTTTGATACTAGAATGTCAAAGCAAATCTTGAATATATCTAATATCAGTTCAATTTTCAAGTAAATGTGTAGCAAAACTATGGCGAAGAGAATGAAAAGTTGCTTCTTTTTTAATTCAAGATTTTTTTAGTGCTTCGCTAAATATTTTTTGAAGTGTCCTTGTTGTTAATTTTCATCCTCTTTCAGATTCTATGAGTAACTCATTCCCAGATTTTAACTGACTTAATTTGAATATGTCCTTTTTAAGACTTTCTGAAAAAATAGTTATCCTATCTTTTTCTCACTTTCATCACTTGATGTGTAATGTTAAATTTTCTAAATCAAAATCTCAAACTCTAAGATTAATAACATCACTTACTCTAAGTCAAGCACTATAAGCTAGAGTTATAATGAATTTATGTTTTTCATTTTTAATATTTTCTATAATGGATTTTATCTCATTTTTTGTCAAAACTATCGGTAATTTTTTGGCTTCGCGAGAGAATTTTATATCCAAATCTTGAGATATTTTTAAAACTTCCTTATAGAAAAATTTAATAGATTCTTTATAAAGGTTTATAGTTTTGGGGGCTTTCTTTTTTGATTGTAAATCTAGAAAAAAATCGATAATTTCATCTCTTCTAATATTTTCAGGATTTTTATCTATTTTTTCTAGAAAAAATTTAATACAAGTTCAATATGCTTTTATAGTCCTTTGCGAATAATTTCTGTATTTAAGTTCTCTTTCAAGTTTTAAAAGATATTCTTGATTATTTTGCATTATAGTTATAATAAAAAGTAATAATTATTCTCTGTAAAATATTTCGCATAATAATCTATTTTGGAATAAAAGCAAATATAAGTTCAGATAGAGAGTAGTTAGCACGAAATCGCTTCGCTCTCTCCGGAGGCTCAGTTTTGTTTCGTTTCACTACACAAAACTTTCACCCTCATCGAGTTTCGTGCTAATGGTCCGCAACATACCGTTGCTGTCATCCAAAGTCTGCTTTTCGCTATCGCTTCAGCGACTTCGTCTAACAGCAACTATCCAAAATATTTTCCTTCAAAAATCGGTTGCATTCGCAACCTTTTTTCGTAAAATACTTCGGATTAGTTGCGGACCATTATGTGTAATCATTTTTTAAACAATTTAATGATTTGCAGAGATTTTTAAAATAAGGAATGAAAATTTAATTTTTTTCAAAAGTTAATAGGGGGGTAAAAGGTATTTTCTTCACTTCGTTCCGAAAATGAATAATTTTATAAAACTTTAATTTTTAATTTTACAATTATGAATAATCAAGAAATTTTGGACAAAATTAGTAATGCCACAGAAGACCTTACTAACTTGTTGCCAAATTTAGAAGATTTAGATCAAAATAAATCAAGAACTATAATTAAAAGACAAGTTGCTGCTTTTGAAGGGAATTTTGTAGTTTGGTTATCATCTATACTTATTACGGCAAAAGCTAATAAAACTAAAGAAGAAACTCTTAAAAATTTATCAGAAGAATTAGAAGGAAATCATGCATGATTATTAAGAAGTTTCGCGAAATCAGGTAATGCTTTGCCTGATAAAAATGATTTTGATTATTTAGAAAACGAAATTTCTATGATTAGAGAATTAGTTTCCGAAATGTCTGGATTAAAAAACTTAGTTCTATTAACTGTATTAGAAGATACTGCTCCAAATTGCATGGCCATTTTTCAAAAAGCAGCAAAACTTATTAATGCCGATGATACAAGATATGCTGATATGCATTATGAACTTGATGTTGAACATAGTCAGGATTTTAAAGATTCCTTAATTAAGGAAATTCAGTATTATGATAATCCGGAACCTCTTATTGATGATGCGATTAATAAGTCTTTAGGATTATTAAAAAAGATTTGGACTTTGTAATAAGGTGTTTCTATTTTTTAGAATTCACCCCCAGCCCCTCTTCTAAAAAAATAGAAACGAAAAAAATTAAATTTTCTTTTAAAGATAAAAAAATCTCTCTGCAAAAGAATAATAAGGATAAAAAAATGACTTCTTCGCTTCGCTACGACTCCGTTGCACTCTCGCTTCGTTCCTCGCTCGGGACACATAACAGCTTCTATGAGGTTCTCTTCGTTGCTCTCGCTCTCCCAAATTTACAAAAATTACAATTTGATTTTAAAGGATATTTTTGTAAACTTCAGATAGACTTAAACGTTAGCACGAAATCGCTTCGCTCTCTCCGGAGGCTCAATTTTGTTTCGTTTCACTACACAAAATTTTCACCACCATCGAGTTTCGTGCTAATGGTCCGCAACATACCGTTGTTGTCATCCAAAGTCTGCTTTCGCTATCGCTTCAGCGACTTCGTCTAACAACAACTATCCAAAATATTTTCCTTCAAAAATTGGTTGCATTAGCAACCTTTTTTCGTAAAATACTTCGGATTAGTTGCGGACCATTAGGCAACATCTACTTTTTGTTTTACACAATATCATCTTTGATACTGAAGGTCAGCTAAACCAAAAACTTTTTTTTAGGGGGAAAAAGAAAAAGATATTAAAAAATTTGCATTTTTTAATAAAAAAGAGTAAAATGAAAATGTCAATCAAAAATTTTATTTTTTAATTTTTATAAATATGTGATTAAATAATTTTTGATGAAGTGAAGAAGAAGCAGCTTTAATAGCTGAATGATTTACTGATGCAAAAAGAAAAGGTGAAGAAGAAGCAACTTTAATAGCTGAATGATTTACTGATGCAAAAAGAAAAGGTGAAGAAGAAGCAACTTTAATAGCTGAATGATTTACTGATGCAAAAAGAAAAGGTGAAGAAGAAGCAGCTTTAATAGCAATAAAATTATCTACTAAAATAAAATGATGATGAGATATAAATTAAAATAATTGGGAGAAGAAATTGGATTTATGAAAGTTACCAAGTGTAGATAATCTAACTATTAGATAATTTTTTAGCCAGCTACTCGCTGGCTTTTTCTTTTCCCCCTAAAAAAGCTCGTTATCACTCGCAAAAAAGTTTTTGGTTTATTCTGAAAATCATCTATAATAGACAAAATCAACAAAAACAAAAAGTAGACGTAAAGGGTCGTTGCACTTGATTTTTCTTCCATTACATTACAGAAAAATCACCCTCGACTAACAGCTTCTATGAGGTTCACTCGTTGCACTTCGCTCTCCCATATTTTGCTCATACTTCACAAAACATCTCATAGAAGCAAACGTTAGCACGAAATCGCTTCGCTCTCTCCGGAGGCTAAATTTTGTTTCGTTTCACTACACAAAACTTTCACCCCCATCGAGTTTCGTGCTAATGGTCCGCAACATACCGTTGCTGTCATCCAAAGTCTGCTTTCGCTATCGCTTCAGCGACTTCGTCTAACAACAACTATCCAAAATATTTTCCTTCAAAAATTGGTTGCATTAGCAACCTTTTTTCGTAAAATACTTCGGATTAGTTGCGGACCATTAGGCAACATCTACTTTTTGTTTTACACAATATCATCTTTGATACTGAAGGTCAGCTAAACCAAAAACTTTTTTTTAGGGGGAAAAAGAAAAAGATATTAAAAAATTTGCATTTTTTAATAAAAAAGAGTAAAATGAAAATGTCAATCAAAAATTTTATTTTTTAATTTTTATAAATATGTGATTAAATAATTTTTGATGAAGTGAAGAAGAAGCAGCTTTAATAGCTGAATGATTTACTGATGCAAAAAGAAAAGGTGAAGAAGAAGCAACTTTAATAGCTGAATGATTTACTGATGCAAAAAGAAAAGGTGAAGAAGAAGCAACTTTAATAGCTGAATGATTTACTGATGCAAAAAGAAAAGGTGAAGAAGAAGCAGCTTTAATAGCAATAAAATTATCTACTAAAATAAAATGATGATGAGATATAAATTAAAATAATTGGGAGAAGAAATTGGATTTATGAAAGTTACCAAGTGTAGATAATCTAACTATTAGATAATTTTTTAGCCAGCTACTCGCTGGCTTTTTCTTTTCCCCCTAAAAAAGCTCATTATCACTCGCAAAAAAAGTTTTTGGTTTATACAAGAAATCAGCTATAATACTGAAAATCAACAAAAACAAAAAGTAGACGTAAAGGGTCGTTGCACTTAATTTTTCTTCCATTACATTACAGAAAAAATCACCCTCGCTTAACAGCTTCTATGAGGTTCGCTCGTTGCTCTTCGCTCTCCCATATTTTACTCATACTTCGCAAAACATCTCATAGAAGCAAACGTTAGCACGAAATCGCTTCGCTCTCTCCGGAGGCTCAATTTTGTTTCGTTTCACTACACAAAATTTTCACCACCATCGAGTTTCGTGCTAATGGTCCGCAACATACCGTTGTTGTCATCCAAAGTCTGCTTTCGCTATCGCTTCAGCGACTTCGTCTAACAGCAACTATCCAAAATATTTTCCTTCAAAAATCGGTTGCATTCGCAACCTTTTTTCGTAAAATACTTCGGATTAGTTGAGGACCGTTATATTCAATTTTGCATTTAAGACCAGAAAGAAATATTTAATTACTTTTTTCAAATATGAGAGAAAATAAAATTACAGTCATTATTAATAAGCCGATTGATGAAATTTTTGAGTTTACAACGAATCCACAAAATACTCACTTATGGATTCCTTCCATTTCAGAAGAAATTGCTGATGAATATCCTCCAAAAATAAATACGGAGTATAGAAATCGTGGAAATAACACTGATTGGAATAAATACAAAGTTGTAGATTTTGAAAAAAACAAAGTATTTATTTTATTTAATTTAGAGGATAAATATTTTGTAAAATATTCTTATCGCAAATTAGATGATAATAAAACTGAAATGGAATACTTTGAATGGATGATTGAAGGAGAATTAAGTAGCCCATTTACAGAGGATATTTTTGGGAATTTGAAAAAAGTAATGGAAGGATAATTTTATTGGCTTAAAATGGACTTTCTTCGGTCGATTATTTGAATAGTTTTAAATGCAAAATTTTATATTAAAAAATTAAAAAATAATAATCAAATGAGTTAAAATTTTTCTCATTTGACTAATTAATATTTTATATATAATAAAGTTCTACATTTTTACGGTGTGTAGCTCAGTCTGTTAGAGCACTCTACGCTTATTTTCTTACAAAGGAGATAGGTTTTCTGTAGAGATGTCGGGAGTTTAAATCTCCTCACACCGACCATTTTTTTTAAAGTCTAGGAAATCCTAGACTTTTTCTATTTTTTTCACATTTGTTCTAATTCTGCATTTTTTTCTTCCATATATTGCATAAATTCTTTTCTTTTATATTTGTATATGTAAATTCATACTGCTATTAAAACTATAATCATTATTTTTCATATATGATTTACTATAGTTTCATAATATTTACCAAAAACAACTCATAAAGTTATTATAGTGGTAGACCGAATTATAGATCATAGTACATTATAAAACATAAAAGTTTTATTTTTCATACCCATACTTCAAGCTATAAATGGCAAAAATGCTCTAGTTAAAGGATGAAATTTTCACATTGTAATTCATAAAGGTCACCATTTGTTTATACCTTTTTTAAGATATTTTACTTCAGTTAATCATATACCAAACCAGATTCAATATTTTGCAAAAAAACTATCTCAATATATTTTTCAAAGTAAATATCAAATATAATTTCATATAATTGCTCAAAGAGAAGCTATTATATATATATAAATCAGATTCTGTGTGCTTATTTTTGCGAAAAATGATCATACTATTAAAAGTATATTTTGTCATGGAACGACAACTCATAAAACAGGAAATGCTTCTATTAAACTACTAATAAAAGCTATCAAAAAATTCCAATTTCACAATGATTGGATTAAAATTTCAAGTTTTTTAATTAAATCAATTATTAGTTCTTTATCAAAAATAGATATTATTGCAATAATTACAGTCAAAAAAATCAATATAACATTTATTGCATGAAATATTTTCTGTATTATTTTTTTTATTAAATTTTTATTCATCATTTTATTTATTAAAATATTTCCCTTATATTACACAAAAAAATAAAAATAAATATAAATTATTTAAAAATATTTTGACTATTTATTATTTTTAATTTTAATTTTTTATTTTTTGTTTTTTATTTGCATTTTATTCATTTTAAATACAATTATTAAAATATTTTTTTACTATTTATTATGAATGTTTTAAAAAATAGATTTATATATCTATGAGTTTCTTTTTTCTTTTTGGTTTTATCAATTTTTATGCTTATTTTTTGAAAATTAAATTTAGCTATTGATATGACAGGTTGAATAAATATTGAATATACTTATGAAAATAATGTTGATATAGATAAGCTTAGAAGTGAATTGGATATTTTAAAATCAGAAATTAAATTTAAAGATAAAGAAGTTATCAATAATATATGAGTTTATGGTATAACCTGAGAAAAAGCTTTTTCTTTAGTTGCTTGATTTGATTCTAGTATAGATGAAGTTACTTTAAATACTTTAAAATTGGAATTTAAAAGTAAAGCTTTAAATATAGTAAAACAAAGTGATAAAACAATAATTGAATCAAAATATACTAATATATGAAAAAGTTTTTGAGATTATATTAAAAAAACAGCTTTTTTTACACTATTCATGGCAATTATCGCAATAACAATATATGTTACTTATGCATTTTCATGAGTTGTTAGTTGAATAAGTGTTATATCATTTGCTATAATTACACTTGTTACATTATTTCATGATATAATTATTTCTGCATGATTATATATTATTTCTTGATATATTTTTAATGAATTTCAAATTGATACTTTTTTTGTCACTGCACTTTTAACAATTTTGGGTTATAGTATAAATGATACAATTGTAATATTTGATAGAACGAGAGATAATTTAAAAAAATTTGCTTGAAAAACAGCTAAAGATTCAAAAGATTTATATGAAATAATCAATTTATCGATAACAGAAACATTGAGAAGAAGTATTTATACTAGTTTAACTCTTGTTTTTGTACTGTTAACTATATTTTTATTTTGACCAGAAAATTTAAGAGGTTTTATACTTGCTATGATGTTTTGAGCTATAGTAGGTACATATAGTTCTATATTTATAGCTTCTCCTTTACTTTATGAAATTAATAAAAATAAGAAATTAAGTGTTTATAAAAAAGTTGTTATTGACCCAAATGATAAGATAGTTGTTTAATAATTTTTTAATGAAATTTAATATTTTAAAAAAAGTTTTTTCTACTTATGTAGATACAGTTTGAAAGACAAATGTAATGTTTGTCTTCTTTTTTGGTTTTTTAGTTGCTTTTACAGTAGTACTTGAACCACTTTTCTTTTCTGAAATAATAAAAAAAATAGAAGAATTTTATAATACAGGAGTTTATGATATAAATAGTATAATTTTAAATATGATTTATTGGGCTATTTTTATAGTAGTTACAATATTTTTGATGTATATTTATAGATATTATGTTGTAGATGTTTTGGCTTTAAAAAATTATCGAAATGTATTTTTAAAATATGTTCAAAATATTTTTGATATGCATTATGGATTATATCTTGGTAAAAAATCATGAAGTATATATAAAAATTTTGATAGATGAATAGAGGTACATTTCTTGCTTATCTTTGAATTTTTTAATAGTATTTTTAAATCACTTATATCAGTTTTTATTATAATAGTTATTCTTTTTGTAATAAATTGGAAGATGGCATTAATAGCACTTTCTATGCTACCTTTTATGATTATGTTTTGAGTATATTTTCACAAGATAACTTGAGAAAAACAAAAGTTATTAAATGAAAAATGGGATGCAATTTATTGAGTAGTTTGAGATTCAATGAATAATTTCTTACTTTTTAAAACTCTTTGACTTGAAAAAATATTTTACTCAAAGTTAGATACTTGAATGAATGATATTTATAATGATCAATTAAAAGTATCAAAACAATGGTCAATTTCAGATATTTATACTGCAGTTTTAATAATGATTTCTAGAATATTAGTAATATGATTCTGATTATACTTTTTAATTAATAATATAATTGATTTTTATACCTTATTCGTTGTTTTCTTTTATTTAGGATGGATTTATTTTCCACTTTGAGCAATTTTTTCCATGCTTAGAAAAATACAAGAAAATATTTTAGCTGTAGAGAGATTTTATGATGAATTTGAAAATATTGAACTTGATTTAAAAAATGATTCTTGAAAAAAGATAAAAAAAATAAACTGAAATATATCTTTTAGAGATGTTAGTTTTTGATATATTAATTGAAAAAAAGTATTAAATTGATTAAGTTTTGATATAAAATCAGGTACTAAAAATGCTTTTGTTTGAAATACTTGATCTTGAAAAAGTACTATAGTAAATTTGATTCTTAGATTTTGGGATTATGATAATTGAAATATAACATTTGATTGAATTGATATAAAAGATATTTCAAAAAGTTCTATTCGTGATCATATTTGAATAGTAACTCAAGATAACTCACTTTTCAATTTATCTATTCTTGAAAATCTTAGATTTGCTAAACCAAAAGCAAGCTTAAAAGAGATAAAACAAGCATTAATCGATGCTCAAGCAGATTTTGTATTTGATCTTGAAAATTGACTTGATACAGTTATTTGAGAAAGGTGATTAAAGCTTAGTTGATGAGAAAAACAAAGGATATCTTTGGCCCGTTTGTTTTTAAAAAATCCTGAAATTTTGATTTTGGACGAAGCAACAAGTGCTCTTGATAATAAAACTGAAAAACTTATACAAAAAACTCTTGATAAGCTTATGAAAGGGAGAACTTCAATAGTTA
The DNA here is from genome assembly GCA_028698305.1 of Candidatus Altimarinota bacterium. Lineage (GTDB taxonomy): Bacteria > Patescibacteriota > Gracilibacteria > BD1-5 > UBA6164 > JABWCI01. Next base: position 19,785 of record JAQVDN010000005.1, read on the forward strand.
TAGCACATAGATTATCAACAATTCAAAATAGTGATAATATATTTATGATTGAGAATTGAAAAATAGTTGAATCATGAAATTATGAAGAACTTATGGCTAATAAATCTAAATTTTATAATTTAGCAAATCCAGAACATTTAATAATTAATTAAATATAAATGATAAATCATTTAGGTATAATAATGGACTGAAATCGTAGATGGGCAAAATCAAGATTTCTTCCAGCAATTGCATGACATAAAGCATGAGCTGATAATGTGGTAAAAATTACAAAGATTTGTGAAAGATTATGAATTAATTATCTAACACTCTGGGCTTTGAGTACTGATAATTTGGTTAAAAGATCAAAAGAAGAAGTAGACTGAATTATAAAACTTGTAAATAATATAGAAAATTATTTATGAGAAATGTTAGATAAAAATCTCAGATTTGAGACTATTTGAGATCTAACACAACTACCTTTGGAATCTCAAGAAATCCTTGAAAAAATAAAAGAAAGAACAAAAAACAATACATGACTTACTTTGGTATTAGCACTTATTTATTGATGACAAGATGAGATAATAAGAGCAACAAAAAAAATAATACAATCTTGATTAAATCCAGATGAAATAACTAAAGAAAAATTTAGAGAATTTCTTGATACTGCAAGATTTCCAAAAGTAGATGTAATTGTTAGAACTGGTTGAGATATAAGACATTCTGGATTTTTGTTATTTGATAGTGAATATAGTGAATACTATTTTACAGAGAAAAAATGGCCAGAATTTGATGAAATTGAGTTAAATAAAGTTATTGAATTTTTTGAAAAATGTAAAAGAAATTTTGGGAAATAATTTACTAAATAAATATTATAAAAATGCTTCCATCTTGGTATAATGAATATAAAGATTTAATAGAAAAATCGCTAGATAAATATTTAGTTGACTATTTTGATGATGAAAAAAATATTTGATTAGATATCATAAAAGAAGCAACTTTGTATGCTGTAAAATGATGAAAAAGAATAAGGAGTATTTTAGCACTTGAATTTTATTTTATTTTTTCAAAAATGGATTTTGAAAAAATAAATCATAAATCTGATATTATAAAATTTTGTATTGCACTTGAATTATTACATGCATACTCATTGGTTCATGATGATTTACCAGCAATGGATAATGATGATTTTAGAAGATGAGAATTAACAACTTGGAAAAAATATGGAGAAGCTAATTGAATCTTGGTTTGAGATTTATTAAATTCGCTAGCTTTTGAAATATTATGAGAAATTTGAAATTCATCATTAATAAAGGAATTTTGAAAAGCAGTATGATTAAAATGAATGATTTGATGACAAGTTCTTGACTTATATTATGAAAATAATTTTAATGAATTGACTTTAGAAAAATTATTAGAATTACATAATAAAAAGACTTGAAAACTGATTGAAATATCAGTTTTATGATGATTAATACTTTGAAATAAATCAAGAAATCCAAAAGAAAAATTTAAGAAAGAAGATATAGAAAAATACCTAGATTTTTGAAAAAAAATAGGTTTAGCATTTCAAGTAAAAGACGATTTACTTGATGTAGAATGAACTCTTGAAGAAACAGGAAAAAGTGTATGATGAGAAAAAAAGGGATTTGTTTATTTTATATGAATAGAAAAGACAAAAAAATATTTAAATGATTTAATAGAAGATAGTTTTTGAATTATAAAAAATCTTAAATCACAAAAATTGGAATTTTTGGTTTGATATATAAGAGATAGAAAAAAATAAAATTCCTAAAAGGAATTTTATTTTTTTCTACATTTTTTTTCAACAATTACTGCAATAAATAGCTGTATCTCTGTTCTTGCTTCAGCAATTCTTACATATATTATTTCTTTTTGTAAATTGTACTATTTTAGATGTTTCAAGAAATATAATCACTGTTATTGATGATATAATTGCAATAACTACAGGTCATAAAATCATAAGAAAACTTGCTACTATTTTTCATATAGTTGTTATTGGTAACATATCACCATAACCTGTTGTACTCATAGTAACTATTGCCCACCGAAGAGTATTTGGTAGAGTGTTAAAAGTATCAGCATCTCACCATTTTTGTTCTGCAAAATATGTAATAGTAGATGAAACTATTAATATTATTAAAATAACTGATATTCATGAAATATATTCAAGTCTATGTTTATATATAGACTTAACTAAGTTTTTAATTATATTTATTCTTTTTATGAGTTCAAATATTCTAAATACTCTAAATATCCTAAAAACTACAAATATAGAATAAGTACCAACTCAATATAGTATTACTAGTATAAAAAATGGTAAAAATGAAAGTAAATCAAATATGTTTAATATCTTGAAAGGAAATCTTTTCTTATGACTAGATCTAAACCATCTATAAATATATTCTATGAGAAATATAGTTGATATAAAAAAGTCAACTAAAAAAAAATGTATTAAATATTTTTTATTTAATGATGGAATACTATCTAAAAAAACTACTAAAATTGATAAAAATATAAAAAATATGATTAGATAATTTGCATATAATCATATTTTTGTATTTGTTTTTTCAAATAAGGTATTTTTATCTTCATCAGAAATCTTGTATTTCTTTGTATTCATAAATACTTATTATTTTATAATCTTATCAATCAACCCATATTTTAGTGCTTCTTCAGCAGTCATAAAATTATCTCTATCACAATCTTTTTCTACTTGTTCTACTGTTTTTCAAGTATGTTTTGCAAGTATTCTATAAAGTCTTGTTCCAGTTTTGATTATGTGTTCAGCAGCAATTCTGATGTCTGTTGCTTGTCATTCAGCTCATCCAAGAGGTTGATGAATCATAATTTCACTATGTGGTAGTGCAAATCTTTTTCCAGCTTCTCCTCAAGCCAATATAATTGAACCCATACTTGCAGATAATCCTATACTTACAGTATGAACTGGACATTTTACATATTGCATAGTATCGTAAATCGCAAGTCAAGCAGTTACATGACCACCTGGACTATTTACATACATAGTAATTGGAGCTTTTGGATCTTGTTTTTCAAGAAATAAAAGTTGTGCAATAACAGTATTTGCAACATGACTATCAATAGCATCTCAGAGGAAGATAACTCTATCTTCAAGTAATCTACTATATATATCATAAGCTCTTTCTCAAGTTGGTGTTTTATCAATAACTGTTGGAATTAAAGTATTTTTAATTTGTTTTTTGCTTTCTACAAACATTTTTTTGTTTATTAAGTATTAATATATTTATTTTATCACATATCTATTTTTTATCAAATCTAGCTTATAAAATAATAGTTGATTATATTTATATTTATTTTATAAATAATTTGACTATTTATATATTTATTTATAATTAATAAAATATTTTGTAATTTATATTAAAATGAAATTATTACAAGAAGTTAATAGTTGATTAGAATCTACATATGCATTATTGGATACTAATACAACTAAGCCCAAAGAATTTCCTTTATTACTAATTGTAAAGGAAGTAGTTTTAGATATTTTGTGAGTTAATAGTTGAAAAAAATTATCAGAAAAAGCAAAAAAAATAATTGATTCAACAGATATAGATGAAATAGTTTGAGCATTAAAGACTCCTAGACAAAAAGAAAGATTTATGGAATTATTTGATCAAAATCCAGAGGCTAGTTTCTTAAATTTTTCTTGAACAATAAATAATTATAATACGAAATTTTATAAGGCATCAATTGATAGTGATGAAAAAAAATGACTTTCACCAAATTGGAGAGCAAGTTATAATTTATGAATAAATCTTTTAAATTTATGAAAATATCAAGAAGCAATTATTCATTTAAGAAATTCATTAATTGATGCTCCAAAAGATTTTTTAGTAAGTATTTATACAAATCTATGATTTTGTTATAAATCATTATGAGAATTTGAAAGATCAATACAATACTATTTTACTGCTTTATTAGGATTTTTAACTAATGAAGAATTTTGAGAAATATGTAATTATATTTGAGAAGTATATGCTTATGATTGAAAATATAAAGAAGCAATTAAATATTTAGAAATTGCCTTAGATAAAAATCCTAATTTAGATGAAAAGTGGAAAATTTATGCAAGATTATGAATATCATATTATTGTTTATGAAAATATGAAGAAGCAAGAAAATATTTATTATCGGTATATACTGATAAAACTATACCAAATAATGTAGGAAATGATGTTAGAATAAAAACTTTAGATTTTCTTAAAAAACTTGAAGAAGTTGATTGTATGTAAAGTAATATTGTATTTTTAAATTGGGAAAATTCTAAATGATGATTTGAATCTGTACCAAGCACAAAAGAAGTTATAAAATTTCTTTTAAAAAATCAAATTAAACAAGTTATAACTTGACCTATTGTTTTTGAATTCTTATGAATAGAATCACATTACACAGATGATGACTGAGATGAAGTAATAAAATGAGAATTAGATGATTCAACAATAAATGAAATGAGAGAAAATTGAATTGAAGTAATTGTTTTAGATGAGCTGCTTTAAAAATAAAATAACTTAACTAATTAGTTAAGTTATTTTATTTTTATTCCAATCTCAATTCAGCTTGAATACCTGCTTCTTCTTCACGCCAACCCTCCACATCTTTTATAAATGTTCTATTACCATCTATTTCTCTTCATCTTGAAACAAATTTATTTTTTACTAAAAACAATCATATTATTACTTCTACGTCTTCTTTTACACCAGCTAGAATTACACTTATTATTTCTGAATATTCAGATTGAAATTGACATATTCATCAAAAATTTAATATTCTTAATCAATCTGATGAGAGTTCATATAATTGTTTATTATTTAAAGTATTATTTCAAATGATTTCCATAACAAAAATGATCCTATATGGATTATTGTCTATCCTATAAATATTGCTTATATCAGCTATTCAATCTAATTCTATTGATATTAATTGTTTTTTTCATGAATCAAAAATAATCGTGCTTTTGCCTTTATTTTCTTCAAATGTGTCTTTTACATATAATCTAGTTCAATGTTTTATTTTTTCAAATCAGTCTAGAAGTTTTTTACTATACCTTAAGATTTTATGAAAAAATATTTTTTCTTGAATTTGTCAAAAAGTTTCCATATTTATTTATACATATTAATATATATAGCATATTATATATATTACACAATATATTTTTTTATGTCAAATAATTATCCTTATATTTTATTACAAATTAAATATTTTTAATTTCTTTAAAAAATACAGCTTTACAAAAGCATTATTGTGTATACAATAAAAAATATTTATAAATAAATGCGAAAAAACTTCAAATTTCTTCGTCAGAAAATTTTATTTCTCAGTCACTTACATTAGAGTAAGCTCCTTTTGAAAAAATTTTTCTTTCTCGAACTTATTGTTTTTGCACATTTCCATTATTCTTTAATTGATTAAAAAATGCTAGAAGATTTACTTTTCCCTGAAATAAAAGAAACACCAGATGATATAATTACAAAATATCCTAGAAGAAATAGTGATTTAGTGGTTACTAGAATGGCTCCAAGTCCTACTTGATTTTTACATATAGGAGCTGTTTATTCTACACTTTTAGATACTGTTGTTGCAAAAAAAAATAACTGAATAGTTTTTCTTAGGATAGAAGATACAGATCAAAAAAGAGAGATAGAATGAGCTGCAGAAAAATTTGTAGATATTTTTAAGATTTTTGGACTTAACTTTGATGAATGACCAGTTTGAGAAAATTATAGTGATGTAGGGAATTATTGACCTTATACTCAATCAAAAAGAGAATATATTTATAAGGTATTTATCAAAGATTTAGTTGCTAGATGACTGGCTTACCCATGTTTTTTAACTGAAGAAGAAATAAGCGAAACTAGAGCAATTCAAGAAGCTTCAAAGGTACCAACTGGTATTTATAAAGAATATTCTCCTTGGAGATATGCAAGTATTGATGATGTAAAAAAAGCTCTTTCAGAAAATAAAGAATTTGTGATTAGACTTAAATCTAGTTGAGAATTAACTAAAAAAATTGATGTGAAGGATATAGTTAAATGAACTGTTTCAACACAAGAAAACTTTTTAGATATAGTTATTTGTAAGAAAACGGGTATTCCAACTTATCATTTTGCTCACTTAATTGATGATTATTTGATGTGAACAACTCATGTTATAAGATCTGATGAATGGTTTGCATCTCTACCTCTACATTTGGAATTATTTAATATGATGTGATGGAAAGCTCCTCAATATGCTCATTATTGACCACTTGTTAAAATAGATTGAGAAGGGAAGAGAAAGCTTTCAAAAAGAAAGGATTTAGAAGCAGATGTAGAGTATTATTTTAGAGAATGATATATGGTAGAAGCAATTATTGATTTTCTATCAAATATGATAAATGCATGATTTGAAGATTGGAGAAAACAAAATCCAAATGAAAATTATCTATGATTTGATTTTAAACTTGAAAAAGTTAATACAGCTTGAGCTTTGGTTGATATAGATAAATTAAATTGGGTAAGTTCAAATACTATTAAAAATACTCCTAGTGAAGTGTTATATGATAGATTATTAAAATATCTAGAAAAATATGATCTTGATTTTTTTAAAATAGTAAAAAGCTTTCCAGATATATATAATCTAAAAATAGTTAGTGAATTAAAAACAAAGATAAGAAAATTTAGCGAATATAAAGAAAATACTTTTTTTCTTTATGATGAATCAAAAATACCAAGTACTGAATTACTTGTAAATCAAAAAATGAAAATAGATGATTTAGAAACTGCAAAAAATTGATTAGTTTTAGCTTTAAACTTACTTGAAAAAAGAAATAAAGTTGACTTTATAAGTACTGATGAAGTAAAAAATGATTTTGTTTTGGCTATAAATGAAGCACAAATGAAAAATGGTCAAGTTTTATGGCCAGTTAGATGCGCTCTTAGTTGAGAAGAATTTTCTCCTTGAGCATTGGAATTAGTTTATATATTGTGAGTTGAAAAATCTATTTCTAGATTGAAAAATGTTTTAAATTCTTTATAATAAGAAAACAGAAAGTCAAGTAAAATATATATTATTTTTTTTGAAGTTTTGAAAATTAGTGTTAAAATTATTTTAATATTAATAAATTGAAGATATGAATTACGAAGCATTAAAATTACTTGTAAATTCCCTTGTTGCAAATTTTAAATGTACAAACTGTACTGGTAGTGTAACAGAAAAAGATATAAACTTGCTAGCAATAGAATGACAAAAAATAGTTTTAGATATAAAATGTCCTAATTGTGATAAGAAAACTCTTATTAAATCAGAAGTTGTTTCAGTTGATTTAACTAAAATGAATTTAAGCCAAGAGCAAATATCAATGTTGAAAAATAAGATTGAAATTACTAATGCAGCAAAGATTATGACTAGTCAAACAAACATAAATGATAAGATTATAGTTGATCTAAATAGAGATTTAAAAAAAGAAAATTTAAATGTTTCTGATTTATTTGATGCATAATAAAATCAACTTGATTTATGATTAAAATAAAGTATATTTTTAAAAATATACTTTATTTTTTCTTTTAAAAATATGATTAAAAAATTATTTTTTATTATAGTTTTGATATTAACTTTATATATTGTACTTATTTTTATTTCTCCAGCTTTGGCTGATAAAATAGAATCTACTCTTTGATTTGAATGATTAAATGAAAAAATAAGAACTTTAAAATCAAGTATGGATGATACATACACAAATATACCTTCTAAGGATCAGTTTTTAAATACCATAGATGAAGTTAAAAATCAAGCAGAAATAAAAACAAAAGATGCATTAGATTGAGTAAATGAAGTTAAAAATACTATAGATTGAGTTAGAAGCACTTTGAGTTGAGCTGCTAGTACATATAGTGAAATAAAATGATCTATAGATGAAACAAAAACTCAAATAGAAAATTCTGTTACTGCTATAAAAGATACAGCAGATACAATAAATAATATTTGACAATCGATAAATAATACTCTTTCAGGTACTTTAAATAATAATTAATATATATATGATATTATCAGATTCAAAAATAAAGCAAAAATTAAAAGATGGTAGCTTAGAAGTTATTTCTTTATGAAATTATGATATAAATGAGCAAATTTGACCAGCAAGTTTAGATTTTAGATTATGAACTGCATTTAAAATTTATAGAAAATCAAGACAAACAGTTATTGATTCTAGAATTTGATTTGATAAAGATCATATAGAAACTATAACTTTGGTTGATTGAGATAAATTTATACTTCATCCAGGTGATTTTGTACTTTGAGTTACTATGGAAAAAATAAAAATTCCGTATGATTTAGTAGCTAGATGTGAATGAAGAAGTAGTCTATGAAGATTATGAGTTATAATCCATTCAACAGCTTGATTTATAGATCCAGGTTTTGAAGGTACAATTACTTTAGAGATGACTAATATAAATGAACTACCAATTGCACTTTATGTTGGTATGAGGATTTGACAATTTGCTTTTGAAACTATAGATTGAGTTGTTGAAAATACTTATGATAAGAGAAAGTGAAGTAAATATATGAATCAAGTTTTACCAGAAGAAAGTAGAATAACTTCTGATTTATATTAAAAAGACATTATTTGTCTTTTTATTTAATTAATAATTAAAATTATTTGTGAGAAAATATTATATAAAGACATTTTGATGTGCGATGAATCAAGCTGATAGTGAAAAGATAAATATGATCTTATTGCAATCATGATTTATGATAACTACTAATTGGTTAGATGCTGATTTAGTTGTTTTTAATACTTGTAGTGTAAGACAAAAATGAGAAGATAAAGTTTTTGGTTTTATCGAAGAAATTCATAGAGAAAATGAAAAAAGAGAGGATAAAAATAAACATATCAAAGTTTGAATAACTTGATGTATGGTTAGAAAAACAGGACTCGATGATAAATATCTTGATTGATATAAGAGAGATAAAAATAATAGTAAAAAAATAAATACATTAAATGATTCAAAAGAAATATTTAATAATGATGATAAACTTTTCCCTAGAAATAATAATAAGATAGATTTTGTACTTAGGATAGAAGATATAAAATTTTTACCTTTAATGCTGACTCATATCTATAAAGAAGCTATATGAAATGATTATAAATTTGATGATTATTTAAAGTCAAAACAATTAAGAGAAAGTAATTTTTCAGCTACTATCATAATTCAAACTGGTTGTGATAATTATTGTTCTTTTTGCATAGTTCCATATACTAGATGAAAAGAAAATTCTAGAAGTATAGAAGATATAGTTACTGAAGCAAATGAAGCAGTTTTAGCTTGAGCAAAAGAAATAACTCTAGTATGACAAAATGTAAATTCTTATTGAAAACAATTCGTTGATAGAAAATTTTGGAATGAAGAAAAATGAAAATGGAATGAATGACTTTGAAAATCTCCATTTAGACAATTATTAGAAGAACTTGATAAAATAGATGGTCTTGATAGAATCAGATTTACATCAAGTAATCCTCATGATATGACTCAAGATATACTTGATGCACATTTTGATTTAGAAAAAACTTGTAATTACTTACATTTTGCACTACAATCTGGAAGTAATGAAATGCTTAAAAGAATGAATAGAAAACATACTTACGAAGATTTTAAAAAACAAGTTGATTATTTGAGAAGTCGTGACCCATTTTTTTCTATTTCAACTGATATAATTGTATGATTTAGCGGAGAAACACAAGATATGTTTGATGAAACTGTAAAAGCATTTTCTGAGTGTGAATTTGATTTTACATACAATGCTAGATATAGTGTAAGGACTTGAACGATAGCAAGTAAGATTTATCCAGATGATATAAGTGATGAAATAAAAGCTGATAGATGGCATATATTAAATGAAGAATTGCTAAAATCAATAACAAAGAGAAATACCTCTATGCTTTGAAAAGTAGAAGAAGTTTTGGTTTCATGACAAAAAGACGAATACTTTTTTGGTAGAACTAGAAATTTTAAAGAAGTATATTTTATCGCAGATAATGTTACAATTTGAGATATTGTTAATGTAGAAATAATTGAACTTGATAGATATGTTTTAAAATGAAAAATAGTTTAAATAATAAAAATATGAAAAAAATAGTAAATCTAATTATAATTTTGTTTTCCTTTCTAAGTTTCCCAACTCATTTGATTTTTGCAAATGAGACTCTTAATAATGAAAATAATATAATTATTGATGCTTATAGTCAAAGAAAAAATAGAATTTTAGAATTGATAAGTTGATGAAAACTGGAATCAGAAATAACAAATTTGAAAACCAAATTGGAACAACTAAAACTTTGAAGTAATCTAAATAATGATACAAAGAATAAACTTATATCAGATATAGAAAAGCTAGAACAAGAAGTTATATCTATGAATAATGAAATAAAAATAAATGTTGAAGATAGTAAAGAATTTGAAGAGATAGTAGATAAATATAATAATGAAATAAGATTAAAAAAAGAATTAGTTGAGGAGCTTAATAATTCTATAAAAGAAAATGAAATTAATTCAGAAAAAATAGATTTATTATTAAATAGATATCTAGCTGAAAAAACTAAATTAGAAGAGACAGAAAATAAGAAAATGACTTTGAAAATATATATATTTATATTTTTTACATTGTTATCTATTTTAATATATATTGTTACTAGAAATCTATCAAAAAGCTGAAAAATTAATTCTAAAAAAAATATATATATAAATTTCTTCTTACTTTTTATTTATATTATTTTTCTTATTTGGTTTTTCTTTTATCTTTATCCACAATTATCAATTTTTTTAATATTCATTTCATGATATTTATTGGTAATTAATTCCCATTTAATTGGTTCTTTTATATGAAGTATAGTTGTTTTACAAAGATTTAAAATATGAGATGTAGTTAAATTTTGAAGTGTATTTGGCCAAGTTACAAGAATTAGTCCTCTATATATTGAATTGTTACCAATGACTAAAGAGGGGATCTTTAATCAAAAACCTATCTTTGTTCCTCATATAAATATACTTAAAGAAAATGTAACAAAAGACATAACAGCAGATAACTTTATACATAATTTTGAAATCACAATTAGAGATGATTCTTGAATTGATGTAATAAAATTTTTAGAAGAGGTTGAAAATACTATCCTTTTAAAGTTTTTACATAATAAACTTTCTTCTATTACAAATACAAATGATTTTTATAGGATATCGTTTGATAGAACAAATTTTGGGCATATAGTTGTAGTTTTTACTTGGAGAGGTGATGATATATTGAATAAAAAAGTTGAAAGAAAAATAATCTGATTTTTTTCTAAATCTATCTTAGAAATAAAAAAACAAAAAGAAGAACAAGAAAAATTAAAAGAAGATAAAAAACAAGATTAATATCTTGTTTTTTATCTTCTAATATGTTATTATTAATATATATATTATTATAATCATATAATGGAAAATAGTGAAAAAGTAGAATGACAAAATAGAATAATAAATAAAGAATCTATAAGTCGTTTAGATATTACATCAGCAAATATAGCAAATAAAATTTTTTTAATTATAGATTCTAAAAATAAAAAAAATTGAATTGATTCAAAAACTGAAAATTTTAAAGAATTAAAAGAGATTGTATTGTTATATTTTGCAAAGTTAATAGAAAGAAGAAAAAATATGAATTTATTGGGTTCATATTATGATAAATCCTTGTTAAGAGAAAATAAATTAATATGGAAGATAGAAAAAAATATTATGATTTATCTACCTATATTAGTAAATTATATATCAAATAATATGGATTGAAAAACTGATGAAGAGGTTAGATTTCTCATAAAAGAATCATTTAAAAAGATGATTATATTGTTTTTTATTTATTGAGATAAGACAAATTTATCTCTTTTTAATGAGTGATTAAAACTAGATATAGAGGTGCTGAAACAAGAAGAAAATGATTTTTTAAAAAAACAAGAAACATTAGAAGATGATGAATCAAAAATCAGAAAAGGTTCATCAATAGATACAGATTTATCTGTAAATGATTTATTTACAAGAACTTATAGATCTATATTATGAAAAAGAGATACTGTTTTTTTATATAAAAAAACAGTATCAAAAAATACCTTGATTAATAATATAATTTCAGAAGAAATAAAGATCACTTATAAATCATTGTATAATTTATTTTTAAAAACCTTAGAAATAAATTTAAGTTTAAATATAAGACTTAATAAAATAAAAGAATCTTTTGAATTGCTATTTTGAATGATAAATTCATTTAAAAAATTGTGAATATTATCACAAGATTTCTTAATTAATGAAAATTGAAGGTTTAATAATAAATATTTTATATCTTTTATTGATTGAATAGAAGGAAAAAATCTAGATTTAAAAAAATTTATTGAAAATTATAGAAATGATATAAAGCATAAAAAACCAGTCAAAAATAAAAAAGAAATTTCAGATAAAGAATTCCAAAAAATTACATTTTTAAATCTTATGATACAACAATGGTTAGAATTTTCAACAGACCAAAAATATATATTTTTTTTAAAAAAAGTATTAAGATTGGATGATTGAAATATAACTATACCTAAAAGAATTAATTTTAAAAGAACAAAAGAAGATACTTATACAAAAAATTTTACAAGTAAGTATAATTATTCATTTCAAGAATTTATTGGATATATGAAGTTTTTTGAATCAAGAAAAAATTTCAAATTATCAGATCTAATTGAAAAAGACATAGATAAATTTATTTTCTTGTATAATTGGTTTGAATTTTCAATATTAAATTGAAGTACCAATATAAAAAGGCCAGATTTTTTAAAAGATATTATAAAAAAATTAAAATCAAATGGAGAAATTGATTGAGATGAATATTTAAAATTAAAATGAGATTTATATAATCTTTCAGCAGTAAGTACGTGAAAGCAAATTAATTATATTTTTAGAGATTTATCTAGATGAAATATCCAAATTTCAGATTTACATATTTGAAATGTCTCTTTTAAAAACAATGTATCACTATATTGTTCTTGAGATAAATCAAATATAATTGAATCACTTGATTATTTAAATATAGCTATAAATGCTTGTATAAGTGTATTAAATTGAAGAAAGTTATCAGTTAAACAAAGTAAATATATTAAAATATTACAAGATTTTAATATATTACCAGAAAATTTAGAAAAATTATCATTATTAAATAAGGATAATTTAATTAAATTAATTTCTTGATTAAAAATAGTAAAATGAAAAATAGAAGATATCCAACAAATGAAAGATATTTCAGAAAAAGATTCAGATATAGTTTCAAATTTATTTTCAAATGTTTGACTAGAAACTGATAATTTTAATGAAAAAGTATGAAACAAGATTTGACCAGAAAAAAATTTTTGAAGAGTTTTAATAAAGTTAATTAAAAATTATGATTGAGATTTTCATAAGATATGAGATTTAAATAGGTTTAGAATAGTATGAAGGATATGAGTTGATGATGAAAATTCAATAGAAAAACTTATTAAAAAAATAATTGGAATAAAAGATCAAGATGGTGTTATAAGTGTTTCATTTGAAAATGAAGCATGACATTTATTATCTAACCCACCTAAAAAAACTGCTTATAGGGATTTTAAAGCCAATATATTATTAACATCATGAAATATTGTTGAAGTACAAATTCATTTTAAAGAAATGATAGAAGTAAAAGCAGGTGATTATGATTTGGATACCTCAACAAAATATTCATTAGAAAGAAAAAATTCGTTATTAACAAGTGCAGAATTAAATGATTTTATAGATATATATGAATCAGTTTTTGGTAAATTACCTTCTAAAAATTTAGTTTTAAATATTTCTAATGTAAATGAATCTCAGCTTGAAAATTATAGATTATGAAATTGACAAATTAATTGTGATATGATTTATAAGATTAATAGATCTCTTGATCAAAATAATAGTTTATCTATTAAGCTCACTATGCTTGAAAGAATATTATTTAATAATGTATGGTCAAAAATAGTTATTAGATACTTATCAAGATTATGAATTAATTTTTTAAGTAATGATCAATAAAAATAAAAACTTAAAAGGCAAAGCCTTTTAAGTTTTTATTTTTATTCTATCAATCAATTAACTGTTTCACTCATAAAATCAACTACTTCTCAACAAGGAGTTACTGGATATCTTTTTACTAAACTTCATAATATTTTTTTTAGATAATTTTCCAAGATTCATAGATTTTGAGAATTATCTGGATTTTCATTATACATATAATCAAAATTTAAATTAATTTCAATTCAATTAATGAGTAAAGTAGTATATTCTAAACTACAAGTTTTAACTTCAATTTGATGGAGTTCATTAATTTTTAATCAATCTTTATTTTCTTCTACAAGAAATGCTTTATAATTACTATCTATATCACTAAAATAATCATTTAGAGACCTTCATATCCTTAAAGAATTATTTCAAATAGAAACAATCTTGTCTTTCTCTTCATTTACTCTATTTGAATTAACAAATTGTATATATTCTCATCATCAAGTTGATATTATTTTATTTAAAGGTATCTTTGTTCAAGAACTTTGATATGAAAATCTATATTCTAATACTCAATTCTTAATTAAAATTGATTCCATATTTCAAGCTGTATCTTCAAAAACAGGAGATAAAACTCAGTTATAAACATAAAATGGTAATATAGCTTGTTTCTTAGAATCATATAAATGAACTATTTGTTTTCCAAAAAATTCTCATCTTTCTTTAGTTTCATAATAATCTTTTCAATCTACTTTTACTATCTTTGTTTTTCAATCGTTCATTAAAATTTCAATTCATGTCCAACCAATTAAATATGATTCAGTTAAATCACTTGAATTTAATTTTAATCATTCTGGAATTAATTTTTCTCTTATTTCTCAGGTTTGTATATCATATGTATGATATTTATCAAAATCATCAGAAATTATTATAAATTCATTAGGATTATTTGTTTTTACTGGAGCTTGTGAAGTTGGAATTTTTCCAATTATAGTATTACTTTCTTCATCATAAACAACATATTGATTTTTTGTGGCTCAATTATCATCAACTAAAGCAAGATGAATATTTCAAGGAAGTAGGTCGTTTGCTTTTGGATAAATATAATTACCACAGTTAGTCTTTTTTAAACCAGTTGTATCAGTATATTTTTTACTAATTGAACTACAAGAAGAAGTTCTTATATGAATTGAACTTAATGATTCTATTTCAAATATTTGTTTTCAGTCTGTTTTATATAAAAAGTATTTTTTAGAATAAAATCAATTATTATTACATAATATATAATAAGATTTTCATCAAATTTCAACTTTTGGTAAGTCTTCTATTTTTTCAGCTTTTGAATGTTCTCAATTAAGTCAAATAAATTGTACTCTCAAGTCTCTATTTTCTATATAAAATTTTGTTCAAGGAGTATATAGATACTCTGTTCAAGGAATAAGTTGTACCTTGTTTTCAATAAAATCTTTAAAATATTGTTCAACATCTTTCTCTTCTTCTGGAATTGTTATAGTTGTTTCAGAAGCTAATTGTCTATAATTATTTACAACATTTAAAACATAGATTACTTTTTTTCAATCATTTTCACAAACTATAAATGTTTTGTTTTCTCTAAATTCTACAAGTGGAAATCAATTACTTCAAAATATGATTTTTGAAATACTATTTTTATTTTCTCAAGGTTTGTAAGGAATAAATTCTATTTCTCATTTAGATATATTTCATCATATATTATCTTTTCATCATATATAGATTAGAGTTCAATCCTCTTTTAAAACATAATATCTATAGTTTGAAGTTGTATCTTGATTATTTGTAAGAATAACTAATCATACATTTGAATGTAATCATACAACTCTTACTCAACTTTTTAAATTTTCGCTATGTGATGATTTTTTTTCAAATCTATTTTCAGAATTTATTTCTATAACTTTTCATCATCTAATAGCTAATAATTTTTTATCTCAATTCTTTGTTAATACAAAAGCATAATCAACTCAATTTTCTCAGCTAAATCAAGTATTATATTCTCAATTACAATATACTCTTTCTTCAAGTATAGGATAATCATTTCTACAAGCGAAAGGTATACTATTAAATCTTTCATTATCTTCATCTAAACCAAGATTAAATTGTTTAGATTCAATTTGTTTAAATGTATATAAGTTATTTCTTATATTAAAATTTTTATTTGGTAAACCTTTAATTAAAACATCTAATTTTATATATTGAGTTTTTCAATTTTTATCTGTTAATCATATGAAAATAAAATCATCATCTATCTTATATCATTTAGGATCTTCTATCTTGTATCACTCCAAAACTCACTCTAATATAAATCATTCTTTATCAGTAAAGAAAGTTCTTCAAAATAAATCAATATTAGGAATTTGAATACTTTCAAGTGGGTAAAAACAAAATTTTATATCTCTATTCTCATATCTACCGTAAAATGAATTTCATTTAGTATGATAAATACCTTTTATAGGATTTCAACAAAATGGCAATTCTTTAACTTCTTTTTTTCATACTATATCAAATAAATGGTTATTCATTACATAATATCAATCTCATAATAATCTACTTTCTTCTGGAATTTCTATAAAATTCATTTTTGGTGACATACCTTCTACTATACATTCATTTCTTGTTCAATATAATTTTATCCTTCTTTCTCTTTTTAATTCTAAAGCAAGATATCATTTTTCATCTTCATTTATTAAATCTACTTCTGAGTAAATAATGTACACTGAATTATTGACTACTACTAAAGGATTTTCTATATTTTTTACTCTATAAGTTTCTGCATCTTTTCAAATAAGTTTTAAATATCAATCTGTATTACTTGGTCAAGCTATAAATATAGTTTTTTTTCCATTATTTTCAATAGAAAAATATCTAGGTTGATTTGTGTTTGAATCCCAAAAAACTCTAGAAATTCTACCATTTATACTTATAGTAGCTGTATCTCAATTTCTTTCTAGTAAAGTTATTTCAGGAAAATAAAAAAATAATCAAAAATTAATTGGAGATTTTTCTCAGATTGAAATATTTGAAATATCTATAGATTCAACTCATAACGGTGTTGTATTTGGTAGATCATAATTATCTACTGTACCATCAATACTCATAGATTATAATTTTAAAATATAAATATGTTATTTATATATAAAAATATAAGTATGTCAAATATATTTTTATTTTAAAAAAGTATGATGTAAATATATCATACTTTTAAAATTATTATTAATATCTTATTTTTAGTTTAAAGATCTCTCTTCAAACCAGTTGTTTATCTCTTTTATAAAGTAAGCTTCAAGCTTTTGTAGTTATATTTTCAAAACTAGTAGGGAATAGAGGTTGTATATCACATAATATAGATAATGTTTTATATACCTCTTCAAAATAAATATATTTTCAAGATATTTCCCAAAATGGAAAACATATAACTATATTTCAAGTATAATTTATCTTTTTTAAGTTTTCAAAAAATTTCTCATATATAGAGATTAAACTCTCTTTTTGTTTATTTATTCTATCTATACTTATATTTTTTTGAGTCATTATTTCTCAAAGATATCATTCAGTAACTATTGCATCTATATTTTTTTCTAGTAAAACACTAGATTCATTTATAAATTTAGCATTTAGTTTTATAAATTCTACATCTTCTAAAATAATATTGTTTTCTTGTGCAAATTTAAATATATTGTTTCTACTATGTTCAACCATAGTTTGATTTAAATCACTTCCATAAATTTTTTTATTTCACATAAGTATAGATTCAATTAAAACAGTTCAAAGTCATACAAATGGGTCATAAATAGTTTTTCAAGAACTTATATTTATCATCATTTGGCAAAGCTTTGGTGGTAACATACCAGTTTGCATATCTCTATCTTTACTATAATCTCTTTTACTATAACTATCTATATCTTGAACCCATATAGTTTTTCAAATATACTTTTTTTCCCCATCAAATACAAAACTATAATCAGTTCCACTTTTTACTAGTTTTTCTCATATTATTTGAGCAGAACTAAGATTTTTAAAATCTTTATTTATAAATCTAGATGAAACTCAATTTTCTTTTAATATTTTTTTTGTAGAATTAAGTATTTCTTTTAGATTTTTTTTATCTCAAAAAGTACTGATTCCATATTTAAATTTTCATTCTACCTTTAAAGCATCATCAATTATTTCATTTTCAGATATTTCAAATATTTTTATTGTTCATCATAAAAAATCAGCTTTTTCTAAAACTTCATTTTTATCAATTCATTCAAGAATTAATACATCTTTATTAAAATAAACAGTTTTTCATAAAGGAAAAACTGCAAATATTTCAGCTATACTTAGTTTATATTCTCTTCATAGAGCAAATCAAATCATTATAATCAAAGTTTAGTAATTAATTCTTTAAATACATTTTCTATAGCTTGGTCAGCATTTACAGTGATAACTCTATTTTCATTTTTTTGTAATTCTACAATAGGTAGAGTTTTAGATTCAAATTCTGATATTCTATTTAATATAGCTCATTCATCTTTATCATCATTTCTTTTTATTAATTTATCTCATGAAACTGGGTTTATTGTAGTTCAAGATGGAAAAGTTTCTCATGTTTTTTCATCATACATTCTACCAAGAAGTCTATTTTTTGCTTTTTCAATTGGCAATTCAAAAAATATAACTTTATAATCAGGTAATAATCTATCAAAAATTTCTTTATTCCACTCATTTCTAACAAAAGCATCATAAACTATATTTTCATTATTTAAATTATTGTTTATAGCTGTTTCCATGACCTTTATTCATAATTCTCATGGAACTTGAAATCAAGCATCAATTATTTTTTTAATTTCATTTCAAAGTTCTGTTCATGAGTTAATAATTTTTCTAAATTCTCATCACATTTCAAGTAATGTAAAACCATATTTTTCTACAAGTAATCTTGCTTGAGTTCATTTTCAGCATCCTTGTATTCAAGTAAAAACCAATTTCATATTTTATTATCTTATTTTTAAATATTTTTAAAGTGAGAGTAATAAGCCGGATTCTGTGTCTAAGTATCAATCTATCTAGGCCTACAATCACTCATAAGCTCGAGCTGGGTATAGTTTTTTGAAGCAATAGAGAGAATAACCTCTAAAACTACCATTCCCATTGCATCACATACAGTTTACCACTTCTAGTTTCCTAGAAATCATCTATAGCTTAAAATTATCACACACACTAGTATATGTAGTAATAAAAATAAACACTAAATGACTTTTCACCTTTTTTCCTTACGGAATAGTATAGTCTCTGTGGCACTTGTGGTATTTAAGATTTATTTATTATATTCTTAAACCGAAGTTGTTATCTTCTATGTTTCTCTCGTGATGTCCAGACTTTCCTCCCTTCGTAGCTTTATGCGTAGAAGGGTAGATACTTCCTCTCACGGTTAGTAGTATAAATTTTTTTATAAAAAATACAACAAATTTTTGTTTTTAACAATCATATATAAAATATTTTTATTAAAAATGTTAAAAACTAAAAAAAGCTAGCATTACAAAAGGAAGTCGTATGTTGTTTACAAAATTTAAACATAAAAACTCGTCAAGGGAAAATATAATTTTGACTAGAAGTTTTATTTCCATAGAATAGCTTTAATGAAGTTCAGAGATATAACTAATCTCCAATTTTATTTATGAATTTACGACTAGAAAGATGCAAAATAATTATAAATTACAAAATATAGTTTCAAATATTATTGAAAGAGTAAAAAAACAAGATTTTTTGGTATATTTTAGAAAGATTTCAATTGTTGAATTGACTGGTACGAAAATTACATTTTGAGTAGTTTCTTGATTTATGAAAGATAATTTAGAAGCAAAATTTTATAAAGAAGTTTTAGAAGCAACTCAAATTGAAAATCCTGACATTAAAGAAATTGAATTTAAAGTAGATTTAAATATAGATAATCCTTCAAATACTGATGTAATTGATTGTGCTACATTTTACAAAGATGAATCAAAATCAAAAAAATCAAAAGCTACATTTGGATGAACTGGAGAAAATAAAGTAATTAAAACTGATAAATGTGTAAATGATAGATATAGTTTATCAAATTTCATAGTTTGAACTGATAGTCAACTAGCTTATTCTGCTTGTGAAGCTGTTTGTAGAAATCCAGGTAAATCATACAATCCATTGTATATTTACTGAGATGTTTGATTAGGTAAAACTCACTTATTACAAGCAACTTGAAATGAAATAATTAAAAAATTTAGAGATAAAAAAATAGTTTATACTACTGCTGACAAATTTATAACTGAATATGTTACTGCAGTTAAAAAAAGAAGTATAGAAAGACTTAGAGAAAAATTTAGAGAAATAGATGTTTTGATTATAGACGATGTTCAATTCTTATCTAAAAAAGAACAAACTCAAAATGAATTATACAATATTTTTAATATATTGTACGAACAAAATAAACAAATAATTATATCTTGAGATAGAGCTCCAAAAGAATTAGAGGAACTTGAACCAAGACTTAGAAGTAGATTTGAATGGGGTATAACTGTAGATATTGGTAGACCAGATTTTGAGACTAGACTTGCAATCCTTCAAGAAAAAGCAAGAGCAAAAGAATTTATGATTCCTCAAGATATAGCTGAATTTATTGCTGCAAATGTAACTGAAAATGTTAGAGAACTTGAATGAGTTTTAAATCAATTGATAGCAGAATATGAGTTAACTGGTATAACTCCAAGTTTAGCTAAAGTTGCTGAAAAACTTAAAAAACTTAGTTTTACAACTGATTTACTTGGTTCTAGTAAAACAAAAATCGAAAAAACTACAATTAAATCTTATGAAGATATAATTAAAAGAGTTTGAGAACATTTTGGTATAGAAGTAGAATGAATAACTTGAAATAATAGAAAAAAAGAATTTATGATCCCAAGACAAGTAAGTATGTATTTATTGAAAACAAAGATGAATTATACTTATGAAAGAATTGGTAATATTTTTTCTGGTAGAAATCATGCTGCTGTTTTATATAGTTGTAACAAGCTTGAATCAATGATTAAAAAAGATCAAACTTTATTACATGAAGTAAATATAATAAGAGATAGTATGGGAATATAGAAAAGCAAAAAAGCCAGCATAGCTGGCTTTTTCTTTTTTCCTCCTTTTCCCTTTATTTTCTTTTTCCACCCTTTATTTTTGTTTTTTCCAACCCTTTTTATTTTTTTTCTTTTCATTTCTCGGATTTTGTCTGGGCATAATGCCTCCTAAAAAAGTTTTTCCTTCAGCCCAATGCTTCAGGTTCTTAAAAAATAATCAAATAGTTAACTATGTCAAATATTTTTTTAAAAATTTTTAATTATTCTTGATTAAATAAATAAAAATAATATGATTAAATAAATAAAATTATTAAAAATATTATGGATAAATTAAATGATTTAGAAACAAATCTAGATGAAAATATAGATTTATCGGATTCTATAAAAAAAGATATTAAACCTAGTAAATTATGAAGTAGAGTAATTTATGATATTTTTAATTTTAAAAAAGCTGATATAAATCTAAAATTGGATAAAAAAATAAGAATAAATAAGTATAAAACAAAAAATTTTGATAGTTTTTCAAAAAAAGAAAAAAATAGTGATATAGATTTGGTTAAGCAAAACAAAGATCTTTCTTTTTATTTTGATAGTGCTATTAATCCTTTTAAAAAAAGGTATATGATTTATAAGATAAATAAACCAAAAAAAGTTTTTAGATTTAAAAAATATAGTTTATTTATTATCTTTATATTGTTTTTCTTTTTAACAAGTAAGATATTGATTGAAAATCTGGTTACTTCTTGATATCAAAATATACTTAACCTTAAAGAAGATTTTTGAAATAATACTAAGGTTTTATCAGATATAAAACAAGCAAAAGTTTCTTTTTTCTTTGCTGATATACTAGTTAAACCATTTACTTTTTTACCAAATGATAATGTAAAAAATGTAGTTTATATCGTAGATTGATGAAAGGATTTATCAAAACTTGCTTGAAAGGTTTATGATTTATATACTAAAACAAATCTATTTATAGACTCTAAATGATGACTTGAAAATATATATTTTACAAATCTACTTGTTAATATAAGAGATAATTATGAAGAAATCTATTTTTTGCTTTATAAATCTCTTTACAATTATTCTAAGGTTTGAGATTTATGAAATCCATATTTAAATGAAAAATTGACTTTTACAAAAGAAAAACTGAGAACTTGATTATTGTTACTTGAAACTATAAATAAAAATTATGATACTATGCTTGATATACTTTGAGCAAGATCTGAAAAGAAATATCTAGTTATTTTTCAAAATAATGATGAGATAAGAGCAACAGGTTGATTTATGTGAAGTACAGCACTTATTACTATATCAAATTGAAAAATTTCAAAAATTGAAAATAGTGATATATATGCTCTTGAATGGCTTATAAATAAAGTTTATACTGATAAAGAAAAAGCTCCAGAATGACTTAATACTATAACTTGAACTTTTGGTTTAAGAGATGCAAATTATTATCCATTATTTAGTGATTCTTCATCAAAAATCAAATTTTTTCTTGACAAGATTGATTACAAGATAGATTGAATTGTTTATATAAATCAAAATGTTATTTTAGATTTACTTGATAAGATTGATTGAGTTGATTCAAAAGTATTAAATCAAAAAATCACAAGTGATAATTTTTCTCTTATCTTATCAACACTTGTTGAGGCAAAAGTATTTAAGGTTTGAACACTTTGAAGTCCAAAACAAGTTTTATTTGATTTTGCTTCTGAATTCAAAGAAAAATTATTAGAAAAAAAGGATTATTATGCTTATGTAAAGGTGATTTTAGAACATATTAAAAATAGAGATCTAGTATTTTATTCTTTTGATAGTGAACAAAATAGCTTACTTTGGAAATTGTGAATAAATTGAGAATTAAACATTAATTCTACTTTTGATTTTAATTATCCAGTATATATCTCAATTTGATGAAATAAAACTGATAGATATGTAGAATATAGATATGATAAATATGTATCAAAAATAGAATGATCTTGTGATTATGAGACAAAACTAGATATATATAAATCACATCATTTTTCAAAATTTGAAGATCAAAAAGTAAATGAATTACTTGATAATTATTGAGTTGCAAATAAAACAGATATCTTAAATATTCAATGAAGATGAATAAATAAAAGTTTTACTAGAATTTTACTTCCAAAAAATGCTATAGTTTCAGAAAAAAAATGACAAAAAGTTTATGAAATGGAAAATTATAAAATCGTGGAATTATATATAAATACTGAAAAATTAGAGACAAGTTTAAATTCTATTTCTTATGTTTTAGAAAATCCAAATTGTAGTGACTATACTTATAAATTTTTCAAACAACCAGGTATTAAAAAGTACAATATAAATTTTGATATTTTTTCTAAAAAGGATAAATATAACTCTATAAAATCAGATTTTATATATAAAAAAGATATTATTTTAGAATAATATCTTTTTTTGTAAAATAACTAGCATTTTAAAGCATTTTAGTTATTATATAAAAAATATTTATTAAACTTTTTTTATGACTAGTATTAAAAAATTATTTGCACTTGATAATCCTTTTAGGTTAGCTTATCATAAAATGAGAGCTATTTTAGCAAATATTATTTATGGTTTTCCATCTAAAAATATGATTATTATTTGAGTTACAGGTACAAATTGAAAAACTACAACTTCAAATATAATTGCAAAGTGATTAAAAGAAGCATGAAAAAAAATTTTTATGTTTACAACTGTAAATATAATAATTTGAGATAAAGAGTATGTAAATGATACAAAGATGACTTCTCCAGATGTTTTTTTATTACAAAGATTATTCAAACAAGCAAAAGATGAGGGATGTGAAATTGCTGTTATTGAAACTGCTAGTCATGGTATAAAGATGTCTAGAGTTTGGTGACTTGATTATGATATCGCTGTACTTACTAATATAACTCAAGATCATCTAGATTTACATAGAACTATGAAAGATTATGTGAATACAAAACTGAGTTTATTTAAAAACCTTATTACTTATAATAGAAAACCAGGTATTAAAAAAACTGCGGTTATAAATGTATGATCAGAATATAGTGAATTATTTGTTGCTGAAACATATGATTCAGTTTATCTTTATGGAAAATGAAATTGAGCATCATTAGTTGCTAGTAATATTAGAATAGAAAATACTTTTACAAAATTTGATGTTAAATTACCTTGAAAGACTATTACGATAGAAACAAAATTAAAATGAGATTTTAATATAGAGAATATATTGGCAGCAATATGAGTCTTTATGTCATTTTCTATACCATCTAATAAAATAATTGATATTATTAAAAATATATCTTGAGTTCCTTGAAGGATGGAACTTGTAGAAAATGATCTTGAAGCAGATATATTTGTAGATTATGCACATACACCAGATGCACTTGAAAAAGTTTTAACTACACTTAAAGATATTTGATACAATAAGATAATTACTGTTTTTTGAGCAACCTGAGATAGAGATAAAACAAAAAGACCTATTATGTGAGAAATAGTATCAAAATATAGTGATATAGTTATTTTAACTCAAGATGACGATTATACTGAAAATACTGAAAAAATAATAAAAGATGTGTTACCATGAATCAATAGAATTGAGTGAAATGATTTTTTTGTCATACCAAGTAGAAAAGAAGCTATTGAAGTTGCTATTACATCACTTGAAAAATGAGATGCATTACTTGTTGCTTGAAAATGAGATGAACATGTTATAGTTACAAATGCTTGACCATTAGAATGGCATGATAGAACAGTTATAAAACAAATATTAAAAGATATTGATGATAATAAAATTATAGTTTAATTTATATAAAAGTGAGCTTATATTTAAAATATAGACCAAGTGATTTTGATAATCTTGTATGACAAGATTTTATAAAAGATACTTTAAGAAAAGCTGTTGCAAATGAAAAAACTGTTGGAGCTTATCTTTTGTGTTGACCTAGATGAACTGGTAAAACAACAACAGCTAGACTACTTGCAAAAACAATAAATTGTTTAAATCCCCATGATTGAAATCCTTGTTTAGAGTGTGAAATATGTAGAGATTTCTCAAATGAAAGCTTAGTTGATATAATAGAAATTGATGCAGCTAGTCATACTTGAGTTGACAATATAAGAGAACTTATAGAAAGAGCTCAATTTTTACCTACAAAAACAAGATATAAGATCTATATAATTGATGAAGTTCATATGCTTAGTAAATGAGCATTTAATGCCTTATTAAAAATTTTAGAAGAACCACCAAGTCATGTAAAATTTATACTTGCAACTACTGAAACTCATAAAGTCCCAGAAACTATTATAAGTCGTTGCCAAAGATATGATTTTAAAAGGATTTCTCAATCAGATTTAAAATATAGATTATCTTATATAGCAGAAAAAGAGGGGATAGAAATAGACGATGAATCTTATGATTATATAATTAAAAATAGTAATTGATGATTAAGAAATGCAATTTCATTATTTGAACAATTAATTACTGATAAGAAAATTTCTTATCAAGATATAGTTTCAAAATTGGGTATTATTTCTAGTGAAGAAATAAGTTTATTTTTAGATAAATTGCTTCTAAAAGATCCAAGTGTAATAGAGATTTTTGATAAGATAATTCAGGATTGAAAAAATATAAAATTATTTTTCAAAGAACTTATTTTTACTGCAAAAAATATAGCAATAAACAGACTTAAGACTGGCGAAAGTATAGAAAATTATATATTTATCTTAGATATACTTGACGATTACTATTCAAAAACTAAAAACTCTTTAGATGAAAATACTACTTTTACAATTGCAATATTAAAGATAATTTGAAAATATGAAAATACAGCTAAAAACGAAAATTTTACACCAAAAAATATAGTAAAAGACAATAATAAGGAGTCTAAAAATATACCTATTGTTCAAAAAATAGATGAAGAAACTGAAATTAGGATTTCAAAAAATGATATAGAAGATATTTTTGATTTTGAGCAAAAAGAAGAAAAATCACAAACAAATAATTTAACTTTTGATATAAATTTATTTATAGATAATTTAAAAAAAATATGAGCTAAGTGATGATTAATCACTGCAACTAAATCATCTAATATATCTTTTGATAATTTATGCTTAACTATCAAAAACTCTAATAATATATATAAAAAATCAATGGATAATGTAGAAAATTTTAATTTAATGTTAGAGGCTCTTTGATTAATGTGATTTTCAGATATTAAGATAAAAATTATTTAATATGTATGCAGTTATAGTACCTTTTTGAAAGACTTTTGATGAACAAGGTTTAACTTATAAGATACCAGATAGTTTATTATCTGGTATTGTTTTGTGATGTCTTGTAGCTATTCCATTAAAAAATAATCTAGAATATGGCATAGTTTACAAAATAGTAGAAAATACTTTTGATATAGATATTAAAATAGAAATAAGATCTATTATAGAAATAAAAAATAATAATTTGATAATAAATAATTATAGATTAATTCTACTAGAATTTATATCTATAAATTATTTTACACCAATTCATAATAGTTTAAATTTATTTTTACCAAAAAATCTAAAAGAAAAACTTATTAATAACAAACTAGATTTTTTTAAAACCTCTAACTATAATTACAATTTTGAGTTTGATAAATCACTTACAAAAAATCAAGAAAATATTTTTCATGATATAATTAATAGTAATGAAAATAAATTTTTATTATTTTGAGTTACTTGAAGCTGAAAAACTGAAATTTATATAAAACTCATACAACACTATATAAAACAAGATAAACAAGTTTTACTCCTTATCCCTGAAATTATTTTATGAAACCAGATTTATAAAAAAATATGCCAAGTTTTTTGAGATAATGTTCTACTTTTAAATTCTACAGTTAGTGAAGCAAAAAAAACAAATTATTTTTTAGATATTTATCATAATAAAGCTAAAATTATATTATGAACGAGATCTGCTTTATTTTATCCGTTTTCTTCCCTTGGACTCATAATTATTGATGAAGAACATGATAATAGTTATGTATCAGACCAATCTCCCCGTTATAATTCAGTTGAAATTGCAAATAAGATTACTGAAATTAATAATAATAAAATGCTGCTTGCTAGCTGAACTCCAAGTATAAATAGTATGTATAAAGCAGTTAAGTGAGAGTATAAATTACTAAATTTACTTGAAAAATATAAAAAATAGTGTCACTATTTCATTTCAGTTTCGTTATAATTTTAAATTATAGTTATTTAATTCATTTTTATGAAAATCTTTAAAAATAAATTTTTTATTTCATTTTTAGTATTATTAATATCAACTTCATGAATATATTATTTCAAGTTTTATAAAAGAGATAATTTAACAACATCAGTTTGAAATGATGTTTTTTACACTGTATCAACTTGATCTCTTGTTTCAAGTATAAATGTACTCTGAGAAACAAATCTTTTAAATGAACAAAAATTAAAATTTAACTTAAACTGAACAGTTAGATGAGTTTATGTAAAAGAATGAGATTTAGTAAAAACCTGAGATATAATAGCTGAACTTGATAAATGAGAATTGAATAATGAATTAAAAGAAGCATATTTAAAGCTAGAAAATTCAAAACTAAATTTAGAAAAATCTCTATCAAAATTTAACTATGAAGATAAGATAAGAGCAGAAATAGAAATAAATAATAAAAATAGAAAATTAGATAATTCTATACATGATTTTTCAATTCAAGATCTAAATGATCTAGATAGGATAAAATTACTTGAAGAAAATATTAAAAAATCTACTTTAGATTTAGATAAGCAAAAAAATGAGTTAGAGTTAGAAAAAACAAAATATGAAAAAGATTTTTTACTTTCAAAAAATGATTATGAATATAAAATTTCAAATTTTGAAAATGAAAAATGGAAACTTGAAAAAGCTATTATAGATGAAGAAAAATCACTTAATGATAAAATAACACAATATAATAGAAGTTTAGAAGATATAAAAGAAAAATTATATACAAATTTAAATGAATATGATTCTTATTTGAGAAATACAAATTCTATACTAAAAATTGATAAAGATTATAATTATTCAGGTGATATAAATATATATTTTTCAGCAAAAAATTCCATATATAAAAATAATGCAGAAATATCTTATTGGGCAGTAAAATGAAGTAAAATAGATTTAGAAAAAGCATTTAATAAAACTATTGATTTTAAAAATATTAATAATCTGATTTATTTACTTGAACAAGAGTTAAAAATTTTTGATTCACTTTATTCTCTTTGAGATAATATTTCTAAATGAGCTGCAAATAGTATAGAAACTTTAGATTTTTCACAAAGTGAAATTGATTCTATAAATAGTTTTGGTACTTCTATTAGAAGCAGTGTAACTTCATCAAAAAATAATTCGCTTGATAATATTGATAAATTAAAAAATCAAGATTCTATTGATATTTTGAAACAAAAGTCTCAAATTGAAATTACTCGTTTAAAAAATGATTTATTAAATTTAAAACCAAATCTTGAAAAAGCAGAACTTGATTATAAAACACAATCACTTTCTTTACCATATAAAATAAATGAATTAGAGATTTCATATAACACATCAAAACTTAATTTAGAAAAACAAAAAAGAGAACTAAGTGATGAATTATATAAAATAGAAAATACCAAAAAAGATAGAGAAAATGAGTTAAAATTATCTAAACTTGATTATGAAATTTCTCTAAAAGAATACCAAAAAAGATATGAAAGTAATTCTCTTCCAGAAGAAATAGTTTTATTGCAAAATGACGTAAAACAAGCAGAAATAAATATAGATAATGTAAATAAGAAAATCGAAAATTATGAGATTAGAGCTCCTTTTGATTGAATAATCGATAATTTAAATTTAAAGGTTTGAGATAATCTGAATAATAATTCAACTGAAGAAAAGTATATAAATTTGGTTAATCCAAATATTATAGAAGTAAAAATAAAATTAGATCAAATTGACATAACTAAAATAAAAAAATGAACAGTTGTAAATGCAATTTTTGATTCTTATCCAGATATGACATTTACATGAGCTATTTCATTTATAGATTCAAAACCTACAGATGACAATTGATCAAAAAAATACATTGTAAAATTTTTACTTGATAAGTGAGATTTAAATATATATTCTGGTATGTTTTCAAATGTTGAAATTGCACTTGAAAGAATAGAAGATGCTGTAATTGTACCATCTATGTCAATAGAGCTAGATAACGATAGCTGACAAAATTTTGTTACTATTTTAGTTGATGGAAAAAAGGAAAAAAGATTTGTTGAGTTATGAATAACAAGTAATTCTATGACTCAAGTAATATCTTGATTAGAAGTTTGAGTTCAAGTCTTAGAAATCAATTTTGATGCAAATAATTTTAATGTTGAAGATTTTAAATGATGAGGCTATTATTGAATATAATTAAAATATGATAAATCTAAAAAATATAAAAAAAAGTTATAATTTATGAAAAAATAATTCAATAGATATATTAAAAAATATAAATTTAGAAATAAAACCTTGAGAATTTGTTGCTATTGTTTGACCTAGTTGAAGCGGTAAATCAACTCTTATGAATATAATTTGAATGCTTGATACTCCAAGTAGTGGAGAATATTATTTTTCTTCTGAAAGAGTAGATAAATTAAAAGATTCTAAATTATCTCAAATAAGATCAAGAAAAATATGATTTATTTTTCAAAACTATTCTTTACTTCCGAGAATGTCAGCTTTAGAGCAAGTTATTCTTCCATTAACTTATCAATGACTTTCTTGAAAAGATTCTAAAAATAAGGCTATTGAATACCTAGAAAAAGTGTGATTATGAGATAAGTTAAAAAATAAACCAAATGAACTTTCAGGTTGACAATCTCAAAGAGTTGCTATTGCTCGTGCTTTAGTTATCGATCCGGATTTAATTTTAGCAGATGAACCAACTTGAGCACTTGATTCAAAAACTTGAGAAGAAATTTTAAATATTTTGAAAGAAATAAATAAAGCATGAAAAACTATCATTATTATTACTCATGATAACAATATAGCAAGTCATGCAAATAGAATTATAAAAATAAAAGATTGAGAAATAGTAGATTAAAATTAATTTTACAAAATGAATATTTTAAAATATTTTATAAGTGCTGTATCTTCATTACTCAAAAATAAACTTAGAACAACATTAAGTACACTTTGAATAGTTATATGAATATCCTCTGTAACTATAATGTTAGCTCTTTGAGAGTGATTAAAAGCTCAAATGCTTGAAAATCTTTCTGTTTCAAATGATGTAATAAGTATAGTTGAAAATAATAGTTTTCCATGAGAATGAGAACCAACAGAAACACCTTACATAAAAGTAAACGATATATTTAATGTATTAACTATTGATTCTATACAAAAATATGTTTGAAATATTAAGTGAGTTGCTGGTCTTGCAAGTAGTTATTGATGAACATCAAAATTTGACTGAAAGGATTTATATTCTCAGATAACATGAATAACAAAAGATTATTTAAAGTTAAAAAAAATTAATATACTTTATGGTTATTGATTCACAAATAATCATTATAATTATAAATCTAGAGTTGTTATCTTGTGAAATGACTTAGTAAAATATGATCTTGAATGAAAAAATCCAATTTGAAAGAATATAATGATATGATGATATAGTTATGATATTATAGGAGTGCTTGATAAATCAACTGACTGGCAATTAAATTATTCTATGATAGTTCCTATAACTACACTAGAATCTAGTTTTTGAGTAAAAAAATTAACAAATATGTATATATTTGTTAATGATATATTAAAAATTGACACTACAAAAAAAGATATCTTATTTTTACTTATGAAATTATCATGATTAGATATACCATCTGATGCAAAATTTAGGCTTGAATCAAATGATGAAGCAATAAAAGAAATAAATAAAATGATAATGCAAATGCAGTTATTTTTATGATGAATTGCTTGAATTTCACTTCTTGTTTGATGAATATGAATAATGAATATAATGCTTGTTTCTGTTATAGAAAGAACTAGGGAAATATGAATAAGAAAAGCTATAGGAGCAAAAAAAAGCGATATTATCATACAATTTTTAACAGAAGCTATAGTTATAAGTATATTAGGTTGTATTATAGCATTTGCTATTAGTTTATTGGGTGTGTATTTAGTTAATAAATATTCTCCTATGCCTGCAAAATTTAGTTTAAATGTAATTATTTTTTCTAGTTTAGTTTCTATGGCTATGTGAATAATTTTTTGATTATTTCCGGCATGGAAAGCAGCAAAAATGAAACCAATTGATGCACTTAGATTTGAATAATAAAAGATAACTTTTAAGTTATCTTTTATTTTATATATTCTTTATCTCTATTTTCTTCAAAATATTGTTTTTGTTTTATAAATCAAGCAATAGATACAGAAATAATTCATATTGATTTTTTTTGTGATTCATCAAAGTCATTTTTTTCATTTCAAATAACCAAATATCAAATAATTTCATTTCCATTTTTTAATTCTTCTAGTATGTTATTTTTAGAAAGATTTACTCATTGTTTTTTTAAATTTGATATATTAAATTTAAAATCTTTTAAATCAATTATATCTTGTCACATCTTTCACTTATTTCTTGAATCATATTTTAATGTAAAAATATTATTAAGTACAGGATTTTTTTCAAAATATAAAACATAATCTGAAAAAATTATCTTACTTATTTCATCTAGTATATTAAATAAACTCCTATTATTAAAATCATTTATTTCGGAAATATCTTTATTTATTTTATAACTAGATGTCAGTAAAAAATTCGATTCTAATAATCTTTTATTTGAAATATAAATAATTGATGATAATAAATCAACTCAATGTTTTGTATGCTTTAATAAAAATTTTTCAAATCAATTTGTTGCTTCTATTAAAAGAAGTACTGTTTTTTTATTTGCTAAAATTTTTACTTGTTTTTTTCATCATCATCAAATAGATCATTCTCAAAAAATTTCTCAATTTCATAATACAGCCAATATCTTACTTTCTTTTTTTTCATTTGTTGTATATTTTTCGATTGATAATTCTCAAGACTTAACTATATATAAATTATTATCAATATCTCATTCATCAAATAATAACTCTCATGCTTCAAGAGTTTTTATTTTAAAAAATCAGGAATTTTCAAGAAAATTTATATTTATCATATTTAATTATTATTTTTAATCTAACATCATTGAAATACTTTCTTTATCTCTAACATAACTAAGTAGAGTTTCTTTTGTTATTATATTTTTAGCATGCAATGCTAATAAATATTTATCCATTAATATCATTCATTTATTTTTACCTACCTCAAGTACACTATAAAGCTGATGAGTTTTTCATGTAATAATCAGATTTCTGACAGCATCATCACTTATAAGTATTTCTCTTGCTGGAATTCTACCAGGTTTATCATCTCTTGGTATAAGTCTTTGACTGATAACTCAAACTAAACTTTGACTTAATTGCATTCTAATTTGAGCTTGTTGACTACCTGGAAATATATCAATAATTCTATCAATTGTTTGAACTGAATCATTTGTATGTAGAGTTGACAATACTAGATGACCTGTTTCAGCAAGTGTAATTGCAGTTTTTATAGTTTCAGGATCTCTCATTTCTCAAACCATTATTACATCTGGATCTTCTCTTAAACTTGATTTCATAGCATTTCAAAAATATATAGTATGATTTCAAATTTCTCTTTGATTTATAAGTGATTTATCTGATTTAAATGAAAATTCTATTGGATCTTCTATTGTAATAATATGTTTTTTATGATTTTTATTTATATAATCTATCATTGCAGCCATATTAGTTGATTTTCATGATCATGTTGGTCATGTAATCAATATTAATCATTTTGATTTATTACACATTTCTTTTATTTGTTCTCATAATCATAATTCTTCCAAAGTTGGTATCTTGCTAGGTATGATTCTAAATGCTATTGAATATCATAGAGAATCAATATAGCAATTTACTCTATATCTATCTCAATTTGTTATCATATATGAACTATCCATTTCTTTGGTTGAAATAAATTTATTATATCCTTCTTCTCAAAGTAGGACCTTTATTATTTCTATGACAGATTCCTTTGATAATATTTCTATTTTTCAATTTCAAAAATCTTTTACTATCTCTATTTCTCAATTATTATTTCTAACTCTAATTGAAGAATTAGAGTTGATATGAACATCAGAATAGTTATTTTCAGATGCATAATTTAATATTAAATCAATTTGTTCTTTTGCATTCATTATTTTGAAAATTATTGATTATTTAAATTATTGTAGCATAAAATATTTTTAAAAACAAAAAAAAGACTATTTTTTAGTCTTTTTTTATCAAACTTACAATAGTTTCTATATGATGAGTATGAGGGAACATATCTTTTGGCTTTATTTTTTCTATCTTGTAGTCACTATTTTTAAGTATATATTCTAAATCACGAGCCAAAGTTGCAGGATTACAAGATACATATATTATTTGTTTTGTGCCAAAACTAAGTATATTTGGTAGTGCTCCAGGATGCATTCAAGCTCTAGGTGGATCAATTATAAGTAAATCTGCTTTTTCTCAAGCTTTTATGTACTCTCATAAAAAATCTTCAACTTTTGCATTTATAAATTCTATGTTATTTAATCAATTTAATTTTGCATTTTCTTTTCAATCAAGTGATGCAGAAGTTACCATTTCTACACTTTTTACTTTTTTAGCTCATGCTTTTGCAAAAATCATACCAATAGTTCATGTTCAACCATACAAATCAAGAACTATTTGATTTTTTAAATCATCTTTTTTTGCAAAATCTAAAACCATTTCATAAAGTTTTTCTGCTCAACTACTATTTGTTTGAAAAAATGAAGTAGGCGAGATATTAAAATCAAGTCATAAAAGTCTTTCAGTTATAGTTTTTTCTCCATAAATAACTTCTAAATCTCAGATAAATGTATCACTTTTATTTACATTGTGAGAAAAATATACAGATTTAATTATAGGATATTTTTTTGCTAAATTTATAAAAAAATCTTTAATTAATGCTAATTTTTCGTCTTTATTTAATTTTGTATTAGTATCAAAATAATTTGGATTAAAACTAAGTAAGATCATCATCTCATTTGTAAAATGAGTTTTTCTTATAAGTAAGTGCCTAAAAAATCACTCAGCTCTCATTTGATCATAAACAGGCAGTCATATAGTTTTTGTAAATTTTTTTATTTCTCTAAAAATTTTATTTTGAGTTTCATCTATCAATGGTGTTCAATCATAATCTTGTACCTTTGAAAATTCTCCTTGTTTATGAAATCATAGATTAAAATGCTGTTCTATATTATCTCTATTAGATAAATATTTACCAAAACTAAATTCTACTTTATTTCTATATCAATCTATGTTAGGAGAAGCTTCTATAGGTAAAAATGGAAGATTTTCTTGAATTTTTTCAATCAAATGCATACTTTCTTTTATTTGATTTTCTTTTATTTTTAATTGTTCTTCATAAGGTATATTTATCCATTTCCAACCTCAACTTTCTCAATATATATTAGTCGCATGTATTTTTTCGATAGGAGATTTTTTCACTATATCAATTATTTGTGTTTCAATAAAAGCTTTTTTCTTTTTTAATACTCTTAAATTTACTATACTTCAAGGTATAGCTCAACCAGTAATAAAAATAACTCTTCAATCTAAATCTGGATTTTCATGAGATAGTTTAGCAAATCATTGTCAACCAAAAACTAGTTTTTCTACTTCTATATTTTCGATTATATCATTTTTATTTATTCCTTTTTGTTGCATTGTTTTTACTTATTTTTAAATTTGCAAAAGTATATAAAAAAATGACTATAAATCAAGTAAACAAAATATTATTTTTTATTTTTGTTTTTATTTTTTTATAATTAAAATGTATTAAAATATTATTTTTTAATTTTTTAAAAATGTATAAAAAAATAATTCTATTTTCAATAATATTTTTTTTCTTTTTTGAAAATAGTTTTGCAAATAATTATATAGAAAGAACAATAGATTGACATAAATTTAGAACAATAAAATATGATGTAAAATCAAAGGATTATATATTTAAAATCTGAATTAATCCAGATTTTTGAGCAACATCACTAAGAGAACTTATGGAAAAAAACAATTGAGTTTCCGCTATAAATTGAGTATTTTTTTGTCCTGCAAGTTATAGTGAATGTGGTTGAAAAAATTTTACAAATAATGAAAGATATTTTAAATGAATCAAAATTGGTACAAGCTCATCTACTCAAGATAGGGTAGTTTTTGCAATTGATAAAAAAAATAAACCATTTTTGTATCAAACTAATAAATTAAATATGGATAGGGAATCAGACATATACTATGGTTTTGCAAATTTCCCACTTTTATTACAAGATTGAGAAAGTAAGATACAAGATTATATAGATTTGGGTTTAGTTGATTCTAAAATGACAGCTAAAATAGACAGAAATTTTATTTGTAGTGATATAACTAATAGATTTATATATACTTGATATGTTTCTAGTATTTCTCTTCTAGATTTACCTGATTTACTATTAAAATTTGGTTGTTATAATGCTTTAAATCTCGATGCTGGTTGATCTAGTGCTATGATTTACAATGGTAGATATATATTGTGACCAGCTAGAGATATAATGGATTGAGTAGTTATTGAGAGAAAATGATTAGATACTAAAAATATAATTGATAATTCAGTAAAGGTAGTTTCAATAATAGAAAAAAAGATTTCAAAGATGTCTTATAATGAAAAAATAGATTATATTAATAATTTAATTTCATCATTAACAAAATTAAGAACATCTATTTATGAAAAAAATAGCAAGGATTTATATGATTTAGAAACTTGAAAGAAAAATGGTTATGAAATAGAAATAAAAAGCCTAAAAAATATTGAAATAATTTATATGGTCAATTATATAAACAAATTATTTTCTGAATTAAAGATTAAATTAACAGATGAAAATAATCAAATAGAAGACAAAAATAATTTGTTGTTTTAAAAAAAATATATCCATAAAATGGATATATTTTTTTTAAATTTATAAAGTAGAAATTTATTGGTGGCTTTAAATAATGTAATTGATAAGATTATTAATCCTAAATCTACAAAAGTAGAAATTTATTGGTGGCTTTAAATCAGGATTTTCTCCGAAAATTTCAATATATCTACAAAAGTAGAAATTTATTGGTGGCTTTAAATTAAATTCTACTGCAAAAGATTTCATATCTACAAAAGTAGAAATTTATTGGTGGCTTTAAATGCAACTCTAACTTGTCAATAAGCATAGGATCTACAAAAGTAGAAATTTATTGGTGGCTTTAAATTATAATTAGACCACATAAGATAGTAGAATCTACAAAAGTAGAAATTTATTGGTGGCTTTAAATAATCAGTATTAAGATTATCATCTTTGATCTACAAAAGTAGAAATTTATTGGTGGCTTTAAATTATAATTAGACCACATAAGATAGTAGAATCTACAAAAGTAGAAATTTATTGGTGGCTTTAAATAACATCAACAGAATGAACAAAAGTCCTATCTACAAAAGTAGAAATTTATTGGTGGCTTTAAATTAAGAGATATGAGAGAAAATAAGTTAATCTACAAAAGTAGAAATTTATTGGTGGCTTTAAATATATTTCAATATCAAAGTAATAATAAAATCTACAAAAGTAGAAATTTATTGGTGGCTTTAAATATTCAAATTATAATTTCTTGACCGAATCTACAAAAGTAGAAATTTATTGGTGGCTTTAAATATTCAAATTATAATTTCTTGACCGAATCTACAAAAGTAGAAATTTATTGGTGGCTTTAAATTTTTTGCCGCTTGATTCCCTTCTTTTATCTACAAAAGTAGAAATTTATTGGTGGCTTTAAATGTGCAATAAGTATTGCTTTAATGCTTTATCTACAAAAGTAGAAATTTATTGGTGGCTTTAAATGAAAAAGCAACTTTTGAAAAAACTCTTATCTACAAAAGTAGAAATTTATTGGTGGCTTTAAATACAATGGCTAATAGAACAAAATTATATTATCTACAAAAGTAGAAATTTATTGGTGGCTTTAAATTACAACTCATTTTAAATCTAATCATCTATCTACAAAAGTAGAAATTTATTGGTGGCTTTAAATTACAACTCATTTTAAATCTAATCATCTATCTACAAAAGTAGAAATTTATTGGTGGCTTTAAATAAAAGCCAAAAGTAACACAACCTACTAATCTACAAAAGTAGAAATTTATTGGTGGCTTTAAATGAGTAAATGGAACATCTTGATCAACATATCTACAAAAGTAGAAATTTATTGGTGGCTTTAAATTTGACAATTGGGCTGTTAAGGGTATAGATCTACAAAAGTAGAAATTTATTGGTGGCTTTAAATTTTTCTATTAGAATCAATAAAGCTTTATCTACAAAAGTAGAAATTTATTGGTGGCTTTAAATACAAGAACAAAAAATCAAAGAAGCAAATCTACAAAAGTAGAAATTTATTGGTGGCTTTAAATACAAGAACAAAAAATCAAAGAAGCAAATCTACAAAAGTAGAAATTTATTGGTGGCTTTAAATTGATTTATTAATGTCTGATTGAATAAATCTACAAAAGTAGAAATTTATTGGTGGCTTTAAATGCTATAAATGCAGGATTTGCTAATTGTATCTACAAAAGTAGAAATTTATTGGTGGCTTTAAATAAAAAAAATTTAAAAAAGAATTACTTAATCTACAAAAGTAGAAATTTATTGGTGGCTTTAAATTTTCAGAGGAATAGTGATAATTTCTTGATCTACAAAAGTAGAAATTTATTGGTGGCTTTAAATTCTTTTTTGTCAAACTCAAAATAGAAGCATCTACAAAAGTAGAAATTTATTGGTGGCTTTAAATATTGAGCTACTCCAGTTAATTATTATATATCTACAAAAGTAGAAATTTATTGGTGGCTTTAAATATAAGGGGGGTATGAGATAAAACTATTTATCTACAAAAGTAGAAATTTATTGGTGGCTTTAAATACTGCTAAAATATTTGCTTGAAACCAAATCTACAAAAGTAGAAATTTATTGGTGGCTTTAAATCAACTATGTCAAATTCGCTTGAAAGCTCATCTACAAAAGTAGAAATTTATTGGTGGCTTTAAATAGCATTTTTATTTTAAACAAGCCAAAAAGATACAAATAATTTATATTTCAAAATTATGACTTATGGCTTATTTAAAGTATTGTCTAAATATTAAGACTTAGGTTTACATTTTTTTTAAAACAAACAACATAACTTCCACTTTTAATAAAATTTTTTATTAAAAGTTACAGATTATTTTAAAGAACTTTTAATCATTATATAAATAAAATTTACTTTTCAAACTTTTTACAAAAATAATATTTCTTCTTCTTCCAAAGCAGGTTGTCAGTACCTAATTACCTTATCATTATTTGCCTTTGAAATAGGGAATAATAATATACTATCTGCTCATGTAAATTTTTTACTATATACTTCTTCTATTTCTCTTTTTAGTATATTTAAAATCCTTTCACTATTTTTAATTTCAAAAACACTATATTGTAACCTTCTACCATATTTTTTTAATAATTTACCAAATTTAGTTCTTGTTTTGTCATCATGTATGTCATATGTAACTATTAGCATATTTATTCATTAATTTTAAATTTTGGAAACTCATTTCTTCATTTCATAAAATATTTATAATAGTCTTTTATAAATATAAACATTTCTTTTTTGTAACTAAGTAATTCTTTAAAAAATATAGCATTGTATTTCCTAGAATTTTCCCATGGTAAAATGTATTGTCAGTTTTGAAACTTAAAATCTTTTTCATTGATCTGTCATAAATTATATGCTTTCAAAACTGCCTTATCTATGATACACCTAAATGGTTCCATTAAATCAAGTGCTAGAGATTTTCTAGCATACCAAGTTCTATGATATACTCCATAGTAATTATCAAATCAATATAACCTCAATAAAGCTTCTATAAAATGAAATAAATAAGTATATCATATATCTAAAAGTAGATTTTTTATATCCATCTTTGTTCTAGGAGCTCTTTTGTACCAGCCTATTTTTTTGAAATAATTTGTAAAAAATAATTTTGATACATTTCATTCATAACCTAATAAGCTCTCATAATTATCAACACTATCAATTTTTGTGATTATACCATTTATCTTTGTTATATCTCATTTTATATCTAAGTCTTTTTCTCTTATAGCTTTCAATAATTCAAGTTGATTATGTGTTTTTAGTTTTATTATACTTTTTGCTATTTCAAGCATTTCTTCTTCTGTTTTTTCGTATTGTTTTTTTCTAAGTACATAGTTTCACTCTGTTTCGTTTCATATAACTAGATATGGAGTAAAGTTTTTTTTCATCATAACAAGTGTGATTCAATACTCTTGAAATTTTCTTATAAGCACACTTGTAATAGTTGTTTCTCAAATTAAGAATATAGCAAATATCTTGAATAAGCTAATTTTATTTTTTATAATTCCTTCTTCTTTTATAGTTAAATTTTCGTTTTCAAAATTTATATTTTTTGTATCAAAACTTTCTATAAATATAATTTGTTTTTCATCAAAATCTGGTAATTGAAGCATATTTATAAGTTATTCAAATAAATGTAATTGAGGATAAACTTCTCAAATATAATAATCACATAATTCTCTATAAATACATTTCATACATTTACTTGTATTTTGAGACCATTTTTTTGTGTTTGGATTAAATCTTCTATATTCTTCAAGTAGATTTTGAAACTTTATAAGTCATTTATTATCAGGCTTATAAATAGGGTACTTTTTGTTATCTTTCATACTATAAAGAGATATCTTTTTTATATGATATCATAACTCTTCCAGGCAAAACATTTGTCACCGAAGTTGGTATTTGTATCAAGTATAGATTTTTTCTTTGTTGTTTTCATCTCTATGTACTTGATTTTTTCTTTCTATTAATTCTCAAGTTTTTGTATTAAATATGTCTATTTTTCAAGAAATCTTAAAGTTTTCACTATATACATCTAGTCATTGTAGTATGTATTTACTTGTTGAATAGATTTTATTATCTATAGTTTCATGAGCTATCGTTCAAGCAATTTGAACCTCATCTTGATAGAGTTTTTTCTCATAACTATCATATAATGTATGATAATAAATACTTTTGGGACAAAAGATAAAATCGTTTAGAGTAGATAATTTTATATAGGATTCCATAGTTATTTTTTTAGGATATCAATATTGTACTTGTGAATATAATTTTTTCTTTTTTCATTTAATAGAGTATTGATTATTTTATAATTTTTATTGTTTGGAAACATCATTTGTAGATATTTTTTGTAATCATCATTTGTAAATAATATTTCTCCATTTTCATTAAAATATATCTTATTATTATCATATAACTTATGAAATTGAGTAGGTAAATTAACTCAATTATTTTCATCTGCTATCATATACCAATATCTTAAATCTAATTTTTTTATCTCAGATACTGGGTAAATATGCGCTGCTTCACACATATCTTCAGGTAATTCTCAAAATAAATGATCGGTTGGTTTTATATTTCTTAATCTGTTTTTAAATATTCTTCTTAATTTTCATATTCTTAATTCATTTTTTTCTTTTTCATCATTTATTTCTATTTTATAATTTGGAGATAATATTAATTCTATAAATTCATTTACATCACTAGAATT
The DNA here is from genome assembly GCA_028698305.1 of Candidatus Altimarinota bacterium. Taxonomy (GTDB): domain Bacteria; phylum Patescibacteriota; class Gracilibacteria; order BD1-5; family UBA6164; genus JABWCI01. The sequence goes on from JAQVDN010000005.1 coordinate 60,765, forward strand.
ATCAATTTTATTTGTTATTTCATTTATTTCGTTAGATTCCAATGCTGTAAATAATACTTTATTAAAATCTAGAAAATTACTTTTTATTTTAGGAAACATATCAAAATACTCTTCTAAGTTTATTTGTTTTAAATTTGAGTTCCTGATATAATTTTTTTCTTTATCTCTAATATTTTTAAAAAAATTAATGAACATATATTGATTATACTTTCATCAATATATTATATAAGGTGTCCTTTTTATATTGTAATCACTTCATGTTGGATTACTTCAAGTAGTAAATTTATCATGACTCAATATAGTTCATAAATTATTGAAAAAATAATTGTTTATATATCTTATTTTTTCACTTGATAATTTTTCATTTGTTTTATAATCTCTCATTAATTCTTTTCTAAATTTAATAACATTTTTATCAAATTTAGTTCAATATTTTTCTTTTCATCTAAATTCTGTTCATTCTAAAAGCTCACACCATTCATCAATTATTAATCACTTATCATTAATCACATATTTTGCAATTCATTTTGTAAATGATTTTGCTTTTGGTTTTGATACAAAAGGGATATTAATTATTTTCATATACTATAGATAAAAATTAAAAATTTCTTCCAATACCTTAACATTTATTGAATTTCAAGCTAAAAATTTAATTTTTGCTTCTGAAATTCAGTATTTAACTAAATTATCATAAAAATCTTTATTTATAAATCATTGTAGTTTTAAATGTTCGTAAGCATTTAAATATATTATTTTTTCATTATGAAAAATTTTTATTCTTGATTGTGCTCCAGATGCAGTTATAGTTGGTGATTTTCAATCTTTAAAATATACAAAACTTTCAGCATTGAAATTAGAATATCACTTTATATAACTTTTTTTAATTCATGTTTTTTGATTCATTTGAATTATTTCAAATTTCCTATTTGTTTTAAACAAGTCATGATTTAAGTTTTTTTCAAATATATCATCAATAAATTTAGTATTATTTATTTTATTTAATTTAAATTCATTAGGATTATTTCATAAATATGAAACAATAAAGACTCTTTCTCTTCTTTGAGCTTCTCATAAATCGGCAGAATTAACTATAAATGGTTTTGTTGACTTATATCACATTTTTTCTAATTCAAATATCCACTCATCTAAATCAGTTTTAAATGCTTCATTTAATATTGCTTTAACGTTTTCCATTAATAAAACCTTTGGTAAATATTTTTTATCTTTAAAATATATTTCTTTAAGTATTCTTTCTATTTCCCATAGTAATCATGATCTTGATTTAGATTCTTTTGAAAATCATCTTTGTTTTCATTGCTGACTTATATCTTGACAGGGAAATGAATAAGTAAATAAATCTATATTTTTTTTCATTAATTGAACTCATTCTATAAACCTAATATCTAAATTTCAAAATTTATCTATTACTTGCTTTAAAATGGATAATTTTTCTTCACTTAATCATCATAAATATTTCGCTCTTTTTTTACTATCAAGACTTAATGAAAATTTTTCTAAAAATAATAAAACTTCTTTTTTATCTATACTTTTTGACTTTAATCTCAAGTGATTAACTCAATATGCAATAATGGCATCAGTATACCAATCACTAATTCAAGCAATATTAACTTTATATCACAAATTTTTCAGTGCTTGATGTTGACTTCAAATTCATGAAAAAGCTTCAAATAATACAATTTTTTTACTCATAAAAAGGCACTTACTATATAAAGTAAACGCCATAAAACTAAAAAGTATAAAATACTTTTTTTAATTCAAAAATAGATTTTTAGGCAATATAAAAAGGAGGAAATTAGCTACCTGATTATATCGCCAAAAAACCTAAATATGTGTAAAAAAACATAAATAAGGAGAGGAAAAGCTAATTTCCTCCTTTTTATTTTCTTTTACACATATATCATATTTAGTTTTTTTGGCTTTTTAATTCTAGTCGTATTTTAAAAGAATTCAAGCAAAAGAAAAAAACTACCATAAAATGGTAGTTTTTAGAGTCAAATTTTACAACATATATTATAAGCTCAATTATCATCTCAATTTTTAATTAAATCTAAATTTAATCATTCTTTTTTATATTTTTTTATAACTATATTATTATCTTTTCAAGTTATAAATCAACAGTCACTACAAGTTGTAATATTATCTTTTCTCTTTACATTTATTGATTTACAAATAGGACATCTTTTACTTGTGTTATGTGGTCTTACAAAACTAACTATTCAAAACTTTCTATAGTTTTCAGTTTGAACCCATAAAATTTTTTCTTTTTCAAAATTTAATTTATTTACATTATCTAAAGAATTAAAAAATGGAACTAAATGTAATATTCATTCTTCAACCGAAACTTTATATAACTTTCTTAATAACTGATTTTCAAAAAAATGATAAGTTCACATTCAAGCTAAAGCTCAATTTTCTTGATCTTTAAAATTTGTTTTTATTGAAATATAACTGTTATTTAATCAATCATTTTGTCACATAAAAGATTGATTTAAATTTTCAACTGCAATTTTTACTTTATAATCATATTTTTTCATTAAATAAACTATCACTCAAATCATATTTGCAATAACTCATTTTTTTAAATCTTCACTAGAATCAAGCTCAATTGTAAGTTTCATTAAATTTTGTTTTTCTATTTCTGATAAAGTTTTATCATTTTTCAACTTTTCATAGTTTTCAAACATTTCTTCAAAAATATTTACTGGCAAATCTTCAAAATGATGTCATTCTTTGTAAGGAGTTATTAATTCTTTTATATTATTTTGTCTTTCTTCTTTTGTTTGATACTTTTTTAAAAAATTCAAAACTCATTTTTCATTTGAAGACATTTGATATTGTAACTTTCTTATATAAGCTAATTGCTTTAATTTTATATTTTGTTTATTTGTTCAAGTTGAATTTCAATTTTCATCTTTTGCTTCAAATAGAGACAAATCAACTAAAAATTTATTTCAATCTTTATCTGATTCAATTTTTAAATTTGTTAAATCTAAAATTCATTCAATTCTATTCTTTTTATATTCCCATTTTTTAGAATTATTATTAAAATATTTTGTATAAATCTCATAACTTTGAATAATTCAATTTTTGTTTGTAATACATAATGTAGCTAATTGTTTTATTCACCTATCAATTCAAAAAATATAATAATCATCTAAACTATCAAAATATTTATTTACTTTTTCTTTATTAAAATTTTGAACTAATTCGTTTTGATTTGTTTGGTCTAATGAAATTTTATTTTGTTCTTTTCTTGTTTTATAATCATTATTTTGTGGAATATATTCAATTCAAATATTTGCAAGTAATTGCAATCTTCAGAAACGGTTTATAATTCAAGATTTATTTATTTTTTTGTTTTCTTCATCAGGTTGTCTGTAAAAAATACTAAATTCTGGATGTATTCTATATCAAATTCATAAAAATGCTTTGTTAAAATCTTTTGTAAATTCATTTTTATTTTGTTCTTTTTTACTTGAAATATCTTGATTTATTAATGGAAATAATAAACATTTTTCTTCATTTATTAAGTATTCTAAGTTTTCTTTTGAAATAGAGTTTTTTATTAATTTATATCATTTTTTATCAATTTCTTTTTCAATTTTTTCATAAGTATTAAAATTATCAAAATTCCATCAAAAAGCTTTCCAATTTTGTTCTTTTGCAATTTGAGAATTTACTAAAGAATCTTTTAAATGAATTAAAAATTCTTCTTTATATCAAATCCATTTTACATCTTTGTAAATTGAAACTTCCTTATGTTTATATTTATAATCTCAATGAAATTTTTTTGAGTCTTCTCATAAGGGATTTTTTATAAATTTATTGAGTGCCCTTGATGTAAAAGAATTAATTTCAAAAACTTTATATTCTCAATCCCATAACTTACTTTTTATTTTTTCTCTTATATCTTTTCAATCAAGTTTTAAAGTTAAAATATATTTATCTTGATTTTTATCCTCAATTATTATTCAATAATCAGTAATTTTATTTAATTCGTTTTCTTCTTTTAATCATTCTCTTATTGTAGCCAAAGTTTTTCAAATAAAACTTGCTATTTTTTTGAAAGATTGTGTTAAATTATAATATTTTGAAATTTTATTTTTTTGTTGTCATCTTAATAATCATAATCTTTGTTTTGCTGTTAATATATTTTTATAATTTCTTTTACTTTTCTCTTGATTTAGAATATTTAAAATTTCTTTTTTATATCAATCATACTCTTGTTTATTAGATTCAAATTTTATATCATCAAATGTATTTTTTATACTCTCTATAATTTCATTTTCGTTATTTGGATTTCAATATTCTATTGTTGCCAAATTTTCAGCAATAAAAAGCAAATTTGCATATAAATTAAAGCTACTATTATTAATAATTATATCAAAATTATCTTTTAAAAACTTTTCACAAACACTTTTTGGAAAATCAACATCTCTTTTTAAATTTCTTGCTAAGTTTTCCCAAGAATAATCAAAAGCTGATTTAATAGGATATTTTTCAAGTGAAAACTTTTCTTTTTCTTTACATTCAAGATAATCTTTTCAAATATCAACTGACTTTCAAAGTAAATCAAATTTATTTAAAATATCTTCATATTTTAAATTAAAATTTTTTTCTAAATATTTTGCTAAATTATACTTTACTGAAAAAGGAATTGTTTTTGGCTTAAAAAGATGTATTAATTCAATAAAGTAATGATTTTTTGCATTATTTAATAAATTTATTTTTTCTTTTGAATTTTGTTTTAAATAATTTTTTATATCTTCTTCACTTTTATTCAAAAATTTTATTATTCATAAATTTTCAACTCATTTTCGAATATCTTCACCAAAATTATTTGGTTTTTGTAATGCTGTATAATAATTTAAACTCACTTTTCAGTAAGGCACTTGACTTCAATTTGCTTCAAAATATTCTCTAATTTCTTTTCATAAATCAATCAAATAATTAATTTCTTTATTATTTTCATCTCAAGAAAAAGTATTAATTTTTTTGATCTCTTCAGAATTTTCTTTTTTTCAAGTTTCAAATTGTATAGATTTATCAAATAGAGGTTGTAAATATTCTTCATTTACTTTTAAAAATTGTAAAAATACTTTTCTAAAATCTATTAAATCAGGTTTAGTATGAGAACTATTATTTGGATTATTAACAGCATTTAAATATTGTTCTAATTTTGGTTTAAAAATATTTATTAAATAATCACTTCTTGTAATAATGTTTCACCAATATCTTATTATATTATCTTTTCTATTATCTTTCTGTAATGATGATAATTTAATTTGACTTGCTTGTGGTTTTTTATCTTTTTTAAAAGCATCAAATTTTGCTTTTCTTGCAAGTATTTTATAGTAATCTTTATTTACAGATATTACATCATATCTTTCATAAATTTGTTTCCAATTTCATAATTGTTTTTCTAATCAATTAATAAACTGATTTATTTTTTCAATTAGTTCTTTTTCTTTAAAATTTGGTTTATCTCTTGATTTTACATCTTTTTTTATGTTTTCAAAAGATTTATTTATTAAATCATCAAATTCTAAATGAGTTTTTAATTCTCATTTTTTATTTGGTTGTGTTAGTCCAAACCTCACTGTTTTCCTTACTTCATACAAATTCGTAAACCCTTTAAAACTATTTTCTTTATCCATATTTCCATATGTTAAAAAATAAAAATTAGGAGATATGTTAACTATATCTAAAGATTTAAAAAAGTAAAAAACATATATGTTTTTTACTTTTTTAATTTATAAATATCTCATCTATATCATATATCTAAAATATAATATGTATTTTCATCTATCTTTTGTACGATAACTCTAATACTTCAAATTCTCAACCTATGTGTTGCAGGTGACATATTTGTTAAGGATTTTAAATTATTTACTAGTATCAGATTATCTTTAAATAGTTTTAACTTTTTTATAACTCTTTCTTGTTCATTTTTATCTAGATTTAAAAATGCTTTTTCTCAATTTTTTGTAAATATAAAATTGTTCATGATTATTAAATTACTAAGTTAGAAATTCAACTATCAACAGAATCTTGATATCTTTGTTTTAATTGTTGTTGATTTTTAGACATTTCTAAATCTTCAAGTAAATCTTCTAAAATTCATTTTTCCATCATCAATTTATATAAATCAGTTCCTATAAGCAATCAAATATCAGTATTATTATTTAATACTGTTGCATAAGTAAGATTATCAAATACCTTACTTCATTTTCTTGCTATTTCTGTAGTTGTTGTAAAATTCATAATCGTATAATTATTTAATAATTCTTGTATAATTATATATTTTTAATTGTATTTTGTCAAAAGTAATTATTTTTTACTTTTTCTTCATCATCACAAATATTTCTTTATTTCCATTTTCTCATTCTAGTTTTGATTTTTCAACTTTTAGTATTTGTAGTCATTTATCTCTACATATTTGCAAGAAATCATTTAGCTTTTTATCACTTATCTTTTCATCAATTACAACTCATTTTTTATTTATATATTGTTTTCAAACTTCAAATTGTGGCTTAAATAAAAGTAGGGAAATGGTATTATCATTCATTTGAAATATAATGCTTTCCAAAATCATCTCCAAACTTATAAAACTCACATCACAAGTTATAAGATCTATATTTTCTTCTAGTTTTTCTAATTTTCTGATATCTGTATTTTCTCTAATTATTATTTTATTGTTTCATCTCAAACTTTCATGAAGTTGGCTAGTTCAAACATCAACTGCATAGATTTTTTTTGCACTGTTTTCAAGCAATATTTGGCAAAATCATCAAGTACTACTTCATATATCAAGGCAAATAAGATCAGATATATTTATATCACTATTTTCAATAAATCATTTTAATTTGATTGCACTTCTAGCAACATATTTTGTTTGTTCCAATTCATCAATATCTATTGTAGTAAATGTTTTTAATTCAAATCAAGTTTTTATAATTTGAGTTCAATCAACTTTTACATTTCCTGATTTTATTATTGCTTGTGCTTTATTGCGGCTTATTTTAAGTTTTTCGCTTATGTATTGATCAAGTCTCATATTATAAAATAGAATTATCATTATTTCAAATAACATATCATTTACTTTCTTTTAATTTAGGAGATCATACTTCTAATGTTCTTTGCATAGTTCAAGAAACAATATCTTTTCCTAAATTTCTTACTTTTTCCAATTCACTTATTGGTAAAGTTCATGGTACTTCTTTTATAGGAGATTGTAAAGAATTTTCATCTCATTCAAATAAATTCATACTTTTTTATTTAAATATTAATATCTATCTTATACATAAAAATATTTAAAAATCAAATATCTTTTAACATAAAAAAGAAAACTTGCTTGAAAAAGTATTTTTTTTTAGTAATTTAGATGTAATAATATTAAATATAAAAAATGCCATTAAATCCAAAACAAGAAGAAGCAAAAAATCATATAAATTGACCACTTTTGATTATAGCATGAGCTTGAAGTTGAAAAACAGCAACTCTTACAGCTAGAGTTGAATATATGATAAGAGAAAGAAATATAAATTCAGCAAGTATATTAATGGTAACTTTTACCAATAAAGCTGCAAGTGAGATGAGAGAAAGAGTTGCTAAAACTCTATGAGTTGAAAAACCAAGAAGTATTTATGCAAAATGAAATTTTCCATTAATTGGTACTTTTCACTCTATTTGAATATATATTTTAAAAGAAGTTTTATCTAAGTACTCTAGCGAAGAATTACAAATTTGATTAAGAAAAGATTTTATTATCTATGATGAGCAAGATAAATTGAGTGTCTTAAAAAATATTTTAAAAAATAGATTAAATCTAGATGAAAAAGAATTTCCGGCAAGACAAATTGCTTTTTACATAAGTAATGCAAAGAATAATCTAATAACTGCTAAATGATACGAAAAAGAAATTGATAGCACTATAAAAGAAGTAGTTTTTAAAGCATATTTAGAATATGAAAAAGATTTAATTTCAAACAATGCAATTGATTTTGATGATATACTTATCAAAACTTATGCAGTTTTAAGGATATGAAGAATACTTGAAGAATATCAAGAAAAGTATAAATATTTAATGGTTGATGAGTATCAAGATACAAATCTAGTACAATATGAAATAGTTAAATTACTTGCATCAAAATATAGAAATCTAGCAGTTGTATGAGATGATAGTCAATCAATTTATAGCTGGAGATGAGCTGATATGAGAAATATAATTAATTTCAAAAAGGATTATAGTGAAGCTCTTGTTGTAAAACTAGAACAAAATTATAGAAGTACAAAAAAAATAATATCTTGAGCTAATGCAGTTATTTCTAAAAATAATTCTTGAATTAAAAAAGAACTTTGGACTGAAAATGATGAATGAAGTCATATACAATACATAGAAGCACCAGATGACAAGATAGAAGCTAGTATCATTACTCAAATAATAAAAGAAAAAGAAGGTGATTATAAAGATAATTTGGTGCTTTATAGAACAAATGCACAATCAAGAAAGATAGAAGAATCGCTTCTTATGGCAAATATTCCATACAGGGTAATATGATGAATGAAGTTTTATGATAGAGCTGAAATCAAAGATTTACTTGCTTATCTAAGAGTAATTTTTAATCCAAATGATACAGTTTCAATGAAAAGGATAATAAATACTCCTACAAGAAAGATATGAGCAAAATCTATAGAAGTTTTAGATCATTATAAAGAAAATTTTGGACTTACTTATCCTCAAATAATAGAAAACATAGATGAAGTTGAAGAATTAAATAATTGAGCAAAATCAGCGATTAAAACATTTAATACTATATTTGAAGATTTGGTTTTAAAATCACACAAAATTGTAGTTTCAGAATTACTTAGAGAAATAGTAAAAATCACAAAATATGATGAATATATAACTGAATGACTTAGTCAAGAAGAAAAAACTTCAAAATTAGAAAATATAGATGAACTTGTAAATGTAGCAACAGAGTACAATGGTATGGAACCAAGAGAAAGTTTAGCTATATTTTTGGAGGAAGTTTCTCTTATAACAGATATGGATACAAAAGATGAAAGAAGTGATTATGTGACACTTATGACTATTCATACTAGTAAATGATTGGAACAAAAAAGAGTTTTTTTAACTTGACTTGAAGAATGACTTTTTCCAAGTTTTAGAAGTATAGGTGAAGCTGCAGCTCTAGAAGAAGAAAGAAGACTTATGTATGTAGCGATGACTAGAGCAAGAGAAGAGTTGTATATAAGTAGAGCAAGTGAAAGATTTAATTTTTGAGATTATGTAAGAAATCCAGAAAGTAGATTTATAAAAGAAATCCCAAAAGAACATATAGAAAATTATGATTTATGAAATTTTTTAAGTAAATGAAATAGTTATTTTTGATGAAATAGGTTATCTTGAAATAGTGAAGGTTTTTCTTGATTTAACACAAGTTTTTCAAATGAAACATTTTCAAAACCAAAAGTTAAAGTTGCAGATAATGATATATCTCAATTTAATCTTTGAGATAGAGTAAATCATCCTAAGTTTTGAAATGGTATAATTACAACTTTATCTTGAGAACTTGCAACAATTGCATTTACTTGAAAATGAGCTGTGAAAATGAATATAAAAATTGCACCTGTAAGGAAAGTATTTTAAACATAAAAAATAAAATATTTCAATTCAAAACCAAAAAAACACTTGTAAAAAGACTATAAATACTAATAATTTACTTATTAGTATTTATTTTAAACTAAAAACTATGAATAAAAATAAAAAAGCATTTACCCTAGTAGAACTAATAGTAGTAA
>JAQVDN010000006.1 GCA_028698305.1 Candidatus Altimarinota bacterium
TTTTATTTTTATTCATAGTTTTTAGTTTAAAATAAATACTAATAAGTAAATTATTAGTATTTATAAGAGTTTTACAAGTGTTTTTTTGGTTTTGGATTGATTTTTAATTGTTTTTAGGTTTAATTTTAAATTATGAAATAAATATTATTTAAATTTTGAAAAAAAAATCTTTTAAAATAAAATATATAAAATATTTAATAAAAAAATAAAAAATGAATAATTTTAATAACAAAAAAATAAATGAAAATAAATGATCTTTTTTCTCTAAAATAATAAGGTTTATTATTTTATTTATGATATTTTTTTCTGGATACCACTATATAAATTACAATAAATTTCTAAGCAAACCTATAATCTTAGAAGATAAATTTATAGAGATAAAATATGGTGATAATTTTTCAAATCTATGAAATAAAATAAATGTTTTAGATAATGCTTATTATAAATATTATATAAAAAATAATAAACCAGATTTTGAATTACAAGCTTGAAATTATATGATTAGTTCTTGAAGTACTATTGATAATTTAATTGAGTCCCTAAATAAACCTATAAATAATGAAATTAGTATAACTATCTTAGAATGACGGAATATATATGATATAGATGAAGTTCTTAACAAAAAATGATTGATTGATGCCTGAGAATATATAAATTATGTTACTGATAGTGAAAAAATAAATGCACTAAAAGAATTTTTTCCTTTTTTATGAAACATAAAAACTCTAGAATGATTTTTATATCCAGATACTTATAATGTAAGTATAAGTCCATTTAAAATAAATAATTTTGTTATAAAACAATTAGAAACCTTTGAAACAAAAGTTTATGAAAAAATACTTAAAAATCTAGATAATGAGACTATAACTGATCTTGTAAATCTTGCTTCAATAGTTGAAAAAGAAGAAAAAAATAACGATGAAAAAGCGATAGTTGCTTGAATACTTAAAAAAAGATTAAATTCTTGATGGATGATATGAGCTGATGCTACAGTTTGCTATCCATATAAATTAACAAGTAATGATTGTAAGATGTCTGTTACAAGGTATCTTTATGAAAAAAATTCTTACAATACAAGACAAATAGTTTGATTACCAAAAACTCCTATTTGTAATCCAAGTTTTTCAACTATAAATGCAACATTAAATGATAAAGAAACTCCGTATTGGTTTTACCTACATAATATAACAACTTGAAAAATATATTATGCAAAAACAAATGCTGAACATGAGCAAAATAAAGCAAAATATATGAGATAAAAAATATTTTTATATTATTGAAATATAATACTAAACACAAAATAAAAATGCTTTTTAAAAAGCATTTTTATTTTGTGTTTAGTTAATTTTTTATATAATAAATTAAATACTTTTTAATTATTATAATATGAAAAAATTAATATTTATTTTATGTTTTTTTCTATTTTCTTCTTTTTCAAATGCTCAAGATAGTACTGAAGAAAATAGTCTATTAAACAAGGTTTGAGAAAATTTTGATAAATGATGTTTTCAATATTATTGAAATCTAGATATCTTAGATTTAAAAGATAATTTAAAAGACTCTAAATATAATTCATATAAGATAAATCTAAACTCAATTACAGATCTAAAAATAATACAAGATAATTATTTATTACCATATAAAAAATTATACAAAGAAGAATATTTTACAAATTATAAAAATGAATATTGAATAATTCAAAAAGATCAAAATGATGATAATAAAAATACTTATACAAGTATTGATACTCTTGATAATAAAGAAGTAGTCTATGAATTAGAAAATATATTGATAGAAAAATCTTTTAAATTTAATCTAGACTATGAAGCAAAACAAAACTATATTGATATATATATTTCCCTAGATTGAAATAATTATTCAAAAGTAGATAAATCAAACATAAGTGATTTTGATTTTAAATACATAAAACTAAAATTTGAATGTAATAGAGATGTTTGTATAAGAGAAAAAATAAAGATCTTTGAATTAAATTTTTTAGAAACAAGAGAAGTTATTGTGATAAATTCATTTTTTGATAAAGATATATCATTTTTCTCAAATTATAATTGTGATGATAAAAAATATAATCAAGAACCTAAATCATATGATAATTTTAATATTGAAACAAATACTCAAGAAATAAAATTGGATCTTTCAAAAAATACTTATTATAATCCAAATAGAGTAAAAGATTATGACAATGATTGAATAAATGATGAGTTTGATAATTGTCCTCTGGTTTATAATCCAGAACAAATTGATACATGAGCTACTTGAACCTGAGATACTTGTAGTGATAAAGATAAAGATGGTATAATTTGAGAAAAAGATAATTGTATACTTATATATAATCCAGACCAAAAAGATAGTGATAAAAATAGTATTTGAGATGCTTGTGAAAGTGATAGTGATTGAGATAAGATTCCTGATACAATAGATAATTGTAAAAATACTCATAATCCAAATCAAGAAGATACTGATAATGATGGTGTTTGAGACACATGTGATAATTGTAAAAATAAGTTTAATACTTCTCAAGAAGACGATGATAAAGATGGAGTATGAAATATTTGTGACGAAGTTGACGATAGATATATGGAATCAAATAAATGATTTTTTATATGATTACTTATATTTATAACAATGGTTTTTTGAATTGGTATATTTTTCACTATAAAAAAATTAAATTCTAAACAATAATTATGACTAAACTATTAAATCGTATTTCTCTTATACTATCACTTATAATGTGATTTACTATAACTTTTTCTTTCTATGTTTTTATATGAGAATTAGATGATTTATATTGATGAGATATATTTATATTTTTGATTTTTACATTATTTTTCTGATTATTATTTAAAAAAATATTCTTAAGTGAATCATTTATAATGGAAAAACTTGAATATTTTGCAAATGCAATGGAAAAAAGACTTATAGAATCTAGATTTACTTATACAAAAAAAGAAAAGATAAATGATGTTGAAAAGGTAAACGAGATTGAAAAAATACAAGAAGAAGTAAATGCTTTACCAAAAGAACAATTTTTTGAAAATATAAATCATCAAATAGAAAAAACAAAAGAATTTAAAACAAACATAAGTTCTAAACTTGATAAAGTAGAAGAAAAAGAATCAATTATAATGAAAAATATAGCTGAATTTTTTTCTACAAATTTACTTGCAAAGATAGGTTCTATACTAGTTTTTATCTGAGTTTTATTCTTACTTAGCCTAATTTGGTGAGCTCTACCCTCTCTATGAAAAATAATTATTGGTTTTATTATATGATTTAGTATTTATTTTACTTGAGTTATCCTTGATAATAAATGATTAAAATGAGAATCAAGGATACTACTTTGAACTTGAATACTGATAAATTTTTTAGTTATACTTGCTTGAAAATATATATTGGATTGAAATGTAAACTCGACTAATTATTTTTCAACTTGAATTACATTTTTATTTTTGATATTAAATACAATCTTTTGAGTAGTAACTTCTCTTGTATATCAATCAAAAACTATGCTTTTATTTTCATTTATATTTGCATATATAAATCCTTTTTTGATTTGATGAAATAGTACAAGTCCATATACTCTGGTTTGATATTCAGCTATAGTTTCAGCTTGAGCACTTATTATATGAAATAAAGAAAATAGTAACACTTTAAAATTATCAGCTTTTTTCTTATGAAATCTGTTATTTTTAGTTGCTCCTTTTGAAAATGAAATCTGATGGATAGTTAAGTTTATAGCAACTAGTTTACTTAGTTTGATTATATTAATTGATCTATTTAAAAATAATTATAAAAAATTAAATCTTGTTTTTAGTTTAACATTTTTATTTTTGATTGCATCACTTATAAATTGAAATGAAGCTTCTGTAATATCTAGTAGCATAAGTTTCATATCTTATATAATTTCTATAATGTTTTTCTTCTTTTTGTGAATAATATTATTTATAAAAAATGCTATAAAAAATATCTTATCTATAATATTTTTCCCTATAATAGTTATACTTTGACTTTTGATTAGTTGAGATTTACCATTTATAGAAATAAGTATTTTTACAGTTTTGATAGCATATATAGTTTGATTTGTATTATTATCAAATAATAACAACAATAAAAAAGAAGAATGAAAAGAAATGTGAAATTGAGTTAGATATTTATTTTTTGCATTATTATGATTTTTTATATTTATTTCAAATAGTTATCTAAGTTATAATTATATAGACTTAAATTTTTATTCTTTTTTAACTATCATAATAGTAAGTTTCATATTTTTAATAACATCTTACATTTTTTCAAATAAATATAATCTATCTTATCTTTACCCTATTTGAACTATATGAGCTGTAATGATGTTGTTACCAGCTGTAAATTTGGATCTAGTTTTGATGGCAAAATCAACTATGAATTTAAATCCAGAACAATATTTAAAAGTTACAAATCAAATAAATAATTATTTACATTTGATAAAACCAATTTCTATTTGAAGTATCATATTTTTTGGATTATTAAACACAATTTGGCCATTTTTCAGCAAGAATCTTATTCGTGAAAATAAGAGTATAAAAAGTCTTATTATCTGACTTATAGTTTGAACTCTATTCTTAGGAGGAGAATTATTTAGATATGGAATGGAATACTTCCCTGGAATAAGTTTAGGTTATGCTTTTGTTTGATTATCTATATATTATTTTGTATTGGCTTATATATTTATAACAAATATTTGATTTGATGAGATAAAGAATAACTTAAATTATAAGAATAGTTTATATTGATATCTATTTATATCTATTTCATTATTTTCTCTTGCTATTACTCTTATTTTCTCAAAAAGTCCTGAAGTTGTATCTCTTGTTTGGTTGTTTGAAGCTAGTATATTATTTTACTTTTTTTCAAAAACAAAAGAGACAAAGATTTATCTAGCTGCAATTATACTTTTTATAATTTGAATAGTAAAACTTATAAATTTACAATATTTTGTAAAAAATGGTGATTTACAATTTTTGATTCCACTTTCAATCATAATAATATCATTTGTTACAAACTTAAAAAATCTAGAATTTTTAGGAACAGATGTAAAGAAAAATGTACACGATATAATTCATATAATCTGAATGCTTGTAGTTTCTAGCTTACTTGTAAAAATAATACCTCAAACAAATCATGGTTGGAGTATACTTGGAATAGCTAGTTTTGTAGGTATTTCATGAATGATATATAACTATTTTTCATCAAAGATTCTTAAAACATTTTTTGTTATAATAACTATATTTTTTACATTTAATCATATATGAAGTTTTGATTATATATCAAATAAAATAATTAAAGACAATGTTAAACATCTAATTATTTTACAATATATAGCTACAGCTATAATTTGAGCTATAACTATTTATTGGAATAAAACAAATAAGATAAGTATCTTTAATAATATACTAAATGCAAACCTGATTTTTTATATACTAGTAATTGTTTCAATGTATATTTACGATATATTCAACAATACATTTGCTATAACTATTTTCTGGTGAATCATATCTATAATACTTCTTATCAGATGAATAAGCAATGACAAGAAAAAAATAAGAACTATATGACTTTATCTACTTACTTTAGTTCTTGCAAAGATATTTTTATATGATATTTGGTATGGACTTGATAATGCAGTAAGTAGAGTTGTAGTGTTTATAATACTTTGAGTATTACTTATATTTGTTTCTACTAGATATAGTAGAAAATATGGTGATAACTTGGTTTGAGAGTTTAGTTTAAAAAACTTGAAAGATGAAAATAATGATAAAGTTGAAATAAAACAAAAAGAAGAAAAAGTGAGAGCTGATGATGATAATAGAAAACAAAAAATAACATCTCAAATTAAAAATATAGACTTAAAATGAATAACTAGTGCTACTTTTAAGATAAATTGAAAAATAGCATTTTCTAGTAGAAGTAAGAATATACTTCAAATAGTAGTTTATGTTATAGAAAAAACTTGATTAAAAGAATTTCAAGCACAAGAACTTAAACCATTTTATGATTTTGTAACTAAAAATTATATAAGTGATTTAAATGCTCGTGATCTGGCAACAATTCAAAATGCTTTTAAAAATTTTGTTGAAGCAGGTTGAGAAGTGTTACTAAAAAAAGAATAAGCAAAGCTTATTCTTTTTTTAATTCTCAAAACAATTCATCAAAATATTCATCTACTATCTTATAAAACCAAGCTGTATAATCTTGTTTATTTTTTTGTATATCTATTTTTAAATCCGATGGTGAAATCCATCTATAATCCATAGCTTCTTCTCTATTTAAATCAGGTTCCTTATCATAAAATCATTTATAAACATGTAGATATTCATGTTCAGTGAGTCACTTATCTAAAATTGCTTTATAAATAAACTCTGTTTTTTTAGTAAGTTCTGTATCAAATCACATTTCTTCTTTTAGTCTTCTATGAATTGCATTTTCTAGAGTTTCATTTTCTCTAGGATGAGAACAACAAGTATTTGTCCAAAGTCATCAAGAATGATATTTTCACAAATCTCTTTGTTGAAGCATAAGTTCTCATTTTGAATTGAAAACTAGTATAGAAAAAGCTCTGTGAAGTAGAGCTTTTTCATGAACTTCAATTTTTTCTCAGATTCAAATTTGATTATCAAACTCATCAACTATTATTATATTTTCTTGCATTATTACTTTTTTAATTTATCTATTACATCAAAAAATTTATCTATATCCTTTTTTGTATTATAAAGATACAAACTAACTCTTATAGAGTTAGGATATCAAGATTTTGCAAAAAGTGGATGAGCACAATGTTTTCCTGCTCTTACAGCTATACCATTTTCAGCTAATACTTCTGCAACATCATTTGAATGATAATTATTTAAAACTATAGAAAATACTCAAACTCTATTTTTTTTCTTATGACTTCATATAATTTCTATATTTTCATAGTCTTTTAATCTTTCTAAAAAATACTCAATTAATTCTTCTTCTATTTCTTCTATTTTTTCAAATCAACCTATATCTTCTATATATTCAAAAGCTTTTAGTAAAGAAACTGCTCAAACTACATTTGGAGTACCTGGTTCAAATTTATCTGGTAATCAAGCACTTGTATATTTACTACAAGTTACTTCAGAGATTGCTCAACCTCATGAAAAACTAGGAGTTAATTCATTTAATAAATCTTTTTTTCACCATAAAACTCAAATACCACTAAGAGCCATAACTTTATGTCATGTGAAAAATAATGCATCACAATTAAGTTTTTTAACATCTACTTTCATATGTGGTACACTTTGGCTTGCATCAACTACAAAAAGTGTGTCTTCTCTTTTTCTTCTACCGATTTCTGCCAAATCAAAAACTTGTCATGTCACATTTGAAACATGAGTTAAAGCTATAACTTTTACTCTATCGTCATATTTTTCATCAAAATCAGCAAGATCTAGATTATAATCAGAATCAACTCATATAAACTCAACATCTACTCAAATTTCTTCTTTTAAAATAAGCCAAGGAACAAGATTTGCATGATGTTCAACTATACTAACTAAAATCTTATCTCAAACTTTTAAAAAGTTACTTTTTTTCAAGCTAGAAGTAAGTAAATTACTTGCATAAGTAGAATTGTAAGTATAGATTATCTCTTTTATATCATCTGCTCATATATGCTTTGCAACAATTTGTTTTGATTTCTTATACAGTTTTTCAGAGTTTATAGCTATATCATAAAGTCATCTATGTATGTTACTATAATCATTTTCTAGATATTTTTTTACTCCATCAATTACTTTTTCAGGTTTTTGAGTAGTAGATGTAGAATCAAAAAAAACTAAGTCAGGATTATTTTTAAAAATAGGAAAATCTTTTTTAAAACTCATATTATTTTTGTTTAAGTATAATGTTTAAATAAAACTTTTTTCAATCAAATGCTCAAACTCTATTATCAATTAAATCTTCATAAATAACTTTATCAAGTCTATATGATTCAAAATAATAAGGAGTTTCACGACTAACTATAAATTCTTCTTTTCTATTTACTTGCATACCAGAACTAAACCAAAATTTGGCATAATTATCAAAACTAGTATATTCAGTATTTAACTTAGAATAAACTAAAAATTTTATAAATAACTCTTTTAATTGATAATCATTATGTTCTATTTTTTCTATCTCATCATAATATTTTGAAAAATCTTTTCAAAGATTATTAAGTATTCAAACTAATAAGATTTTTGAAGTATTATCCAAATTATCAAAAGATGATTCAAGTTCTTCTATATTTTTTTGTATATCTTCATTGTCCTTTTCTTTCAAACTTAATATATAAGTTTCAAAAGATTTTACATTTAAATTATTTCAAAAACTAGAAAGTAAATCTGATATATTTCATCTACTAGATAAAAAATCATCTAGTTCTCAAAGTTCATTTAAGAAAAATATATAAAGTAATTTAGAATAATTATCAAAACCATTAAAATTATCTTCTATATCTTGTTTTAACAAATTTAAAAATTCATTATCTATATCAACTCATGATTTTCATAGATATGAAAGTAAAAAATACTTATCTATATATTCTTCACTAGCTAAAAAAGAAAGTTCAAAAATCTCTTTTTCTTTTGAAACTAGATTTTGATAATCAGTTTTTCAAGTCAAAAATGGCGCAATTTTTAGATTATTATTTTTAAAATATGCTTCTAAATAATTAACAAATATGTATTTATATATATCTTGATTATCCGATAATAATAAATCATTTACTAAAAATGTCATCTTATTATTTGCAAAAAGAAAATCTATTTTTGATTCACTATAATTTTTTAAATCTTTATTATGTTCTATATCAAAATCTGATAAAGTTGGTATATTAGGCATCCATTTTATTTGATTTATATCAGGTATATAGATAAACTCTTTTTTAAGATTAGTTATATAAAATCAATCTTCTTGTTTATAACTTGATAAATAATCATTTATTTCCTCGTTATATGATACAAGTTTAGATTCATAGATCTTTTTTTGTTTATTTTTTTCATATGTATTAAATCCTAAAAAAACTAAAAAAATGATTAATACAAAGATAAATATAAAAAATATTTTTTTATTTTTCATAACAAAATATATATTTAATTAATTACTAAATTGGTAATATTATATGAAATTTAAGTTTATTTCAAACTATTTTACTTTAAATAAAATCTCAAATCAAAAAGTTTTTGCTCTTCATAATCATTAAGTTTTTGTAAAACATCTTTTCTATCATAATAATTATCTCTTATCCTAGAAAAATAATCTTTACCAGAAAAATCAAAGTTATTTTCTACTCTATGACAATTTACATCTAAACAATATGATTTTTTTTCTATCCCTTCTGGTATATCATAATCATAATTTTTTATATATCCTAACTTAATTGCTTCTTCTATTACTTGATGCCAAATGTAACCTGCTCATGTTATACCAGTTACTCAATTCATAGATGAATTATCATTGTTTCATACCCAAATTCAAAGCACAAAATCACTATGATATGAAATTATAAGATTATCTCTAAAATTGCTACTTGTACCTGTTTTCACTGCTTGTGGTATGGAAGTATTAAGGATTGAATTTACTCAAAAACTTATATCTCTATTATCTGGATTAGTTAAAATATCATAAAGTAAAAACTTATTTTTATCTCTTAAATCAGTCAATCTTGCATAGCTATAAACAAGATCTTGCAATGTTATACTTGGATTTCATAAAACTAAACTATAACCATAATATTCAGGAGTTTCAGTTAATTGAAATCAATAATCTTTATAATAGTTATAAACATTTTCAAGTCATAATTCAAAAGCTAATCTAACAGTTGCATTATTCAAACTATTTCATAAAGCATTTTTAAATCTGACAAGACCATATTCTTTTAAAGAGTAATTATTACTTATATAAGTCTTATCTTCACTAAATGAGTTATATTCATTTTCTATATCCAAGAGTAAATTATTTACTCAATAACCTTTTTCCAAAGCCATCAAATATAAAAATGGTTTCATCGTACTTCATGGTTGTCTTTGAGATTTTATAACATTTACTTGTCAATCTATTTTCTTGCTGTAAAAATCTCTACTTCCTTCATAGATGATGATTTCCCTAGTTTTTGGATTTATAGCAAAAACTGCAGCATTTGTTACATTTTTATCTTTTAGTTCATCTAGTGTTTTATTTACTATGTCACGAGTAAAGAGTCACAATTTAGAATCAATTGTAAGTGTTTGATTTGTAGAAATAAGTTCATTACTTGCAAAAGGAAATAAATCAATATTTTGTTTTTTAGAAAGTTTTTCAATAGTCCTTTCAAAATCAAATCAAAGTTTATTTTTCACCTTATCAAAATAATTACTAAATTCTTTATCATAGATAGATTTTGTAGCTGGGTACTTTATCAAAGACAAAAGTAAAACTATTTCTTCATCAGTTAGATCGGATAAATCTGTTTTTCAAAAATAAACTTCAAGTGCTGCTCCTACTCAATAATTATTATTTCACAAATAAACATTTTGCAAATATTGACTGAGAATCCTATTTTTTCAAGTCCCTCTCCCTAACCCTCCCCCCAAGGTAGAGGGAATATAAGGAACAGAAAAATAAAAAGCCAAAAATCATTCTCTTGCTTTTTGTAAATATGTTCTTTTGTTTTCAAGAAAAAAATGATTTTTTATATATTGTTCAGTTATAGTACTAGCTCATGAGACTATTTTTTTATTTTCAAGATTTGACTTAATAGCTCACAATTTTGAAATAATATCAACTCAAAAATGATTGTAATAATTTTTATCTTCTATCAAAATAAGTGATTTAACAAACTTACTTTGCAAATCTAAGTCTATTATTTTTTTATAACCAAATTCTGTTGCTTTATCTGTTATAACAATTCAATTTCTATCTCTTAAAAAAATATGACCTGGTTCATCTTTTGGAGTAAAAAAAATAACTGGAAAAAAGCAGTAAGATAAAAAACTTACTGCTAAAATTCAAAATATAATAAATGTAATTTTCTTTTTAGTCATAAAATTACTTCACTTCAATAATATTAAACTTACTATTTGCTCTTATAACTGGATCATACATAAGATAAGCTGAAACAGGTGGATAAGTATAAGTTCATGCAAACTCTGGTCTGAAAAAATACTCATATTCTGCATTTTTTCACCAAATATAGCTTGCATTCGCCATAACAACATCTGGTTTATTTTCAACATAATCCCAAGACCAATTTCTAGTAGAACCAGTTACACTTGCACTTTCTGTTTTAAATTTAGAATTTATAACTCTAAAACTTCAAGGAAGATAATCTTCTATAGTCAGGTTTCTTCTAGATTTATTATCTGTAAAATCAACTGTTATCCTAGTTTTATAAAGTTTTCATAATTCAAAATTATTTCAATTAACTTTTTCAAAAACTGAGTCACAATTAACTTTATTTTTTTCATAATAATAATAAGTATTTGAACATTTTAAAAGTAAATTTTCATCTTTTACCTTATATATTTCTCTTTTAACTGTCATCCCATTTGTATATGGTTCTATTTTTGTAACATCAAGAGGATATTCTTTGAGTACAAAATCTACAAATATCTTATTTTCACTATTGTTTCAAACAGATAGATTTAAATTATCTCATGAAGATACATTTGCAAGATTATAATTTAGTTTCAACATAGCTAGATTATCTCAACCTAGATTATATTTTTTATTATCTGAAAAATTTCATAATCTAAATGAAAAATTTGTTTTAGAATTTAATTTATTTTTTTCTAGATATTTATAAAAAGCTATAAAAGCATTATTTTTTGATTGAGTGCTATAATAATAACTTGACCAATCATAAAGATATAAATCAGCGATAAGACTTTCAATATAAGAATCATAGGTACTATCTTTTAGATCAAGTAACAATGATGCAAATATAGCTTTATCAGAAGTAGTATCCCAATACCAATTTGAATCCGTTTGAGTTATTTTTTTCTTTATCAATTCTATATTTGATTTGATAAGTTCTGTATCTTTTTTATCAGATAAAACAAGTCCATAAGTATAAGCAATCAAACTATGTCTATCTAGTTTTAATGGTTCCATAACTAAATTAGGATTTTTTCAAGCAGATTTAAGTGCCCAAAATATCTCAGATTTTTGAACATCATCACTAGCATTTTCTAGATTTTTTTCTAAATAACTAATAGCATTTTCTATAACCTTATCTTGAATTTTAATTCAAGATTTTTTCATATATAAAAGGCTTCTAAGTACATATGGAGTTATATGAAGATCTGAACTACTATTTCATTGCCAATAAGCAAATCATCAATCAGCTACTTGCATAGAATAAATCCTATCTATTCCATAATTTATACTCTTTTCTACCTTATCTTCATCAAATAAGTCAGCAAATAAATTAGAAAATTGTTTGATAATAACATTTGGAATAGTGCTTGAAGTTGTTTGCTCTATACAACCATATGGATAAATATATAAGCTTGAAACAATTTTTTCTATTCAAGATAATCTAGAATTTGAAAAAACAAGTTCTACATTTGATAGATTTTTATCAGTATTTTTTCAAATAAATGATTCTAGATTTAAAGAACCATAAGATTCTATTATACCAGATTTTAAAACTTGATTTATTAAAACTGGTGATTTTTTTATCTGTATTTTATTCTCAATCTTATCGCTATTTATAGCACTATCTCAAAGTGCACTTATAGTATAAACTATTTCATCAACACTACTATTTGCTTTTACTTTCCATGATATATTTTTACTTTCTTTTGCTTTTAGAGTCAATTTTTTTTCAGGATCCGTTACTTCAACTCATATAGTTTTTATATCTACTTTAAAATCTATATCTTTATCAGTATTGTTAAATAAATTTGCACTTATAATAGATTGATCTCAATCTCTCAAAATTTGAGGAGTTTTATCTTCTAAAACTACTTCTTTTCTTACTTCTATATTATTTTCACTATAACCAAAATTATTAGTTTTAGAATTTGAAACTGCCATTATTCTAAAATTTGTTAGATTGTCTGGCAAAGTAAAAGTTACACTAGCTTTTCAATTTCAATCAGTAATAATACTAGGATTAAAATAAGCAGTATTTTTGAAAATATTTCTTGTACTAACTGCACTATCTCATCATTTAAAATCACCATATCAACTTCATCAAACTATTCATAATCTAGAAAAATAATAATTTTTTATCATACCTATATTTGTAATACTTGTTTGTATACTAAAAGGTAGCTTTATAAATATCTTTTCTAGTGTGTTTAAATCTACATTTCACATAAGACTTATAAGAGAATCATCAACAACCATCAAAGTTAATTCACTAATAAGAGGTTTTCATTTAGCATCTTTAACAAGTAAATCAACTTTTACTTGTTCTCTTGGCTTATAAGTTTGTTTATTAGTTTTTATATCAATAAATGATTTTTTATCTGATTTATCAACAACTATTTCTGTATATCAAACCTTATATTCTCATCAAACTTTTGTATCAATCATAGCAACTCCGATATAAGAATTTGGAGCAAAACTTTCGTCAATACTAAATTCTTTGAAAAATATATTTCATGGAACTTCTATATATTCATAATGTGTAACTCATGATTTTTCTATAGTCCAAAGGATTTTAGAGTTACTAACAGGTAATCTAACTAATACTCTTGCAGTTTCTCAAATCTTATAACTTACTTTCTCGCTTAAAACTCTTAGTTTATTGTCATTTTCTATTGGATTATTAGACTCTAAATCACTATAAGAAATAAGTGGTAAATATCTTGCTCTAGATATAAAATCTCTTAAATAAAGTCTTTTTGTTATTATTTCATTATTACAAATTTCTCACTCAACACAATCTTGTTTTGGAGTTTCTAAATAATTTTCTATATATAAACTTTTTTCACTATCAAATTTATTAACTATTTCATCTAGATATTTTTTTTCTATTATTTCATCTTGATTTAATCATAAAAATTCTCAAACATAATAATTATCAATAGAAGCATATTCAAAAATATATTCTGAATTTTTATCTATCTTGTAAGAAAGTTCTAGATTTCAAACACCATTAATCTTAAAATTTTTATCATTAACATACATTACTTTCTCTATGATTTCAGAAACTTGAGAAATATTTCTATCATATCAATTTACATCTTTTACAATCTTATTTGAATACTCTTTTCTCTTTATTACAAAAACATATTTATCATTGTATGAATCACTCCATTTTCAATTTGATAATTTTCAAATTATATTAAATCTCTCTCAAACTTTCAAAAATCTATCTTTTGATTCAAAATTTAAGCTAAGAGAATTATTATATTTTTTATATTCTTCTGGAAGTTTTGCAATAATAGAATTTGAACCTGATATAGTGTCTCAAGCACTATCAGTAACACTAACTTCAACTATATATTTATAATCTGAATAACTAGAAGAAAAATCAACTTTTATATCTAAATTTGCAGTTCAAGAAGCATCAAGAACTCAAGTTCAAGAAGTATAGAACTCTTTTTCAGGTTCCCAATAACATCCATAATAACAATCATCCCAATAATCATCTCAATAATAAGCTTGTTTATAAACCTTGTACTCAAAAGGTGCATTTTTAACTCTAGGTCAAGAAAAATAGGTAGAAATAACTTCAGCATTTATAGAAAAATCTCATTTATAAACTTCTGTTTCATAATAATAATTTTGCTCTTTTGTTGTTTCTTTTATATCTACTAAAGAATTTGTTAGTCATGATGTTTTAAGCATAAGCTCATTTTTAAATTTTGGATTTTTAAAAACTTCAACATCAAAACTATAATAATAAATAGTTTTACCTTCTGATGATAAATAAACATTGTAAGTTCAAAGTGGGAAATCTGATCTCAAATTTAGAGTTTCACTATAACTTCAGTATTCATTTACTTTTATTTCTTTTTCTAGGATATCTTCTCATTTTGAATTAGAAATCTTTAATATAAAAATTTGGTCTAATTTTGGTATAGATAGATCTTCTGATTTTCTAATTATAGTTTTTAAATTAACTTGTTCTCATGGAAGATATAACTTTCTATCAGTATAAATATGAGCAAAATATTCTCTATTTTCTCACCATCTATCTATAAATATATCGTTTTCATCATATGAATAATCTGTTTTATAACCAAAATTCCATGGAGCAATTCAAGAATTCCAAGTTGAAACAAGATAACTTTGATAAATTCATCAGGTTGATTTAACTAAAAATGATTTATACATCTTATTCCAATCATAAGACCGTTCATCTTCAAATGTTCTATCAAAATAATCATTTATTTTTCATTTTAAATCTACTTTTAAGACTCAAGTTGCATCAGTTTTTCATAAGATGATTTTTTCACTATAAACATTTTTTTCTATAACTGAATTATAAGTTATATCATAATCATAAGTTTCTCTGTTATAATTTTTTTGTATTTCTTCAAAATCATTTAGATAAACTCATATTTCTTGATCAGGTAAAGGATTTCACAAGAAATCAGTTACAAAGAAGAATCACTCTCCTGATTTTGAAACTTTCATAATTATATGAGAATTTACTATAGAAAAAAATATAGGTTTATTAATTCTAGAATTAAATTCTATATCAGATTCACTTAAAAAACTAAGCATATACATTCATTTTGGATCATTTTCTCAAACAAGATCCTTAAATGAAAAATCTTTTTTTACAAGTTTATTTTGATTTATAAGCGAATTGTCTTTTACTATTATATCTTTTTCAATACATTCATATGTTTTTAAAGATGTTGAATAATTTTTGAAAAAACTATTTGAAAAATCTTTATTTTGAGTATCTGATAATACTTCTAATTTTGCATAAGTTTCTTCTGGAACTTTACACAATCTAATTTTTGTAGTAGTTTTTGGAGTATTGTAATCCAAGATTTGAAAAGTTGGAAGATTTTCTTTTGTATAAATTGATAGTGGATTTATAACTTTCATTCAAAAGTATTTATTTTCAGGAGTTGTAAAAATAAACTCTTTTTTTTCTGTTTTTTCTCAAATAGTGGTATCAAAAGAATTTAATTTGATTTTATATTCTTTTAATGGTTCAAGATTTAGATTTAAGATAATCTTATTTTTATACAAAAATATATCATCTATAGCAATCTCAACCTTTGGCTCTATAGAAATAAGTTTTTGAAACCTCAATTTAACTTCTTCTCTATTTTTTAAAAATACTTCTGAATTTTCCTCTCAAACATCAGTAAATAAATCTAAAGCAGAATCAATATGAATAGATGTTTTAAAATCATTATTTATATTAAAATAATTTCAAATACTAAAAGTTGGATTTAGATATTTTTCACTACAAACCAATCTTTTTTCTTCTAGTGTCTCAAAAAAAACATAATTACTTTTAAAATATGAATTAGTTTCTTTTATAATTGTTTTACAATTATCTAAGTTAAGTTCTATATTTTTTAAATCATATTTTAAACTACATTCATTAAATATAGTATCAAAAGTTATTTCATTAAAAAAAGAATTATTTTTCCAAACCTTTGTTTTATCAAAAGTCATGATTTTTTTACAATCATCTATTGTTTTTTCTCTTGAATAATCTGATAAAATATCATTTATTTCATCTATTTGTTTTTTCTCAAAATACGAAATAATTGGATTAATACTATATCAGATAATAACTAAAAAAATAGCTACAATTAAAATTAATAAATACTTTTTATTAATCTTATTTTTAATATTTTCAAACATATCTTGTTTTTTAATTTTAAATACAATAATTATATACAAAAAAATAAAAAAACTAATTTAAAATTAGTTTTTTTATTTTTTCTTTCATCTTATTTCTTGAAGTATTCTTACTATTTTTCTCTTAACTCAAATACTAAACTTTTCTATAACTTGAAACCTAAAATCCTCTTCTTGTAATCAAGACAAAGTTACTTTTTCTCAAAGTAACTTTTTATAGAGAATCTTACCTATCCAAAGTGGATATTTTAATTCAGTTTCATCAATTCATAAGCTTTTTCTAAATTCTTCTACAAGTCAAATATCTTCAAAAGATAATTTAGAAAAATAAAAATCTTTTAAAAATTTTTGTCTATCAACATCGATTACACTTTGTAAATAATCTACAACTTGAGTTTGTCATCTAGTATAAGATGTATCTTTTCTATTAGCTCAAGGTTCTTTTAGTGAAACAAATTTTTTAATTCTAATAACTCTATTTTTTGCTAATAAAATAATTTCATCCTTAGAAGTATCTTTTGGTTTTGTTAACTTAAAATACAACTCAAAAAATTTTTGACAAGACTCTCAATTGTATTTCTCAGCTACAAGACTAGATATATGTCATATATTGGGAATAACTTTTACTTTATCTATATTTTCATCAAAAAGTTTCTGTGATAATGTTGCAAATCATTCCTCAATATTAACATATCTATCTCATATAACTTTGATTGTTAAAAAAGTATTATTTCACCTTATAGCATGAACTCATACTTCATGATCAAAAAGTTCTAGAATTTTTTTAAGTGATGTTTTTTCTACCTTTAATTTAGGTATAACAAGTTTATGTGTATATTTTCAGTTTTCTGATTCCAATTCATTTTCTATTTTTTGGACAGAAAACGAAGTATAACTTTCTAATGAAACTTTAAATTGTTTTAGTCAATATAGATCAAGTAGTAACTCAAATATATGTATAATTTTTTGTTTTGTTAAAAAAATCTTAGATAAATCTAATTTTGAATTATTGTTATTTTTTGTAGATTTTTTTTCTTTTTGAATTCTGTTTCAACTATTTGGAAAGTCAAAATTACTATATCATAATTCTTGTAAAAAAGATAAATAACTTTGTTGTTCTGTTTCTGTTAATTTAGATTTTCATTTCAAAAATTTTTTATACATTTCATCTAAAACTCTTTGTTTTTCTCATTCATCACTTGATATTTCTGGTCAATAAACAATATCTTGAATTTTATTTACTCTTTTTAAATATATAATTCTCTTAGCATCATCAATTTCAAAACCTCATTTTTCTGCTTCAAGATATATACTATATTTAAACATTATAAATTTAAGTCCTATTGAATTCAAATTATTAAAAACAAAATTTTTTTCTATTTCTGGCAAATTAGAATTAATTATCTCTTTTTTTAGTTTTTTAATTTCAAATAATTTTTTATCTAATTCTTTTATTTTTTTTTCTATATCTTCTTTTGTAACAAATAATCTATTTTCAAAAAAGTTATTAGTTATTAAATTTTTTCAAGAGATATAATAACTTAACAATCATCTAGTAACACTATCAAATCAAGTTTTAGTTGAATCTAAATCTTGAGTATAATCTAAAAAAGTTTTCATTATAAATATTGCTAAGATATTAATTAAAATTATTATAACATATAATAACAAAAAAAACTAGAAAAATCTAGTTTTTTTTATTTCAAATAACTACTTGCAAATTTATTAGTCAATTCAACAAATTCAGATATATTTTCAATTTCTCATCATTCAAGTAAAATTGCTTGATAATAAGCATATTTAATCGTATCATTTAATTTTTGAGATTTTATATCACTATCAAATTGATTTTTCATCATATCAACTAAAGGATTTTTTGAATTTAATTCAAGAATTCTTTTTTGTTTTGGCACAGTTTGTCACATAGCTTTCATCATCTTTTCAAGTTGTGGATCTATACCATTTTTAGGAGTTTTTAATGCTCAAAGTGCTGTTCAAAGTTTATCATTTAAAACAACTTCTTCTATTTTTTCATCTCAAATTGTAGATTTAATTAAATCAAAAAGTGATTTAAAATCTTGTTTTTTAGTTTCTTCTTTTTCTTTTTCTTCTTCTGTTTTTTCTTCCAGTTCTATATCAGAAGCTGTTATAGAAACAAGTTTTGCTCATTTATACTCATTAAAACTTTGTACTATAAATGAATCAATAGCATCTGTTAGGACTAAAACATCTATATTTTTTTCTCTAAATTGTGCCATATAAGGACTAGCAATAGCCTCATTTTCACTTTTAGCAATTATATAATAAATTGTTTTTACTTCTTTGAAAGTTTTTTTTGGTTCTGTCCCCTCGCCCTCTGGGAGAGGGTTAGGGTGAGGGATATTTCAATCTTTTTCAACTTCTACTTTTTTAATTGGTGCTTTTTCTAGATATTCATCTAGAGAAATAAATGTAGAATTATTTATAGTTTTAAAAAGTGAAGCTTCTGCTATTTGCTCTTTTAAATCAAACTCATAATGAATACCTTCCTTTACTATTTTTCAATAATTTGACCAAAATTTTACATAATCTTCTCTTTTTTCTTTTTGTGTTTTTACAAGTTCATTAACAACTTTTTTAGTAAGACCTTTTTTAATTTTTTCTAGAGTATTATTAGATTGCAACATTTCCCTACTTATATTTAAAGGCAAATCACTTGTCTCTACAACTCCAGAAATAAATCTAAGCCATATAGGTAATAAATCCTTTGCATTCTCTAAAATAAGTACATTTTGAACATAAAGTTTTGGTCAAAAATCTAGGTTTGGATCACTTAGATTTTGATACATATTTAATTCCTTTGGAGAAAATAAGATAGACTTATAACTTACAACTCATTCAGCATTATTATGAATAGTAAAAAGTGGTTCATTCCAATCAAAACTTATACTTTGGTAAAATTCTTTATATTCTTCTGTTTTTATATCTTTTTTATCTTTTTTCCAAATTGGTTTAGTTTCATTTATTTGTTCAAAATCCATCAATTTTGGTTCTTTTTGTTTTTCTTCTTCAGCTCTAGAATCATAAGCTCTCATCATAATTGGAACTCAAACATAATTACTATATTTTTTTACCAATTCTTTTATTTTCCATTCTTTTAATAATTCATTATTTGCTTCATTTATAAAAAGAGTTATCTTAGTTCATCTAGTTTGTTTATCACTTTCAGAAATTTCATAATCACTTTTTCAATCAGAAATCCATTTGTGTGCTTTTGGGTCAAGGGCAGATTTACTTTCAACTTCTACTTTATCAGCAACCATAAAAGAACTATAAAATCATACTCAAAATTGTCCTATCAAATTATGAGCACTATCTTCTTTTGCTTTTTGTAATTTTTCTATAAATTCTTTTGTTCCAGATTTTGCAATAGTTCAAAGATGACTTACTAGCTCTTCTTTTGTCATACCTATACCATTATCTGTGATAACTAAAGCCTTATTTTTATCATCTATTTCTATAGTGATTTTAAATTCATTATCATCTCATAAAAAAGTAGTATCTGTTAGTGATTTTAATCTAGCTTTATCTATAGCATCACTAGAGTTTGATATCAGTTCTCTTAAAAATATTTCTTTATTTGAATAAATACTATGAGTTAAAAGCTCCAATATCCTACCCGTTTCAGCTTCAAAATTGTGTTTTGACATATTTTTAAAAGGTTAAATATTTAAAATAAAAATAGCACTTAAAAAACTTAAGTGCTAATATGATATACTTTTTTATAATTTTGTAAAGATTAATTTACACATTTTATACAATCATTGTAAGGATCTAAATGAACTGATATACTCCATGTAAATTTTTCATCAATTTTAGGTATTTCTATCTCAATTATATCAGAAACTTTATGAGCATCCACAAGTTTAATATCTGGATTAAAAACAAGATGAACTTCAACATATTTTGTATTTCAAGATTGTCTTGTTCTAAGTTCATGAAAAGATGTTACTAGTTTTTGAGAACTAATTATATTTTCTATTTTTTGTACTTCTTCTATATCAAGAGCTACATCAAGCAATAATAAAAATCATTTTTTTATTAGTTCATATGCACTAAAAATTATATAAATAGCAATAATAATTCATAAAATTGAATCTATATAATAATATGATGTAAAATATATAACTCATAATCAAATCAATATAGCAGAATTTGAAAATAAATCTGTTTTATAGTGAAGTGCATCAGATTTTATAACCAAGTTATCTGTTTTTTTAGCTACATAATTTAAAAATGAAACCAATATAAAAGTAATACTAACAGAAATAATCATAACAATTATAGATATTCAAAGATAACTAACAGTTTCTTTATTTATTATTTTAAAAATTGATTCATACAATATATAAAATCAAGATAATGTAATAATTAATCATTCAAAAAGTGCTGCTATTGCTTCTACTTTTCATCTACCATAATTAAATTTATCGTCTGGATCTTTTTCAGAATTATGTACTGCAAAATAATTAAAAACAGAAACAAACATATCCAAAAATGAATCTATTGCACTAGATAATACAGATATTGATCAGGAAAAAAATCAAACAAAAAACTTTAAAAGCATAAGTAAAAATGCAGTAATTGAAGAAACTAATGTTGCTAATTTAGTAAATGACATAAATTATTTATTAAATATAAAAATCAATTCCAAATATTATTAAAATTATTATTTTAAGTAAAATTTAAATATAATAAAATTATAATAAGATTTATGAAATTTTATAAAAAATTTAAAATTTACAATTTCAAAAAGTTGAAACTCAAAAAACACAATTTCATAAATTAGAATTCTCTGAAATTACTACTCATCATCAACTTGAAGATCATGTAAATTGAACATCTCATCAATAAACAAATCAATTATTTTCTATATTCCATTTTTTTCATCATACTCTTGCTATATCTTTTAAAACTAAAAATCATGTTCAATTTGTTTCAATATATTCTTTTCAACTTAAAAATGATTTAAATAAAGTACTTCATACATTTAATATATCTATTTCTCAAACAGTTTTTATAGCTTCTAATTCTTGAATTGGAGTATTATTTGTATCTGTCATTATTCACAATCTTGAACCAGCAGTATATGGATATCTATTTATATTTGCATGTACTTTATTTACAAGATTAAAAGCTCATAGTGATTCAGATTCTTCTAAAAATCATAAAAGTTGAAAATATTTTTTATCTGAAGTTAAATAATAACTATAATATTGCTTATCTTTTGGGTCTATACCTTGTGTTGAATATCATATATTATCTATTATACTTTTTCATAAATATCATTGATATGCTATTATTTCTGTTCAATTCTTAACTTCTACTGAGTCTTCTGGCAATGGTAAAATATTTTTTATTGAATAAACATTTAATGCATCTTTTAAATTTGTTAATTGACTAATCCTACTTGTATCTCTTACTCATACAATATATCAATTATATGAAATAAATCATATTGTTGATAATATCACCAATATCGTAACTACTATTATTAATTCTACAAATGTAAATCATTTATTATTCATTTTTAAAATAATAACAAAATAAATACAATTTAATAATATTTAAGTTACTATTTTGTAATAATTATTTTTATTTTTCAAGTTGATTTTTTATAAAAATATTTTTTAATATTAAAACAAAAGATATGAAAAAATTATTTTTTCATATCTTTTGTTTTACCTCTTCATTTATACTCTATAATAATTGGAGTACCAAAGAATCAAAAATTATCTCTTATCCTATTTTCAAGATATCTTTTATAAGAAAAGTGAAAATGTTCTGGATTATTTACAGTCAATACAAATTTTGGAGGATTTACATCAACTTGAGAACCATAATATATTTTTGGATTATGAGATTTTCTAGTTCAAGTTGGTGGATGTTTTAAAATAACTTGTTCCAAAAAGTTATTTATAACTCATGTTTTTACTCTTTTAAATCTTTCTAATTTTATATTTTTTGCATTTTCAAGAATCTCTGAAAGTCTTTTTTCACTTACTGCAGAAGTAAAAACAACTGAAGCCCAAGGAAGAAATTCAACTTTTGATTTAAGATATTCTATATATCTATTCATAATAGAATCTTTATCTATTCCTGGTTTTTCCAGAACCTTATCCCATTTATTTACTACTACTATTAATCATTTATTTTCTTCTAAAACAGTTGAAATAATAGCTAGATCTTGATGAACTATTCAGTCAAAACCATCTATAACAACTGCAACTATATCTGCTCTTGTTATAGATCTTTCTGTTCTCATTACTGACCAATCTTCTACATTTCTAACTCATACTTTACTAAGTCTTCTTATTCAAGCAGTATCTATCAAAACAAAGTTAGTATCATCATATTTAAATTTTGTATCTATAGAATCTCTTGTAGTTCAAGCCATATCTCTAACCATAACCCTATTTTCTCAAACTATAGCATTTATAAGACTAGACTTTCATACATTTGGTCTACCTACTAAAGCAAGTTTAACATATGTATCATCAACTTCTTCTTCTTTATAATTTAATCATTTTGATTCTAAAAATCTTGCTACAAATCTTTTTATGTCTCTTATACCATCATTATGAGAAACAGAAACAGGAAAAAACTCCAATGCATTTGCAAATCATGCAATAGAATATGCTTCCATTTTCTTTTGTTCATTATCAGCTTTATTTGCAACCAAAATAAAATCCTTTACCTTGAGTTCTCTTATTATTTTTAAAACTTGTTCATCAAGTTCTGTAACTCTATCATATTCTACAAGCCAAATTAATAGATCACTATTTTCAATAGATTTTTTTGTTCTGTCTGCAATATCTTTTGATATTTCATCATTTTTATCAAGTAGATCAAGACCTCATGAATCACTTAAAATATATGTCAAATCATTTTCAAAATCTCTATATTCAAACTCACTTATATCTCTAGTAGTTCATGATTCATCATCAACTATCGCTATTTTATGACCAGTATACATATTGAAAAAACTAGATTTTCATACATTTGGTCTTCAAATAATTGTAACTTTTCAAAGCATTTTTTGATTTTTTAGATAATATTTTTTTATAACTTATGAAGTATATTGATTTTTTTTAAAAAACAAGTTTGATTTATATCAAACTTGTTTTTTACTATTCTAATTCTTCTTTAATTTCAATATGTAATTCATCAAGTTGCTCCCTGTCAATCACACTTGGTGCATTCATCATCAAATCTTGAGCTTTTCATGATTTTGGAAATGCATAAACTTCTCTAATATTATTTTCATCTTTTAATATCATCATAAATCTATCCATACCTATAGCAAATCATCCATGAGGAGGAACTCAATATTGAAATGCTTCATACATAGCACCAAATTTATCCATAACTTCTTGTTTTTTTCTACCAACTTTCTCAAAAGCTTTTACAAGAGATTCAACATCATGGTTTCTTATAGAACCAGAAAGTATTTCAAATCCATTACAAGCTAGATCATATTGAACTGATTGTATTGATAATAAATCATCATTATTAAATGCTTCAATACCTCATTTTGGCATAGAAAATGGATTATGAGCAAAATCTATTTTACCATTTATATCACTTTCTTCAAACATTGGAAAATCAGTTACCCAACAAAAAGCAAGTGTATTTTTATCTGCTAATTCAAACTTATCTCTTAGAGCAAGTCTAACTACATTTAATATTTTTACAGCTTTTAAATATTCATCAGCTGAGAAAAATACTATATCACCATTTTTTGGTTGTAATCTAGCCTCCATTTCTTTGATTTCAGCTTCTCACATAAATTTTAATATTGGAGATTTTTTTCCTCCTTCTTCATTATCATCATAGATAATATAAGCTAGTCCTTTTGCTCCTGCTTTTTGAGCAACCTTAGTTAGATCATCAATTTCACTTCTAGACATTGATTTACATTCTAATTTAATAGATTTGATAACTCAACCAGTAGTTGCAACTGATTTAAAAACACTAAATTCACTCTCTAAAAATATATCTGTTAAATCAACAAATTTTAATCCAAATCTTAGGTCCGGTTTATCAGTTCCATAGTTTTCCATAGATTCTTCATAACTCATACTGTAGAATTTGTTATCCATAACAGTTTTTGGAGAAAGTGAAGCAACTACATCTTTTATATATGATTCTACCACTGAAAAAATATCAGCTTGTTCAACAAAACTCATTTCACAATCTATTTGATAAAACTCACATGCATGTCTATCCGCTCTAGGATCTTCATCTCTAAAACAAGGTGCAATTTGAAAATATTTATCAATTCAACCAACCATCAAAAGTTGTTTGTATTGTTGTGGTGCTTGAGGAAGAGCATAAAATTTACCTGGATGTAATCTAGAAGGTATAACAAAATCTCTAGCTCATTCTGGACTTGATACAGTAAAAATAGGAGTTTGAACATCTAAAAATTCATGAGATGTAAACCAATTTCTAGTATAATTTAAAAATCTTGATCTAAATTCTACATTTTCCAAAGCTTTTCTTCTTCTTAAATCTATATATCTATGTTTGTATCTTATTTCTTCATTTGCAAGTTCACCATGATCATCTAATTCAAAAGGAGGAGTTTTAGATCTAGATAATAAAGTAGTATTTTTTACTATTACTTCTATTTCTCAAGTTGCTAAATTAGGATTATTTTGACCTTCTGGTCTACTTCTAACAACTCATTCAATTTGTATTACATATTCACTTCTAAAATCAGAAGCTGTAGAGTGAGAACTAGCATCATCTTCAGGGTCAAAAACTACTTGAGTTAAACCATATCTATCTCTCAAATCTATAAATATGATACCTCAATGATCTCTTCTATTGCTTACCCAACCAGATAATTTAACAGTTTCTCAAACATTTTTTAAGTTTAATTCACTACACTTATGAGTTCTTAACATAAAAATTTTTATTAAAAAAATAAAAAGTATGAAAATATTGTCTTGTTAGATTTTTATTTTCATACTTTCGGTTCAAAATTGTTTTGAAAGGTGCCACCGAATAGTGATTCTTAATTTTATTTTTTAACGAAGATTTTCGACTTCGCAAGGTTCTACTAAGATAAATCTGTTCTTCCCTGAGCTCGCAGTTGTTTTCTGCTCAAACGCCTATGAGTGCATTATAATTTTATTAAAAAAAAATGCAAGAGTATTTTAAAAAATATTTTTACATATAATCAAGTCATTTTTCTTGAAACTTACAAGTACATATAGTAAAATAATATTATATTTAATTTTAATAATACGATTATATGACAAACTTGTTTTATGAGATATTTAACAAAAAAGTTGAATTAACACCTGAATTAGTAAAAAACTTTTTAGCTGAAGCTGAAAAATTATTTAATAAATTTAAAGTTGATAATGATGTAGATAACTTACTAATATTAAAAAATAAAATAGAACATTTACTAGAAGAAAAACTTAAAAATTTAACTGCAAAAGAGAAAAAAGAATATAATGATATAGATGATTTTTTAGATAAAATAAATGAATATCTTGAAGATTTAGTAAAACAAGCAAATAAAAAAGAACTTGTAGATGTAGTAAAAGAAATAGATAAAACATATAGAAAATGTGATGATGTAAAAGATGAAGATAAACATAAATTTTCAAAAGTTTGTATAAAAAAATCTACAATAGAATATGAAAAAGAATTGATAGAATTACAAGTTGAATTATTAAAATTACAAAAACATATAAAAGAAACAGGTCAAAAACTATTACTAATTTTTGAATGAAGAGATGCAGCTTGAAAATGAAGTACAATTAAAAGATTTACAGAATACTTAAATCCTAGATGAGCAAGAGTTGTCGCACTTGAAAAACCAAGCGAAATAGAAAGAACTCAATGGTATTTTCAAAGATATATAAAACACTTACCTGCAGGATCTGAAATGGTATTTTTTGATAGATCATGGTATAATAGAGGTTGAGTTGAACCTGTAATGTGATTTGTCTCAAAAGAAAAATATGAACAATTTCTTGATGATGTTCCAAAATTTGAAAAAATGCTTGTAGAATCTGGTATAAAAATAATTAAATTTTATTTTTCTGTATCAAAAGATGAACAAAAAGCTAGATTTGATTCAAGAGAATTTAATCCACTAAAACAATATAAATTATCACCTATTGATAAGTTTTCTCAACAATTATGGGATAAATATTCACTAGCTGAATATAATAATTTTAAAAATACTCATCACAAAGATGCTCCATGGGTTATTATAAATAGTGATGATAAGAAAAAAGCTAGATTAAATGCAATAAAATATGTATTAAATCAATATGATTATCCTGAAAAAATAGAAGCTAAAAAATTAAAACTTGAAAAAAATATAGTTTTAGATTGAAAACAAAAAGTAAAAGAACTTGAAAAACAAATAAATCTAGAAGAAGATTTATTTGAACAATAAAAAAAATAAGCCTACGGCTTATTTTTTTTATTGTCTAAAAACTAAATACATCAACAACTTTTCAATTTACCATTATATTATCATCTTCTGATAATATAATAGGTTTATGATATGTATCATTTGATTCTGGTAAAAGATAGATCAAATCTGTATCTCTTTTATATTTTTTAAGAGTAGCTGATCAATTAACTAAAAATAAAAATGCATCACTATTATTTAATGTAGTATCATCTTTTTTTATAAGAACATAACTACCATTTTCTATAGTTTTTCATTTTACTTGAAAATTGTTCATAGAAGTACCTTCTACCTTCAAAATAAAATAATTTTTTTCATCTCATGAAATGATTTTTTTAGAAATAGGTAGAACTCAATAACCAGCTTCAACCGCATCTACAAGTGGAGTTCAAGCATTAGCATATCATAAAATAGGTATATTCATAGTAGTTTGAAAACCGATGCTATTTCATAAATTGATAGATCTATAACCTCTACCTCTAGTTAAAAATCACTTTTTTTCTAAAGCTTCAAGATACTGAACAACTCATCTCTTTGATTTTTGATTTAGTAACAAAGTAAGTTCTTCAATAGTTGGAGATTTTGCATTTTCTCAGATATATTTTGTTATAATATCTAATACATATTGTTGTTTTTCTGTTAACATATTTTTATACTAAAAAATAATATATACTGAGTATATACTCATTTTTTCTATTGTCAAATATTTTTTTCACTATTTTTTAATATATCATTTACATGATTTTTAACTTCTTTTTTAAAAATTTTTTCCTCATCCTTTAATATATCTTTAATATGAATTCTTATATCATTTATCTTATGTCTGATAATATGTTTATTATGCAAATTCATAAAAAGATAAACTATACTTTTTCTCATCTTAATAACATGCCTTATTTTACTTGGAGAAACAACAAGTATAATTCAAACTATAAGTATAAAAATACCAACAAAGAGTGAACCTGGAAAAAGTGGTAATATTATTGGAATAATAGAAATAACTATAAAAAATATACCAAAAAATAACCTAATAATAAAAGGTAATTTTAATGCAAATCTAAGAGATTTTAAAATCCTATACTCCATTTTTGACCACAAAATAGATAATAATAAAATATATCATATAATAATAAATATAATTTTAAAAACAAGTAAAAAGAAATTAATTAATAAATATTTGATTTAAAAATAAAACTTAATAAAATTGCGAAATATTTTAACATTAATATTTTTAATAAATGAAAATATGGATACTAGATTCAGAAAGAAATAAAAATGTTTATTGAGCAAAAAGGATTTTAGAAGAAGCAGAAAAAAGAAATATAAAAGTAGAATATATCTCTATTGAGGACATAGAATTAATAATTGATTGAAATTTTGAAGAAAGACTTTTTATAAAAAATGAAAAAATCATTCTTCCAGATATAATCATACCTAGAGTTGATTCATCATATCAAATAAAATCAATAATTGATTTTTTTGAAAAATCATGAAAAATAATTATTAATAGCAACGAATCTAGACTTTTAGCTAATGATAAATTTTTATCTCTTCAAAAATTAGCAAATTTTAAATTACCTGTACCAAAAACTGTTTTATTAAAATGAAGACCAAATATTGATTTTATAGAAAAACAACTTAATTATCCAATTATTTTAAAAAAACTAGACTGAGCTGCTTGAAAATGAATAATTAAAGTAGATGATAGATGAGAATTAGAAGATATTCTAGAAATGCTTGAAGAAAGCTTATATAAATTAAATAAGGTTCTAATATTACAAGAATATATTTGAGAGAAAGCAGGAATGGATTTAAGAATATTTGTTGTTTGAGGTAGGATAATATGAAGTATGCTTAGAAAATGAAAACCCTGAGATTTTAAGGCAAATTATTCATGATGAGGTTCAACTCATAATTATGAACTAAATCAAATAGAAGAAATATTGGCTTTAGAAGCTGCAAAAGTAGTATGACTTGATATAGCATGAGTTGATCTTCTATTTGATAAAGATAATTGATATAGGATCTGTGAAGTTAATGCTTCACCTTGATTTGAATGACTAGAAAAAGCAACTTGATTAAACATAGCTTGAGAGATACTTAATTATATAGAAAATAGATATTTTATTAAATAATCAGAAATTATGGCAAAAGATTATAACGACATAGATTGGGATAATTGGTCTTATGATGAAAATGATGATTGAAAATGATTTTTATGAGATGAAGAAGAAGAACATATAGTAAAAGATGCAAATTGAAACATATTAAAAGCTTGAGATACAGTTATCGCTATAAAAGATTTACCAGTTAAATGAGGGCAAAATATAAAAAGATGAGATAAATTTACAAAAATAAAATTAACTGATGATCCTGAACTTATAGAGTCTTGAAATATGGTTTTAAGAACTGAGTTTTTTAAAAAAATATAAAAAAACAATTCCAAATTAATTTGGAATTGTTTTTTTATTACCAATCTTTTTTATTATCATCTTCAAGTAAAGAGTTATTGAAAAAACTTTCAAATATATCCATATTTTCTCACTCATAAACTTTGTTAAATCAATCACTATTATAATTTTGTTCTTTTTTTAACATCTCTTTATATTCTTCTATTGCTTTAGCTTGTTCTCATGTTAATTTTGATTCTTGATTTTCTTGTAGATTTTCGCCAGATTCACCTTCATTTTTATTTTCTGTATCTCAATCTTGATTATTTTTTTCATTGTTTTCTTGAGTATTTCAATCATTTGAAGAAGTATTTTTCTGGTCACCTTCACTAGATTTTTCTTCATTTTGTTCTTGTGAATTAGAATTATCTTCTTGTGATTTTTCACTTGAATTATCTTTATTATTTTCTAAATTTTTTATTTTATCTAAAACAAAATCATAATTTGATTTTGTTTCCATATCATAAAATAAATTAAGTGCTTTTTCATAAAATTTTAGAGACATTTCAAAATATTTTAAACTATTTTCTAAATCTTTTTCTCAAATCCTATAATAAGCATTTCAAAGATTATGATTTGTTC
Organism: Candidatus Altimarinota bacterium; assembly: GCA_028698305.1. Taxonomy (GTDB): domain Bacteria; phylum Patescibacteriota; class Gracilibacteria; order BD1-5; family UBA6164; genus JABWCI01. Next base: position 30,340 of record JAQVDN010000006.1, read on the forward strand.
TAAAAAGTAACTCTTTAGAAGCATATTCTCAAACTTTCTCAAAGTATTTTATAGCAGAATCATAATTTCATTTTACATAATTTATATTTCATAAATTATAATTTCCAGCATCATTATCTGCTTTTGTAAAATAATTTATAGATTTTTCTAAATCTTGTTTTGAGTAATATTTATCTCATAAGTAATTATAATAATAAGATCTTATATGAGATAAATTTATCAAAAAAAATATAAATAAAAACAAGAAAATTAATCAGATTTTTTTTATCATCTTTTATTTAATAAAGAATAAATTTTATTTTCAGTAAAATAAATAAGTAAAAATATAACAAAAAATATAAAACTTATATTGGAAAAATAACGAGACAAATCACTTTTAACACTTAAATTTGTTTGTAAAACCTTTTTTTCTATATCTTTCATATAATTTGTAAAATCATTTATACGAGCATAAGAATCAAGTTTTATATAATTTCAAGAAAAAAGATTTGATATATATTGCAAATTTTCTTCATTTAATTTACTTATAACAAACTCTCATAAATAAGTTTGATAATTTATCCTACCAAAAACATCTGTTCAAGTTATTATTTTTCATCATTTTTCACTTCATATTCAAGCAACAAAAACCTTAATTTTATCATCATAGTTTAGTTTTTCCAAACTTCATAAATCTGAATCTTCTCATCAATCACTTATCAAGATAACTGCTCATGAATTATTATCTGTATAATCTAATCTATTAAAAGCAAGTTCCAAAGCCTTTGTAAAATTTGTTCACTGACTAGTTAAATTTCTATAATCTACATTTTTAAGTACTCCTAAAAATATATCTATATCTGTTGTTAACGGCAAACTTGAAACTGCATCTCATGAAAATATAACAAGAGAATATCTATTTTCCTTATTATTTATAACAAAATTTCAAATTGCTTCTTTTGCAAAATCCAGTCTTGTATAAGTATTGTCACTGCTTATATCTGCAACATTCATAGATTTACTTACATCTAAAACAAAAACTATATCTATAGCTTTTGAATCTTGTGTCATTTGTACATCTCATCTTGGTCAAAATAAACTAAGAAACAAGATAAAAAATGAATAAAGTAAAAATAAGTATTTTATAAAAAAATACTTTGGAATAGATAACTTTTTAAAATTTAAATTTAGTAAAGATTGTTTTTTATAAAATAAAAAAAATAAATAAAAAACAATACTTATTACCAAAACAAAAGTTAAAATAGAAATGATATTTATATTTGTAAATTGCATTTTTAATCTAGATTACTTTTTATTTCTGGCTTATTTATAGTCAAAAGTATAAATAAAAACAATAAAATCAATAGTATAATAACAAAATAAGTATAACTTGGAGAATAATTATTTTGTTTTTCAACCTCTATCAAACTTTTTTCAAGAGTTTCCAATTTTTTGAATATATTTTCAAAAACTAAATCATCTGTTGCTTTAAAATATTGTCACGAAGTATTATTTGAAATCTCTATAAGTGTTTTATCATTTAGTGGTGGAACTTTTGCAGTTTGCAAGAATGGTCAGTTATAATAAGAAATTGTTCCTCCTTCAGGGCTTCATATACCAATAGTATAGATTTTTATATTTTTTTCTTTACTACTTAGAGAAGCCAAAACTGGGTCAACTCAAGTATTTGCATCTCAATCTGTCAAAAGTATGATAACTTTTTCTCTATCTTTATGAGATTCATCTTTTTCAAAAAGTGTTTCTCACATCAAAATAGCATCTCAAATAGCTGTTCATCAAAGATAAGAATTATTTTGATTTATAGTTGTTGTATTTGTATTTGATATAGTTTCTTTAAGTATACCATAATCAAAAGTAAGTGGTATACTTGTAAATGGTTTTCAAGCAAAAACAACAAGTCATAATCTATTTGTCTCTTGAGATGAAATAAATTCATTTAAAACTTGTTTTGCCTTTTCTATTCTGGTTGGAGTCAAATCAGTTGCTTCCATGCTATTTGATACATCCAAAATTAAAACTATATCTATACCATTTTTTGATATATTTTCTTTAACTGAAACTGTATTTGGATTGGCAAGGATTATAACATAAAAGAAAAATATAAAACTAAGTAAGATAAGTTTTACATAAAAAGAAAAAATATTTTTTTTATAAGTACTTTTTATATCTGAAAAAAATGAAAAATTTATTCATTTTTTTTGTCTACTATAATAAAAATAAATTATAAAAGGCAAAAAAAGTAAGAGTAAAAAATATTTTTGATTTAAAAATTCTAAGTTCATATTTATTTATTAGAAGTTAGCTTAACTAAATTTTCATATATTTCTTTTTTTTCATAATTTTCTAGTATCTGTTCCCTATACTCTTTAAAATATATCTCTTTTAAAAATGATATTTCTTCTTTTTTCAAATCAAGAGAAACTATTTCATCTAGGGTAAGTTTTGAAAAATCTCTATATTTTTTTTCTTGTTCTAAATAACTTCTAAAAAGATGATTCACTTCTCTTATAAAATCTTTTGAATCAAGATAATCATATTTTTCTCAAAATAATAGGATTAAAGATCTAAAATCCATAAAAACTTGTTCTTTTTCCTCTATCATTTCATTTTTTATTTTATTTTTCTTATTTAAAAAATATATAACAAAAAAGGAAAAAACTAAAAAAACTACTACAAAAAAAATAGTATTAAAATATGAAATTACAGAACCTAAAAATAAGTTTTTTATATCATAAATATCACTCATAACAATTTATTTTTTAAAAAATAACAATAATTCTTTAAATATATCCATTTTAGTATCTAGATATTTATACTTTATTCAAGTTTTAGTCAAAAGTTCTCAAAATCTATTTATCTTATCATATCTAATTTTTTTATAAGAATCTATTTTTGATTTATCTTTTAATGAAATATTTAAAAAATCATTATTTAAATTCAAAGTTAGATTTAATCAACTATTTGATAAATTATTTTCAAAATAATCAAAGATATTTATATAGATAATCTCATTTTTAAATCAAAGTAATTTTATATCTTTTTCTATATCAGTATTTAAATCATCGCTTATTATAAACACAAGTGTATTTGAAAGTGAAATCTTATTTAGATATGATATAGCTTTTTTAGTTCTATTTTCATCAAATGTTTTTATATTTTTTTTATTTTCTAAAAAAGAAATAACTTTAAATATATTTCAAAATCATTTTTTAAAAGGAAAAAATATATTTTCTTCTCCATCATAAAGTAAAGCTCATATACTATCTCATGATTTATTTGAACTACTAGACAATATAAAAAAAACTTCCTCTAAAATATCTTTTTTTGATTTTTCAAAAACTCAAAAATCTATATTTTTATTTATATCTATAACAAATAAAACCTTTAAATCCCTAGTCTCTTCATATATTTTAACATAGGTTTTTTGAGTTCTATTACTTGCTTTCCAATCTATATTTTTAAGTGGATCTCAAATATTGTATTCTTTATGTTCCAAAAAATCTATTCAAGTTCACTTAAAATTACTTTTATACAATCAAAAAAAACTATCTCACAAAGATTTAGTTAGATTAAAATCAAGTAATTTTATTTTTTTTGATATATTCATAATTAATAAAAAATATTAAACTATATCTATACTATTCAATATATTTTGTACAATTTGATTTTCACTTATATCATCAGCCATAGCCTCATAACTCAAAACAATCCTATGAGATAAACATGAATTTGCTATACTTTTAATATCTTCTGGAATAACAAAACTTCTATTATTCATAAGTGCTACTACTCTAGAAGCAGACAATAAAGCCAATCAAGCTCTAGGAGAAACTCAAAAACTTATATATTTTTTTAGATTAGAAATATCGTATTTTTCTGGATTTCTAGTTGCATCAACTATGTTTGTAACATACTCAATTATACTATCTGAAATAAATATCTTTGAAACCAAATCTTGAATTTCAAAAATCTCTTTTTTTGTCATAACTCTTTCTATTTCTTCAACTTCTTGAGTAAGAATTTTTTTATACATAGTTTTTTCATCATCACAATTCGGATAAGAAACATTTACTTTTAGCATAAATCTATCTAGTTGTGCTTCAGGTAATTTATAAGTTCCTGCTTGTTCTATAGGATTTTGAGTTGCCATAACTATAAATGGGCTATCTAGAAAAAAAGTATCATTTCATATAGTTATATGTTTTTCAGCCATAGCTTCTAAAAGTGCAGATTGTACTTTTGAAGGAGCTCTGTTTATCTCATCTGCTAATATAAAATTATTAAAAATAGGTCCTTTTTTTATCTCAAAATTATTTGTTTTAGTATTGTATATTTCACTTCAAATCAAATCACTTGGTAATAAATCTGGAGTAAATTGTACTCTATTGAAACCAAGATCCAGAGTTTTACTCAAACTGTCAACTGTAAGAGTTTTTGCAAGACCTGGAACTCATTCAACTAAGATATGTCATTTTGCAAAAAGTCCTATAAGTAAACTATCTATCAAATTTTCTTGTCAAACTATCTTTTTTGAAAGTTCTGTTTTTATTTTTTTTATCTTTTCATAAGAATTTATAATATTTTCTTGAGATATATTTTCCATTTTATTTAAAATTATAAAATTAAATTTGTTTAATAAGTTCTATAAGTTCATTTTTTTCTATTGACTCATTTGAATATTTTAATTTATTAAGTATAGAAATAATCTTTCATATCAACTGTTTATCAGTCAAATCACTTGGAATAAGTTCAAAAATCTCTTCATTTGATTTTTTTTCAATTTGTTCTATATAATACTTAGTTTTTATTTTTGTGATAAAGATTTTACTTATTTTCTCTACAAAATCTTCATCATCAATAGATGGAAAATCTAAAATGTTATTTTGACCTAAATTGTTCTCTTCTTTTTTTATTTCTTCTATTGGCTTTTTATTATTTATTTTTGATATCAATTTTAAAAATAAATCTGTTTTAAAATAATATAAATATAATACAAAAACAATTAAAAAAATAAGAAATCAATAAGAAATTAAGAAAAATATTTTATCACTGTCATTATCATTTTTAAACCTTTCTACATTATTTTCCAATTTCTTAGATTCATCTACATTTATAGAAATAGAATTTGTTTCCTTTACTTCATTTTCAGCTTCTATGATTGCAGGTCATATAGTATAATTTCAAGTCTTTTTAGGACTGATAGTTAAATCTATAAAATCACTTGATTTGGTTTCTGTTTGTGTTTTTCAATCAATAATAACTACATTGGAATTATAACTACTTGAAGAACTTTTTGATAAGATAACAAAATCACTTAATCATTTTATTTCTTTTATATTTATATCCTTTGTGTTATCATGATCAACTTGTACTCTTATCTTTGTATAATCATTTAAATCAATATTATCTTTTGAAATTGATAATTTTGCATCAAAAGCATATGAGTTTCAAAAAAACAAAAATAATAATACAATAAAAAATCATATTTTTTTCATACAAAAAGTATTAAATAATAAGTAATCAAAATTATAATACTTTAATTTAAGAATTTGTTAAGAAATTTTTTAAAATTAAAAGTAAAGTTTATTTTTAATTTTTTTTTATATAATAAAATTATTATTAAATTATATAAAAAATGAGTTTAATTATATATTTATTATCATTTCTAGAATGATTTGTTACATTGTCTATTGAAATAATAGCAATAAGAAAATTTACACCTATAGTTTGAGCAAATTCTATATCAACTTCTATTATATTATGAGTTATATTACTTGCTTTATCATATGGTTATTATATATGATGAAAAAATAGTAAGAATAAAAATCAAGATGAGATTAAAGATAAGATTATTTTTAATTTATCTATATCTAGTGCTTTTTATTTATTTTTTACTTTTATATTTGATATATTTATATTATCAAAAATTTTAAATGCCACAGAAAATTATTTTATATCTATTTTATTATCATCTTTTATACTATTTTTCATACCTATATTTTTAGCTAGTCAAACTATACCTTTATTATCTGAATTATTAAAATGAGATAATACTTGAGAAAAAATATGAAAACTTCTTTTTTTCTCCACAATTGGTTCATTTTTATGATCAGTTGTAACTTCTACAGTACTTTTTTCGAGTATAGGAGTAGAAAAATCCGCAACTCTAAATTCATTTATATTATCAAGTTTAGCTATTTGTCTTATATTTATAACTTATAAAAAAATAAAAATAAGTTATATTGTTGCTATTTTTACTTTTTTAATATCAATATTACTTTTAACAAATAAAGAAATCTTAAATAATAACATAATCTATAAAACATCTAATTCTTATCATAATTTAATTATTGCAAATATAGAAAATGATAAAAGAGTTTTTTTTCAAAATGCTTGATATGCTTCATGAATTGATTTAAATACTTGAAATAGTTTTTTTAAATACATAATAGAAATAAAAAATAAACTTATAGAAAATAGATATGAAAATATAGCTATAATTTGAGCAGCTGGTTTTACACTACCAAATGAAATGAGTCAATTTGATTTTATAAAAAATATAGATGTAGTAGATATAGATTGAAGTTTAAAAGAGATATCTGAAAAATATTTTTTGGAAAAAAATCTAAGTGATAAAATAAATTTTATAAATGAACCTTCTAGATATTTTCTACAAAATACTATTAAAAACAATAAAAAATATGATGCTATAGTTATAGACATATATCATTGAGATAGCTTACCACCTCAAACTCTTACTCTAGAATTTTTTCAAAATCTAAAAAAAATTTCAGAAAATATATATATAAATATGATAACTGATAATAATTTAAAAAGTGATTTTTCAAAAAAATTGTTAAATACTATGGAGTCTTCTTTTTGAGAAATTTATTATAAAGATGTTAATCAATATAAACAAATAAACTCTAAAACTAACTTTGTAATGACAAACCTAAATCTAGAATGATACGAAAAATATAAAAAAGAAAATGATTTATGAATATATACTGATGATAAACATTCTATAGAAATAGATTTATATAAAACAAGATAAAAAAAGAAACTATAGAAACTAAAAATATGATTCAATCTCAAGCTCTAGCTTCACTTTCATTTAAAATTCTTATATCAAAACCAATATAACAAAAATATAGAAAAATAAAAATCTTTCTATATTTTTACATCTATAATTACAAAATCACTATCTGTTTTTGAGATAAAATTATAATTACCTCAAACAGTATATCTTATCTGATCTCAAGATTTTAATATTTCTCAATCTATTTCTATTTCTCACTTATTTACATACAAAAATAATCCTCTTCTTTTTCATATTTTATAATCAAAACTATGACTTTTTTCAAATTGTCATCTATAAACATTTACATCACTATCAAGAAATCAAATTACATCATCTTTATTATTTGAAGCAAGTAGATTTAATTTATTTTTTACTAGATAAACTTTAAAATCTCTATAATTTGGTCTATTTCCTAAATGAATTGGAATAAACCAAATCTGAAAAAGATGAGCTTCACTATCACTAAGATTTTTTTCGCTATGCAAGATTCAAGTTCCTGCAGACATAGTTTGTATATCTCAGTTTTTTATAGTAGCAGTATTTCCCAAATTATCACTATGTGTAATCTCTCAATTAAGCATGATAGTTAATATCTCCATATTTGAATGTGGATGAAGTCAAAATCAAGAATTTCAAGATATATAATCATCATTAAATACTCTCATATTTCAAAATCACATATTTTCAGCATCAAAATATTCTGCAAACGAAAAAATATGGCGAGACCTAAGCCAACCATGATTTGCTTCATAAACGAGATTACTTTTTATTATTTGGTTTTTCATAAATTTTTTTATAAGTTTTTACTATAAAAAGTATAGCTGAAAAATAGAAAATAGCAAGTAATAAATTAATTTACAATTACTTTAAAAATTCAATTCTCTGTTTTTATATTTATATTTAAATTATGTAAAACAATTATTTTTTTAACTATTGATAATCATAATCAATATCATTGTCAATATTTAGAGTTATTTGCTTGATAAAAAATATCAAAAAGTTTATCTTGTTCTTCTTTTGTTATAAAAATATCTGTTTTATTTGATATTTCAAAACTATTTTTTGTGATTTTAATTATTATTTTTTCATCTCAAATATTGTACTTAATTGCATTATCAATTAGATTTTTTATCAAAGTATCTAGTAAAACTTCATTTCAATTTACTATGAAATCTCATTTTGAATATAGTAATATTTTTTCATTTGTATATTTTTGAACAATACTTAAAAATGATACTTTTTTTAAAGAATTTAATTCATTTTTTTCACTTAAAAATAATAAAGAATCTATTATTTTTTGCATATTTTCAATTTCTTCTGAACTTGATTTTATCAAATCTTTATCATATCATAAATCAAGTAATTCCAAATTTGTTTTAATTATAGATAAAGGAGTTTTTATCTCATGAGCTAAGTTATGATTATAACTTTTAAGTTTTTCATTATGTTCTTCTATAGGTTTTATAGTTATCTTGGCTAATACATAAGAGAAAAAATAAACTATAATAGTTAATATAAAAAATATTAGATATTTTGAAGTAGAATTTTTTCACATCATTCAATATCATGAAAAATTTCATCACATATAATGATTATAATATGGAAAAATTGATGCTAATAAAATAGCAAAAAACAATAAAATAATTGATATTTTTATTGCTAATTTATGCTCTTTTGATAAATTCATAATTTTAAAATTATTCTATAATATAACCTACTCCCTTGATAGTTTTTATAAATGTTTTTGAAATTTTTTTTCTTATAACAGAAATATGTGCTTCTAAAGTAACAGATGACAAATTAAGATTTTCTTCTTGTTCTCACCAAACATGTTCCAAAATTTGAACCTTTGATTTAGGATATCATCTATTTATAGATAAAAATTCTATTATCAAATATTCTTTATTTGATAATTCTATCTCCTCTTTTTTCAAAAAAACTTTATGTTTTGATAAATTTATTTCTATTTCTCAAATATTAATTATTTCTTGAAATTCCATATTTTTTCTTCTTGCAATTGATTTTATTCTAAGCTCTAATTCTTTTAATTCAAATGGTTTTGTTATATAATCATCAACTCATAAATCAAACATTTCTACTTTATCATCAAGCATACTATTTGAAGTCAAAGCTATAACTGGGATATTATTACCTTGTTTTCTAAGTTTTACAATAAACTCTCTTCCATTCATTATAGGCATATTTATATCCAAAATTATTATGTCATAAATATTATATCTTATCTTTTCAAAAGCATCTAATCAATTAATTGCAGTTTCTGCTACATATCAAACTATTTTTAGATATTTAGATATATTTTCTCTGATTTTAGGATTATCTTCAATTATAAGTATTTTCATATTCTCAAATAAAAAGTTATTATACATTTAGTATAATAACTTTTAAGTTTAAAAGAAGTTTAAATTATTCACTTATTTTTTCCAAAGCTAAATCTCTCAAAACTGAAAGCATAGCATTGTAATTTTGTTTTGTAATAGTAGTATAATTTTTAGTTTGTATTTCTTTAGATAACAAATCAATTTTTGATACCAAATTAGTTAATTCTGCATTATTCATTTTTGAAAGTGTTTTAGTATATCTTGTATCTATAGTATTTTTATATTTATTTTTAAGAGAATTAAAATTTGAATTAACTGCTCAATTTCATTTATTTGCATTTGAAGAATTTCACATAGATTGTCATTGATTTTTATTAGCTTCTTCTTTTGCGCAGTTTTCCTTTATAGAATTACTTGATGCTTGAGTTGGTAGAATAACTCATTCTGATTCTAATTTTTCTGCCATTTTATATTTAAGTGTACCTCATTTTGTATTTACTTCATCTGAAGTTAAGTATTCACTGTAATCTATAGTAGTAGTTAATCATGCAATATTTATTGCACTTAAAAATCATCTTAAATGATTATATGATGCTCAACCAATATTTGTAAAAATTATTTTAAAATCAGTGTTATCAGTGGTTTTTATAGTTTCTGTTATATCTTCTATATCAAGCATTTCAATTTTAACTCAAACTTCAAGTGCTTTTAATAAACTAATAGATCCTTCAGCTTTTAAAGCATCAAATTCATCAGTTAATTCACCATATCAAGTTGGTACTTCTAAAGCATATCTATCAAGTAAAGATTTAACAGCATCTTTATGTTCTGTTTCTGAATCTGATATATTTTTAAAAACTTGTACTCCATATAATTCATAAAAATACATATACATATCATGAGCTAAAGATTCTTCACTATAACCATAATAAAGCATTTCTTTTTCTGCTTCACTTAATTCTTGAGTTTCTATTCATACAATCAAATCAGATGGATTATATTGTTGTTTTGATAAACTCATAGATCAAGTTTGTTGTCATTGTCATTGTCAATTTCACATACCATTTCCATTCATTGCATATGAATAATTAAAACCTAATCAAATTAATGAAATAGTAGCAATTGATGCTAATAAAATATTTTTTGTTTTCATATATAAATATTTAAAAATTAAATTTAATCTCATTTGAGATATGCACATAATACAACTCAAGTTTAAATTAACTTTAAATTTTGATTTTTTATTTAAACAAATTATAATTAAATAAAATTATTAGCTTAAAATACATAAAAATGAAACACACTATACTTAAAACACTAGATGATTTGTTTATAAATTATGAAAACTATGAACATGAAGCTGTTTTTACTTGTGATGATGCAAAATGAGTAATAGTTCCAGGAAAAAGAGTAAAATCTCTACTTATAAGAAACAAAAATAAAACAAGATTTTATATGATTGTTTTATGAGATGAAAAGATGCTTGATGCAAACTCTCTTAGAAAAAAGCTATGAGAATCAAAAATAAGCTTTACAGATAGTGATACACTTTATTCATTAATTTGAGTAAGACCTGGTCATGTAAGTCCTTTTGCTCTGATAAAAAATAACGAAAAAAATATAAAAGTGATTTTTGATGCTTGACTAAAAGATATAATGGTATGATTTCATCCATGACAAAATGATAATACAACTGTTTTAAATATGTCTTGAGTTGAAAAATACTTAGATTTCTTAGGTTTTGAATATGAATATTTAGAAATATAGATTTTTTGTAAAAAACAATAAAAAGGACTTTGAAAGTCCTTTTTATTACTTATTAATAAATTTCTCAATTAAATCAGATTCTTTATAATATTTTCTATCAAAAATATCATCATCTAAAAACACATCAATTATAGAAAAATCTTTTAAAATCAATCAAGTTCAAGTTTCTTGTATATCAAAACTAGCATTTATACTTAAACTTTTGTCTCAAAAATCAACATAAACCTTATCTTCTTTTTCATCATGCCAGTATACACTATCTATCATCCAATCAGAATAAATTCAATAATCATTATAATATTTTCTCTTATAATTATCTTGATGTTTTAGAGGTATCAGATCTGAAAAATTTGATCTAATATAACTAGAATAATAATTTCTTTTTCAATGAAGCAATTCAAAATCATCTGGGTTACATATAAAACTAGATTGTTCTTGACTATAAAAAACAGATTTATTTCAACAACTTGTATCCATATAAGAACTATATTTTTCATAATAATTACTTACTTTTGCATTTTCAAAATAGTGATAATATCATCTTACATTTATGCTTATTCATTGTGGAACATATAAGATAAATTGTCTAAAAATAGGAGCAAAAGGAACTTTTTTTGAATAAATATTATTATTTTCAAAAGATAATTTTATGTTATTATCTAGATTTATAAGAGATGGATTTATTATAGATTCTTTATAAGAACCAAATATATTTTCATCTCAATAAATAGTATTATTTATCTCTAGTTTTAGCTCACTTCAAGTTGAATTTAATAGCTTTATACTACTTGCTCTAGATAATCAAAAATCAAGTCCTCTATTATTGTATGTATTTAAATCTAAGATAAAACTTCAACTATTTCATAAATTTATACTTGATGATTGAACAATCTCATTTTTAGAATTGTATTTTTGAACTAAATCCAATGCTGTAGAAAAAAATAAAAATATTCATAAAAGCAAAGACAAAAATCAAGTTAACAATATATATTTATTTAGTATTTTTTTGTTTAAAGCATATGAAAAACTTGCCAATGAAAATATGATAAATGAAAATAGCGAAAATATAATACCATACATAAGATAACTAGGTAAACTAGAAACAAAATCTATATTTTCTAAACTAAAATCTGTTAAATAAAAACTTAGTAAAACTAAAAATCATATAACAACAAATCATAGAAATACTCATATAAATCCAAAGAACAAAAATCTAAAAATAGGAAATATATTTTTTGTAATAAAGGTAAAAATATATTTAATTAATTTAAATAATTTTTTTGTAACAAATGGAAATATATTTAAAAAACTAGCTGTTAGATTATAAATTCAGTTTCTAACTGCATAAACAATTTGTTTTCTAAAAAATGAATAAACACTATCTTCAGAATAATCTACTCACTTCAAAGGAAGTATGATTCAAGCAAGTATATATAACCAAATACTTAATCACAGAGGAAATATAAGAATCAAAAGTATGATCCTAACTGCAAGTTTAGAAATACCTATTTTCTCTCAAAGTGTTTTTGATATTCAAAGAAAAATAGCTTCCTCATTATCTCTAATCCAGCCATTTTTTTCTAGATTGATAAAAAATAAATCTGATTTAATTTCTTTTTCTGTATCTATTTTTTCATTTAAATAATCAGAAAATATCACTTCTGGTTCTCATACTTCTTTTAAAATTCTAATTATCTTTAAATCATTTGGCTTTTTTTCTATAGACAATTTTTCGAAAACCATTTCTTCTATATCAAGATAAAGTTCATTTTCTATACTATGTTTTTCTACAAATTTCTTTATTTTTTTAAGATAAGTATTTACTAAATCTTTTTGTTTATCTGAAAGTTTCAGTTTATATTTTTCAAATTTATCCATATTTATTTATTATATTTTATTATTTTTTAAGTATTTTTTGTATAGAGTTTTTTATATCTACCCAATTTTTTTCCATCAAGACTAGCATATCTGCTCAATCTTGAGTGAGATTATAATATTTTCTTGGATGTCATGAGTCTGATTCAATCCAATAATAATTTATCAAATTATCTGTTTTGAGACGAGATAACAAAGGATATATAGTTCCCTCTGCGACTATCAAATCTCATGATTTAAGTATACTTATAATCTCAGCACCATATATATCTCATTTAGATATAATTCACAAGATTATGTATTCTAAAATCCCCTTTCTCATCTGAGTTGAAATCTTTTCCATTTTTATAATATTACTATGTATTACAAGGTAATATTATTTTAAAAATATTTTTTGTCAATAAATTTATATAAAATGAAAAAATAAATACAATTATATAGATTTAAAATTAAAACCTATTTTATGGAAAACAATGAATTGACTCCAGAAGAAATAAAACAAAAAAAAGCACTTATAAAAAAGATAGTTTTTATAACTATCTTGCTTGATATACTTATAATTTACTTTGCTGTATATTTCTTTGTATTTAAAAAAGAAACTCCTATTGAAACTCAAACTGTTTCTATACAAAACTATACTATAGCTGAAACTTTAGATGTTTCTTGTAACATAGATAGTGATTGTGAAACTCCTATGGATTATATGATTCGCTCAAATTGTCCTTATACTTCGAAGTGTTTAGAAAAAAAATGTAGTGTAGTTTGTCCTGAGACTAGATAATAAAAAAGATAGCAAAGCTATCTTTTTTTAATTTAGATTTTTATAACTACTTTTTGAAACTTCTCCATTTACAAGCTCATAATTTCAAGGAAAATTTTTAAAATCAGCAAGTATCTTATCAAATGGATTTATATTGTTTTTTATTATATATTTTTTAGTTTCATTTATATAATCAAGTGCTATATTGTAGTAAATATTATAATGAGTCATATAATATCATCCTAATTGTTCTTTGAGTATAAGAATCTTTTCTAGGATTATATATTCCCTTTCTGAAATTTCAAAACCACAATAGTTACTTTTAAAAATAAATCATTTTAAATAATTACTTTTTAAGTCACTTAATCTATAATTTTTGAAAATATATTCTAAAACTTGTAACAAAATCTTTTTTTCACTAAACCTTATTTGATTTAGATCTATATTTTCTAGCTCTATCAAAAATAGAATTATATTGTTATTTTCTCTATAATCAGAGAAAAAACTATGGAAATTGTAATATCTAGAAGCCTTTAGCCTCTCAAAATTTCTTTTTACTCACATAAAAACAAAAAAATTACAAAAATAAAAACTCTGTTTTTAAGTGTATCATTTTTGTAATCATTTTGGCAAAAATTTTGAGTTGACGAAGTGGGAAAAGTGAGTTTAGGTAATTATTTATTATTTTAAGAATAAACACTTATTCATTCTCAAACATAATTATCATAAACATAAAAATAAACATCATCTACTTTTTCTTTTAATACAATTTCATTATAACTCTGTGGTAATTCATCATATAAAAAATCCTCAATTGTGATTTTTACTGATGCTCTAGTATCCGCTTTTTTTCTCCAATCTAAAACAAGTTTTTCACTTCTTAATTTTTGAAGTAATTCATGAGCTATTTTTTTGATTTTCTTTTCTTCGTCTGGACTAATATCTTCTTTTAAAAGTATATCAAACAAAGCTAATTCTTCATCTGTTAATCATTCCATTTTTCATCTTCTTTCTTCATCATTTAACATTTGAGCTAAAACTACAAGTGAATTAAATGTATCATCTATATTTTTAGATCAAGAGTTATATTCTCAAAGTATAAAATTTAATTTATCAATAAATTTTTTTCTTGATTTGTTTTTTCTCACCATTTCCTCAATTTTTTCTTCAATAGCCGTTTTAAAACTTTCAAGTTGCATATTTTTTCTACTACTTACAAAATAGTTTTTTAGTGCTTCAAAATCAATCTTACTTAAATCTTTTACTTCAAATTTTTTCTCTATTTTATACTTTTCAGTTACCAAAGAATAATCAAGTAAATCTTCCATTTCTTTTTTTATTTCATCCAAATTATAATCATCTATAGAAAGACTTCTAATTCTTTCATTTATGATATTTAATAACTGAATATATTCACTAAATTCACTTGCTTTTACATCTGGTAAAATAGCTTTGTATAATAGATTTATTTTTGAGAATCTGTTTTGAAATTCTTTTTTTGTTTTTTCACTTGTTAAAACAGTGTTTACAAAATCTTCAATTGTTTGTATTCTATAAATTCAAGAAACTTTAAATATATCAGATAAACTCAAATTCAATCACCTCAAAAAATAAACCATTTCTGACTGTTCTTGTTTTAATTTAATTACAAGTTCTCATTTTTCTTTTATGATATCTCAAATTTGATTTCACTCTTCTGTTGTTGCATAAATAGAAAGTGCTTTTTGAAGATTATAAAAAACTCCGATATAATCCACTATCAAACCATTTGTTTTTTCTTTATAAACTCTATTTACTCTTGCAATAGTTTGCATAAGAGTATGATTTTTTAGAGGTTTATCCAAATACAAAGTGGTCATATCTGGCACATCAAAACCTGTAAGCCACATACTACAAACAAAAACAAGTTTTAATTTCTTTTCTCATACTTCATAACTAGTTTTTTTGAAAAGTGTTTCTAAATCATCATTTTGTATTCTTTTTCTAATTGGTGCAAAATCAATTCACAATTCTCTAAAAGTAGCTATTTCATTTTGATTATCTCATAAGCTTATCATAACTGAAGTATCCAGTTCATCTAAAAACTCTAATCTATTTTCTAGTTCTGCTTTACGAGTATTTGTAAGTCTAGTTTTTAATTCTTTTTCAATACTTTCTCTATATTTTTTTAGTTCTTCATTTACTTTAACATACATTTTTACAGCTGTTTTTTTATCAATAGAAACAACCATTGCTTTTCAAGTATTTCATCTTTCTAGATAATGATTAACTATATCAAAAGCAACTTTATTAAGTCTATCTTCTGAAGTTAAAATCTTGTATCAAACTTGAAACTTTTTCTCTAATTCTTCTGATTCTTCATCATTTAAATTATAACTATCTTGTATTTTATCTATTTCAGCCTGTAAGCTAGGATTAATATTTTCTACTTCTGGAACTCTATTTTCATAATAAATTGGAACTGTTGCTCAATCTTCTACAGACTGAGCAAAGTTATAAACAGAAACATATTCTCAAAATACTTCTTTTGTTTTTTCTTTTTCTTCAGCTATTAAAGGAGTTCAAGTAAAACCAATAAAACTTGCATTTGGGAGAGATATTCTCATATTCATGGCAAGTGTACTATATTGGCTTCTATGAGCTTCATCAGTGATAATTATGATATCATCTCTTTCAGATAATAATTCAGGATCTTGAAATTTATGAATAAGTGTAAAAATATATCTATGATCTGCTTTTAATAATTTTTTCAAATCAGCTACACTTTCAGCATGAGTTTCTTTTGTTTTTACTATTCAAGCATTTTTATAACCTTTTGCTATTTGTTTATCTAGTTCTGTTCTATCTGTAACAATTACAAAAGTAAAATTTCCTTTGAATTTTCTATTTATTTTTTGAGTTAAAAACATCATAGAATATGATTTTCCACTTCATTGAGTATGCCAAAAAACTCAAAGTTTCCCTTGTAGTTGTTTTCTATTTTCTACATTTTTTAAAGCTTTATTCACTCATAAATATTGATGATTTCTTGCTACTATTTTTATAATATTTCCTTTTGATTCATCAAATAAAGTAAAGTTTTCAAATATATCTAAAAATCTCGTTTTATCACAAGTTCATTTTATAATAGTTTCTAAACTTACTTTTGGAGTTTCGTTTTCGTCAGTTACTTTTTTCCAATCATTGAAATGTTCAAATCATGAACTTATAGATCAGATCTTACTATCTATTCCATTTGAAATAATGAGAAAAGTATTATACCAAAATATTTGTGGTATAGTATTTTTATAGTCAGCTATATTATTATAAAAAGCATCTTTTAGATTTTTTCAAGCTCATTTTAGCTCAATAAAGATCATAGGAATACCATTTACAAACCCGATTAAATCAGGTCTTCTTATATACAATTCTCAAGTAATCCACATTTGACTCACAAGCATAAAATCATTATTTTCTGGATTCTCTAGATCTAGAACTTTTACTTTTACTATTTCATTATTTCCATCATCATCTGTATAATTCACAGTAACTCAATCTTTTAGTAAATCATGTATTTCTTTATTTGCTCTATCCAAAGACAAAGTGCTTCTATCTTGAGTTATTATTTCAAGAGTTTTCAAAATCCCCTCACTTGGTAAGTCAGGATTAAGTTCTCTTAATTTTGGTTCAAGGTATTTTGTAAGAACTACTTCTCATCTATTGTTTCTTGCTAGTTTTTCTTCACCTTCTTTTGTGAAGGCATCTATAAAGCAATCTTTTGACCAAAGATGCCTAAATATTTCAATTGCAGTTTTTTCTACAAGATTGTTTTCTGTGAATTGGTTAGTCATTATTTGTATACATTTTTGTTATATAAAAAAAGTTTAGATTGCTCTAAACTTATAAATAAATCACTAAAAACGAGCTATTTTTTTAATTTCTTCATACATAGCTTTTGTTTTTGAATTCTTTTCAAATAACTTTTTTTGTCTTTGAAAAGATCATTCTAATCATTGTAAAACTAATTTTTTAAATTGTTTTTCTTTTTTTTCTCTTTCTTTTTTAGTCATAGTATCTCAATTATAGATTTAAATAAAAATTTTATTTTGTATCTAATAGTTAATTTTTTTCTAAATAATTCATCTAAATTATCAATTAATCAGTTTAATATATCATTATTATAGCTAATTCCAATCTTTTTGTCAAAAGATTTTTTGTCCACTATTTTTTTATTTATATTAAAAAGTCATTTAGAATTTTTATATGCAAATAAGAAAAATATATCTGTGTATTTTTTCTTTATTTCAAAGGCATTATTTATAGAATTTAAAAATTTTTCTATAAATACATCTTTTGGTACATTTCTTTTTCACTCTATTTCTCTCAGCTTTGTATAATAGTATGATAATAATGGATCTTGATATATCAAAACAACTCAAAAATCCCTTTTATGTTTTATACACATTGAAATATTTTGTTCTACAACATTTTCATTTCAAAAAGTTCCATCTACTATTACATTTAAGTCATTTTTTATACAATAACTATATATTTTATTTGCTACTTTAGTTGATAATCACTGAAACTCAGAAGCATTTTTTCAAGCATATCAATCAAATAAAATTCTATATTTATCTATATCTATGATTATAAAATTGTGATTATTTTCTATACTTTCTATAAATTCTGTTTTTCAAGCTCCTGGTGCTCAAGCAAGAAATATGACACTCGGAGTAATATCTCAATTAGTTTTAAATTTATCTATTCAATTTTTTTCATATTCTGAAATGATAAATTCAAATATTTGTTTTACTCCTTCTTGATTTGGTTGAAATTTTTGCATACTTTTATAATAAGATGTAAATTGCAGTTTTTTTCTATGAGATTGTTTTCTGTGAATTGGTTAGTCATGGTAAATTATTTATTTAAATTATTTCTATATAAATCATTTTTTAAATTTTCAAAATTATTATTATATAATAAATCAAACTCTTTTTCATTTTCAATAAATATATTATGAATTTTACTATCACTGTATCATTGCTTTTTTCTAGCTCATATAACATCAAATACATCATTATCTAAAGAATACTTATAAAGTTTATAAAAATAACTTGATTCTTTCATTTTAATTATAGATTTATTTCATAAATACCAAACTTTAAATCAATGATGTTCAATATCTCTTATATCATACTCGAAAATTTGATTATTAACATCTTCTTCTGTCATATCAGGTAAAGAATTAATCCATACTATCACATTTTGTGCTTCACTATCTTTATTTAATATATCTAAAATTAAACTATAAATTTCTTTTCATATAATTTTTTTTAATTTATCAATAGAAAAATGTAATTGAGGAAATCATGGAGTATCTATTCAAAACTTTTTACTAAAATCATATTCATAAACTCATAATGGATACTTAACTAAGTGCAATATTGTTAAAATATAGATAACTGATTTAAAAAATTGGTAGTATTTGATAAAAGAAGATTCTTCAAATGTTTGACAATTACTTTTCATTTTTCACATACTATTTGTATATTTATATCATTTTGTATGAACATAATTATGCAAATCAGATAACTTTAATATTTCTTTTTTAAAGTTAATTTTATTATTTAGTATTTTAAAGTTTTCATGTTTAGATATTTTATTCCAAATATCTTCAAATCTTGGAGTATTTTCTTTTGACCTATGCCATTCTTTAATATCTTCATGTCAATTATCATATAAATTCCAAAAAACTGATAGCATTCACAATTCTAAAACTCATCTTAAAGAAACTATTGCTTGCTTATAAAATCAAAATAACATTAAATTATATGAAACCTGTAATTCCTCAAAAGAGTCAACAAAAGGAGCAAAATGTCATGAAAACATATTATCAAAAGTATGAGGAACAAGTCCTCATACTGCATGATATAACCAAAAATAATCGTAAAAATCTTTCTCAATTGAATTATTATTTTTAATAAATAACTCAGTTTCTTCTTTTACATCAATACTTTTTTCAGTTTTATATGTTAATGGTAGCATACTTTTTTTACTTAACATCTAAACTCTCAACATCCAACTCACCACTCACAAGTCTTGGAATAAGCAAATCTCTTGTTTCTTTTAAATTTTGATTTTGTTTTTTAATATTTCAAATTTCTAAAAATAATTTAGAAACTATTTCTTCAAAATCATTTAATAGATTTTCAGGAATATATAAAGATAATAATCACATTATATCTTTTGGATAAACATGAGGTTGTGCAGATCATCTTTGTAATCAAGTAATTTCAACTTGTCTATTTATCAATTGTAAATACCAAAAGTAAACAAAATTTGTAACTTTTCAGTCAATATATGAACAATCAGATGCCCAAATATCATCATAATAAAAATTAACATATCAAGCATTAGCTCAAGAAGCACTTATTGTAATTACTGGTCACATTGTATTTGAAATATTATGATAACATGAAGGACTTAATCATCATGCTACTACTGGAATAATTCATTCCTTAACAGTAGCTTTTGTTATATTCTTTCATTTAGGAATATTTATAATATCTCAAATCTTCTTCACTTCCCACCCTTCAGGTATCATCCTAAAATTATCATTTCAACTCTCAATCATTTTTATATTTTCACTTCACGGAAAATTATATTTCACAAACCATTCTTCATAAATACTTTGTGCTGTTTCTTCTAAAATATTTATTCTTTTATTGTTATTTTCTATTAAATCATCATATTTTGAAAGTATTGAAGCTATTTTTTGTTGGGTTGAAAGTGGTGGGAGAAGAATTTCAATTCTTGATAAACTAGATTGAGACAATTTTGGTTGTGCTGCTCAAGTTATATATCATCAAATATCATTTCAAGAAAACCAATACATTATAAAATCAGTATCAGCAATGTTTGATTTTCATAAAATAATATGAGAGTGATTATTAACCCAAAATTTTCATTCAGCAAAAAAAGCAATTGGAGTATTTCTTTCAGTTAAATTTGCTCAATCTTCAGAAATTAATAAATATCTTCAATCAAAAATAAAATCATCAATGTAATCAATAATTCAAGATGCTCAATAATATGGATAATTTCCTTGTTTTTTAGTTCTTTGAATTGTACTTAATGGAATTCTTCTATTATCAAAAAAATCAATAATATCTCATAATCTTACTTTTTTCCATCATTTTTTTATTTCTTGCATAGTTTTTATTTTTTATTTAAAATATATGAATTACAAAAATTAACAGCATCTTTATTAAGTTTTTCTAATTTATCATGATTAGATTTTTGTAAATAAGAGTATTCATCTCAAATTAACTTTACTCAAATCACTTCTAAAGAAGGAATTATAACTTTATCTCAACAAAAATTTAAAAAGTAATATTCTTGATTATAAAAATATAATTCTCATATTATATTAGTTCAATCTTTCAATTTTATATCAACATATTTTGAGGCAAATACATTAAATCAAAAAACTGAAAATATAAGTATAAAAACTAAACTAATTATTTTTAAAGTAAATTTATCAAATTCAGATTTATTTAATTTATTTCTAAAATTTTCATATTTTTTTGGAAAAAATTTTCTTAAAATCGGTTTTCAAAAAAATAAAATAAAAAAGTAAATAAATATAAATATTTTTCAAATAATTCATAGTCACCAAAAATGGACTATACCATATAAAAATAATCAAAAAATAAAGAAAAATAATGATGGAACAGACAAAATAAATAAAAATAAAAATATAATAAACAAAATTATTGAAAATTTTAAACTTACATAGAAAAATCATTGAAAACCAGAATAGCTCATCAACATAATAAGTTGAAAAGCTACTCATAATCAATAAACAGAAGATGTAATGAGAATTTTATTTTTTTCTATAAATTCTCAGAATTCTTTGATTTTATCTATATATTGTTTCATGATATTTTTTCTTTATTAAACTAATTTACTCATATTTTTAAATTTTATTGTCTTTTTTAATAAAATTTTATATAATCTAATTACTTAGATGTAGCTTTCTTAATCTTTTAAGAAAGTAGACCCCCTTGACTTCGGTTTTAAGGGGATTTTTTTTATATTAAAATATTTTACTCATATTATCAAAAAAAATTTAAAATTTTTTTATCACTATATTAATAAAACTAAAAATCTTTTGACTTTTTGATCAAAAACTTATATAATGTATTTAATACAGCTGGTCGTAGGTTTCCGTCAGGGAGCTTCATCTTCTTTGAAGATATACCAGTTGTTTTTTTATTGCTTAAAATCTTGTTACTCTACTTGAACTTTTAGGCTCAACATCAATATACTGCTTTTTTGCAATTATTTTTTCATAATGTTTAAATAATTCTTTTCTCATAAATCAAGATTTTTCAATATTTCATAAATAACTTGCTGTTTTATAAGCTCAATAAATATATCAAATCACATCTGATAACTGCATAAGATAAGAATTGTAACTATCTGTATAATAAACAGTATCTATTAAACAATTTATAGATTTTTTTCTTAATCAAAATGAAGTTCAATTCTTTTTATAATCTTGAAAATTATTTATAATATTTTGTTCAGTTTCTAAATTTTTATCCATTATTATTAATCATTTTTTATCATTATCCTCTAAAAATCTATCTATTTTTTCAATTAAATACATAAAAGATAAATAATGTGGATGATATGGATTATCATATTTTGATTTTAAATATTGTTTATTTATTCATTGAGAAAAAAATTTAATATCATATTTTTCAAAAATATTTATAAGTCATTCAAAGGCTTTTAATCTTTCATCAATTTTAAAGTTTTTAAAATATTTTTTTCATCAAGCCATATCAATAGCATGAAATTCAAAGTCAAAGTTTTGAGAAAATGGTAAAAAATTTATTTCTAAATTTTTCATATCTTTTTCAATATTTTGAATATCATTAAAATTAACTCAAATTCAATTTATAAAATGAATTGGTTGTTCTTTATTTTCTAAATCATTTCAAGTATTTCATGATTCATCAAGATAAAATAACATCATAATATTAAATTTAAAAAACTAAACTAATTTACTCATATTTTCAAAAATGCTTTTTTCTAATTCATGAGCCTCTTTTGTTAGAACTTTAAAGTCTTCATTTAATCTACTTATTTTTACACTAAAATCTTCATCATTTACTTTTTCTTTTTCAGTTACTCAAACATATCTTCATGGATTTAAACTATATCATTGTTCTTTTATTTCTTCTAAACTAGCAACTTTACAATAACCTTTAACATCTTTATATTCTTCAGCTCAATCTTCTCATCTATAAGCTCTTACAGTATTTGCTATTTTTTCTATATGCACTGGTAAAAACTCTCTATGAGCTCTATCTATTTGATTATATAAATCTTTTGCATCTATAAAAAGTACTTTATTTTTTCTTGGAGTATTTGCTTTTGCTTTATCCATAAACCATAAAGTACAAGGCAAAGTTACATTGTAAAACATATTTGGTCATACGGAAACCATTACATCTATAGCATTGTCTTCTATAAGTTTTTTTCTAATCTCATTTTCAGTATTTCATGCATCACTTGCACTATTTGCCATAACAAATCAAGCTCTTCATGTATTATTTAAAGCACTATAAAAAGCCTGTACCCATAGATAATTTGCATTATCATTATTTGGAATTCAGAAATTGTATCTTGGATCATCTTTGATTTTTTCTTTATCTATTTGTTTTAGATTAAAAGGAGGATTTGCCATAACAAAATCAAACTGACCTATACTTTTATGCATATCTTCATACATCGTATTTCAGTTTTTTATATCTCCACTTAAACCATTTATAGCTAAGTTTAGTTTTGCTATTTTTACTGTTTCTGGTGTTTTTTCTTGACCATAAACTGATATTTCTTTTGTTGCTTCAGATAAGTTTTTTTTGTGTTCTTTAATAAAGTTTAATGATTGTACAAACATACCTCAAGAACCACAAGCTGGATCATATATTTTACCATGATATGGTTCTATAATCTCTACTATTAGCTTTACTATTGAAGTTGGAGTAAAAAATTCTCATCATTTTTGACCTTCTCAAAGTGCAAATTTACCTAAGAAGTATTCATAAATACCTCAAAAAGCATCTCATTCTATATTATCTGGTATAGAATTGAAATTCTTTAGTAAATCTATAAGAGTTGATTTTTCTTTAAATAGATTATATGATTTTGGAAGAATTCATTTCAAATCTGGATTATTTTCTTCTACTTCTTTCATGGCTTCATTTATAGCTTTACCTAGATTTTCACTTTCTGGTAAATGTAGTAAATAATTGAAGTTAGAATGAGCTCATAAATAAATCACTCATTTTGCATGATAGTGATCTGACCTTAATTCTCTTTGTCTTCAGTTTGAATTACTATATTCTTTTTCTAGTTCAGCTTTTGCTTTATCAAATCTAACTTGAGCGAATTTCAAAAATATCAAGCCCAAAATTGGTTCTGATAAATTACTTAGTTTTAATCATTCATTTCACCACACTTTACAAGCTGAATCCCAAAGTGTTTTTTCTAGTTTTATTATGTCCATGTTTTTTTGTTATTAACTAATTATTCTTATTACTAAATTACCTACAATATAACCACTTCTCTATTTTTTTCAATAAAAACTTGTATTTTATGCTAAAAAACTACCCCTAAATTTTAATATAGTTTTAATGTCATATACAAATTTCCTCTACTTTAAAAGAAAATATTTTCATTTAATTTTAAAATATTTGACACAACTCTTTTTTACTACATAATAAATCAAAATTAAAAAATAATAGAAATAAAATGAGTATTGTAAATCAAGCAAGAATGGTTAGTTGTGATGTATGAGAATCAAGTATTATCCACTTATTATGATGTGATAGAAGACAAGAAAGAAAATGAGCTGATTTATACTTAGATGACGAAACAAATATAGAAGTAAAATGCAGACTTTACTGACAACCTGTAAATGTTTTGGTAGACCAATTGTTAGAGTTAAGAGATAGTGATATATATGCTTTAGTTTTTTATAAGATGATAAACTGACATCGTCCAGTAAAAACTATTAGATTAAGCTGAAAAAATATAAGAAAAGGCTTGGCTCATTTAAGGAAAATGATGCAAGTTTCACAAATTTTTTTATTTCCTCAACCTCAAATGATAGATTTCTATAATAATTCTAAAGTAAAAGAAGCAATTATCAAGCCATCAGGATTAAGACATAAATGATTATCTGTAACTAGAGCAATTGAGATGCATGAAAATACTCAGTCTACAAAGGCTATTTTTGATACACCTATAGAATCCCAAAATAGTCATGATGTAAAAACATATGTGGTATGAGAAAAAGTAATAGAAATACTAATTTCTAGATGATATAAAGCAAAATAAAAAACAACTTGCAGTTGTTTTTTATTTTTTCATATGTAGATTTAATTCTTCTTTTTTTTCTTTTAATCTTGATTCTAGTTCTTTTAACTTATTTACGGTATCTATTATAGTATTTCATAATTGTTTTATTTCAGCTCATGACATAGTAAGATAACCTTTTTTTAAATTAATTATAGTTTGTGATAACACAAAATGATTTAATCATATCTTACCTTCCAAAATAGCTATTTCTATTTCAAGTCTTTCTATCAAATCAGGATAAATATCTTCACTAACTGGTTCAGTATCTCAAATATCAGATTCTATGATATCTTCAACTTTTTTACTTGTACTTAATAAATTAATATTTTTTCACAAATCAATATTTTTTCACAAATCAACTATTAAGCCTCAAAATACTAAAAGCAATGAATAATAACTCTCTTCCATCTTTTCTTCTTGAGTTAGATTAGATATCCTTTTAAGTAATTCTCAAATCTTTTCTCTACAAGATCTTTCAAATTCAATAGAAAATTCTTTAGTTTTTTTTACATCTGCAAGAAAACGATCTGGTAAAGATGTTAATCATTTTTCTGAACTCATTATTTTTTTAATTTAAAAAATATTTAATTTTATTGTAAAACCTTTTTATATTATGTCAAATTATTATAAAAAATATTTTTAGCTTTGTGCAAGTAATTTTTTAAAAAAATCTTTATTATTCTTAACATTTTCTTAAAATAGAAATGTAAAATGTTTAAGCCTTAAAATGTTATTTTATATATTTAATAATATAATTATGAAAAATAAATATTTATTCTTACTTATTGCTGCATTAATCTTTTCTGCAACTAATGTAAGTGCTGATGATTCTAGTATATCAACTACTAATAAAGTTAGGATTATGACTGGAAGTTGAATGTTAAAAGAACCTAGATTAGAATCTAGAACAGAAATAAAAGCAAAAAGAGAAGAATTAAAACAAGAAGTTAAAACTAAAAAAGAAGAAATAAAAAACAATAGAGAAGATTATAAAAAGGAAGTATGAGAACTAAAAGAAATATTTTCTGAAATAACTGATGAACAAAAAGAAGAATTAAAAAATCTTAGAGAAGAACATAGAGATAATGTTAAAGAAATCCAAGAAAAACTTAAAAATAAAGAATTGACTTTAGAAGAAAGAGAACAATTGAGAACAGAACTTGATAATGAAGTATCATCTTATGCAGAATCAATTAAAGAAATAGCTTGAGATAATTCTGAAGTAGAATCTTATGTTAATTCTAGATTAGAATTGAGAGATAAAAATAAATCTATAAGAGAAGACATTAAAAATAGTAGAGAAGAATTTAGAGGTGAAAGAAATGAATTAGTATTAGAATTTAAAGAAGCTTATTATTGAAAAGTAGCTCAAGTTATCCCTAAATTAGCAGATAATAACTTGGAAAAATTAAGTGTAAAAATTGATACACTTATAACTAAAACTGAAGCAAATGCTAAATTATCTAAAGAAAATAAGGATAAAATGGTTGCTCAACTTATATCATTAAAAGAAATACTTGATGAAGAACTAGAAACTAGAGATATATTAGATGAAGATTTAGAAATCGAGTTAGAAGTTGAATTAGACTAAAAAAACTGCACTTTGTGCAGTTTTTTTTAGTTTTTAATTCATTCTTCTAATACAACTTCTTCATATATTTTTTCAGATGTTTTATAATCTTCATCTATTATTTTTGTTTTTTTCCAAGATCATTTATAAAAAACTCCTAGACATACAAATATCATCAAAAAATTTGTAATAAAAATAGAGTACCAAATACCATCTATTCACAAAGATGTATGTTTAGACAATATATATCAAAGTGGAAACTGGAATAACCATTGTGATACAAGTGTAAGATTTAAACTAGTAAGCATATTTCAAGATGCACGAAATGCCCATATTATTCACATCTGTATTCATATAAATCAAAAACTTAAAGCAATAGTTCTAAGAAATGTAGCTCACATATCAATTATTTCTTTTTCATTTGGTACAAAAAATCATATTAATTGTTTAGCAAATATAAGAACTATTATTCATATTAAAGTTAAAAAAATAAAACTCATAAATATACTTACTTTTATTATTTTTTCAGCTCTATCAACATTTTTTGCTCATATATTTTGTCATACCAATATAGAACTAGCCATAGAGATACCCATAGACAATATAATCACCAATTGAAATACATTTCATCAAGCTCAATATGAAGCTATAGCAACTGTTCAAAAACTAGTAACTAAAAATGTCATAACAATCATAGATAAACTACGAGCTGACATTTCTATTGATGAAGGTAATCAAAGAAAAAATGCTTTTTTTATATAAGAAAAATCTGGTTTAAAATCTGAAAATTTTATATGTATACCATATTTTCATTTTAATAATATATAAAATCATGCTATACTTGCCAAAGCTTGTGTAACTAGTGTTGCCCACGCAGCTCCAGAAACTCACAATCAAGGAAAAAATCAATATCAAAAAATAAAAAGTGGGTCTATTATAAAGTTTAAAAGAACAGTAAATAAAACTATCTTAAGTGGTATTTTTACTTCCCCTAATCATCTCATAAGAGATTGAAACATAGCAAACAAAAAGACAAAGATCATTCATATAAAAGATATCTTTAAGAAACTAAGTGCTTCTCAAAAAACTTCTTTTTCTACTCACATAAGTGTCAAAAGATATCCTGCAGAAAAATATCATATAAATCATAAGATTATAGATATACAAAAAACCATCATTATAGTTTGAGCAGCCACTTTATCAACCATTTTCATATTTTTTGCTCAAAAATATTGTGCTATAAGAGTCGTTCCTGCAATAGAAAATCAACTTCAAAGTGATATCATAAAAAAATTTATTGGAAAACTAACTGAAACAGCTGCAACTGCTTCTTTTCCAAGTCTACCAACCCAAAAAGCATCTGTCAATTGATATGCACTTTGCAATAAATTGGCTATCAAAATAGGTATAGCCATAGTTAAAATAGTTTTAATTATTGGCCCATTAAGTGCCATTTCAAGTTTATTATTTTTCATATTTTTATTATTAATGACGATTTATACTACTAATTTTAAAAAAAATATCAAATTAATATATTAAAAAACTGCACAAAGTGCAGTTTTTTAGTATTCTTCTATGATTAAAACAAGTATTTTCAAGAAACTATTTATTATCTTTTCCCTATCTTTTATAAAAAATCTACCTAGAGAATAAACTTTTGTTTTTTTTGAAATCTCATCACAAATAAATTGAGGATCTATATAACCAAATTTTTTATCCATTATATTGTAAGCTAGATTAAAAGTAATCATTTTTTCTATCATCTGATCTTTATCATTTACCTTTATCTTTAAGCTAGAATTTGCAAAATTGATATAATCAAGTTTATATTTTGGTAGGATCTCTTTTTCTACTACTTCTCATAAAGTTTCTACTAAGTCTTTTACTTCATCTACAAAATCTCAATTATACATAACTTTTGATTTTATTGGTTGTTTTTGACTTTCTCTAAGTTTTTTTACTTGCTGTTTTATGAAATCTGACATAAATTATTTATATTTTTAAAATACTATGGGAATATATCTATAAAATTAAAAAAAGCAAAAAAGTATTGATAATTAAAATTATATTTAAGTTTAGAAAATATATTTGATAAAAAATATAAATAGTTTTAGATTTAAATAATATTAATTCTATTTTTATTTTTAAACTCAACAAAAAACAGCCATAAATGGCTGTTTTTTGTTTTAATTTTATTCTGTACCTTTTATAATATTTTTACAAACTTCTCAACAGGAATTAATTAAATCAAAAATTGCATCAATTTCAGGTTCTTGAACATAAACAATAGTTCCATTTTTTAAATGTAATTCAATATCTAAATTATGAGATTGGAAAACTTCTTTAACATTTCATGAATTTAAAATATCATTAACATCATTCCATGAATAATTTTTTAATCTTGGAAACTCTGTATAATCTTTAAAATCATAGCATCAAACAAAACATTTATTATCTTCACATTTTACTGTATATGGACAATTTGATTTTATAGCATATTCCATCGGTAATTCACAATCACTAAAACTATGACAGTTTTTATCTAATTCTGTTTTATCTTCAAATTTAGCTTTTATTCAAAAATGATTTTCTGCTCTTTTAATAATAATATCTCTAAGTCATCAACCTCAAATCTTACTAAGCGTTTCAGATGCTTCTTTTGTAAAGTTTTCATCTAAATCTTTTTTATAATTACTTCAATCTCTTGGCATCCAAATTGAATATGTATCATCATTTTTTGTTAGTTTTACAGGAACAGCACTTCCTCATCCTTGTGCGAGATAAGAATCAACATTTTTTACCTCACATAAATCATAACATTCTGATTTATTCAAAGTTTTTGTCATAAAACATTTTTCTTGAGAATCATAATTAGGACAAATAAATTCTTTATCTTGTATATAAAATTCTTCACACAATGTATAAAAATATAAAACATCTTCTTCTTGATCCAAAATAGTATATGAACAAAATGATTTTCCATCATCCTCATTAATCCAAGATATCTGGTCTTGTCATTCTAAAAATTTTACAATTTTTATATCCATTCAATATTGCTCAACTATTTCATCATCTGAAATATTATTTTTTTCTTCGCAATCTACATCTATATTTTCTATATCAAAATCATCACTCTTTACTATCTCCATATCAATTGGTCAACACATATGATTAAAAACAAGAGGTTTATTTTCACTTAATGTTAATTTTTTATTTTCTGAAATTAATTCATTATTTTGAAAAGAGAAAATCTCATCTCAAAGTTTTATTGTATCATCATCGTTTAATGATATATGAATATATTTTCTTGAAACAATAGGAACTCAACTTCCATGAACTTGATTAATACACTTTTTATTTCAATTATTATCACTATAAAAAACATATGTTTCTCAAGCCCATCAATTATCATAAGACCAAGTAGTATTATTTAAATTATCCCAAATAGATGAACTTAAGATATCTCAATCTATAGTAATTTTATTATTTATACTACATCAAACTAAGACTAAAAGAACTCACAATCAACATAATAGTTTTTTCATTTTTATTTATATATTTATATAATAAAATAATTATAATGTTTTAATATAAAAAAGTAACATTTAAAATTAAATTCAGAATATTAAATAATTAAAAAATATAGTATTATAAAACACTCTATTTTTCAAGTTCAAATAATAAATCAATATCCCCGTATTCTCAAATATTTCTACCCAAAAATCTAATATTCAAACTTTTTGCATATTAATTTTTTTTCATATTTGTTGTTTTTCAGTTTCTATTCAAAAATTACAACTTGTTTAAAAATATTGGTAATAATAATAATAATTTTTGATAAGTTATTAAATTTCTAAAATTATACTAATTTTAATTATAAATAAAAGTTTAAATATTAATTACTAATAAGTTTGTAATCAATTTTTTAGATTTAAATAAAGACGGATATTAGTATCCGTCTTTATTTAATTTTGTAATATTGGAGGTGCCAAGCGGGTTCGAACCGCTGTATACGGTGTTGCAGACCGCTGTATGACCACTCTACCATGGCACCAAATTTTATTAAGCTAAGAAATTATAATAAAAAAAAGAAAATTTCAAATGAAATTTTCTTTTTTTTTATTATTTACATGAAAAAGTTGATAATAATTCTATATACCTACTTATGTCAGTTACACTTGTAGGCAGGGCTATTGTGATAAAATATCATTTTGTTTTATTACATACACTTGCTGTTTGTATAAATTTAAGTTTTGGAGTATCTAAATTGTATCTTGCTTCAAATTCATATACAAGAGATACTTCTCCATCTGCAAATGTAATATCATTTGTAGATATTTTTTTATATTCTAGATAATCAGTTTCTGCTCACATATTGTTAAGCATAGAATAATCTTTTGATGTAGTAAGTTTTTTCAAATCATCTGATAAGATAAGCAAATTATTTGAAAAACCATTTGAAATAGAAGTAGAAGTTGCAGCAAGTTCTATATTTCCTTCTTTTGCTTTTGGTAATATATTTTCTTTATCTTCTATGATTTCCCAATTTCAAGGAATCTTAAAATCAAAATTTTTATTTTCTACTCATTTTAAACTATTTTCTCATGTTGATTGAGTATCAGAAGAACAAGAAGTAAAAATAAAAACAACAAATAAAATTAGATATTTTTTAAACATAATAAATAAATTATAAAATATTTTATACTATAAAAGAATGTATTCATCCATTTACAAATAACGGTAGTAAAAGAAAAACAAATATTATAAATAATAAGAAAACAAATATATATAATAAAACTCAGGTAAGTTTTTGGTCAAATGTTTTTTTAAAATATAAATATATATACAATATAATTGTTATAACTAAAAATATATAAAATACACTTATATAATTTATAAAAAAATCTCTATGAAAACCTGCTCATACAAAATAAAAGCTAGTGAAAAATAATAAAATAAAAAATATCAACATTGTTTTTGCTGATTTATATCTGAGATTTAATTTATTTTCACTCTCAAAAAAATCTTTTTTCAATATTTCTTTAAATCACATACTTGATTTTTTTTAAATAAATAATATATTTAAAATAACAATTTTACTAATAATATAAATAAATGAGTTTAACACAAGAACAAATTGAAAAATTATCAAAAAATCTAAGTAAAATAAGAATAGATAATGAAAAACTAGGTCAAGATATAAACTGAATTTTAAGATATATTGATCTATTAAATGAAGTTGATACAACTTGAGTAAAACCTACTACAACTGTCGTTGAAGTAGAAAATAATCTAAGAGAGGACATAGAAATAAGAGAAATAACTCCAAAAGAATTACTTGCTTGTTCTGGACAAAAAGTTATTGCAAACCAAATCGCTATTTCAAATATAATGAAATAATTATGATAAAAGAACTTAAACTTATAAATTTTAGAAATTTTAAGGAGAAAATAATAAATAATTTTGAAATAGAAAATTTCATAATTTGAGAAAATTGAAGATGAAAAACCAATATTTTAGAAGCATTAAGTCAACTTTGAAATAATTCTATCACAAAATTAAGTCTAGATGATTTAGTAGCCTTGTGAGAGGATTATTTTTTTATTGAAATAAAGAATGAAGATGATAATAAATATAGTTTCTATTATTCTAAAAAAGAAAAAAAGAAAAACTATATGATAAATAACAAAAAAACAACTAAAAAAGAATTTATTGATTTTAGTCACTCTTGTGTTATTTTTTCACCTATAGTTATGAATATGTTCTATCTTTCTCCTTCTCTAAGAAGAGATTTTTTAGATGAAACATTAAAAAGTAGTTATAAAGAATATGAAAAACTATTAAAAGATTATAAAAAAATACTAAAATCTAGAAATTCTACACTAAAAGCAATCTGAGAAAAAAAAGTAAATGAATCTGAGATAAATTTTTGGAATAATAAATTTGTAGAAATAGCAAGTGAGATATACAAGTATAGATTTAAATTTATAAATTTTCTACAAGAATCAATTATAAATACAACTCCATACTTTTCATGAAAAGTTGAAAATGTAGTTTTTGAATACAAAACAAAGATTGATAAAGAAAATATAAAAGATTCTATAAAAAATTACTTAAACAAAAACTTTAAAAGAGATACCATTTTATGAAAAACCCATATTTGACCACATGTAGATGATTTTGAAGTAAAAATAGATTGAGTTAGTTTGATACATTATGCATCAAGATGAGAAACAAAAAGTGTTATTATTTATCTCAAACTTCTAGAAGGTATTTTTATAGAGAAAAAAACTTGAAAAAAACCTATTTTAATAATAGATGACTTACTCAGTGAACTTGATAGTGAGCACAAAAATATGCTATTAAAGAAGATAAATTATTATCAAACATTTATATCAAACATCTATGAAGAAAAAAACACTTTTTATATTAAGATATAAAAAGTGTTTTTGTAAAGTTAAATAGTACAATTTTTATTTTAAAAAAGCTAAATATTATTAAGATATTAACAAAGTTTTAACATTTATTTATCAAAATATGAATTTGTATAAAAAAATTGTACTATTATTTATTACTTACTTATTTTCTATAACATGAGTAATGGCAGCAAGTGTAGATAATTTTAAGATTACTCTTAGTCCAAATACAGCAAAGGTATGAGAAGCTCTTGATCTTACTATTGAAGCTGTAGATAAAAACAATGTAGTTGCTAATGATTATAATGGTATGATTCTTATATTTTCAGAATCTGATCCAGAAGCACAATTACCTATTATACTAGAAGAAAATACTTATACTTTCAAATCCAGTGATCAATGAAAGGTTGTTTTTGAAAATGCTGTTAAATTTTTAAAAGAATGAACTCAAAATATACATGTTTATGACTTTAATGATGATACTATTTTCGGTATAGGAGAAGTAACAATTACAAAGAATGATAGTATTGAAAATGCAAATATTGAGATAATTTCACCAGAAAATTGACTAACAATATGAGTAAATAAAATTAAAATTTCTTGAACAACTGAAAAAAATCATCAAGTAAAAATAATAGTTAATTGAAAAAACGAATTAAATACAACAACTAATAATGAAGGTATTTATGAAAAAGAAGTTACAAATTTAGTTGAAGGAGAAAATATTTTCTTAGCTAAAGTATTAAATGCAAATTGAGAAATCATTTGAGAATCAAAAGAAGTAAAAATAATAGTAGAAAAAGCAAACTTAAATTTAACAAATGTAAAAGTAACTCCTTCTGAAGTAGATAGTGAATGACAATTTGATATTGAAGTAACTACAACACCTTCTTTAAGAGATGTAAGCTCAGTTGTAAATGATGTTATAACAAAACTTGAAGAAACAAAAAGTTGAGTTTATACTGCAAAACTATTTGCTCCAAAAGAAGAATGAATATATAAAATAGATTTAATACTAAAAGATGAATTAGGAAGTGAACAAAAAGAATTATGAGTTGCAAGTATTAAAGTTAATAAGATTGTATTAAATGCTGCAGAGCCAGTAAAATTGGATTCTAAAGAAGAAAAAGATGATTTAAAAATAACTTGATTAAAATTAATAGAATTAAAAAGTAAATCTATTTTAACTTGGGATAAATTAGAAAAAGCAAAAAGTTACAATGTTTATAAGAAACTAGAAGACTGAAATTTAGAACTAATTGTAAATGTAGCTGAACCAAAATTTGAAATAGATATAACTTGAGATGAAGTTAAATATGAATATTTTGCAGTAAAAGCTATGGCTGAAACTGGTTCTTGAGAAATATATGAATGAGATTTATCTGAAGCTACTAAAATACAAACTGGTCCTGAATTATTGATATTGTTAATAGTTTCAATATTTGCTGCTTGATTATACTTAGTATCAAAACAAAAAAGAGCTTAAGCTCTTTTTTGTTTTGATGAAAATTTGAAGAAATAAAAAAAATATAAGTTTTAAAAAACTTATATTTTTTTATTTTATTAACCTAAAATTATAATTATCTGGAACATAAACTCATTTCAGATGAGTTAAACATCTTTTTACATTGTTATGCCAATGATTAACATCTGTTGCATAACAAAATTCTCAAGCTTCTTTACATCAAGGTAATCAAGTTTCTTTTCTTCATGCTCATGATAATTGTGCTATACTATTATATTTTCACAAATATTTATTATTCAAAGTATATATTATTGAATAAACTCATTGTCTAGCATTATCAAATCATCTTCTATCTCATCTATCATTATTTCAAACATTTCAGATATTATATGCTGTAGTTAAATTTTTTCATAGTGAACTTTCAGCAAGTCATATACACATAACAAGAGATGGATCTATATTTCAATCAAGTGCTTCATCAACCCACATTTGCCAATTATTAAATTCTCAAACTGCATAAGTAGAAATAAGAGATTTTTGTCTTTCTATTTCATTTGTTCACTCTAACTTAAATAATTTAGAATTTGAGCTTGCTTCTGAAAAATTATATCAATTTTTAGATTTAAAATCTAAGTAATATTTTTCTCTATATTTAGAAGGTAGAGTTTGATATTTTATATATGATAAATCTAAAACATCAAATGGATCAATATATTCTTTATCTTTAAATACTTCAAAATGAAGATGTGGTCAAGTAGTTACATATCATGCTCAAAAAGTACCATATTCTCAACCTGATTTAGCAAAAACTTGTCATTTTTCAACAAATTCATATTGTTCAACCATTATTTCACTTAGATGACCATAAACAGTCAAAAATCAATCATAATGTTTTATTGCTAAATATGAATAATCTGGATCAGTTGGTTTTCTAAGATAAACTACATATCAATCCATAGGAGCTTCTATAGAAGTTCACTGTGGTACTTTTATATCTATTGCATTATGAGTTGCTTTAAATAATTCTAAATATTCTTCGTCTTTATAATATGCTGAAATACCATTTATCGGATTAACTGGCCAATTTAAAGGATTTAATTCAGATATTTTTTCTTCTGTATTAACATTTTTATTCAATTGTGTTTCACTATATATTAATTTATTTATAGAATAACATCTAGGATTATTTTTTTGTAATACTCTTACTTCTGATGTATTTTCAGATAAATCTACAAACTCACAATTATATTTTTCAAGTATCTTGTTTCTTGTCGTATTTAACTTAATTTGCTCTTTTATAGCATTTAATCTAACTTCATTTTCAAGTCTAACTTTTTCAGCTAAGTATTGTTCATAAAATGATTGTTTTCATTTTGAATTTTGAAGAATCTTATCTTTAAAATCTTTTTTATCTTGAAGAATTTTTTGTTCTATAACTCACTGTTTTCTCAAATTTTTTAAATTTTGTTCTTGTTTTTCAAGAGTAACTTTTTTCAAATATAAATCAGATACATAAGCTCTATGATTATCTATAAGTTTTTTACCAGTAATTTGTATTATTCATTTAAAATACAAATCATTAATCATATCTCAAATTGGCTCTCAATTTAATAAAATACTTTTTAAATTATCAATTTCATCTCAAGAATAAGCTGTATTTGATTTCTTGTAAATATAAACCAAATAATCCAATAATATTTGAGTATTTTCTTCAATTTTTTTCTTTAATAACTCTATAGTTTTTGTATTTGTTTCTATTTCAGTCTTTGTTTTTATAACATCTAAATTTATTTGCTCTATTTTTTTTGATGTTTTTTCTATATCTTTATCAAGTTCAGCTATTGACTCCTCTAAAGAATAAATAGTAGACATAAGTTGATCCTTTTTTTCTTCTGCTAATGCTTTATCATTTTGAATTTCTTCATTTATGTTATTATATAAATCTATTTTTTGAGATATGCTAAATAAATCTGAATATTCTGAAGTAAAACTTCATAAATCAGATTCAAACAATAAATCATACTGTTTTTGTTGAAAATTTTCAAGTATAGCTCACTTTTCTTCATTTGTTAATGCAAATGAAGAATTATTAAATATAAATAACAATAAAGTGACTACAAATGTAATATAAAATTTATTCAAAACAAGGTTTTAGAAAATAATTTACACATATATAATAATATAATTTTAGTTCTTTATCAAACAAAAAGTACTTGACAATTAATAGTATTCTATTATTCTCAATTTTTTATAAATAATTCTAGAAAAAATAAAACTATAAAAGATAAAAAAGCCGTAAAAATAATAGAAGCTCAATAATAATTAAAAAATATCAAAATCAAAAAAAATACACTTATAAAAAATGATTGTCTAAAACTAACAAGTACATGATATATAGTTATATTTCACCTAAAATAGATTTTTTTTATAATATACAATATCAAACACAATAAACTAGATAATCAAAATAAGTATGAAAAAACTAGTGACCCCAATGCTAATTTAGTATATTCAAAAGGATCTAAATAATTTAATATAACTACAAATGTTGTAGTACAAATAATAAATATAAGAAATATAAGAAATAATAAAAATCTTTTCTTCATCTTTTTAACTAACAAATTAATTTTAATTATTTTACTCATTTTATTGTTTTTTGAAAGTTTATTTTAAATTAAAAAAAAGAGATTAATGATCTGCCCCCTAAAAAGTAGAATGAAAAAAAAGAGAACATTCTACTTTTTTTAGTGTAAAAAATAAATATACTAAAAAATATTACTAAAAATAATAAAAATGGCAGGAATAAAATATAATATA
>JAQVDN010000013.1 GCA_028698305.1 Candidatus Altimarinota bacterium
GTGAAGTTGCTACTCATCATACATCTTTCATTTCATATTTTGCTACACAAAAGTTTTGTGTTGTAAATGGAGATAATGCTGGTACAAGTATATATCATGTAGGACATGTTATAGTAGGAGTATTTCATACTATATTACTATATGAATTAATAAATTGATTATTAACAACTGACCAATATTTTCATCATACCTTAGCTATATCTTTCAAATCTACAAAATCTGTTCATGTTCATCTTACATATTCTGTTCAACTTAAATACGATTTATATTCTCATGTAACATTTGATATATCTATTTCTCAAACAGTTTTTATAGCTTCTAATTCTTGAATTGGAATATTATTTGTATCTGTCATTATTCACAATCTTGAACCAGCAGTATATGGATATCTATTTATATTTGCATGTACTTTATTTACAAGATTAAAAGCTCATAGTGATTCAGATTCTTCTAAAAATCATAAAAGTTGAAAATATCTTCTATCTCAAGTTAAATAATAACTATAATATTGCTTATCTTTTGGATCTATACCTTGTGTTGAATATCATATATCATCTATTATATCTTTTCATAAATATCATTGATATGCTATTATTTCTGTTCAATTCTTAACTTCTACTGAGTCTTCTGGCAATGGTAAAATATTTTTTACTGAATAAACATTTAATGCATCTTTTAAATTTGCTAATTGACTAATCCTATTAGTATCTCTTACTCATACAATATATCAATTATATGAAATAAATCATATTGTTGATAATATAACTAACAATGTAACTACTATAATTAACTCAACAAACGTAAATGCTTCTATTTTAAAATTTTTTGAATATATTTTTATATTATTATTTAAATTATTCATTATAATATTTTTTATTAATAAATAAATTCCTTCAAAAATAATTGTATATTTTAAATCTTATTTGTATATTTTTTTATAAAATATTATTTGATTATTTTAAATTATATTTAATAATTAATCTTCTTTATAAAATATACTACTTACATAAAGATAACCTCAAATAAAATAAATAAATATAATAAAAACAAATCCAAGTGTCAATGCTACATCAAAGATTAAATGCAATAATACACTTATAAATATTCAAAAAGAAAATATTTTTAAATAAGGAAAACTCAAATCCTTTCATCTATAAAGCATAAGTGCTCTAGTAAAATAATAAGAAATTATACTACTAGATAAAACATGAACCATAACAGAAAATGAACTACGAAAAAAATATAATTTTAATAATTCAGTAGATATACCATATGATAAATAATAGTTATATAAATATAACATATTTTCAATAAAACTAAATCATAAAGCTATAAATATAGCATATAAAACTCAATCTTTAATATTTTTAATATAAAAAATACTTGATTGTAAAAAATTGAAATGTTTTGAAGCTTCTTCTATAAATGCAACAATAACATAATAAAATATTATAAGTTTTAAAGTATCAAAAACTATATTTCAAAAATTTATAGGATTATCTATAATAAAATCAAACTTTGAAAATAAAAAACCAATCAAAAATAAAAATAAACTTAAAAATATTATAAATATGAGAAAAACTAATGTATTTTTAATATAAATACTAAATATTTTTGTTTTATTTTTAAAAAATCAACCAAGAAAAAATGAAAAAATAATTATCAAAAATAAGAATAAACTAAGAGATAATCAAAACTCTAAACTAGATAACAAATCTTTTATTTTTGAAACAAAATAAAAAACATTTAAGTATTCAAATTTTAAAACACTCATTATTTTATCTATATACAAAATAGGTATAACTGATAGAACTCAAGCCAAAATTCAAGCTAAAAATCTTTTTTTATTCAAAGGGTTTTCATCTGTAAATGAAAAAGCATATGCCCATATAACTATTGGGAAAAATGAAATAAAAAAAAGTAATATATAGATAATTATATCTGCGAACATAAATAATATTTTAGTTTTAATTTAAATTATTATATATTTTTTTAAAAAAATAAAAAGAGAGTTTTAAAACTCTCTATCTAAAAATCTTATAATCTCAAAATTTAACAAATGATTCCTTTGAATCTTTTTTGAAAAATAAAGAAGCTAAAAACATATTTAAGCCAATAAATACAAGTAATCATCAAATAAGATATGCAATAATATCTGGGTTATAAATAATAATAATTCAAAATATAAATAAAAATAATCAAAATAATCTCATAATAAAATCTTAAAAATTAATCATTAATTTCGTCTAAATCTGCCCCCAAAGCTTTTAATTTTGAAACAAAATCTTCATATCATCTATATATATACTCTACATTTGTAATCTTTGTTTCTCATTCAGCTATAAGTCAAGCTATTACCATAGCAGCTCAAGCTCTCAAATCCCAAGAGGTTACAGTAACTCAACCTTTTAGTTTATTTGGACCAAATATAAGAGCTTCATGAGGATTCATAACAGCAACATTTGCTCTCATTTTTTCTAATTCAACCAAAAAATTAAGTCTTCCTTCAAAAAGAACTTCATGAATCTTACTTATCCCTTCAGCTTGTGATTGTAATATTGCAAATGGAGATTGTAAATCAGTTGGAAATCATGGGAAAATATTAGTTTGAACTTGTATTGCTTTTAAATCATCTGCTTTAAAAACTCTAAGAACATCATTTCATAAATCCTCTACTCTAACTCCTGATTCTTTTAATTTTTCTATGAATATATATAAGTCATCAATTCTTGCATTTTCTATATCTATATAATCTTTTGATGCCAAAGCTCAAATAATCATATAAGTTCAAGATTCTATATAATCTGAAACTATTTCAAACTCAAAATCATTAACTAGTTTTTCTACTCAAGAAACTATTATCTCATGGTTATATTTTATTTTTATATTGGCTCAAGCTATTCTTAAAAAACTTATCAAATTCATAACATGTGGTTCAATTGCTGCAGCTTTTATTATAGTATTCCCTGGTCTTAAAACATTTGCTACTATAAGATTTTCAGTTGAACTAACTCAAAATCATGCATTTAATATCTTTTCTCAAGATTGTAAATTTCAGTCAAGAATAATTTCATCATTTTCATATTGATAATTGTATCCTATAGCTTCTAATCAATTTAAATGAGCATCAATTGGTCTTTTTCCTATACTACATCATCCTGGAAAAGGTATTTTTATATTTCAAAAAAAATGTAGTAATGGAGAAAGTAAAAATATAGAAGATCTTATTTTTTTAATCTTTTCAAAATTTAAATTTTGATTTGTTATATTTGAAGAATCAAAATTTAGTGTAGTTCCCTCCCAACTATATTTAACTCAAATTCATTCTAAAATATCCAAAAAAGTTTTTACATCTCAAATTTTTGGCATATTTGTTAATCTAACTTTTCAGTTTAACATCAAAGCTGCACCAAGTATAGGCAAAGCAGCATTTTTTGAACCACTAATTTTAACTTTTCAAGAAAGTTCTTTTTTTCATCTTACTAATAACACTTTTTAAAACTTATAATATATTCTAGATTCTTATTATAATAAATAATTTTTATATTTCAATTTTGAAATTTAAAAGTTTTTTATATAATTTTTTTATAGGTTAAGATAATAACTTTTAATCAAAAAAAAATGTTTGACATAAGTGTAAAAAAAATAGATTTTGAAAAACAAAATACAATAATAAAAAAGAATATAAATCTAGATAATAATCTAGACTGTTTTATATTAATCAGTTCAAATAATCAAAGTTTAGCTGAAAATTTGATAAATAATACCTTAGAATATCTGATTGATAAAATAAGCAAAAATGATACTTACAATGATTTCATGATTGCCTTAGAACATCTAAATTCATACTTAAAAACATGGAGAATTGATCAAGAAGAAAAGGATGAAATTGATATGATTATTTGAATATTAAACGATAATAATTATATCTTTTCAAATATTTGAAAATCTTCTGCTTGTCTAGTAAACAGAAATTCTGAAATTATTGAATTAACAGAAAATGGAGAAAATAAAGAAGATTTTTCATATATTTCAGAATGAAAATTAACATCTTGAGAAATAGTTGTATCTTCAACTATAGAATTATTAAAATATCTATCAAAAAGTGATTTAGTTGATTGATTAATTTTAGCAGATGATATAAAAATATTTAATAAAAATATTAAAAATATACTAAAAAGTGAGATTATAGAAACTAATTGTTTAGTTAGTTCAATGAAATATATAAGTAAAGAAAAAGAAATAATAAAAAATGAAAAATTAGATTATATAAAAAATAACCTAGTAAAATTATTAGATAATAAATTTGCAAAATTAAGTATATGAAAATCTTTAGTTATCTTTGATAAATTAAAAACAAAATCAAAAAATATAAAAAATATAATATTATTATCATGAATACTTGTAGCAGTTTTCTTCTTATATTATTCTTTATCTACATTGGTATCCATAACTACTCAAACTGAAAATAAAGAATTGGCAAAAAATAACATAGTTGAAATTAAAAATCTAGTTAGAGTAGCTTCTGAAAATATTGCTAATCCAGATGTTTTTGATAAAAATATACAAGATGCTGAAAATCTGATTTTAGAAGTACAAAAACAAGAAATATATTTATGAGATCTTACAAAAATAACAGATGATATAAATATATTAAAAAAACAATTTAATAAGATAGAAATTTTTGAAACAAATGATAATAACTTAATTCAAACATTTGATTGAGTAAATTGAGTTAAAATAGCTAAAAACAATTTGATTCCATATATAATACAAAAAAAATGAGTTTTATGACCTATATTAACAACTCAAAAACCTCAAACATATATTTTCTCAAATTTATGAGATGATGAAGAATTTATTGATTGATTTTTTATTGATAATAATCTGTTTTTATTAACTAATACTTCAAAAATAGTAAAATTTACAAAAAATTGATATTTTAATTTTGTAAATGTTGCTTGACAAGCAAAATGGGAAGATATAAAATATATTAGTTGATATTCTACTAATTTATATACTTTATGAAAAGATAATCAAATAAATAAACATTCAGCTAATTGAGATGATTTTAAAATAGCAGAAGCTTATTTAAAAAAAGAAGATTTAGATCAAATATGAGAAATATTATCTATAGCAATTGATGGTTGATTTTACATATTAAAAAAAGATCTAACAATTGTAAAGTTCTTCTCTAACCCTTATAGATTAGAATCTATAATACTTAATAAATTACCTAAAAATTATACATTAGAAGATGGTAAAAAAGTTCAAATAATATCTAGATCTAATTTAAATTATGTTTATTTCTTATTAAATGATAAGATTTGGATATTTAAACCAAATACAACAAATTATAAAAATACTCAAAATTTAACTTATGTAGGTCAAATAGAATGAGCCTCAAAAAAAATAAAAGATTTTTATGTTAATTATGATTGAGAAATTATAGTTTTAAACGATAATTGACTTTATAAATTAACTTTTGAAGTAAGCGATAATAAGCTTATTATTAGATAATAATATATTTTTAAAACATAAAAAAACAATTTTTCAAAA
Source organism: Candidatus Altimarinota bacterium (assembly GCA_028698305.1). Lineage (GTDB taxonomy): Bacteria > Patescibacteriota > Gracilibacteria > BD1-5 > UBA6164 > JABWCI01. The sequence continues at coordinate 5,560 of JAQVDN010000013.1, forward strand.
AAGTTTTGCAAATTTTAGTTTTATGATTAGAATTTGCAAGCTTTTTATTTAAAACATTATTTATATATATCAAATCAAGACTATGGAAAATTTAAATTTAAATGCTCAAGCTAGAAATACTGAGGAAAAATTAAAAGATATAAGAGCTGAAAAAATGATACCAGCTGTAGTTTATTGAAAAAATCAAGAAGCTATTGCAATTAAAATTGATAATTCAGAATTTATAAAATTATTTAGAGTTTCTTGAGAATCTCATATAATCAACTTAAATATTGGTAAAAAAAATATTGAAGTTTTAGTTCATGATTATCAAAAAGAACCTATAAAATGAGATTTCTTACATATTGATTTTTTTGCAATTACTAAAGGTGAAAAAGTTCATACAAAGATACAATTAAAATTTATTGGTACTTCAAAAGCTGTAAAAGAATGAGCTATTCTAGAAGAACATACAAAAGAAGTAGACGTAAAAGTATTACCTAAAGATTTAGTTGATTCTTTTGAAGTTGATTTATCAAAATTAGAAAATATTTGAGATGTTATTAGAATATCTGATTTAAATATACCTTCAAAATTTGAAGTATTAACTAATTTAGATGATATTGTTGCTATAGCATCTAAGCCTGCTAAAGTAGAAATTGAAGAAGTTACAACTGAAGAAACTAGCGAAGAAGCAAAATAAAAAAATAATTTTCAAAAAAAAGTATTTGATATATAATTCAAATACTTTTTTTATTTAAATGATAATTTTTAGAAAATGAAGATAAAAATATATTGAAATGAAGAAAACACTAAAGAACTTAATATTAAAGTTTTAAATGCACTAGAAGAGCTTTGATTATCAGATTTTATAAATGTAGAAATAACTGATGATGAAAATATAAAAAACCAATTAAGTATTGCAAAAGAACCTGCATTAATTGTAGAAGAAGAATCAATAGATTTTATGGATACTATTTTTGAATGAATTATTCCAAATGATGAAGAAATAAAATCTATGTTTATAAGCATAATTTGATGAGGTGAAAATTGAGCTAGTTGCTGAAGCTGATGATCTTGTTGAAATTGATGTTCTTGTTAATAAAAAAATACTTGAGAAATCAAGTATTTTTTTATTGAGAAATCAAGTCTGTTGTTGGTAGAGAACTAGAAGCTTCTTCTGAAACAGGTTCAGTTTCTACATTTGATGTAGTTGGAATATTTGATTTCTTAATTATAGTATAATAATTTGTATAAATAAGTTTTCAAGAAGAGAAATATTTTACTTCATATACATTTGTTCCCTCAGCTAAATTATTATAAGAAACATCTGCATGATATCTCCAAGTCTTTCAATTAAAAGAACTTAATTTAAAATCATTTACTGTTACATTATCAATTCAATCTATTTTAACCTCTCATCTTATAGTTACAAAAGTTTCAGTTGTAGTATAAGTATTAGTAGTTGTTGGTGCAGTAAATACAAATTTAGTTCAATCAACATCAAAATTATTTACTTTAAATCAAGAACTATTTGTTGTAGCAATATTATTTGAACTTCCTCAACTATAATATATAGTATACACAAATCTAGATATTATATCATTAGAGTCATCATATACTTTAAAAACTAAATCATTTTCCTTATTTGAAACATCAACATTTTCAATCTTAAATGTTTTAGATGTCTTATCTATAATAGCACTTTTATTGTTTACAACTATAGATGATATATCTTCACTTGTAAATGAACCTGATATATCAATTAATGGAGTAGAAACATTTGATTCATCAAGCAAATTTGAAAAATTAATTAATTGAGTGGAACTTGTATTTTCAATAGTAGATCAACTTTGAGTTAATTCTTTTTGATCTAAATTTTCTTTTAATTCTTCTGAAACAACATAATTAGAACCTTTATTTAATATAAACCAATCGGATTTTATAAAAAATTGATCTAAATTTTCTTTTAATAATGTTAGATCTAAATTTCATTTAGAAGCATCTCATCTAGATATTGTAATTTTCTCTCATGATGTTAAAACAGTATTTTTTCAAACTAAATTTTCAACTTCTACAAATCAAGAAACAAGATAAATAGTAGATCAAACTTCATTTTGAGAAACTGATAAATGTGAATTTTCTTCTATTTTTAACTTAGCAAAATTTAAATCTAAATTAATATTTTTAATTGAATCTAACCAAACTTCTCAAGAGCTTACAGAAAAATTTCAATCTTCTAAATATTTTAATTCTCATAATCTATTAACTTTAAAATTAATAATTCAATCTAAAATTAAAGAGACATTTCATTGTTTTACCAAAATCTTTTCTCATTTATATAAAACTCCATCCCCTTCTATATCTTTTTTATAATCTCAAGGATAAATAATTGTTGCTTGTGAAGTATCTGAATCTAATGAAATAGCAAGTCAAGATTGATTTTCAACATTTGTATTAATATTAGATGAATCATCTCATGAAAAAACAGAAAACATTAAAAATAAAACTAATATTCCTCATATAATAGGAACTATATAATCTTTTATGTTTTTTTGAAATGTAGTATTACCTCTTCTTCTAGTCATCCTAAATAAAATTATTATATAATAAGTTTATAATATAAGAAAAATTATAAAAAAAACAATATAAATTAACAATTTTTTTTATTTTAATTAATTAAAAAATAAATTAAATAAATGTAAATCCAAAAGTAAATAAAAAAATAAATAAAAAGTTGATTATTAATAAAATTATTTATAATTACAACACTTTTATATATATATAATACAATGCTTATGAAAAAATTAATTGCATTATTAAGTGTTTTAGCTTTAACACTATTGGCTTCTTGTGGTAAAACTGAAATTGTTGAAGAAAATATGGAAAATAATGAACCATTACAAATGGAAGTTATTGAAAACAATTCTAATGTTGAAAATATATCTGAAGATAATACTTCTACAGGTGAAACTATAATTGAAGATGATGCATCAGTTAGTGAAACTATGACTGGAGAAGTTGTTGTTGAAGTTATGTAATTATAAGATAAAAAACCAAATTATTTGGTTTTTTATTTGTTTAAAAACAAAAAATAAATAAAATCTTGCAGATTTTATTTATTTTTTGTTTTTATGAGTGCCCTAGAAAAAAAACTACTAAAAAAGTTGAGATCTGCTATAATAGATTTTAATATGATAAAACCTTGAGAAACAGTATTACTATGAGTATCTTGATGAAAGGATTCTATGGTTTTATGATATTTATTAAACGAATATAGAAAACAAGTAAAAGATAAATTTGAAATAAGGTGAATTTATATTTTTAAAGAATTTTTAATAGATTGTGATATAAACTTTGAAGAAAAAAGAAAATACTTTGAAGAGGTATTGAATATTCCTCTTGAAAAAGTAAATATAAACCTACCAGAAGAATCTAAACTTAATGAGTGAGTTTGACAAAGTTGTCAATGGTGTGCTTATGCAAGGAGAATAGCTATGTTTAAACTATGCCAAAAATACAATGCTACAAAGATAGCTTTTTGACATCATATGGATGATATAGTTGTTACAACTATGATGAATATGCTTGAATGAAGAAAGTTAAAAATAATGCCACCTGTTAACAAAATGAGCAAATGAGACATAACTTTTATTAGACCAATGTCATATATAAGAGAAAAAGAACTAGTAACTTTTGTAAAACAAAAAGAAATTCCATATTCTGCTTGTAACTGTCCAGTTTGAGAAAATACTATGAGAAACAAAATTAAATATTGAATAATTTGGGAAAATGAGAAAAACTTTCCTAAATATACAGAAAATATGTTTTGGGCTCTTATAAGAGATTTTAGAGAAAAATATGAAAAAGATTGATATACTATGTAATTTTGCATAATAAATAAAAATATGTTAATATATTAAAGAATTTTAAATATTAACATTTTTTTATGCCAGAAAGTATATATTCATTAAAAATTTTTCATTGATTTGATAAAGAAATAGTAGATTCTATAGTAAATAACTGTGAACATAGGAAATACAATTTATGAGAACTTATTATTATAGAATGAGAAGATAGTAATTGAGAAGGTTATATATTAAAAAAATGAAAAGTTGCTATTTCTATATGAGGAAAAAAAGTAGCTGAACTTAATCCTGGTGATATTTTTTGAGAAATAGCTTTATTAAACGAAGAACAAAGAACGGCTACAGTTAGTGCTATTTCTGAACTAGAAGTTATAGTATTAAATCTTGAAAATTTAATAGAGATAATAAATAACGATGCAAATAATATAAATAAAATAATTATTGAAAGAATAGAAGAAAACTTAAAATTATAAAAAAGACCAAATTGGTCTTTTTTATTTTGTTATGATTCTAAAATTCTTCTTCCCTTTTCTTAAAAGTAAAACCTTATCATTTATAAATTTATCAGATAAATCTAGATTAAAATCAATTACCTTTTCTTCATTTATATAAATTGAACCTGATTTTACAGCATTTCTGGCATTTGAGTTAGATGATTCAAGACCTGATTTTACAATTGTTTCAAATAAGTTTTCTCAATCATATTTAAAACCTCACATAGATAATTTAAAAGTTTCAATTTCCTCTGTATTAAGTGATTTCAATGTAATTATTTTATCATTATCACCAAACATAAAATCTGAAATTTTCAAAGCTAGATTAGCCTCTAGAGTTCCATGAATTATCTCAACTACCTTGTAAGCAAGAGTTTTTTGCCCTTCTCTATTTTCTGGATTTTTCATGTGATTAGCAACTATTTGATCTACTTCTTCAGTTTCAATCAGAGTCAACATCTTCATATATTTTGCTAAATCTTCATCAGCAGTATTCATAAAATATTGATATATGAAATATGGACTTGTTTTAGTTTTATCTAGAAACATAGCATTTCACTCACTTTTACCAAATTTTTTACCAGTACTATCAGTAATTAATGGCCAAGTTAAAGCAAAACATTCACTATCATATTTTTTTCTAATAAGTTCTGTTCAAGTTACTAGATTTCACCATTGGTCTTGTCATCAAATTTGAAGGGTAACTCAGTCATCTTTAAATAATTTACAATAATCATATCCTTGTAAAAGCATATATGAAAACTCTGTATAACTTATAGATTTATCTGGATCTTCAATTCTTTTTTTAACTGTATCCTTACTCATCATAACATTGATAGTTATGTATTTTCATACTTCTCTAAGAAAATCTAAGTATCACATATCTTTGTAAAAGTCTTTATTATTTACAAAATCATACTTAAATTCACTTCATGTAAATTTTTTTAGATTTTCTAAGATTCATGAGATTTGAATTGAAATCTTTTTTTGATTGTTATCTAATATTTCTGGTGAAAGAAAACTTCTTTCACTATCTTTTCAACCTGGATCTCAAATCATACCAGTTGCTCAACCAGTCAAAGCAATATATTTGTTTCATCTTCTCATAAGATGAACTCAAACCATAAAACCTATAAAGTTTCATAAATGTAGAGAATCTGCTGTTGGATCAAAACCACAATAAAAACTCCCTTTTCATTCATCAAAAGTTTTAAATAATTCTTCACTAGAAAATTGGTATAATAATCATCTGTCAGATAGTTCTTGTTTTAAACTCTTCATTTTTAATTAATTACAAATAAATAATTTAAAATAATATATTTAAAAAGTGCTATAAATCAATAAAAATTTGATTTTTAGTCTATTTTAGTTAAATTAAGTTAAATTAAAAAAAACTTATAAAAATATGATATTTTGGGATAGAAAAAAATACACTGACCAAAACACTTATCTAACAAAAGATATATGTCCTTTTTGTAAAATAGAAGAAGATGAAAAGCCTCTTTTAGTACACAAAACAAAACACTGGGAAATAAGACACAACAAATATCCATATTATTGATATAAGCAAAATCTTTTAGTTTTCCCAATAGAACACAAGATTCTTACAACAGAATTAAGCGATGAAGAACTCATAGATTTTAAAAACATAGAAATATTTATGAAAGATTACTTTTGAGAAAAAAGTTATTTTTCATTTATTAGACAAACAACATCTTGAAGGAGCGCAGAACACTTACATTATAATTATCTGGAGTGAATGTTTATACATTCAAAAGATGATAACTTATTATTTACAGTAAAAAATGTTTCAAAATGAGAGAAATAGATATATCTAAAATCTTTTGATCAAAATGTAGAACAAAACTACTAGAAAAATTTTTCCTAGAATATGAATCTGGGAACAATGAATGATTTCACATGAGATGATTGTCTCGTGATCTTGATGAGCAAATAAATTCAATCAAAAGAGAATTAGATAGCTTAACTGAGCTTTGAATACTTAAATACAAAGAAGAATTAAAAAAGAAGATATTTTATGTAAATCCTAGATTTTATTTGGTTGATGATTTTGTAAATATATTTTTAAAATCATATAATCCAATAGATAAGATAAAAGAATTTTTCAAAAATAAAAATGACTTAGAACTAATAATAGTTAATGAATCAGTAAAAACAAAACTTATGAATCCTGGAAAGTCTATACTTGATATTTTCCTGATATGAGAAACAGATAAAGAAGAACTTTGAGCATTTTTAAGTGAGATATTTTATGGTAGAAAGATAAAATATGCTATTATTTCTACTCCTGATTTTTATAACAGATTAGAGTTTTGAGATAAACTTATAAAAAACATATTAACAGAAAATTGAAATATATACCTAAAAGACAATTTAAAAATAAAAGAAAAGCTAGAATGATAAACATTCTAGCTTTTTTATGTAAAAAATTATTATAGATTTTGCTACATCTTTACAACTCAGATTTTTTCTTCAAATTGACTATACTTTATTTTATAATAAGTAAGGATTCATATCATAGCAGCATTATCCATACAATAAACAAGTTTTTTAGGATAGATAAACTTTAAATTGTGTTTTTTAGATAATCTATCAATCTCATCTCTAAGTTTTGTATTTGCACTAACTCAGCCTGCAAGCATTACAGTTTTTAAGTTGTTTTGTGTTGCAGCATTTACAAGTTTCCAGGCCAATACTTCAGTTATAGCATTTTCAAATTCAAAACTTATTTGCCTTTTATCATCTAAACTTAATTCTCATTTTTCTAAAATCCTCTTATCTACTTCCCTTTTTACACTACTTTTTAAACCTGAAAAAGAAAATTCAAAATCTCTTTTTATAAGCCAAACACGAGGAAATAAATCTATAGAACTTCATCAGTTTTCTTTATATTCAGAAGCCAGTTTAGAAATAATAGGTCAACCAGGATATCAAAGTCACATCATTTTAGCAACTTTATCAAAAACTTCTCATCATGCATCATCTCATGTCTGTCACAATTTTTGAGTATTCCACATATCATTCATAAGATATATCTCATTATGTCATCATGAAACAGTTAAACAAGCAAGAGGAAACTCTATTTCACTTTCTTGTCTTTCTAAAAAATTGGAAAATATATGAGCTTGTATATGGTTTATAGGAATAATTGGAATATTTAAAACTTGAGAAATAGTACTAGCAACTGTAGTTCAAGTTAAAAGAGATGGTAATAATCAAGGAGTTGTAGTAACTCATATATAATTTATTTCTTCAAGTTTAGTATTTGTATTTTGTAATACCTTAGTTAATACTTCAAATATAACATTTGCATGTTCTCTAGCTGCAACTTCAGGGACAACTCAACCAGTTTCAAGATGAATCTTAATTTGACTAGCAGTATCCATAAAGATAAGATTATTATCTTCAAAAAGCGCTATACTTGTATCATCACAACTAGTTTCAAAAGCCAAAATCTTCATCTATTTTTTTTAAATAATTAATTAATTTATTTAATACTAATTAAAAAAAATATTAAATCAAAAGTAATTTTAAAACAAATTATTCATTTTATTTCAATACTTTTTAACTTATTCTTGATTTTATTTGCTTGTTTTATTCATTTTTTCATATCACAAAAATTAGTTATATCTTTTAGACTTTCTAAAAGTTGCATTTCATGTTAGATTTTATCAGTTTTTATTTGACTATATATTTTTTTATTTTACAATAAATATCATCAAATTTTTGCTTTTGGAGGAAAATCATGTTTGATAATTATGCATTAGAATTTCTACTGCTAAAAAATTCTTTTGCAGAAAATCAACTTTTGCAAATTGAGTTTTTAATTAGTTTGATAATTGTTAGTGGTGTCCTTTGGATAGTTTACATAGGACTTCATTACGAAAAAATAAGAGAGTGCTTTACAGTTCATAGGTATGAAAATGAACCTCAAAATTTTTCTGAAAGAATCAAGCTTTACATTTCTGCACCTCTCCTGTCAGGAAATGGGATTTGCATGTGGAGAGTTTATGCTTCAATTCCACTAGCAATAACAACGGTTATCTTTTACAAAGAAATGGTGGTTAATTCCCTACTTCTTGTAGTATATGTGTTTCTTTTTACTACAGATGCCTTAGATGGCGCTGTTGCAAGGTTCCTAAACAATGTAACAAACTTGGGAAAAATACTTGACCCATTTGCAGACAAGTTCCTTGACTTAATGCCCCTCTGCATTGTATCTATGTTTTCAGGAAATAGCTTTTTTGTTTTGGTTGCTTCATTGATTTGTATCATAGATATAGCTGGCCAAAACTTAAGAGCAAAGACATCCAATCCAGCTGCAAACAGGGTAGGAAAAACAAAAACAGTTTTTAAGATAATTACCATCTATATAATTAGTCTAAACAGGTATGAAATATACCTAGACTATATCGGTGGTACTTTGTTAATCATCAGTCTAGTTTTTACTTTTGGGTCTTTCTGGCTCAAGATTAAAGACAGGATTTTTTAAAAAAGGAGGAAAATAAAAACCCCACGCATGCGTGGGGTTTTTGATTATATCAATCAATATCTTTTAATATATGCTTCATTTTCAACTTCTCTTCACATAAAATCAAAAAATAATTCAGAAGCTTTTTTTCTAGTTCATTGTCATAAAATAGTTTTTAAAAAACTTTCTCCTGTTTTTTTATCAAACATTCACATTTCTTTGATTCTTGAAAAAATATCTGCTTCAATTATTTCTGCCCAAGTATATGAATAATAACCTGCTGCATATCATCAACCAAATATATGATTAAAAGAACAATACATCTTGTAGTCATCTCATCTTTTAAATATACTATATTTGTTTACTATTTCAAGTATTTTTTTATCAAGTTCTTCTACATTGTTAGGTATTTCAGAGCTGTATAAACTCATATCCAAAAGTGCAAATTCATTTTGTCTAGCAACAAAAACTCAAGTCATAAATGTTTTTAATTTCTCCAATTTTTCAATTATTTCATCACTAAAATTTTCTCATGTTTCTATATGTTTTGATAATTTTTTCAAACTATCCTTATCACTTACCCAGTTTTCAAGCAATTGACTTGGAAGTTCTACAAAATCCCACTCAACTCAAAAACCTGATAACTCACTATATTTACTTTCACTTAACATTTCATGAAGAGCATGTCCAAACTCATGAAAAATTGTTTCAACATCTCTTAAATAAAGAGTTATTTTTCATGAATTTGCTTTTTGAAAATTACAAACATTTAAGATAACAGGAATACTTGTTTCTGGAAAATACATCTTTTCTCTTAAATTATCAGCCCAAGCACCCGGTCTTTTTCACTTTCTATAAAATGCATCTAAGAAATAATAAGAAATTAAATTATTATCTTTGTATATTTCATAAACTCTTACATCCTTATTGTAAGATTCAATCTTTGTCTCTTTTATTTCTATAGAATAGAAATTTTCAACAAATCTATGCAAATAATTTAAAACATCTTCAAATTCAAAATATTTTTTTAGCTCTTTTTCGTCTAAATCATATTTTTTTTCTTTTAATATCCTAGAATAATAACCTAGATCATAAGTTTCTATATTTTCTAGAGAAAAATAATCTTTTAATTCTTGTATATCAAGTTCTGCTTTTTTCTTTGCTTTTTCACTTATGGAATTTAATAATTCAAAAACTTGTTCTGGAGAATCTGCCATCTTATCATTTAAACTAAGTTCAGCATAATTTTTATATCCTAAAATTTTTGCTTTCTTATCTTTTAATCTTAGTAATTCTAAAACTATTTCCCTATTATCAAATTTTCAATTAGATGCAGTTGAATAAGATGCTTTTTCAAAAAATGCCCTTATTTCCTGACTAGAACAATATTTCATAATTGCAGAATAACTTGTTGGATCACTATCAAAAAGATATCATCATTTTTCCTTTCATGCTTCTTTTGCAATTTCCAAAACTTCAAGCGGTAAGTCTTTGATAAGCTCAAAATCTGTAATTAAATATTCAAATGTTTTTTCATAATCAACTATATTGTTTGTAAATTTATCACTTAATTCTCCCAATTTTTTGTTTATTTTTTTTATTTCTTCTTGTTGTTCAAATGGTAAATCTATTCATCTATCTTTATATGATTTTATTCTCAAATCCATGATCCTCCTTTGCTCTACATCAAGTTTTAAGTTTTCAGCTACATATATTAATTTTTCAAAATATGGCTTATTATAAGCAACTTCGTTTGAGAAATCTTGTATTTTTGGTCTAAAGTCTTCTATTATATTCCTAAGTTTTTCACTTGTTTCAACATTTTCAAAATGATTTAATAAAATCCAAAAATAATCAAGAATGCTTTCATCTTCAAAACTATCAAAAGTTAGGGATGAATTTTCTTTTTTTAAAAAATCTTCAAATCTTGTTTTGTCATTTTCTAATTCTTCATTTAATATTTCAGTAGCCAAGTCCAAAACTTCATCGCTCATCAGAAATTTTAAGTCTGGAAAATTTTTGTTTTTTAACTCACTTATTACTCTTTCTTTTAAATTCATAGTAAAATATTAGATAAATATATTATAATATATAATTAAATATAAAATAAAAACAAGTAAATTACTTGTTTCTATTTTGAATAAATTACAGCATTGTTTCATGTTCAAGATGGCCGCCATTCAGAAAATCATATTCATCATATTCTTACTCAGGTTTTTTCTCAAAAATTATCCATATGAGCATATGAAAATCAATAAACACTATTAAATCAAAAATGAGAACTATTATATTCATAAGAACTCCAAGTTCAGCCTAAATATGTTTTTTTAGAACCGTTAAATGAAATAGATGTAGATTTAAATCAGTCATGTATTTGAAAATATACTGTATATTCATTTATTCATTGATCATTTTGAGCTCTATATATATTTTGTGTTATACTAGTAATTAATGAATCTGATAATTTATATACTGTAGTTTGAGATGGTCATACTAGTGTTCAAACATTAGCTCAATTTCTATGTCAATTACTTCATTTTATTCATCTTACAACCATAGTCCATCATCATTCATCAGTAGTCATATCACAATAAACTTTAAATGCATTATTTCATCAAGGTCAATCATTATCTATCATATATATACCGTCACTTAAACAAGCTTTATCTCATGATCACATTACTCCACATGTTCATGTTCATCTAGCTGTTCAATTATTTAATGTTGTTGCATTTACATTATAATAATTACAATTATTTGCTAAAACACTAATATCTGTTACACTTTCTGATCATAATCTATATGGATCTGATGTAGTTCAATCTCAAGAAAAATAATTTACTAAAGGGATACTTCATCATCCACTTGAACTTCATCACTCTTCATTTGTATTACTACTCAAAGATACATCCTTACTATTCAATCATCATTGTCTGTTACTAATAAGTGCATCTAATACTACTTCTCAGTCTGATGATGCTATATCTTGATACAGATTTCATAGTGTACTCTCTACTCATGTATAGTATGATATTATATTCTCTCATACCTTTGTCTTTATTGTTTCATTACTTAAATCTTCTATTGTTCATTCATACAATAATATGCTTGTCTCTCATCCATTTACATCTGTATTTTGTATCGCTCCATTCTCATAGATCTCTTCTGCTTCTACTACAAATCATTCTCATAGTATTCATGTATTTATCTTCTCTATTATATTCCCTGGTAGGTTTGTCTTATTATTTATTGAAAATAAACTTCTTCTCTTTTGTTCTGTTATTGTTTGTAATTCTGTTATACTTGGATCTGTTGTTATTAGTGTTGGTACTCATAGTATCTTTATTGTAT
>JAQVDN010000007.1 GCA_028698305.1 Candidatus Altimarinota bacterium
TTACTTTTTTTCATTCTTAAAAACCACCATTTGTGAGAAAGGATTTTTATATTAAGAGTTAAATTACATTAGATTAAGCCATATTTAAGAACCGTGGCGCATTTTGTACCTTTATGTAAATATAGCCAGCTGTGTAGCTCTCAAATGATGCTTTTATATCATCATTTATGCTTACAAAATTATATTTTTTCCCTCTTAGTGACAAGCTTGGCAAGTGTAAATCTCTCTCTAGCCCTTTTATTTCATTTAGAGCAGTTTGTAAATCTAACAAGCTACTATTATAAAGTTTTCTTGTGGCACTTTCAAACTTTTTTACATACTCTTGAAGCTCCGGTAAAATATAACTTTCATCATTATCGCTTAGATCTACATACAAAATATCGTTTTTATTTCTTTTTCTCTCATTGTCAAAATGATCGTCAACTTTTTTTTCTAAATTATCAAAAAATTCTAGCCCTTTTTGCTCTGTTTTATCTAGCCAATTATAAGCATCATCTAGTTTATCAATCACTTTGTCTCTATTGTCGTCATTTTCTAAATACTTTTTAACACCGTAACCTGTAGCTGCTAATGCTATACCACCAATAATAAAAGGCACCATCTTGTTCTCCTAATGTTTTATTTTTAGAAATGTAACATTAGTATTCGACAGGTTATGTCGTTTGAAGGTACTCATTTAAAATTTTTGATAATTTTTCTTGTAAATATTGAGGAGATTTGATTTTAATATAGGGAATCCAATATTTTACAAGATGAATAATCTCATCATCGTATGCTATGTTTGTAGAAACTATTATATGATTCTCATTCTCTTCTATAATTCTTTTATTTGCTAAAGTTTCCTTTCTAAAAAAATACTCTTTTGCTTTAGTGTCTATTTCTAGGGTAACTTCTATAAAATCTTTTGAAATCCAATTTACATCATTTTTCTCTATTTGATTTAAAAACTCTTTTTTGGGTGAGAAATGAATTTTAAAATCCCATTTCAGTTGTTTTATTTTTGAAAATGTATATGTTTTTAACTCAGCATTATCATCAGCTAGAAGATACCATATCCCATTGTTATTGATGAGTTTATAAGGGTTGACACTTCGTTGCTTTTCATTGTAAAGAAAATGAATTGGTGATTGTCTGCTAATAGCACCTGAGAGTTGTTCAAATAACTCTTTTTTATCTGATATATCCTCAAAGCCACTATTTTTCACCATATATAGGCTGTTAAATTTAAGTTCCAAAAGGTCACTTATAAAACTATGATCCAATGATGGGTACAACTCGCTTATTCCACTTATTTGAGCAAAGTTTTGTATATCTTTATAACTTAATTTTCCAAGAGCATGAGGACTTAAAAAATAGTAATTTTGTTCTTTTTGTAGAGGTATGTAAGACAACCTTTCATTAAGGTCTCTTTGAATCGTTCGCACATTCACATTAAATTCATCTGCCAACTCTTCAGCTGTAAACCTCTCGCCATTGTTAAGTTTTGTAATAATAAGTCCTAGTCTAATTCCAATCTTATCGTGTTCTTTTTCCATTATTTACCACCTCTTATCCAAAACTCAAACAACGGATCAGCAAAATAATATCCATCACTATTTTTATCGATGATATCTTTTTGCACAAGTCCATTTAGTGCTGTCTGAAAAGAGCCTGATTTGATTTGGTATTTGGCTAAGTATTGCTCATCATAAAGAGATTTACCATCTTTTTCAAGGACTATTTTTAAAGCCTTTTTTTGATTTGGTGTAAGATTATCCCATTCTACCCCAAAGAGGTCTTCTTCCCTTTCTATTATAATTTTAAGAGTTTTTGAGAAGTTTTCATCATCCACTTTTATTTCGCATTGGTTCCATAACTCATAGGCAAATTGTTGTGTATAGTATGGAAACCCTTTGGTAAACTCAAATATTTTATCTATATAAATCTCGGCTATCTCTTTGTTGGTCGTTTTAAATTTTGAAGTGATAAATTCACTCCATGACTCTTTTTGTATCTCTTTGATTTTAAAGTGTTTTACAGATTTGTAAAATGGTCTATTTTTGTCTAAAAACATCGCATGAAGTAAAGATTTCTTACTTCCCATAAAGATGTAGCTTACTTTATCGCTGTGGTGTTGGATGACACTTCTCATCTTCGCTTCAAGGTCAAAGTTGGCTATCTCTTGAAATTCATCAAATATCACTACTATTTTTTGTCCCTCTTTTGCAAAGGCTAGTGGGATATTTAGCACATCTTCTAAAGCTTTTGTTCTGTCTTCATTGTTTAGTGCAAGAGAAAAACTAGGATTTCCAGTTGCATCAAAATTTACATTGATATTTGGTCTCAAATTTAAAACACTTTTGAAAAAATTTACTATTTTATCGGTTGGCTCTTCTAGGCTTTTGGCTAGGACATTAAAATATTTATTGATAAACTCATCAAGAGTTGATAAATACATCAAATCCAAAAATACATATTTTACTTTTTCATCTTTTAGCTCATCCATAGTTTTGAGTACAAAAGATGTTTTACCAAATCTTCTTGGGGCATAGATTAGAGTGTTTAGTCCTGCATTTATGTCGGTTTTCAGCTCTTTTATCTCATCTACTCGATTACAAAAATGAATACTGCCAACAGCTCCACCGTAATAAAAAGGGTTTTTAATCATGATATAAACTCCAACTATGTTTTAAACATAATATCTAAAACATAGTTAGAGCTAATTTAACTTCAGTTTTTATTTTAAGGTGTTGTTAGTACATTATCAATTCTTTGACTTTCTTGCTTTAAACTTTTTTCTGGATCATAATTTGGAGTAGGGTTGTAAGTCTGTAACTTTTGTTCAGGATCATACTTCATATTACCTACTGGATTATATGTCTGTTGATTGCCTGAATTCAATGTCTTTAAATCAATATTTTGCTGGTTAAATTGTGAAGTAAATTTTTCCATTTCAGGCGAATTTACTGGTGGTAAATCTGAACCTTGCCCTAAGGGTGTAGGAATTAGCAATGAACCTGCACCACTAGCTAAATTTAGTCCTGCTTCAACATATTTACCTACATTTTCATCAGCATTAGCAGCAGCTCCGGCAAAAGCTGTTAATCCAATGGTAGATACTACCATGCTAAAAAAGCCTCCTGCTCTTGGAGTGTGTGGTTCAGTATTTCCATGCATGCTAGATGATGTATGAGTAGAATTACTTGGATTAACTTGGCTTTTTAATTCAGGATTTGAAGCAACAATACTAGCACCGGCTTTATTAAAATCAAAATTACCACTTTGAGGCACTGATTTAACATTCTTCAAATCTTCCTGAGCTATTTTTACAGTGGCTTCATTTCCAGTAGCATTATTTTTAAAATGAACACTTGCTGTTCCATCTTTGTTAAAGCCTGTTACTGTACCATAATTCGAATGTCCCTTATCAAATGCTTGTACAGTTGAACCTACTTTTATTGGTTCATCAACAGGGGCACCTGCACCAAATCCAAAATTTGCCATTCTTTTATTACTTATCGGTTTGCCATCAATAACATCTTGTTTTAATGCATTTAACCCCTTGATTTCTTTTGGATCATTGGAATGTGTAATTGCCTCATCAATTCTCTTAGTAAATTCTTCTCTACCTACTTGCTCAACACCTTTAGAAGCTTGAGGACGATTTCCAAAAGTCTCTTCAAGCTTTCCTTCAGCTTTTAATGCATTTTGTTTAAAAGCAGTTGCTTTTTCATCTACTGAGCCATCATTATTAAATATAAAACCATTTTTCTTTGCTGCTTCTCCTAATCCTAAGTCTTCAAAGGCTTTTTTGGTTCCTGCTCCTCCTTTACCAGTTTCAATTGCTGTTTCTGCTTTTTTTGTAGCCTGTTCTATGTCATTTACAGCTTTCTCAAAATCTGTAGCTTTGGAAAACTTCTTCTCAAATGCTTCTTGAATTTGAGGGGCATATCTTGAACCAAATAAACCTGCCGCAACTCCTGATAGTAATACAGCAGCTTCCTTTTTAACACCGTCTTGTGTTTCCTTACTAGCATTTGCTAAATTACCTAAAAAATCTTTTTTTGCTTGTTGATATTCAGGATTTTGGTTATTAGTTACACTTGTTCCTTTAGTAGTAATCTGATCATCTGTTTTTGTTGCATCATCAACTTTTTGAATTTCATCTTTTACATCATTAGCAAAAACAGAATTTGGTTCTGGATTAGAAGCAATAACTCCATTTTTCAGATCTCTTTCTGTTTTAGAAATATTACTATCCATCCTTTCAAGAGTTTCAACTGCTGTTTCATTTGCATTTTTAGATTGCTCATCTTTAAATAGATTTCTAATAGGCTCATTTGTTGAGAACTTTTGACCACTTACTTCACTCTCTTTTTGAGCATATAATTGCTGTAGCTGTTTTGTAGAACTATCATCAAGTTGATAAGTATCTGATTTTCCATCTTTATTTGTTACAACTAATTGCCCACTTTTATTTGTAGAAATAGAATCGCTATCAGTTAGTGTAACTCCAACTGCTTTTGTAGCAATATTTGTGGCATTAGCTAATGCTCCTCCAAAACCACCTTTACCTTTAAATAGTCCAGAGAATGCATTTAATCCAGAAGTAGGAGATACCTGTGCCACATTTGCTGTTGTATTGTCTTTTGAATAACCTGTAGTATCGTTAACAGAAGTATCTTTACCTTCTGTATCTGAATGAGTATATGCTTTTTTAAATGCTTCTGTTAAGACACCACTTGTTGCTTTTTCAACTGCTTTTTGTTTAGCATACTCTTCTGTTGCCTTAACTTGAGCCATATCAACATTTTTAATATCTTTGGCTCTACCATTTTCATCAATTGTAAATGTTCCTTTAGAACCACTAGAAGTGGTTACATTTTGAGTTGAAGTGCCATCTCCATTGTAGGTTGTTTCAACTGTTGTACCGTTTTCATTTCTGATTTTAGAATGCGTTAATTCACCATTATTATAATCAAACTCACCACTTACAGTTTTTCCTGAACTATCTGTTGAAGTATATTTAATGCCTGTACCACTTAAAATTTCTCCATTTTTTCCAAATGTCATAGCTCCATTTAGTTGTGTAACTGTTCCATCTGTACCAACATTTGTCCATGTTCCATTTTGATATGATGAACCATCAGAATTATTTTTTACCTGAGTATTTGCACTCCAGTTAGCTCCTACATTACCTCCTCCGTGATGTCCAGCAATCGTATTAAGCCCCTGAGAAATACCTTGCATTGCTCCACTTACCATACCTTGATTCGATTGACTTGTCATGCCTTGTGTTGTTGTTAAATTGTTTGCTCCAAAACCTTCTCTTTGAATATTATATGCCTGTCCCATACCTAACATCGATGTAGTGTCATGTTTGTTTGCCATAGTGTTATCCATTCGAATGTTACCGCTTTGCCAACTTCCTGTACCCATCTCACTACCTACTGCTTCACCTTTTGCAACTCTTCCGGTAATCCCTCCTGTCATCATTGCTAATGCTCCCATTGAAAACCCTCCAACTATAAGTCCACTAATTGTAGGAACCATCCAATACATTGAAGATATCATATTAATATAGTCTAATGATGTTGACTCAACTAGTGGTTTAGTCATTGAAGTTAATGTGCTGTCTGCATAAGCATCTATTACCCCTTGAGCTTTAACTGATACAAGATGATTTAATATGATTTCTCCTAAATGCCATGTTGCTAGCCACATAAGCATTGTTAAATATCCAACAAAAGATTTAAAAGCTAGTGGTGTTAACATAATAAGTGCTAGCATCGGTGTAAGTCCAGCAACAACTGACATCAATATACCCTTTGTTACAGGGATGTATTTAGAACCTAATATCCCTGAAACAATCATATTTGAACTAGCTACACTTTCAGCTTTACCTGCATACATTGCTAAACTTTCTGAGTTTGAAGCATTCATAGCTGCATAACTTTTAAAGGCTCCATTGAAAGCATTTATTGAAGCATTTTGCATTAACATAGTATTTGCTGAAGCTGTGGCACCATGAAGCCATTGATGTGTTGTTCCAAGTTTAGAAGATATCGCAGCAGCACTACCAAATCCCATTTGTGTAGCTAAGTTTTGCATTGCTTTGCCACCTGCGGAAAAATATGTAGTCATATCTGAATTAATTGATGAATATGCATCTGTACAGCTCTTAACCTCTTTTGTACCATCTGATTTTATATATTCCACTAAGACTGCTGGATTAGTTCCTCCCATATATGACCATAAATCATTACTTTGCATTGCTAAATCATAATCTTTAATACCATCATCAAAATCTGGTAATGCACATTCTATTGAATAGTTATAAACATTTTGAGATAATCTTGTATCTGTGATTTTGTAGCTAAGTGATGAGTTAAATAAATTCAATGGCAACATCATTCCACCATCTGTATATCTAAGGGTTGCAGGTATTGAAGAAGCACTTTCATATGCTTGCCCGAGCTTATAATCAAGGGCTGAAATCAAACTCATGGGATATCCAACTGCCCAAGGTACACCATTAATTACTTTATTATTGCCAGTATTTGTTAGATCATCAATTTCAATTGATACTTGAGCGACTGCAAAGGCTGACCATACACCTGTAGAAAGCAAAAATATTTTTGGTACTTTTAAAATATCTGAATTAGGTATAACTGTTGCCATTGCACCTACAAATAGTGCTAATGACAATGTTAATTTCCAAGCATCTTTATAATCATCATAATGAAATAAAAAGGCTATCATTTGTAATGTTTCGCCTAATATATCTCCATACCCCCATGAATATACAGTGTAATCAGCACCAAATAATGATGTGCTGAATATTAAAAGAAAAACACTTATCCACTTCATTATTTAGGCTCTCTAAGTTTTTTGATTAGTTTTGTTAATGAAATATCATTTGACTGTTTTTCTAATTCCTCAAGATGATATAGCATATTCCAATCGCCACAACTTTTATATATTTTTCCTGTTTTAACTTCCTCTTTTGAACCTTCACTCCCTTGAAAACCTTTATTCAGATAAGAAACATCTTTTGCATATACAATGCAAGGGACTTCATTTATTTCATATCTTTCAAACAACAAGGGGTCTAATAATATAGATGGGTTCATCTTTTCATTTGGCTTGTATTCAATAACTTTTTTTAGAAACTCCATTGTTGGCATAATCTTTTCACAACCATTAATACAACCTCTTAAAAGTAAAGAACCATTTCTCAATTTATTTTTATCCAAAAACAAACCATATTCATGCCATATAGAAAGTGGAACAGAACTACTCATAAATATATATATTCTATTGTTTGATATAAAATCTTCAATATTAATATCTATCTTTTGACCACCATTTTGATTTAAAGAAGTTTGAATATTGCTAAATATCTCTTTTTTTGTTGCTCCGCCATAAACTTTAGTTTCATAAGAGTTAATTCTATCTTGCAATCCATTCATGGCATTTTGAATTTGTTCTTTATAGATACTTGTATCAGGTTTTTTAAGGGTTTTATTCATATCAAAATATAGATCTTCCCTTTTTTTATCAATTTTTTCTATCTGATCATAAAAATCTGCAAAAGCATTTATACATATAAATAGTGTAAATATAATTATTTTAGAATACACAACAATCCCTTTTTCTGTAAGTCATAATTGTCCAAACATGATTATTAACACCTGGTGTATTTTGTCCGTGTGCCCATATCATTCCACTTCTTCCAATTGGTGTTCTAAATGGCCATAGCATTAATGGATAAATTGGATAAAGTG
Organism: Candidatus Altimarinota bacterium; assembly: GCA_028698305.1. Lineage (GTDB taxonomy): Bacteria > Patescibacteriota > Gracilibacteria > BD1-5 > UBA6164 > JABWCI01. The sequence continues at coordinate 7,767 of JAQVDN010000007.1, forward strand.
CATAAGCTGATTTTCTCATTATTGGCATTGGATATTTACCACATAATCCGACATTGCCCAAACTACCCCATAAGATTAGTTCCCTGTGCATTTTAAATATCATTCTAGCTCCTGCTGCCATTGCATTATCTGCACTTGCTACACCACTATTTGATGAACCCAATGGAAAAATATTCCCCCATGAACCAATACACCAATAAAGAGGGTCTAATGGAAAACCAAAGTTTGCAGCAACACTATCAGCTATGCAAGCAAATTGAGCAAACATATTAGTAAACAACAATGCATCCGGAGTTAATATTATTGACCAACTATCACTTTGCCATGTTGGATCAATTGAAGTTGGGTATAAACTATCCACACTAGCATCTGGTGATAAACAAGCTACATCTACAAGTAACTGAGCTAATTTGAGAAATGGATATTTGATGTATGTAACTTGATAACTCTCATTATTACTTGCTCCTTGAGCTGATGGAGTTCCTGCTTGAAAATTATTACCTAATCCTGGAAGAGGAATTGATACTCCTAAAGATGGGATACAATTCGATATTCCACTTACATCCATTGTTGCAAAAGGCTCCCAAAATGATAGTGTTAATCCTATTCTTGGAAATGGATCAGGACAAACACATATAGGACTTGAAACATCAGCATAATCTTCCGCCATTGTAGAAACACCTAATGGAATACCTGCAAATCGTATTGGTAAAAGATTATAAACCGTAGTAATCATATTTGTTAAAACGATACCTAAAGAAGCTCCTCCTCCTATTGCAGCTTCACAAGCAGCTGCATTTGGACTAGCATGTGCAAGTTGAAATGTTGAAAAAATGACTAAAAGAATCTTACTTACTTTTTTTAGCATTATATACCTCTACTTTAATCTTATTAACACTTTTATCAACACTAACAATGCTGATAGTTTCTTTGATTTTAAATTTCTCTTTTATATTTTTTGTCAACATAAAAGCATGCTTTCCTAAATCATCTTTAACAAGCTCTTTTGCCTTACACATTGTTGATGTAGCTAAAAAATGTTTATCTTTATATCTAGTAGTTCTAAGATTTTGTACAAAACTTTTTTCATCAGGATCACAAGGATTAAAAATTACTATATCTGGTGGAATAGCTTTAATAAATTTGATTGGGTTTACTTGAGTTCCTTTTTTATATAAAACTCCTTCATATTGGCCATACCGATTGTATTTTGGTATATCTTGCTCTAATGTATATGTTGGATCAATATAATAAACATAGCTTTTTGTTGCACTTATTGTTGATTCTCCAGACATATTTTGTGCGTCGTTTTTTAGCTTTTTTACATATTCTTTTGCATTCTTTTCTATAAGGGGTTTTCTTTCCATTACTTCATCTATAAAACTTTTTTCTACAATAGAATATGTTTTTGCAAACACTGCACTTGATAAAATTGTTATCAAAAATATTTTAGAAAACAGGGGATGCTCCTCTCTCAATTTGTGATAGATCTACAAATCCAAAATATTTGCTGTCATATGCATATGGATGTGTAGCTATTGCAAAGAATTTATCATTTGGAATAAAACCATTGAATATAAACTGTGACAATGGTTTGCCTGCCATATCTGTTTTTTTAGCGGTACTAATGTAACTCCCATCACAATAGTAATTTAGACCTCTAGTCTCCAAATATTGGCCACTTTTGCAACCAACATATTTCAATAAATATTTTGCTTTTTGAGTATATGAATCTTTTTTCGGTACAAATAAAATGTATTTATGTACACTGGGATTAAATTCTTTATATGTAATCCAAACACTCTGAGGCAAACAAGAATCAAGGGTGTAATCAATTCTAATTGGCAAGTTCTTGTAAACCGGTGGGAAAAGTGTTAAAAACAATAATGAAATATAAAAAAATCTACTTATGAGAATGTATTTGAATGTCTCTATAAACTTCATCAGTAATATCCACTATTTTATTGCTTTTAAAACCTTTTACATCGATTACTGCCCCTTTTATTAGAAATAATGTATTTGGTTCATCAATTAAAAATCTTTTCAAAGATACTTCAAGAACTTCCAAATTTTTTTGCAAAGTAATTGCATATTGATTCTCATTCATCTCTTTATTTAGAAATTTTTTTACTGTAATGGGATCTTGAATAATTTTTTGCATATCAACAGTCTTAATATGAAGAGATAAATATCTGTCGTACAGGAAAAGAGTTAAAACATTAGTGAATACAATAATTGTAAGCCACATCAGTTTTGGCATGTATTTTTTTGTAAGATTGAAACTAGCATCTCTTTTTTGTGCTGTATTTTCCATATCTATCCTTCATAATTAAGATAGTGAAATAATACAACACTTATTTTGTTTTGTGATTATATTTTAAGTAGGTCGGTTAGCTGTATAGTACTTGATATATTTAATTTATTGTAAAACTGATTCATTTTTAAGCCGTAACTAGTGATATATACCAACTTTAACTCAAATTTTGAATTTCTTTTTATACCATATTCTATAAATTTTTCTAATTTATTTTCAATATTGGCTACATCTGCCCCAGTTAAAGAGTACTCTTTATTGTAATACTTGCACTCAACAATATCATAAAGGCCTTGTCCATACTCTACAACAAAATCTATTTGTGCACCTGTTTCCTCACTCGTTTTTGGTATATATTGCCAGTAGTAATGGTTTTTATAGACTCCATTGGTACTTCTAGCTTTTAAATAAAGATCAATATTTATCAAACAAATAGTCTCAAATGAAAACCCAGCCCAAGAGATATAAGAGGATGTTTTTTGAGTTTCGCTCCAGTGTCCTTTAGAAAATTTTGCTATTTTGTTTTTACTGTATGGTTCAATCCATTTATGATAAAAAATACAAAAAGGATCACTTACTATATATCTTGTCTCTCTTTCATCATTAAACTTTGCAATCGATTTTATAAAACCACATTGCTCAAGCTCCACTAAAATATTTTTGAGTTTTGAACCCATTTGAAAATCTGTTTGGACAACTATTTCAGAAGTATTAAAACCTGATCTTTTTGATATTAATAAATCCATAATAGATTTGTGCATCTTAAATCTTTCACGAAAGAGTGAGCGAAATACTATGTCATACTCCCCGTAAAGCTCACCGTTGATATCAAAAAATAACTCATCTATATTTTGAGCTATAGTTTTTTTATTATCCAAATAACTAAGATATTTAGCAACTCCACCAAATACCATATAAGTATCCATAACTGTTTTATCATCTACAATAAAGTGTTTTTCTTTTTGAAGATACTCTTTAGTCTCTTGAAGATTAAAAGGAAACATTGCAATAGTTTTTGTAGTCCGTCTATTAAATGGTCCCTGTGAATCTTGAAATATTTTATTATTTATCCAAGATGCATTTGAACCACATATGATAAGTATTACATTATTTTTCTTTTCACAATAACTATTCCAAAAGTACCCTAAAGAGCCTAAAAACTCATTTTTACCACTTGGATCTATCCATTGTATTTCATCAATAAAAACTACTATTTTTTGATTTGGTTGTAATGTTTTTGACTCCTCTTCTAAAATATTGGTCAAAAAATTAAAAGCATCTCCCCAGCTTGTTATCTCTTTAAGTGGCTCTTTTTTAAACCAAAGATTGATTTGATTGAGAAAGTTTTTGATTTGGGAATCGCTGCTTAATTGATATGCTCCAGTATAATCAAAAAAAATAGCCTCTTTTCGATGATTTTTAAAAAATTGATCAACAAGATAGGTCTTCCCTATCCTTCTTCTCCCATAAATAGAAACAAAGCTACTTTTTGGCTTATCACAAATGGAATTTAAGGTATCAATCTCTTTATTTCTTCCGATTATCATGTTGTTCCTTTTTATATTTATTTCTAATTATATACTATATAAACTGAAATATATACAACTAATAAAGATATATTTCTATTTTATCCTTACTAGATAGAAGTATTCTTTAATTATGGTATTTTTCTAATTTTGGGATAACACTTTTTATTTCAAATTCTTCACTCATTTCAATAAGAAGATTGTATATATCTGTCGAAATCTCATTTAACCTCTGTTGATAAAGCAAAATATCTTCATTTGAAACATTTTGTCCTAGCTTTTTATACATTTTGTCAAAAACCACATCTGTAAATAATGACAATTGGTGGAGTTCTTTTGCTTGTGATGTATTAAACTTCATATATCCTCCTAAACGCTTATTGTTTCTGCATTATGAAAATATCTTGAAGCTCTTTGTAACATTTTCATTTCACTTTCGCTATAGCCTAAATATTTACTCTCCATTCGATAAGTAGTATGAGCAAGTCTTGGAGAAAATACCATAGGAGCATTGCTTATAAGAATTTTCTGAGACTTGATAATGTCATTATTTGTAAGAGCTTGCAATACTGGTATAACTTTTTTATCAGTTATTTTTATAAATTCATCTCCATCACTTAAAACTTGCCTGATTACATTTTTAAAATATGTAAATTGAAAATATACATATTTTCCTGATTTACTAGCTATAGAATTTAATCTATTTCGTCCTTGTGGCAGTTCCTCTACACTGATTAGGTTTTGTTTTAATAACGACTTGAAAGTAAACTCATTAAAATTGTCTATTATGAGTTGATCACCTAACGATAATTCTCCCATTCCTTTATTATTTTGCATATCATCCTCCTCTGTTTGTTGATTTTTTTCATTAGTTTCATTTTCATCAATATCTTCATTTTTTATCTTTTGTGTTTTAGATATCTTGTGTTTTAAAATTTGGATATTTTTCTGATTTAAAATTGGTGTATCATCATAATAATCTTGACTACTTTTTTGTTCTGAACTTTGATCCTCTTCTTCATTATCCTCTTCATTTTTTTTATCTGATTCAGAATTGTCTTTTTTTGTCTCTTTTTCTCTATACTCTCTAATTTCTTGTTTTCTTGCACTAGAATCCGCTTCTTTTAAAAGTGTTCCTAAACTATAAATGACACGGTTCTCTTCAGTATCTTCAATAGAAAGATGATGAAATTTCACTACTTCTGAAATTAAATCTATTGACTTATAAGATGGGAACTTATTTTTTAAAATAAGATCACTAATAAACTCATGATGCTGTGTCGCAAATATTTTTTCTTCTAAATTTAAGTGATGAATTTTATTTAATGTTTCAAAATTTGTTATTTTTCCTATGTCATGACTCAATGCAGCAATGAGCATTTTAGGTGCTTGAATATTTACCATGCTCTTATCACTTTTTAAACCTATTTCAAATATATGTCTTACAACATTTAGTGTATGTTGCTCCAATTTAATATTTTTCAGTATCTGATATGAATTCTTTTTATTTGTGATAGAAACTTTCTCAAGTTCTATTTTTTCATTATCTTTATCAAATAAACTAACAACACTAGGCACATCTCCATGGTGTTCAATCATTGCTAACAAAACACACGCAATTTCTATTTCATTCTCATCATAGGCATTTATATACTCTACTATATAGTCTTTGATAATGTCTGTATTTCTAATACGATAATTAAACACAATATCAAGCACACTTGTTTTAACCATACCTGATTCATAAAAACTATTTGTAAGTGAGCTTTTTTTATTTTGTTCTATTCTTTCTATATCACTTCTATCAAGCCATATATTTGAGATTTTTTCCATATCAACAAATTGAATCTGACAATTTGCTCTATTATCTAGTTTGTGTTTAAAAAATCTTCTTTGTATCACAATAAAAAGTGTTAAGAAAGAAATGATTGCTATAGATAGTAAAATTAGCTTCGTTTGAAATGAAGCAATATTTTGAAAAATTTTAATGCCAAAAGTTCCGTGGTCATAATAATGAAAAATATTTCCTAGAACTAATGAAAAAAATAAAATCCACACAAAGGCAATAAAGTAATACAACATATTGCTACCTTGATGTTTTTTGAGCTGGCATTACAACTTTAATCTCTGTTCCATCAACCCGCTGCACCTTGCCTTTGTAATTACCTTCAAAACCAAAATAAAAAAATTCTCTAGGCTTTAAATCTAAAAACATTCTTGGCTCTAAAATTTCTTTTTTATCTTCCCTCATCATGAGGTTTTGAGTTGAAATCAACGATGAAAATTGTATGCTCTCTCCTCCATACTGAGCAACACTTTTAGCTGTTTCAATATCAACAAGTTTTAAAAATATTTTTGTGTTCGTATTTGCCAAAATCATTTTTGCTTTTTCTTCACCAACTGCATCATCTAAATCTGCAAAACTTTGAGAAAATGCACTAATCATCACATTTGCTGACCGAGATTTATTAAATAAATTCTCAATTCCCATATAGAGTGAATTAGAAGCTTCATCAATATAGATTGATAAAGGTTTTTCAAAAGGTCTATTGTCAACATTTCTTCTACCAATTGAGCTTTGAATCATAGACAAAACTGTTTTAGACAAAGTATCACTATTTAATTTTGACAACATTGATGGAGTTTGAACATACATTACAACTCCTTGGTCACTATCTAATTTATCAATAAATGCATTTGACTTACCATGACCTATCACTCGCCCTACGCTACCTATTGTAAGTTGAGTTAGAGTTGTTCTAAGTGTTGTAGTAACTTTTCCAAAATACTCAACAGGAGAAGATAATACATTGTGTAAAAGGTTTAAAACTAATTCTAAATCATCTTCTAATACATATCTAGGAGAAAGCTTTATAGCCTTTAGACTTGTTTCTAACTTTGTAAGTCCTGCATGACTTGCGTAGCTGTAAATATCGTAAAAAGTTAAAGGAGTAGTATCTCTATTTTCTTTTTTTTGAATCAATCGTGAATAAACAATTGCACTTGTTGTTTCTTGAGCTATTGAATAAAAAAATGGATCTTTTGCAGGTACTGAAGCAACTGTATGATTTATAATTTCATCAACCATGTAGTAGTTAGCTAATGGGTTTATCTTAATAGAAATGTCTGGATAAACAGTCGATAATAACATAAAATCGTTCATTCTATCTGACTGTACACAAGACTGATATGCTCTACTAATTAGTTCATTGTCAATTTTTGGATCAATAATTACTACATTATGACCATTTTTTATATCTTGCTCAACCATCACTTCAATAAGTCTTGATTTACCACTTCCTGTTGTTCCAAAACAAAACAGATGCCCTTTTCTATTTGCATTCATCATTTTTATAGGTATAAAATTTTTTTGTTCTAAATCATTAATATCAAATCCTGCTCCAATTTCAATAAACTCTTTATATTCTTGCTCTTTTTCTTGAATATATTGATTATATTGCCCTTTAAAATACTCTTTTAAGATATTTAAGTACTTAAAATTTTGACAACAAGGTTTAATACTTTTCATATGTATCTTTCATATCTCCGGAAGTAAAATAATTCCTAAATTTGAGCATTACTAGTGCTAAAAAAGATGAAACTACCACTTGAAAAATTAACATTGAGATAGCTTGATTATAGTGTTGCAATATGACTGTTATATCAAGATGAAGATAGGATATATATTCTTCAAATTCACCACTTGCAAGAATACTTTTTAAAGTATAAACTCCAAAGAGTATTAAAACTCCTGAAACTATAGATGATGTCATTTTTCCCATAAAAAGTACTGTAATCATTTTCTTAGTAACTTCACCACTAACATATCTTGAATACGAGCCAAGCCACATAGTCAATACAATTACCAATACAACCCACACATTAATAAAAAAAGTATCTGCTAAAACACTAACTCGAGGAGTTTGAGATGTAAATCCACAAAAACAAGCCAAATATAAAACAATCAATATATTCATAAAAAGCCCTGTTTTAAAGCCCAAGGTAAATCCATTTAGAGACTGTCCTATTGTAAATAAATCCTTATCCAACTTATTGGTTACAACTTTTTCTTGCACTGACAATGTTTGAAGGTGTGACAAATATTCAAATAAAGATAATTTGTTAAATACACCTTTCTCTTTTTGCCTGTTATGTTGATTGTTAAATGCACTAGTATCAGTCCAATTTATATCAGGTCTAAATCCTTGTCCGCTATTATTTGATGTACTCATTCAATTTCTCCTATTTAGATATGTTATTCCCTAGATTTTTTAGTCCACTTATAATTCCATTGATGTCTGAACTACTAGGTAAATCGAAAGCATCTGTAAAATCCATTTTAGAAAAATCTAATTTTTCAAAATCTTCTACTTGAAAGCCTTGACAATTTGGTGATTCTGCACTTCCAAAATTACGACCTAATTGAATATTCCCTTGCTCTACGATTGTTTTTGCAAGCTTACTATTAAAACAACAATATGAATTTTTCTTTTGCACACATATTTTGGCAAACCCTAATTTGATTTTTTTCGAGCAATACTCCCCAATTTCTCTACATAATTGAGCATCCTTTTTCTTAGCTAAAAGCTTCTCATTATCTTTACAACTTACAAGTCCCCACAAAGTATCTTCATAGCCACCACAACAAGCATGTCCACTAAGATTGTAAAGTGCATCCCAACTTCTACATCTTAAATCTTGTCCACTAAAAATATATATATTTCCTGCACAATTACCATCTTCAGTCCACCCATCATTATTTGTATCATTAGAGCCTTGAACAGTGCCTGCATTTTCAAAATCTGTCATTCCAAAGCATGGAAATGGACTACATTGCCATTTATTGTCAACCAATGCACACGGTCTATCATCACTAACTTGACAAGCAAACTTTTCTCTTTTACAGTTATTAGCAGGTGGCGTTGAGCTATTACATGCATCATCGAGAGTTGATGAATTATCAGCTGAAGTGTTTGGATCAGTTTTACTTGAGATGCAATCACCACCTGTATTTTGTGGTATATAGTTATAGCCTTGAGATGTTTGGCTATCTGAACAAACATATGTATAATATTTGTAATTTACACTCTTCTTACAAGTGCCATCAGGCTGTACGCTTGGATGTGTAGAAGGACAAGTTAGAGCTTTTTGCTTATAACATTTTTTTGGATCAGCACTTATTTGTGAACCATTAACATATCCACTGTCATTACAAACATAGCTATCCGAAGTATTTAATGTAAAAGTATTTGATAAATAAGGATCTCCAAACGCACTACCGCCACACCAAGCGTTTTGAAAATAAATAGAGCATGCCCCGCTAGAATTACAAATTACTCTACCTTGAGAGCCTGTATAAGGTTGATAATAAATGCCGTTTAGAAACTGATTCGCATCAGCAATATTTACAGTCTTTTTTAAACTTCCCTGAGATGGACAACAATCATAATATTTAACAGTAGCACTATTTCCACTACAAGTAATGTCTATATGACAGCATGAGTCTGAACCAGGAGCACATAATATTGATTTAGTTACACAAGAAAGATTTGTTACCTTTGTTGCATCTTTTACGCTATTGTCATAACAAATTCCATTTATCATTACTCCATCACAAATTTTTTGAGTATAGTCTTCTGCTGTTCCTGTATTTTCAACACTATAACCATTTTCATAATCCCATTCTTGAGCACATTCTGCCATTTGACTAGGACAATACTCTGTTCCTTTTGTATCTGTTTGACAATCTACCAAAGAAGCTGAACCGCTTAAAACTTCACTGTCTTTTATCTGCGTATTACATTTTCTACCAGAAAATTCTTCAACAATATCAGATGGTGCTTCATAACAAGTAGGTTTAGTATCGAATTCTATAACAGCACTAAATTTTGGTGATGGATTATTATAATGAGGACCATAATCTCTCCATTTTCCTGTTGTTCCTGACATCAATACATAATATTCACCTGGATTTTCTATTAATACTCTTGTGCCATCTGAAGTACCAATATTACTTGAATCTTGAGAATATACTAAATTTGAAATATCTATAGAATCCCAATTTGAATAAGATAATGTAGTATTTAAAACCGTTTGAAATCTGCTCCTATCATACTTAGTTGTGCAAGAAGTATCGAAACAATAATTAGTCAATTTATTTGGATCATAAACACCAATCCAACTTTCTGAATTTGCACCTATCATATCTTTAATAAAACTATTTTCGCCACTACTGTTTGGGATAGCTAAATATCCTCCATTTGCAGTTGCAAATCCTTTTGCTGTTTCAAAATCCATAGTGTTACCACTTATTGCATAGTAATGGCTACCATAGCTTTTGAATTCTCCATCATAGTCTCCACAATTTATTGCAAATAGTGAACTTATAGAAATAATTAGCGACAATAATATTTTAAATATACGACTCATGATATGTCCTCTTTTTTAATTTGAGGAAAAAAATTTAAAGAATAAAAGTTCTTTAAAACCTTTTGGTAGTAATTATTATTATGAACCTTTCCGTTGTAGCAATTAAGAGCTTTATAGTTTTCTCCATGTTTATTGACACAACTTCTTAATACCCAAGCACCCACATATATATTGATTTTTGGATTAAAAAGATCATCTTTTTCTATTCCATATTTTTTTAAAAATGGCAAATGTACACTATTTATTTGCATCAAACCTATATCTAAACTTCCATTACGATTTTTTGCTAATGCTTTTGGGTTTAAATTACTTTCAACCTTTGCTATTGAGTACAACATCTTAGGATTGATGTTGTACTTTTTTGATGCTTCTAAAAAATACTGCTCGATATTTCCAAATGCACTTACAATTAAAGCTATAAGCAAAACTATAATTTTCATTTACTGCTCTTATTAGTTAAAATACTTTTCTATTTGAGGAATATTTGCACCATTAATTACATCAATGATTTTCTTTTTATCATTATCAATAACAAATATTTTAGGTGTACCTGTGATTTTTAAATCATAAGCTAAAGATTCCATTTTTGAAAGTTTATTTTTTGCCACATCTGTTATTTCAACATCAACAGGCTCAAGGTTTTTAATTTTTTGTGCGGTGCTTTTAGGGTCACTTGAACTTAATATTTGAAGGCTCATATTTCTTGCATTAGGATGCATTTCTAAAGGTAGAAAGTTTATATATAGCCTCACATCTTTTGTGGCAAAAAAATCTTCTGCTTTTTTACAGAATGGGCACTCTGGATCTGTAAAAATTACAAAGTCATATTTTGATTTTCCATTTCCAAAACTCATCTCAAGAGCATTTTTAGTTAGTTGCTCTAAAGAAATGCTTTTAATTTGTTCATTTTGTAAATGTTCTTGCCAATTTTTAACATCGTTTTGAGTTAAAGACTGCCCTGAAGCTGTCCAGATTTCGCCGAAAATTATCAAATTTTTAAAAGGACTAACATAAAGCATTTGCCCATTATCTAAATAAACTTTATAGTAGCCCTCAAGCTCTTTTGATTTTTCATATTTGGTAAATTGTGTATTTGGAATTACAGATTGAACATAGGATTTTTCAATATCACTTTTATTGTGAAGTGACACAACTGCTGTAGATTCTTTTGCATTTAAAGATAGTGCTAAAATTGCACTTATGCTTAATGTAGTGAATAATTTCATCAAATTTCCTTTTTGGATTTAATTTGATGAAATTATAATATTTATATTGTGTTTTGTGATTATATTAGTTAATTGGGGTAAGTGTTTTTGATGAAATCTCAACTTCTTGATTTAGATAATCTCCAATAATCCATTTGCCATCATCGACTTTTACGAATATAAAGTTACTTGTTTGAAGTAGATTATTTTTATCTACATACGGAAGCATTAGAACTCTAAGTACTTTATCAGGGGTCTTCAAAGGTACGATTGGTTCTTGTATTAGCTTCGCCAACTCTTCTTTCCTATTAACCTCATACAGTGAATCTGTTCTATTGGTATCTTGCTTTGTTTTAGGGTCGATATAAATTATTTTACTTTTTTCTGCACACCCTTGAAACATCATCATTGCTAAAACAGATGCAAACACAACTCTTCTAATCATGGTTTTTCCTTTCTTGTAAATTCATAAACATCTGATACACTTCCACAATACCCCTCACCTTTTCCTACATTACACTCAGGACATTCTTCATATGGTAGCAACACTTTAGAAGTGCACCCACTTATAAAAATTGATACAATTAGCATTACAAAAATCAATGACTTTTTATTCACTTTTTACCTCCTCAAAAATAATAGGTTTTGTAAAAATAATGTCACATTTTCTACCAACTGCTATCTCTACTATAGGAAACATCTCATCGTTAAGTTTTAAATAATATTCCGCAACTTTTTTTGATGCTTCAGCTGCTCCTCCGTACATTGAACTCTCAAATGCTTTATTTGGATCAGGTGTACTTACAGTTCCATTTGCTGAAGTTGCTACATAGGTATTACTCTGAGTAAAAACTTTTGCCATACCTTCTGCAAAACCTGCGACTAATGCTCTTGCTAGTATTGCTCCTTGCTTACTAACAACTCTTCCGCTTAAACCAATTTTCCCATCTTCTCCTGTTACATAGCCTATGGATGAACCTTTAGATGTTATAGAAGTTCCATCTTTTTTTACACAACTTAAATTTTCTACTCTAAGTATTGCTCTATCACTTGAAAGCTCACCATAACCACTACCTATTGCAACACAATCTTTAATATCTGCTCTAAATTTATTTGGCAAAATAGATTTATCAATAATTTGTATTGCTACAGGATGTGGTGAGCTTTTAGCAGCACCTGAACTTGGAGCATCTAAACCATTTAACAACCTTCCTTTGACAAATGAACCCGCAGGTACAATTATTTGTTTAGGCTTTTTAGTTTCTTTATCTTTTACTTCTTCCTTTTTTTTCTCTTTAATTGGGTCTGCAATAATAGTTAATGTTGATGTTACAGGTACCGTTTTTATAGGCTTAGGTTCTTCAACTTTAGGCGGCTCAAAATTGCTAAAAGCCTGATTCTGGTTAACTTGTGGAGCTGTGTCATTGGTAAATGAATTTATCGATGGGGTTTGCTTTTGTTCACTTAGCATTGACATAATCTCTGCAATATTTTTTGAAAGTTCTTGATTATTTTGCTCTAGCATATTAAGCTTATCCCCATAAGTTTGCTTAAAACTATTTTCTTCAACTTTTACAGCATTATCATATTGAATAACAACATCAGATACTGCTTTCTTTTTGGAATCATCTTGTGTAGCTACATCAGAAACCAAAGCACTAGATATCATAACAACGGTAATCAAAAGTACCGTTAAAGTAGCCATAAATATAAATGATTTAAACTTTTCTGATTTAAACTTAGCTAACACAATAATCTCCTCTTTTAATTATTCTTGAATGAACTTTTGAATATCTTGATTTGTTTCTTTTTGAACAAAACCTGCTTGAAGTGAAGTTGTAAGTTCACTCAACTTAGATTCAAGCTCAATGTTTTTATTTTTTACAAGTTCTAACTCTGATTTTATACTCTTATATTCTGTAATTAATTTTGAAAGAGCTTTGTCAACATACTTCATCGAATCTTCAAACTCATTAGCACTCAAACTAACACTTAACATACCTACTACAAGTACACTTGATAGAATTTTTCTCATTTTTTACTCCTCACTATTAAAATTTTTTAACACATTTTCTATCTGTTCTTTACTCAATTGCTCTTTAGCAAAATCTATAACTTCATCACTCAAATATTTTTTGGAATTGTCTTTGACCTCCTTTTGTTTTTGTTGTTGTATAAGTTCGATTGCATTTGAATATTTTGAACTATTTTGAACATAGTTACTCATTGGATTTGCATTAGCCACTACAAAAAGTCTCGTGGTACTATCTTTCGTCAATTTATGATTTTCTAAAGAAACTGCTAAAGGGTTTTGTAAATATGGAAGAAACATTTTTTCATTTATCGATACATCTTGATTAGCCTTTATTATTAATTCATCAATTATAAAAGTACTACCAACATATTTTTTAAACTCTATAAGAGAAAGCTCATCAAACTGAACTTTTGGCTTATCAATAAATTCAAGGTCAAACCCTTCTGGTGTTATCTCTTTATATACTGATTTAATTAACTCTGAAACTGTTGTTTGATAATCATTTACTACTTCAATCTCTTTATTTTTTTCAACTCTTTTTTCATCACTTGCAGTTTTTAGAATAATCGTTTGAGCTGGTATATCTTTTGGAACTAAAATAAGTGAAAACATTTTGTTGTCACAAGTCAAATAAGCTTCTCTTGCAAATGTATTGATAGTTGTACTAAGTATTTCATCGCCTTGAGTCTTATTAATTGGTATCAATTTAATAAAAGCATTTTTTCCATTTTTTTGTATATCAATCTCTTTCTCACTAGAGAAAATTAACTGAGTAAATTCTCCATTTTCACAATATGCCCTATTGATATCAGTCTTTGATATATCTATATACTTGTAACCTTGCACTTCATCAACAATAGTTTGATTAGGTAAGTTATCCGCAAATACTGACACGACTATAAAGCTCATCGAATAAATTATCTTTTGATATTGTTTTAATCCCATTACTTAACTCCAAATTTTTTTATAACTAATTGCCCATTTTTTACAATGAAATCAAAATCCATTACCTTTCGCTCTTCACTCACAAAAACATTTCCTGTATTTCTTCTCAAAATACCTGTAACACTAAATTTTCCATGTTCAAAGTTCACCGATGTTTGTAGAGGATAAAAAGCTTGATAAATATTATTCTCTTTTATAACCTTATTTTGCTCGATAAAATAGTCTTTAGTTGCCTTAATTACATCAGGATCTTTTGAAATAAAATTTTCTATTGCATTAAATGAATTAGCTACAGTTCCAGGTGATGTAGTAAGTATCGATTGAGATAAATAATTTCCTACTTCTTCAAAATATTTGTTATCTAATCTATTTCCAACTACTTCAAATTTACTAGTAAATGATGGTGGAATGATTATGGTCCTTACATTACTAGCTTGTATAAAAAAAAGTACTCCAAAAGTTACATTAACTATAATCATCAATAATGCAAATACTTTGACTACATCAAGCTGAACACTCATTTTGGTGTATTCACTAAAAAACTTCACTTCACTATCTCCTTGATCCAAAATTCAGGCACCCTACCCTTTAATCCAAATAAGCCTATACTATATGCATAATGTCCTACAAATCCAGCTTGTTTATGGTTTTTCATTTTTGTGATAACTTTTAAAACACCAACCCCTATTGCAGTTGCTATAAATTGCATCTCAGCAATAACTCCAAAGGCAATAATTACCAAAAGGATTAGAAATTCACTCAAATCCCACCATAAAATTTGCATTTCTGCATTCATATATTTAGGTATATATTTTCTTTCCATTTTTTGTCCTGTGAAATAAAGTCTATTTTAACTTCATTACAAAAAACAACTTTTGTTGAGTATTTCTACCCAACAAAAGAAGCCATTGTCGTTAGCAATGAGTTTGATGCCATTTCCCCTGCAATCAATGTATATTTACTATTGATAATTGTTGGTATAGAACCTATTGATAAACCAAGTAAAACCATAAAAATACCTCCTACGATTCCACCTTGTTTAAAAATGATTACTGCTGTACCAATAAAGAATGCGGCAATGATTTTTCCCCATGTTCCAGTTAGTGCATCACTGATATCTGTGTACCAAGTACTTAGTTCTGCACCTCCCGTTCCTGCAAATGCTGCTGATGAAAAAAGTGTCAACAACAAACCAATGAGCAAAAACTTGCTCTTGTGTAATTCCATTTAAACTCCTTCTTGAGAATTATCAAGATGCACTACATGATGTGGCATGTTTGATTGAATGACATTATAATATTTATATTGTGTTTTGTGATTATATTTACTGAGAACATGTAAAATCATCAATCATTTCTTCTATGGCTGATAATTCGCCTAATGTTTTATTAGACATTGTTTGAGGTACATCGCATGAACATTGATCTACTATTGATTCTCCAGCCTCTAAAGGACAAGTATATGAACCACTAATCTCTTCTATACACACTTTAACATTCATCTCATTTCTAGTAGTATTATCTTGGCTTGAGTCTGAATGAACATCAGTATCTTTAATAGATTTTTTAGTAGTACAAAATTTCTGTTTGCAACTTAAATCTGCTGTTGGTAATCCATTTATTGTTGCTTGTGTTCCATCTTTATATTTAAAATGGCCTTTTCCATCAGTATCTAGCTCATTAGTTTGAGTGAAATCTGCTGTGGCTGTTTTACTTCCACAATCATATATGTATTTTTCATATAAATGTTTGTCTGCGTAGGTAGATAAAATATTTCCTGCACTATCTTTAATTTCTATACCTGATGAGCTATCACAAACTTCATAGGATTTATCAAGCACAATCTCTGAACAAAAAGTTTTATTAAAAGCAGAGCTAACCCCTTTAAATAGAACTTGTTGGCAATCGCTGCCTTTTGAATTACATATTTGTTTTGTTCTAATACTACATGAACTGAAATTGCCACAACTATCAATAAGTTTTAAATCTATTGTATTAGCAACTTGATTTTTCTCAAATTTATACTCTTTAGTGCACTCATTTAAAGACTTATAATTAACACTCATAGAGTTATTTGTTTGTGGTATTGTTGTTGAAGAGTGTACAAGGGCTGCATTATATATAGACTTAGAATTTTGTCCATCTACAGCGGATACTGAGTCTGTGAAATCATTAGCACTTTGTGAATGATAGTAGTTTCTTGGATCAGTATTAGTGTATTTGTTTGGAATTGTATTAGACTGACAAGGTGTTGGATAATTAAAATAAGTTGTACTTTTTTTTAGCCCACTATCCCATTCATTATCACCTGAAATATTGATATTGTTAGCTGATAATATCGCATTAATTCCACCATCAATAGTTTTATATACATTAGAGTCAAATGTATAGCCACAACTATTATTGATGCAAAAACAAGCATGCATCTGCTCTTTTGCAAGTTGAGCAACGGACAATTTACTATTACTAACCGAAAATGATTTATAAATCGGATTACTCCAATCCCCTGTAACAACACCATTTTGGCAAACACCTATTATTCCTGAAATTGTCAAAGTATGGTCAAGTGCTTTATCTAAATTACTATCTTGTTTTATTGTTAAAGAGATACTTGATGATGAAACTGAATATGTAGTTGTTAACCCTATGGTTTTATCAAAACATGATATTGCACCATCAAATGTTGTACTATTATCAACTGTAGTTAATGTTCCAGAACCCTGCATAGGATTAAGAGCATTGCTTTTTAATTTTGATTTTGAGTTAAATTTTGAAGCTGCTGTATTACCTAAACTCTTTGCACTTGCTTTAGATGATGCAATATCATCCGCATAAATCGTTTGTACTAGTATAAATGTTAATATAAATAAATATTTCATTAAAATACCCCGTATTATGGTGTAGCTGTTTTTGATAATGCTGTCATAGTTTGAAGATTATTGTAAAAGTCCGGATTTCTTTTCATCATAACTGCATTTTTAATCGAATTTGCTGCATTTATTGATTCTGCATAAGAATTCAGTTTTTTAGCAAAATTAAGGTCGGCGGCAATTTTCATCTTTACACATTTTTGAAGAGCATAAGAAACATTCTCTATCATTAGCTCTAAATTATGCCCGATTTGATGCTCTTTTATTTGTGGATCATCATATGCCAATGAAGCCTTTGCTTCTTTACTTAATGAGTCATAACTAGATTTTTCTTTTAAAAGCAAATAGTGATAATTTGATATATATTCATACATAGCTTGTGCTGCAAGTACTTCTGCAATTTGACTTGACACTTCAGTAGCAATACTTCTTGTTTCTGGTGAACGAGATAGTGCATTAAAAATTTTATAAACAGGTGTTCTAAATCCGCTTAGGAATTTCAAATCATCCGATGTGTGTGCTGTTCTTGTGTTGATATTGTCTGCAACTTTTCTAACTTTTGGTTCAAATACTGGCAATAGTTGCATATCAGAATTCACAGCAACAGTTGGATCTCCACTTCTATCAAGTAATTTAACAGATAGATTTTCTGATTCTTTTGAACCTAGCCTCCAGGTTAGTAGTTTATCAATATCATCTTTACTTGGAACGGTAGCTCCAAAAGTTCCATAGTTCTCACCTGATGGTCTGCTATATAAAACTATTTCTCCACTTATTGAACGCAAGAAATTCTCCTCTTCATTTAGTGGATTTGATGTATCTTTTCCGATGAGATAATAGAGTAAACTACTATATGTATTTTGGTCCTTTTTTAAAAATCTAACTATTCTTGGAGCATTCGCACCTAAGCCATTTAACCACGGATTAACTTTTGAATCAAAAAACTTTGTGACATTATCTGCTGTAGTCTTTATCCAGTTGGTTGCTTCACTTTTGGTTTGTTCTTGTTGACCTAATCCTGTGGCACTAACTAGTGCTGTTGCAGCTTGGCAACTATCTAAAGCCATATTATTAATCGCATTGGCCATAGACTCTAAAGACTTTAATGTTTCAGAACACTCTTCACAAGCAGCTTTAAGTGCTAAATCAAATGCAACTCCGGCTGCGTTACTCAAAGTTGCTTCTAAAAATTGCACAATTTTATCTGCATCTAAAAATTGAATCGAACCAAATGCTAAATCTATCCCTCCACATCCTGCTTTAAATGATGGTGCTTTAATATTTATCGGGTTTACTGTCATAGTGGGAAAATTCATTTTATATGAACCTCCACTATAATAACCATCCCCTCCTGTTGGACTGACATGGGTAATAGTTATATTTTCAGCATATCTTTTCATCGAATCTGCATAAAGACTACCTGCAAAAATGACTATACTTGCAAATACAGATATTTGTAACTTTCTCATTTATTTAACCTCTTCATTTTTAATCTTTCCTATTGTTTTAAGTCCATAAACAACAGCTTCTACCAAATCTAACAACCCATGAAAACCCGTAGCAATTCTTACTATCTTAGGTTTTGGGTCATTTTCATATTCTCTGAACAATAAAAACATATCAGGGGTTCTCTCAACTTTCATTGCATATGCAAAGTCTTTAAATTTATCTATTTCATAAGTGTCGTATTGAACTCCATACTGCTCTTCTAACATCTTCAATATAGGTTTTTGTTTTTCACAAAAACTACAGTTTTTAGCTGTAACAACCATTACTATAATGTTGTTTTTATACTTTTGAAATATTTCTATTCTTTTTTGAGTATTTCTTTCTTTCTCAGTATTAATCGCTGTAGTACTTCTAACTGGAAGTGATGCAACCCATTGAGCCATATCAAAATCTTGTTTTGTTACATTGATAGTTTGGTTCATAAATTCTTTTGCACGATCACTAATATATTTTTGAAGTTTCTTATGCTCTAAAACATTTGTATAAGTAGGATATGTAACTGCAATATCTCTTGATTCTTTTTCAATTTGCTTTACACTTTCTCTTGTCAAACTATCTATAATCTCCCACGGAATATTCACTTCTTTTGGACTAATCTTATATTTTGGTTCGCCAGGTGTTGCTAATTCTTCAACTGTTTTATTCTCATCATCTTTTTCTAGCTTCTTCTTACAGCTTTCTCCCCAAAACCACCCTCTTTGACTATCATCAAAAAAAGCTTTGTCATTTTCATAACACTGGGCAAAAAGTGAGTTAAGATTAAAAATTAAGATTAAAAAAATAGTTGCATATCTATTCGCTGACATTGTTCTTCTTTTTCCCAACCTAAACAATCTTCACCGTGTGGAACAGTTTTTATCTCTTTGTCATACCCTAATTGCCTAATTATCTTTACTAAGCTTTCAATTCTTTTATCTGACAAAATAAGGTTGTATTGATTTGTTCCAGGAGCAGATGCATATCCATCTATGATAATTGAGGAAACTTTTTTAAAATTCACATTATGAAGTTGCTCTAATGCATTACTATTTTTTGGAATATCTGAATTAAAATAAAAAAAAATACTGATTTTATATTTGTTGCTACTTGCTTCAATAATTTTATTTTGTACTATCTTTTGTAATGTACTTGTCGAATTTTCAATTTTTTGCTCAATAACTTTTTTATTGAGAGTAGAAAAATTTTCATTCGCTTTTAAAACATGTGCGTTTTCAATAGTATGAGATAATACAAGTATCTCCATTCCAAACATAGCAATCTCCTTTTTGATGATTGCTAATTATATCTCTTAAATTTTGTTTTGTGATTATATATATTACTTTGTAAGTATTTTAAAAGGGAGGCAACTTTTCAGTCCATATAGCTTTTCTCGCATATCAGAAGTGTATAAATCCTCAAGATTTTTAAATTTGATAACCATTGAATTAGCCTTAAAATCAATTTTGATTTTTTGGATCAATTTATTCTCAATATAAGAATACACTATTTTAGTGTATATAAGTGGTTCTTTTCTAGTAAAAACTCCTTCAAAATACCCTTTTCTTTTAATCAGTGACTTTAATTTTAGTTCTATCTCATCTGTAACTCTAACATTATCAGTTGCCAATAAATTATCAAAATATACTCGACCTCGTATTTGGTTTTTTACTTCTACTATTTCAAACCAATCAATATTTCGATAAATCACTCTGCACTTAAAGATTTTACATTCTCTGGGCATATAGTAGATGTCTTTCAATCTTTTATTTTTTAGGCTTCTAACCTCTTTTTCAAATAAGAATTTAATTCGCTTTGTCATAGTTTTGGTAATTCGTACATTCACAAAAATTGACCTTACAGTACTATAATATGCATATCCATTATCAGTAGTTATCACTTCTTTTTCTAAAATTTTTGATAAAGCTTCTTGAATACAAATATTTGCAGAATATGGATCTATATTATATTGTAAAGCTAATTTCTCAACTGATAAACTTAAACTCTTACTCATCGTCATCACTCAAAAAACTTACTTCATATTTGGCTCTAGTGATTGCTACATAAAGTAAATTTGCTTCTTCTACTAATTTATCTTCATCAACTGTATCCAAATCTTTAAAGTCCTTCATCAAAACTACACTATCCCATTCAAGACCTTTACTTGCATGGGCTGTTGTTAATACTATGTTTGATAAAGGTGAGATTTTTGAAGTAGCTTCTTTTTTTAGTGTAAAAAGATATGTTTTATACCTCTTTGCAATTTTTAAATTTGTTTTGAGTTCTATTAAATCGTAATCCTCTATATAATCTTTTAATTCATCCTCATCACTAAACTTTTTTAAATACTGAAACTCTTTAGATAATTTATCACTCTCTTCATTGATGAAATAAAACAAATTAATAGCTGTTTTGAAAATTTCATTAACATCTCGTGTAATATTTATACCATCTTCTTCATCTTTAAAATTATCTATTAATTCAATCAGTGTAGCATTAGTTCTTGCAATAAAAGCTACATTGTTTATCTCGAATGCTTCAGCTTTTCTTTTTGAACAAAGAAAATTTTTTGCACCCAAATAGTTTTTTAAAACTTTATTTGCTTCATCTACTACAGATGCACTGCATCTAAAAGTGTGTGTTAAAAAGAACTCATATTTAGCTTTAATCATCTCCATTGCATTTAGACTTCCTCTAAATTGATAAATCTGTTGATATTTGTCGCCAACTAAAATTTTTTGTCCTTTTAAAGCATTGAATATTTTAATAGTTACTGGATTACTGTCTTGAGCTTCATCTAGTAAAAATCCATCATATGCATCAGACAAAAGTTCAAGTGCTTTATGATTCATTGAAAAATGTTTCAAATAAAAATCATGAGTGATTTCTATTTCTCTTTTATCCATCTTTTCCCACAAAACTTTAGCATACTCAAAAACTGATGAATGAGCTTTATCAAAATATTGACGCATCTCAATTATTTGATTCGCATCTGATTGGCAAAATCTTTTTAATACTTTTACAATGTCACTACAAATACTCAAGTTAGCATCACTAAGCTCTAAAATTTGTTGTATGCTTAACATGTCATAATCATTAGTTCTGATTTTTGGTTTATCCTCAAGTGCTTTATATGCTAGTGAATGTAAAGTATATACATCAACATTAACACCAAACTTCTTTTTAGCTTCTTTCACTATTGAACTGTTAAATGCAAGATAAAGATATTTTATATCTATATTGGCTTTTGTAATCTCTATCATGGTTGTAGTTTTACCTGTTCCTGCAAAAGCATTTATCTTTAGTAGCTCATTTTGCTTCAATTTTTTAGAACACTCTATCACTTCATTTTGTTCATCAGTTAGCACTAGTCCCTCCTAATTAATAATTCCAAAATGATATAAAATATTTTGCATTTTGTGATTATGATTAAAAAAACTAAGTAAATTTGATTACAAAAAGCTTTATTCGTTTAAATATTAGACTATTAAAAAAGCTTTTTCCCATTGATTTATGTTATAATAGTAAATATTCGGCTATGTGATGGAGATAAAAAAGATGTACAAATATGAAAAGTATTCCTATGAAGAGTTTATATTAAGACTTCGCTCTATCGAAAATAAGAAGAACGATAGACAGCTTGCTCTGGCGATGGAATTAAGACCAGATACTTTAGCACAAATGAAAATGAGAGCTAAAATTCCTTTTGAATCTGCTATAGGTTACTGTGAAAAAACTGGATATTCATTAGATAAATTATTCTTTGATAAAGAGTATAAAGCTTCTGATGAAAATACAGTCCTACCTCATGAAAACAACAATAAGTTTTACAACTATAAACTTTACAATAGTAATGACTATGTAAGACTTCCTAGAATATCTGCTGGTAACTCTTTAAAAGCAATTGAGTTAAATCATGACATCATGCTCTACGATGAAAATATAAACAAGTTTGATGGTAACGGTTCTTACTTAATCAATACAAATGATGCTGTATCTGCTGTAAATATTTTTACTAAAATTGATGGTGATTATGCATATAACTATATTGGATTTACAATTGCGAATGAATTATCTAAAGAACAACTTGGAAAATTGAATGTGATTGGTAAAGTTATCAAAACTTTTTCATTTTGATAAAGTAGTTAAACATTATACCTATGAAACTAATTCATAGGTTGCTTTGATGTTGACTCTTCAGCCTCTGCTTTATTAAAAAGCCCTTCATTCTCCAAAGCTTTTACAATAAGTTCTTGTTTAGACTTATTGTACTTTGAGCATATTGCATCGAATACTTTAAAATCTTCAATATTCAATTTAATTACAATAGTTTTAGTTTCATTACTTTTTTGAATGTTCTCTTTATGTTCTGCTTTTATCATATCCAACACACTTTTTTTTGAAGCCATTTAAAATCCTTTATTTTTTATTTTGATTTGTAATCATATACAAAAATATTCTATTTGTGATTTGCGAAATTTTGGCGATGGTTTATATTTCCAAATTTTAATTAGTACCTACTTTGAGCCAATTTTCTGACCTCTATTCGTTACCACAGTATATATACTATATAGGCATAGCTAAATAGTACTCATTTCATAAGTTGAAAATTTTTCAACTAGTAATCACAAATCAAAATAAATATACTAAAATTTCAAGAAATGATTCTAAGGAGTAATTATGGAAGAAAATAAGAAATCTAAAATAGAAGCTACTATCAAAACAATGCTCTATAAACAAGCAAAAGATAAAATTACAAAAGAGGAGGAAGAACTCTCATATAGAAAATTGCATAATCTTTTAGAGTATAAATTGAAGAAGGAGAACAAATCTATTCCCAATGGTTTAAGCTATGCTACAAATTACTATTATAAAAAACACAAACAAAATATCAGAGCAAAATTAAGAAGGGTAAAACAAAATAAATACATAACCAATTTACGGGCAAAATATTCAGATTTGAACATTGATGAAGCCTTTCAATACTTGGCTTTAGATGAAAAAATTTCTATGCAAAGAAAAGGAGATATTCTCTCAATTGAAACATTTATTCAGATTTTAACGAATCGACCTATTCCAAAAAAGAGAAAAAAATTTAAAGCAGAAGAGATGGTAACTGAACTATAAGTGGGCAAATTTAGTGCCCTCCTCTGTTCCTTTAAACTAGTGCTACTTTACCTATAACTTTTCCTAAAAGCCTTATTGTATCTAGTTCATCAGGAACAATAATCTCACTATTATAACTTTTGTTATCACTGATTAATTCTAATGATCCATCAACTTTCAAAGCAACTCTTTTTACAAATAATCCTACATTTGTTGAAACTATAAATATTCCTCCTTTACTTACATCCAAATTATCTTTATCAAATAAAATAACCTCTCTATCGATTAAAGTTGGTTCCATTGAGTCTCCCATAACATTTAATGCAGATATAGCATTAGGGTTAGCATTATTAGATTTATAGAGAGAATCAAGAAGCTTTTTATCAATACTAAGATATTCATAATCCTCATCATAATTAAAACTTCCACCACCAGCACTCGCATTAATTCTTGTAAAGTGTTTTATTCTTGTATATTTTTCAGTTTCTTCTTCTAATGATTTTGGCAGTTGTTCAAACAAAATCCAATTGATTGAAATTTTTCTTTTTGCACAAAATTTTGCTATTTGTTCATACGGAATACCATTTTTTTTCTTTAAATGGCTAAGTGATTCCTTTGACATACCAAGTGCAGAAGCCACATCTTTATCAAATATTTTTCTACTTGGGTGTTCTGAACTCAAAATATCTTTTAGCTTTTCTATAATCTCATTAATGTCCATGTTTCTCCTAAAAATCAAAATTAATTGAATATATTTCAACTAATTAAGCATAAACCTTTTAATTAGTTATATTTTATTCAATTAAAACTTTATTGGAGTTAAACTATATGAAAATACACTTAGATTTAGATTGCTATTTTGTATCGGCTGAGAGAACTAGATACCCTTTTTTAAAAGGAAAAAATGTTGTTGTTGCTAAAGGAAGTGATAAAAAAATCTTCTCTAAAGATAAAAAAGAAGGTGTTATTGTTGGAAGTAATGGAGCTTTTAATAGTATCTTAGAATTTAAAAATTCATATGATATTAATAACATTTTACAAGCATGGAGAGATGAATTTATTGATGAAAATGGAGAAATACACGGTATTGTAATCGCTAAAAGTTATGAATGTAAACCTTATGGTATAAAAACAGGAACTCCTCTTAGAGATGCGATTCACATGTGTCCTAACCTCATAATCTTACCAAGCGATCATCTTTTTTATGTAGAGCTTTCTCAAAAGCTAAAAGCATTTTTAGAACTTAAAATTCCAGTCCTTGAAACCTACAGTATTGATGAATTTTTTGGTGACCTTGTCGGTTGGGTAAAAGATGAAGATACATTAGAATTCATAACAGAGCTTCGTGATGAAATTATGCAAAAGTTTGATTTACCAATTACGATTGGAGCTAGTCGTAGCAAATGGATTGCGAAGCTTTTAACAGATTGCGTAAAACCATTTGGAGTGATCGCCCTACCCCAAGAAAAAGTTTATGAATATACAAATGATATTGATGTCAATGACTTTCCAGGTATTGGACGAGCCATTTCAAAAAAACTTGATTACTACAAAGTCAAAACGCTAGCGGAACTACGAGACCGCCCTAACCTACTCTATTCATATGGTAAGTCTGGTAGAGACTTATATCATAGAATTTGTGGGACTGATAATGAAAAGGTAATCCCTTACAGTGATAGAAGAGGTATAGGAATTAGTAGAAACTTTAAAGCTATACTAGATAGAAATGAAGTGTATCGAAGAGTGATGATACTAGCTCGTTATCTAAGCTATACTATTGCCAAAATGGGACTTAATCCTACAACCTTTTACTTCAAAATTAGATATGAGTATGGACTAAAAAAATCTCAATCTATTACGGAAAACAGACTATTTAATGAACGATTTTTGATAGATTTAGCAAAATCAATGATTAAAAAGCTAGATAATCATTTAGGATATAAAATCCATTATATTGCTATTAGTGCTTCTAATTTTGCAGGTGCTCATAACCATAAAACTTTTTGTTTAATTGACTACGAAAAGGATTTAAAATTTGCCTCTTTAAATGAAAAATTACTCAAAGTGAGAGATAAATATGGGGTTGATGTCGTTAAATATGCGAGTGAGAACTCAATCTAATAAGACTTTTTTGTCCCTTAAAACTTTACTCTTTAAAGTTTTATATTCCATCCCAAATTATCAAGTTTTTTATTGAATTCATCTATCATTTTTTGATTTGGTTTATGCATTTCATAAGAAGTATCCAAAATATATGAATGCTGTAAATCAAGTCCTTTTAGTAATTGTCTGTTTTTTTGCTTAAGATAATTATGAATATAAAAAACATTTTGAACTAATGCTTTAATATCTGTATCTTTTTCAGTTGTGCCTACAGTGTATAATTTATTTATCATTTCTAAGTCATAAAGTTTTCTATTTATGGCTATTCCCCAATCAGAACCAATTTTTGCATGTTGGGCTTCTGACATTTTAAAATTTACTATCATTTCTTTTCTTGTCAAGAATGCAGCGATAGCTGCAATTACAGTTGACATTCTATCATTACTATTTAAGTATTTATTTGATGAGTTTGTATTCATATAAATATTATTTTTCATCATACATAATGCGTTAAATATTATTTCTAAACCAATATTGACATCATTAAAATTTGAATTTAACATTTTATTAAATCTAGTACCATTTTGAAGTATAGACATCGAAATTTTGACACCAAAGTAATCTGCCCACATCTCAAGAGTCTGTGAATCAAATTGATTCTTATCATTGTATTCAAGATGTTTGTTTACTAAATGTGCAAGTTCATGTCCTATCATAAATAAAATATATATTTTTGAAACATCACTACTTATGTCTACATAGCTAATATCATTTGATATCACAATATAAGATTTACTACCAGTGCGAACAACTTTCATTGGTTTTGATGAACTATCAAGCCTATATTTAATAAATTTTGAATCTTTTCTATTAGGAAAAAAGTCTTTAAAATCATTAAAAATATTGTTTATTAATTGGTTATGCATAAACATTAATCCTTAGTATTTCTGGATATGCATATTAACATTTAAAATGTTCCAAGATACTATTGTAATGTAATTCAACTAATTTGCTAATGTCTATTTTCATACTCTGTGACAGGATGTTCACCTAGTGATTCTGGCAATTCTTCTAAGATTTCCTTTGAGTGGTACTCAAGAACTATTTCGCCTTTGGTTAATCTCTCAGTCCAATATCTACCTTTTAACTTCTGTTTTGGCTTCTCAATAATCTGGAATACGGCTGTTCCATCATGAGGAATACTTCTTTCACTCAGGCTCAATCTCGGTTTGCTAGTATACGAATATGCTATTTTTTTCAATTGCCGATCAGAATCAATCAGAAAACCTTCTGCATACGATGAACTTTCCATTTCGCTTGTACGCATCATACAACTGATATGGAAGAAGGACTGATTCACTGTTAACATAACAGGTATAGGTGCTGGCTTTTCACCTGTCTCTGGATTTTTCCAATCTGAAAATATTAATCCTGTCCAAGTTCCATTCAAGTTTGGAAAAGGAACAAGCCATCCTCTAAAAATCTTGAGTTTCCATCCCCATTTAACAAATATAGCAATGACCAATAGATCAATACTTACAACTTTTGGAACAAGCCCAAAAAAATCTTTTATTTTTGAGAGATCTAATCCACTAATGTAAGCTAGTGAAAACCATGCGATAGCTGAAACAGCAACCAACAAATATAATGAGCTTTTTATAGTTACGTTACGCATTACTTGAACCCAAAATAATTCCAAGCTGCTTTAGCAAATTCTCTTCCATCTTCGCGTGTCCATTTTTGATTTGAGTGAAAGAGGTAAAAGCAATCATTTACTTCCACCCAACGATCCGTATCAGGCTCATCGCCTTGAAGCTGCTCCCAGATATGCGCGAGCATACCACGAAGTCGTTCTTCCCATGTTGAACGCGCAAATATAGAATCAGGACAGTTGTAAGCTAAGCATTCCATAAAATATGAAGGCAATTCACGAAAAGTTCCATCTGCTGCCATTTCGTTTTCAATACGCTTTAATAAGCGCGCCCCTTTTTTGTACACATAACCCGTTCGATTATTTTTAGCTTTTCCATTTTCCAATTGTTGGTCTGGATAGTTGACAACACTATTTCCCGTAGTCTTGAAAATTTTTGTTCCTGTTCTTGTCTCAAATTTCATATAATATCTATAGCTAAAGCACGGAACTACATCAGCATCAACTCGTGCAGAGCTAGAATTTATTTGTATTGCAGTTGACCCTGTAGTATCGACTTGATTGGGAAATTTTGCATTCAGTGCGACAATAAGTTCTGTCCTAAGTTTTGATGGAGTCCAAATCCCCTCATATTTCTTACCGGGTGTTCGCACCCCTTTTTCGGATTCGTCCCAGTACTGAACTTCTGTACATTCAACAGCAATATCTACATCACTGTCTGACCGCACATTAGTATTATTGGCGTAAGAGCCCTTGGCAAAAACTTTTAAAGAGCAATTATTAAAAGGTTCGTGTGAATCAATTGCTTGACGAATCATTCGCTCAGTGCGATTTTGTTTATCTTTTTCAGTATCGCTTGAAGGGCCTGTCCATCCAGCCAATTGGTCTTCTAAACTCATTACTTATCCTGTGCAATTCTAACTATTTATTCAACTAATATTATATTAAGTTTAGCTTGATATTTACTAAATAAATACACACTAAAAATGTTATTTTAAAAAATATAATATTGCTTATTTTTTATCCTTCGCAATATCCAAAGCCTCTTCCAAACTACCAACTTTCCCTTTGCCTGTTGGTCTATCCCAAGCTCCACCATCTAAAATATACACATCATATCTTATTCCTGTTGTCCATGCGTCATACCAACTTTTCTTTTGTTTTGAAACTCTTTCATTATATTCATCTTCTGTTTCATCAACATTAAATTCCATTCGTGCACAAAACTCTTGATAACTCTCTGCATCATAACCTTGAGTTACAATAAAAGGTCTCTCCCACCACTCATCAAGTTCAACTTTTTCTCTATCTTCATGAGCTGTACTCCAAAACTCTTCGGGCAATATTGGATCTATTGCAATACCCTCAACAATGTTTTTTTGATTTTTGAAATAGTGCTTTTTCTTGAAATTGACTGTTGGATTATTGTTTGAAAAAATTTGCTCTTTTATCATCTGTTCAAATTGTGAAGCAGTTAAAATTTGCGGCTGCATATCATTGTTTTGAATATCATCACTTTTTAAAACTGATTTTATAGCTCTGTAGTCTTTATAGCCATACTTTTTTGCCAAAGCATTTTGAGCATATCCAAGTTTTTCAAAATTATCTAATTTTTTAAGCTCTTTAGCTTGTTGTTTAAACTCTTCAATTGAAGGTAATTGTTGTGAGTTTGTAGTATTCATATAAATCTCCTATTGACATATTTGACTCTTAAAAGGACTACTTGTTCTCATTAGCAGTAAAAGTCAATATAACCAAAAGGTGACTTTACTTGATTGTATATCAGTTTTGCCAAACCATTAAAGGCGAGAACGGGTGGATTGCTGACTTCCATTAAAATTATACAAAAATCTTTATGATAGTTAGCTAATGTATTTAGGAGTAAATATTAATATACTAATTTAGTGTATTTATATATATTAATATTTAATTCTAAATTTCTAAAAAATTATGAATGTATATAGCGAAAGCAAATTTATATACAAAGGATAATGCAAATGGCAAGATATAGTAAAATGGAAAAATTCAGAACTCAAATTATGAATTACTTAAAGATTGGAGTATCAATGCAATTAGCTCCGCACAAAGACTAATCAATTCTCAATTGCCTGAGGAAGCTAAAATCAACTACACTGCTTTTTATCATTTTTGTAAGACTCATTTATTAAAATGAAAAAAAGTAATCAAAAGAGCTTTCTCTTTTGGTTTCATATATATTTATTTAGTGTATTTGTTAGTATTTACAAATATTTCTGTGTAATCTTTTAGTTTATTCGTTTTATTTACAATCTCTTTTATTTTTTTCATCGCCCTTCTTTCAATCGCAATAACTTGGTTTCTGGTCAAATTAAGTCTCTCTGCTATTTCAGTATAGGAACAAGCATAGTTATCTTTCTTGTAGTCCATTATAATCCTTACAAAATTTAATACATTATTGCTATTATAAATCATTTTAAAAAGTTTGTGATTTATTTTGTAAGTATTTTTAATTAAATACTAAATAGTATATTTGTATTTGTAAGTTTTATTAATCACAAAACATAACCTATCTGCTAAAATTTGGAAAAAACTTTTAGGATAATCGTGAAAGGGAAAACAAATAATTCAAATAAATTGCAAGTGTTTATTAGCAACGAATCAATGTCAATCATCAATAAACTAAGCCATAAAAAAATGAAATCAGCATTTATCGATCATGCTATCAAGTGTGCGTTTCAAAATTCAAAACCAAATGAAAAAGAGATTTTTTTTGGTTCATCAATAGGAGATAGATAAATGTTTTCAACTGTACAAGACTGGAGTAATATAACAGACAGAGAAAGTATCTCCAAATACTTGCCATTTAGAGATTTTGAGACAAATACAGGTATTTTTGCAACCAATGATGATGGTTTTGGCATCTTAGTAGAGTGCTCACCTCTTATGGGTGTAGATAAAAATGTTGAAAGTGCTATTTCATCTGCACTATCTATATTACCTAATAATACAGCTATTCAAATTATGCTACTTGCAAGTCCCAATGTAACTGGTATTGTTGATAATTGGCATGTACAAAAACAAAGAGCTTTTGATGATCCTTTGTGCCATGATATAGCATACAGCTATAAACAATTTTTAGAGAGCAAAATAAAATCTCAAATTAGTAATAATTTTAGAGCACCAATAAGAAACTTTAGACTCTTAATAAGTATAAAAGTTGGTGGTAAAGATAATAAACCTACCCTACTCTCAAAACTTATCTCTTTTGATTTTAAAGCTCTGTTTACGAAAGATAAAGATGGAACTGAAAAGTTTGATAAATCAGAACTTTTTAAAAAGTATAGTGAACTAATTCAAGCAAAAGACCAATTCATTGGTTCACTCCAACAAGCATATTTAAACCCACGACTTGTTGATGCTGATAAAGCAATTGCTTTTTACTATGAAATTTTAAATATGAACCATGATTTAAGAGATATACCAAAGTGGGATGGAAGTGATATTAACAACTTCATATTTGCCAATGACAATAAAATAGTGCAAAAAGAGAATGAACTTATCGTTGATGAGCTACATGTCAAAACATTAAGTGTTAGAGAATACCCTGAAGAGTTAGGAATATTTGATGTAATTAGATATGCCGGTGATGCAATAAACAATCAAAACCATGCTTCACCATTTTTGATTACTCTTAATGTTGTAAAACTGGGAGAAAAAGCAAAATCTGAAATTACAAGAAGAGCTGCACTTACAAGTTCTCAACAGATGCCTTATAACCTATTTCCTAAACTAAAATACATCCATCGGGATTTAAACTTTGCAATGGATGCTATGCAAAAAGGTGCAGCACCCTACTACATCTCATTTCAAATTGCTATTTTTGGCAATACTACAGAAGAACTTAACAATTTAGCAGGACAATTCAAATCATATTTTAAAACCCTCACATTTGCAATGGAAGAGGATAAATATATTTTGTTTCCTGCCCTACTCACAATGCTTCCATTTGGATTTGATATGGAGATACAAAAGTTCTTATCAGAAAAAAGAGGAAGAGTTGTTTTTAGTGAAAATGCTATAAGTATGATGCCTGTATCTGCTGAATGGCTTGGTACAAATCCACAAGTTCCTATGATTTCACCCAAAGGGCAGCTTTTTGGGATTGATTTATTTGCTAATAAAGCTGGTGGATTTAATGCATTCGTAATTGGTATGACGGGTTCAGGAAAGTCTGTATGGATGCAGTGGATTGCACTTAATTACTATCTATCTGGCAATAAAATATGGATCATTGACATTGGTGGCTCTTACGAAAAAGTTTGTGAGGTTTTTGATGGACAATACCTGGACTTCAATGAAAATTCAAAAGTGATTCTCAACCCTTTTACTTCAATGATTAATAGAGAAATGCTAGATGAATATATAGAGTTTATTTCAAGTTTGTATCTTATGATGGGGCTACCAAAAGAGAGGCAACTATCGGAACAACTTGAAAAGCTTATGAAAACCTACCTTTTAGAAGCTATCTATGCAAGTTATGATGAATATGGTCCAAATAGTGATGTCGATACGATAGTTGAAAAACTAAAAATTGTTGCTCAAGGTCACGACAATGACGATAGGCTTATTGACTTTATCAAGCACTTATCGATTTATCAATCAAACAATATGTATGGAAAATTTTTCAATGGCAAAAGTAATATCAATTTTGGAAATGACTTTGTGGTTCTTGAGTGCGGTTCACTTGAGAACTCCCCTGACCTGCTGAACCCTATTTTGATGGTTCTTACTTACCAAATATCTAAAGAGATCTATTTAGAAGAAAAAAATAAATCAAATCATAATAGAAAAAATATTGTAATTATGGATGAAGCTCATAAATTTCTTGGTAAATCTGCCCATGTTGAAATATTTGTAGAACAAGCATATAGACGATTTAGAAAACATGGTGCTTCAATGCTGTTAGGTACTCAAGGTTTTGAAGATTTATATGGTGGAGATAGTGTTAGTAAAGTTGGACGAGTAATTATTGAAAACTCTTTTTGGAATTTCTTTTTAATGCAGCGAAGTACCTCAAGAGAAAAAATCAAAAAATCTGGTTTTTTTAATCTATCACCTTATGCATATGCACTGATGGATAATACTGCACCTGCTGATGGAGAGTATGGGGAGATATTTATTATGACAGATAAAGTTCAAACCAAAGGAAGAGTTGTTCTTGATAAATTTTTACAAACCCTACTCTTTACTGATGCTGATTTAAGAAGTAAAATGAATAAACTTGTATCTCAAGGTATGAGCCATTTAGATGCTGTAAAACATATACTTGAAGATAATCATTAATACACTTATATATATTAGAATAGTGTATATTATATTAATTATATGTTTTTATATATAATACTAATTAAGATGATTTAGATATTTTCTAATTAATAAAACTTATAAATACACTAAATAAATGTATGTAAAATATTAAAATATCCAATATATTTGTAATTAAGCTCATAAAAGCCAAATAATTACAAATATATGATATTTAGCTATTTAATTCTTTGCTTCTCAATCTTCTCAATCTTCTCTTTTGTAGTTTGAAGTAAAAGTTTTTCAAGCTCTTCAAGCCTTCCAAATGTTCTCATTACTTTAATAAAATTAATCATTGAAATACTCCCTTTTTGTTCATAGTTAGAGTATGTTGTTGGGGAACTAAGCTCTGCTTCTTTTGCAAAATCACTCTGCTTTTTATTTTGAGAAAGTCTTAACTCTTTTGCTCTAAGAGCTAAAACCATTGCTATCTCTTCATCTGTAAGAGTCCCAAAAGCACTATTTGGATTAAGTTTGTTTTTGAGTTTTTTCTTTACTTTTGTCTGTGAAGCTTGCAGTTTTTTTAATAAATCATTACTCATTATAGTGCCCCTTGGAGTGTTCTTTTGCTGACATGTTCTATGATTTGTTTTTGCTTAGTTGGCTTTACTTCATAATCTTTAAGCAGTTGTGGTAAATCTTTATCTCTAAGGTTTTTCATTTTTTCTAAAGAGGTTGCAACAAACTCTAAATCAATCGAAAATTCAGTCGCTAGTGTAGTTATATCATCAATATCTATTTTTGAGAGAGCTTTACCATATAAAGATAGTTGATGTTCAACTGTCTGTTTTTCCCCTTTTGCAAATGTTAAATCATATGCAGGTGTAGCTTTGTATTTAAAATCACTATCACACATAAAAGAGAAGTTTCTGCTATGATCATCTTGATTTACAAACATATAGTTAAAAAGCATTTGTAAGAAAAGTTGTTTCAAACTCCCTAGTGCTCCTAATTTTACTGCGGTTCTAAGCAAATCTTCATACCCTATGGTTCTTGGAATATTGTAGTCTAAGTGAAGTAAGCCCGCAAGTGAGTGAACATGATATCTTTTTCCGCTTGGCTCTATATCAAAGCGTTTCGTTACGAAATGGTGTTTGTCATCAGTTTGAACCAAATAGCAATCTGCCATATCAATACCACATCCAATTGCAAGAATATGATAAATGTACTCGACTTTAGAATATGTTGATTTATTTTCATCATCGTTTGCTGTATCATCATATTTGATAATTGCGTGGATAAATCCATCTTTTAATGGTTTTGTACGATCACCTAAAAATACCTCTTTTGTGTCAAGATTTATGGCTCCAACTGCTTTACTTCTTGCACCTCCTACAAATGAGTGAGCACTTATTAAAAATGCATCTTGTAGTGAGTGATAATCTCCCCCTTTTTTTAATTCCTTAGCTTTTTCAAACATAGATTTTAACTCTATCGTTTCAATAAATCCATTTTCTTTTTCCATTGATGGTTCATATGAAATTGCTCCAAGTCCCCTATTCCCAATAAAAAGAAGTTTATCACTTACAGTCGGGTAAATATTTTTGTTTTGTAAAAAGAAGTTATTTAATATTTCATTACCAAAATTACCAGGTAATGAATCGCTAATGAATCCTGCAACCCTTTCAAGATGTGTTAGATGTGTAGTATCTATCTCCTTTTGATTAGAACTTAACATTAAAGGACTTACTTTATTACACAAGTCGTCAACTTGTTTTAGATATACTCTATCTTCTTCTTGATACATATCTGCTATATGATTTCCGAATATATATATTGAAATTTTTTGCATGTTTAATCCTAATCCATAAATATTTGTAATTATATCATATTTTAATATATAACTACAAATATTTATGTTTATAATGTGTTTGAATACATTTATTTAGTGTATATTATTATATAATACCCTTTGTATTTAATTAGAAATATAGTTTTTTAGTGTATAATTACATACAAATAATGAGACTAAAAGAGGTAGTGCATGAATATTACTATTTGCAATTTTAAGGGTGGTGTTGGGAAAAGCTTGATTGCACATCAACTTATTACAAGCTATGAGTTCAATGGTGTTGAAATAGACCCATATGGAAATCTATCAGATAGACTACCTGAAAAGGTTTCTAAAATAGATTTATCTGAAAAAAACTTAGGTCAATTTGAAAATACTATTTTTGACTTTGGTGGATTTAATGATGTGAAGATAGAACAAGCTATTAAACAAAGTAATCTTGTAATTATTCCATTTAATGCAACTGTTGAAACTCTGCAAAGTACAATTGATACTATCAATGTAGTTAAAGAATTCGATAGACCTATTTTGTTTGTAGCAAATATGATACAAAAACCTGAAGATATAGAAGAGGTTAGTGTAATTATTCAAGATGTTCTTGGTTTTGAATGTGAAATATTCATGATACCTGTTAGTGCAGCATATCAAACTGCTATCAATCAAAATGTAAGTGTACTAGAACTTGCAAATGCAGGTGGACTAAAATCATTTGCTTATAAAAAAGCTGCTGCAAATATCATAGACTTAAAACAAAGTATTGATAATTACAAATAATTAGTGTATATATAATTATAATTGAATATTTTTAAGGACAGAACATAATGGAAAAGAAAAAATTCGGAATGCTTAATACTAGTAAAAAAGAAGTAGTAACACATGCCGAACTTCAAAAAACTGAAGTAATAAAAAGAGGTGGCAGACCTAAAAAAAATGATAAAGATAAATTAAGTTCAGTTGTAAGTTTAAATGCCAATCAATATGAAAAAGATATTTTAGAGTCAGAGGCAACTTCAATAGGTTTAAATGTTGTATCATTAATAAGAATGTCACTTAGTAATGCACTTAAACAAGATTTTACTCCAACTTCTATAAGCTCTAATAATGGACAAAATGAAAACAATACTGGAAAAGTTGTAAAACAGTACGCAGTACCAGTAACAGATGTAATCAAAGAGCAGCTTGAGAGTAGGGCAGGCGAATATATGATTAGTGTTAGTGATCTTTTAAAAATGTCACTAAGAATTAGCGGATACTATAATATATAAATATTTACACTTTAAAAGTGTAAAATAAAGTAAATAAATATAATTTTAAGTAGGTATTATGTTTGATAAGTTAGATACAAATATTATTGATGGTATGGAAAGAGGATTACTTTCTACTGTATTTTTTGATAATGAAACAATAAAAGAGATTAAAGAAAATATATTTTCAAATCCTCAATATAAAAAAATATTTGAGATAATGAATGAACTATATATCAACAAGTTTCCTATAAATGAAGAAACAGTTATCGCAAAACTAGATAGCTCATTTGAACAAGCTCTTTTAAATATAATTAGTGCCAATCCAATTAGTCAAATTGATTCTATTTACAATAGTTTACTTGAAAACAATTATAAAATTTACCTACAAAATCAACTTAAAAAAATAGCCGCTGATGAATCAAGTAGTATTGATAAAGTTAATGAGCTTGAAGCACTTATTCAAAGAAGTAGAGATTTTAAAAGACAAGAGATATTTAATTTTATCGATTTTTCAAAAGCTGAAGAAAAAAATCCAAATTTCTTTTTAGAAGATATCTTACCTATTCAAGAACATGAAATTAATATTATCAGTGCTCCTGGTGGGAGTGGTAAAAGTTATATATCACTTTATATAGCATTGCAGTTTATATACAAATATACACTTAAAAAGTGTTTTTTATGGTTAAGTGAAGATGAAATAGGAGTTTCAAAGAAGAGGGCTTCAAGTTTATGTAAAATACATAATGAGTTAAACATAAACAATAGAATAACTGTAATTGGAAAAGAAACTCAAGTATTTCATTTCGTAGATAAAAATCTAAACATCAATGCTAAATTTGAATTAATGAAACAACAACTCAAAGACTTTTCTTTAATCGTACTTGATCCATTAATAGCATTTTATGGAGCAGATGAAAATTCAAATGCAGATGCAAGATATTTTATGTCTTTACTTAACAAATGGTGTGTTGATGAAAATAAAACTATTATTTTAATACATCATCATTCAAAAGCAAGTGGAACTAATAAATCTAGTGCTAGAGGTGCAAGTGCGTTTATTGATGCATGTAGAATGCATTATGTAATTGAAAAAGTTGAAAACGACACAAGAAGCAGAAAAGTAGTTATTGATAAAACTAATCACTTCTCTAATGAAAAACATGACTATATAATTAAACTATTTGATACAAAAGTTGAAGTTAAAACATTCGAACCGCAAAACAAACGGGAGAGCAGTTTCCTTGAAAAAGAAACTCCTAAAAAATATTCAATGCCTACACTTGGTAATCTGGATGATACAGAGGTAGAAGAATTATGACTACAATTAAAACTCAAAAGAGGACGAAATAATGGCTGAAGAAAATAACGAAAAGAAAAAACCATCAAGCCCAAGAAAAAGAACTCCTAAAAAAAATATGAGTATGCTCCCTGATGAAGGACAAATGATACAGTATAGTCTTTTTGATACAAAACAAAAGCTTAATGAATCAACTTCAACTTTAATGGATTTAAGAGTAAGTCCATTTATGCCTGTAGATAAAATTTCTCACAATAGTGCACTTGCTAGAGAATTTGTTGCCAATAAAAATATTTTAAAAAGAGAAACTGCTTTTGGTACTGTTGAGATTAGAAATAGGTTGCTAACTCAATACCATAAAATGATACTCGACTGCATTATGGTTCATAATGTAAGATCAGTAGTTTACAAAGGTACTATAGCTATCTATTTTAGTATTTATGAAATAGCTCAACAATTAGGATTAGAGTGGAACGGAAAGACTCAAAAAAATATTCAAGAAGCCATAGAATATATCAAAGATGTTGTTATAGTAAGAACAGATGCCGATAATCCTTCTATTACATCAAGTTACAATATTATCCAAGAAATG
This sequence comes from Candidatus Altimarinota bacterium, assembly GCA_028698305.1. Classification (GTDB taxonomy): domain Bacteria; phylum Patescibacteriota; class Gracilibacteria; order BD1-5; family UBA6164; genus JABWCI01. Next base: position 45,706 of record JAQVDN010000007.1, read on the forward strand.
AAATATAGCTCAAAAGAACAAGCTTATGTAATAGTATTATCATCTCAATATGCGGAATACTTCAATAAAACAATATCAATCAACTACAATAAAAGATTTGATGAATTAATCGCCATAAGAGGGAAGGGCAGTGCTTTTATTAGGTCAATTATAGAGTTCTTCATTACTCACGATGCAAGTGCAGATAATATTCAAAGAATGAAACTAATGCAGCTCCTTGAGACAATCAACTATCCTTGTCAAACTCCAAGACAGGTAACTTCTGCAAAACAGTATCTAAAAGAATATGAAAAAGAATTAGCAAAATTCAATATCAAGTATTATTCAGGTTCACAACTGTTTGAATATACAGGAACTACAGATATTAGATTTATTCCACCATTAGAGGGTTTATTAGACTAACATTAATGTGTTATCTAGTTTAAATTCTCTTTAAATCTTACACCCAAAATACATACTATCTACTATGAAAACATAATGTTTTTAAATCAAAATAGTAATCTAACTACTTTTTTACACCCAAAGTACACTACAACCCATGCAAACCCTTATAGTTGAGAGCCAAATAAGGGTTTTATAGTTATACAAAATCCAAAAATTATCATTATTTTTAAAAAATAGACTACAATCAGAGTAATAAAAAATCAAATTTTACATATAAAGTATCTTCATACTAAGTAATTTACACCCAAAGTACATGCATTCTAAAGAGTGCAGCTGAAATATGTATGTTCTACACCCAAAGTACATCAAAAACTACCTTATATGTTACTAATGCAAAAACATTGCTAAAACCTTTCAAACTATCGATAAATAGGCATAGTAGAAGTTATTACTAGCTAAATTTTACACCCATATCTCATCAACATACACCTAAAGTACACTATTTACGCCCAAAGTACATCAACATTCAATGGCATACACCCAAAGTACAAGTTCCTAAAAATAGGAAATACACCCAAAGTACACTATACGAATATGCTAAATTTTTATTTAAAATTGTAAGCAAAAGTAATTATGAAATTCAATATATAAGCGATTTTAAGGGCCTGAAACGAAGTTATGCTCTTAATTACAAATGATTACACTTCACCCAAAGTACATCAAATACAACCAAAGTACATTAACCAAGCACCCAAAGTACATGAAAACGATTAAAATTTACACCCAAATCACACTAGTTTACAACCAAAGTACACTACTCTTTAAAGACTATAAAAGACTTTTAAAGAAGTCTTTTTATTAGGACTCTTTTTGGGAGTCCATAAAAAGTAAAAGAAAAAATATAATTACAAAGAAAAAGCAATCCAAGTCATTGTTTTTACATTTTAACAGAAAGTTGTTTTAATTATTGGTATATAATACTAAAATACCTATATAACTTGATAAGATAATTTACAATTTAAAGTTACAAAAGAGTGTATGCATGTTGAAATTTAAATATAAAGCAATATATTTTCAAAATCTACTTATGACCCTCTTATAAAATTTAATGTAAAATGTAGATATTTTTAAATTTAAAAAGGTGATTATTTTGGAAACTATAAATAATAGACTAATAAATATTGACAAACAGATGTTAGCTGATATTGAGGGTTCTTATTTGTCGATTTATAAAATCAAAAAAGATAGTAAACCATTTTTAAATTTAATTGAAAGAAATAAATCATTACAAGAAGCTGCATATATTGTAAATCCAAATTTTAATGATGCAAAAGGAAGCGTATTTTTAAAAGATGATGGAGAGTTATTATATGAAGCAGATTTTTTTGCAAATACAATTATAAATGAACCATTAGATTTTGAGTACAAAGTCAAAGAATATACTTATAATCATCCATTTTCAAAAACATTTCATAGCTTTTTTTTATAAACAATTGACAAGTAAGGAATTGGTTAGAGATGTTTTTATTTATGCTAGAGGAGACAATCGATGAATTTAATTGAATCTCATAGAGTCGAGCATAAACAATCCCTAACTGATACATTTGAAAAAGAAGTAGTAGCTTTTTTAAATTATCATGAGGGTGGAATAATTTATATTGGAGTTGATAAAGATGGCAAAATAGTAGGTTGCCAAAATCCTGATGAAACGCAACTCAAAATCAAAGATAAACTAAAACATAATATCTCTCCATCTTGCCTTGGTCTTTTTGAAGTTATTTTAGAAACTATTGAAGAGCAGTCAATTATAAAAATCATAATTGCAAGCGGTAGAGAAACTCCTTATTACATCAAAAAAAATGGAATGTCTGAAAAAGGTTGCTACATAAGAGTTGGAAGCAGTAGTGAGCCTATGAACCAAACTATGATTGAAGATTTATTTGCTAAAAGAGTTAGAAATTCACTTGGAAATATAAAATCAAGAAGACAAGATTTAACTTTTGAGCAATTAAAAATATACTACGAAGAAAAAGGTTTAAAGCTAAATGAAAAATTTGCTTCAAATTTAGAACTTCTTACAGATGATGGCTATTACAATTATGTAGCATACCTTATGGCTGATAGTAATGGGGTTTCAATAAAAGTAGCAAAATATGCTGGAACAAATAAAGTTGACCTTATAGAAAACAATGAATACGGCTACTGTTCACTTATAAAAGCTACAAAAAGAGTTCTTGAAAAATTAGAAATAGAAAATAAAACAGCAGCACTTATAACTTCAACTACTAGAAAAGAACAACCCCTTTGGAATAAAGTAGCTTTAAGAGAAGCGGTTATAAATGCTATCGTTCACAATGATTACACCACTGAAAATCCTCCTGTATTTGAGATATTTAGTGACCGTATAGAGATAACTTCCACAGGTGGATTATCGATTATTAAAAATATAGATGATTTTTTTTCTGGTTATTCAAACCCTACTAGTAGAGAACTTATGAGGATATACAAAGATTTAGAACTAGTGGAACATCTAGGTTCAGGACTAAATAGAATATTAGAAGCTTATGATAAAGATAGCTTTGTCATAAAACAAAACTATATGAAAAATATTTTTTATAAAAATGAAACACCTTTGAATGGCGTAGTATCTGGCGGTGTAAATGGCGTAGTATCTGGCGGTGTAACAGAACTTTTAGAGTTTATACAAATAAATCCTGGATTGAAAGCAAATGAATTAAGCAAACATATTGACACACCATTAAGAACTGTTCAAAGATGGCTTAAACAATTAAAAGATGAAAATAAAATAGAGTTCCAAGGAGCACCTAAAACTGGTGGATATGTTTTAAAGGATATGAAATCTTGATCTCTAAAACTTCAATAGAAAATCTCAAAAATCAAATTGATATTGTTGATATAGTTTCTTCATTCATAGAGCTAAAAAAATCAGGTGCAAATTTTAAAGCTTGTTGCCCGTTTCATAGTGAAGATACACCATCCTTTACAGTGAGTCCTGCAAAGCAGATATATCATTGTTTTGGGTGTTCTAATGGCGGAGATGCTATTAAGTTTGTTATGGAGTATGAAAAGCTAACTTATCCTGAAGCAATAGAAAAAATAGCTGCACTTACAAACTTCAATCTTGAATATGACAACAATGACTCACAAGCTTTAAATACTTCAATTCTTGATGCGATTAACAATTACTATCAAAACAATTTATTTAGCAATTCAAATGCACTACAATATCTTAGTTCAAGAGGAATTACAAAAGAATCTATAGATAAATTTCAAATAGGCTATGCATCTAGCTCTAATGACACGATAACCTATCTAAAAAACAACTTTTTTGATCTAAGCATGGCAATAGAGCTTGGAATCATTGATAGTGGTTCTAATGGCTTGTATGCAAGATTTATAGAAAGAATTACATTTCCAATATTTTTACAAAATGGTAAGTTAGTAGGGTTTGGTGGAAGAACCATATCAGGACATAATGCTAAATATGTAAATTCTCCCTCATCTAAGCTTTTTAACAAGTCTGCATTGCTCTTTGGATATAACCTTGCAAGAGAAAGTATTTATCAATCAAAAGAGATAATAATTACAGAAGGTTATCTTGATGTAATAATGCTCCATCAAGCAGGATTTGCCAATTCAGTAGCAACACTTGGAACTGCACTTACATCTCAACACATACCGCTTTTAAAAAAATCAGATGCAAAAGTAATATTGGGCTATGACGGTGATAAAGCTGGTATGGAAGCTGCTTATAAAGCTTCAATACTATTAGCACAAAATGACTTCGTTGGTGGAGTTGTGATTTTTCAAAATGGACAAGATCCTGCTGATTATGTAAAAGAGGGTAGGGTAGATGAATTAAAGTCCCTACTTTTACACCCAAAGTACTTTGTAGAATTTGCATTAGATTACATTGTTAAGGATAATTTAGGAAACTATAGATTTGATATAAATAGACCAGAAGAAAAGCAAAAAATACTAGTAAAAATAGAGGAATTTCTTTCTACATTAAAGCCTGTAATGGCAGAAGAGTTCAAAGGGTATGCTGCACATCTTATAAATTTACACCCAAAGTACATCAAGACACAAAAATCAAACACACTCAAAAACAACTACAAAACACCTCATAGCCCTCAAAATCAGATGATTGACATCACTGAAATTTTAATATTACAAGGGATTTTAAACTATCCTGATAAAAAAGAAATTATCTTAGCTGCACTTGATAGTACGATGTTTGATTTGCATAAGCAAGAATTTGAATATCTGTTAAATGGGGATATTCAAAAATTAACTTCAATTATTGCAAGAACAGAATTAAAGCATTTATCACTTGAAGAATATAAGGATCAACTGGCATATTTTTTAAGAATGTTTTACAAAAAGCAAATAGACTTAATTATGAATGACGACAAGAAAGTATTTCAAGATAAGGCTGCAGCAAAAAAAGAGTTTATCGAGATTGATAGAAGATTAAAGAGTGGTGCTTTAATTAAATATTTCAAATTATAAGGGAAAATTCTATGAAAAAATTTATCATACTGCTATTGGTTTCAATTGTTTCAGTATATGCAGTAAATTTCAGTAAATCAAAAAAAGTACTTCTAAAACAAATCTATCCAGATCATCAAATCACTTTTTATTGTGGTAATCCTTATGAAATTACTAGAGTAGGTGGTAAAGAAAAATCACTTATTATTGAGGACTCTAAATACTATTCTCCTCGAAAGCCATTTACAAAATCCGGTAAAGAGAATGAAAGGGCAAAAAGAATTGAATGGGAACATGTTATGCCTGCTGAAAATTTTGGAAGACATTTGTCTTGTTGGAAAGAGGGCGGAAGGAAAGCTTGTAAAAAAGACCCGATTTTTAATGAGATGGAAGCAGATATGCATAATTTAGTACCTGCTACTTGTTAATTGTTTATTTATTTCAAATATCATTAATTATATTTTATGGACACGAATGCTATAATTCTTAATTATTTAAAATAAGTTGGTAAAAATGAAAGAGTTAGTTTCAATTGAATACAAAGTATGGCTAGAGTCTCTAAAGAATAAATTTCGCTCATCACAAATCAAAGCTTCTATCAAGGTCAATACAACCCTTCTTGAATTTTATTGGGATTTGGGTGAACAAATTGTACAAAAACAACAGGAGTATAAATGGGGAAGTGGGTTTTTTGAAAAGCTTAGCCATGATTTATCAGCTGAATTCCCTGATGTTAAAGGGTTTTCTTATACAAATGTAAAAAACATCAGACAATGGTTTGTATTTTGGCAACAGCTTGTTGGCGAATTTAAAAGCACAAAAAGCCAACAGCTTGTTGGCGAAAGTGGTGTAGATAAAACGAAACAAATTGTTTCGCAAATTCTTATGATACCTTGGGGACACAATATCGCTATCATTCAAAAATGTAAAAAGATTGACGAAGCAATCTACTATGTACAAAATACCATCAAAAATGGTATTAGCAGAAGTGTACTTGTCCACCAAATAGAATCAAATCTCTATGAGCGAGAAGGAAAGGCTATAACCAACTTTGAAAATACTCTTCCACCAATTCAATCAGATTTAGCAAAAGAGATTACAAAAGATCCCTATATTTTTGATTTTGTAGCTTTAACACAAGATTATCAAGAAAAAGAACTAGAAGATGCACTCACTCAAAATATCACAAACTTTTTACTAGAACTTGGAAGTGGATTTGCATTTGTAGGACGACAATATAAGCTTATCGTTGGTGGAGATGAGTTTAAAATAGATCTGCTGTTTTACCATATCAAACTCAAATGTTATGTAGTAGTAGAGCTCAAAGCTACGAGCTTTAAACCAGAACATGCAGGGAAACTAAGCTTTTATACATCTGCAATAGATGGAGAACTCAAAAACAGTGATGATAATCCTACAATTGGGATTTTAATTTGCAAATCAAAGAATAACACAGTGGTGGAATATGCTCTAAGAGATATTAACAAACCATTAGGGATTAGTGAATATCAACTCACAGAAATTTTACCAAAAGAGTATAAATCATCATTGCCTAGTATTGAAGAGATTGAAGCCAAGCTTGATGAGTTAGAAGAATAAATCTTTCATTATGAACAAATTAACACTTAAAAGATTGGATATCTTTACACCCATATCAAAAGATCAATCTATCTCCAATGAAGAGTTTGATATCAATAACTTTCTACATTTTCCAATTCTTACTCATGATGATGGGAGTATATGGAAACATGGTAGTTTATACTTGCTTTCTAAACTAAAAAACTATCAAAAACCATCACCAAAAACACTTGATTCAATAGCAACTGATCTTAAACATTTTAAAGAATATTGCGATAACGAAAATATTGATTATTTAATAGCTCCAAGAAAAGTTTTAAGACCTACATATCTTTATAGAAGTCACCTGCAACAACTTTTACGAGAGGCAAAGATATCTCCAAATACAATTAAGAGAAGAATGAGTGCTATAGTTGGATTTTATGAATATCTTATTAATATTGAAGGGGTAGAGTTTAAATTTCCATTGTGGGAGAGTGGCATTACTTCTATTTCATATAAGGACATATATGGATTACAACATATAAAACAAGTTAAAACAAAAGATGTTTCAAGGGTAACAAAGAAGCTAAATAATATCTCAATTGATAAAATAGAAGATGGAGGGAAATTAAGACCACTTAGCTACAAAGAACAAGAAACTTTAATAACAAATTTACAAAAAATCAATAATACAGAAATGACGCTTTCATTCTTAATTGCTCTTACTACAGGTGCTAGAATTCAAACAATATTTACTCTTAGAAAAAAACATTTTGAAAAAGAATTAAATGACTGTGATGATTTGATTCCAATTAAAGTTGGATATGGCACTTCATGTGATACTAAATTTCAAAAAATACAAAATATTTATATACCTAAATGGTTGTATTATAAAATTAAAGTGTATCTTAACTCTCCAAGATATCAAAAAAGAAAAGATAATGCAAAACATATATTTAAAAATGATTCTGAGCAATACATATTTTTAACAAACAGAGGAACACCATATTATGTTGCTAATGATGATCCATATAGGGCAGATTATAAAGAGCCACCAAATGGAGCAACTGTTAGACAGTTTATATTTCAAAAACTTAAAAGTATTGACTTTTCTTTTCATGATCTAAGAGCTACTTATGGAACCAATTTGTTTGATAAATATATGGAACAAGTACAAAATAAAGAAATTACATTATCAACCGCATTAATAAATATTAAAGAGAGGATGTCTCATTCTAGTTTAGAAATCACTCAAAGATATTTGAAATATAGAGAAAATAATAAAATCAAACAAAATGTTCAGTTTGAATTTGAAAAAAAATTAGAGAGACTTTATTTTGAAAAATAAAGCCATCTTTTATTTTACACCTAATCAAATAATTGATATCTACAAAAAGAAAGAGTTTGTAGACTATAAAGTGTTAGGAATTCATATCTATAATAAAATTCCCATTTGTAAAATTTTGTATCAAAAAGATGGCAATTATGAACCAAAAATGATTCCTGTTGTTGATTCAATTGTACAAAATATAGTTATATTGAATTATCAGCTTGGTCAATCAGTTCAAACTATTCATAGTAAAGTACAAAATACCCTCAAATTTATTAACTGGCTCAAAGATCATAATTCAAAATTTTTAGAAAATAAACAAGTCGCTAGAGATTCTTTAGAGCAATACATATATTTCCTGAAAACAGAGATGAGGATAGGAAATATACAAATTGATAATGCTTTGACAAAACAGAATTTGGCAATTAGTTTTTTAAAAAATTTGCATAATGATAATGAAAATTATATAGCAAGTTCTGTGCGTCTCATCTCTAACTCTGCAAATAAAAAAAGTTCTACTCCAAAACCAAATAGTGAGCATTTTAAATATTTATATAAATTTTATAGAAAACTATTTGAAGAGATATGTGAATTTCTGATTAATCAAAAGAGTTATCCTTATCATTTTGAAATATTGAGAAAGTCTTATTGTTTTATGCCCTTTGAGAAAAGATTTCCAGCTATTGTAAATAAAGAGTTTCAAAAAAAATTTCAATCATATGATTTCAATAATCAGAAAATTTTATCAGGTAAAGAAATAGCTGATTTATTTGGTTATAGTAGAATTGATGGAAATAATAGAAGATACCAATTTAAGAAAAGTATAGAATCAAAAAATATTGACAAATCCTGTAATGCAAGACTCTATCTTGGAACTTTAGGGTTAAAGGCATTTTTCATACTTTTTTTAATGACTACAGGTATGAATGATTCTACTGCTTCAACTTTGAAATGGAATAAAAATTATCAAATCAATAAAACTAGACAAAAGTTTAGAAATATAAAATATAGAGCAGGTAATAAAGTAGTAGAATTTGAAATTGGAACAAAATTTTTAAAACAATTTCAACAATTTATACTTTTAAGAGAATTTGTTTTAAATGGCAATGAATCAGAGTATCTTTTTTTTACAGGGTATGGTGAAAATACACATCTTAATTCTGAACAAATAAGTGGAAAATTAAGTGGATTTATAAATAGGTATTTTCAAAAAAATATAGATAGTGATTTGCCTATAATTAATTCACGACAACTTAGAGTCAATAAAGCGTTCTGGGTATCTAAACAATATAATGAAGCTACCTCTTCTTTAATGATACAATCATCATTGAGTGTTGCAATCGATAATTATAGTGGAGAAACAGATGAAAGTAGTGCATTTCAGATAACAAATTATTATGAAAAATTCAATAATAAAATTTTTCAAAACAATCAAAGCTACCAAACAACAAATGTAGGTAGTTGTGCAAATTCAAATAATTTAAAAACTATTAATCAAAATCCAGAACATTATTGTTCTATGCAGTATGGTTGCCTTAGTTGTGAATATCATAGAGTTAATATTGATGAAATAGATATTAGAAAACTATTGAGTGCTAAGTTTGTGATTCAAGAAACTAAGTCTTTATCAAAAAATGAAGAGCAGTTTAATAATATACTCCTTCCATATAGTAATAAAATTGATGAAATACTCAATAAAATGGTTGATACTGATACAAAAATCAATAATCTAATTCATGATGTAAAAAAAGATGTTTTTGAAAATGAAAATTTATTTTCATACTGGCAACATAAATACAATATGTTGATAAGAATTGGAGTTTTATAGTGGGTGTTTTATTACTTCCTAAAGTTGGTATTGAAATCAATCAGGCAATGAAAATAGATAGCTATTTACTTGAAAAAGACTCCATTATTAATCCTGATGAAAACTATATTATTTCAAGAGATAAACAAGAAAATGTAGTCTCATACTATAAAGATGATATTTGGGATTTTAAATACTACAAAAGTAACTCAAAATCGTCAGAAAAGATTTTCTTTGAAAAAATTCATACAAAAGAAATAAGAAAAGAAGCCAAGAGATTAATATTTATAATAATGGCTTTTAAAAAAGGAAAAGGGTCATCGGCTATCTCAAATAATACACTAATTAGTCTTTATTACAATTCAATGATTGTTCCAATATCAATTTATTCTATCAAAGAAAATATCTTTATGAAAGAATTTTTTGAAGATTCAAATCATATCTTAAAATACATCAATAATTTTTGTACTAATACAAACCGAATAATAATATTAAGAAGTATGCTTGAGCTACTACATTCAATAAACAATCAATTATCTGGAATTAATTTTAAAAAAGATGATAAGTTGTTTGATTACTTAGGTCAAATTATCCACACCCAACGATATAAGATAAACCAAACAGAAGTTATCCCTATTAGGATATTGCAAAATTCTATAAAACAAAGATGGGAGCAAGTTGATTTATTAGAATCAAACTTAAACGGTTTGACACTTTTTATAGAAAATATTATAAATATAGAGCATTATGCTTGCTCAAATAGTACTTATGAGAAATATAAAAATTCAGTTGATGAAATCATCAAATGGAATGAAGCCATTAGTGATTGTGGTCTCAAAGAGCTATTTGAAACTTATAATATTCAAAATAAAAGACTATTTCGGAGTTTTATTAAAAAAATTCAAGGAACAGTAAAGCATTTGATTCATGCTTATTCAGGTATGCGTGATCAAGAAGCCATATCTTTAAAAAATGATTGTTATAAAGAAGAATTAGTAGATGACACAAATATAGTAAGAATTATAGGTATCACAACAAAATTAGAAGGAAGACAGAGATTAACAAATTGGATTACATCTTCAATTATATTTAAAGCAATAAATATTTTAAGAGAAATCAATAGAGCAATTTTAAAAAATATTGATTGTGAATACAATACGCAGTATCTATTCTTGTCTCCCAAAATGATTAATTATGAGAATCATAAAATAAAAAACAACTACCAGTTCCAAACCCATGATCAACTCCCACTAAAACAAGATGAAATATTAATAGATAGGGAAGATTTAAAGCAGTTAAAAAATATTAACTATCTAAAAGATTACGACAGCTCATCACATTTTCAGATTGGCTCGGTATGGACTTTTTATTTCCATCAATACAGAAGAACATTAGCTGTGTATTCGATTCAAAGTGGACTTGTATCATTAGGTTCACTTCAATGGCAATTGAAACATCTATTTAAAGAGATGACTCTATATTATGCCAATGGTGCATCAAGAGCTAAAAAAATATTTGATTTAGAAGATGATCACATAGCTTTAGAAATGAATCAAATTAAACCAGAAATTGATGCAATTAGTTACATTGAAAATGTTCTCTTAAGTAATGAAAAACTTTATGGAGCACATGGCAAATTTATTGAAAGTCTTAGGGATGAAAACAAAATATTTTTCAAAAAAGATCGAGCAAAAATAATACAAAAATTTAAAAATGGAGAGTTAGCTTTTAAAGAAACTGCTTTAGGTGCTTGTGTAACAATAGAGCCTTGCAATGAAAGCTTACTTGGTTCTATTACGGCATGTGTAGATTGTGCTTTTGCTGCACATAAAATATCTAAGATAAAAAAATTAATAGATGAACAAAACTATCTAATCAGTGTACTTGACAAAAATTCTGTTGAATATAGGACAGAGAAGATTGAATTAGAAAAATTAAAAACATTTTTAAAAACAGTGAGTAAGGGTTGAATCAATGGAGAATATAAATAGTACATTAGAAGAGTATTTTCAAGCTCTGGAAAGATTAATAAAAAACAGACCAATAAATGTTCCAATGAATTCAAAAATCAATAAGGATACTGTAGCATTAGAAGCAGGTAGGAAAAGAGGCAGCATAAAAAAAAGCCGTGAAGTATTTTTAGAGCTTATTGAAGCAATAGATAGTGCTTCTGCTAAAATAGAATCGCCACAAAAAGAAATAGAAGATAAACTTCACAAACACAAAGAACAAAGAGACAAGTATAAATCTTTATACGAAGAAGCTCTTAACAGAGAAATTATGTATTTAGAGAGAATTAATAAACTTGAAAAAATGTTGAGTAAGAAAAGTCCCTTTTCACTAAATGATGAAAACTATGGACCAAATAAAGTTGATTAATTTATATTGTATTTGTTTTTATGGACATAAAAAAATAGCAATAAACACTTATTTTGTGGACTAGAAAGTTGTCCATATTTAAAAAATTAAAAGGTAACCTGCTATTGGAGAGGTTAATGGAGATAGAAGTAACTATAGGTACGGAGCTTATATTCCCAAAGTAGGGCAATACGGTCAATGCAGATTTGAAGTAGATTTTAAAGCAAAAAGAGCGTATCCCAAAGAGGATATTAGAGGAGATATTGCAAGAATATATTTTTATATGAGTGATAAATATAATATCAATCTTTCAAAACAAGAGCGAAGAATGATGGAAGTTTGGGATAAACAAGATCCAATTGATGAGTGGGAGAGAGTAAAAAATAAAAGAGTTGAAAAACTTCAAGGTAATGCTAATCCATATATCAAATAAATAGATAACCTAACTTAGTAATTCACTTACTGTAGAATTATAAAAAATATAGACTAAGGCATAAGTAATGGCAAAATATGTACTTTTTGATACAGAAACAACAGGTGGAAATGAAGAAGATAGAATAATTCAAGTAGGTTCTATGATAATTGATGCAAAAGCTCCTGTAGAAGTCTTTGATGAGTTATGCAGTTGTGAAGTTCCTATCAAAATTGAAGCTATGGAAGTACACAATATTACACCTGATCTTATAGAAAATAAGCCAAAACTTGTAGAAACTTCATTTTATAAAAGATTCAATGAGTTAAATTCCCCTGAAAACTTTTTAATTGCACACAACCTGCCATTTGACCTTGGTATGATTAAAAAAGAGGGATTTGTCAATCAATACACACTAATTGATACACTTAGATGTTCAAGGCATTTGCTAGATTCTCCATACCATAGATTACAGTATTTAAGATACTCTCTTGAGCTTTATAAAGATGAAGCAGAAGAGGCAAAAAAACATAATATCACTATAAAAGCTCATGATGCTATTGGCGATGTATTGGTTATGAAATTACTTTTATCGAAACTAGTTTCAATTGTAAAAGAGCAGTTTCATGGAATTAATCCAATGAAAAAGTTGGAAGAGCTAACTTTACAGCCTATTTTTGTAAAAACATTCAAATTTGGTAAGTACAAGGGTCGAAATATTGAAGAGGTTTGCGATGAAGATATCGGATATATTAACTGGATGATGGACAGTATGGATTTAGATGAGGATATGAGATATACATTAGATAAAATTATGGGGCATATATAGTACTGTGATTTTTAGTAATAAAAAATAGTATCAATGTTATAAATTTTTTTTATTTTGAAACTAAACCTTAGTCTATTTTCAGTAAAATAGATTAATTTTTTAACATAACAATATCATCTTTCAAATGAAATTTTTAAAGGTATAAATTGCAAACTATTTTAGCTTTGTAATGTAAGTCACTAAACTATGTGATTTACTTATTGTAGAATTAGTGATGTAGAAATCACACATTTATTTAAGAAGTAGGCATAGTTTAATGAGAATAGTACACTTTAGTGATACCCATTTAGGGTTTAACGATTTAGATGTCATCAACGAAGAGAATATAAACCAAAGAGAAGCAGATTTTTATGATGCTTTTTCTCAAGTTGTAGAGCAAATAAAAGAGATAAAACCTGACTATATTATCCATACAGGGGATTTGTTTCATAGGACAAGTCCAAGCAATCGTGCAATTACTTTTGCCCTGGAGCAATTTAAAATAATCAACTCTCTAAAGAGCCACTTGCAAATTCAATCCCCACCAAGTAGCTAATTTTTCATTGTAGCTATTTTTTACTTTAAAAAAATCATTCTCATTTTGCTTTCGCGTTGTTTTGCTCTAATTAACTCAATTTTCTTAA
>JAQVDN010000001.1 GCA_028698305.1 Candidatus Altimarinota bacterium
CTACTAGGGTAAATGCTTGGTTTTTATTTTTATTCATAGTTTTTAGTTTAAAATAAATACTAATAAGTAAATTATTAGTATTTATAAGAGTTTTACAAGTGTTTTTTTGGTTTTGGATTGATTTTTATTAGTTTTAAAGTTTAATAATTAAACTTCTATAACCATTGGTATAATCATAGGCTCTCTATCAATTTTTTGTAATAAAAACTTTTCTAAATCATCTTTTATTATTTTAATCAAATCTTTTTCTTCCATATCTGGAACATCCTTAACTGTATTTTCATATAATTCTTTAGCTTTTTTTATTATAAGTCTATGTATAAATCTAACTTCTTCTAAATAAACAAGTCATCTAGATTCTAGTTTTATATGTCACAATATAGCTTTTGTTTTTTTATCAACCTTATACATTATAACTAAAACTCAAGAATTCATCATCTTTTCTCTAGCTTTGATTACATGACTTGTAGCAAGTCACATTCCGTGACCATCAATAATGATTTCAGCAACAGGTACTTTAATCTTTGATTTAAATACATTTCAATTATTTGGAGCAAAATCAACTATATTACCATTTTCAAGCATAAGTATATTGTCTTCTTTCATACCAATATTCATTGCTGTATTTTTATGAGCGGTTCTAAAATATAGATCTCAAAAAACTGGCATAAAGTACTTTGGTTTAACCAAATTAATCATTATTTTTTGTTCTTCTTGAAATGCATGTCATCAAGTATGAACTTCTCAATCATCTTTTGTAATAACATTAGCTCATAGTTTTATAAGTTTATTGATTATTCAAACAACTGATTTTTCGTTACCTGGAACCACACTTGAAGAAAAAACTACAGTATCACCTTTAATAATTTCTACAGCATTATGTTTTCATTCACTCATTCTAGCAAGAGCTGAAAATTGTTCTCATTGACTTCAAGTTGTAATAATTATTTGCTTATGAGGAGCAATTCATTCAGTATTTTTTGGAGTCATCTTTTTAACAACTCCAGGTTTTATATTAAGATAACCAAGTTCTTTTGCTATTGCGACATTTTCAACCATACTTTTACCACTCAAAAATATAGTTTTTTCATATTTTTCAGCAATATCTATAAGTTGTTGAACTCTTGAAATCCATGAAGAAAATGTAGCAATTATAAGTCTTCATTTATGATGATTTGAAACTATTTTTTCAAGCTCTTCTCAAACATTTTTTTCACTCATAGAAAATCATTTTCTAATTGATCAAGTAGAATCAGACATAAGAAGAGATATTCATCTAGAACCTATTTCAGCAATCCTATCCAAATCTGCTGGGCTATCTATAGCAGGAGTAAAATCTATTTTAAAATCTCAAGTATGAACAAACTTAGTACCTCAAGGAGATTCTAAATAAACTCAAGCACAATCAGGAACACTATGATTTACTTTAAAAAATTCTACATTAAACTGTCACATTTTAATCTTTTCTTTACTTCAAGCATCAACTTCAATCAAAGTTGAATAAGGTAATAATCAAGCTTCTTCCAATTGTTTTTTAACAAGTCCAATTGTAAATTTTGTACCATAAAGTGGCGGACATCAAACTGCAGGATATACATGTTTTAATGATCAAATATGATCTAAATGACCATGAGTTATAATAAATCATTTTATATTTTTTTTATACTTTGATAAAAAAGATACATCAGGAATACTATAATTTACTCATAGCATATCCGAATCTGGAAATTGTATACCACAATCGATCAAAACTATATCTTCTCAATATTGAGCCATTCACATATTTTTTGATCAAGTTTCATTATTTCATCAAATTGGTATAAATCTAGTATAACCTTCTCTAAGAGATGGAAGATAAAATTTTGTTTCTGGAAATCTTGATATAAATTTTCCTCTTATTTCACCATCAATTTTTACTTGTTTTTGATTTTTATTTTTTGAATTTTCTTTTTCAATCTTTTCAATATTTTGAGTAGTACCATCTAATCATTCATTCATCAATATATGTTGGTCTACAATATCATTTCAAGTTAAATTTTCAAACGAATCAATTTCTTGATCTAATTCATCTAAAAAGTCTTTCATCAACTAATAATTATTTAATAAATTAAAATACATATAAAAATAACAAAGCTATTTTTTCAAGCTTTATAGTCACAAAAATAATTATACTTTAAAAGTATTTTCAAACATGTTTTTAGAATATTTGTGAAGTTTTTTATATTTTTCAAAAAGCATTTTTCTTTTTTTATATTTATTTAAAAAAAGAAGTTACTTTTGTAAAGTAACTAAAGTATATCTATTTTTTTAAATACTGCAAAAAATTTTGTAAAGAATATTCTATCTTTGTGATATCCCGATAATAATCCTTTATATCTGTGATTGTACTATAATTATTTGTTTTAAATTCATCATTTCTAAAAATATAATTTGAAAAAAAATCATATTTTTTCTTAAGAAATTCTGAAGATTGTGATTTTTCATAAAAATCACTATTATGTAAAACATAATAAATAAAGGTTTCAGCAAAGTCTTCATATTTATTTGTCATAGCATAACCTGAAACAAAATCAGATTGTTGCATTGATGGTTTCAATGTAGTTGTACTAAGCCAAGAAATATCATAAAAAGAATCACTTAAATCTAAACTAACTTTTTTTTCTAAGATATATAAATCTAAAAAATGTCAAAACTCATGAATAGTTACAGCTAAAGATTCTCAAACACTCATATCATAAATACCAAAAATATATAATGATTTATTTTTCATCTTACCTCTAACTTCTCATTTTTGTTTATTTAGAAATAATTCTAAAAAAGAAATCTTTGGTTCTATAATTTTTGAATTTAAAAATGTATCAATAGAATCTATATATGGCTTAAAATCAGATTCAGAAAATAAATTTTCTGGTATAAAATTATATTTAAATTTTGCTGCAGAGGCTAGATTGGAAATTATTTTTTCCTCTACTTTTTTATCTAATTCTTCTAAATTAAAATTGTCGCTATCTTGGTTTAATGAAATAGGACTTATATATTTTTCTTCTATTACACTATTTTCAAAATCATTTTTTCATCAAAAAAAATAGTTTTTTGCTATAAAAATCAAAAAACTAAAAACTAAAGTTAAAATACATATTTTA
This sequence comes from Candidatus Altimarinota bacterium, assembly GCA_028698305.1. Taxonomy (GTDB): domain Bacteria; phylum Patescibacteriota; class Gracilibacteria; order BD1-5; family UBA6164; genus JABWCI01. The sequence continues at coordinate 3,144 of JAQVDN010000001.1, forward strand.
AAAAAATCTTTTTTAAAATCAATCTTCATCAAACTAAATAAGAGAATAAAATAATCTAACTAAAAGGTTTATAATAAAAGAAGCTGATATTATTAATAAAAATCAAATAATTGACCATTTAATTATATCCTTTGCTTTATTAACTTTTTCATCTTCTCATGCACTGATCGTCATAGAAAAAGCACCATAAACTATTCATAAAACTGATGCAATTCATAAAAATAATGATATATTTATAGTCCATTTTTTAATTGTATTATCAAATCATCATCAAATCTTTGCATCAGTTCATACTAGTTTCGAATCACTTAAACAATTATCTAAATTTGTTCAAATTGATTGACCTTCAGAGTAATCACATGCTCAAAAAGTAGATGGTAAGAATAATAAGAAAATAATTGTTATAACTAAAGAATAAAATATCTTTTTCATAAAAATAAAATTATATACGTAAACTAGCAACGATTTTTACAAGACCCCAAGCCATAAATATCATAAATATTCAAATTATAGCATAAACTAAATGTAACCAAGCTTTTTTAAATTCTTCAGGATTTCATTTTGCAGTAGCAAATTTTATACCGATAAATATAAAAACTCATATTGCTAAAACCATTACTAATGAAAAAAATTCAGTTTTAACCCAAACAAATAATGGTCATAAGATACTAGATGTTGTATTTCAACTAGTTCATCAAATAGGAGAAGATGTAGTATCTAATAATGTATTTTTAATAGTAGAGTCTCAAGCAGAATATGTATTAGTATAAAAAGCTAAAGACAAGATATAAGATATATAATATAATATTTTTTTCATAATTTTTATTTTATTGCATTAAATTCATTTGTTCAAGTTTGTTCCCAATCAGTATATCAAGATGGTAATTCAGGGTAATCTCAATAAACCTCTTTTGTATCATATAAATTTCATTCTACCATAAAATTTATTGTTGTAGTAGAAGAAGAACTTGGCAAATTTGAATTTGATCACGAATTATTTATCCTAATATTGTTTAAAAAATTGATAATTCACCATGAAGAAATTGATAACAAAACTCAAACAAGTGACCAAATAATCCATTTTTTTGCTTTATTTGCTTTTTCTTCATCTCAAGAAGATAATAAATAAAGAACTCAACTAAAAATAAGTGCAAAAACTGCAAAAACTGCAACTATTTGTATAAATTCTCATATAATATTGGACATAAATCTTGCTCAAATATTATTTGAAATATCTGGAGTTCATGGTTTTTGAATATTTGTATCAACACATCAAGGTAATCATACACAATTTATTTCTGGCTCAGCAGAAAATGTGAGATTTTGATAAGAAAAAGAAAATAAAAAAACAAACAATAAAAATATTTTTTTCATTTTAATATATTATTAATTAAGTATACAATATATATCTAACTATTGAAACTAATAAATATGATGACAATGCTACAACCATAGCATAAATTCAAGACATAAATATAGATTTTCACTTACTAAGTATCTCATCTTGTCAATTATGAAAAACTATATATCAACCTCAAACTGTCATCATAAGTATTGATAATGTTCAAAGTGCTATCATCATTTTTTGAATAAGTGTTCATAAAAGCCAATTTACTCTTTCTTCTGTATTATTTCATTTTGAAACTATTCAAGGTGAAATATCATTAACATTAATAATAAAATTTGTACTAGTTAAATCATCTGGTCATCATCATTTTGTTCAACTATCTGCAGCTTTTGTATTAAGATTTTCTGCACATTTTGCTCAACACTTTCAATCAGTTTGTCAAGAAGCAAGTTTTCAAGCTTCTGTTAAATTTCAATCTTTATCAACATATCATGCAGCTTGAAGATTTGATAAATTATCTTTTGTAAAAGTATTTTCTTTAAGATTATTATTATAATATGAAGACGAATTATGATCTGTTGTTTCAGACTTTGCTCAGGAAATATAATCATTTCAAGTGTATTTTTCAGAAGTTGAAGTTGTAGAATTTATAGAATTATTTATAACTGAATCCTCTCAAAGTCAAAATGTTCAAGATGGTATTGAATTATCTAAATCTGTTGTTGATGATGTAGTACTTGTAGAACCTCATGAAAACATAGAACAATCTCATCAGGTTGAACATCAAATCACATCTCACCCTTCGTCTGAAGTAATTTTTTGTCAATTTTCATATCAGTAATAACTTCCTCAACTAACAACAGTATATGTACCATCTGAATTAATTTTTAAGTTTACTTCTTCTGCAAAAGAAAAATTTAAACTAATAAAAAACAATAATAAAAACAATAATATTTTTTTCATAAAAATAAAATTAGATATAGATTATACGAATTTTAACAAAAAATTAGTTTTTTTCAAAAAATAATTATTATTTAATAAGTTTTTTAAAAGAAAATATAAAAAATATGAAAATTGCAATATTACATGAAATGCTTATAAAGCTTGGTTGAGCTGAAAAAGTAGTTGAAAATTTACTTTCTATTTTTCCAGATGCTGATTTATTTACTCTTATATATGACGAAAAAAAAGTAGGAAAAGTATTTCCAAAAGAAAAAATAAACTCAAGAGTTTTCAATTTAAAAAGTCAAAAAATATATAATATAACTAAAAAACAAAGATTTTGTTTACCTTTTATGGCAATAAGTGTTGAAAGTTTAGATTTTAGTAACTATGATTTAGTTATTTGTTCTAGTTCATGATTTGCTCATGGAGCTATAACAAAACCTGAAACAAAATTTATAGTATATTATCACTCTCCTGCTCGTTATATGTGGGATTGGACAAATGAATATAAAGCTGATTTATGATTAAACTCTTCTTGGAAATCTATATTTTTAAAACCAATTATTAATAAATTATTTTTACATCTTAGAATCTGGGATGTAATAGCAAGTAATAGAGTTGATATTAGTCTAGCGAACAGTAAAAATACAGCTAAAAGAATACAAAAATATTATAAAAAAGATTCTATCTTACTTTATCCTCCTGTTGAAACTAATAGATTTGCAAAAAAATTAAACAAAGATTTGTATTTTGAAAATATTTTTGAAAGAAATAATTATTATATAATCATTTCTGCTTTAACAGAATTTAAAAAACTAGATATAGCAATAAAAGCATTTAATAATCTAGAAGAAAATCTGCTTATAATTTGAGCTTGAGATTACAAAGAAAATCTAGAAAAATTGGTAAAAAAAGAAAACATAAGATTTGCTTGAGCAAGATATAATGATGAGCTTGTTTATCTAGTTCAAAATTCTATGTGACTAATATTTCCAGGTGAAGAAGATTTTGGGATTGTACCAATAGAAGTTATGGCAGCTTGAAAACCTGTTTTTGCACTAAATGCTTGATGATTAACTGAAACTGTTTTGGCTTGAATTACTTGAGATTTTTTTTATGATAAAGATGGGAATGATTTTATAGAAAATTTTAAAATTTTTCATAAAAACAATAAAGAAAATAAATATGCAGAAGAAAACTGTAAAAAACAAGCTAATATTTTTAGCAAAGAAATTTTTGAAAAAAAATTGAAAGAAATCATAAAACAATAAAAATTTTACATTTTTATTGTTTTATTTATTATATAAGAAATATAATTAAATATAGATTATGAATTTATTTACACTTTTAACAAGATTTGCTGTTATAATATTACCTTTTTATGTATTTATAGCAGTATTTTTATGATATATTACTTGAATTGATAAGATAGGTTTTTTATTTAAAGAGTGACTTTTAGTTGCTATATTTTTCAGTTTAATCTATGAATTTATTAAAGCAAAAAGATTACCTAAACTTGATATATTGGATTACTTAGTTTTATCATATATGATCTATTGAGTTTGAATAACATTATATAATTGACTTGGTTTAAATAGTATAATCTACGGTTGAAGATATGATTTTATGTTTTTAATTACGATGATTATTTATAAGCATTGAGTAGAATTTCTAAAAACAGATTTCAAAAAACTTGTTACTCTTTTTGTGTATTCTTGAGCAATGGCCTTACTTTTTGGTATACTTATTAAATTTAGATTAAAAGAAGAATTTTTAGTAGAATTTGGTTATGTTGATTATGTAAGCAATTGGGTTTTTAGTTGATGAGTTCCTGTCTATCATTGACTTGAAAATTCTTGAATTAGAAGATTTCAATGAATACTTGATTGACCAAATGCAATGGCATATTTTTTAATTATTTTTTCTTGAATGTTCTTATATATTCAAAAGAAAAAAAATGAATTTTATGTTTATTTTAGTATTATTTTTTTATTTTGGCTTATACTATTAACATATTCTAGAAGTGCTTTACTTTGAATTTTTTCTGCATGATGATTGATTCTTTTGATAAATTTAAAATACATATATAAACACCATAAAAAAATATTTATTTATGTGAGTTCAATTATGGTATTTTTATTAAGTATATTGGGAATAATTTTTCAACATCAATTAACAAATATCATTTTTAGACCCTCGTCAACAACAGGACATTTTCATAGGATGGAGATTTGATATGAAAGATTTTTAGAAAAACCACTTTGAGCATGACTTGCTGAAGCATGACCAGCATATAGAAATATTTATCCTGAAAAACAAACAAAAACTGATGAATTTTATTATATACCTGAAAGTTGGTATATACAAGTTTTGATAGAATGATGAATAATATTTTTTATATTATTTTTAAGTATATTAATAAATATATTGCTTAGATTATATAAAAAATCTATTATAATTTTTTGAATATTTTCTGCAATCTTAGTAATGAATATTTTTTTACATATATTTGAAGCAACTTATTTGTCAATGTTATTGTTTATTTTTATTTGATTAATGATAGCTAAAAAATAAAATAAAAGGGTAAAATTTAAATTTTAACCCTTTTATTTTATGAAAAAAATTATTAGTTACCTCTTAATAAGTATTTTTTGTTTCAATATTTTTTGAATAAATAATATATTATGATTTGATGAAGAAGAAAATTATGTAAAGGAAATAGCACTAAAAAAATGAGAACTTAGTAAATCAAAAAAATGAGACCAATATGTAAAAGCTATTGATACTTTTATAGAAGCAAATGAAAACAATGAAAAAAAACTACTTGAAATAAATTCTAGATTAGAAAATATAATATATTCTGGTGAGTTAAAAAATAATGATTTATGAAATACTATTAGATACTTAAATGCAAAAGTAAATATAGCTATTATAAATATAGAAGAAAATAAAATAAATACTATTTTAAATCCTACAATAAGTGAATCTGATAAGAACATAGCTAGTGAAAGAATACTTAAACTACAATGAAATCTTGCAAACTCAAGTAAAACATTGATAGAAAAACTTACAAAAGAATTTGAAAGTTTAAATAATTATTCTGAAACTTGAAATCTAAAAATATCTCTAGATATAGATGAAAAAAATATTTGAAAAATTAACTCAAGTATAGAATTAAGTAATTATGAAGCTACAGCAAATAATTTTGATTCTCAATTAAAATGACAATTAAAAGCTATTTTAGATGCTATTCCAGCTTGACAAGAACAAATAAAATTTGAATTAAATACATTTGTTGATTTTATTTCAAAAGATGGAAATATATATTTATTATTAAAAGATCTAAATATATTAAACGATAAATGAATTGAAGATGAAGTAAAATTATTTATAAATACTTTTGAAAATCTTGCTAAAGAAAATAAATATATAGTTTTTGAAGACAAAAATTCACAAATGTCTATTGAATTATTAAAAAGTTTAAATCCAGCAACTTTATGAGCAGATATAAATAAAACTCTTAGTGAACCTTTATTTGAAGCATATAAAAAAGAATGAAATAAATATTATATAAAACCTACAAAATATTCTTGTGATAAAATAAAAGAATTAGAAAGTAGATTTGACCCACTTTATTGAAAAGAGTGTAGCGATAGTCAATATAAAGATATGTTAAAAGATTTCAATGATTTATGAATTATATATTTAATTATAGACTGAGAAAATAATACTCTATGATTTGATGGTAAAAAAGATAGTCAAATAGAAAAAAATTCTTGATATATAACATTTAATAATAAAGAAATATTAAATGCAAATTATGAAATAATTCCAAATCAAAATAGATATCCAAATGAATTTTTCAAAGCAAATTACCTATCTAGATCAAATATTAAAGTTGATTTTTATGCAGATGGTTGAGATTTAGATACAAAATTATATATAAAATTAAATTCTAATAACTTAATAAGTTCTATTGATTTAAAATCTAAAATGTATGAAACAGAACTAGTTTCAAATATAAATGTAGCTAATCAAAGTATTAGTTGAAAAACTACTTTTTCTGAAAATTGAGAAAAAATATTTGAAGTTGACACGACTTGAAAATATACAAAAGAAACTTTAGAGTTAAATAATAAGTTTAATATAAATGATAAAAATTTAAATAATTATTTATGAAATAATATATCTTGAAACCTAAATATAAAAACAGATGTTTCTTCTTGAAAAAATAATTTTTATATGATTTTTGATATTATTTCAAATAATTCTAAATTAATAAAATTTGAGATTGATAATAAAGCAAATAGAAAATCTGGAAACTATGAAATTAAAACTCCAACAAATACAATAGATTACAAAGAAGCTTTCTGAATACCTGATTATAATGATGAATATTATTATGATGATAGTTATTATTATGAAGACGATTACTATTATGATTATTAAAAATAAAAGTGGAAAATCCACTTTTATTTTTTTTTATTTTTTACTTGACATTTATATCTTAAATTGTAGAATATAATAACATTTTATAATATAAAACATTATTATATGAAAAAATTTTTAATTATTTCTTTATTTATATTTTCATTAATGTTTACCTATTCGGCTAGTGCTGATTGAGTAACAACAAAAAATAAATTATTCAAAGAAATCACTTTAAGTAATTCAAAGATACAAAAAGATTATTGAAATAAATATATAAAAGCTCTAGATTTATACTTCACGAAAATAAGATATTATAATAATAAAAATGAATTATTAAATCTCGAAAAAAAATTAGAGCCTATTATTGTAAAATACAATAATAAATCAAACCTTTCTATCAAAGAACAAAAACAATTTAACATGATAAAAAATATATATTATAGATCTAAAGTATTATCTAATTATTATTTAAAATAAAAGAACCATTTTAAAAATGGTTCTTTTATTTTATTATATAGTCACTGTCTACTTTATACAAAACAGAGGCTACATCTCTTGAAAAGTTTTTATCATATAGTTTTATTACAACATATTCATTATAATAATCATATTTTAATAAATAATTTGAGTTTAAAGTATTTATTCTTCAATCATTAAATATGATAAATAATAGTTCTTTTTTATCATCATTAACTCTATAAATAACTAAACTTCATGGATTATAAGATATATTTTCAGGAGTGATATAATAATTATAATTTGTTGAATTTAAAAATTTAACATAAATTCAAGTATTTTTTGTATTATCAAAATCTTCTGTAACAACAACTGATTTATTTCAATTAACTTTTATAGTTTCATAAAATAAATCCTCATTTCAGTCCTTCAATATTATCTTTGGATAAACTTCATTATTTAGATTGTTATTAGAAGAAATTACATCAATTAAATATTTATTATCTAATAAATTTATTTTTCAAGTTTTTTCACTAACATTTGCTATTAAAGCATTATTTTTTTCTATTTTTAATCAAGATTTATCGTTTCAAATATTGAAAATATAAGATCAATTATTTGTCAAAGCAGTATTATTTCAAGATTCATTTGATAATTTTGAAATCATTGTTCATCTAACCCTATATAAACTTACAGGTTCATCACTCAGATCTTCACTTATAATTCAAGAAATATTAGTTCAATTATGACTATTTATCTCTGGTACTGGACTATAAACCTCAAAATTAACTTCTTTATAAGATTTATTTCAATTCAAATCGATAATTGTAAATCAAACTTTTTTTGTAAATATACTATCAAAAATTCATAGATTTAAAAATATCTTTTTATCATCCAATTTAATTTTTAAATTTTCCATATTATCAGAATCTGGATCATTTTTTGGATTTCAGTCTCAAGAACTATCTTTTTCTAAATCAAAATCTATAAATATATTAGATAATCATACATCTTCATAAATATATTTTGTTAAATCAAGAGTTTGTTTTTGATAAACTGGAACTCTAATAGTTCAAATAGTTAATTCTGGTGAATTATTATCAGCTTGAGATTGAGGAGATAATAATAACTGATTACTTATTGTTCAAATTATATTGTCCTTAAAAGAAGTAATTTTTGAATAATAAAAATCATTATTTCTTGTTGTTGATATCAAATACCTTTGAGATTCATATCATAAATTATATAATTCCCAATCAGAAATATATTTAAAATTTAGTGATAATTCTGAATCATCATAATACTTTAATTCTATATATGTAGTATCTTTTAATTCATAGTCGTTACCAATATATGAAATAATAGTTCACGGTAATAAAGGTATTCCTATAAGACTTCTTATATCACTTCCTTCATATGTCTTTTTAGAACCATTTCTTATATATCAATTTCCAGTTATTCAAACTATATTTATAGTTGAGTTTATTTCTATATGCCTATTTTTCGGTATTATAATAGTTTCTATATCATTACTTCAACTAATAACATATTTTAAAATTAAAGAATTATTTCAAGAATATATCTTAGTTCAACTAGAAAGAGTTACCACTTTACCATTATCTATGTTTGTTTTTATATTTGAAAAATCATCTGTAATTACCTTAACTCATTTTAAATCTCAAACCTTATCTATATAAACTATGTCTTTTAATTCATTATAAACTTTATTTTCTCAAATCTTATTTATATCTCATATAGAAGATACAGAATCTACAATAGATTTTTTTCTAAAAATAGGAGAATAATTTAAATAATTTTCATTTAAAAATTTATCAACTATATTATAAAATTCAAGTCTATAATTATTTATATTATTTTTTGCATCAAAACTTATATTTATAGTTCAAGCAGATGATACATTACTTACTGCATTATTTATTGCCGATATATATTTTGATCAATTTAAAAATTTATTATCTTTTATACTTACAACTAATGGATTTTCATTTAAATAAACTTTTTTAGATTTTTTATCTAAATTTTCTTTTAAATATAAAACATTATTAGAAAAATATAATAAATCTTCGTCACTATCCTTATCAAAATCTATTATTGTAGTTGTTTCATTTCAAATTAATTCATCTTTATAATCAAAAAGCCTATAAGATTTATTATTTTCTAAAATATATATTCATTCATAAACATAAGAATATTCTCAATTATTTGATTTAGCACTACAAGAATTTACATTAGAATCACTATCCAAATTTGTATTTACTGCCAATAAATTAGAAGAAGTAGATTTTGTTTGTATAGAAGATTTTTTATAAGACTCTAAAGCAGTGTCTACCTTATCAACTAAATCATTTCAAATTTGTTTTAATTCATTTTTATAAGAATTTTCATCATCATAATTCAATAATTCACTTGTTTTTTCAAATACCTTAGAATTATATTTTTCAAGCATAGAATTATAAACTAATACATTTGAATCATTAGTATAAGAAACTTTTTTAATATTTGTATTTAAATAATTGTTAAAAGATTTTTTAAACTCTTTATTTTTAATTATTTCAGTATTTATAATATCTTTTAAAGTTTCAAATTTATCAAAATTATTTTGTTGCAATTCTGAAATCAACTTATCTTCTTTTGAAAAAGTATAATTAGTTACATTATCCCATAAATCAAATAACTCTTCAAATCTAGGATCATCCGTAAATTTTTTACTTGATAATGACTCTAAAACTAATTTTTTAAATTCAGTATTACTAACAGTTACATCTTTATTTTTAGACATAAAATCAACTCATTTTAATATATTTCTATTAACTATAGATATAACTAAATCTTCAATTAGTTTATTATCTTTAAGAGAAATATTACTATTTATTCCATCATCTCAAATATTTATATCAATATTTGATGGTATAACTGATCTAAAATCTAAATCGGCAATATTTATGTTAAAAATATTTGTAAAATCAGATGTAAAACTATTTATTGGCATAGCAACTTGTCTAGCCATTTCAACTAAGAAATCAACATCAAATTCTAAATTAACATATGTAGTAATTTGTATAGCATCAACAAATGGGAATGAAAACTGAGGAAGACTCAGATTTAAAAAATCAGTAGGTAGATATCAACTTCTTTCAGTTAAAAATGCTATTTGATCTCAAGCTCTCCACTCAGGGTGAAAAGGTGAAGATTTTAAAATACACATTGCTTTAGTAACCAATTTTAAAATATCTAAGATAACTTCTAAAGAAGATAACATTTTTGGAAGAGTTGGTGGAGGTGGTAGATCTGGTAATTCTACAGTAGGCAAACTTGGGAGATCTGGTAATTCTGGTAATTCTATAGTAGGCAATACTGGTAAATTTGGTAAAGTAATACCTGCTGATGGAGTATCTGGTAAATAAAGTTTTGGTAATTCTGGTAACAAAATAGGTCTAGGACTAATACTAAATTCAGGTAACATTATATTTAATGATGCCCTAATATTATGTAAATCTAAAATAATATCTGGCCATTTTGGAAATTCTATCACTGGTATTTCAGGAACAATCATACTAATTATTTCAAATTCTGATTGAAGAGCATCTTGTCTTTCATTCTTACATTCTTTACATTCTTGTTCATAATCAACAAATACATCTATAAGTAATTGCCAAGATTTTAAGATAGATTTCATCAATATAAATAACTCAACCCAAGCTTTAAATCTTTCTCAATTATTTCAAATCCATCAACCAAGTATAGAAGAAATTCACTCAATATTACATAAGATTTGCTCTAAATAATATTGTTTTTTATTAATATATTTATTAATTTTTTCAGGAATTTCTTTATAAGTTTTTAGAACTTGCAAATTTGCTTCTAGAGAATTTACTAAATTTGAAGCATCTATATTTACTTTTTCAGCTAATGCATTTTCATCAATACATCTTTTTTGTTCCTCTGGATTTGTAAAATTACAAGTTTTTCATAATGTCCAAACTGATGTTGCTCTATTTAATTCTGATTTCCGAGAATCATAAGTTGCTTGCCGTGTAAAAATTGTTTTATCAATTTCAGTTAATGAAACCCAAGGCAATGATATATCAACAGTTGCTTGTTCTATTTTTACAAGTGGCAAAGATCATAAAAATTCATATGCTTCTCTTATTCAAGAACTATATTGTTTTGCTTTATCAACTAATTGAGAAGTAAGATTATTAGCATCAGTTGCTAATCATTTAAGAGTTGAATTTGTTATATTATTTGTATCTATAGGAGTTGAAATATTATCTAAATTAATAACATCATTTTCTGTTCTATTTTTATTTCAACTATTATATAACCAATTTGATTTATTTTGTTCCCAATCTAAATCTGTATCATATATTCAAGAAAAATCTGGTAATATAATAAATAATGTTGGAAAATCTGTCAATTTATTTGCTATTTCTTCTATCTGTCTAGTTACCCAATTCATAAGAAATCATGGAAATGCTTGAACTCTTTTTTTAACTATTTTTGTTACATCAGAAAAATCAACATTAGAATTACTTGGATCAATTGATACAGAGATAGGAGTTCAACTTCATCATCAAATTGAAAATAAAGGACCATTTCAAACATTTGAATTATTTCAAGTCCAAACTGCATCTTTTACATTTCATAAACTAGAATATGTTCCATTTCCATTTATATAATTATAATAATTATTTACATAACTTTGATCTATGAAGTTTTGAGTATCAGATGAACAATTTCAATTTATAACTCAAAAATTGTTTCAATAAATTGGATAACCTTTTGAAGCTGGATTACCTTCAGATCAATCATTACTACATCAAACTATTGGCTTTGCAATAACGATACAATTTCATCATGGGAAAAGTGGTGCAAGTCAAGGCATCACAGAATTTCATGCTACAGATGCTGGAGCACCAAAACAAGCTGCCATTCAAACTCAACCAGTTAAAGTTGGTGAAACAAATAATCTAAAAAAATTTGTAGGTGAATTAATTCATATGCTTCATCAAGCTCAATCAGGTCAACAAACAGGTCAAGGAATATATGTTTGTGAAGTTGCGGGCCAAACACTAGGTAAACAACAAGGCGAATTTCAACAAGTAGTTTGTTTTCAAGTTAATGCTGAAAATATAGGAATTCATTCATCTATATTTAATCAATCTCAAATTAAACTTCAATTAAAAACTGGATCACTTCAAGAAGCTAAAGGAGCCCAATTTAAAGGCGTTGAAATACAAGATCAATTATTAAATCAACAACTTAAACTATTTACAAAATTTTGTATATTATCAAGTCAAGAATCAATACTATTTCATGTATTTCATAAATCAAGTGTTATTGAACCATCTAAATTAAAATCATCTTCGTCATCTGGTATTCAATCATTGTCTATATCAGAAAACATATCAGATAATGATTTTTTAGAATAATCTTTTAAAGTTTGTGTATTTTTAGTTAATTCTTCTATATAATCAGGAATTCCATTTCAATCATTATCAAGAGTATTTTTTTGTAAATCCTCTGGTAATGGAGTATCATCACAAACAGGATTTTTAATTCATTTATTATATATTCTAGTTGAAACTGATCTAAAGATTTCAACTGGAGTTCAACAATTTTCTATTGTATCTTTTAATATTATATCTCAATATAAATCATTTCAAGATTCTCACTTTTCAAATAATCAAACTTGCATTTGAGAATATTTTAAAGGTTTAACTACTGCTGAATAATTTATTGTTATAGTTTCATTATTTGCCAAAGAAAAATCATCGATTAAAAAATCATAACTATTATTTGGTTTTTTGGCTTGTAGTTTTTTTGAATTAAATATCGTAGATTCATCAAGTGTAAAATAATCTAAAACATCTTCTACATAAACAAAATTTTCAAGTCTCTTTCATGAAGTATTTGTTATTCTTATTTCTACATCAACCTTATCTCAAGTAGATAAAAATTCTCAATTCCTATCTAAGAATATCTTTTCAACTCTTACTCAAGCAGCTTCTGAATAATCAGATTTTATAAAAGTTGTTTGATTTATAGTTTGAGGAAGATTAATCAATGAATCTATATTTGTAATATCATTAAATTTAAGTGAGTAGTTTTTAGAATAAGCAATTTGTTCAAAAATAAAACTATTTACAAGTTCATAATCTATTTTTTCTTGATCTGATTTTTTTGTTCCAGATTTAATGGATTTTTCCAATTCAGAAAGATATTTTTCATTTGATAATAATAATTGAGTATTATCATAAGTTGTATCAACTTGATATAATCAATCATAATAGATTAATCCTCCATCTCTTCTAATATCTTTGTTTAAAGTTAATCAATAATCTTTACTAACATTTAATTTAGTAAAAGTTGGATTTGAATTTGTACCATTAATTCAATAAAAAATATTTATTTCTCAAGCATCATCTAATGTAATAATATCAGAAACTCAATCATTATCCATATCAAAACTTTCTGCTCTGATTATATTTCAATTTAAATTAAATTTATTTGCAAGTGAGATCCTAGAAAAATCCTTATTTATATTATTTAATAAATATGGTTTTCAATCTTCTCAAACAAAGAAAATATCATCATAAGAATCTCATGTAAAATCTCAAACTTTAAGCAATTCATGATTTCATAAATCAATGATATGTGCCAAATCTCACATATCTAAAAATCTAGATTCGGCTTGTACATTTTGTAATAATTTTAAATATCAATCATATTTTAAAAGTAGTATATCTTCTCTATTATCATTATTATAATCAAATACCCTATATCAAACTAGATTTTCATCATCATTTATTAAGTCTCAAATTGTAGAATCAAATTGTTTTAAACTTGTTGAATTATTAAATGTTTTTCTAATTTGTTTTAAACTAATAACAGGATCTCATATATTTATAGAAGAAAAACTCATATTTTCTTTTAGTGATTCTCATACACTTTTTCATGATGAAAAAGATAACAATGTTTTATTTGTATCTCACCATCAAAGTCATCATTGTTGTTTAAAGTTTTCAAAATAAGAATTATCTCATTTAGAAAAAGTATTTAATGAATCTTTTGAAGAAAAAGGATCATTGTAATATATTACAAGAGATTCATTATTGTCTTTTCAATTTATATATGATCAATAAAATGAAGACTCTATATAAAGCATAATACTATTTTGTATAGTTTTCATTTTTGTATCAAAAGATGTTTTATCTCTTGATATATTAATTTGAGAGTTTACAAAATTAAATATCAATTTTCAAACAATATTAGAACCTGATTTTAAAGATATTTCTAAATAATTTGCAGTGCTAGTTACAACTTCAAAATCTATATTTGCTCTCCTTATTATATTTCATTTTTCATCTATTTCTAAATAAGTTTTTCAAAGCTCATCTCTCAAATAAAGTCTCGAATCAACATTATAAAATTTAAAATTGGAAGAAATATTTTTTCCTATTATAGAAGTATCTTTTGTATCTATACAATCTCAAATACTTGTATCACAAACTTTTAAATTAGCTTTCTTTGGAAAAGCATAATGTATTTCTCAAATATTTGTATTTAGTGAACTATTAAATAAATCTATATATAATTTTGTGTCATTAAATGAAACATTTAAATTAATATCTTGTGATAAATCATTTGGTGCATATAACTTATTTAATCATCAATTATTTGATATAGAAAAAACATTATTATATGAATATGGGTTATTAACTATAGAAGTTACAGCCAAAGCTCTACTATTTTTATCAAATATTAAAGTTCAAGCTAAATAATCTTTTTGATCTATATCTCAATAACTAGCTCAAAGTAAAGTTGTATAAATAGAATTATAACTAGTTTTTGAAATCTTATCTTTATTCCAAATATAAAATGTTTCTATTTTTGCAGCATTTTCTCATACTCAAACAACTTCCAATCTTCAAGATTCATCCTCAATCATAAATTTATTCAAAGACAAAGAAGGATTTGTAGAAACTTTGAAATATCAAACTCATGGATTTATAGTAGAAAAAACTTTAAAACTTGTTTTTCATTCTGTAACCGTATTAGTTTTTTTATCAAAAGTAATTATATGAGTATATTCTGGTAATATTTCAATATCTACTTTTGTAGAATTATCAGTAAAAACCAAATTGTTGTATCTATCTTTAAGCTCTATATTTACTGTTGAATAATCATTACCAGATGCATCTAATTTATTTTTTGATAAAACCAAATCTATTTTCATTGCTTTTTCAGGCAATATATCAATAGTTTGAGTTATTATTTTTCATAATCATTCTACCTGTATCTCAACAGGAATATTTCTTCATGCAAGAGTTTTAGTTCTAAATTCTACAACTCAAACTCAATTAATAATTTCAAAATATGGTTTTTCTAATTCAATATAATTTGAATTAGCTGTCATATAAACTCTTGAATTTAAATTATTAATTATCTTTCCTGCTTTATCTCTAATTTCTATTTGATATTTATATTTTCATCATCAAATATACATATCACCATTTAAAGATTTTGTATTTATTTCAAAATCTTCTATAACAGAAGCTTTCTTAGATTCTGAAACAATTATATTTCATAAAGAATCTAAAACAGATATATTTATATTATTACTTCATACTTTTGAATTAGATTTTAACCTAAAAATCTTATATCACTCATAAGTAGTTGTCAATAAATTATCCTTATTGTTATCAACAAAAACAAGACTTTTCCCATCTATTGACATTTTAACATCATAAAATGTACCACTAGTAGGATTATCAAATTTATCAAGTATAGTTACATAATTTGTAGAAACACTTCATTCATTTTGTAAATAATTTGTTCACAAATTTAAATCTAATTTAGAAGGAATTTCAGGAATAACTTCAAAAGTTTTTTCAGAATATAAAGAAGACTTATCTCTTATTTTTAAAGTATAAGTTCAAGCTTTTTGGATAGAAAATAATGACTTGAAATCTGAAATATTATCTATATCCAATTCTTGTATTAATTTATCATTATTAAATAATTGGATATTTATAGGATAAGATATAGGTAAGAAATCTTTAGAAGAAGAAATGTTTTCTAATCTTATAACTAATTTTTCTTTTGAAACAGAACTATTATTAATAAGATTTTTACTTATATCTATATTTGATTTATATCAATCAAGTAAAAAAATATTATCCTTATCACTTACCAACACAGATGATTTTGCTATATTTGTGATCAATTGAGAATCCTTATTTTCTAAAACATAAGAAGATAAGAATAGACTTTCTCATCTAACCTCTAATTTTAAAATATTAGATTCTAAATCAACAACATTATTATTTTTATTATCATCTATACTTATTTTTGCTCTCAAATATACATTTATATCTTTATCTTTAAATGATATACCATATTTTGCAATTCAACCATCAACTCTAATTGTTATATCTTTAAAATTTAGATAATTATTAAGTATCTCTTTATTATTTTTATAGATATCATCTATATCATAAATAATTTTTTTATTTGTTTCAGAAAGATCTTTTGTTAAGTCATTTTTAGTTTCTACTTTTACTATCTCAAAAGAAACATTTGTAGAATTTAAATAAGTTAAATTTTTTCCATCTGAT
Source organism: Candidatus Altimarinota bacterium (assembly GCA_028698305.1). Lineage (GTDB taxonomy): Bacteria > Patescibacteriota > Gracilibacteria > BD1-5 > UBA6164 > JABWCI01. Next base: position 19,965 of record JAQVDN010000001.1, read on the forward strand.
CATTTTAAAGTCGCTTTTAAAGAAGCATTTTTATTATAAAAATACTTAGGGGAATCTGATTCTAATAATATACTTCCTGAAGTTAATTTAGATTCTAAACAATCATTTACTCAATTTTTATTTACATCTCAATTACATTCTTTTAATGTTTGTTTTTCTTCATTTGATAAAAGACTTGGTCAACAAGCTCAATCAGAAATAGAGATTGTAGGTGGAACCATATCTGCTAACCGACACATAATAGCTGGTATCCATTCCCACAATGGAACACCTTCGGGCGGAGCACATTTAAAAATATTTTCTTGAGAATTAGTTCATCTTCAAATATTTAATCATAATAATTTTGCTGACAAATCTTGATTTCTTCAAATAATATCTGAATATGGATTTACATTTTTAGCTTCTGGATCAACTCAAACATACATATTAGATGTATCTCATGGAGCTCATAAATAAGCTATTTCATAAGATTTTTTATTCTTTGGTAAAAAATATTTTTCATCATTATCAAACTGATTTGATAAATAATTTTCAAAAACAAATCAATATTTTGAAGAAACTGAATTTAAGTTATTCCAATATATTGCAAATACAAGCATATCGTAATAACTAAGAGTTTTTGATTCTCATGATATAGTTATAGTTTTACTTGGCTTATTTTTTAAATAATTTTTTAAATCAAGTCTTTCTCATGTTTTTACTATGCTGTTAAATTCAGCACTTTTTTTATCTAAAATATTATCTAACTCTAAAGAAACACTAGATAAAGTAATATTATTAATGTTTTTTAATTTTAACCTATATAAGTAAGGATAATATATCTTTGAAAATGATCAATCTACTTGTAAAAAATCAACATATCTATCTTTATCAACTGCCAAAGAAGGAGTAACCATAGATTCTATTTGTTCTGAAAGTTCTTCATTTGTTGGAGATTTATGAAAAACATAAGGTTTCTTAATAGTCTTATAATCATATCTATGACTTGTCCATCAACTTCATTGTGTATTAGTAAAATTTCATGATAATATATTATTTGATACTCATTCTAAGTTATTTACTAAACTTGATGTTGATGATCCAGAACACTCACAAGAATTTCATAAACAAGATTGAGTATATCAAACTTCTTTTTTTAAAACTCAATCCAAATAAATAGATTTTTTTTCACAATATCATGCTTTTAAAGTTGAAAGATTTTCTTCATAAGAGATATTTAAATTATATGTTTTATTAATTCAATTTGAATCAGTTATACATTTCCATCATGGAATATTCTTATTCAAAATATTTGAATTAAAAGTAGGAATTTGATATGTATTTACCAATTCTGATGTCAAAGAGTTAAGTTGAACTTCCCATTTATCTGCCAAAATCAAATTTGTATCATAACACATTTGAGTATTTGGTATTTTTGAAGAATCAGATATTTCTTTTGATCATCTAATATCATATAACGGAACTATTGCTCCCTTATAATCAATATTATTATTTAAAATTAAATTTCATTTAGTAGATTCATCTTTATTAAGATTAAAAGGGGAATTTCTTCACCATAATCATTCAAGTGAATTTCATGATTGTAAATTTGTATAACAAATATTTCAAAATAAACCTAGATCATCTTTATCTGGCTCTATATTATAAATATTAGTTCATCTATTTGATTCAACCAATTGACCTGAACTTGATAAACTTCATCTATATATACTACAATTTCAAGCATAATCTATTTCTGAAACTTTTTTTCAAAACAAATAATTTACATATTTTTCAGTTTTTAAATTATCTTTATACTCATATGAAACAGGTACAATTAATGAAGCTGGAATCTTATCTACTAAATTATCTATTTGCGATTCTAAATCATCACTTAATTCCTTTAAGATCTGATCATTAACTATATCAAGAACATTTATAAAGTATGGTATAAAATCAACATTAACTTCTTGTCAATAATTATATCTTCAAGCATTAAACACGTTCTTTCTCATCTCTGAAATAGAACCAGGAGAAAAAATCTCTAAAAATTTTTTAACAGAATTATTTATAATATATCTTGATTGTATATCTGGAATATTATTTAAACTTGTATCAATATTGTTTAAAAGAGAAGTATCTATATCTGGAGTTACTTTTTTTGCTAAATCTATTATCGTTTTAGAAGAATCTGACAATAATTCTTGTTTTATCTTATTTGCCAAATCTTTTGTAAATCTATTATAAACTATATCTTCTTTATTTTCCAAATAAGATTTATATCAAACATAAGAATTATAATTTATAGATTTTGATTCTCTAAAAGCATCAAAATAAAATACATAAGGTTCATAATCTTTATTTAATCACTCTTCTTGATTTCAATTAATAATATTTTTTTCTATATCATAAAATCCTTCTCAAGTATAAAAATCATGATTTTTGGAAAAGTAATCTTTTAATGCTTCTATATCAGAATCAAAATTTCAAGTATTTGGAGATATAACTCAATGCCAAATTTCTGGTTTAATTCAACTTATATTATCATTACTATATTCATATTTAGATGTATTTGTATCAAAAATATATGATTTATCTTCAAAATCAGTATAAGGTAATATAGTTTTTGATACTTCATTATTCTTATAAACCTCAGGTAAAGGAATATTTCAAATAAAGATACTTCAAACCAATTTTGATTTAAAATCAACTTTATTAAGTCAATTATATCACTCATAATATAAAGCTTCATTCATAGAAGCAATATCATAAGGAGTTGCAGTTTCAGGAAAAGGCAAAACCACTACTTTGGTATTTTCCAAAGTATTAGTAATATCCTTGCTATATTTATTAATTTCAGAAGATACTTTTGAATAAGTTTCTTCATCAACGACAATAGAAACTAAGTCATAATATTGAGTTCATGAAGCTGAAGCAAAAAAATCAAAAAATGGTACTCTAAAAGTAATACTAAAAAGTAATGAAAAAATCAAAAAACTTGATGTAAATTTTTGAAATTTTGAATATATCATAATACTTTTTTAAATTGATAAATAAACAAAAAAAGAGTTTTTAACATTTTATTAAAAAAACTCTTTTTTACAATACTTTTGTACTACTTTTTTATACAAATTTTATATATTTCTTATATAATTTTCTTTCCTCACATAAATGGAACTAAAACTTCAGGAATAATTACATCTCAATCAACTGTTTGATAGTTTTCAATTATAGCAATTAAACATCTTCAAATAGCTGAAACTGTACCATTTAAAGTATGAACATATTGAAGATCTCAATTATTATCTTTATATTTTATATTTAACCTTCTTGATTGAAATTCTCAAACATTACTACAACTTGTAACTTCTCTATATTTTTGTTGACCTGGCATCCAAGCTTCTAAATCATATTTTTTCATAGCTGGGTTTCCTAAATCACCACTACAGATATTCATTTTATTATAAGGAATACCTAGATCTTGCCGAACTTCTTCTTCAACTCAAACCATAAAATCATGCATAGCCTTACTTTCATTATTTTTACAGAAAACTACCATTTCAACCTTATCAAATTGATGTCATCTAAGTATACCTCTAGTATCTTTTCAAGCACTTCAAGCTTCTCTCCTAAAACAAGGACTATAAGCAACATACATCTTTGGTTTTTCTAAGTCTAAAACCTCGTTAGTATGATAACTAGTAACTGGAACTTCACTTGTACCAACTAAATACAAGTCATCATCTCAAGGATTTACACTATATATACCATCTTCTCAAGCAGGAAAAAATCATGTCCCAAACATAGCTTGTTCTCTAACTAAAACTGGTGGCAAAATAGGTTCAAACCCTTTTGACATAAGCTTAGATACTACAAAATTAATTATAGCAAATTGTAATAAAACTAGATCTCATTTTATATACCAAAAACGAGCTCATGAAACTTCACTTCATTTATCTATATCTATCCAACCCTTTTTTTCTCAAATTTCCCAATGTTCTTTTGCTTTAAAATCAAATTTTGTAGGTTCTAAAAAACTTTTTTCAACTATATTTCCATCTTCGCTATCTCAAACAGCGGCTGTTTCATCAAGTAGATTTGGAAATTTATAATACATATTTTTCCAAGCTTCTTCAACTTCTTTTTGTTTTTCTTCTAAAATAGATAATTCATCTCAAACTTTTTTCATTTCTGCAATTTTTGCAGGCCTTTCTTCATTTGATAATGTAGGTATTTCCTTACTTACTTTATTTTTTAAAGCTCTATATGAGTCTACTTTAATTATTAAATCCAATTTTTCTCTATCTATCTCTAAAAATGTATCTAAATCCAATTTTAAATTTCTTTTTTTAATAACATCAGCTACTAAATCTGGATTATTTCTAATAATTTTTATATCTAACATTCAACTTATTTTAAAAACTAAACTTGTCTCATTATAGACAAAAAAAGAAAAAATCAAAAAAAAAGACAAGATATGATATCAAGTCTTAATTTATATATTTTTTCATCATTATTTTAGCTTCACGATCCATAGTTTTCTCTTTTAATACTTGTTTTTTATCATAATTTTTTCTTCATTTAGCCAATCAAACTCTAAGCTTAATCAAACTTCAAGAAAAATACAATTCTAAAGGAATTATAGAATAACCTGGCTCTTTTGACTTTCAAGAAAGATATACAATATCTTTTTTATGAAGTAAAACTTTTCTAATCCTATCTGTTTCAATTCATGATTTATTTGCGATAGTTTTCCAAGCTGAAACATGCATACCTTTAACAAATAATTCTGAATTAACAACAACTATATAAGATCACTTTAGATTCACATGTCAACTTCTTATACTTTTAACCTCATATCATCTAAGTTCCAATCATGCCTCATAAGTATCCAAAATTTCATAATCAAAATAAGCTTTCTTATTTTTTGTGATAAAATTATCTTTAATCATTTTTTTGAAATATGTTATATTGATTTTCTAATATATATTTTTCATTTTCTCACTTAAAATACCAATCCCAAGACATATATTCATCTATTGAATAAGGTATTTTTCTAATATCATTATATGGATTTTTTCTAAGCTCCATATGTAAATGATAATCGGTATAATTTTTATCTGGAACTCAACTTATTCAAATGTTTCACAAAGCTTGTCATCTAAAAACCATATCTCAAACTTTTATGTTTGAATAAACTTTATCTAGATGAGAATAAAAGGCAACATCTCCCTTCATAGTTTTTATCCAAACTTGATTTCATCTAAGTATATCTAAATTTTTAACTTTATCATTTTTTGTTAAATTATTTCACATTTTTATTTTATCTAAATCTGAAAATGTAAAATCATTAACTATTCTTACAACAATTCAATAATCTAAAGAAACTACTGTTTCTCAAAAATCTCCATCAAAATCCCATCATTCATGAACTCAGTCAGTATATTCTGATCTATAAGGTCTAGCAGAATTTGGCAATTTACTAGAAATAGTAGTTAGATTTACTCATTTTAATGGTATAAAATATTTTTGTTCTCTTTTTTTCAATATATCAGATATAAAATTATGCATATATTGAAGTTCTGATAAATTTCTATTTTTAGACAAATAATTATATTTATCTAAATGTAAATTTTTATTGTAAGAAGAAAAAGGTTCTAATAATTTAATTGCTTGATCTAGACTACTTAGATATAAATTTAATCTTTCATTTGAATAATCTATATATTTTGAATATAATTCGACATTTTTTGTTAAATTAAATGAAGTTTGTATCTCTAAACCATCTTTAATAAAAAAAATATTAATCTTTTTTTTATCACAATTTTTATCAAGCAAAAAAACATCAAAAATGTATGAATTTCATCATTTTTGAACAAATTTTCAATTTATACCACAATCTCATGATATAACTACATTTTCTAAATTTTCTCTTGATTTTATTATAACTCTATTTTTGTTTAAATTTAAACTATCTATAAATAAATTATTAGATAATTTAAACTCTATTTCTCATAGATTTCAGGCAAAAACTAAAGAATATCAAAATCAGATACTAAAAAACGATACTATTAATATCCAAAAAGAAACAAGTTTTTTATTCATAAATAATTATTTTTTATAAATATGTGTATTAATTATATTAAAATCTTATTATTTTCAAGTTTTAATTCTACATCAGCTATCATCTAAAATTGGTTTAAATATTTTTATATTATTAAAACCTTTACTTTTTAATAATATTGCTTGGTTTTTTGATATCATTCATTTATTACAATAAAATAAATAAGTCTTTGTTTGATCAAGTTTTCAAAACTCAAATTCTAAATCAAAAAATGGGATTTTTAATATATCAAATCATTCTATTATCAATGGATTTTCTTGAGACTTTTGTTCTTCTCTTACATCAATAACAACTTCATTACTTCAAATAATATGACTAGTTTCAATTTCTAAATCTCATGATTTTTCTACTTCTAATACTTCATCTATAAATTGAATTTTTTTATTATTTATAGCTTTTTCAAGTAAAGAAAAATCAAATTTTTTTTCTTCATTTAAAACTTTTTCAAGTTTAGCTCAAGTTGCTGGTTTATCTGAAATAACTGCACAATATTCAGGCATATTACAAGCAAATTCATAAGTTCAAATCTTCATTGACTGATCAATTATTTCTTGTTTATTAAATGAAATAAGAGGTCTTAAAACAAGTGTTTCTGCTGCCTTATCGATAACAAACATATTTTTAAGTGTTTGACTTGAAACTTGTCATAAACTATCTCATTTTATTATTGCATAATACTCATTTTCTTTTGATAAAATATCTGCAACCATCAAAAACAATCTTTTTAATATTATTCATCTATATTTATGATCCAAATCCTTAACTATATGAGATATAACTTCTTCAAAATTAATAGTTATAAATTTAGCTTTATATCAAGAAGAAAAATTTTTCCAAATATAATTTGCTACTTGTTTTACTCAAGTTTCATGAGCGATTCATCAAAGATTAAAAAACAAATAATCAACCTTACATCATCTTTTTATCATAGAATATGTTGAAACTCCTGAATCAAATCAACCTGAAATAAGGCTTATAACCTTATCTTGAGTTCAAACAGGATATCAACCAATTCAAACAAATTTATTCTTAACTAAATAAACCTTATCTTCTTTTATCTCAATATTTATAGTTATATCTGGATTTTTAAGTTTAACTTTTGCATTTTTTGCTCTTTGCAAAAGACCTCCTCAAATATATTTTTCTGCATCAATTGAAGAAAAACTATGATTTCAATTTCTCCTTACCCTAACAACAAAACTCTTATTTTCTATATCACTTTGATAAAAATTTGAAGCTTTTTCAAATATATCATTTATTGAATCAAAATCTTCTTCAATAACCTCCAAAAAACTTTCTATTCAAGGCATCCTAGAAAGTGTAGTTATCAATGATTTATATTGAAATGTTGTCAACTCTGATCATACAATTATTTCTTGTCTATCCCGAAAAAATTTTGCTTTTATGGAACTATCAATTTTTTTAAATGCTAAATTGCAATTTGTTTGTAAAAAACTCAAATATTTTTTTCTAACTGGTTTTGATTTTATCAAAATTTCTGAAAATGGTTTTACTATAAATTTCATAAATTAATCTTTTATTATCATAAGTATTCAATCATCTATATCAATTGGAATGATATTATATTTTATTTTTATTCTTTCTAAATAATCCCGAAGTGTTGTCATCTTATCTTTAAATTTTAAAACATCATCAATTATGATAATAGATCAAGTTTTTGCTTTTGGAAGACATAATTCTAAAAATTCTCCACTTCTTTTTTTCATACCATCTATAAAAATAAAATCAAAAAAATCATCTTGTAATTTTGGTATTTCATCAAGAGCATTTCATAATATTGCAGTAATTATGTTTTCAACTTCAGCAATTTTAAAATTTTCAAGTGCTTCATTATGAGATTTTGGAGAAAAATCAATAGTAGTTAATTTTCAATTATTTTTTTTAAGTTCAATTGCAAAATTTATACCACTAAATCAATTAGCTGTTCAAATTTCAAGCATATTTTTAGTTTTTGATACTTTTATCAAATCCCTTAAAAATCTTACATTTACATCACTAACATTAGGGACTGTATTTTCTAGTCAATACTCCCTTAATTGTTTTAAAAATAATTCTATATTCATAATTTTCTTATTAAAATTTTTGTAAATTTAACTATTTTTTGTTTTTTTGCAATGTTTTGCTAAAAAAAATTTGTATTTTTTATAAATATTAAATATAATAGATTTTGTTAAATTTAATTTATAATAAAAATAGTTATGAAAAAAAGTTTATATGCTGTTGCATGAGTTACATTAACTGCTTTAAATCAAGCTAATGCAGCTATTAATCCAGGATGAGTAAGTAACCAATGAATAGTTTCTACTTGAAGAGCTGATGAAGTAATTCAAAGATATGTTACAAATGTACTTGGTTTTTTATATTTAATCGCTGTATTATATTGATTATGGGGATGATTTAATATTTTAACTGCTGGTTGAGATGAAGAAAAAGTTAAAACTTGAAAAACTGTTATTATAAATGCTCTTATTTGAATAGTTGTTATATTCTTAGTTGGTACAATAGTTGAATTAGTTATTAAAGCTATAGTTTCTTAATAAGAAAATAATGAAAAAAACAAAGACAATATTATATTTTATGATATTGTCTACTTTTTTTAAAGTAGGCAATGTATTTTCAGACTTTTGAACATGAAACATTAATCCATGATTAATGTGAAATTTTAATAATGCCGATATTGTTATTCAAGACTATACTCAATATTTATTATGATTTTTATATCTATTAGCTGTTTTGTATTGAATTTATTGATGATTTAAAATACTGACTGCTGCTGAAGATGATGAAAAAGTAAAATCTTGAAAAACTATTATTATACAAGCTATATTATGAATTATTATTATATTTTTAGCTGGACCAATTGTAGATTTATTCTTATGAAATGGTTGAAATGATGTAAGTATAATTTGAGAATAAAAAATAATCCTTTAAAAAGGATTATTTTTTTGTTTAAAAAAAACTAGAAAAATAGCTTTTTTCCTATATAATAGCTTAAATTTATTATTTTTATAGATAAAAAATGTATAACCACAAAGAAATAGAAGAAAAATGGCAAGCTTACTGGGAAAAGAATAAAACATTTAAAGTGAAAAACCCTTCTACAGATGAACTTACGAAAGGGCAAGCAAAACCAAAATATTATACTCTTGATATGTTCCCATATCCTTCTGGAGCTGGTCTTCATGTTTGACATCCAGAATGAATGACTGCAAATGATATAGTTGCAAGATATAAAAATGCATGTTGATACAATGTACTTCATCCGATGTGATGGGATGCTTTTTGATTACCTGCTGAAAATTATGCTATAAAAACAGGAACTCATCCTAGAATAACAACTGATGCAAATATTGCTACATTTAAATCACAAATTAAAAAACTATGATTTAGTTATGATTGGGATAGAGAAATAGATACTACAGATCCAAAATATTATAAATGGACTCAATGGATTTTCTTAAAATTATTTGAAGCAGGTCTAGCTTATGAACAAGACCTACCTATAAATTATTGTCCATCTTGCAAAACTTGACTAGCAAATGAGGAAGTATTAAATGATTTTACATGTGAAAGATGTGGTACAAAAGTTGAAAAAAGAAAGATAAGACAATGGGTTTTGGCTATAACTAAATATGCAGATAGACTACTTGCTGATGTAGACAAGCTTGATTGGCCAGAATCAATCAAAGAAATGCAAAGAAACTGGATTGGAAAAAGTGAAGGTTGTGAGTTTGAGATGAAAAAATATGTGAAAAATAAGCCATTAGCAATAATATTACATTGATGGCAAGATGATGAGAATGATAATAATAAACATTGGCAACCTTGGTTAAAAGAAAATTTAGAAACATTATGATATAATGTTGAAATGCCATCTCTACCTAATCCACACAAACCAAATTTAAATGAACAATTAGATTTCTTAAAAAAATATGAAGATAAGCTTACAAAAGACTCAATAATTATATGACATAGTATGTGAGGTTTTTTAGCAATGCATTTTGTAGAAAAATTGAACAAAAAAATTAATAAACTTATCTGTGTTGCTCCTTGCTTCAATGGTTTAATAAGACATGTAGATTGGAGTAGTAACCAATGATGGGATATATGATCTAAATCAATGGAAATAAATTATATACCAGAAAAGATTAAAAATAATTGTAATAATTGGGATGTATTTTTATCAAAAAATGATGATTGGATTTTATATGATAAAGCTAAAAAACATTTTGATGATATATGAGTTAATCATATAGACATTGAGAATTCTTGACATTTTTGTTCAACAGATTGATATGATATATTTCCAGAATTACTAAATAAAATTACTAAATCAATTAGAGTTTATACTACAAGAATAGACACTGTTTTTGGTATGACTTATGCAGTTTTAGCTCCAGATCATAGCTATGTTATGGATTTTATAACTCCAGAACAAAAGCAAGCTTGTCTAGATTATATAGATGAAGCTTCAAAAAAATCAGACCAAGATAGAACACAAGATGACAAAGAAAAAACTTGAGTATTTACAGGTTCATATGTAGTAAATCCTTTTAATTGAAAAGAAGTTCCTCTTTGGATTTGAGATTATGTACTTTGAAATTATGGAACTTGAGCAGTTATGGCTGTTCCTGCACATGATGAAAGAGATTTTGAGTTTGCTTTAAAATTTGGTATAAATATTAAACCAAGTATTCTAAAAAAATCTTGAGTTAGTTACAGTTTTATAATGTGATGAGAAGAAATTGAAGAAAAATTAAAAAACATAAGAAGCGAAATCATAGAAAAAACTGAAAAATGATTTTTAAAAGTAAAAATTAATTATTCAGATTTAGAAAAATACAAAAGCATAGTAAGAGATTTTCTAAAAAATGGTTTTTGGAATGAATTTAGCACTGAAAAATGATTTTATTTTATTTTTAAAGATATTGATTGAAAAATTGAAGAATATGAGTTAAATTTATCTAATAATGATAAAATAGATTGATATTGATGGACTTATAACTGACAGGAAATAAAAACTCCACCTGAAAATGTTTATTCTTGGTTAGCTAAAAATAGCTTTTATAAAGATTTATTGATTCATACAGATGACTGAATTTTAGTTAATTCTTGAGATTTTGACTGATTAACTTCATCTGAAGCTAGACAAAAACTGACTTCGTTTGCAGAACAAAACTGATTTTGAAACAAAAAAACAAACTTTAAATTAAGAGATTGGTTATTTTCTAGACAAAGATACTGGGGAGAGCCAATTCCCTTGATACATTTAGAATTAGCTGATTTGAAAAAATTACCTCATATTACAAGCCTAACTGAAGCAACTAGTAAAGATATGGCTTATATCCTAAAAAGAATGCCTGAAAAAAATGAAAATTGTTCTTGAGCAACTTGCTGATGTGGTCATGTTAGAGAATTAGTTTTAAATTGAAAAGTATTTTCTAAAATATATGATGGTATTTATGGAAAAATAGTTTGTGATTATAGATTACCTCTTGAATTACCAAATGTAGCTGATTTTGCACCAGCTTGAGATGGGAACTCTCCACTTGCAAAAGTTCCAGATTTTGTAAATGTAAAACTAGCTGACAATTTATCTTGAAAAAGAGAAACAAATACTATGCCTCAATGGGGTGGTTCTTGTTGGTATTATTTGAGATATATGAACAATGATAATAATGAAGCTTTAGTTGATAAAGAAATCGAAAAATACTGGGGGCAAGTTGATTCTTATGTAGGTTGAGCTGAACATGCAGTTCTACACTTACTTTATGCTAGATTTTGGCATAAATTCTTATTTGATATATGAGTAGTGTCTTTTGATGAACCATTTTTCAGATTAAGAAATCAAGGTCTTATCTTGGCTCATGCATTTCAAAGAAAGAATTGATGACTTATTCCAAATGATATGGTAGTAGAAAAAGATGGAAAATATTATGAAATAGAAACTTGTGACAAGGTGAATTGAGTCGAAGACTCAAGAGAAAGCACCCTGGTGTGAGAAGTAGACAGAATTGTGTCAAAGATGTCAAAAAGTTTAAAAAATGTTATAAACCCAGATGATATAGTAGAAGAGTTTGGTGCTGATAGTTTGAGACTTTATGAAATGTATATGGCAGAATTCAAAGACTCTGCTCCATGGGATAGTAAAGGGATAATTTGAGTAAGAAGATTCATAGAAAAATCTGAGAGATTATTTACAAGTGAAGCTAAAATCTCTAGTGAAGATGACAATTTTACTATAAAATTAGTTCATAAAACTATCAAAAAAGTACAAGAAGATATAGAAAATTATAAATTTAATACTGCAATTGCAGCACTTATCATCCTTGTAAATAACTGATTACCAAAAGACTCAGAATTACAAAGAAAATGGAAAAATACATTTACCATATTATTAAATCCTTTTGCTCCTCACTTAGCTGAAGAATTATGGGAAAGAATTGGAAATAAAGATAGTGTATCCAAAGAATTTTGGCCAAAATATGACGAATCTATGACAATTGATGACACTATAACTATTTGAGTACAAGTACTTGGAAAACTTAGATGAACAATTGAAATAAACAAAGATGAAGAACAAGCTAGTGTTTTAGAAAAAGCTAAAAACAATATTGAAGTTGCTAAATGGCTAGAATGAAAAGAAATAGTTAAAGAAATATATGTTCCATGAAAAATAGTAAATATAGTTGTTAAGTAAAAAAATAAATCCTTATAAGGATTTATTTTTTTATATTTTAAGAGTATTTATTTCTCTTTTCGCACTATCAACCATATACATAGTTTTACAACCTGGACAAGAAAGATAATACTCATAATAATAATTTTGAGTCTTTGTTTTGCTTGTATGTTTTGGTGTTTTTTTCTCTACTGGAGTTCCACATTTACGGCAAGAATCTCAAGCTTTTAATACTTTTATATTTTTATCTACTAACTTTTTATCTAAAGAGTCTTTTTTTTGTAAGAAACTATTTGTCATTTTTTGTAATTCTTCTTCATTTGGTATGTAATTAATATCGTCAAGTAAGTTGTCCATGTTCATAGCTAGAGTAGCTAATTCATCACACCTTTCATTCTCTAGGTGTCAATTATGTCATTTTACCCAATGAAATTTTACTTCATGTTTATCAACTAAATCAAGCAATTTTTCCCATAAATCATAATTAACTGCTTTTTCTGTTTTAGTTCTAAACCAATCATTTTGTTTCCATTTCAAAGCCCAACCTTTTTCTATTCAATTAATTGTATATTGAGAATCTGTATATAAATTAACTTTTGATTTTTTTGTAAGTTTTTCAAGTCCAGTTATAGCTCAAGTTAATTCCATCCTATTATTTGTTGTTAGTTTATAACCTGCACTAAACTCTTTTTTGATTCATTTATAACAAAGTATAACTCAATAAGCTCATTTTCAAGGATTTGGATTTGAACCTCAATCTGAAAATATGTCTACTTCTGGAAGCATTTTTTTGTATTTTAAAATCTAATTTATTTAATAGAAAAATCATTCTTAAAAGAATGATTTTTCTATACCCATAGTAAATATTATTTTATAATAAATACTTCTGGTGTTTTTAGTTGTATTTCACTATCATATTCTATAATCATAGATGATGAATCATATCAGCTTACTGACATATCTACTCAATATATACTTCCATCAACTGGATTTCAAGTAGAAATATTAAATGCTCTAAAATTATTTAAATCATACCTTTTTGCAATTAAATAATCACATGGAGGAGAAACATAATAAGGACATTTTGGAATACTAGAACTTGATCATCAAATTGTATTATAAGAAATCAAACTTCATTTAATAAATAATTGATTATTTGCTGTTCATGTATCTGAATAATAACTTGATCAATCTCAAGAAATTATACTCTTTTGAGTAACAATTGTAGATCAAATAAATTTAACATTATCTTTAATAAATATATCTCACTTAGTTCAATCATCTTTTTTTAACACGATTATTGCCTTCACTTCTCATGGAACTTTAAGTATATCTCATCATATAAATAAATCTGCACCATCAACTATTATAGTATTAATTCAAGACGGCCAAGATGTTAAACTATAATTAGTAGATTTATACAATACTCAATTTACACTTTTTCAATCTCATAAGATCTTATACTTCTCAACATTTTTTCTAATATTTGTTAATATCTCGTTCTTTGATAATTTTCATATAAAATCTATATTTCATTCAGTTGTAACTCAAAAATTATTATCAGATCAATGAGCTATTCATGATACTTTAATTTGATTATTAGTTAAACTATTTAGATAATTTCTAACCAATGATGGATATTTTACATTTATACTTCATCATATCTTATATTCAATAATTGAAGAATATCTAATATCAAAATTTGATAATAATGGTCTTACTACTTTTGGAGTTGACTTAAATCAATTTGATAATGATTGTGATGTGATATATGGTCAAATATTATTTATTCTTATATTTGAAGCTGTGTTTGGATCACAAAGAGGAGATGTACTATAAGATATATAACTAGTATTATCAGCATTTGGTCTTAGATATCATATACATTCTTGTGCTCAAGTTGTAGAAGATATATCTTGAAAACTTAAATTAAAATTTCTTATTGTTCAAGAATTTATTACATCCAATTTATGTTGAACCTTTAAGTCTTCTATATTTTGTGATCAACTAGTTTTTGAAATATTTACAGTTGAATTAAATGTAGATTCAATATCTCTCAATAAATTAAAATTTCTACTATTAGTTAAACTTGTAACTTCAACAGAAGGAATAAAAGAAAAGTTTCAAATAAATTGTGAACTATAATCTATTCATGAAGACAAAGTTTCTCAAACTCATGTATTTCACATCAATGCATCAACTTTTACTTTTAAATTTGATATACTAATATCATTATTAATTGTTGTATAACTATATCAAGATTTTGTAGGAGCATATGAGGATATATCCAAATTATAATTTGCATCACTCTTATATCAATTTCATGTATTTATTAATCATGAAATTAATCAAAATGGATTATTTGAATAAACAATGGCATTTCAAAGATCTAAATTTAAGATTTGATCTCTATCTACATTATTATTCAATCATATATTAACAGATACATTTTTAATTCAAGCTTCATTTACTACTAAATTTCAATAAGTATCTTTTAATGTAAAATTAATATTATGTTTATCTTTTCAATCTCAAAGCTTATTTCAAGAAGATTTAGAAAAAGTAGTTGCTGATGTAACTCATATATTATCTGTTGATAAAATTGTTGATGGAATGTTAGAAACAACTTTTATCGTTCAAACATCTGATGTATTTCAAAATTCATCAGTAGCAACAAAAGAGTAATCTTTTGCTTTTCTAAAATCATGATTAAAATTACCTGATGTTAAATATGTAGTTCTAGAAAGATTATTCCAATTTTCGACTTCAATCTTACTTATTAACTCAGGAGTTGATAAAGAAATAGAATTATTTGCAGCAATTGGTTTAGAAAAATTTAACCAAACAGAGCTTGAAATATCTGGAGGTGTAGTGTCTAAATCAATATTATTAATACATATCCATCATAGATTTTGACTCCATGCACATCAATTTATCTTTCAAGTAGTTCTATTATATATTACACTACCATTAGTAATACCAGTATTTCAAAAATATATCCAACCAGAAGCATTTGACCAAGCATATCATTCAAATCTAAAATTGTTTGATCAAATATTTTTAATAATAACCTTAGGTACTAAAGGTCAAGAAGTTCAAGAAAAATAAACATTTCCTATATCAAATGTAACCCATCAATAACTCGAATTTGTAGTAGATGATAGATTTTGTAACCAAAATCATCCAGTAATTCAAAAATCTCAAGTTCATGAAGCTAAATTATAAGTATTTGTTAATATTTTAGTTCAATTTATAGTATCATTTGGAAAAACAAGTTTTCATCCATATCATTTTCATGTAGTATCTTCAGATACTACTCATTTAATTAATATATTATTTGCAATCGTAGCTGCATATGAAACATTAAAGAAACTGAATAAGATTAATCACAAGAATCAAATTATATATTTTTTCATAAATAAATATTTAAATAATATTAATTAGAGTTTTCAAAGAATGAATTACATTGAATAGATATTTCTCTATTATAAATAGTAGAACATCTTTTTTTATTTTTCTCTGAAATAGCAAGTTTAAGAAGTACATTATCATAACATTGATTCTTATAATCAACCAATTTTATTTTTTCACATATATCTAAATCTTCTTTTGATATTGCTTCTTTTAAAAAATATAAATCATTAATTTGTGATAATGAATTTTCACATTTCTCTTTTTTATCAGAATCTAAAATCTTATTACATAATGAAATATTTTCAGTTGAAATAGCATTTTCTAAATTTAAAGTATCTTGACAAGTTATTTTTAAATCTTTATTTTTTATACTAGAACATAATTTAATGTCATTTTGATTTAAAGCATTATTTAAAAAAGAAATATCTTCTTTATTATTAATAGTATTTTCACAATATATTCTATCATCTCAAGTTAATGTCTTACAATCTGTTATTTCTGAATTTTCTCCAGAATTTTCTATATTTGTAATAACAAAAAAAGATTTACATTTATTTAATATATTTAAATCAACTATTTTTTCACAAGATTTAATATCTTTTAAACTTAAAGCTATATTATAATTAATATCATCTTTGCAGTTTTCTTTTAGATAATCATTATTAACTAAATCACAATATTTAATATCATTATTTAAGCTAGCATTATATAGATTTCAATTATCTAAACATTTATTTTTTAATTCTACATCTTCCAACTCACTACAAGCATCTATTTTTCAACTAGTTCAAGCATCATTTATTATTTGAATATTTTTCTTTTCAAGAATTAATTTTTTTACTCTTTCCTCTTCGATTAAATCTAATCTTTTATTTAATTCAATTTCACTTATTGTAGTTCAACTTAAATTCTTTTCTGGGAAAATATTATTTAAAGCATCATAAGATTGATTCAATAAATATATAAAAATTGATAATACTATAATTAAACCTAACATAGAAACAGAAATTATTATATTTTTCCTATAATTACTATTTTTCTTTTTCATAAGATTATAAATATTAAATAATACTCCCAAATTATATCATATATCAAATATATATCAAATATTTATTTTTAAATTATAGATACTAATATTAATTTTTATTTAAAATTATTATTTACAAAATCCCAATTAACTAGATTCCAAAAATTTTCTACATATTTTGGTCTAGCATTTCTTGTATCTATATAATATGCATGCTCCCATACATCTACAACTAAAAGAGCTTTTTTATCTGTTGTTAGAGTTGTTGCTGCATTACTTGTATTATAGATTTCTAGTTTATTTTCAGAATTTAAAACAAGCCAAGTCCAACCTGAACCAAAATTTCAAATAGCACTTGCACTAAATTTTTCTTTAAAGTTTTCAAAACTTCAAAAATCTCTATCAATCATTTTTCATACTTCTCCATTTGCTACTCCTCATGCATTTGGTGATAAACAATTCCAATAAAAAGTATGATTCCAAACTT
This sequence comes from Candidatus Altimarinota bacterium, assembly GCA_028698305.1. Classification (GTDB taxonomy): domain Bacteria; phylum Patescibacteriota; class Gracilibacteria; order BD1-5; family UBA6164; genus JABWCI01. The sequence goes on from JAQVDN010000001.1 coordinate 37,696, forward strand.
GTGCTGCATTATTAAAGATACCTGCACTTGATTTTTTAATTATTTCTTCAAGACTCATATTTTCAAATTCAGTTCAAACAATCAAATTATTTAGATTTGTAACATAAGCTTGGTGATGTTTACCATAATGATATTCAAGAGTTTCAGCTGAAATATAAGGTTCTAAAGCATTTTTTTCATAAGGTAATTTTGGTAATTCAAACATATTTTTATAGTTAATAATTAAGTATTATAGAATTCAAATATATTTAATAATTTTCTTACATAAACTCAAAAACTCGGCAATTTATAAAGTAAATTGGGACTCATACAATTTTCGTTTATTACAAAAATTTATTAAATATAAATTATCTAAAATATTACTAAAATAGTAATCATTCTCATTTTAAAATCAAGAAAAAAGATAAAATTATATAATTTTATCTTTTAATTTTTCTAAGTAATTGTAATAAACTGTATTTAAATTTACTATTTATAAATATATATGATTCACTTACTTTTATTATATTTGCAGTAAATTTTGATTTAAAGTCTGTAACTCATCTTAAGTGGCTGCTTTCTTCTCATGAACTTGCAACTCATAAAAAATCATATATTTTACAATCTAATTCTTTTGCCTTGCAAATAGCTGTCCATTGAAGTAAATATGGACTCATTAGATTTCTATAATTTGCATCACTAGTAGATGCTCAATAATAATAAATAGCTTCTTCTCAAAAAAATGTAAATATACCAGCTGAAATAGCTTTTTCTTCATAATAAGCTATAAACAATTTTGATTCTTTAATACTACTTAAAAATGATATATAATAATCTAAACTATTTCAATTAAAATTATCCCTAGAAGTAGTTTCAAGCATAAGATTATAAAAAATCTCTACATTTTCTTTTGTTTTTTCGACTTCTTTTACTATTACTCATTTTTTCTCTGCTAATCTTATATTGTATCTACCTTTTGGTTTCATAAGTGATAAAATATCATCTAGACCTAAGCTTAAATCTATAATTGCAGTATAAGGAGTTATAAATTTTTTATAATAATTATTTGTAAATCATAATAAATTTAAAGATAAATTATTATGATAATCTATAGTTTCAAATTGAATAAATAATGATTTTTCATTTTTACAAAGAGATTTAACTTTATCTAAAAAAGTTAAATCTATATTTTGTTTATTTACTCATAAAACAAATAATCAAAATTGTCCAAGTCAAATACTTCTTTTTTCAATAAAAACATTATCAATTTCTATAATTTTTTCGATTTGTTTTGATTTTAAAAGCATTTCTTGCCAAGATTTTGTTTGCCAAATTGACATAATTTTAAAGAATAACGGGATAATAATAGAAATGTGCAAAAACAAGAAGTTCGAGGAAGAAAAATTTTTTTGAAAGGAGCTTACTTGATAGTAAGTGACTGAGAAATAAATTTTTATGACGAAGAAATTCGAAGTTTTTTCGCATTTTCTTAAGTGTTAATTAGTTCTATATAAGATTTTTTAGTTCCTGTTTTTGCATCAATTTGTAAATGTTCTAATATGTCTAAGATGACTTGTTTTCCATTTTTTTCATCAAATTTAAAAACTAGATAATAATCTCAATTTTCCATTTCATCAAGACATACCAAAACTCAAGATATAAAAAATGTTCTTCTAAGTCTAGAAACTTCGATTATATCTCTTGGAAAAAGTTCTTTTAAATTAGATAAGGTATTAAAATCTATAAAAAATTTCATTGTATATCTATCTTGATATACTTTTTTATTACTCGAAGGTCAAAAATAAGTAAAAAAATATCTGTTAAAACCTATTTTTCTTATTTTAAGTATTTCTCAAGTTTTTTTAAAATTTGAAGTCCCTGGATTTAAAAAGTAATCTGTTTGCTCAGTTTTTCAAACATAACTTCATCATAATTTATATACAATTTCATCTATAACTCATTTTACATCTTTTTGTAAAACTTTAAATCTAAGTTTTGTTTCTTTTATCTTAGCATTTTTTGCTTCAAGTTCAGGAATATAATCATTTATCAATATAACATTTGCATTTTTCTTTGTAGGCTCTATATATTTTTTATGCATTGGAGAAACTACATCAAGAAAATAACTAAGTATATCTTTTGGTTTATCTCAAGTTCTCTCAACATCTCTAAATAATCTTCTAAGTATCTGGCTATGTGCTCATAAATCAACAAATATTTTAAAATCTCATAACTTAGAAATTTGATCCGTTAGAGCAAAAAGTCATTCAACAATTATTATCTTACTTGATCTTATCTTTATAGCATCCATTTTTGGATCATTTTTAAAATCAAAATCAGGTATCATTACATCATTTCCTTTTTTTAAATCTTTTAAATGTTTAAAAAATAAATCTAGATTCAATACTTCTGGTTGATCAAAGTTATAACGAGGATGTTCTTTCATAAAACTAGGTCATCTATAATAATTATCCATAGATAATATTTGAGAATCTGAAAAAAAATCATTTAATCTTTTAGCTACAGCACTAGTTTTTCAACTAGCAGTTCAGCCCGCAACAAGTATAACAAAAACTCATTTTGCTTTAACAAGTTTTGCTTCTATTTCTTTTTTTATTATTTCTACTCAAGAATCTAAAGTATAAGTTTCTATATTTGTTTTTTTAAAAATCATATTATTTTTTTAAGTGATTAATAGCTTCAATAGTTATTTTTCTACCCCTAGGAGTTCTCTCTATAAAACCAATTTGTAGAAGATAAGGTTCAACTACATCTTCTATTGTTGATTCTTCTTCTCAAATAGCACTAGAAAGTGTATTTAATCAAACAGGACCTGAATTAAATTTTTCCAATATAGTAGTTAAATATTTTTTATCTAGATAATCAAGTCAAAGTTCATCAATACCTATATCTAAAAATATTTCATCAATTATTTTATCATCATTTAAATCTTTTCAAATAGTATGATAATCTCTTATGATTTTTAATAATCTATTTGCGATTCTAGGTGTTCATCTAGATTTTCTAGATAATGAATCCAAAACATATTCAGAAAGCTTTAAATCAAGTTTAAATGAGTTTTTATGAATTATTTTTGATAACTCTTCACTGTTATAAAAATCTAGTTTTAAAATATTTCAAAATCTATCTCTAAGCGGATTTGAAAGAGCAGATAATCTAGTAGTTGCTCAAATCAATGAAAATCTTTTTAATGGTAGCTTTACACTTTGTGCTCAAGTACCACTTCAAACCATAATATCTATTTGAAAATCTTCCATTGCTGTATAAAGTATCTCTTCAACTTGTGGTCTCAATCTATGAATTTCATCTATAAAAAGTATATCTCATTCTTCTAGATTTGATAAAATACTTACTAAATCAGATTGTTTTTCTATAGCAGGTCAGCTAGTTGATCTAAGGTTTGATTCCATTTCATGGGCTATAATATTTGAAATAGTTGTTTTTCAAAGACCTGGAGGTCAATAAAAAAGTATATGATCAAGACATTCTCATCTGATTTTTGAAGAATTTATAGAAACACTTAAATGCTTTTTTATACTATCTTGTCAGACATAATCTTCCAGTTTCATTGGTCTCAATACATTTGAAAAATAGTTTTTATCACTTGTGTTTTCTACTGGAGTTACAACTCTAGAGCTATTTTCTTTTTTACTTGACTCTATCATAATTTTAATTTGAAATTTATATATTTTGTATATATTTTATAGATATAAATAATTTTGTAAAGTTAAAATAATAATTTAAAATTAATAATTTTTTAAAAAGTACATAATTTGCAAATTTGAAGTTTTTTGTTATAATGAGAATAATTATTATTTATAATAAAAAAATGTTAAAAATTGAAACTTGAAATGAAAATCCTATACTTAGAAGAGTAGCAGATAAGATAACAGATAAAAACTTTAATAAAGCTATTAAATTGGGTCGTGAAATGTTAAAATATATAAAAGACCCTGAAAATGGTTGAGTTTGACTTGCTGCTCCCCAAGTATGACATAGTATAAGACTTATAATAGTAAGCCTACTAAAAAATCGGGAAGATGAAAACTTCAAAACAATCATGATGATAAATCCTGAGATATTAGAACATTCTAATAGTACTGAATGTGATAGTGAGTGATGTCTATCTGTACCATGAGAGAAATGAGATGTTGAAAGATTTAAAACAATAAAATTAAGTTATATAGATGAAAAAAAATCTAAAAAAACTCTAATTTTAGAATGATTAAGTGCCAGAATAGTACAACATGAAATAGATCATCTAGATGGTAAACTATTTACTGATTATTTAGACAAATAAAAAAAACACTTGTTAGCAAGTGTTTTTTTTATTAATTGAATTTAGAGTAATCATACATTTTCATTTCTGCATCGACCTTTCTAACTATATCAAGTATAACTGAAACAATAATTATTAATCAAGAAGCAGATATTATAAAATCTACTGTTTGACCTCACATTAATTTTCAGATTACATATGGTAATACAGCTATTAAAGCTAAGAAACCTCATCAAAATAAATTTAGATGACCTGAAACTTTAGTTAAATAAGCAGATGTTTCACTTCCTGGTCTTATTCATGGTATATAACCTCATCTTTTTTGAATACTTTCTGCAATATTATCAGTATTAAATGTAATTGATACATAGAAAAATGAAAATCAAATTACAAGCAAAAAGTAGAACAATATAAATACCCAAGAAGGATTAGTCATACTAAAATGTGCAACTAAGAAATTTCAAATATCAACCATTCTTTGGCTATCTGAACCTAACATTATTTGTCATATAATTGATGGAAATGTAATCAACGATACAGCAAATATTATAGGAATCATTCAAGCTTGATTTATTCTTATAGGAAAATAAGATTTTTCTTCTCTTCATGTTCTCGTATAAATAACAGGAATTCTTCTATTTCATTCAGTAAATTTAATTATTACATAGATTATAACCAAAGTAGCTATTAATAATCATGTAAAAAGTGGATATGTTCATGCACTAATATGTGACATGATAACTGATGGAACTCAAGCTAAAACTCAAGCAGTAATTATAACAGATATACCATTACCAATTCATACTTCTGTCATTAATTCTCATAACCACATCAAAAATACAGTACCAGCTGTAACAATAGTCATAGCCATAAGAACAGTTTTAGTATCTGATAAATCTATAATTGTACCTCATGCTAAAGTATTTAATAAAACTATCATACCATAAGATTGAACAAATGCTAAAGGTAGAGTTAACCATCTAGTCATCTTAGTAATTTTCTTTTGTCATTGTTCTCATTCTTTTTGTAAATCTCAAATTTTTGGAACTATAACTCAAAGTAATTGGATTATAATTAATGCATTAATATAAGGTGATAATCACATTAATATAATAGAAAAATTTGATAGTCCTCCACCCATTAAAGCACTAAAAAAAGACAATCATTTATTTGCTTCTATAATAGCTGCCAATTTAGTAGTATCCACTCAGTAAACTGGTATAACAGATAAAACCTTGTAAACAAGCACTAATAAAAGAGTAGCAATAATTTTTTTTCTGATGCTTTTGTTTCAAAACACAGATTTTAGACTCTTAATCATAAGATAAAATTAATTATAAATTATTATAATTTTAATTATACATAAAAAAACAAAAAAACCAAACTAAAAGCTTGGTTTTTTTAATTATTTTGTTTCAATTTTTCCTCAAGCTTTTTCAACAGCTTCTTTAGCTGAAGCAGAAGCTTTATCTACAACAACAGTTAATTTAGCTTTTAATTCACCTTTAGCCAATAATTTTACTTCTAAATTTTTGTCTCTAATAACTCTATTTGAAAGTAAAACTTCTTTATTAACTTCAGTAATTCATTTAGAAGCCAAAACTTCTAAATCAGATAAATTAACAATGTTATATTCTTTTGTAAACATAGCATTTGAAAAACCTTTTAATTTAGGCATTCTTCTAAATAAAGGAGTTTGTCCTCATTCAAACCAAGCAGCTGTACCACCACCAGATCTTGAATTTTGACCATTCATACCTCTACCACAAAATGTTCATTTTCATGATCCATTTCATCTACCTAATCTTTTTGAAGTTTTTCTTGATCATGCAGTAGCTTTAACGTTATTTAATGATAACATAGTTTAATATCGTTAATAAATATTTATTATTTGAAAGATGATAAAGCTTTCATTGTAGCTTTAGCATTGTTTATTAAATTTGTTGAACCGTATCTTTTAGCTAATACGTCAGTATAACCTGCAGTAGCTAAAATCTTTCTCATAGCTCCTCAAGCAATAATTCATGTACCTTCTGAAGCTGGATGAACCATAACTTTAGCAGCTTTGAATTTAGCTTCAACATTATAAGGAACAGTACCTTCAGCAATTTTTACAGTAATTAATCTTTTTTTAGCATCAGCCACAGCTTTTGCGATAGCATCAACAACTTCCCAAGATTTACCAGTTCATAAAGCTACATTTCCTTTACCATCACCGATAACCATAACAGCTCTGAATCTAAGTTGTCTACCTCAAGAATTAACTCTAGTTACTCTATCAATAGAAAGTAATTCTTCTTTGAATTCTTTTCTTGGTTTTTGAAATTTTTTATTTCATTTGTCTTTTCCAGAAAAAGCCATACTTTTTTAGTATTAAATAATTAAAATTTAAGTCCACCTTCTCTTAGAGCTTCAGCAAGAGCTTTTACTCTACCGTGGTAAGCGAATCAACCTCTATCAAAAACTACATCTTCAATTTTTAAATCAAGAACTTTTTTAGCCATTTCAAGTCAAACTTTTTTAGCCATTTCAGTTTTTGTACCTCATTCTAATTTTAAATCAGAAGCTGAAGCAAGAGTTTTTCATGCAGTATCATCAATAAGTTGAACAGAAATATGTGCATTACTTCTGAAAACAGATAATCTAGGTCTAGCAGCAGTACCACTTATTTTTGCCCTAACTCTGTTTTTTCTACTTAATCTTTTTAATGTTTTTTGTAACATCTTCTAATATTTTATGATATAAAGTTAAGTTTTCTATTTAGAACCAGTTTTACCAGCTTTTCTTCTGATATGTTCTCAAACATATTTAATTCATTTTCCTTTATATGGTTCAGGTTTTTTCTTAGCTCTTACTTTAGCTGCAAATTCTCCAACTAATTGTTTATCAATTCATGTAATGTGAAGCATATTTTTTGCTTTTTCATCTAATGCAACTTTTAAACCATTAGGTACAGGCATATCAACTTTATGTGATAAACCAATACTTAAAACAAGAGTATTTCCTTGTACTTCAAATTTGTAACCAACTCAAATAACTTCTAAGCTTGTTTTATAACCTTCAGTAACTCATACAACCATATTATTTAATACAGCTCTAGTTGTTCACCATAAAGCCTTAGCCTCTTCTCATAAAGGTTTTACAATTAAATTATTTTCTTCTTTAGATACTTCTACTACATCTGAATGAGTAAAAGTTAATTCTCAAAGAGGTCCTTTAACTTTAACATCTCTACCTACTAAAGTAACTTCTACTTTATCTGATAAGACTATAGGTAATTTACCAATTCTAGACATTTTTTTATAAATTATAAATATAAATCGGATCAATGAATAATCATTTCTCGTTTATATGTTTATAGTGATTAATATACTTCACAAAGTAATTCTCCACCTACATTTAAACTTCTAGCTTCATAACCAGTAACAACACCTTTTGGAGTTGAAATTATGTATATACCATGACCATCTCTTGATTTTTTAATATCAAGTGCTCAAATATATATTCTTTGTCCTGGTTTACTTATTCTTTTTAAAGTTGGAACGTATTTAGTAGTTCTAACATCGTTAAGAGTAAGCATAATAGATTTTTTATTGTTTCATTCATCAACAATTTCAAAATCTGCTATATATTTATTTTTCTTAAGAATTTTAGAGATATCTGATTTAATTTTAGAATAAGGAACTTTAACTTCGATTATTCTAGCTAAATAAGCATTTCTAATTCTTGTTAATAAATCTCCAATAGGATCTATTATCATAACAATAAAATTAATAACTAAATTTATTTTTTTAACTAATTATTACCAACTTGATTTTCTAACACCTGGTAATTCTCAAGCATTAGCTTTTTCTCTAAAACATATTCTACAAATACCGAAAGCTCATAGATAACCTCTTGTTCTTCAACAAGCTGTACAACAGTTAAAAACTTTTGTAGCATTTTTTGGTTTTCTTCAGTCTACGATAGATTGTAAAAAGCTTTTTTTAAGCTTACTAGCTTTAGCTATTTTTGCTTTTCTAGCCATTTTTTAAAAATTTTATAAACTAAATTTTATTTAGAAAAAGGAAATCACATCATAGTTAATAATTCCTTTCAAGCTTCTTTATTTTTTGCAGTAGTTTTAATAGTAATTTGGATACCATGATTTTTAACTACATCATCTTGCGGAACTTCTAAAAATATAGAATGTTCTTTTATTCAGAAATTGTAATTTCCTTGTGCATCAAAACCATTTTTATTTACTCATCTAAAGTCTCTAACTCTAGGTAAAACGGCATGAATTAATTTATCAAGAAAATCATACATTCTGTCTCATCTCAAAGTAACACTTAATCAAACAGGCATTCAAGCTCTTAATTTAAAGTTAGAAACTGCTTTTTTAGCATATCTAACAGTACAAGCTTGTCCTGCAATTAAAGTTAAATGTTCTTGTAATGAAGAAAAATCTTTATTACCTGTTCTAACATATGTTCAAATTCACATGTTTAAAACTACTTTTTCAAGTTTTGGAATTTCCATAACATTTGAAATATTTAGTTTTTCTTTTAAAGCAGGAGATATTTCTTTTAAATATTTTTCCTTAAGCATTTGTCTCAAGTTTTACAAAATAAACTTTTAAACTATTTAATAATATATTTTTTAGCTTCACCACCTTTTTCTTGTAAAGCTTTTTTTGAAAATCTGAATTTTTTAGTAACTCATTTTTCTTCAATTTTTACGAATCCAACTCTAGTTGGTTTTTCTGTAAATGGACAAATTAACATAACGTTAGAAGCATCAATAGCTTTTTCCATTTTTATTATTTGTCCTGGATTAGTACCTTGTCTTTTTAAATGTCTTGTTACAACATTGATATCTTTAACGATAACTTTGTTAGTATCAGGAAAAGATTGTAAAACAGTAGATATTTGACCTCTGTCTTTATCTTTACCAGACATAACTTGTACTTTATCTCAAGTTCTTATTTTCATAATTTTTTACTTATAATAATTATAAAACTTCTGGAGCTAAACTCACGATTTTTTGATAACCTTTTGCTCTTAATTCTCTGGCAACAGGACCAAATATACGAGTTCATCTTGGATTATTGCTGTCATCAACAATAACACAAGCGTTATCGTCAAATCTTACATAAGATCCATCTTTTCTTCTAATTTCTTTAGATGTTCTAACTATTACAGCTTTTACTACTTTTTTCTTTTTAACTGTTCCATCTGGAGCAGCTTTTTTAACAGCACAAACTATAACATCACCTATAGAAGCATATCTTCTGTGTGAACCTCAAAGTACTTTTATACATAGTACTTCTTTAGCTCAAGAGTTATCAGCAACTGACAATCTTGATTCTGCTTGTATCATAGAATACGATTCTTAAAAGTTAAACTAATTTTTTTCTATAACTTCCCATCTTTTTAATTTAGATGTTGGTCTAGTTTCTTTAATTGTAACAATATCTCATTCGTTGTAAGAATTAGCTTCATCATGAGCATAAAACTTACTAGTTACTCTAAATCTTTTTTTATATTTAGAATCATTTTTGTATGAATGAACAGATACTACTACTGTTTTATCCATTTTAGTGCTTGTAACTACACCTTTTTTTGTTCTCATAAATGTAATATTTTTTTAAAAATAATTAACCTATATTTAAACCTTTTGTATTTGCAACAGTTTTTACTTGTGCAATATATCTTCTTAAAGCTTTGATTAAATGAGTTTGTTTTAATTCTCATACTTCTTTCTTCATGCTTAATACATAAAGATTTTTAGCAGAAGTTGATAATTCAGCTTTTAAAGCTTTTTCATCCAAGTCATTTAATTTTTTAAGTTCTTTTAAGTTTAAGTCTTTAATTTCTTTCATTTTAAAAATGATTAATCAACTATTATTTTAGTTTTAACAGGTAATTTGTATGAAGCAAGTCTAAAAGCTTCCCTAGCAATTTCTGGAGTAACTCATGTTATTTCAAATAACATTCTTCCAGGTTTTACAGGGGCTCTATACATTTCAACAGATCATTTACCTCAACCCATTGGTACTTCTAATGGTTTAGAAGTGAAAGGTCTATCTGGAAATATTCTAATCCAGATTTTTCCTCATCTTTTAACGAATCTAACCATAGCTCTTCTAGCTGATTCAATTTGTCTAGATGTAATAAAACCTCTAGTTGTAGCTTTAATTCAGTAATCACCGAAAGCTAAATTTGAACCTCTAACAGCAACTCATTTTAGTCTTCATCTGTGGGCTTTTCTATATTTTGTTCTTTTTGGTTGTAACATTTTCTAGTACAATTAGTATATAAAAAAACGTGAAATGTCAAGTTTTTATTTTTTATAGATGTCACCTTTGTATATCCATACTTTTAAACCTATAGTTCCATAAACTGTTTCTGCTCTAGTAGCAACATAGTCTATATCAGATCTAATAGTTTGAAGTGGGACAGTTCCTTCTTTAAAAGTTTCTTTTCTAGCAATTTCAGCTCAATTTAATCTTCAACCTACTTTTACTTTTATTCATTTTCAACCTTTTTCTAAAGTTTTTGCAATAGCTTGTTTAATAGCTCTTTTGTAAGGCATTCTTTTTTCTATTTGATTAGCTATCATGAATCCTACAATTTTTGCATTTAAGTCAGGATTTTTTATATCTCTAACTTCTAATTCAATTCTTTTTCAAAGTTTTTTTGTTAATAAAGCAACTAATGTTTCTTTATTTTCTCATGTTTTCCCTAAAATAAGAACAGATTTAGCAGTATAAACAACTATTTCTATAGTATCTTGATTCTTAGAAACTAATATATCACCTAATGGAATACCTTTTAATTCTTTACTAAGAATTTGTCTAACTTTTAGATCCAAACTTAGAGAATCACTATAAGTTTTTTTATCTTCAAACCAAGTTGATTTCCAAGATTTTATATATGGTATTCTAAATGCTATCGGATTTACTTTATGTCACATAATTTAATGTGTTAATAATTATAATTAATAACTCTAATTTCTCAGCAGTTATTCTACCAGTAATTATTTGTTAAATAATATCATCATAAATTTATACAAATTTTTGTGACATTACTTATACGAGTGTATAAATAATGTCAACGAATATATTTCTTGCGAAATCTATTCGCATCATTATTTAACTTGTAATTCTAATTTAACATTAGAAGTTCTTTTTAAAATTGGGTGCATTCTACCTCTTGAAACAGGATTTCATCTTTTATATACTATTCATTTAGTAATAATAAGAGCTCCTATTTTTAAATTCTCTTCTTTTTGTGAGTCGTTATTTACAGCATTAGCTATAGCTGAAGACAAAATTTTGTATAATAAATCTGCTCATTTTTTTGGTGCAAATTTTAGAAATTTTGAAGCTTCAACAGCATCCATACCTCTAACAACTTCAGCAACTACTCTTAGTTTTTTCGGAGAAATTCTTATATTTTTTCCGTATGCTTTCATAGCTTAATTGTGGCTAATAAATAAATTTATACCCTTCTTTCAGGGATGGTTAGATTTCTCTAACTCGTGGGCCTATTTTTTGTTTCAAGCATGACCTCTGAATGTTCTAGTCATTGAAAATTCTCATAATTTGTGTCATACCATATCTTCAGTAACAAATACTGGAGTATGAACTTTACCATTGTGAACTCCAAAAGTATGTCATACAAATTCTGGAGCAACAGTACAAGCTCTTGACCAAGTTTTAATTACACCTTTTTTTCATGATTCATTCATTGCAACTACTTTTTTCATTAGTCTCTCATCAATATAAGGTCATTTTTTTAAACTTCTTGTCATAAGTTGTTTTTTATAAAAATTTAAATTATATCATTAATTTACCTTTTCTTGTTCTTAATATCCATTTAGAACTAGTTTTTTTTCTGCTTCTAGTTTTACCTCATAAAGCAATTTTTCACCAAGGTGTTTTTGGAGCTTTTAAACCGATTGGGTTATGTCATTCTCAACCTCAGTGTGGATGATCAACAGGATTCATAGATTTACCAAGAACTGTTGGTCTTTTTCACATCCATCTAGATCTACCTGCCTTACCAATAACTATTTGGTTATGGTCGATATTTGATACTTGTCAAAGAGTAGCATAACATTTTTTATGAACTAATCTTATTTCTCCTGAAGGCATTTTTACTTGTGTATATTCACCTTCTTGAGAAGCAATTGTACCAAATGAACCAGCAGATCTAATAGAAGAAGCACCACTTCAAACTATTAATTCTAAATTGTAAACTTGCATTCCTGTAGGAATATTTCAAATTTCCATTCTATTACCATTTTCAAGAGAAGTTTTTTCAGCAGTAACTATTGTGTTACCAACTTTCATATCTTTGTGAGCGATAACATATCTTCTTTCACCATCTTTATAACAAACTAATGCGATGAAAGCTGATCTATATGGATCATATTCGATTGTTTCAACTCTAGCTTCGATTCCTTTTTTATCAACTCCGTAGAAATCTACTAATCTATATCTTTTTGCATGACCACCTCATTGGTGTCTAACTGTAATTGTTCAAGTATTATTTCTACCTGAATGTTTTTGTAATTTTACTGTAAGTGCTTTATAAGGTGAAGAAGTAGTTATTTCTTCAAAAGTATTTACAGACATTCATCTTCTACCCGGAGTAGTAGGTTTAAATTTTTTAATTCCCACTGTCTTATTTTTAAGAACTAAATTATTTTGTAATTGTAAAATCTAAAGTAGCTTTTGCATCTTTTAATGTAACATAAGCTTTTTTACTAGATCTTTTTCTTAATTGCATTCATTTTTTTCTACCATACTTGAATTTTTCTCTAGTATGAAGAACATTAACACTATCAACATCTACTCAATAGATTTCTTTAATTGCTTTTTTAATATCTATTTTAGTAGCATCATCTGAAACTTCGAAAACATAAGCATTTTTAACTAAACTTAAGTTTGCAGTTTTTTCAGTTGTTATAGGTTTTTTTAATATTCTAAATAATCTCATATTTATAATTGTTTAGATTAAAATTATTTTGCTAAATTATCTAAATTAGTTAAAGAATCTTTCACTAAAACTAATGTTTTATATTTTAATAAATCTTTAATATTTAAATAATCTACTAATATGCTTTTAACATATGGTAAGTTTGAAGCAGATTTTTCAATAACTTCATTTTTTGCTGAAATAGCAAGTAAAACATTTTTTTCATATGGTAATGCTTTAATAACAGTTTCCATATTTTTTGTTTTAACATCTTTAAATTCAATTTTATCAACAATAATTAATTCTTTATTTGCTAATTTTGAAGATAATACTGTAAATAAAGCTTTTCTTCTTTCTTTTTTATTCATAGAAAGAGTAAAGTTAGCATTGTTTCTAGGACCAAATGCAACTCAACCTTTTTTTCTGATTGGTGATCTATTTGCCCCCATTCTAGCTCTACCTGTACCTTTTTGTTTATATATTTTTCTTGTAGACCCTCTTCTGTCTCATCTAGTTTTAGTATGTGCAACAACCATTCTATTATTAGCTAGTTGATATACTAAAGCTCTGTGAACAAGTCCTTCATTTAGTTCTAATCAAAACACTGAAGAGTTTAATTCGATTTCTCAAATTGCTTTTCAAGCTTGATCAAATAAATTAGTTTTCATGTGTAGTTTAATATAAATAACTAAAAAATAATATTTACGAATGAATTTCTTCATCCAGGAACACCTCATCTTACACCAATAACTCCAATTTCTTTATTAACTAATTCAACTGGTACATTTTTGATTGTAAATTTAGTATTACCTAAGTGCCCATGCATTTTCTTACCTTTCATAGTTCTAGTAGGATGTCTATTACCAATAGAACCAAGAGCTCTATGGAATTTAGAACCATGTGTAGCAGGACCTCAATGAAAGTTATGTCTTTTCATAGCTCATGTAAATCATTTTCATTTTGAAAATCATTCAACACTTACTTTTACATCACCTTCTAAAACATCTAATGCAACAACTTCTCAAACATTGTATCTTCCTTTTTCTTCAGTAGAAACTGGAAACTCTTTGATTTTTGAAAAAGAACTTTTATTTAAAGTTGTTTTTCATTCTGCTAATTCTGCATTAGCTCCATTTTTTAAAACTCAAACGATTATTGCATCATAACCATCTTTTTCAAGAGTTTTAAATCATACTACTCTAAGTTCAGGAACTTGTAATAGAGTTACAGGGATAAATCTATCTCCTTTAACAACTCTAGTCATTTCTAACTTAGTAGTTATAATTCAAGCCATATAAAATACAGTTTACAAATATAAAGTTAGAGGTTAAACAATATTTGCAAGCAAACAGTTTAACTTAACCTCTCATAAAAACTTTTCGTGATATTTCTAAAAAGCTTCGTGATTATATAAAAAAGTTAAAAAATGTCAAAAGAAAAATTTTATTTTATCTGTTATATAATATATATGTAGATAAATACAATATTTTTTTGACTAAAATTATATTTATTTATACTTAAAATAATTAATATTTTAAAATACAAAATGACAAAAAAACTTATTAGATTAGAAGAAGTAAATTTAACTCTAAATGAAGATGAAAACTTACTAAAACAAAAGATACTAAAAATATTAAACATAAAAGAAAATGAATTATTAAATTTTGAAATAGTAAAAAAGGCTGTTGATTCTAGAGATAAAAATAAGATACTTTTTGTATATTCTCTAAATATAGACACAAATGATAATGAAAAAATAATATCTTCAAAAAGTCCTATTTTTCAAAAAAATTTAAAAAAACACAAGATAAGACTTATAGAACCTTTTATATACTCTATTAAAAAGGTAGATACAAAAAAAGTAAAACATCGCCCAGTTATAGTTTGAAGTTGACCATCTTGATTACTTTGTGCAACTATATTGGCTGAAGCTTGATTAAATCCAATAGTTTTAGAAAGATGATCTGAGGTTAAACAAAGAGTTATAGATGTTTATAACCTATTTACAAAAAGAGAATTCAAAAAAGATAGTAATGTACAATTTTGAGAATGATGAGCCGGTACTTTTTCTGACTGAAAATTATATACGCTTGTAAATGATCCTAGAAGTAAATACATTTTTAGTGAATTTGTAAAATCTGGGGCTCCTGAAGAAATAATGTATAGTGCAAGACCTCATATTGGTACAGATAGACTTAGATGAGTTGTTAGAAATATGAGAAAAAAAATCATATCTCTATGATGAGAAGTTAGATTTGATACTCTAGCAACAGATATAGAACTTGAAAATGGAAAAATAAAAAATGTAGTTTTACAAAACTGAGAAAAAATAGAAACTGATGACTTGATAATTGCTATATGACACTCTGCTCGTGATACATACGAAATGTTGTATAATAGATGAATGGAAATAAAACAAAAACCATTTGCTGTTTGAGTTAGAATAGAACATAAAAGGGAGATGATAAATAAATCTCAATATGGTGAATCCTGCACTCATATAAAACTTTGAGCCGCAAGTTATAAATTGGTAAGCCATGACCCAGAAGAAAGATCAGTTTACAGTTTCTGTATGTGTCCAGGTTGACATGTAGTACTTGCAGCTAGTGAACCTTGAATGTTGACAGTAAATGGTATGAGTGAATATGCTCAAAACTCTATAAATTCAAATAGTGCCTTACTTGTAAATGTAAATCCAAGTGACTTCTGAAGTGATCATCCTCTTGCATGAGTAGAATTTCAAAGAAAATGGGAAAAAGCGACATTTGAAGCTGGATGATGAAACTTTAATGCACCTGCTCAACTTGTATGAGATTTTTTAAAAAATATTCCTTCAAAGAAAATATGAAGTATAGATACTACATATAAACCAGAATTAACATTTACAAGCCTAAATAATTGTTTGCCAGACTTTGTAATTAATGCTCTTAGAAAAGCACTTCCAGAACTGGATAAAAAAATAAAGTGATTTGCAAATCCTGATGCTATACTTATATGAATAGAAGCAAGAACATCTTCTGTTATTCGTATGTTTCGTGATGATAATTGCGAATCAAACTTGAAATGAGTTTATCCAACTTGAGAATGAGCTTGATATGCTTGATGAATAACTTCATCTGCTATTGATTGACTTGTAGTTTGAGAAAAAATAATTGAAAAATATCTATAAAAAATAATCGTAATATTACGATTATTTTTTATAGATCAAATCATATTAAAATAGTTGCATCATATTCTCAAACTTTTTTAAATTTTTTAATCAAATAATTATGAACCTCTAATCAAGGAGAACTAGAAACCGTTGAAGGTCGTCTAATTTCATGAAAACTAACCGCTGGAAATATAACCTTATTACCTAATTTTAAAACTATTAAACTATCTGGATCTCTAAGTTTTTCATCATGTGTAACACAAAAAAGAACCTTTCTTTTAAGACACTCATATACTCAATGATTCCTGTCTTCTTCATGAGAAAAAATAAATTTTCTATCTTCATTATTTAATAAAACACACTCTAATATTCAAGGAATTGACAATAATTTTTTCATTTCATTTTCAATAATAATTTTTTCAGTCTCTGTTTCTTTGTCTTCTAAAAGTTGATTAATACTAGTCACTTCTTGTCTTTGTTTGTCATCCATCAAAAATAAACCATTAATTATCTTATAAACTTCTCAAACATTAGGTATGTATTTTGCTTCAAAATCTCAAGAAGCTCAAGCAGATGAACGAGCAAAAAATGTTCAATAATCAAACATATAGTGAAAAATATTATTCTTTGAATATGCCATATCACGAATATTTTTATAATAAATATTCATATGATACATAGAAAATAATCAATTTCTAACCTTTATAAGAATTTTTTCATTGGATACAATAAAATAAGATTTATACCAAAAAAAATATTCTATAAAAAATATTAATATAACAATGATTAGAACAGATAATATTTGCAATAATATTTGTCATCTAAATATATAAATAAAAATAATACTACTTAAAACTCAAATCTTTATAAATGATAATAAAAAATTTGAAATAAGTATAAGTTTATGTTGATGTTTTTTAAGTAAGATTATGTCTTTCATATTATTTTTTTAATAAATCTCTAATTTCTTCAAGTAACAAAATATCATCAGCTTTTTTAGGAGCTTCAACTTTGACTTCTTCTTTTTTAGAGATTTTTTCAGAAGTTTTTGATAATATAGAAACAAATATAAATATAGCAAATGCAATAATTATAAAATCAAATATAGATTGTAAAAAATTACCATAAGTTATAGAACTATCTCAAATAGTATATTTTAATGATGTAAAATCTACTCATCATAAAACTATTCAAAAAACAGGAGTTATTATATCTGCAACAAGTGAAGAAACTATTTTACCAAAAGCAGTTCAAATAACAACAGCAACTGCTAGATCGATAACATTTCCTTTTAATGCAAACTTCTTAAAATCTCAAATAAATTTTTTACAAAACATAATAATATAATTAATTATTAAAGTAATTTAATTGTAATGTTTTTTGGTAATTGTAAAGATATTTTTCAGCTTATATTTCATGGTAATATTTCTGGTTCTATACTATAATCTAGGATTGGTTTAAGATTTTCTGTTGTTTCTTGTGTTCAATCATTGTCTATATCTTTTGAATATATTACTGCAGTATCATTATCGTTTAATACTTCTGTCCAGTTTATATCTAGTTCTTGTTTTCAATTTATTGTTTCTAGATTTCATAGCATAACTGTTCATGTTCAGTTGTTTTGAAAATCATATACTAAAAAATAAAGGAAAATAATTTTCCTTTATTTTAAATTTAATCTCTACATAGTTTTGATATTACTTCTTCAAAAATAAATAAATTATAATCATCATAATATAATCTTTTCTCATATGGAATATTATATCTAGGATATGCAAAATAATTATGTTTATATATAAACATATTAAATAGTGATTCTAACTTAAATCAAAATATATATTTTTCTTCTCAATTATAATTACTTACATAATAACAATTTTTAATTGGTTTTATATCCGCACCATACCTTTCATTAAACTCATTAAGTGAAAAAAATCTTTCATCACCTTCTTTTATTGTTTCTAGTATAGGTTTAGCTTTCTCTAATTGTTTAAAATTATAGTTATCTATATATATTCAATATCATTCTCTGACTATAAATAATATTAATAAAATTAAAAATCATATTTTAAATACTTTTATATTTATCAATTTAACAATTTTTTTAATTTTTTCCTTCATAATTTTTATTTAATTTTAAAATTCTTAATCAATTGTTCTAGTAGTTTGTTTATAACTTGAAAATCTTTATCTACATAATTTTCTCAGTTTTTTATTTCTAGCATATAGTATCAAGTATTTGGTATCTTTGTTGTCCATCACTTTTTTAACTCTAAACTTAGTTTATACATTCATGGTTCTAAATCAACTATTTTATAGTTTCATTTATTATCTAGTTCTATGTATTGTTTTTCTTCTTTATTTTTATGTTTTTTGTTTTCTTTTTTGTCTTCTTTTTTATCTTTTCATTTATTATTTTCTATTGTTTCTTTGTCTTCTTGTTTTTCTAATACTAGTTTTGTAGTTTTATTTAGTATTTCTTTTTCTAGTTGTTTTACTATTTGACTACAATTTTTATTTCATATCTTTTTACATATTTCTTGTGGTAAATATAGTCATATTTTTCAACTTATATTTCATGGTAATATTTCTATTTCTGGTTCTATACTATAATCTAGTATTGGTTTAAGATTTTCTGTTATTTCTTGTATTCAATCATTATCTAAATCTTTTAAATATATTACTGCAGTATCATTATCGTTTATTACTTCTTGCCAGTTTATACTTAGTTCTTGTTTTCAGTTTATTGTTTCTAGATTTCATAGCATAACTGTTCATGTTCAGTTATTTTGAAAGTCGTCTACTAAAAAATAAAGGAAAATAATTTTCCTTTATTTAATTTTTATTCTTCACATGGATTTGAAATAACTCTTTCAAATATTTTTTTATTTATATCTTCTATACATTCTGGAGATCAATCACAAAAAATTTGTATAGGAGCATCATAACCAGGATATACAAAATAACTTTTTTTATATATATATATATATATTAATGATTCTAATTTAAATCAAAATATATATGGATATTTTCAATTATAATTACTTATATCATAACAATTTTTAATAGGTTTAATTCAAGCATTATATCTTTCATTAAATTGTTTTAGATTATAAAAATCTTTTGTATTTTCATCTATAGTTTCTAGATATGGTTTAACTTTTTCTAACTGTCTAAAATTATACATATCTACATAAACTGCATAAGATTCTCTCAGTATAAATAATCATAACAATATAAAAACTATTATTTTAAAATATTTATTTTTAACTATATTTTTAATTTTTTCTTTCATAATTTTTTATTATTATATATTATTTAATTTTAAAATTCTTAATCAATTGTTCTAGTAGTTTGTTTATAACCTGAAAATCCTTATCTATATAATTTTCTCAGTTTTTTATTTCTAACATATAGTATCAAGTTTGTGGAGTTTTTATTGTCCATCATTTCTTTAACTCTAAACTTAGTTTATACATTCATGGTTCTAAATCAACTATTTTATAGTTTCATTTAGTATCTAGTTCTATGTATTGTTTTTCTTCTTTGTTTTTACTTTTGTATTTTTTATCTTCTTTTTTATATTTTTCTTTTTCTTTATTTTTTCTGTTATTATCTTCTTTTGTTTCATCTATTGTTTCTTTATATTCTTGTTTTTCCAATACTAGTTTTGTAGTTTTATTTAGTATTTCTTTTTCTAGTTGTCTTACTATTTGACTACAATTTTTATTTCATATCTTTTTACATATTTCTTGTGGTAGATATAGTCATATTTTTCAGCTTATATTTCATGGTAATATTTCTGGTTCTATACTATAATCTAGGATTGGTTTAAGATTTTCTGTTGTTTCTAGATTTCATAATATAACTGTTCATGTAGAGTTATTTTGGAAATCGTCTACTAAAAAATAAAGGAAAATATTTTCCTTTATTTTAATTAATCTCTACATGGATTTGAAATTGTTTCTATAAAATCATTTTTAATTCTATCTCAAGGTCAACCTGAATAATACATTGGATCAAAAGGTAAATCATACTTAGGGTATGCAAATAGCTTTGTTCTATATATATATATATATATTAATGACTCTATTTTAAATCAAAATATATATTTTTCATCTCAATTATAATTTATTACATAATAGCAATTTTTAATTGATTTTATATCTGCATTATATTTTTGATTAAATTCTTTTAAACTATAAAATCTTCCATCAGTTTCTGGTATAGATTCAAGTATAGGCTTAGCTTTCTCTAATTGTTCAAAATTATATCTATCTATTGCTATCTTATCTTTTTCAAATGTAAAACTATATATTGCAACTAATATAAAACTCAATATTAATAATAATAAAAATCATATAAAAAATTTAATTATTATTCTGAAATATTTATTCTTAACTATATTTTTAATTTTTTCTTTCATATTTTTTATTTAATTTTAAAATTCTTAATCATTTGTTCTAATAATTTGTTTATAACTTGAAAATCTTTGTCTACATAATTTTCTCAATTAGTTATTTCTAGTATATAGTATCAAGTATTTGGTGTTTCTGTTGTCCATCATTTCTTTAACTCTAAACTTAGTTTATACATTCATGGTTCTAAATCAACTATTTTATAGTTTCATTTATTATCTAGTTCTATGTATTGTTTTTCTTCTTTATTTTTATCTTTGTGTTTTTTATCTTCTTTTTTATATTTTTCTTTTTCTTTATTTTTTCTGTTATTATTTTCTTTTGTTTCATCTATTGTTTCTCTATCTTCTTGTTTTTCCAATACTAGTTTTGTAGTTTTGTTTAGTATTTCTTTTTCTAGTTGTTTTACTATTTGACTACAATTTTTATTTCATATCTTTTTACATATTTCTTGTGGTAGATATAGTCATATTTTTCAGCTTATATTTCATGGCAATATTTCTGGTTCTATACTATAATCTAGGATTGGTTTAAGATTTTCTGTTGTTTCTTGTATTCAATCATTGTCTAAATCTTTTGAATATATTACTGCAGTATCATTATCGTTTAATACTTCTATCCAGTTTATATCTAGTTCTTGTTTTCAATTTATTGTTTCTAGATTTCATAGCATAACTGTTCATGTAGAGTTATTTTGGAAGTCGTCTACTAGTATATTATATGTTCAAGAGTTAGTTTTTGTATCATCAAAATCTACTCTAATATTTTCTCTTGATATATTAAAAGTATCAGTTTGTCATGATGATGTAGTTATTCATTCTAGTTTTGTATAATAATCTCATCATGCTATCATTAAGTCATAGTTTTCATCTGTTTTACCATTTATTCCTATACTTAGATTTTCTAGTTTTTGTGGTAAGTAGATTTGTTTAAAAGTATTTTCAGTAGTTTCTCAAGCATAGTTTACTATTACTCTAGTTCAAGGTATTTCTTCATATATTTCTCAGTTTTTATATCATGTTTTGTTTCAGTTTATATCAGTAAGTAATATATCAGAATTTCAGTTTAGAGTATAGAGAGTATCTATATCATTGAATCATATTAAAGAAGTATTATCAACAAAAGCTTCATCTATAGATACAATTCATATTTTTTCAAATTTATCCCGATTATATCAAAATACTGAATATGTATTATTTGTTATATCTATTTCTATATATTGATTATAAGCAAAAAATTTTTTTCATAATTTATTTTCAAAGAATGGGTATGGTGTTATATTGTCCCAAATATATATTTTATTTCATTCTACTTTATATGGTATAACAGCATGTCACACATCAATACATGATTTTCAAAATAAATTACATCCGTTTTTTCATCTAAAATTTAATATATATTTTCAAGGATTATTTTTTACATTATTTAGTATATCTATTGGAGTATCATTTTCTAATGATAAAGTCATTTTATCATCAAAATTACTTTCTTTTTGATATAATTGTAATGCTAAAATTGATTTCAAATTATCATCCAATCATATTAATTGATAATTATTATTGGTATCATTTTTTATATTGATTTTATCAAAAATATATCAATTTCATATATTATTACTAAAAATAGGAAAATTTCTTTCTAATATTTCTGGTTTATGATATTGGGTTAAAGCACTTAGTCAAAGTCAAAAACATATACCATCAGAAAAAATAGTAGGTTTATCATTGTTTAATCACAATGATTCAAATGCTGCAAAATACTCTCTTTCATCTCAATTAAATGATTCAATTGGAAATACCATATCCATTATTTCCCATTTTGTTCAAGAATTTTTCTCTCTTGTATCCTTAAAAAATCCATCTTTTCAACTTATTCATCAAGTTAACTTAGATATATCAGGACTAGAATTCACAAAACTAAACCCATAAGGATATGGCTCAAATCATTCAAAAAGTGAAAAATCTATTTCCCAAGCTTGATTTGTACTATAATCAACTACTTCACTTGTATTTCAATTATTATCTGTAATTTTTACTTTCCAAGTATAGTTTCATTCTCAAAGATATGGTATAGTTATAGTTCATGTTCATGAAAATATTTCTATACTATCAGTATACATAGGTATTGTTTGTCAGTGTTTATATACTTCAAAAATCATATTGTATGAATTTGTTGTATCATTTTGTATACTTGCTTCTAGTATCACTCAACTTCCAGATTGAAACTTACCTATTGTAGTTCATACTTCTATTTCTTCTCTTTTTTCAATATATGGTGATTGTATATATTGTTTTAAATTTGTTGGTATTGGGATTTCCTCCTCTCCATTTGACTTAATAATCTCCACACTATGTATTATAGGTGTCTTTGTTGTATCATTTTCATCTGGTATTAGATGGATCTCATAATACAATCTATCTGTAGTTTCTCAAAACATACTCACTAGATCTATATCTGTTTTACCATCTAATTTCTCTTTTTCTATACAACGGTAATTGTAATAATAATTATCTGTATTATTTGGTTCTTTATTACTTATACAAAATATATAATCTGTATTTTCTGGTAATTCTGAGTCTACTTTTATCTTTATAAATTCTTTACTTTCTCCATTATATATTTCTCTACTCTTGTATACATTTTCTTCTACATAATAATTATTATCTGTTCCATCCTTCTTTATCCTATATACTACTGATTTACTTTCTGGTGTATTATAATATCATGGTTTAGTTACTGTTTTAAAATAATATATATATTCTTCATCATTTGCAAGATAATAGCTATCAATTTGAGTTATTATAGTTCAAGTTTCTTCTGTTCCATCTTTTCTTATCTTTCTTATCCTATAATCATTTGGATCTTCTTGATTTGGATCATAATTTCTTATAATATTTGTATGATAGTATATATATTGTTCATCAACAAACATTATTGCATTATCTTCTTCTTGTCAGATTGTTTCTGGTGATTCTGGCATATATTGTTGTCAATATGAATCTGGTTTTAGTCTCTTTATCTTATTACTATCATTTGGATCTGTATAGTAGATATATTCTTCGTTTGATGTGAAATCTGGGTAATATAAACTAGATATATATGCAATTGGTATATCATAATTTTGTTCCAAGCTTCAATTTAGTTTTGTCATATATAGATATCAATCTCACCGATCTTCATAACCATTCTTATAATATATTTTTTCTTCATCTACATAATATATTTCATTTGCTGATATATTTGTTATCTTTTCTGATTGATTCATAAATGAATAAGGACTATCTGCTCTTATTTTATATATTCATTGTTCTCCATATCTCTTACTATAATACAAATATCCATCCTTATAATATGGTCTTCATAATACTGATTCTTGTATTAATGTTTCTCATTGTGAATCTGCTTCCCAATCATTTTTTGCCCTACATATATAATTATAATAACAACTATAATATACATATTGCTCATCTATATGATGTATACTAAAATTATATGGACTTATTCAGCTCAATACAATCATTCATCCATAATATGCTTGACTTCCAGTTTTTGGTATCTTGTACAAGCTTCCATCTTGTCTTGCATTTTGATAGTATAGAAATTCTCACTCTATATAATAATTTGAATCATTATTTATTAAATAATTATAATTTCCATAATTATCATTTCCATATAATACCATCTCTGCTTCTTCTTTTTTCTTACCTTTTTCTAGTCTATATATATTATTATCTTTTATATAGTATACATAGTTTCAATCTATTATTACTTTTCATATTATACTATTTTCTACTTCATAGATCTTCTCTCACGATATCTTATCAAATCTATATTCTATTTGTTCTTTGTAGATATTTTCTGCACTAGCATTATTTACTCACAAAAAAACAACTATCATTGATAGCATTAATAAAAAAATCTTTTTCATAGTTCAAGATTTTAAAAAAATAAAAACTATTTAACACTAGGAGATACTTTTATTATATGTTTTTTTAAACTCTTGCAAATTTATTTTGTCGCTTTAAATCAATATTAAAGCGACATTAAAATTATATTAAAAAATTTTAAATCTGTTAGAAGCTTAATTAAAGGAAAAAAAGAAAAATTGTATAAAATAATTGATATAAATTTATAAAATAATAACTTCTAATAAAACATTTTTTTGATTTATTATCTATTTTTTCTATAATCATAAAAATAATATTTTATAAATAGAAAAATGAAAGAAAAATTAATTAATCTAAAAAACGAATTTTTAGAAAAGCTTAACTCTATTAAAAACAATGAAGAAGCAGAAAATCTAAATAAAGAATTTTTATGAAAAAATGGGAAACTTCAAGAAATATTAAAATGATTAAAAGACCTTTCTGTGGATGAGAAAAAAGTTATATGACCTGAAGCTAATTCTCTTAGAGATTTTATCTGAATTGAGCTTGAAAATAAAGCAAAACAAATAGAAGAACAAAGATTTGAAAATATAGAAAAAGAAGAAAAAATAGATGTAACTGCAGATTTTGAGACAAAAGGTTTATGACATAAACATCCTATAAGTATAACTTCTAATCTCCTTGAAGAAATATTTATTTCTATGTGATTTAAAGTTGAAGATGGACCTCAAGTTGAAAATGAAAGACTTAATTTTGATATGCTAAATATTCCTGATAATCACCCTGCAAGAGATGTTTGGGATACATTTTGGATAAGTGATGATATAAACAAAGATTTACCATCGTGAGAAAAAGTACTTTTAAGAACTCATACAAGTCCAGTTCAAGTTAGAGAAATGTTAAAATGAAAACTTCCAATAAAAATAATCGTTCCTGGTAGAGTTTTTAGATATGAACAAGAAGATGCTCGTCATACTTGTAATTTTTATCAATTAGAATGACTTGTTGTTTGAGAAAAAGTTACTTTTTGAGACCTTAAAGGAACTCTTGAAACAGCTATGAAAAAATTACTTTGAGAAAAAACTACTCTTAGATTTAGACCAAGCATATTTCCATTTACTGAACCTAGTGCCGAAATTGATGTAAGTTGTCAAATATGTGGTGGTAGCTGAGAAAAAAATGGCAAAGCTTGTAGTATGTGTTCTGGTAGCTGATGGGTAGAATTACTTTGAGCTTGAATGGTTCATCCAAAAGTACTTTCTTGAGCTTGAATTGATCCTGAAATTTACTCATGATTTGCATTTGGTATGTGAATAGATAGGATTGCTGCTCAAAGATTTTGAGTAAATAGTAGTCGTATGTTTTATCAAGGAAAATTGAAATTAAATGAACAGTTTTAAGTTAAGACACAAAGAGATTTTGAAAAAATTGATTTGTTGACTTAACTTATACTGAACTATATTAGATCTAAATTATGAAATAATTTAGATTTCTAATAAGAATCAGTATAACAAAAAGAAGTTTTACTTCTTTTTTTCTTGCTAAAAAAAAAGTATAAATTATATTATAAACATTATAACATTAACTTTATAAATATGTTTTTAAATGAACTAAAAAATTTTTCTCGTTCAAATTGGTGGATTTATTTATTATTAGCCATTGCATTAATTATAGTTTATATAACTTGAAAATGAAATATGCTCGAAATAATCATACTTTTTCTAGCAAATTTTTTATGAAATCTATTTATTATGGTTATGCAAGCAAATTATACGTCTAAAAATAATAAGATTTGAGCTATTTATCATATATCATCTGTAAGTGTATTTACTATATTATCTTTTTATTCAGCTATTAAACTCGAACAATCACAATATATAATTTGGCAAATATGTTATATTTTAGCAGCATTAAAAGCTTTTACTTATTATAACTATTGAAAAGAAATTAGATTTTTAAATGCATGAAGTGTTTGATTATTTAACTTATTTTTAATATTTATCTTTATATTTTTTGCTTGAAAACAAATAGATTTATGATTATTTAGCTTAAATTTCAATGTTGAGTTATGAACTATCTTAATGGCACTCTGATTTTCGTTTGTTACTTCATGATTAGTAAGTATAAACGATAAATTAAGATATTGGTTAAATATAATTTGAGTTTTAGGAATAGTAGCTTGATCATGAATCTTACTTGTTTTATCATTTATAAATTGAAATATAGATTGAATTTCTCTATGATATTTCATACTTACATCAACTGTGCTTGTTTATTATATTAAATTACTACCAAAATATTTAAAATGCAAGAATTCTTAATACCTTTTTTATCAAGTATAATATTATCACTCATAACAATAATTTTTTTCTCAAAATTATTTTATAAGTTAAATATTCTTGATAATCCAAAAAAATATAAACTAAATAGAGAGCCTATACCATATAGTATGTGAATCATATTTTTTATATGTTTTATTATTCTAAGCTTTTTTTTCGTAGACTATAATTATAAATTATGACTTATTTGGTTATTTTGATTTATAATAACATTTATAAGTTTTATTGATGACAGACTAAATGTTAGCCCAAAAATAAGACTATTAATACAAATAATTATATGAGCCGTTATAGGTATAACATCAATAAAAATATGATATATTAGTAATATTTTTTGATGAATAATTAATCTAGAAACTTATAATTTTTCTATACTAAATCACACTATTTATTTAGTTCCTCTTATATTTACGATAATTTGGTATGTATTTGTATTTAATGCTTTAAATTGGTCAGATTGAATACAATGAAATACTTCATGATTATCTATAATATCATTTTTAATAATTTTTTTACTATGATTTATTCTATTTTGAAAAGATAACTATGAATGAGGTGTAGAAAATGCAAGATTTATAATGAAGATTAGTCTCATCCTTGTATGAATAATATTGCCATTTTGGTGGTTTGATTTCAATGAAAAGATATTAATGTGAGATAGTTGAACTATGTTTTTAGGTTTTATGCTGGCTACTCTTGCAATTATTGCATGATGAAAAATTGCAACAGTTCTGGTTGTATTTTGAATATATAGTGTTGATGCAATTTATGTAATAATAAGAAGGATATTAAATAAAAAATCACCTCTATCATGAGATTTTACACATCTTCATCATAGATTACTAGATATATGATTAACAAAAAAACAAGTACTTTTATCAGTTTATAGTTTATCTTTTTTATTTTGATTAACTGCACTTTTTTTAGATAAAACTTGAAAAATAATTGTTTTTTGAATAATAGTAATTGTTGTTGTTTTTATAAATAAAATAATGGAAACTCTAATCTTAAAAAAATGAAGAAGAAAATATTAGCATTTACTATGATTGAATTGATAGTTGTAATATCAATTATTTCAATTATTTCAATTACATCAATAAATTGATTTTTCAATTTTATAGATGATAAACAAGCCAAAATGAAGATATGAGAAATATCTATCTTAATCGACAATTTAGACAAAAAAATAAAAAATTATGATATATATGATTATAAAACAATATTTGACACAAATATAAAAGACTCATATATAATAAAAGAAAATTTTTTTGATTTAGATAATTATGCAGATATAAATTATGATTATATAAATAATTCTTGAAGTATAAATATAAATAATCTAGATTGAAAGGTTTGGATCTTATCAATATATAAAGATAAAAAATTAATATTTAATGATTCATCATTAAACAACAATTTCAAAAAAAATGACTTTGAAAAAAATTATGATTACAAGATATTGTCTACTCTTTCTTGAACTACTGATATAAAAAAATTAAATTCAATTGATTTAATAAGGATAGATAAAGAAAATAATTTAATAAATTTGGAAAAGGTCACAACATCTATATGATGAACAAACATTTGAAATGTAGAAATAGTAAATATTTGATGAAAAAAATCATTTTATAATTCTTGAAGTCTAATAAATACAAATGAAATTTACTTATACTTTGAAACTAAATGAAGAGAAAATTATATAAAAATAACTAAATAAATAAAATGAAAATAGCCTTTTTTTGAACATGAGAATTTTCTAAAAATATACTAAAAGATATAGTAGAAAATAAATATTTTGATGTATTATTAACTGTTAGTCAACCAGATAAAGCTACTTGAAGAAAGATGGAAATAACTCCAACTCCTGTAAAATTATATTCTATTGAAAATAATTTAAATATAATTCAGCCTGAAAGATTGAGAAGCAATACAGGATTTTTTGATAAATTAGGAAATTTAGATCTAGATTTTATAGTTGTAGTAGCTTATTGAAAAATAATTCCAAAAGAGATACTAGAAATACCAAAACATTGATGTATAAATATCCATGGTTCTATACTTCCAAAATATAGATGAGCAAGTCCTATTCAAGAATCTATAAAACTATGAGATAAAAAGACATGATTGACAATAATGTATATGTCTGAAAAAATGGATGAGTGAGATATATTAGCCATAAAAGAAGTGGATATAGACATCATAGACAACACGGTTGCAATATTCAAAAAATTTGAAAATATTTGAGCAAGATTATTATATGATACACTTTTATGAGTTTTATCTGGAAAAATAACTCCATTAAAACAAGATGAAAAAATAGCTACATATTGTTCAAAGATAGAAAAAAAAGACTGAGAAATAAACTTTAAAAATGATTCTGCAAAAAATATATATGATAGATTTAGAGCTTATACTCCATGGCCTTGAATCTATACATATTTTAAATGAAAAAAACTTGATATTACTGATTGTTTTTTTTATGATATTGATTTAAGTGATGACGATGAACTTAGATTATGAGATGTTATAGAAATAGAAAATGAGCATTTTGATGAAAAAAATCCAACATCAAAAAACAAAGAAATATGAATAATTTGTAATAAATGAATTTTGACATTACAAAAAGTTAAAATAGAATGAAAAAAAGAAACAAATATAAAAGACTTTATAAATGCAAACAAAGATTTTTTACAATATAATTTTAATTAATATGATAGATTTTATATTATCTATAATAAAAAGTTTTATAGAAAATATAATAATAGATTTTATTTTTTCAAAACAATGATTTATTACATTATTAATTATATGAACCTGTATATTTACTTATGCATATTATTTTAATAAATTAACTTAATTTTATGTTAAATATAGCCCTAAATACATTTAAAGAAATTATCAGAAACAAATATTTATATATGATAGTATTTTTTTGATTAATTTTTATACTTTTTTCAATATTACTTTGAAAATTGACGCTATGAGAAGATTCAAAATTGATAGTAGATTTTTGACTTGCTATGATAGAATTATTTTGACTTTTATGAGTTTTATTTGTATGAAGTCAATTACTTTTTAAAGAAATAGAATGAAAAACTATTTTTTTAATATTAAGTAAACCTATAAAAAGATATGAATTCATAATCTGAAAAATTCTTTGATTTTCTATGACTATATTTTTAATCATATTATTTCAATCAATATTATTTTTAGGTGTATTATTTTTTAAAGATATTGAAATAAATTATTTGATTATTTGGTCAATTATAAACATATTTTTTAAGCTTGAAATAATACTTGCAATCGTATTCTTTTTGTCTAGTTTCATGTCAAATATGATATCTATTGCTACAGCATTTATGATATATTTTTCATCTCATAGTTTTGCTACTATACTAGATCTTGTTTATAAAACTGAAAATAATTTAATCATATATTTTATAAAATTTCTTCAATTATTATTTCCTCCATTTTGAGCATTAAACACAAAGGATGTGATATGAAATTTTTCAAATTTTCCAACTTCATTTTTTATATTTAATTCATTTTACTCAATAGTATATTTTACAATAATTACATTTTTTACTGTTTTGATATTTTCTAGAAAAAAATTTGAAAATTAATTTATGAAAAAAATAGATCTTATAAATAAATACCTGATTTTATGATTAAATAAAAACCACTTAAATGATATAATTCAAAATGAACTGAATATATCAAAAAGTGGTTTATTTTTAGTTGATGAAATAGAAGAAGAAAAAGTAAAAAAAATAGAAAAAAAAATTAAAAGACTTCAAAAAAAAGAACCAATAGAATATATAACAAATAAATCTTTATTTTATTCTATAGAATTTTTTGTAGATAATAGAGTACTTATTCCCAGAAACGATAGTGAAATAATGGTTGAAAAAACAATAAAGGAATCAAAAAAATATGATGACATTTTATTGATAGATGTATGAACTTGAAGCAGTTGTATACCAATTTCTATTTCAAAAAATACAAAAATAGAAAAAATTATCGTAATTGATATTTCAAAAGATGCTTTAAAAGTAAGTAAGAAAAATATAATAAAACATGATTTAAAAGAAGCAATCAAACAATTAAATTCAAACTTGCTTGAAAAATTATTAAACAAAAAAATAAAAAATAAAAACTTGATAATAACTGCTAATCTACCATATATAAAAGATGGAGATTTTAGAAATATGTCAAAAGAAACTATTGATTTTGAACCAAATATAGCTCTTTTTTGATGAGAAAAAACAGGTTTTGAATTGTATGAAAAGTTAATAAATCAAATTTTTGTTTTAAAAATTAATAATGATTTTGAAAATATTATTTTATTTATTGAAATTTGATTTGATCAATATGATTATTCAAATAGCTATTTAAAAAAATATAATTTAAAGCATGAATATTTTAAAGACAATTTTTGAATAAATAGATGCATAAAAATTGTATTTTAAGATATTTATGATAAAATATTAATAACTCAAAATATTATAGTTTTCCTATTTTTCTGAAACAAACGAAAACTGTTTGAGTCCCAATTTAATATAAATTGGTCCCTGTTTTTGAGTTTGTGAAAGAAATTTAAGAAAACTATAATATTATTACTACAATAAATTAAACAGTTTATGGGTTTAGACGACTTTAGTCCAGATATTGAGTCATCTGAATGAGCTTGAAAATCAAGTGAAGCAATTAGTGAAGTTTCAGAAAAGGTAAAAGAATCTTCAAAAAAGTCTGCTGCTTGAGTAAAAAGAACTAAAAAAGATGAACAAAAAGCCAAGAAATATGATTTTTTATTGGCTTGATTTTTGGTGAAAATAATCGTCGATAAAAAATATGACTTTGTTCTAAATCAATTATTTAAAGTTATGGAAGAAGGGTATACATCAAATTTCACTCTTTGAATATTATCTCTCATAAACACTGAAATATCAAATAAGATAAGAGAAAACAATACTAAACCTCTTATTAATTTCAATTATTCTAAAAAAGAAGAAATAGATTTTGATAATAATAACATAGATTTAGAAGTAAAGTATAGGATAAATTATTGGATAGAAGATATAATAGATAGTGTAATTATAGATTATTCAAATATTCAAACTTTAAAAATAATAGAACTACTTGAGAAAGATAACAATATTATTTTTTCATATATAGCTAATATACTTTGATTTTTTCTAAAATCTCTAAATATAAATATAAGTAAAAAACAAGCTCTATCTATAGCAGATTTCATAGTATGAGAAGTATTAAAATCAATCAAAAAACTAAAAATAGAAGAGGTATAATTTTATAAAAAAACTAGTCAAATAAAATTTGACTTCTAACAAGTATTGAGTAAAATCCCGGCACAAAACAAGAAAATGTCCATTAATAAAAATTATACAATATTATTAATGGATTATATTTGCGTTTCATATTTATTTTTAAATTTTAATATTTTTATAATGAGTAAAACTACTCCTTTAAATAAGATTAGAAATATAGGTATTATTGCCCATATAGATGCGGGTAAAACTACTTGTACGGAGAGAATCCTATATTATACTGGTAAGATACATAAAATCGGGGAAACTCACAATGGTGAAGGTACAATGGACTGGATGGAACAAGAAAAAGAAAGAGGTATTACTATTACTTCTGCTGCAACTACTACATTCTGGAAAGAACACCAAATAAACATTATCGATACTCCAGGTCACGTTGACTTTACAATTGAAGTAGAAAGATCTCTTAGAGTTCTTGATGGTTGAGTTGCTGTATTTGATGGTTCTCAATGAGTTGAACCTCAATCAGAAACTGTTTGGAAACAAGCTGATAAATACAATGTACCAAGAATCGCATTTGTAAACAAAATGGATAAGATGGGTTGAGATTTTGAAATGTCAGTTAGAACAATCAAACAAAGATTAGCTTGAGATAAAGTTGTTGCTATTCAATATCCTATTGGACAAGCTGAAACTTTTGAAGGTATTGTTGATTTAATACTTATGAAAGCTTTTCATTTTGAATGAAACTCATGAGAAAAAATCACTGAAATTGAAATTCCTGCTTCAGTTTTAGACAGATGTACTGAATTAAGAGAAGAAATGGTTGAAAAAATCGCTTCTCAAGATGATACTCTTATGGAAAAATATTTTGAAGTTTGAGAATTAAGTGTTGAAGAATTAAAAAGAGGTTTAAGAAAAGCTGTAATTAACAATCAATTATATCCTGTAGTTTGTGGATCTGCTCTACAAAATATCTGAGTACAAATGGTTATTGATGCTGCTGTTGAATTCTTACCAAGCCCAGTTGATATCAATGAAGCAAAAATAGATTGTAAAGATACTGATAGCTGAGAAGTGTTTAAACAAATTGCTGTTGCTAATGATTCATCTTTAGCTGCAATTGCATTTAAAATAATGACTGATCCATTTGTAGGTAAATTAGTATTTACGAGAGTATATGCTGGTACTTTAAAATCTGGTTCATATGTTTACAATGCAACGACTGGTAACAAAGAAAGAATTTGAAGATTACTTCAAATGCATGCTAATAACAGAGTTGAAATTGAAGAAATTACAGCTTGAAATATAGGTGCAATTGTATGATTAAAAGATACAAAAACTTGAGATACTCTTTGTGATGTAAATGATAAATTCTTAGTTGAATCTATCGAATTTCCAGAACCAGTTATCTCAATTTCAGTTGAACCAAAATCAAAAGCTGACCAAGAAAAGATGGGTATGGCTTTAAATAAATTGGCTGAAGAAGATCCATCTTTCAGAGTTAAAACTGATGAAGAAACTTCTCAAACAATCATTTCTGGTATGGGTGAATTACACTTAGATATCATCGTTGACAGAATGAGAAGAGAATTTAAAGTTGAATGTAATGTTGGTGCTCCACAAGTATCATATAGAGAAACTATTAAAATGGAAGCTAAAGATGTTGAACATAAATATAGTAAACAAACTTGAGGTAGAGGTCAATATGGTCATGTTGTTATTACATTTGAACCATATAAAGAAATGGATGAAGAAGACATTAAAGCTTGATTAAAAGAAAAACCTACAAATAAATTTTCTAATAAAATCGTTGGTTGAACTATACCAAAAGAATATATCCCATGAGTACAAAAAGGTTTAAACGAAGCTTATAATAGAGGTTTCATTGCTGGTTACCCAATGGTAGATATAAAAGCTAGTTTAACATTTGGTTCTTACCATGATGTTGACTCAAGCGAATTATCATTTAAATTAGCTGCAAGTAAAGCATTTAGAGAAGCATGTAAAAGAGCTCAAGCTACTTTACTTGAACCAATAATGAAAGTTGAAGTTAATACTCCTGAAGAATATATGGGAGATGTTATCTGACAATTAAACTCAAAAAGAGGTAGAATTGAAGAAATGGGAAACAGAGGTATGGCAAAAATAATTACTGCTTTTGTTCCATTATCTGAAATGTTTGGTTACATGACTGATTTAAGATCTGCTTCACAAGGTAGAGCAACTTACTCAATGGAATTTGACCATTATGAGGAAGTTCCTACAAATGTAGCTACAAAAATCAGAGAAGAAAGATGATTTAAATTATCTGATGATGAATAATATAAAAAACTATACATAAAAGTATAGTTTTTTATTGCATTATTTTAAAAATATGTACAATATATATGCTTAATAATTTTTAAGCAACTAAATTAAATTCAAAATTAATAAAGTTTCCAAATAAATATCTTTTTAAAAGAATAATTTTTTTCTCTCTCCTAAATATTCAAAAATCAAAAATATGTAATGATTATTACATATTTTTAAAGATATTTAAATTATTTAAATATAATTTATAACATTTTAAAAAATGCAAATTCAATTAATAATTTCAGTCATATTTTGAATGGCTGTAAGTGTTGTTTTATTTTTTATATGGGAAAATAGAAAAAACAATAAAGCTCAGGATAAAGCTGAAAAAATAATAAAAGAGGCTGAAAATAAAGCCTTTAAAATGGTTGAAGACTCAAAAAAAGAAAGTAATGAAATCATATCAAAAGCTGAAAAAATAGAAGAAAGAATTCTTGAAAAAGAAGAAAAAATAGAAAATAAATTAGAATTACTCGAAGAAAAACAAGAAAAAATAAATCAAAAAGAAGATAATTTAAGAGAAAAAGAAGAAAGATTAGAAGATATAAAATTAGAACTCGAATGAAAATTAGCAGAATTATCAAAATTGAGTGAAGAAGAAGCTCGTGATTTATTTTTGAAAAAAATCGAAGAAAAATATGAACAAGATTGAAAAAATCTTATTATAAAGCATAAGAAAAAAATCGAAGACAATAAAAAAGAAATTTCTCGTGATATAATACTAAAATCTATTCAACAATATGCTTGAGATGTAACAAGTGAAGTTACAACTACAATTATACCTATCCCTAGTGATGATATAAAAGGTAAACTTATATGAAAAGAAGGTAGAAATATAACTACTTTTGAAAGAGCTGCTTGAGTTGCATTAATCATTGATGATACTCCTGATAGTGTTTTTATTTCAGCATTTGATCTATATAGAAGATATATAGCAAAAAAATCATTAGAAAAACTTATTGAAGATGGTAGAATACAACCTGCTAGAATTGAAGAAGTTGTAGCAAAAACTGAAGAAGAAGCAGATATATTATTAAAAGAGTTATGAAATAAAGTTTTAGATGAACTTGGTATAACAAATCTTCCAGATGAGATTATTCCTGTTATTTGAAAACTTAGATTTAGAACAAGTTATGGTCAAAACATAATTAAACACTCAAAAGAAGTTGCTTTAATTGCAGAAGCATTAGCTATAGAATTATGAGCTGACCCTATGCTTTGTAAGATTGGTTGATTACTTCATGATATATGAAAAGCTCTTGATCAAGAATATGAAGGAACTCATCCAGAAATAGGTTGAATTCTTGGTAGAAAATATAAACTAAATGAAAAAGTAATTGATATGATTGAAAATCATCATTGAGAACAATTTAGTATAAGTTTAGAAGCTGCTATAGTACAAGTTGCTGATGCGATAAGCTCTGTTAGACCTTGAGCAAGAAGAGAAGTTATTGAAGACTATCTAAAAAGGGTGCAAGAAATGGAAGCACTTGTTACAAGTTTTTCATGAGTAAATAAAGCCTATGCATTATCTGCTGGTAGAGAAATAAGAGTATTTGTAGATGCTAATACTGTATCAGATATAGATGCTCATTCTATGGCTCGCGAGATAGCTGATAACATACAAGAAAAATTATCTTATCCTTGAGAAGTTAAAGTTAAC
This sequence comes from Candidatus Altimarinota bacterium, assembly GCA_028698305.1. GTDB lineage: Bacteria > Patescibacteriota > Gracilibacteria > BD1-5 > UBA6164 > JABWCI01. The sequence continues at coordinate 74,039 of JAQVDN010000001.1, forward strand.
TTAATCAGAGAGATGAGAGTTATTGAAATTGCTAAATAATTTAATAAATGGAAAAAACACTAGTTATAATAAAACCATCTATTCCAGATGAAGAATTTTGAGAGAATATAGTAATATCCAGAGAATATTTTAAAAAAATATTTGAGAGAATACTAAGAATGAAATGATTTAAAATTGAGAAAAGAAAAGTAGAAAATATGAGTACCAAAACTGCTGAAGAACACTATGCCGAAAAGAAAGAACATCCTTTATTTAATTCTGTTATTTTATATATAACTTCAGGTATATCTGAAATATTGTCTATAAGTTGAGAAAATGCTATATCTGAAATAAGAAAAATTGCTCTTAAAATGAGAGATAAATATATATGAAATAATTCTAAATTGTACAATATGATACATGCTTCAGATTCAGTTTACGAATCTGAAAGAGAACATAAAATACACTTTAGTTAAACAAAAAAATGCAAAGAAAAAAAATCTTTGCATTTTTTTGTTTTAGATATAAAATAACTTATATTTTATAAATAAATTATTTAAAAGTGTACCCATTTATAGAGTTTTTTTGAATCCCTGTATATACATTTTGATTAACAATTACAATTTGTTTTTTCCTATTTGTACGGATGCTAAAAAAATTATCAATTAGAATAAATTTTGATTTTTTAATTTTCAAAAAAAATATATTATGGTATTTTCTATCTGTATTTTTTTTCTCGAGATTATTTTATGTAATTTCAAGATGGAACGATTTAAAATACATAGAAAATCCAATAGAATTTTTTATAATGAATGACTATAATTTTTCATTAATGTGAGCATTATTTTGATTCTTCTTGGTATTTTTTATACTTCTAAAAGTAAGAAATGAAAAACTAGACAATTTTATAAATGGTATAATTTTATCTTTTTTATTTGTTCTGCCAATTTGATTTATAGGATCTTTACTTTGATGACAAGTTTATTGAAAAGAAACTATGTATTGAATAGAAATTATGTATAATCACCCATTTACTCCTGTACCTTATAAGGTCCCTATTTTTCCTCTACCTATCATTTATTCAATCATTTTTTTCATAGAATTTTCTGCTCTTTATATACTTTCAATGTATGTAAAATTTAAAAATATTTTATGATATTTATGATTAGCAATTTTTGCTTGTATCATATTTATATTAGAATTTTTTAGTTGAAAATATTGAGTATTTAAAGAAACATTTTATATAAATCTATCTCAAATTTGTGCAATTTTTATTTTGATATTTTCTATTATAAATTTAAAAAGAATATATAAAGAAGATAATAAAAGCAATATAATAATAAATTAAGATGTCAAAAAATAACTACTTTATATTTTTATGAATATTCTATTTATTGTGAATATTTATAAACAATATATTAATCAATTTTTATACATCTCTCCTAGTACTACTATTTTTAGTGGTGCTTTTTTTGTTGTTATATTTAAAAATTAAAAAATATTTATTATTATTTATACTTATATTAGTTTCATTTAGTTTTTGAATATTTATTTCAAGCATAAATAACTATAAAATAAATTATAATTTAAATACTATAAAAATTGATAATATAAAACATAATTTTGTTATAGAAATAATTAATATAGCAAAAGAAAATGAAGATAATAAAACTTTTATTTGAAAATTAATAAAATTGGATGATAAAAATATAGATAATAAGATCTTAATTGAAGTTTTAATTCAATGAAATTATGAAATAAATAATTGAGATTTACTAAAATATAAAAGTAACATAGTAAAGATAGAAAATTTTAACTGATTTAATTATAAAAATTATATGTTAAGTAAAGATATCTACTTTAAGAATATAGTTTATAATTATGAAATAATATGAAAAAATAAAAGAAATTTTTTACTAAAAAAAATAGAAAGTTTAAAAAAAGAAATGATAAATAGAATAAAAATACTATATACTGAAAATGAAGCATTATTTTTATCATGAATACTTCTTTGAGCAAGAGAGAATATACCCAAAAATCTAAGTGATAATTTTAATAACTCTTGATTAACTCACATAATTGCAGTTTCTGGATTTAATATAACAATTATTATAATATTTATGTGATTAATGGTAAAATACCTGCCAAATTATTTAAAAGTAATTATAATGACAATATCAATAATATTATTTACTTTGCTAGTATGATATAGTGCCCCTGTAATAAGAGCTGCTATAATGTGAATTATTTGATATTTAGTTATAAACTCATGAAGAAAGTGAGATATATTATCTATACTTATAATTACACTTATAATAATGGTAAGTTTTTCACCTCTTAGTATAAATTATGATGTATCTCTTCACCTAAGTTTCTTAGCAGTTTTATGAATAATATATTCTCAAAAATTTTTTGAAAATATATTTGATTTTATTCCAAATCTCTTTGAAATTAGAAATGCTATAAGTTTGACATTTGCAGCTATGATATTTACAATTCCTATAATGGTTTTCAATTTTTGACAACTATCAATTATCTCTCCAATAAGCAATATACTAGTAATGTGGACAATACCATTGGCAATGTTATTTTGATTTTTGTCTATAATATTTTATCAAATTAACTATATATTTTCAATTATAATATGATACTTTGCATGGATATTATTAAAATGGGATATATTTGTAGTAAATACTTTTTGACAATATAAATATTCTACATTAAATTTTGATTTTTGAGAATATAAATATGTTTTTGAAATACTTTATTTTATTGTTCTTACATTTTTAATTTTATGGTTTAAAAAGAGAGATGAAAATTAATTTTCATCTCTCTTTTCATTTGATTCTTTTGGTCATTTATTTGATCAGTCTTTATTGTCAGGCATCTTATTAAATATATCTCATACTTTTTTTCAATCCAAAATTCAAGTAATTTCTGATATTTCTTTAATTATTTCTTGTTTTTTTAATTCCAATTTTTCTTGCAATTTAGTATTATTTGATTGCTTTGCGGTTTCAATTTCATTTTCTAATTTAATTCCTTCTTGTATTAATCTGTTTTTTCTTTTTTCTTTATATGTATCTATTTGTGTTTTTCACAATACTCATTCATTACTATATGCAAGTATATATAAACTTTCTATTCCCTCTATTTGTGTTTTAAGATCTCATGAATCTATATTTTTTATTGCAGTTTTATAAGTTTGTGAATCAAGATTAATATTTTTCACCTCAGAAATTATATCAGATCTAGTTTTTAATATAGCTGTTTGTAAATCTTTTTGATAATCAATATTTCAATCTCAATCTGGAAAATTAACATAATTTTCTCAAATTTTATTTAGAAACTCCATTTCAAAAGTTCAATCTTTTCATAATTTAAAATCTGAAAATTCTGGTATTTTTTTTGTATCTCAAATCATATTTGAAAGATTTTCTTTTTTATTTTTTCAATCCATATATCTTTCAAAATAAGATTTTATTATTTTTTGATCAACCTTATCACTTAATTTTAATCATGAAAAATCTGGATTTTTTCAATCAAGTCAAGATAAATAATCTATTAGTTCATAATAAGAATCTTCACCTATCAAAGATTTTTTTGGATTATTTTTATCATATAATCTATTAACTATTGCAGAATATGGAGTATATAATAATTTTTTTTGTGACTCAGGAGTAAAAGGTTTAAAAAGCCCTCATCCTTCAAGAGATAATGGAGTTCAATTTAAATCTTTTAACCTTGGGTTTTTATTATTTCATTCTGGATTTCATTCTGGCAATTTTTCTGATACTTGGTATCATCATGCAAATTGATTTTGTGGCATATTTTTATATAAAAAAATAACTACTTATATTTTATCATATAAATAGTTATTTTTGCAAATATTTTAATCTTCAAAACCTGGAGCCATTTTTTCAGCAAATTTTGTAGCTTGTTCATAAACATATGCTATTTCAAAAAGTCTTTCTTCTGTAAGTCTCGGAGTGATTATATGAAGTCATACTGGTAACATTTCTTTTTCGCTATCTTCACTTTCTGCAAATCAAGCTGGAACACTTATACCAGGAAGTCAAGCAAGACTTGCAGGTATAGTATAAGCATCACTTAGATACATCTTAACTGGATCATCTATCTTTTCTCATGATTTCCATGCAACATTTGGAGAAACAGGACTAACAATAGCATCTACTTCTTCAAAAGCCTTATTAAAATCATCAATAATCAATGTTCTAATTTGTGTAGCTTTTTTAAAATAAGCATCATAAAATCAAGCTGATAAAACATAACTTCATAGCATTATTCTTCTTTTTGCTTCATCTCAAAATCACTCAGATCTATTGTTTATAAATAACTCATCCATAGAGTCATAATTTTCATTTGAGACATGTCAAAATCTAAGTCAATCATATCTAGAAAGATTTGTAGAAACTTCTGCTGGCATGATTATATAATAAGTTGCAATTGCATATTTAGTCATCGGCAAACTTACTTCTTTTATTTCAGCTCACAGCTCTTGCAATTTCATAATTGCTTCTTCTATCCTATTTCTAACACCTTCATCTAATCATTCTTCAAAATATTCTTTTGGAACTCAAATCTTATATCATTTTAAATCTTTTTTATTCCAAATTTCAGGATTTATTATGTCTTTTCATGGAAGTGATGTATTTTCTTTAACATCATATCAATTCATAATTTCATATAGTATTGCAGAATCTTTAACTGTTTTTGTAAGTGTTCAAGGACAGTCTAAACTAGATGCCATAGCCATAACTCAATATCTGCTATTTCTTCCATAACTTGGTTTAAAACCAACTATATTACACATGCTAGCAGGTTGTCTAATACTACCTCATGTGTCAGTTCAAAGTGCTGCAGGAGCAAGTCAAGCTGCAACAGCAGCAGCTGATCAACCGCTAGATCCTCATGGTATTCTAGAAGTTCACCAAGGATTTATTGCTTTTTTAAAAGCAGAACTTTCATTTGTTGATCACATTGCAAACTCATCCATAGTTACTTTTCAAAGTGAACTAGCTCAAGCTTGAACTAGATTTTCAATAACTGTTGCATTAAAAGGTGGTTTAAATCAATCAAGTATTTTTGATGAACAAGTTGTTGGAACTCCAACTTCACAAAAAATATCTTTTACAGCAATAGGTAATCAATATAAAGTTCCCTCTATAGTATTTAATCAATTTTCATTTACAAAATTATATGATTGTATTTTACTATCGTATTTTTTAATTCTTTCTATAAAATAAGTAAATACTTCTTCTTTTTTTATTTCTTTGTTTTTTAATTTTAAAACTATTTCCTCCAAACTTAGATCTTTAAAATTCATATTTGATCATTAACAATTAATTTATTGCATTATATTTATTTTTTTATTTTTTTAAAATATTTATAATAAAAAAATAGTATATCAAATTGATATACTATTAGATTATCTAACTTCCTTAAGTCTAGCAGCTTTACCAGTAAGATCTTTAATAAATTTAATTGATTTTCTTCTAACTTTAAATTGTCTTAATACTTCTATTTTTTCAATTCCAGGAGAATGAATAGCAAATATTTTTTCAACTCCAAAAGCTCAAACTTTTCTTCTTACAGTTATTGTTTTTTCAAGTTCTGATTTTCAAGCAGTTTTAATAACTAAACCTTTAAATCTTTGAACTCTATCTTTATTACCTTCTTTAATTAATTGATAAACTTCTACTTCCATACCAGTTCTTATTTCTGGTCTACCTTCTTGAACAAAAGAAGATTGAATTTGCTTAACTAATGCTGAATTTGTCATAATAATTTTTTAAAAAATATAAAAATTCCTTTAGAAATTTCGCATATCATATATATTATTTTTAAAAAAGCAAATTTTATTTTAATAATTTCAATCATACAATTATTTTACATTTTAAAAATCATATGATAATATATTAGTATTAATTATTTATTTAATATAAAAAAATGGACTTTAATAAAATAAAATCAAAGATAATAGAGACAAAAAATAAGGCAGTCATTAAATCTGCCGATTTATTATCAAATTCATTATTTACAATTAAAACTAATGAAGAATTAAAAAAAACAATAGAAAAATCTAAAAAGACTATTTTTACAAATAAGGAAACATGAGAAACAAAAGAGTTTAATAAAAAAGTAATTATAATATTTTGAGATGAAGAGTCTGATTTTTTTAAAGATTCTTTAATTAATTTTCCTGTATTAGCAACTAAAGCATTTTCACAAAATATAGCATTAAAATTGGCAAAAATTAAAATAGAATGATTAAATCTAGAAGACTATAATATAAAAGATATTCCTAGTTTAGTTGTATTTGAAAACGAAAAAGTTATAAAAGTAATTTCTTGAAGAGAAAATATTTTAAAACTTGTAAAATCTATAAAATTAGATATAAATAAAGAAATAGAAAAATTTTAAAAATAATATAAGATTATGACCATTACTATATTAGAAGCACTTTACATAGTACTTATCGTATTTTCATCTATTATATGAACTCTACTTATTATTGTATTAATAAGAGTTATAAAAATACTATGACCAGTAATGGAGATTTTAGAATTATATAACAAAATTAAAAGTATTTTTGCTGCATATGCTTCTATTCCAGATAAAATAAAAGACTATGCAAAAGAATTTTTATCGAAAAAAGATAACGAATAAATCTAGCCTAAAAAGCTAGATTTTTTTATACTTTTATATATAATAAAAAATATATAATAAATATTTTCTAATCAAATATTATAGTGAGTAAAATTATCCTCCTAGATAAAAATCTTGCAAATCAAATCGCTGCTTGAGAAGTAGTAGAAAGACCAGCTTCAGTTATAAAAGAATTAATAGAAAACTCTATTGATGCAAATGCAAAAAAAATAAAAATAGAAATAGAAAACTGATGAATAAGCCAAATAATCATAAGTGACAATTGAGATTGAATAGAAAAAGAAGATTTAAAAATAATATGAGAAAAACACTCTACTTCTAAAATAAAAAATCTAGAAGATTTATACAATGTAATGACTTTTTGATTTAGGTGAGAAGCAATAGCATCAATATCATCAGTTTCAAAAATGGAAATTCAAAGTAAAAACTCAAAAGATGATTTTTGAAGTAAAATAACTATTGTAGATTCTATAAAAAGTAATATAGAAACTCATCCAATTGAATCTGGGACAAAGATAATTGTAAGAGAATTATTTTACAATACTCCTGCTAGATTAAACTATCTTAAAACTTATAAAACAGAATACAATCATATATTAAATTATCTTTATGAAGCTGCATTATCATATCCAAAAATATGATTTGAATTTATTTCTGATGGAAAAAAAATATTTTATTTTTGAGAAAATGAAACTCTTAAAACTAGGATTTATAATATATATTGAGAAGAATTGTCTCAAAATACAATAGATGTAAATTTTGAAATGACTTGAATAAAAATAAATTGATATATATCTGATCCAAAAATAAGTTTTATAAATAAAAATAAACAAAACTTATTTGTAAATAATAGACCCATAAAATCATATATGATATCAAAAGCTATAAATGATGCATATAATAGATTTATTCCACACTCAAATAATCCGGCATTTATACTTAATATACAAGTTGATCCTACTCAAATAGATGTAAATGTACATCCTAGAAAATTGGAAATAAGATTTGCGTGAGAACAAAATATTTTTAGAGCAGTATACCATAGTATAGAAGAAAGATTAAACTCTGTAAGTCTAATAAATGAAGTAAAAAATCAAGAAAATGGATTTTTGTATAATTCAAATGATACAAATAATAACTTTTTAGATAAAAAAGATAATTTTTATACTTGATCAGGAACAAAATTTAAATCATATTCTCCTTATAAAGATATAACTCCAAATCCAAACCAAAAAACAATAATTGACTCTATTAGTTTTACAAAAGAAATCCTTTTAAATAAGCCAAATATAGAAGAAACTAATTTTGAAGATTTTTCAAATGACCTACATTATACAAAACTCTGAAAGATAATAGGACAAGCTCACAATTCATATATAATAGTTGAGACAAAATCATGAATAAAGTTTTTGGATCAACATGCTTTAGCAGAAAGAATAATATATGAAAAACTTGCCAAACAAGACAAAAAATATACAACCCAATGATTACTTATTTGAGAAAGTATCAATTTGATGCCAAAAGAAGCTTCTATCTTACAAGACAATATAGACACTTTTAAAGATATGTGATTTGATTTTGAAATAATGTGATGAAATATAGTAATTATAAATTGAATACCTGATTTTATAAAAAAAGAAAATATAGAAGATATATTTACTTGAATTCTTGGTGATATATGAGATTACTCTTTTAATAAATCAAAAACTCTTCTTGAGGTAAAAAATAAGATATGGGCATATACTGCTTGTAGATCTGCTATAAAATTTTGAAATAAATTAAATCTATTTGAAATGAATAAATTATTAAATGATTCCGTAGAAGATTATTCTGCAACTTGTCCTCATTGAAGACCCGTTGTTTTCGATATAAATTTAGAAGAACTTAAAAATAAATATGAAAGATAAAAAAATAACTCCAATGGAGTTATTTTTTATCTTTCATTTCGATTCATATATTATAATGGTATCCCCAACTGGAATCGAACCAGTATCTAGCCCTTAGGAGGGGCTTATTCTATCCATTGAACTATGAGGACAAAAGTAAAAAGTGTTTATAAAATAAACACTTTTTTAATTTTTACAAATTTTTATATCTTTATTATAAAAATAGTTCATGCAATTGCAAACAAAACTATTAAGGATATAAGCAAAATCAAATTATTAGTTTTTTGATATTTTAATTCAGTAGTAATAGTTTCTTTTTCTGATTGTAGGTCTACTAAAGCTTGATTTAAATTAGTTTTAGATTCTTCAAGTAAGAATTGAGATTTTTTAAAATCTATAAGAGAAACAGAATTTTTTGCTACTTCTTCTGCTCTTCATACTCTTATAGAAAGCTCTCTAATAATTGTATCTTTTTCTTTAATTTCATTTCTTAAATCTTCATAAACTTCATCTAAAGCATTTTTAAAAGTTCCATGAAACTCAATTTCTTTTGATTCAGTATATATTGGTTTTCTTTCAAAGTTAGTGTTAGTAATTGGTTTTTCAACAATTATTTCTTGATTTATAGATCAAGATGAATTTAAATTATCCAAATCAGATGAATTGATATACACTACTTTTCAATCTTTTTTAGCTCTTAGTTTTCATGCTTTTACATATCTATCTATACTTCTTGTTGAAATTCAAAGCATATCTGCTGCTTCTTGTCTAGTGTGTTTATACATTGACATATATTTATAAAATAATTGTCTATAATGTATATTTTTTCTCTAAATAATCAAGTTTTTTTAATTGACAGTATTTTAAAATTTGTCTAAAATAAATTTTAGATATCTATATCTTTCCAAGATTTTACCTTTTTTATATTTGGATGATCTATATTAATATGTTTATTCCAAGGTTTTTCTAGTAAATAAGTATAAATTCAATTTTGAGCAAGTTCTAATGCATAATCAAAATTATCTTCTATCATTATAGAAATTCATAATTCATTACAAATTTCAGATTTTAATCTTTTTTTCTTTTCGTCTAAAGAATAATTAAAATGATTTGCAAAATGAATTGAATCAAATATATCTTTAAAATATTTATTTACCCATTCTTTTGTATAATCTTCTACATCATCTGGTCTTCAAGTTACTATTTTTAATGTATATCATTTATTTTTAAATTCATTTATCTTACAATAAGATCAGTCAACTACTTTTATATTTAAATCTATATCATTTAAATAAACTCCATGAAATAATCTTATTGCATCTTCCAATGATATATCAATATTCTTATTTTTATAAATATAATAATCTAAAATATCTTCTCTTTTTACTCTAGTATTTCATAAAACAAAATCATTATCTTCCAATATTTGATCTATAGTCTCAGCCAATACTTCATCTAAATCTATTCAAATTATCTTTGTCATATTTCTTTTTTATAAACTAAATCTTCTTTTATAGCTCTTTCAAAATAAATATCTAATATATGCTTTAATGATTCAAATTCGGGATATATTTTTGAATATTGTCTTTGTTTTAAATCATCTATATCAATTTTAAATTTATCCCAGGCTTTTCATCATTCTAAAACTGTTTGAATAATTGGTTGAATCTTATCAAGTGAATATACAAACCTTGCTTCTTTTAAAACCTTATGTTCATATTCTTCCATGATTGAAATTATTTCTGGTAGTATTTCTCAAAAATCTCTACGAAATAACTCTAAAGAATCTTTTTCTCTTTGAGTTTTTGTTTTTTCAGCAATTTTATCAAAACATATAGTATCTCAAGCAAAAACTTCTACTAAATCGTGGACTAAGGCAAATTTTAAACATTTTTCATAATCAAGATCCGGGAAATCTTCAATAAAAGTCATTACCATCATCGCAAGATGCCAAGAATGATCAGCATCACTTTCAAAAGAATCGTCTTTTTTATAGACAATTCTTTTAATTACCTGCATTTCAGATATAAGTTCAACAAATTTAAGTTTTTTTTCTAGATTTGTTAGCATACTTTATTTATAAATAGGAAATTTATGACACAATTCTAAAACTTCTTTTTTAAGTTCTTTTAATTTATCTTCATCATCCTTACTTTTTATAGCTTGAGTAAAAATACGAGCAATGATATTCATCTCTATTTCTTTCATACCTCTAGTTGTTGCTGCCGGAGTTCAAATCCTAATTCAAGATGGATCAAGAGCTTTTCTAGTGTCATATGGAACCATATTTTTATTAGTAGATAATCATACTTTTTCCAATGCTAATTCTGCTTCTTTTCAAGTAACTCAAAAACTAGAAAATACATCTATAAGTATAAGATGATTATCTGTTCAACCTGAAACAACTTTAAATCAATTATTAATAAGTTCATCTGCTAATACTTTTGCATTTTTTACAACTTGTTTAGCATAATCTTTAAATTCAGGTTTTAAAGCTTCTCAAAAAGCAACTGCTTTTGCTGCTATCAGATTTTCGTGCGGTCAACCTTGAACTCATGGAAAAACAGCTCTAGCTATTTGAGAAGCAAATTTTTCTTTACTCATTATGATTGCTCCTCTTGGTCATCTTAAAGTCTTATGTGTAGTAGTAGTAACAACATCACAATAAGGAATTGGATTTTCTAAAACTCCTCCAGCAATAAGTCATGCTATATGAGCTATATCTGCCATCAAAATAGCTCAAACCTTATCTGCTATTTCTCTAAATCTTTTCCAATCAAGAGATCTTGGATATGCTGAAAATCAAGCTAAAATCATTTGTGGTTTATGTTTTATTGCCAATCTTTCAACTTCATCCATATCTATAAGTTCAGTTTCTTTATCAAGTGTATATGGAATAATTTCATATAATATACCTGAAAAATTTAATGGATGTCCGTGGCTTAAATGTCATCATTGATCTAAGCTCAATCACAAAACCTTATCTCCTGGTTTTAATACTCATAAATAAACAGCTAAGTTAGCTGGACTTCAAGAAAGAGGTTGTACATTTACATATTCAGCTCAAAAAAGCTCACGAGCTCTAGATATAGCTAAATTCTCAATTTGGTCTATATATTCTTGTCATGCATAATATCTTTTTCATGGATATCATTCACTATATTTATTTGTCAATATACTACCATTTGCTTCTAAAACATCTTTTGAAACATAGTTTTCAGACGCTATTAACTCTATTTCATCATCTTGTCTTTTTGATTCTTTTTGTATTAAATCAAAAAGTATTTTATCATTTTGTTCTAACATTTTTTTAAATTAAGTAGTAAATAAATTAAGATTTTATTTTACTTAAAAATTATCAATTTTAATGTAAATCTATAATTCATAATTAAAAAATTAATTATTAATGATTTAATTATAAATATATACAAAAAAAAGCTAATTTAAATTAGCTTTTTTTGTTAAAATCTTATTTCATATCTTTATAAGTATCTATTGTTAGATTAAGAGCATTTTTTTCTATAAATAAATTTAATATTTTTTTTGCTTCTTCTTTTTGTCTATCATATTTATTAGTATAATCTTCTTCTAAAAAATCTATTTCTATATCTGGTAAAATTCATTCTTCATCTATATTTATTCATTTTGGAGTAAACCATTTTGCAACTGTAAGTTTAAGCATACTTCCGTCTCATAGATCAAAAGGTTCTTGAACAGATCATTTACCATAAGATTTTTTTCAAACTATAATTGCTTTTTGATAATCTTTTAATGCTCAAGCTGTAATTTCAGAAGCACTTGCACTATTCTCATTGATTAAAACAACTATTTTTCAATTATATATTTCTCAAGAATTTATACTCTTATAATATTGATTACTTTTTTCATCTTTATATTTAGTAATAACAACATTTTCTCAATTTTCTATAAATTCACTAAGTATCTCAACTGCACTAATTAGATATCATCAACCGTTATCTCTTAAATCAATAATCAATCATTTAGTATTTTTTGCAGATTCTAAAGCTTTTTTAAACTCCATAGATGTATCATCTCAAAAAATATTCAAAGAAATATATGAAATATCTCCATCTAAAAGTTCGACATCAACTGAAGGTATTTTAATTTTTTCTCTTATAATCTCCTTCTTTAATATTGTTTCTTCTCATTCTCTTAATACTTCTAAAATTACTTTACTTCATGCTGGTCACTTAATTTTTTCAACTGCTTCAAATAAATTTAATCCTTCTAATGGTTCTCAATTAGCTGTTATAAGAATATCACCTGTTCTTAAATCATAATTTTTAGCAGGAGATCATTTTATTATTCTATCTATTTGTGCTCACAAAGGATGAACTTCAACTACTGCTCATATTCACTCAAAATCTCAAGAAAGAGACTCATTAAAAATCCTATTTTCTTCTTTATTTAAATAAGAAGAGTGTTTATCTCATAATCAAGAAACAAGTCAATAAATAGATTTTTCTAATAATTCATTGTTATCTATTGTATTTGAATCAAAATATTCTTTTTTTATTATATCATAAACCGACCAATATTTTGTTAAATTTAAAGTAGAATTATTATAATAAATACTAGTTAAATTATTACTTTTTAACAAACTATTATTTATTATTTTGTCTATTTGTAGAGAAAAAGTAATTCATAAAAGGAAACTTGTTAAAAAGATTATAAAAAATAGTCAAAAATTATTTTTATTTTTATTTTCCATATAATTATTATTTTTTTAATGTTAAAATATAATATTTAACTAAATATAATTTTTATGATGAAAAAGACAAGTCAATAATTTTTTTTATTAATTGTTAAAAAATTGTTTATTAATAAATAAAGGCTTTACTAAAATATAACTTTTAAGTTTATAGAAATAAAAAATTATATAATAAATTTTTTTTACTTATTTAAAGCCATTTTAACATTTTAACATAAGTGATTAATATTAATAATATATTATATTAAATATAAAAATAAATAGATACATATTAAATTTTTTCACATTTTTGATTTTAATATAAATATATGATATTATAAAAGAAAAATATTTATTATATAATTTTAAAAATATGATTTTTGAATATTTAAAAAAACAAAGAAAAATTAAAGAAAAAATTAAACTTACAAAATTAATGATTTTTAATTTACAAATCCCAGAAGATCAAAAAAGTTTATATATACAAGCTTTAGATGTACTTGATGAAAATGGTATAGATAGGATTTATGATAGTTTAGTTATTTTTATAAAAGATATAGAAATAAAAGAACTTAATCAAATTCAAAAAAACAATTTTACAGTCATTGCATGAATGAGAAAAAAAGAAGCAGAAGAAAGAAAAAAAGAAATAAACTCTTTTTCGTTTTTAATTAATAATATTTAAAATTATGAACCGTTTAGATAAAACACCTAATCTACCAAATTTAAATAATAAATTAGCTGAATTAGTAGAAAAATTACCGTCAGTTTATGAAGAAAGACTAGCAGATTTATGTTCAAAGAATCCAGATAAAGAAGACTTGAATAATGTTTGTTCTAGTTTAAATTTAGTTTTAGATCAAGAATTATGAAAAATAGGATTTGATTTTAAAAAACTTATTTGAAAAGTAGAAAAACCAATTTGAGAAATTAGTTAATTATTTTAAATATTTTATATGCAAAACTTCAAGATAGCAGTATCAAAAGATGGTAAGAAATATACCATTGTAATGAAAGCAGAAAATCAAGCTGTTGTTAGAGAAAGAGTTCACAAGGAGTGATACTCTATTTTGAGTTTGGAAGAAATTTTTGATAAACATGAAACATGAAATATTTTTATTTTTGAGTGATATAAATGATGAGATATTAAATATTGAAAAATAGTTTGAAACGATATTTTTAAAGCTTATGTAAAATTAAAAAAAGATTTAGAATATGATATAAAATTGATATATCCAGAAAAAGATGAGGATATATCAATAGAGGAAAAAAAGAAAATAAAAGAAGAATTAGAAGAAGAATATAATCTTTATTATAGTTGATGAAAAAAAGAAAAAATAGATGAATTAAGAGAAAAAATTAAAAAAGAAAAAGAAAAAAATAAAAATTTAGATAATTTTTATTTAAAAAAAGAACTAGAAGATGTAAATTTTTTATTAGAAAATGTATTAAAGAAACTTGATAAAATGATTTCTTGAAACTATACTATAAAAATAGATTCTGTAAAAAAAGATAAATTAAAATTAATATATAATGAAATTATAAAATTAAAGAAAACTACTAATATATCTAAACTTAGAGAAATATGAGAGCTTGCTTTATTAAAAATATGAAATATAGAAATTGAGGACTTAGAAAAAAATAAAAACATAGAAAGTAAAGAACTAATCAAAGAAACAAATAAATTACTTAGAAAGATATGAAGCAAGGATCAATTTATAGAAAAAAATAAAGATATAGTATACCAATTTAATTATTATTTAAATAAATTTAAATCTTGGAGAAATGATTTAAAACAAAAAGATAAAGAAACAATAATAGATAAAGAATCTTATACTTATATTAAGACCTTATTATATTTATGAAAATACAAGGATTATTATAAAGAAAATACAGTAAATATAATAAAAAATAGTTTTAGGCTATTATATGATTGAGAAATGAGAGAAAATTTGTTTTTAACAAGAAGTGTAATAAAACAAAATATAATCTTATTAAAAGCAAGAGAAAGTTGAAGTACTTTTTCATATACTTTTATAAAAAAATGAATAAATAAGATCTTTGAAGAAATATTAAATTTTATAGAAAATATTAGTAATCATCTTTTTTTTATAATAATTATATATACCATTATATTTTTATTTTTAATTAATTTTATTTGATTTATAAATACAGATATAAAGGTTTATAATGGCTTATTCTATTTTATTATAATAAATCTTTTGTACTTAATAATGCATTTTTCAAAGAAATTTATTTTTCTTATTATAAATTTTGTAATTTTATTTTTTATTATTATATTTGGAGTAATTAATTTTTAATTTTAAAATTAAGATGAGATTACTCCTTTTTTTATTATCATTAATTTTTTCATCTATATTTTATAGTTTTTATTTATTAACTATTTGAAAAACTTTTTCTTGAAAAGATATAAACTATAAATATATTTTTGATTCTATAACTTCAAATTTACTTATAGAAAGTTTATTTTTTTTAGTTATTTGAATTATTTTTTTATTTTCTTTTACTCCATATAAATCAAAAATAAGTAATAAAATAGATTATAATAATATATTTTTTATAATTTTTTATTTATTTCTATTAATTCCTGTTTATTTTAATGTATTTGAATTTAATTTTAGTATATTCTCAGTATTATCTTTTTTTGTTTTTTGAGATATATCTTTTAGATTTTTATCAAATCTATCATTATTTAAAGATCAAAAATTAAATTTAAGATATTTTTGACTTGTTTTAAATTATATTTCATTTATATCTAGTTTTATTTATCTATTTATAATAGATTTTTCTTATTATATATTTCTTGTTATATTTTATAGCATTATATTTAATTATCAAATTCACAAAAGTTACACTAATTATATTTCTTTACTTTTGTCAATCTTAGGTTTTATATTTTTTGTTTATTTTTTATTTTTAAAAATACAAGAATTATATATACTATTGTTCTAATATCCTTTTAAAATAAGCATTTATGAAAGAATTGAAAAATAATTTTTGAGAAATAAAAGATTCAAATTTAGTTTTTTTTGTTGAAAAAGAAAGCGATTTAAAGCTTATAAAAGATCTAAAATTGGATAAGAAAATAATAGATAAGATAAAAGAAGTTATCTTAAAATGAGAAAATAAAACAATAGATTTTTTTATTTGAAATGAAGCTTTTGAAAAATTAATTATTATTTATTATAGTCTAGATTCAAAAAAAGATATAAATTATTTTCTTTGAGCAGAATTTCCAAAACTACCTAATAATCTAACTATTTTAACAAATAATGATAAAAATATTAACATTTTGTTAAATAATAGTTTATTATCAAGATATAAATATCAAGAATATAAATCTGAAAAACAAAATGATGAGATATTTTTTATAGTTAATGATAAGAATAAAGATATATTTAAACATAGATTAAAAACTATAAAAAATATATTATTAGCTCGTGATCTATGATTTAAGCCTTCAAATGAATTATATCCAGAAACTTTTGCTAAGCTTATAAAAGAAAATAAATTTAAAAATACAAAAGTTAAAATTTTTGATTTTAAAGATATTCAAAAAAAGAAACTAGGATTACTAGAGGCTGTTGGTAAATGAAGTGCTAAAAAGCCATATATGATAGTTTTTGAAAGGATTATAGATAAAAGCCTTCCAACTATTTGAATAGTTTGAAAAGGTATAACTTTTGATACAGGTTGAATTCAAGTTAAACCAGGAGATAATATGTATGAAATGAAATGAGATATGTGTTGAGCTGCAGCTACTTTTGCAACAATTAAAGAACTTGATGAAGCTGAGTTAAAAGTAAATATAGTTGCTTGTATAGTATTGGCTGAAAATCATATATCTTGAGAATCATATAAACCAAGTGATATAATTACATCATATTCATGAAAAACAGTTGATATTATCCATACAGATGCAGAATGAAGACTTGTATTAGCAGATGGAGTTAGTTATATAAGTAAAAATTATAAACTTAACAAGATAGTTACAATTGCAACTTTAACTTGAGCTTGTATGGTTGCTTTGGGTTATAGATATGCTTGAATAATGTGAAATGATGAAGATTTGATTTCTAGATTTTTAGATTATTCAAAGACAAATTTTGAAAAATATAATAGACTGCCTTTTGATGATTATTTTATAGAAAAGACTAGATCAAAAATAGCAGATTTAGAAAATCTAAATAGAGCAGTTTTTGCAGGTTCAACTATGTGAGCAGCATTCTTGTCAAATTTTGTCTTAAACGGAGAAGCTTATACTCACCTAGACATAGCTTGAACGGCATTGAATTCTTATGAACCGTATGGTTATGCAAACCAATGAATGACATGATTTTGAGTAGATAGTTTGTCTACAATAATTAAAAATTTAAAATAATTAAGTCTCTCCTAGATTTACTTATATTTGAGATAAAAAATATGAAGATATATAGTCTGTTTTTAGATTTAATTGCTCCTAAAAAGTGTTACTCTTGTAAAAAAGAGTGACACTTTATTTGTCCCAATTGTTTTGATAGTGAGATTGATTTTAATTCGGTTTGTTATGTTTGTAAGTGAAAAACTAAAAATTATGAAGTGCATGAAACATGTAAATCAGATATTTATTATAACAAGGTAATTATTTTAAAACACTATAAGAGTAAACTTATTTCTAAAATTATAAAGGATGCAAAATTTTATAATAAAAAGAATCTACTAGAAGATATTTCTCATTATTTATATGAAAAATTTATAATAAATGAAAAAATGATAAGATTGGAAGATTATACCATAGTTTCTACTCCTAGCCATTTTTTAAGAAGATTAAAAAGATGATACAATACTAGTGATATACTTTGTAAACATTTTTCAAAAATAAGTTTTATAGATTATAAAAAAGAAGTTTTAATTAAAACAAAAAATACTAGACAGCAGTCAAAAATGATAAGAAATGATAGGCTTATAAACCTGCAAGATAGCTTTAAAATAAACAAAAGACATATAGACACTATAAGAGACAAAAATATCATTATAATAGACGATGTTATATCAACATGAACTACATTAAATGAAATATCAAAATTACTTAAAACTAATTGAGCTAAATATATTATTTGATTAATAGTTGCATCTGATTAATTTTTATGATAATATATAGTTATTAAAAATAATTATATTTTATGGTTGAAAAATATAGATCAGACATAGATGGAAAAGTAGGAACAGACAAACCTTTAGATCCTACCGATGAAACTAAAGGTTTTGTTGATGGTATTTTAGAAATTGAACCTTGTCCAAATTGCTGATTAGATTTGTTATATTGAAGATGCGAAGATTATAAATCATGCTGATATTGACATTGAGATGATCTTTCTATAAGAGAAAGAGAAAAATCATATGGTGATTGAGAAGAATTTAGATTAGAAACTTTAAGAAGAGAAGAATTTTATTATTATGATTATTTTTGAAGGATAAAGGAAAATAGTGCTGTATTAGAATTAAGTATTAAATGAGAAAGATATTTTGTTACTTTAGATTATAAAATAGAGGAATATGATGATGTAAAAACTATAATAATAAAAAATATTAAGAAAATTATAAAAAAAGTAAAATGAAAAAAAGACGAACAAGTTTCTTTTTATGATATAAGAAAATATGTAACTATAGTTTTAAGCGATATTAGATTCAATAAATTTTTAGTATCAACTTAATAAATAAAAAACTTGCTAATAAAAAAAAATGCTTAGAATTAAAAGTTAGTATTTACTAACTTTTTTTTATGTCTAAATTTTTAGAAGTTATCTGAGCAAACACACATAACCTGAAAAATATAAATGTCAAAATTCCAAAAAATAAGATGACTGTTATAACTTGAGTTTCATGAAGTTGAAAATCAAGTTTAGCTTTCAATACTATTTATAATGTTTGACAACAAAAATATTTAGAGAGTCTAAGTAGTTATGCTCGTATGTTTATTTGATGAATGGATGAAGAAGCTGAAGTTAGTGAAATAAATTGACTTTCTCCTACTATTTCTATTGATCAAAAAACTACTAGTAAAAACCCTAGATCGACAGTTGGAACTATCACAGAAATCTATGATTATTATAAATTACTTTTTTTAAATATAGGTGAAAGAAGATGTATAAAGTGTGATAGTATAGTTAAAAAAGATACTATTGAAAATATTATTGATTATATAAGTGAATTTTCTGATGGAGAAAAATTTATGATTAAATCTCCTATTAAATGATTATTTAAAGATTTTCAAGAAATAAAAAAGGAAGTACTAGATTTATGATTTATAAGATTTTCTGTTTGAGAAAATATTTATACTATAAATGATGAAGTTTCTTTACAAGATGTTGACAATTTAACAATAGTAATTGATAGACTTGTTAAAAAAGACTTTTTAGATAATGATTCAAATGATACTAAAAGATTAAAAGATTCTATAAATCTAGCTTATAAGATATGAAAATGACAACTTATTATAGATTTCATATCTTCTCAAAAATCATTTTCCCAAGTTTTTATCTGTCTTAATTGTTGACATATTCCAAGCGATTTAAATATATCAAGTTTTTCTTTTAATAGTCATGCTTGAGCTTGTAGTGAGTGTCATTGACTTTGAGTTAAAAAAGTATTTTTAGAAGACAGGGTTATAAATGAAAAACTTACATTGCTTGAATGAGCTGTTATTGCTCCATGATTTGGTTGAGAGTATTTTTTTGCTATGTTAAAAGAAGTTTCTAAAAAAACAAAACTTGACATCAATAAAAGATATAGTCTTTTAACTAAAAAAGAAAGAGATATAGTTCTGTATGGTACTTGAGAAACCCAATATAAGGTTACATATATTAATGAGTATTGAGTACAAAACACTTACAATTCAAGATTTGAGTGAGTTATAAATACTCTTACGAGAAGATATTATGATTGAGGTAGTGAAAAATGACACTATGATGATTTTGTTGTGGATATGGATTGTCATGTTTGTAATTGATATAGATTAAATAAAGAAAGTCTTAGTACATATATAAGATGATTAAATATATGACAAGTATCAGATTTTTCTGTAGACAAAGCCCTAAACTTCCTTAAATGATTAAAATTATCAAAAAGTCAAGAGTATGTAACTAAAAAAGTTATGAAAAATGCTGTTGAAAGATTGGAGTTTTTATCATGAGTAGGACTTGACTATATGACTATTTCTAGAAGATCTAGTACTCTTTCAGGATGAGAAGCACAAAGAATAAGATTGGCTACTCAATTATGAACTAGACTAGAATGAATTATTTATGTACTAGATGAGCCATCAATTTGACTTCACCCAAGAGATAATGATATGCTTATTGAAAACTTAAAAAAACTTAGAGATATTTGAAATACTCTGATTGTTGTTGAACACGATGAAGATATAATGAGGGAGTGTGATCATATAATAGATATTTGACCTGGTGCTTGAATACATGGTTGAGAAATAATTGCAACTTGAAATATACAAGATATAATTGACAACCCAAAATCAGTAACTTGACCATATCTAAGTCATAAAAGAGATGTAATTATAAAAAGATGATTTAGACCTAGTTTTGTTGATTTAAAGAAAAACTGAAAAGTTCTTGAAGTAATTTGAGCACATCAACATAATTTAAAAAATATAGATGTTACTATTCCTTTATCTAACTTTATAGTTGTGACTTGAGTTTCAGGTAGTTGAAAATCTAGTTTGGTAAATGATATACTTGCAAATTATTTAGCAAATGAGCTGAATAGAGCTAAAAGAGAAGTTTGAGCATTTAAAGAGATAAGATGATTACAAAACTTAGATAAAACAGTTATTATTGATCAATCTCCTATTTGAAAAACTCCTCGTAGTAATCCTGCAACTTATACTCAGGTTTTTACTCCAATCAGAGAAGTTTTTTCTATGACTCAGGATGCTCAAATAAGATGATTTTGACCAGGTAGATTTAGTTTTAATACTCGTGAATGAAGATGTGATGTTTGTGAATGAGATTGAGTTAAAAAGATAGAAATGCATTTTTTACCGCCAGTTTATGTAGAATGTGAAGCTTGTAATGGTAAAAGATACAACAATGATACATTGACAATTAAATATAAATGAAAAACAATTAGTGATGTCCTTGATATGACAGTGGAGGAAGCAAAAGATTTCTTTTCTAGTCACCCTAAAATAACTAAGATTTTAGATGTATTATATGAAGTTTGATTGGGTTATATAAAACTATGACAATCAAGTACTACATTATCATGATGAGAAAGCCAAAGAGTTAAATTAGCTACAGAGCTTTCAAAAAGATCAACAAGCAAGACTTTTTATATACTAGATGAACCAACTACTTGATTACACTTTCAAGATGTGGACAAATTATTGACAATATTGCACTCTTTAGTAGACAAATGAAATACTGTTATGGTTATAGAACATAATATGGATGTGATAATGAATGCAGATCATATAATAGATATATGACCTGTTTGATGAGATAAATGATGATATCTTATAGCTGAATGAAGTGTTGATGATATAGCTAAAATAAAACAAAGTTATACTTGAGATGCAATAATAAAGTATAGAAATAAATTATTAAATAAATAAGATGAAAAAATTAAATTATTTAAAAACTGATGTAGATATAACAAATCTTTCAAATTTTAAAACAAAAGCAAAAACTAAGTTTTATTATGAGATAAATACAGAAAATGATTTAGATAATCTGAAGGAAATTTATCAATTTTGTAAAACAAATAATTTGGATTATTTGTTTATATGATGAGGAACTAATATGTTATTTGCTTTTGATTTATATGAAGGAGTTATTATAAAAAATAATTTAAGATGATGGAATTATGATAAATCTTCACAAATTCTTCACACTTTTTCTGATGAGTGGATATCAGATATTGCTACTTCTTTAGAAAAAGATTATAATCAAGGTTTGTGGCATAGATTTATATGATTACCATGAAGTGTTTGATGAGCTATTTATTGAAATGCTTGATGTTTTTGATTGGAGACAGAAAATAATTTTTTGGATGCAAGTGTTTATGATTTACAAACTTGACAAATAATTATTTTAAGTAAAATCGATATGTTATTTAATTATAGATCTTCTATTATAAAAGATGCTAAAAATAGGTATTTTATAATAAAAGCAAGATTTGATTTAAGTAAAAAAATTGAAAAATATTCAAGTGAAGTAGATAATATAGATTTTAGAGAAAATAAACAACCGAAGTGAAATACTTGTTGAAGTTTTTTTAAAAATCCAGATAAAGATAATTCAGCTTGATATCTAATAGAACAAGTTTGATTTAAATGATATAAGCTTTGATGAGCTTTTTTCTCTCCCCTTCATGCCAATTTTTTAATGCATGATTGAAAATGAACATATAAAGATTTGCTTAATTTGATAGAATTAACTATAAAAAAAGTTAAAGATGAAAAACAAATTGAGTTAATTCCTGAAGTAAGAATAATTTTTAATCAAAATTAAGATGAGAATTAAAAGAAAATATCTTATATTTATAATTTTTATTTTTATAGGCTATTTTATACTCTATAAATATTTTTTTGATGGATTTTGTTATAATAAAAGTAGTGATTATTTAAAGTGTGCATCTACTTTTATTTGTAAACCAGATAGAAATGTTCTTATTGATCCAAATCTAATTTGTGTTAAAAAACCAGTATTATTATATGAAAAGGAATTTTTTTTGTATGATAAACAAACATATATAGGCATTTATGATAATTTTATTGATAGTATAAAAAAGTAATGGAAACACTCAGACTACAAAAGTATTTAAGTCAGGCATGAATATGTTCTAGAAGAAAAGCTGAAGAATATATAAGTGAAGGGCTTATAAAAGTAAATTGAAAGATTGCAACAATAGGAATGTCAATAGATCCCAATATAGATAAGGTTGAGATGCTTGATAAAGCTATAAAAGATCAAGAAAATTTAGTTTATTATAAATTAAATAAACCTAGATGAATCGTAACTACATGTGCTCAATATTGAGAAACAAATATAATTGATATAATGGATGTTCCTGAGAGAGTTTTCCCTATTTGAAGATTAGATAAAGAAACAACTTGACTTATATTGATGACAAATGATGGAAGGCTTGCAAATTATCTTATGCATCCCAAATATGAACACGAAAAAGAATATATAGTTGAAACTTTTGGTAGTATAGATGATAAGGCACTTGATTCTATGAGAAATGGTTTATTTATTTTGTGAAGTTATACTAAAAAAGCCATAATAAATAGGATATCTTCTGGTAAATTTTCTATAATTATTACAGAATGAAGAAATAGACAGATTAGAAGGATGGTTGAAAAGGTATGATCAAGAGTAAAAAAACTTAAAAGAATAAGGATAGAAAATATAGAGCTTTGAAATCTTGATTTTGGACAATATAGACACTTAACTAATGTTGAATTAAAGGGATTATTTACAAGATTGTGAATCAAAAAGGACAGTTATTAATAACTGTCCTTTTTTATATATTTTTCTTTATTATACTTATTTGTTCTTTTATTTGTTTTAGGATATTTAAAAATTCTTTTTTTATTTGAGAAGGTTTTTCAAATTCTATATATGAAAAATATTTTAGCTTTTTTGATAGGGTTTCTATTTGTTTTAAAGCATTTTTTAATTTTAGTTCATTTTCTGTTAAAATCTTTTTTTCTTTTAAATTATTACTATTATATAGTAAATCATGAATTTCAATAATCTTTATAGATAATTTATTTGCTATCTTAGAGTACATCTCTTTTTTTACTTTCAAATCTTTTTCAAAATTATTCTTTTTTATTATTAGAACAACTTTTAATTGTTCATTTATTTTTTTGATTTCATTTAATATAGTTGATATAAGTAAATCTTCCCTTTCTTTATCAAAGTTATTTGTTTTTATCTTATCTAGTGAATCTATTAAAAAATTGATTTTATCTATATATTTATTTATATCTGCATCATTTTCAAGATCATATTTGATAGCAAAATTTATTATATTTTCTTTATGTCAAGTAAGATATTTTCACATTAATATAGTTTTTTCTATATTACTTTTTCAAACATATGGGTCTTCTATGTCCATATGTGCAGTATTAAAATATATAATTCATAAAATTATCAACAGTATTTTTGCCAATTTTTTCATTTAAGTTTCTCTTATTTACTATTTTTAGTATTATATACTTATATCTATTTTATTCAAGATAATTTTTAATTATGATTGTTTGTTTTGATTTGGAAACTACGGGTTTAGATAAGTATAATGATAAAATTATAGAAATCGCAATGATTAAGTTTGATGAAAACACTTTTGAGATTATTGATACTTACTCTAGTTTTGTTGACCCTGAAAGAGAAATTCCAGATATAATATCAAATATTACTAATATATTTGATTCTGATATTAATTGAGCTCCAAAAATAACTGATTTAAGAGAAGAAATACTCAATTTTATATGAGATTCTGTATTATTATGACATAATGTAAATTTTGATATAGATTTTTTTATAAATAATGGAATTGATGTTTCAAAAAATGCAAAAATAGATACTTTTTTTCTTGCAAATTTTTTAAACTTCACACAATCTTCACTTAATTTAGAAATGCTATGTTCTTATTATAATATAGAATTTACTTGAGCACATAGGGCAATAAATGATGTAAAAGCAACTGTTGAATTATTTAGAGCACAATTAAAAGATTTTTCAAAATTAAAAAAAGATAAGAAAAGAATTGTTTATTATCTTTTTTCTCTTTCAAGTGATACAAATGTGAAGATATTACAAAACTTGATTTTTACTGATTTTTGAGAAAAAATTGATTTAGAAAGCTTTGAGAAAATCTTACTTAAAAATATATCTAAAACAGAGTATGTAGATGAATTTATATCTGATGAAAATCTTGAATGTGAAGATATTGTGAAGTTTTTTGATTTTCCTAATAAAGTTGAACAAAGAATAAATCAGTTAAATATGACTAAACAAGTTTTTTCTGGTTTCAATAATGGTAAAAAAATGCTTATAGAAGCTCCAACTTGATTATGAAAAAGTTTTGCATACCTGATCCCATCAATAATTTATTCTATAAAGAATAATAAAAAAGTATATATATCAACAAAAACAAAAACTCTTCAGGATCAGTTATTTTTAAAGGATTTAGATTTTTTGACTAAGAATTTGAATATTAGATTTACTTATACAAAGCTTAAATGAAGAAAAAATTATATAAGTTTAAAATGATTTTTTGATTATATATTTATTTGAAATCTTATGTATAGTGAAGTTAGTTTTTTGATAAAGATTTCTTTTTGGCTTTTAGAAACTAGATATTGAGAATTGGATGAATTGACTTTTTATCCAGATGAGTATTCTTATTTGAGGGATTTAAATAGTGATTGATTTAGCTCTTTGCAAGAAAAAAATAATTATAAAGACTATGAATTTCTTTTAAAATCAAGAAAATCAGTTGAAAAAGCAAATATTGTGATTATAAATCATAGCTTACTTTTTACAGATTTAGTTGCTGAATCAAAACTTTTACCAGATTTAAATACGCTTGTAATTGACGAAGCACACAACATAGAAGATTCTATAACAGAATCTCTTAGAGAGTCATATAATTTAAAGCAATTAAAAGAACATTTTGATAAGTGTGAAAAGATTTTTAATTTTAAAAATATTAAAAAAATTGATTTTCTGAAAACTAAAGAAACACTTTTGTCAAATTTAGAAATAATAGATGATTATGCTTTTTCATATTTAAATAAAAAAATACCAAATGATAATCAATATAAAAATTTATTGGTTTTGGATGATTTTTTTTCTGATATAGATTTCACTCAGATATTGGTAAAAATTAATTTAGATTTACTTGACATTGTTGACAAATTAAAGGTGATAAATGAATATGATTTTACTAAAGAGATAGTTTTTTTTGATAGTATAGCCAAAAATATAATAGACTTTTTTGACAAAAACAATTCAAAATATTTTATAAAAATGATTTCTTTTATTGATAGATTTTGAATAAGTTTTGATTACACTCTTTTGAATCCATGAGAATATTTGAATAAAAATCTCTGGGAAAAATTAGATAGTTGTTTACTTACCTCAGCTACATTAAGTATATGAAATAGTTTTGATTATATAAAAAATATAATTAAACTTGATAATTTTGACTTCTATACATTTGAAAGTGATTTTGATTATAAAAAACAAGCAACTTTGTTTATACCAATTGATATTTGAAGTGTAAAAAATAATTGAGATGATATTGTTATGTTTTTAAAAGAATTTTATTTATTGGTTAGATGAAAGGTTCTTACCTTACTTACTAGTTTTTCTGTTATAAGAAAGATTTACACATCTTGTAATATAGATTTAAAAAAGCAATGAATCAATTTATATGCACAATCAATTTGATGAAGTAAAAATAAGATTCTTGCAAACTTCACAAAATCTCCAGATAACTCAATTTTATTATGAACTGATAGTTTTTGGGAATGAGTAGATATTCCTTGAGATGATTTAAAGTATTTGGTTATTCATAAATTTCCTTTTATTGTTCCAAATGACCCTATTTTTATTGCTAGAAGTAGTTTTTTTAAAGATAGTTTTACAGAATATGCTATACCAAAAGCTATAATTAAATTAAAACAATGATTTTGAAGATTGATAAGAACAAAAAATGATACATGATTGGTTATTTTGTTAGATGACAGGATTAATAATAAATGGTGAGAAGTATTTTATGGTGCATTTCCTGCCGATATAAATATCAAAAAATGAACAAAAAATCAATTTCTTGATATATTGAAAAAAAAATCTTAAAAGGTTTTACTTAATTGTAAAGTCTTTTTTTTGATATATTCTTTTTTTTATGGTATTATTGTAATGGTTATTATTTTATAAACAATTTTATATATGTCAGAAAAAGATATAAAAAATTCATGAGTAGAACATATTAACTCATCAAATATTTTTGATGATTTTACTAATGATACTTCTTTGATAAATGAAGTTGAAAGACTGAAAGAAAAAGAAAAAAAAGATGTTTATTACTATATGTCATTATTTTGAGCAATATTACAAAATATTTTTGTTTTATTATTGATATTTGCTTTTATTGGATACACTTATTTATATATACAAAAAAATCCAAATATTTCAAATAAAGCTATATTGGATCCATTTTGCTTTATCATAAATAAATCTTGAATTGAGATACCAGATTGAACTATTTATTGTTCTTCTATAACATTTACAAAGAATTTTTATGATTATAAGATGGAACAATTGAGAAATGAACAATCAATTAAGATATTTGAGAATATTACCAGATTATATGAAGAATGAAATTTATTAAAAACAAAAGAGATATCATTCTTAATAAATAAAAAAAATGAAAAAGTCAATGTATTAAAAGTTTTGGAAGAATTTGATAAACTAAAAAATGATTTTACATGAATAGATAGAAGAAAAATACAATGTGAAGATATAGCTATTAATTCAAATGATAGTAGTTTAACTGCTTCTTGTACTTCTTATTCACAATGATATGAAAGATGAATTATAGGGTTTTCAGGTGTAAAAAATGCTGAACAAACTTCAGGTACATCTATATCTATAGCTAACAGTTTTTTAAACTATATAGACAAAAATTCAAAAAATTTTATTATTGAAGATAGACAAAAGATATTTAATAACACTATTATTTCTTGAGAAAAAAATGGTTATACAAATAAAACAGAGTTTGAATTAAAATTAAAAATTAATTTTTAAATTATGAGCAAATCAAATAAAGAAAAAAATTCAATAGTAACAATGTTTGTATTGTTTTTATTATTGACATTGGGTTTAATATACTTTGTATTATTTAAGATAATTCCTTGAATTATAGAAGTTGAAAACTTAAAAAATGCTACATTAGAGACTTATGATAATATAAAACAAAAAGAAAAATCTTGATTGACTTTTGAAGAATTTCAGTCTATTAGAGATAATATTGTCAACACAGAAGAAGAAAAAGATTTATATTTTACAGAAGTTTTAAAAAGTATAGATAAAGAATTTTATGATAAAAATTTGGTTAACACATGAACCTGAACTTATAATGATTTTATATTAGAATTAAATAAAAAATATTCAGATTCTAGTTCCTTTGATGAAAATATAAATATAATATCAAATGTATTACCAGTTTATACAGAATGAATTTCAGATGTGGAATGAAATTATTTATCTGATTACAAATTTATAAATTATATTGAGTCAATTGCTGAAACTTTTAATATATCATTTTCAGATCCTATTTGAATTAGTCAATTAGAATTAGTTACTGATTATGCTATAACAGTTTGAGATAATTCTTTAGAAAAAAATATATTTTATATTCCTCTTTCTTTAAATATTTCTTGAACAAAAGATGATAT
The DNA here is from genome assembly GCA_028698305.1 of Candidatus Altimarinota bacterium. Taxonomy (GTDB): domain Bacteria; phylum Patescibacteriota; class Gracilibacteria; order BD1-5; family UBA6164; genus JABWCI01. The sequence continues at coordinate 102,795 of JAQVDN010000001.1, forward strand.
AATTAATTTCTTATATTTTATTCAAAATGTATGAAATATATCAGTTGATTGAAATAAATTGAATGTGGAGCTCGATATAGATAAAAATTTTCAGGAATTTAAAACAAAAGCTTTAAAATGACAAATAAAGACAGGTAATTATAATATATTTAATAATCAAATATTTGATGTAGAGTCAGTAACATTTGAAAAATATATTGATTCATCGTTTGATGTATTAGAGGCAAATCAAGATTTTATTTCGTATATAAAATCATTTCAATGAAATGATATGTATTGAGCAAGAATTGATCTTAGATTTTATGTAAAAGGTATACCTTTATTTAAGATAGAGTCATATGTAAAAGATTTTATTTTAAGTTTCGATAGATTAAATAATGATATAGCAGTGAATTTATGAGATGAAAATTTATCAGATGTTGCAAGAAATAAATTAAATGAATATAAATCACATTTAGATGAATTAAATACATGATTAGTTGCTGATTTAAAGAAATCTATTTCAACAAAGGTTGATGTAGAAAAATCTTTTATGGATGCAAATAGATATAAATGATTAATTAATGAATATAGTGAATATTTAGAAAGTTTAAAAAAATAATATGAAATATAGTGAAGTAGTAGAGGAATTAAAAAATATGGTATATAAATGAGATAATATACAAAAAGTTTGTGATTATATCATTTTAGCTGCTGTAGTTTGAGATTCATCAGATATACATATAGAACCATTATCATCTTATGTTAGATTAAGATATAGACTAGATTGAGAATTAAGGGAAATTTTAGAATATCAAAATTTCCTTCATTCTTGAATTGTTGCTAGATTTAAAATCATGTCTGATCTAAAAATAGATGAATCAAGAATCCCACAAGATGGTAGAATAAGTACAACAATAGAATGAAAATCTCTTGATCTGAGAGTTTCTACTCTACCTACAGTTCATTGAGAAAAAGTAGTAATGAGAATCGTAGATAAATCAAAAACAATTCCAAAACTAACAGAACTGTGAATAGAATGACAAAATTTAAAACTTATACAGAAAGCTATTTCACTTCCAAATTGAGTTATATTAACTTCTGGTCCAACATGATCAGGTAAATCAACTACACTTTATTCTGCTCTAACAGATTTAAACAAGATAGATGTAAATATAATGACTCTTGAGGATCCAGTTGAAAATCAAGTAGATTGAATCAATCAATCACAAGTTAAACCAGATATAGGTTATACATTTGCATATTGACTAAGAACAGCTCTTAGACAAGATCCTGATATAATAATGGTTTGAGAAATGAGAGATAAGGAAACAGTAGATATTGCTATCGAAGCATCACTTACTTGACATTTGGTATTGTCTACAATACATACCAATAATTCTGCTGAAACTATTACTAGAATATTAAATATGTGAGTACAACCATTTTTGATACCAGCTTCTGTTAATATTATAATTGCTCAAAGGCTTATAAAAAGACTTTGTCCACATTGTAAAAAACCAGTTGATTTAAAAAATCTATGAAAAGAAACATTAGCAAATGTAAAAAATGCAATAAATATAACAAAAAAAGAAGAATTGATAGAAAGAGTTTGAGTTGAAAAATTGAAAACACCTACATTTTATTGACCAGTTTGATGTGAACATTGTGATAATACTGGTTATAAATGAAGAGTTTGAATATATGAGGTATTGGAAATAACACCATGAGTTAAAGAAATGATATTAGCTTGAGCCTCTGCTTATAATATAAATTTACAAGCTATAAAAGAGGGAATGATATCTTTGGAACAAGATGGTATAATAAAAGCACTTAACTGACTTACTTCACTTGAGGAAGTATATAGAGCATCTAAAACTCAAAATTGATAATAATTTTTAATAAACAAATATGGCAGATTTTTTAATCTTAGATGATGATAATAAAAAATTGAATGTTGATAATAATGTTAACAATGTTTTTGTTGTAAAAAATGTTTGATTAGTTGATAAAATAAATGAATTAATCATATCTTTACAAAAGGTAAAAACTTCTGAAAAAGTAATTTTTTATCGTCTTTTGTCTACAATGACAAATGCTTGAATGGGGCTTATGAAGTCAGTTTCAATAATTGAAAGACAAGAAAAAAATCCAGTATTTAAAAGAATATTATTAAAATTTGTAGATGAATTAAAGGAATGAAAATCACTTTCGGAATGTATGCTCTTATATCCTCAAAGTTTTTGAGAAGCTGAGATATGAATTATCAGATCATGAGAAAAAACATGACAAATAAATAAGGTATTAAATGATTTGGCTGTTCAAATAGAAAAAGTAGAGAGTATTTCTGGTAAGATTAAATCAGCTATGATGTATCCAATGTTTATTATAGTAGTAGTTATTTGAGTTATTGCTGTAATGATGACTATGGTAGTTCCAAAATTATTAGGAATATTTGATAGTAAGGATGACCTACCTTGAAGTACAAAAATCCTTATATATATTTCAGATGCTTTTGTAAATTATTGGTTGATAATGGTAATTACTGTAATAGTAGCTTTTATTTTAATCTCTATATGGAAAAAAACCGATAATGGTAAGTATATTTATGATAATTTAAAATTAAAGATTCCTATTTTTTGAATGATTAATCAAAAATTGATATTATCTAAATTTTCTAGAGTATTTTCATGACTTATTTCTTCTTGAGTTTCAATAGTTGAATCATTAAAAATTACGTCTTATGCAGTATGAAATGAAGTTTATAAACAAAAAATATTGCTTTTAAGTGAAGATATTGCTTGAGGTATCAAGATGTGGGAGTCTCTAGATTGAGATAAGCTTTTTCCAGATATGATGGTACAAATGATACAAGTTTGAGAACAAACAGCAAGACTTGATCAAACTATATTGAAGGTTGCAGATTTTTATGATGAACAAGTAGACAATACAATATGAGTTTTAAATAAGCTTTTAGAACCATTTATATTGGTTACATTAGCCATTGTTGTTTGATTTATTGCAGTTGCAATAATGCAACCAATAATGTGATTAGCAGATACAATAAGTCAAGCATAATAATTTTAATCTTTAAAAAACAGCTATTTATAGCTGTTTTTTAATTGTTATGTGAAGAAATTTTAATATGTGTGAAGATTGTGTGAAGAAATGTGAAGATTGTGTGAATTGAACATATCTTTGTTTGACTTTATTGATAAAAACTATTAATATATTGCTTGTATTATTTGTGGGGGATCTTTAAAATAATCCGAAAATTAATTTTTAAAGAATTTAAGTCTAACTTAATAGGTTTATTAATGACTTTGGGAAATAGTTATCAAACTAGTTTTGATTATTGTTTCCCAGAGTTGTTACAACTTTTGGGTTAAGGCTTTAACCTTGTATTTTTAATACTAAAATAATATGATACCTAAAGATAAGATTATTAGTGTGCTACACCCTTATGTTAACAAGAGGGGATGAGCTGTAAATATGATGATTTATTTATCAAATTTACTTCAAAGAGAAAATAAAGTAGAGTTTTATACTTTTTCTTATGATGAGAAGATATTTTCAAAAGAAATAAATTTTAACATAAACTGTTTTAACAAAATTAAAACAGCTTATCTTATAAGAAATAGTGATTACATAATCATTTGAAATTCACCTATGCAATTTGTATGAGTACTTTCAAAGGTTCTTTTCTTTTCTCGCGCTAAACTTATATGGCGGCATCATCATTATCCTTGGTATTATAAAAATACAAACGTTTATACATGGTTTAAAAAAATTCTTGAAAAATTGTCTATTAGATTTATTTCCGAGATGATTTCTAATAGCTATTATTTAAAAAAATGTTTGTTTGATATTTATAGAGTTGATTCAAAAGTTTTGTATCCTGTATTGGATACAGAGTACACACTGAATAAAACTAAAAATATAGACTATAACTCAAAAACTATATTTACTTATGGTAGATGGGTAGAGTGAAAGAATCTAGAACAAGTTTTCCAAAGTTATAATTTTATCAAAAGTCAAGTTCCTTGACTTAAGTTAAATATATGATGAGAGGGGATTGAACTAGAATCTTTTAAGCAAAGATATAAAAACGATACATCTGTAAGTTTTTTATGATTATTAGACAAATTGTCTATAATTGACAACTTACAGAAATCGCTTGTTTGTCTTTTTCCTTCTAAGATAGATTCATTTTGAATGACTATAATAGAATCTCTGTCTATATGAGTTCCGGTGGTTGCCTTTGATATCAATTGAGTTTCTGAAATAATCAAATCTTGACAAAACTGATTTTTAGTAAGATCGCCAGACGAATTTACTAAAAGAGTTTTAGAGATTTTAACCGATGAGGCTCTTTATAACAATCTTTCAAACAATGCTTTAGATATAGTTAATAGTTTCTCTTGAAAAAATTTTGAAAAACAATTACAAGACATTTTCTAAATCATACAATATATATATATTTTATTTAATTTAATAACTTCAATTATGAATTTATTTAAAAAATCTATTGCTGCTGTTGCATTAGTAACTCTTGTTTCTAGTGTTTTCACTACTGGAGTTTCTGCTTACAGCACATCTGAAATTGAAGCTGCAAACACTTTAGCGCAAGCTGGTGTTATAGTTGATCAATCAGCTAATCCTGCTGCTTACAATTTAGATCAAAATGTATTAAGACAAGAAATCGCTGCTGTTGCTAGAGGTGTTGCTGGTCTTGATAAAAAAACTACTTGTGATGGTGTATTTACAGATGTATCTGCAACTACTCCAAATACTTGGGCATGTTTATCAGTTGAAGCTTTAGCTGATGCTGGATTAATTGCAAAAAACGCTCAATTTAGACCTGAAGCTAACATATCAAAAGCTGAAGCTGTAGGTATGGTGGTTAAAGCTGCATTTGGTGATGCTTATGCTTACGATGCTACTTTAGGTACTACTTGGCAAGAACAAGTTGTAGCTTTTGCTGTAACTAATGGAGTTGTTTCTAGCTTCACAAATTATGACACTGCTGCTACTAGAGGTTTCGTTTTCGAAGCTGCTGCTAACGCTATGTCTTCTACTGAAGATGAAGAAATGGATGATATTATCTGTACTTTATTAGGTACTTGTAATACTGATACTGAAGATAATACTGATACTGAAGACAATACTGATGTTACTACTCCTGTAGTTACTGGTGGTAATGTTGAAGTTACTTTAAATCCTGCTAGTCCTGCTGCAATGAATATTCCTAGAACTGCTGCTAATGTTGAATATTTAGTATTTGATATTACTGCTGGTTCTTCTGATGTTTCAATTTCTGAAGTTGTATTACAAAGAGTTGATTTAGGTTCTAGAGATGACTTTGATAAAGTTTGGTTATCTAGAGATGGTGTTGTTGTTTCTACTTCAAAAACTATCGCTTCTGATGATACTGTTACAATTCCATTAAACTTAACTGTTAAAGCTGGTTCTACAGAAACTTTAACTGTTAATGCTTCTATGAAAGCTACTGGAACAAAAATAAATGCTTTTCAAGTTATTGATGTAAAATCATCTGCTAACTTAAAATTAAGCAATTTAAGAGGTAACTCTATGACTACTGTTGATTATACAGTTGCTCAAGTTACTTTAAATCCAAAAGCTACTGGAGGTTCTACAGTTGATGTTGGTAGTGAAAATAAAATTCTATGAGAATTTACTCTAGAAGAAACTGCTACAGCTTCTAAGAAAAATGCTATTGTTAAATCTATTAGATTTAGAACAACTGGTTCAGTTGATTTAACTACTGATTTAGCTAATCTAGCTTTATACAATGATGGTGCTAAAATATCTACAGAAACTGTAATTGATGGTAAAAATGTTACTTTCAAATTACCTAATGTAGTAATTGAAGATGCTAAATTTAAATATTATGAAATTAAAGCTGATGTTATTGCTTGAGATGATGCTGATACTATTGCTTTTAGTGTTAAAGATGATTTTGATATCTATGCACTTGAAGAAGGTACTGGTATTGGTGCTAGTATAGTAAAAGGTACTACTTTAGGTACATATACTTTAAATGCTGGTAAAATAACTATTTCTCAAGATACTACTACTCCATCATCTACAGAATATATAGCTGATACTAAAAATGTTTTAGCTTTCGTTGCTAAAGTTGATTTAGATCAACCTGTTACAGTTGATGCTTTAAGATTATTTCTTGATTCATCATCTGTAGTTAAAAAAACTACTTCTTGAACTGCTGATGATACATATGATTCATTAGATCAATCTATTGAAAATGTTAAATTAGTTGTAAATGATAGAGTTATTGATACTGTTGATACAATAACTTCTGCTGCAAATTCTGCTAGAACTGCTGCTATAGTTCATGCTAATGATTATTATAATTTTGATTCATCTTTTGAATTAAAAGATAATGATTTAATTAAAGTATATGTAGATATTACTAAAGATGCTGTTGCATTAACTAAATTAAAATTTAGTATAAATAATACTGGTATTGCTGGTACTGCTGGTTCTTCAAATTCTTTAAGAGATGTTGAATATGTAACAAGTGGAGAATTAGTTTCTACTACTGTAGCTAATAATAAATTAACAGGTACTGCTACTTCTAATGCAGTTGAAGTTACTTCTTCTGCTGCAGGAGCTTCTATGACTAGAAATGATGGTCTTTCATCTGAAGTATTCTTAGCTGGTACAAAATGAGCTTCATTAATGAAATTCGTTGTTAATTCTGGAAATTCTTCTGCTTTAGAAATCAGAAAATTAAATTTTGATTTTGCAGCTGCTTGATTTGTTTCTACTGATTTAACAAATGTTAAATTATTAAAAAATGGATCTCAAGTAGGTTCTACTGAAGATGTTTCTTCTAATTCTGTTACTATTGAAAGTATTAATGATATTATAGCAAAGAACTCTCAAGCTACTTATGAATTAGTTGCTGATATTAATACTTCTGCTACTTCTACAGCTATTGCTGTTACATTAGATGCTTCTGATTCTGTGTTTTTTGATTCTAATAAAAATGGAGTTACTACTTTAGCTGATGTTACAGGAGATACTTCTATAGTTAGATCAAATGCATTATTAACAGTTGCTGTTGATGGTGATACTCCAAGTGAAGCTATTATTTTAGCTGATACTACAAATGTAGAAGTTGCTAAATATAAATTTACTGCTAACGATGGTATCGTTGATATTAAAGATTTATATTTTAGAAATGTTTCTACTAGCGCTGATGACTCTAGAATTTCTGCTTTAAAATTAGTTGTAAATGGAAAAACTATTGATTCAAGAGTTCCATCTTCTAATCAAGTAAGATTTAATCTAGGTTCTGCTAATAAAATTCAAGTTCCTAAAAATGGTAACTTAGTTGTTTCTGTAGTTGCTGATTTAAATAGAATTACTGCTGCTGGACAAACTAATAAAGCAATTCAATTAGAATTAACTGATGTAGTTGCTGATACAAATGCTACTTCTAAAGCATTAACTCAAGTTGAAAATGGGGGTGGTATTGCAATTGATAATGGAAATCATTATACTACTTCTGCTTTAGCTGCTTTAGATATTCAATCTGAAGAATTAACTATTAGAAAAACTCAACCTCAAATTGCTGTACAAACTTTAGGTACTTCTAAATTAGTTGCTGGAGAACAAACATTATTTAAATTTACTGTTACTGCTGATAGTAAAGCTGATGTTGATGTTGCTGCAATTAAATTTAATGTTACTCCTAGTTTTGCTGGTGCTGGTACAGTTACAGGTTACAAATTATTTGTAAATGGTTCTGATAAAACAGCTGATTTAGTTGGTTCAGCTTTTGCTTGAACTAAAGCTACTTTCCAAGCTGGTAAAGACCAAGTAGTTTCTGCTGGAAGTTCAAAAACATTTGAATTAAAAGCTACTATTGGATGAACTATAGCTACAAATGATTATGTTTCTGTTAAAATACTTGAAGATTCTGATGCTGCTGATGCTGGTACTTTTGCTCAAGCTAATGATGCTGGTGCAAGTGATAGTAACTTTGTTTGGTCAGACAATGCTGGTTCTCCACATGATAGAACTACTACTGATTGGTTTAATGGTTACAATGTAAAAGGTTTAGATACTACAACTACTACTTTAACTAACTAGTATTTAGTATTTAATTTCTTTCAAAAAATATTTAATTATTTTTAAAGGACTTTCACTAAAAGTGAAAGTCCTTTTTTTATTGCTTTTTTAAAGAAAATTATTATATTGTAAGGAGATAATATTTTAGTTTTTTATTTTTTAGTTATGAAAAATATTATAGCAATGCTTGGTATTTTATTTTTTCTTTCTGCTTGTTCTTTTCAAAAAGATGATTTAGATAATAATAAAGAAAATTTAATTAATAAAGTTGAAAATCAACAAATAAAAATTGTAAAAAATACTAATCGAGATTACTTTACAAAAACTACAAAAATAACTTTTCCAGAAGAAAATATAAAACAATTTGAAAAAGATTTAGAAAAATTAAACAAAGAAATAATTTCAAATACTTGAAATATCACTTATGAACAAATAATAGATAAAGCAAAATTACTTGATTATTTATGAAGAACTTGAGAAGCTTTAAAACTTTATGTAGATAATTATGAAAATGATTGAAATGATTTTTCAGTTGTATATAATCATAATCTAGCAAAACTTTATGACTCTCTTGATGCTTATGATGAAGCATTACAAATTTATTGATTTTTAATAACTACTTTTAATAGAAAAGATTATTTAAAAGATATTGCCGAAATATGGAAAAAAAGATGAAATGAAGAAAAATATACAAAAGCTATAACTGAATATAATAAACTTTTTAATAATTGAGTTCAAGTGGATACTAAATAATTTATTTTTTAAAAATATACTATGAAAAAATTATCTTTTATATTTTTATTGTTTTTTACAACAATCTCTCAAATACAAGCCTTTAATTCATTTAATTTAGAAGTTTCTCAAAGATTTTGAGAAAATGAGTGAGAAACTTACCTTTCTCCTTTGATAATAGATTTATGAAACATTGAAACAAACAAACTTTCTTTTTTTATAAATGAAAATGATTATTTTATATTTTGAAATGATTTTTCAAAAATAACTAATTCTAGACAAGATGTGTCTATTAAAGAAACTCAAACTTTAAATTGAAATAAAGTACTGAATTTTGATTTTGAAAATAGTTTTTCTTGAACTATAAAATTATCTTGAGTGTTTATAAGAACTTATAATGAAAGAATAACTGGAGCTAAAATATGAATTGATTATAATTCTGACTGAAAAATAGATTCATATTCAAAAAATGTAGTAGAACTTGATAAAAATTGAAGATATAATGATAATATGAAACCCTTAGCTGTTTGAAATGTAGAGTATAATCTAACTAATACTTGAAAAACTATTGAAATAAATTTTAAACACTGAGTGGATCTAGATAATAATGGAACTTTTATAACAATTACAAAAAATAATGAGTATTCATATTTTTATGAGCAATTTATACCAAAAATATCTACTTGAAGTTTTGTTTATCATAAACTTGATTTAGAAAACAATACTTATGAAATAAAACTTTTTTCTAAAGATGATTATTATTTAAATGATGATTTTTTTATTATAAAATTAAGTAAAGATGATTTAGTTTTAGATAAAACTCAAACTGTAAGTTTAACTAATACTTGAACTGTAATAAATACTTCAACTTGAGAAACTATTTCTCAAACTGGAATTATTACAAATACTTGAGAAATCATTTTAGACAAACAAGAAATGATTATAGATAAAATTCTACCAATTTTTAAAACAAAATCTTTTAATGATTTTATGATTAAATTTGATAATAGATTAGATAAAAGAGAATATAAAAAAGAAGTAAGAGTTGTAAGAAATGAAATAATACAACTTTTAAAAGATTATGAAGACAAAAAAATTACTAAAACTTTTGTAAAAAGTGAGTTGAAAAGATTGAGTATTGAATTTAAGAAAGTTTGGTAAAAACAAACAAGTAAAACATATATAACCCTTCAAAAACTATATAAGACCTAAAAACTCCAGTAATTTACTGGAGTTTTTGTTGTATTTGTACTATGTAATATTAGTATTCTACATAGATAACTTAATATTTTGAGCTTTAAAAGCTGTTAAATTGTTTTGTGATATAAGTTTCGTGAAATGATAAAAGATTTGTTTTAAAATCAAAAAAAATTAATTATTCAAAAATCTCAACACATCATTTAATCAATCAACATATCAATTATAATATCACTGGTCCCATGATAAATTCTCTCTTTCTCACTCTGGAGAAAACTCATCAAGTAAAAACTCTCATCAATCACGAGTAATATTTCAATTCTCATCAATAAAAATAAGTTCATTTACATCATCTCTATTTGGAAGTCATAACTCCCAAGGTACTCTATCAAGAGTATAATTCAACAATATTTTTCTTTGAGCCCTAATTTTTTCACTCATAAACTTTTGAACTTTAGATATTTCTTTCATAAAAATAAATTTAAAAAATAAAATATTATTTAGTAGTATTTAAAAACTTTAAAAAATCATTTAATCAAGCTACATATCATTTAAAATATCACTTATCAAAAGATAAATTCTCCCTTTCTCATTTTGGATCAAACTCATCAAGTAAATATTCACTTCACTCACGAGTAATATTTCATCTCTCATTTACTATAACTATATCATCAAAATTATTTTGACTAGAAACTCATATTTCACAAGGGACTTTTAAACTAGTATATGTTATGAAACGATTTTTTTCAAACTTAATCTTTTCATCCATAAACTTTTGAATTTTAATATTATCAATCATAACAAATAAATTAACAAATAAACAAAAAGAAGTAAAAAATACTTCTTTTCTAGCTTTAACCTATACTTATAAAATCAGTTTTCAACATAATTTTAGTAATCTCATTATGTAACAAACTATAACTACTAGAACTATTTTTTAAAAAATACTCTCATCAAGCAATATAATCGACACTAGATTTTAAAAATCATCTTGATTTTTCTTCAATATTTTTAGTAATAACTTTTAAAAGTTTCATCTTTTTAGACACTTCTTCAAATTCACTCGTTCAAGAAGTCGTTGTAATCCAGTAATTAAATAATGTATCATACAAATTATTTAAATCTCAAATTAATTTCAATGTTTTCTTAGTCATAAAATACAAATATGAAAAAATAAAATATTAATAATCATAATTTTTACTTGAATTTCTAGACCTCCATAACTGAAATAAATCCTCAATTTTTTCATTATTAAACCATAAGTGACTATCTAGGTAATTTGTAAAAATCTCATAATCTTCAAAATCCCACACATTTTCTAAACTATTTCAAGTTATTTCTTCAACTTCTTCTTTGTAGTCAGTTAAAAATCTGTTTTTGACTTCATCATAAACTTTGTAAACAAGTAAATTTAGATTTACAAGTCAAAACTCTTTTTTGATACAATCAATATCTAAATCAATATCAAATTCATCAATTAAATTGTCTAAAAACTCAACATCTAAATATCAACAGTCTAATATTTGAGAAACAATTGAATTATTCATAATTAATTATTAAAAAATAAACTAATACTCACTAGGAAGCATTAAACAAATATCAACTCAATTGTCTATAATCCAACAATCAGTAGAATTAATAGATAACTTTTGTAAGTAATCAAGCCTTATATACTTTGCTCTTTCATAAATAGTAGATATAATTTCTCAAATAATTTTTTGTTTGAAACTATCTATTAAAAAATCATCATCAATATTTTTAGTATAATTTTTTAATTCTTTCGTGTCTATAATCTCTGAAACTCAAAGAGTACAAACAAAAGGTTTTTTATGAAAATCAAAATCTTCTGAAATATCTCACTCATCAACACTAGGATTATTGAATTTAAAAATAATAGTATTTCAATCAATTATTTTTGTCATAACAGCTCATTTTAAAAAAGTTTGTACCATATGAAACTAAAAGTATTAAAATATTTTGTCTAATTGACAAATGAATATTTTAATACTTTTGGCTTTATAATCAACTTATTTTAATAAAAAACAGTTGATTATTGAAAAAAGTATTGTGACTAAATGTCTAAAATGTCTAGTAAAAATGGAAGATAAAAAGTAAAATAGAAGTATGTAAAAAACTTAAAAATATATAAAAAAAGATAATAAAATTATTATATAAATTTATTATCTTAAAAAATACTTATGTCACATAATGAAATATCAATACTTTTTACTATTCTTGTAATAAATAATTTATTTTCAATGCTTGTCTTTGAATTACGGATTTTAAATTTGAAAAAATATAATAAATTTATAAATCTCATTCTTAGAATAATAGCTTATTTTTCAGCTATTATATCACTTATAATATGATTTTTATTTTTTAGAGAGTTTTATTTTGAAGCAAAAGAATTGTTTACAAATATGCCAAATATTAGATAGAAATATATAATTTATAAAAATTATAATCAAAAAGAAACTATAAAAATAAAAACTATATTTTATCAAAATCAATAGAAGAGTTATCAAATTCTCAAAATTCTCATAATTCATCAAGTAAATTTAACTTTCTAATATTAAGCCTTTGTAATAATACTTCAATATTATTACAAAAATCTCAAATACTTTTTATGTCCCATACTTTTGAATTGTATAAAAGTAAATCACTATTCATAGGTTTTACTCATACACTAGATTTTATTAAATAAGCATAAATGGATCCATCAAAAGTATTTATTTCTATAAATAATTTGTCATCATTTACTAAATCAAAATACTTGTTATTTGACTTGTTTTGTCTTAAAGTAATTTGTATGAATTGAAATAAATTAGCTCTTGAATATTTTGTATTTCACATATTTTAGAAAATATTATTAAATAATTGATGATTTAAAAAATAATCAAAATCATCAGTTAAATTTTATATTTTTTCTCTATACTAAACCATTAGTATTTATTTTATTAAAAATTTCTTTATTCATCAAACTAGAAAAACTTGCATATACCATAGTAGAATCAATACTTTTATGTCATAAATAATTTTTTAAAGCAAAAATATCTACTCAAATTTCTAGTAAATGTACTGCTATTGAATGTTTTAACATATGAAAATGAAAACTCTCTAATCATGATAATTCCTTATATTTTTTTACTAAAAATTCTATATTTGATTTATTTAAAATATTTCAAGATTTAGATTTAAATAAAAGTTCATTATCATCTTTTATATTATATTCTCTAATATATTTGTTGAGTAATAATCTTCTCTTGTTATCTAAAGTAATAGTTGAGTTATTGCTTCACTTCAATCTTTTTATATATATTTCTCAAATATCTTTGTTGTATTGGTCTAACTTGATTAAAGAAAGTTCAGAAATTCTAAGTCAGCAGTAATAAGCGAGATTAAATAAAGCCAAATCTCTTAGATAATATTTATTAAAAACACGAGAAGACTCTATACTTTTGAATAATTTGTCTAATTGTTTTTTTGTAAGATATTTGAAATGTTTATTTTGAGTTCTCATAAGTAGTTTTTTATAATCTAAAACATATTATAATTTTATATATTTTGTTTTAATAAAGCTAAAAGATTGATAATTATGAGAAAATATAAAATACACAAGTATTAAATATAAGAGAATATAAAATACTAAAAAATAATATAAAAAATAAAAATAAAACTTTTTTATTAAAAAAGCTTGGAACATTGGAACAGTATGTAATAATCAAATACTAAAGCCAAAAATAAATCTAAAAATATTAAAAAATACTTGGAACACTTAATTGGAATAACTAAGGAACAGTATAAAAAATTATATATTTTTGAGTTTTTATAAATTTTTATATAATCACATATATTTTAGAAATTAAGAAAAATGATTAAATATGATAATATATTTAGATGAATCAAAAAGACTCTCAAAATGACAAATAGTTTTTTGATGATTTATAACAAAACATTCAGTTTCATATGTAAATAAATTTTTAGAAAATAAAAAGAAAGAATACTGATTTAAAAATATCGATTTAGAATTAAAAAGTGTAGAAGAAAGTTGAAAAATATTTTATGATAGAATGATTACAGATTCAAGATTTGATATTATTTCTAATAATATACTTTGAATAAGTATAAAATGATATTTTGCTGATAATAAAGATAAATATATAGAAATTTTATCTATTTTAATATGAAAAATATATAATTGAATAAAAAATTATAATAAAGATATAACTATAATTTCTGATAGATTAGAATTTTGAAAAAATAATTGAAAAGTTGAAAAAGAAATAATGGATTTTATAAATCAAAAATACCCACTTTATAAGTGATATAAATTTAAATTTGTTAATTCAAAAAGTTATGCTTGAATACAAATTGCTGATTTAATAGCTTATGAATTAAGACAAGTAAATATGAATAAATCTAAAAATTTTGATGATTTTATATTGGAAAATATGTTTAATATAGATTTAAGTGAAATAACTGAAATTTAAACAAAAAAAAAGAAGTTTAGTCTTTGCTATACTTCGCTGGATATGACCGTATTGTCTGAATACCCTCCATATAGATTTCTAAACTTTCTTAATTATATTATATACTATTTTTTCTAAAATCAAAATTTTTTTAATAAAAACATATAAATAAAATTAAAAAATAAATACTAAATATAATATAATACGATATTTAAGAGAAAAGTATTAAAAATTATCACAAGTACAACATATAAAAAAACTATTTGAAACACTAGAGAAAATATAAAAATATAAATAGAAACAAATATAAGAAAAACTAAAAAATAATACATATAAAAAATTAAATAACTTATAAAATTGAAATATTATTTTATAAGTTATTTTTTATGTTTAGTATTACAGAAGCCGAAAACATTGTAAAAATACTCAAAAATTCTAAAAGTTTAGAATATATAAAAACTTGGAAATTTGATAAACTCACTTATTCAAAAGACTCTCAAAAAGTGTCAAAAATTGAAATATACAACTACATAAAAAGAGAAAATGTAGAAAAACTTTTAAAACATCTCCAAACAAAAAAATATAAATATACAACTGATTTTAAAATAATACCAAATATTTTTAGTGTGCTACTTTCAAAAGAAAATAAATATACAAGCTGACAATGAAAAATAATTGAAGATATAACAAAAGAAAAATATTATTATTACATAGATTTTGTAAAAGCATTAATTCACAGATGAAGTATATTTTTAATAAAAATATATCGAAATAAATCACAAAATAAGGACTTTTCAAAAATAGAAATAAGCTATTATTACAATAATAACTCAAAATATAATTTATATTACTGAACTTGGATCAACTCACTTAAAGCTATAAACGAGATTATAAAAAGACTTTCATATAATTTTGAGTTTGTTTGATATCACGAAGACTACTCACAAAAAATAGATTTCTTGACTTGAATTGCTAAACTTTTAGGAATTTATCCAAAAGAAAAAATACAAAAAATCCTAAAAAAATTTTAATTTTTTAGGATTTTTTAAATTATAAAATTGTTAATTATATATCGCTAGTAATAATATTTTTCTCAAAATATAGTTTTATTCTATTATCTATTTTATTTATAAATTCATCAAAAGTATCTATAATACATTTATCAAATTCATTTGTTAAATATGATAAATCTGTTTTATCTGAAAAAATATTAATATTTTTTCAGATATTATTTTGGGTTGATTTATAAAACTTTGCATATTGACTTGAAAAAACTTTTTCATAAAGGTTAAATATACTTGTTGTAGTAGAAGTTCATTTATTTATATTTTTTCTTCCACTTATAGTTAATCAAATAATAGCACTATTATTTTGAATTATCTCTAAAACTTTCTTATATATTTCTTCTAAGATTTCTATAGAATAAGTAGAATTTTTAAGTTTTTGCTCAAATATAATGTTTTTCAAAGTTTCTTGTATATGAATCATATTACTTAAATTTTTTCACTGAGCATTTTGTATTCAATAATAGATAGCATCTTTATTTTTTAAAGCTTCTATTTCTTCATCTGTAAGTTGTATTTTATAAAAGAAATTTCAAAACTTTTCTATAGAAAGTTTTTCATAATCTTTAGATTTACTAGTTTTTGATATGGTTTTATTAATTATTTCTAATAATTCTTCTAAATCATCTTTTAATAAATAGATTTTATTTAAATTATTAAAACTATTATAATTTATTTGTAATATATTTTCTTTTACCTTTAAATAATCTATATATGAAACATCAAGTATTTCTTCTTCTATAGAATCAATTATATTATTTTTGTAAAATAATATTGATGAAATAAAATCAATTTTTCAGTTTTCATCTTCTCAAAATTTGTATTTAAGGGTATATGTATCTTTAAAATCTAAATCATTTATTAAATCACTTGTTATATCAAAATTACTTATAAGATAATTTTTTGGGTCTTTTAGAGTAATTTTTTTATCTCAAACTATATAATAATCTCATAAATATTTACTTATAAACTTTGAAATATTATTAAAAATCAGTTGGTTATCATCTAAAGAACTTGTTTTTGAAAAAATATTATTAAAAAGTAATTTTTCATCTGTTTTAATTGCTTCTAATAATATGTTTTTTATTTGAAACATTTTCAATCAATCTATTTTATGCTTTAAACGAATTTTTAAAGTTTTAAGTTTACTTGAAATTTCTTTAGTAAATAGAGTGTAAATCATTTTTAAATAAAAATCTACATCTTCTTTTATTTTTTCTTTAAATATTTTTTTTAGAGATTTATTAATATCTATTAATTCTTCATTAGTTATATAATTATATTCAAAATTAAATAAATTAGATTCTACATAATAGTTAGAAGGTATTTTATATATATTATCTATAATATTACAATATTCTTGAAAACTTTTTATATTATTAATATCATTATCTTTTAAAATAGTATTTAGATTTTTTCATATAGAGATTAAATCATTATTGATATTATCAATAATATATTCAATAGAAGCTATATCATTTTTTATATTTTCAATTTCATTTTCTAGTAAGTACTCATAATCAATTCTTCTTCTTTTTTCTTTTATTTTATTATTAATTTCGTTACTTATATCATCTACTAAAATACTTTTAATTCAAGTATCAGTAAGTAAAATTTCTTTAAATAACATTTTTTTATTTATAGGAATTCTTTTAAATTTATGATATGAAGAAGCTGTTTTTTTGACAGTTTCAATATCAAAAGCCATTCAATATAGGGCTAATTTTGCTTCTAATGAATCTATATTATTTTTAAAGACTTCATTTATTTTGTTTGTATCTGGAAAATAAAAATAAGATATTTCTTTTCAAGTTTTAAAAAAATAAGTATCTATTTCATCTTGTGAAATATTATTATTTTGAGCAAGTAAAGAGATGTTATAAAATAATAAACTACTTCAATTCATATAAAAATATTATATAATAATGCTTACATATTATTTAAAAATGTATAAAATGCAAAAATAAAGATAATAAAATCTTATAAATTGAATAAAAAAGTGAAAAAATTAAATAAAAAAGACTTTTAAAATATAGAAAATATAATATATCTATTTTTTACCTTAATAATCAAATAATATCATAATATTTTAAATAAAAAAAATCTATTTTTATATTTTGTCAAATCAAAATTTTCAAAAAATACTAAAATAAAAAACTTTTTCAAAACATTTGTATATAATAATATTATGTTTTTTAGAAATAAAATAACATAAATTACATTTTTTTAAAAAATGTAATAAATTAAAAAACAATTAAAATATTTAAAAATATTATAAAAAGACAAGTGAAATTTAAATCACTTGTCTTTTTTTGTGTTTTTAAAATGAATATGATTTTTATTTTATTTTTTAACTTTATATAATTTTTTACAAAAAAAATCATATTTTTTAATTATGCTAATTTTTGGATCATACAAAATAAGTATGATTTTTTATTTTTTTATTTATAAACCTATGTATACTAGAGAGTTTTTTATTAATTTAGAAAAAGAATTAAATTGAAATAGTTTAGCTAAAAATGCACTTATACAAATAAATGTAAGTAATAATAATATTATATTTGTTAAATTAAGTGATTATAATAAATATTGAGTGTGAATTATAGATTGTTTTTCTTGATTGCTTGAAAATATTTGAGTGGTAAATACTATGTATGAAATAGATGAAAAAGATATATTGAATTATGAAGATATTATTTTAAATAATAAAAATTACTAAAACTTAAAAATTGCAGTTTTAACAAGTTTTATATAAAGAAGCATAATTTTTATGGCGACCATATATAATCATTTGTTAAAACTGCAAAAAATATACTTTTTAATATAAATATAATTATGATACAAGAAAAGCTAAAAGATAAAATCAATTTTTATGATTGAATAACAAAAAGAAGTAAATTAAATATGTTTATTTGTTCTTCGTGATTTCAAAAATCTATAAGAAGATGAGATATACTAGATGTGATAAATTATACAAAAGAAATAATTGAATCTTGAAATATAAATTATATATGGAAAAGAATTTTTATAATCTTAGTAGAAGATATATGACTTGCGAATTTATACTTATGAGAACTCATATTAAAATCGTATAAAAAATTTAGGGAAACTGAAACATATAATAAATTTGATGATACAGCTATATATCAAGCAACTTTATTACTTGCTTACTCTCAAAAAAGTAGAGAAAATGACAATTTCTATCATGCTATACAAGATTTTTGATTTTGAGAAGAAGAAGATAAGGAGTTTATAAAAACATATTGTAGAGCCAAATATTTTTTATCAAATTCAAAAGCTACACAACAAGAATTAAAAGAGATTTTTGAAAGAGAATTTAAAAATAATATGAATCAAAAATTGTATGATATTTATATAGAGTGTATGAATATATGTTGGGAATTATGATGAAAAGATTGATTAAATCTATATTTTATAAACTTCTATCTTATAAAAAAGTATAATTTATGATTTGAATATTATAAAACACAAGACAATTTATATAGAGAAGAAGTTATAAAACTTTTACCTAAAAAATTAGATTTATCACATTTAGAGCCAATTATACCAAAAGATTATGTTTTTGATAAACATACTCCAGAGTGAAAAAGTTTAAAAAGATGAATGGAACATTTTTTTAAAGAGTGATGTTTTTTAAATAATGAAGTGAGAGTTTGAGAAAATATTTATACTAATTTTATCAAAAAACAATTCTAAAACTAAAAACAAGACTTAAATTATAAAAATAATAAAACTTTTTTAATAATTTAAGTTTTGTCTTATATAAAGTAAAAAATAAACTATTTTAATTTAATTAAAACATAAAAATATAAAATGTGAATACTTTTAAAAAAAACCTGCTCAAAAAATCCTATATAATAATATTATCTTTTAATTAAGAAAAAACATATAAACTTACATTTTCTAAAAAAATGTAATAAATAAAAAATAATTATAATATTTGAAAATATTATAAAAGACCAGCGAAGTTTAATAATTTCGCTGGTCTTTTTTGTGTTTTTAAATTTTGGAGTTTTTATATAAAAATATAAATTTATTTCTTAACCCATATAATAATACTTAAAAACTCAAAAACTTTTAAAGCTACAAGGCTTTTTATTATTTTGCCGTATTGAAGCTTGTATAAATTTTTCCTATACACAAAAATTATATACAAAATCAATGTAAAACAAAATAAAAATATTTTATATTTAATTTTTTTAACTTATGTTTACATTAGACTCTTTAACATCTTTAATAGATGAAATGAAAAATAATAGTAATAATTCATATGTAGAATTATTAACTTTTAAAGATTGAAAATTTTATAATTATTCAAAAGAAGTAATAGATTTAGAAAATAAAGCTTTTATTTGAATTTTGGTCAAAGTACAATATATATTGCAAGATAAAGAAAATAATATTTTTTATAAAAGTGATTTTCTTGATAGTATTGCAAATCTAAACAAAATAAACTTTTATAAAAGTTTGAAAGATAAAGAGAACGACTTTTTAGAAATTGATATAAAAAATTTAGATAAAAAGTATAAATTAAATCTAAAAACTATAATGTTTTTTCAATCAAACGAAGAAAAATTATATATTATAGAATCAGCTAAAACAAATTTGGAACTATATTTAGATTTTTTAAAAGAAAATTGATTGGAAGTAAGTTTTAGTTTTTGAGTAAAGGATTATAAAAATAAATGATATATCTATAAAGTTTTGGACTTTATAAAAAGTGAAGAAACTATTGAAAAAATAGATTTTTCAAAAGAAATAGAAAGTTATATAAATAAATAGTTTATATAACTTTTTTTAATTACTACAAACAAAAAAGAGAACTTTTTTTAAAAAGTTCTCTTTTTATTTTACTTATAATTTTAAAACTTATGACTCATACACAAGCTACAAATTCTAATAATTTAGAAAACGGGCAAAGTATAAATGAAATACAAGCTCAAGATACTTACAGTATTTTTATTAATAATTTAAATAAATTACTAGAACTATATAGAAAAGCCGATAAAAATGGAGATGAAGAAAAAAAGTTGAAAGTAGTTGAATATTTTAAAGCATTATTTGCTACTACTTGAAATAATCATATATATGTAAAATCAGTATCAAAATATTATTGGATAGAATGAAAAGTTTTTATTAATTGTCTTGATTTATGTAATAATTTATTAATATCAATTGATAGTCTATATTTATTAAGAAGATTATGAATTTTTAGAACATATAATAAAATTTCATACTTTGATTGACAAGAAGATATGGTTTATAATTTATTTAATAAAGAAACTATATTAAAGCCATCTCAAACACCAAAACTAGATGAGAATATAGAATATTTAATAAATAATTTATGTGGAAATAATAAAGAAAATGCTTTATATTTACATAAAGCTATTTTATATAAATACACTCATTTAAACGATGTAAGAGTTCCAGCTATAGTTTTTTATTGAGCTTGATGAAGCTGAAAATGAACTTTTATAAAACTACTTTCAAAAATATTTTGAAATGAAAATGTATTATCAAATCTCTGAAAACAAGACTTAACAAGTCAATTTAGTCCTTTTAGATGAGATAAACTTATAGTTTCTTTTGATGAAATAGTAACAAATAATACTAACGAAGATGTAAATATAACAAACAAGCTAAAAAACTTGATATTTGCTGAAGAGATTACTATCAATCAAAAATATGTAAATATGTATCAAACTAAAAATAGTGCTTGGTTTTTTATAAGTTCAAATAATAATACTCCTATAAAACTTGATGATTCTAGTGTTTGAAATAGAAGATTTAGTATAATTTATAGTGATAAAAAATTAGATAATACTAAAGAAATATATCAAGTAATTAATAATGATGAGATAGTATCAAACTATTTAGCTTGGTTGTTTGAAAATTATAAAGAAGTTTTGGAGTATGATGGTATAGAGGCTTTAGATAATGAAGATAAAAGGGACTTAGAATTTGCTTCAAAAAATGAAAGTAATATATTTTGGGATTGGTTTGAAGAAAAACACCCAGAACTATATTGAAAAGTTGAAAAATCAACTATAGATAGAATTGTAGTTGAGTATTTAAGTATAAATGATGAGATTGATAAAAAAGAGTTTTATAAATATTTTTGGAAAAATTCTAGATATATGAAAAAGAGATTTAGAGTAAATTGAAAATTAACTTATGGAGCTTTAATACCAAAAAATGAAGAATTAATAAAAATCAAAGAAGAAGAAAAAAATCAAAAGAAATTAAAAGATGAAGAAATATTAAAAAAGGTTTGACTTTTTTGAGATGAGAATCATTGAGTAAGTGAAAATGGAAAGGTTGTTGAATATAGTGTAGATAAGTGAGAAGAAGAGTTTGAAGTAAGTTTTGATTTTGCTAAGGATTTATAATAAAAGTTTTATTTAAAGTAGGATTTAACAAAAAATTAAATCCTACTTTTATTATTACTAAAAATTTAATAATTTATAATTTAATAATATTTATATGAAAATATATTTACAAAAAGAAGCTAAAAAATATGACTTAACACAAGAGATTTTAAATAAATTAAGTAGTTTTGAAGTTATAGAATATGACAAGTACTCTGATATTAAAAAAGATATATTTTTAAATATTTGAGATAATTTCAATATTATTTTTGATAACTATAAAACAAATTTAGAAAAAAGAAAAGATTATTTATTTTTAAAATCCTGAAAAGACCTTATTTCAAGAGATGACAAATGATTTACTTCTTTTGAAATATATAGAAAGCTTTGATATGCTATTTATAATCTAAAAATCTGACAAAATTGCCTTTTATGATGTGATTATTGTTATTTATTAAGCACAAATAAATTTAATCCCGAAATAACTATATATTCAAATATAAAAGAAGAAGTAAATAAATTTATTAAACAAAATCCTTGAAAAAAGATTTTATTTAATATTTGAGAGTATACTGATAGCTTTTTATTTGATAAAATAACTAATTTAAATCAATTCTTTTACGAAATTTGTATTAAAAATCCAAATATTATAGTAGAATCAAGAACAAAACTTATGAATTTAGATATAAAATTCCCACCTATTAAAAATCTTATACTGTGATTTTCTATTTCTATAAATAATATGGATAGATTTTGAAAAAAAGAAGACATATTAAAAAAGCTTGAATATATAAAAGAACTTACTTATAAATGATATATAGTTTCTTTAAAATTTGACCCTATTATTACTTTAAATTGATATGATAATGATTTTTTTGATGTTATAAATAATATGAAAAAAGATAATATTCATCATTTTTCGCTATGAACTTTGAGATTTACAAGGAATTTATGAAAAATAATTTGAAATTGTACTGATAGTAAAAAAGTAAATGAAGAGTTTATTTTAGAAAATGGAAAGTATGTTAATAAATATAGAGAAGCTATTTATAACTTTTTTATACAAAAGATGTGAGATATTTGAGTAAATGATTACTATTTAAGTATGGATCCGAAATAATTTTAGTTTTAGCTTAATAATCGAATAAAAGTAGTATTATATTTAACTTTTATTCGATTATTTTTTATATTTTGTCAAGTTGAAATTTAAAAAAGTATTAAAATAAAAAAACCTGCTCGAATTTTTGTATATAATAGTATTATGTTTTTTAGAAATAAAAATAACATAACTTACATTTTATAAAAAAATGTAATAATTAAAAATAATTAAAATATTTAAAGATATTATAAAAAGACAAGTGAATTAAATTTCACTTGTCTTTTTTTGTGTTTTTTAAAATGAATATGATTTTTATTTTATTTTTTAACTTTATATAACTTTTTACAAAAAATCATATTTTTTACTAATACTGACAAATTTATTTATATCACACGAAATAAGTGTGATTTTTATTTTTTTATTTATAAACCTATGTATACAAATATTACTAACTTAGAAACTTTTGATACTTCTGTATTATTAAATGATAATTGAGATAAAAATTTAAAAATCGAATTAAACGATTGAACTTTATTAAATGCTCTAAATTACTATAATCCTGAATTGTTATGATTTAGATGAGATGATATAAAAAATTATTCTCATAATGCTATTAAACTGCCTTCTTGAAAATATATTATTTATTATAAACCTTTAGTAGAACATATTGATAATATGTTACTTAAAAATATTTCAAATGATTTAGAAAATATTGATTCTAACAATGTTCATGCTTTAATATGTGAAGTAAATCAAGAAGAAAAAATAAAAGTAGACTTTTTTTGAATTGAATATAAAGAAAATGGCTATTCTAATATTGATGATTATATGATAGAAAAATTTGCTGACTAAGTTATGCAATTTGTTTGGATTATACAAAATATGTATGATTTTTTATTAATTAATTTTTATTTATGAAAAATAAAATTTTAGAGTTCTTTGCTGTAGATACAAAAATTAAAATAGCTGTCTTAGAGAATGGAGAATCAATATATTTATATAAAAATGATGTTATTTATATTTGGGATAAACTTCAAAATATAAAAAATAAGTATAAATATTTGGATAGATATTTATGAAATACTTTAAAAAATAAATTAAAAATAGAATATTTTTCTAAAGAATCATTAGAAAAATATTATGATTTTTTAAAAATTGAAATGGATTTAATATATCATGATATTAACTATGATAATATTTATACTATTTTAAAGGAAGAGTTAGCAATTGATTATAATTTATTAAATACTAGAGAGTATGATTTGGATTTAATTTGTATTGATAGTTATTATGAATTATCAGATTTATTTCGGAAAGAGTTGAATGAATTATCAAATATTCTCTATAAACTTAAAGAAAAAATACTTAAAGTTTATAGAGAATATTTTTATTTTTATGAAATATTAAATTGAGCTACAAGCTATATTGATTATTTATTAAAAAATAATTTTAGTCTTGAAGAGTTTGATTTAAATAAATTAAAAAAATAGAAGAATTTTGATTTTTTATAAAAAAGTTTGAGTTCTATTAAAAAGTATTATTATATAATTTGGCTTAAAATACAAAACAAACAAGTATTTTAGTTGAATATATAGTAATACTTTTTTTTATTTTAATATTAATTATAACTAAATATGTGATATAAAAAGGAAGTGTCTAATATAACTTTTAAATCTAAAGAATTAGAAAAATTAAATAAAGATTTAGAGTTATTAAAAAATTTAAGTACAAAAAATGAAATAAATATTTATTTTTGATTTGATATAGCTAAAGAATTTCACTATTTAAGTCTAGTTCTAGAAAAAGATAGCAATACAAAAACTTATGATATTTGAGAAATTAAAAATAATGATTTATGATTTAAAAATTTAGAAAAAGTTTTAGAGTGATTGTCAAAAAGTGAAATTGATAAAAATACTATTTTTATAGGTATGGAAGCTACTTGAAGTTATCATTTTTCATTAATAGAATTTTTTAATAAGAAAAAATATAAAAATATCTATGTTGTAAATCCTTCAAAAATTAAACAATTTTCTAAAAAAGATAATAATTCTAATGTAAAAAATGATAAAAAAGATAGTATAATGATAGCTGAATTTTTACAAACTTATAAAAATTACTTAGAAAAAGATGAAAAAGTGAGTAAAAATGAAGAAGATTTAGTATTTGAACAAAGAAAAAATAAAATAATTCATCGTTCACAATTTCTAGAAACTTCAAATTTAAGATTTCTATATAGACAATATTTTAAAGAAAAACAAGAATTAGTAAGAGTAAAAAATAGAATAAAAGAGCTTACTAATCGTATAATGCCAGAAATATATGAGGTATTTAACCCAAATAAATATTCTCATATGGAATTATATATAAAATCTCACTTTACTAGAGATGAAATAGTAAGTATGGAAGAAAATGATTTTTATATGAAAGTTATGACTTGAAGTTGAAATAAGGAATTTTGAAAGAAAGCATATAATCAAAAACTAAAAAAACTTCAAGAATTGTTAAAAATATGAGTATGAGTTGAAGATGAATATTGATTATTAAAATGACAAATGAATTTATTTGTAAAAAAATATTATGGAGTATTAGAAAATATTGAAAATATGGAAAATCTTATATTAGCTGAAATAAGTAATAATTGACTATTTATTCCAAAAATATATTGAGTTTCTCCGATTCTTCTTTGAGTATTTTACTCTGAAATGTGAAACCATTTATTTACAAAAAGTTTAAAAGAATTAGTTTGATTTATATGATGGTATCCTACTCAAACTGCGAGTTGATGAAAAACTTTAAGTAGACCTAGACTACAAAATAAATGAAATTATATGCTTAGAAAAGTAATATATTTAATAATTTTTACTCTTACTTGACATATAAAGGAAGTAAATAAGTATAAGGAGAAAATAAAAGATAAAAAATGAATTAAATCAAAACAAGCTTTAGTTGAATCAGCTTCTAAAATGATAAAAATTATTTTGTCTTTATTTAAAAATAAACAAGATTTTGATCTAGAAAAATTTAAAGAATTGAATTTTTTGTGAGAATAACAATATATAACTTTATATTTAAAAAATAAATATAAAGTTATTTTATGGGAGTTATAAGGTAAAATCTTATAATTCCTACCATAACTATAACAAGAAAAGCGACTATATTTATATAGTCGCTTTTCTCACGAGAAATATTAGATAAATACTATTTTAACTGTTGAAGTAAAGAAGCTATGCTATCTTATAAGTAATAAAAATATTAATTTTAAAGCTGTCGAAACTTTGAAATTACATTAAGTATTTATAAAAACTAATATTTCTTTTATAGTTTTAATATGCTAGTTGTAAATGCTATCTTATCTTTAGAAGTAAGGAAGTCTGACTATCCTATAAGTAATAAAAATGTGATTTTAAAGGCTATAATTTTTAAAATCTATTAAGTATTTACATCTAACTAGTGTATTTTTATAATTGTTTTCTTTATATATATCTATAAACAAATAGTAAAGATTAAGGAAGCTGTTGCTATCCTATAAGTAACGAAATTGACAAGTATATATAAGAAATTTATAATTTTTATTTAGATTAGAAAATTTATTTACAAACTTTATTTTCTATCTAGTAACATTCTACACGATTTTTTTATAAAATCAAATTTATTTTTTATTTTTATCTTATGTTTGTAAGATTTGGAAGCCTAAAACCCCCTTAGGTTGTTTTATTGTGTTTCAATTATTTTTTTATATATATTTGAGGTGGTGTATAAAGATTTATTTCTCTTTCTCCTTCTACTGCTGCTGCTGCAACTATTCCAGGTAATATTTCTGGTTTACCAGTTGTATCATTTGATTTAAGTGCATGAGATGAAGATACTACTATAACTTCAATAACTTTAAAAAGAAGAGGATTATCTGATAGTTCTACTCTTACAGGTTTAGCTGCTTTTACAGCTGATGGTAGAGTTTCAAAAGCTAAAGATGATACTCAAGAAAATAATACTGAAGCTACTTTAACGTTTACTAATGGTTTAGTTGTTAAAGCTTGAGAAACTAAAACTATTACTATAGTTGCTGATGTTGCTTCTGCTACTGCTGCTAGTGGAGATGAATTTGCAATAGAATTAAAAGAAATGGTTTCTTCTGCTGATGTAAAATTTGTTTGATCTCTAGTTGGTAATACTATGAAAGTTGGTGGAGTTAATGCTGCATCAGTTTCTGTAGAAGCTAATGGAAGTGTTTCAAATCCTACTTTAGGTTCTGAAAATGCTGATATTTTTAAATTCCAAGTAGTTGGTGCTACTGATGAAGATGTAGTTTTAAAATCTATTACTTTTAAATCTGATAGTTCAGATGCTGAAGAAGATTTAGCTAATTTTGTATTATTAAATAATACTAAAGAAGTTGCTGCTACTGCTTCAATGAATGGTAAATATTTAACTTTCGATTTAGGAAATGGTTTAACAATCGGTGAAGATAAAACTGAAAAATTTACAGTTAGAGCAGATGTAGTTGCTTGAGCTGGTGATGTTTTTGGTTTTGCTGTTGATAAAAAATTAGATGTAACTGCTGAAGGTACTAAATATGGTTATGGTGCTGCTATAACTGTATCTGAAGGTACTCTTCTTGGAAATCAAATTACTATACAAGCTTGAGAATTAACATTAGTTGATATTGATGCTCCTTCTGATAAAGTTAGAGAAGATAAAGATAATGTTACTCTTGGTACTGTAAAAGTTACTAATGTTTCAGGAGGTAATTTAGAATTACAAAAATTTTGAGTTTTAGCTACTTTAACTGCTGGTACTGCATTCGTTGATGATGGTAATGGTGGTGGTACTGCTGGTGATGGTATCCAAAATGGTACTGAAGCTGCTGTTACTCTTAGTACTATATTCGAAAATTTTGAATTAGTTGCTGATAATGGTGCTGCTTATGAATTAGATTTAGCTGGTAATGTATATCAAGATACAGATCTTAATATAACTCTTCCTCAAGGAACAACTGAATTCTCTTTTAGAGCTGATACTAAAAAAACTATTGTGAATTTTGATACTGCTTCTGTAGTATTTACATTAGATGCTTCATTAAATGTTGGTAAAACAGATGATGCAAATTTAACTAATGGTTCTTTCTTAGTTGTAGAATTAGAAGATGATAAACCAGTTTCTGATTTAACTCCTTCTTCTTTATCTTGGAAAAAAGTTAGTGGTACAGAATCAAGTGCTACTGTTGCTACAGTTCCACTTTCTGATATTACTAAAGTTAGAGGTGCTAATGATGTAGTTGCTTTACAATTTGAAGTTGAAGCTGATGAATCAAGTGCTTTAACTATGGATGAAGCTAAAGTTTACATTGAAGGTCCTCTTGCTGCTGCAGGTGCTTCAAGTCAAGAAATATCTCAAGTAACTCTTTATAGAGGTTCAGTTTCTGAATCTAATTTATTAGATAGAGTTTCTGGTTCTAATTTAGCTTCTTGAGTTGCAACATTTGATGGTTTTGAAACTTCAATAGCTGCTAATGCTAAACAAACTTTTGTTGTTACTGTTGGTATAGTTGATGGTGCTGATGCTGTAGGTGCTGGTGTAAATGATGTAAAAGCTAGTCTTTATTCTATATCTGTAGAAGATGATGATAATGATGATGTTGATGCTACTTATAATGCAGTTTTATTAAGTTCAACTAATCCTGCTGTTTCAAGTAGAGATATCGATGTAGTAAATTTTGGTACTCTTACATTATCAGAAGATGCTAATAATGATGATAACAAAGATAATAAAACAGTTTTAGCTGGTACTTCTAAAGTTATTTTCTCTGTTGATGTTCAATCACAAAATGAATCAGTTGATGTTGAAACAGTTACTTTTGCTGTAAATCAAGATCTTAGAAATGCTGCTGTTAATGCTTCATTATATTTAGATGATACATTAGTTGCTACTAATGCTAATTCTGACATAGCTGCTGGAACAATTACATTTAAAAATTTAACTTCTTTAATTATCCCTCAAGAAACTAAAGAATTAAAACTTGCTATCAATACTGCTACAATAGGTTTTGAAAAAGTTGGAGCAACTGTTACAAGTTTAAATGTTACTAGTGTTACTTTAAGTGATGCTACATGAGTTGATTCTGGTAAAGATGTTGCAAATGCATCTGATGCTGCTATAATTACTTCTAAAGATGTTGCTATAGTTCCAGTTGTTATTACTCCTAGTGTTACTTCTAGTATTTCTGGAGGTCAAGGTAAATTAAAAATTACTATTGATACTGGTTCAAATACTGTAGATGCTAGTAATTCTACTCCTTCTATAACTTTAACTGATTTAGTATTTAGCCAATTAGGTAATACTGCTGAAGCTGATGCTTATAAAATATATAAAGAAGGTGAATCAGCTAGATCTGGTACAATAACTTCTGCTTGAGTATTTAATGCTTGAACTATGACTGCTGCTGATTTAACTATATCTTCTAATACTACTTATGTTATAGTTCCAAAAGGTACAGTTGATACAACTTATACTTTAAACTTAACTAAAGAAGGTATTGAATATACTGTTAATGGTGTTGCTGGTTCAGTTTGATTAACTTCAAATATGGCTACTGAAATTGAATTAGGTTCTAAATCATACTAATATTTAGTTTTACGAACTTATTTTATAAAATTATTCTTAATTTTAAAAGACTTCTATCGTTTTGATAGAGGTCTTTTTTTTGTGTTTTTTATAAATATGATTATAGTAAAAATGTTTATATTTTTACTATAGATAAATGTGAGAGATAATATCATATGTAATAAAAAATTTTTCAAAAAATAAATGAAATAAGTTTTATATGTCTTTTCTAGTGATACTTATAATAATATTTTTTATTATATCAATTGTCATAATTAATTTATTAATCTTTAAAAATATTAAATTTAATGATTATACTTTTATAAACTTCATATGAATATTAAGTTTTTCTTCATTTTTAAGTTTATTATTTTTAATAATTACTTGAAAAGAATATGTAAGTTTAAAAGCAGTTGAAACTGAAAGTATAGTTTTAGAAAATAAAAATAATAATAGTGATTTCATAAAAGATATTAAAAATAAATTTGAATTAAATAATGGAGATGAATTAGTAGTGGTTGCTTGAGATTATGCTTATAATATGGCTATTGAAGATAGAAAATATGAAACTTCAAATAATAGATTTGTAGGTAAAAAACTAAAATGAATTATTTTTTATAACAATAAAAATATAAAATTACTTTGAATAGTTAATAAAGAAAGCATCCCTTTTAAACACGAAAAATATTGAGATTTACAAAGATTTATATTTTCAGATATTTTTGAGTTAAATATACCATATATTTGAAAATGAGCTATGGTTCAAAGTTATAAATATATTAATTTTGAGAAACTTGAACATTGGATTGAAAAATGAGAAATTAAACAAGGAGAATAAAGATTAATAAATATGAGATGATATCTAAAAAACAGTGAAATTAATTAATTTTAAAAGACTTCTATTTTTTTATAGAGGTCTTTTTTGTTGTTTTTATTTTGTATATAATCTGTATATAATTATTTGCAAATGAATTATTATTATATATAATTAGAAAAAGTTTAGATTTTTAATATAAAAAATATGAAAAAAATTAATTGAGAAATCTATTATACAAAACAAGAAATGGCTAATATGTTAGATAAAGCAATTTTAGAACAAGCCGATATACTTAGAAAAAATCTAAGAGAAAAAAGAAATAAAAATAATCATATAAGAGAAATAGACTATGTATAAAGTAACATTTAAGCCAGATGTATATGATTATCTATTAAAATATTTCAATAAATATAGAGAGTATTATGAAAATTTATATGAAGATAGTTGAATATGGTCTGAAAATCAAATAATTGATTGATATATAGAAGAATCAAAAAATAGAAATATAGAAATTCTTGATTTAATTGAAGAAACCTTAGATAAAGAAAATATATTATGAAGAAAAGAAAATAATTCTCTTATTATAAGATGGAGAACTAAATATCTATTTATAGAATTTTTAGAAGATGCTAATTTAAAAGAAAGATATGTCTCTAGTTTATCTATTAGATAAAATTATTCACAAGAGGTTTAAAAGACTTCTATCAAAAGATAGATGTCTTTTTTTTATATTCATTTCTATTTTGCAAATGAATTATTATTATATATAATTAGAAAAAGTTTAGATTTTAAATTTATATATTATGGGAAAAGAAATTAATTTAGAAGCTTTTAGAAAAGCTTGATTAAGTTATGAAGAAATTCAAGATATTATAGAATCAGAAAAAGATTTTAAAGATACTTGAATTACTTATGATTTTGAAGAAGTAAAAAAGCTAGCTAGAAAAGAATTATTTTCTAAGCAAAAAACTTATGTATAGTGTTAAGTTTTTTAAAAAAGCAAAACAACAGTATATTAATATTTGAAAATATATAGCACAAGATAATTTATTTTATGCAAATGAAGTGTTAAATAGAATAGATTATAGTATTAATACTGTTTTAGAATTTCCAAATATATGAACAAAAATAGATGATATTTATAGGAAAATAGTAGAACCAAATTATAAATTTAAAATAGTTTATAAAATAAAAAAAGATACTATTTATATAGTTTGAATTTATAGAGAGCAAAATAGTTGGAGGTAAAATTATTAACTCAAGTTTAAAAAAGAATTCTATCGAAAGATAGAGGTCTTTTTTTTGTGATTTAAATAATTTTTGATATTTTTTTGAAATGAGTATAATGGGTTTAGATTTAGTTTTTAACTATGAGATTATGGCACAAATATTAGATAAAACATCTAAAACAGTTTTATTAAAACTTTCACTTCAAGAATTTAAAAGAATAAATGAATCTTGAATTTTTGATGATGAAAAAATAGAAGATTATGAGTTTAAATTTGATAAACCTGTAAAAGCATCTGAATTATTAAAAACTTTTTAGTTATGACAAAATCATGGGAAAAATTTATAAATAAAAACATTTATAAAGATGATTTAAAATCTATAATAGAAGATATATTAAAAAATAATTTATCTTCTTATTTTATAGTAAAATTAAAATGATATGATGATTATTATAGAATTAGAAAGTGAAAAATAAGAGTAGTTTTTATAAAAAAAGATGAAGAAAATGAAATAGTTGCAGTTGATACAAGATGATGAGTTTATAAATGATTATAAAAAATTATTCACAAGAGGTTTAAAAGACTTCTATCAAAAGATAGATGTCTTTTTTTTATATTCATTTCTATTTTGCAAATGAATTATTATATATAATTAGAAAAAGTTTAGATTTTAAATTTATATATTATGGGAAAAATAAATTGTAAGAAGTATTATACAAGTGAAGAAATAGATATTAAAATAAAAGAAAGTATATTAAGAAATGCTAAAGAATTAGCTAGTGAAATAAAAAAATCTAAATTAGAATCTAAAGTTGAAGAATATGTATAGTATAAAATATTCTGAAGAAGCTTTTTTATTTTTAGATAGTTTTGTTAATTCATATAAAGATTATTTTATTAGACTATATTCTGACACTTGAATTGATGATGAAGATCTAATTATAA
This sequence comes from Candidatus Altimarinota bacterium, assembly GCA_028698305.1. Lineage (GTDB taxonomy): Bacteria > Patescibacteriota > Gracilibacteria > BD1-5 > UBA6164 > JABWCI01. The sequence continues at coordinate 135,439 of JAQVDN010000001.1, forward strand.
AAAATTATTTAGATATTTGAAATAAGCTTTATAGAAAATAAAAAATATCTAATTATTTTAAAAGACCTCTATCAAAACGATAGAAGTCTTTTTTGTTGTGATTTAAATAATTTTTGATATTTTTTTGAAATGAGTATAATGAGGGTGTTATTTAATAATTATAAAAATTATGAAGAAATTATATACACTTTCAGAAGCTCAAAAATTTGGTACAAAGATAATTGAAAATCAAGCAAAAGAATTAAAAAAAGATTTAATTAAATCTAAAAATAAATCTACTAATCTTAATTCTAAAGAAAAGCTATCTTATGTATAAAGTATATTTTGAAGAAAGCTTTTTTGATTGATTAAATGATTTTGTATATTCTATGAAAAATTATTATTATAACTTTTATAGTAATACTTGAATATATGATGAAGCTAAAATAGTAGATTGATATTTTGAAAAATATGGACAAATGAAAACAGATGTTTTTAATGAAATAAACTCTATTTGTGAAAACTGAATTATTTGAAGAAAAGTTATCTATAGTTTTGATAAAATAGAAAACTGTAGTTTTATATTTAAATACTGAAGTTATAAAATTTCTTTTCTTGCTTATCAAAAATGATTTAAAAAATGAAATAGTTGTTAATAGTTTGAAGATTGAGATATAAATTTTAAAACACTTCTATCGTTTTGATAGAGGTCTTTTTTTATTAAGTTTGTTTTGTATATAATGTGTATATAATTATTTGCAAATGAGTTATTATTATATATAATTAGAAAAAGTTTAGATTTTAAATTTATGATTATGGGAAAAGAAATTGATTTAGAAGCTTTTAGAAAAGCTTGATTATCTTTGGAAGAAATAGATTGAATAAAAAGATGATTAAAAGATGTAGAAGATGGAAATGTTTATGAAGAAACAGAATTTTATTCAAATTTAGAAAAGAGAATATTTTCTAAAAGAAAAACTTATGTATAAAATAATATATACTAAAGAATCTGAAGATAATATGTCTGATATATTTGATTATATTTCAAATAACAATGATTTTTATGCTGCAAAAGTATTACAAAGTATAAAATCAACTATAGATATATTAAAATTATTTCCATTATCATGAGCTATTATAAATTCAAATATTAGAATAATTGTTGATAGTAAATATAGATATTCTATATATTACAGTTTTAATTGAAAAGAAGTAGTTATATTATATTTATGAAAATATAAAAAATTTATTTAAATCATTTAAGACTTCTATCGTTTTGATAGAGGTCTTTTTTTATTTCTTGAAAATATACTTTTATTATTTATAATAGAGTTCATTATAAAATTTTTTAAAATAATCTATGAAAAAACTAATTATATTTTTTGTTATTTCTCTGTTTTTGTATAACACAAGTATAGCATATGAGTTTACTCAAAGAGAATTAAATCAAATCTCAAACTTTAAATCTCAAGCTAAAAAAGTATATGATAAAAATCCTAATAAAGCTTATCAAACAAAAGCAAAACTAGAAAAACTACTTGTTTCATATCCAAAAGATACAAAAAATTATGCTATACTCAATTATCTTTATACATATACAAAAGATTATGTTATATCTTATGAGATAAATTATCTAGAACAAAAAAGAAAACAAGAAGAAGCAGAAAAACAAAAAAAACAAGAAGAAGTCCAAACTCTTAAAACTATTTGAGAGTTGCAAAAATCATATCTAAATAGTTTTAGTAAACTTTCTAAAACTACTACAACTATTTCTAGTTTTTCTATGGAACCAAGATATGATCATATATATTTTAAAAATGTATATTTTGAAAATACTTGAAGTATCTGAGATCTAACTTGAGTTTTTGAAGAGATCTATCTAGTAGATAAAGATAATTATATATTATCAACTGGTTATGTTATATGAAACTATATATATTTTGATATAAACAAAAACTATCTACTTGAAAAGGATAAAAATTATGATTTTTATGTAAAAATAATTCTAAATGATCTAAAAAGTAAAACTTGAGAAATCAAACTCAAGATTTCTACTCCTATAAATGCCCAAATCTGAGCACTTTATGGTATAAGGGCTATATCATATAGTAATTGAAAATATGCTAGTTCTGAAGTCAATATAACAAGTTCTACATCTACTTTGGTTACACAAGCTAGTCCATTGTATGGAAAAGTAACAGATTTTACTCCTACATATAATAATGCCTTAGAATTTAGAGTGACAAATGATAGTAAAAATAAATTAACTTTAAAAGACTTTGAATTTAAAATAAATGGTAGTTTTTTAAATTCTCTTGATAAAACTAGTCAATTTATACTAAAAAGAAAATGAACAAATAGAGAGTTTGGTAGAGCAAATCTATCTAGTATGATAGACAATACTTTGATTATAACTTATGTTTGAGATGAATACGATTTTATAAGTCCAAATAGTTTTTCAGAGTATACTTTGGAGATAAATCATGCTTCAAATGTATCATGAACTAGAGAAGTTAGACTAAACAATATAGTTATATGAGATGAAAAAAATGGTTATATAACAAACTTAAATAATTATAGTAATACATGATTGCCTTGAGATATATCAGTTTATAGGTATTAAAAAAGACTCTTAAGAGTCTTTTTTAAAATTAATTAAAATGTATTATTGACTAATAATCAAGTCCTTTTTTAGATTATACTTTACTTTTTATAGTCTGCCGATAAAATATAGGGTGTTATTTATTTTTTAACGATATTTTTAATATGTTTTTTTGAAAAAAAGAAGATTGTAAAATAAACAGTAGTACAATACTTATATGAATAATTGTTGTTATGGCTATAGTTATAGCAGTTATGGGATTTTTCTTATGAAAGATGACAGCTTGAGGTGGAAATGGAAATGTAAAATATGATGAATTAACAATTAAGGTTATTACAGATACAAGAGATTCATCAATTGATGCAAATAATATAATTGAAGAAATGAAATTGTTACCATCTATAAGTGGAGCAAAATTTGAAGTGAAGGATTTTGCAGATAAAGGAGTAAAAGAATATTTACTTGAAAATGAAATTAAAACTCTTCCAGCATTTATATTTTCTACAAATAATTTTGATGTTTCTATGGATCCTGTTCAACCAGGTCAACAAAAGATCAATACATTTTTAACTAAATTAAAAAATGGAGAATATTTTTTAGCTATATGAGCTACATATGACCCATTTGTGGAAAGAAGTGAAAGATGATTTAGAATGATTACAAAAGATCAATTAGAAACTCTTAAAAAAGATTCTTATGTAAAATGAGATGAAAATGCAAAAATTGTTTGGTTTGAATATAGTGAACTTGAGTGTCCATATTGTGCTAAACATTTCAAAAATAATACAATAAAAGAAGTATTAGAAAAATATCCTAGTGAAGTTAATATTGTATTTCAAAACTTTCCATTATATTTTCATGATAATGCCGAAACTGCTGCTGAAGCTTTAGAATGTATGGGAGCACAAAAAGGTTCAGAAGGTTTTTATGGACTTATGGAAAAAAGTTTTACTGATGCTGAAGTTAAAGCAGATTGAAATATTGATACTTCATTAAGTAGTTCTAAAAACTATTTAATTGAACAAGCTGTTAAACTTGGTGCAGATAAAGCAAAAATGGAAAAATGTTTAGATGATAAAACCTTTGCTGCAAAAGTTGAATTACAAATGAAAAATGGTACTGATTTTTTTGCTATAACATGAACTCCAGGTAATGTACTTGTTAATACTGAAACTTTGGAATATGAAGTTATTTCTTGAGCTTATCCTACTTCATCATTTTTTGATTTAATTGAAAAATTAAAATAATAAAAAAAACTAGATTTTCTAGTTTTTTTTAGTTTAAAATTTGTTTTATTAAGTGTTCATTTTTTCTCCAATTTTTATGTGATTTAGCTCTGAGAGCTAAGAAAACCTTTTTTTCAAAGATATGCTCTAGTTCTATTCTAGCCTCCTTTCATATTTGAGAAATCAATTGTCATCATTTTCATACAACTATATATTTTTGACTTTCTGTTTCTGTATATATATAGGCAACTATTTTTAACAATTCATCTGTTTCTTCTATTTCTTCTACTTTTATGTATATAGAATGAGGTAGTTCTTCTTTTGTATGTAAAAAAGCTTTTTCTCTTATTATTTCACTTATTCTGAAATATATATCTTGTTTTGTATAGTATTCTTCTGGAAAAAATAATGGTCAAACTCTTAAATGAGATTTTATTTTTTCAAGTAAATTATCAAAACCAGTTTTTTCTATACTAGAAATCTTTACTATATTTTCATTATCAGGTATATTTATCTTTGCTTCTAAATCAGTTTTTGTATATACTTTAATTATTGGTTTATTTACCATTTCAAGTATATTTCTGATATATTTTTCTTCTTCTCAACCTTCTCTTGATGAGTCAATAAAGTACAATATTATTTCACAATCTTTAAATGAATTTATAGCAACATCATTTATTTTTTTATTGAAATCTTTTTCAGACTTATGTATACCAGGAGTATCAAAAAATATTATTTGACTATCTCTATCATTGTATATAGCTAAAACTCTCTTTCTAGTTGTTTGAGGTATATTTGTAGTTATAGAAATTTTTTCTCATATAAGAGAGTTAATAAAGGTAGACTTTCATGCATTTGGTCTACCTATTATTGCTACATATCAAACTTTTTTTTCTATACTTAAATCACTAGTATTTTCTAGTATTTCTTTTAGATTTAATTCTTTCATTAATTTTAATTATTGTTATTTTTCTTCTTTTTTAACAGATTGATGACTATCTCTATAACTATCTACAACATTTAATATCTTTCTTGCTTCTTGCATAGAATCAGGACAAAAATCCATTTGAAGAGTTGTTTTATTTCAGGCTGTTTGTATAGATAGTGTTCAATAGTTAAATATATTTGCAAAAAGTCCACTAGTTTTAGAATTTACTTCTTGAACTTGTCATAGATTACATTCTGAAACTACTCTATTTAAAAAGGATATTTGTTCTATTCAAATAATTCTATTATCACTTACTACATACATATCTAGTTCATGATTTAGCCATTCTACATATAAAAATAGTGAAAATATCATCCAAAATACTATGTTTAACATATGAGTTAATACATTGAATCCTAAAAGCACATACAGACTTATACTAGTTACAAGAGCTAGAAAAAAGTAAATTCATAATATAAAAAAAACTATCCAGTGTCTTTTTACAACCATAACTATTTTTTCTCATGGTCTCATATTTTCTAGTTGAAGCATATTTTTTTATTAACAAATATTTGGTTTTTTTAGATATAAAGGTTCTATTTTTTCAAGATTTTGAAATTTTAACTCTTTAATTATAGTCAAATAATCTATTTTTTCAATTATTTCAATATTTTCTAGTTCTACTTCTCAATAGATAGTTTTTATATTGTTTTGTTCTAAAAATTGTTTTAGTTTATCATTTTCTACTATCTCTATTTCACTTTCTTTATCTTTTTTAAAAAAACAATCTCTTTTTGAGCTGGATTTAGCTATAGGATAATCTTTAAATAGCTCAAAATAACTCATAGCAGTTAGATTTTTTTTTGTTATATAATTTATAGTGTTTATAGCTAAAACTGCTGTTCTTACTCATGTAAAGCTTCAAGGCCCATTTACTAAAACTATGTTTTTTATATCAAAATAATTTAGTTTATTTTTTTTCAAAAAATCATCTATTGTAGGTAATAATAAGCTAGATTCATTTCATTTTAATTCAAAAACTATACTATCGACTATCTCTCTTTTCTCATCAAATAACAATATATTACAATTTTTTGATATAGGGTTTATAAATAAATTCATTTATTTTTAAAAATTTAAATAATAATTTTTTTTATTTTAATTTTTTTATATAATTTGTAAATAATAAAGATATTAATCATATTAAAAGGTGTTGGATTTAAATATAAAATTACAAAAAAATAAGATCTATACACAAGCAGGAAATATATTTTTAAAGCTCAATATGCTTAAAAAGTTATTGGATGAAACTGCTTGTTTTTTAATTGTTGTCGAAAATGATAAAAACATATCTTCTTATCTCAAAATAGCTGATAGTTTATGATTAAAATTGTCTAAAATGGACAATATGTCAAACTTTGTAGATTTGTTTTATAATTCTAGTTGAGCATATATAGTAAACAAAGATTTTTTTAATATAGCTTTGGAAACCAAAGCTCAATTTGAATATAAAAATATATTTACTATATCAAAATGAGATAGTATAAAGATAAGTGATATAACAAAAAAATTAAATGAATTGGGTTTTATTTTTAGTGAACATCAAAATCCAAATACTTTTTTTGTATCTTGAGACACTCTCAATTTTACCAATTATAATTGAGTTACTATTAAATTTTCTTTTTGGTGAGACGAAATTGATAGTATAATTAGTGATTGAAAAGCTATATCTTCATACAATTTTTGAGCTAATAAACCATTTACAAGCTATGAATATAGTTCTAAAACAAGTCAAGAACTTTTAGATTTTTTTATAAACAGCCCTATTTTTGCTATATTAGATAACATTGACTTTTATTCTTTTTTTGATGAACTTTGTCCAAAACTAGATAATCATATAGTTTTTTCTTCGCTTTGAAATAATCTTGATTCTATAAATCTAGGTTTTAATGAACTTGTTTTACATAGTATAGATGAATTTAGATTGCTTTTAGAAGATAAAAAAAGAAAAAAATATATCATAACAAAAAATAAGAAAACTATTATCAATTTTTTAAATTTAAACAATTTAGAAGATGTAATAGTTATTGAAACTACTTTAAATAATGTAAAAAGTGCAAAAAACGAGGATTTTGTAATAGTCTGAGATGACAATATATCAAGAATCTTTATAAAAAAGAGAATCAAAAGAACACTAAGTGAAAATATGGATTTGCTCTTGCAGATAAAACCAGGTGATTATATAGTTCATATTGATCATTGAGTATGAGTTTTTCGCGAAATAGTTGAAAAAGAATTTGCTTGAATTAAAAAAGAATATATCACTTTAGAATACAAGAATAGTGATAAACTCTTTGTTCCTATAACTGAGGTTGGTCGTGTATCTAAATATGTCTGAACTGAAAATCCTAAACTTACAGCTCTTTCTACAAAAGAGTGGGAAAAGAAACTTAAAAAGGTGAGTGAAGATGTAGAACAAATAGCATGAGAATTACTTGAAATATATGCAAAAAGAAAATTGCAAATATGACATAGTTTTAAAAGTAATAAGGAACTAGAAGCAAGATTTTTTAATAGTTTTGAATATGAATATACTTCTGATCAATACAATGTAATTCAAGAGATTTACAAAGATATGGAAAGTGAAAATCCTATGGATAGATTGCTTTCAGGTGATGTATGATTTGGTAAAACAGAAGTCGCTTTTGCTGCTATATTTAAAGCTATAACTTGATGAAAACAGGCAGCTTTAATTTCTCCACTTGTTGTATTGGCTTATGAACATTTTGAAAAGGCAAAAGAAAGATTTGTAGATTTTCCGTTTAATATAGAAGTTATAACCAGATTTGAAAAAGCTAGTGTGATAAAAACTACTTTAGAAAAACTAAAAAGCTGAAAGATTGATCTGATAATTGGTACTCATAGATTACTAAGCGAAGATGTTTTATTTCGTGATTTATGATTGCTTGTCATAGACGAAGAACACAAGTTTTGAGTTAAAGATAAGGAAAAAATCAAGAGTTTTAAGTGAAATATAGATATACTTTCTATGTCTGCAACACCAATTCCTAGAAGTCTAAATATGGCTTTAAATTGAGTAAAACAAGTGTCAATGTTGACAACTCCACCTGTCTGAAAACAATCTATTCAAACTATAGTTTCTTCTTTTGATGATGATGTTATATTTAATGCAGCTAAAAGAGAATTTGATAGAGGAGGACAAGTTTTTTTTATACATAATAGAGTAGAAACTATATCATGAGTTCAATCTTATTTAGAAAAATTGCTTCCTTGAAAAAGTATAGTTGTTGCACATTGACAATTACCTTGAGATACATTGGAAAAAAGAATCATAGAGTTTAAAAGAAAACAATACGATATACTTTTAGCGACAACAGTTGTTGAAAACGGTATAGATTTTTCTAATGTAAATACTATTTTTATAAACGAAGCTAACAATTTTTGAATAAGTCAGATTCATCAACTCAGATGAAGAGTCGGTAGATGAATAAATAAGTGATATTGTTATCTTCTTTTTAGAAAAGACACTATAAAAGAAGATGCAGCCAAAAGACTTAAAACTATTGTCGATTATAGTCATCTTTGAGCATGATTTGAACTAGCAGTTAAAGACTTAGAGATAAGATGATGATGAGATATATTGTGAATTAGACAAAGTTGAAGTAGTAATGAAATAGGTATAAGTTTGTTTTTGGAAATGCTTGAAGATAAGATAGAAGAATTGAAAGTTAGTAGACAAATAATAAGCGAAGATGATGTTTCTTTAAAAAGAATAGATACAATAATAGATTTAAATATAGAAGCTTATATAAGTGACAATTATTTTTCTTCTGAACTTGATAAATTAAATTTTTATAGAGAAATAGAAAGTATTAGAGATTTACAGGATTTAGAAAATCTGATAGATGATTTTAAAGAAGTGTCTTGAGATTTTGATAAATCTACTAAAAATCTTTTTGATATAATAAGATTAAAATTGCAAGCAAATAAATTTAAAATATGATCTATAAAAAAATTGTGAATAAATTATCAAATTGATTTTTTTCCAGAGACCAATTTAGATGATATAAAAAAGTTTCTTTCACTTGATACAAAACTCAATTTTTCTTATGCTGATAACACAAAATTAAGAAGTAATATAAAAAATTTTGCAAACGAAGAAAACTTATTAGAATACCTTTTGTTTATATTAGATAATAGACAAAAAAAGAGAATTGTTATAAAAAAAAGATTTTAAAATCTTAGTTTTTAAAGTAGAATTAATATATAAAAAATAATATTTAACCAATATGATTATGAAAAATAAATTAATAATTTTAATACTTTCAGTATTTACAGCTTTATTTTTAAGTTCTTGTACTTTAAAACAAGAAATTGTAAAAGAATGAGATAATGTTTCAGTTCACTATACTGGTACTTTTGAAAATGGTGAAAAATTTGATAGCTCTTATGATAGAGAAATGCCAATTGATTTTCAAGTTTGAGCATGACAAATGATTTCTTGATTTGATAAAGCAGTTGTTGGTATGAAGGTTTGAGAAAAAAAATCTATTACTTTACAACCTGATGAAGCTTATTGAGAAAGAAGTGATACATATAATAAAGTTATAGAAAAAACTCAATTACAAGAATTTGTAGATGCTTGATATAAATTAGAAGCAGGAGAAGTATTATCAACAGATATTTGAAATATAACTATTTTAAGCTCTGATGATACAACTGTTACTTTAGATGGTAATCATCCAATGGCTTGAAAAGTATTAAATTTTGATATAGAGTTAGTAGAAATTAAAAAATAAAAATTATGTTTAAATACAATGAAGGTGATGTTGTTGCTATAATGAAAACAACAAATTGAACTATAAGTATACTTTTAGAAACTGAACTTGCTCCGATAACAACAGCAAATTTCATATGATTGGCAAAACAAGGTTATTATGATGGGATTATATTTCATAGAGTTATAAAAAATTTTATGATACAATGATGAGACCCAACTGGTACTGGTATGTGATGAAATAGTATTTATTGAGAAAAATTTGATGATGAATTTCATAGTGAATTAAAAAACTATAAATATACTATATCTATGGCAAATGCTGGTAAAAATACTAATTGAAGCCAATTTTTTATAAATGTTAATGATAATAATTATCTAGATAATAGACATAGTGTTTTTTGAGAAGTTGTTGATTGAATAGACAATGTTGATAAGATTTCAAAAGTTAAAACTGATAGAAATGATAGACCAGAAAAAGAAGTAAAAATCATATCTTTAGAGATAAAACAATATAAATGAGGTAGTCTAAAAGATTATGATTTTGATTTGGAAGTTGCAAAAAAAAACTATTCTAATAGATGAGAAAAACTAAAATCTATGAAAAAAGATTTTAAGGTATCTGCTTGAAATACAGTTTTTGTTCATTATACTGGTACTTTTGAAAACTGAGAAAAATTTGATTCTAGTTTAGATAGGTGAGAACCTCTAGCTTTTATAGTATGATGAGGTATGATGATTCCTGGATTTGATAAGGCAGTTTTAGGTATGAAGATATGAGAAAAAAAATCTATAACTTTAGATCCAGTTGATGCTTATTGAGAAAGAGATGAAAACAATACTCAAGTTATACCAAAAGCAGATCTTGCTGCTTTTGAAAATGCTTGATTTGAATTAAAAACTTGAACTATACTTCCAACACAAATGTGAAATATAGAAATAATAGCAGATGACGATGAGACTGTAACTATAGATGCAAATCATGCAATGGCTTGAAAAGTGTTGAATTTTGATATAGAAATCGTTGATATAAACTAAAAAAGAACTAAGTTTTAACTTAGTTCTTTTTTAGTGGGATGTAACATAACTTAATTTTTAAATACAACTCTATTTCTTCAAGTATTTTTTGCTTCATAAAGTCATTTATCTGCTCTTCATATTGCTGTAGTTACTGTATCGTTTTCTCTTAAAGATGTAATTCAAATACTAACTGTAATATCTCTATTTGCCATTGTATTTTTACATCATTTATTTTGACAATTATTACAATTATAATCATCATCACATTTTGTATTTTGATTTTGTAACATCCTAATCCTTCTAGCCAATTCTGTTTCTATGGTATTTTTTATTAGAGACATTTTCCTTTTATAAACAATACCAGTTCATCATTTCATTATTATCACAAATTCTTCTCATCACCATCTACCAATCTTATCTTCTCATCTAAAGAATTCTCTAAAAATATTTCATAATTCCTCAAGTACAGAATCTCAAACTAGATGTCAAAATTGATCATTAATAGATTTAAAGTGATCTATATCTATCATTATTATTCAATAATTAGTATTATTTCTTTTCTTATCTTCTATGGCTTCTGATAAATAATTTTCTATTAGTTTTTTATTAGATAATCATGTAAGCCCATCTTTTTGTAATTTTTTTATTTCATGACTTTGACATATTATTTGAATTTGTAAAGCAATGATTTTTATTTTAGATCAAATTTTTTCATTTCAATTTTCTTCCAAGTAATTTCAAACATCCAATGCTACTTCCTTTATTTCTCTTTCTCATATATCTTCATCTTCTCATAATACATTTTTTATAATATGTAGAAATGATGACATTGTATCAAGTATTTTTTTATTTATAGTTCTTCATCCTATTTTTCATGATGATACAACTTCTTCTAATTCTCTCATATATTTTAAACGAGCAAAAAACACAGCACTTTTTAGAGCTGTTTTTTTATATTGTTCAATATCTTGAGAAATTTTCTTTTCCATTACATTTAAATAATTTATAGATTAAATTATTATCTCTTGTTTTTTTATAATGTCAAGATTTTTTATTTTTTTATCCACATAGCATCTCAAAAAGAAAAAAATCTAAATTTATTTTTAACTGCATAATTATATGATTTTTTGATATTTTCAGTTCATCATAAACTTGAAACAAGCATCAAAAGTGTAGATTTTGGTAAGTGAAAATTTGTTATAAGTTCGTTTACTATTTTCCATTTATAACCTGGATATATAAAAATAGAAGTTTCTTTATTTCAATAATCAAGGATTCCATTTTCATCACTAAAACTTTCTAGAACCCTTACACAAGTAGTTCAAACTGCTATGATATTTTTTCACTCATTTTTGTATTTATTAAGTCTTTCTGCAACTTCTTTTTGTATTTCTATATATTCACTATGCATATAATGATTTGTTATATCTTCTGTTTCTACTGGTTTAAAAGTCCCAACTCAAACATGAAGAAGTACTTTTTCTATTTTTACTCATTTTTTTTCCAATCTCTCTAAAAGATCAAATGTAAAATGTAATCAAGCAGTTGGACTAGCTGCACTTCAATGGTATTTTGCATAAACTGTTTGATATCTTTCAGAATTTTTTAATTTTTCTGTTATATATGGAGGAAGTGGTAGTTCTCAAAGAGATTCTATTATTTGTAGAAAATCAAATCAACTTTTATCAAACTTTATAAATCTTCACATTTCACTTATTTTTTCTATAAATCAATTTAAGACAAGATTTCATTTTTCATCAAAAAATCTTATATTTCTTCAAATTTTTAGATTTTTTCCTGGATAACCAAGACATTCCCAAGTATCTAAGCTTATTTGTTTGTGTAGAAAAATTTCTACTTTTTTAATTTCTTTTTTTCATTTTGGAAATATATCTATTTCTCAAAAAAGTCTAGCATTTATAGTACGAGTTTCATTTAATACAAGAACATCATCTTTTCATAAATATTTTTCAATTTCAAAAAATTTGTTTTCACTTATATTTCAATCTTTATCCATTATTAAAAGCCTAGAATTGTCTCTAGGTTCTATAGGAGTTTGTGCTATTAGCTCTTCAGGTAAGTTGTAGTCAAATTCTGAAAGGTGCATTTAATTTTTAAATAAAAAAATAATTTCTCTAATTTTAGAGAAATTATTTTTTTTTCAAAATTTAAGATTCAAATTTTAATTTTATATTAAAACCTGTTTCATTTGAAATCTTTCATATTTCATGTTCTATATCTTCAAAAACTTGAGGATTAGATTTAAAATTTTCTTGAGTAGTTTTTATAGTATAAATTCAGTTTTCATATAATAAAGAAAATTCACTTTCTTTATTTTTAAAATACTTATCTAAAAAACTTATTGTTGTTAAATCTAATATACTTTGTTTAATTTTGTCATCTAAATTGTTAAATCAATCAAGTTTTAGATTTCATTTTTCATCAATTAATCCTTGTTTTTCTAAATCTTTTGTACTTATATCATCAGCCATAGCTCATCTAGCTAAAAGTAATCAAGCTCAAACTAAAGTTAATCCTATACCAATTTGTCATTTTTTAGGACTATTTTTTAATAAACTTCAAGCTACTTTTAATATATCATTTCATCTTGCAATAGTCCATCCTCATAGTTTAATCATTTCTACAGGAATTCTAAATGCAGAATTAAATGCTGCTCTTCATATTCATCAAACAATTCCATGTTTAGGAAGTAATCTAATTAAGTCCTTTCCTACTAAAAATGTTTCTGTTCATAATACTAAAACTCAAGCAGATGCAGCTCATATATTTTCAACTTTTAATCAATCATTTATATTTATTTTTGCTTCATCTAAAAGCATAAATCATCATGTAAATCATTGTGTACTTAAAAAAGCTTCCCATAAAGAAGATTTTTCTTTATTTTCATTAAATGTACTTATTAATGCTCAAGAAGTTAATATAATCGGAACTTTTCATAATAGTCATCTTAGTATTTCAGGGGTTAATTTTCAAAATGCTTTTATTAATTCCTTTGCTTCAACTTCATTTCATACTCTAAGTACTGCACTAGCTCATATGTATTTTATTTTAAATGATTCTATAATATGTTTTGCTTCTAATACATATTTTCATAAATTTCAATTTATTTTTGCAATACCAAGTTTATTGTTTGTGCTTACAATTTGTTCTAAGTCCTTAATATTGTTTCTATAATAATGACTTTGTAAAGGAGAATTAAATCATTTTTTATATAAATCAGGAGAATCAATATTTGATTTTGCACTTAATATTTTTAATTCTTGTTCTATTTGTCATAATCTATTTGTAATCCTTGTTTTTTCGGCAGCAGTACTTGTTTGTTTTAATTCATCTAATAATCTATAACTTTCTTCAGTGCTTTTCATTGCTTTCATCATATCATTCATCCATACTCAACTTCAAGGATTTAATTTATTTAAAGTATTTTGAAGTCTTTGAGCTGGAGATGTAAATAATTTTCAAGGTTCTTTCAATGGATTTACTCATCATTTTATTTTATCTCACATTTCAAATACACTTACTATTCAGGAACTAAGTGCAAATGTTCAAATTCATAATACTCAAGCAACTAGTCATAATTCACTATAAAAAACTCTTTGAAGTAATAACTTCTTTTCAGGAGAAAGATTTTCAATTTGATTATCCATTTCATCCCATGATATTAATCATGAAATATCAGGAATTATATCTTCTCAAGATAATGCTTTTAATCAAATTTTTATCTTATCTGTACCATATTCTCAAACACTAATAGCTAAATTTTTTGCTTCTATTAAATCTTCTTTATAGCATTTAAATAATATTCTTGGTAATAGAGTTGCTAATTCCCAAGCTCATATAGCTGTGTCCAAAACAGTACCTTCTCATTTTTTTATTAATTCTATTAATCTATTTTCAGAAATTTCTTCATTTAATATTTTTTCAAATTTTGTTAAATTATCTCATTCTAATTTTACTCATGATTGTTCAATATATGGACTCAATTTTTTTACTATAACATCTCTAGTTTTTTTAATAATAGAATCAAATATGATTTTAAATTCAGGATCTTTTTGTATTTTTTCTAATAATCATAATTTATTTAAATCATCTATATTTATGTCTTCACCTTTTTTTAATTTTTCAGCTAATAGATTAAATTCATTTCAATTTAAAAAACTTTTAGGATTATTTGGATCAATTTTACTTGATAATTTTTCTCTTACTTCTGGTGTTAATGTAATTCATGTAGATTTTTCTATAGATATAATTATTTTATCTTTTACTTCTTTTATTTTTTCAGGAGATAAATCTTTTATAGCTCATTCTACTTTTTCAGCAGCTTCTCAAAGTTGATTCTTATATCAAAATATTCTCATAATTCAAAGAAGAATTCATACAAGAAATCCTATTATTCATCCTTCTTTTTCTATTTTTTCAAGAGAAAGTAATATTCATTCTTTAGAAAAATCATCTTTTAGTTCTTGTGCTTTATCTTTGATATCTTCAACTTTTGCTTTTACATTTCATTCTAAATTTCAAGTAGCATCTTCAAATGCTTCTTCTGCTTTTTTTGCTGATTCAATAGCATCTTCATTTCATTGTTTTAATGCACTTTTTAATTTTTCAGGAGAATAAGACATAGTTTTTCTTAGTTGTTCCATTTGAAGTTTAGTTAGTTCTTCTATTGTAAGTTTTCATTGTTTTAGCTTTTCAACTTGTTCCATATTAAGTATTACATCTTTATATTTTTCTCTTTGTTCTTCACTTAAAATAGCATCTTTTATTTCAGATACTTTTTTAGTTGTTATTTCTAAAGCTTTTCAAGGATTTTCGCTTAAAGTTGGATTCATAATTTATTTATAATTATTAATTACTATTATTTTATCATAATTTTGGATAAATAACAAAATTAAAACATATTGATAGAAAATATAATTTGACACTATTATTTTTTATCTTAAAATATAAATACATCAAACTTACCAAGGAGAATTGAAATGGAAAATTTTTTTGAATTAATAGTTACTTTAATTTATCTTTATTTTTCTTTATTTGGAAATATAATTTACTTTATATTGGATTTATTTCCAGATATATTTAAAATTTTTATAATGATTAGTATAACTATAATTACGTTATTCTTTTTTTATTTTATAAACAAAAAAGATGAATTTAATGATGTACTTCAAAAAATAGGAGTTAATATATATCTTTTATTAACTATGATTCATATTTTTTTTGTTTGGAGAATATATTATTTAAAGGAGATTTCTCATTCTAATATAAGGATTATTAATATCATAAATATAATATATGATTATATTACAGAGAATTCAATATCTTTTATTTTTGGAATTTTTTTGATATTTTTAGTTATATATTCTATTTTTAATGAATCAGAACGAATAGAAAAAGAAAAACAAGAGCAAGAAGAAAGAGAAAGATGTTCAGGTAGTGATGGATTTTCTGCTTCTGAAAGTAGAGCCTTTTTGGCTGCGGAAAGAATCAAAGATATAAGGAGGAATCTTTGAAAAACAAAAAACCACTGATTTTTCAGTGGTTTTTTATTGTTCTAAAAATGTATTATCATTTAAATATTCAATTATCATAGAATTAATTACTCATAAATACATATTTGATATTCAATCTTGAGCAATAGTAATTGCTGCATCTGACATTTTATCAGCTCACCATTCATATCACTCCACAGTATTAAATTTATATATTTCTTCTATAGTAAAAGGAATTGTAAAATATGCTCATATTTTCATAACTCATCATCTCCATGTAATATCATTTGATGAAAATAATACATTTTTAATTGCTTGTTTATATTGTCATTCTGATAAATTTTTTGGTAAATCCTTAATTAAAATTTTTGGGGTTATTAGGCTATTTCATATTTCTCTTGGAATATATCTAAAATTATTTCAATTATGAACAAACCATTTTAAAAATGTATAAGGTTTATCTAATAAAAAAGGTAAATTAGACAATCTTTGATCAATTTTACTTCAAAAATCTGATATTCATTTTAATTTTTTTTCAATACTTTCTATTTTTTCATTATATTTTTTTAAATTTTCACTCTTAGATTCTTTTTTCTTTTCTTTACTTTTTTTATTTGAATCCTTAGTTTCTACTTTTTCACCTTCAGCTTTTTTTTCTTTAATAACTTGAGTCTTTTTTCAATTAACTACATTTATTAATTCATCAGCATTTTCATACTTTTTTCAATCATAACTAAATTTTCAATCCTTAGTTCTAGTGATATATTTTTCTCAAACTTTTATTCTTTTTCAAATTTCTAGTGAATTTATATTTTCCAAATCTATTTTTTTTGAATCAACATCTTTACTACGAGCTAAAGATATTTCTTCATCTATATTTTTAAGAACAGATTCTGCTCATTTATTATCACCAAGTGTTTGTTTTATATTTGCTTCATTTATTGCATTTTTTGTTTTTGTTGCCAATTCCATACGACTAGCTATTCATCAGCTTACAATAGGTAATAATGCCCAAGTTAAGTTATCTTTTAATGATTCTGCAAGTGATACATCTACTCATTGATATTTTGCTCTAATTTGGTCTATACTTATTCACAATGTTACATCACTAGTTGCTTCAGCTCATATTGCTCATTTTGTTCAGATTTTTGAGATAACAGATCCAGAACGAGCAACTTTAAAAATTAATCATCATACTAAAAATGTTCCAGAATTTATTGCTGTTTCAAAAGCAAAATCTTTTCATGATAGAGTTTTTTGATTCATTGCAATACTTGCTCCAGTTGTTAAAACTCATCAAGCTAATGCTGCAGCAGAATATGCAAGTAATGGTCATCATCAAATTGCTCAAACTCATGTTGCTGTAAAAACAGCTCATGCTATTCATGCACTTATTGCTATTAATTGATCTCTTCATAAATATGTTATAAATTTATTTTCATCTTTAAAGTCATAAAAACTACCAAGTCATTTCATATCAATTAATTGATCATATGCTTTTTTTTCTTGATTACTTAATGTGGTTCTGTCTATAGAATTCAAATATTCTTCCATTTTATCATCATAACCTTCTCATAGTTTATCTATTATTTTATCCCAAGCTCATTTTATAGTAGAATTAGATAAAACTCTTGAAAAAGCTTCTTCAAAACTTAATCAACTAGCTTCTTCTTTTTTTAATAATGCTTTAAATAATGTCTTTGTTCTATCATCTAAACTTTCTAATATGTTGTTTAAATCAGGTCTTTTAGGAATTTCTTTGTTTTGTTTAGGTAACAATGAAAGTAATAATTCTTCTGCCAATAGTGGATTTCTAAAATTTTTATTTGCTCCATCTATACTTACCCAATTATTAGTTTCTCAACGATTATATAATGCAATTTCGTTGTACATAGATTTAATCCATTCTTTATTTTGTTTTACATTTTTATCTAAAGGATTATTTCAATTAATAAATTGGTTTTCAAAAGCTATTATACTTTCAGCTAATTCTTTATAAATAATATTTATAGTCATCAAGTGTTCTTTGATTTCATCTTCATTTTTTATTCAAGCAGCATCATTTATAGCAAGTTTCCATGCCTCAAAATTATTATTTATATTAGATACTAGTTCAGTATAATTATTTTTTTCAATTGAAGTTTCTTGTTTTTGAGGATTTTCTGTACTTGTAGGAATATTTGGAACAATATTATTATCTCAAGTTGTTTCTGCTTTATCTTCATTAGTATTTCAACTAGTCGCAACTTCTTTTCTTAAATATCATAATGCAATCCATCATTTTTTGTCTCAATTTTTAACTTCAACAAATACTTTTCATTCAATTTCTTTATAATTTCAAGTAAGAACAACTTCAGTTCATTGATTTAATCTATCTATAATTTTTTGATTATTATCTCTTAATCTCAATTTAGAATTACTATCTTTTATACTTACAGTTAAAACATCATTAGTATTTAGTCATTCTAATGATGTAAGATTATCTGATAAATTTTCTATTGTAGAAAAATTATATTTTTCATTTTTTGATTGTCTTGATGTTTCTTTTTTTCATTTTTTTTCTATATCAGTCATAGCATCATGTGCTTGTTTTACTGATTCTTTAGTTTCATCTTCAATCTTTTCATATTCAGCTAAAAATTTTTCAAGTTCTCTTTTAAAATCACCATCTATATCTTTTCATTCTGATAAATCTTTATTTATCCTAGCAAGATTTTCTCTAGCATATTTAGCCATTTCCTTCATCATATCGGGTTGGCTTTTAAAATACTCCTTATTTCTTCAGTAGTTATCATCATTGAACGATTGAATATCATTTTTGTTTACTCATAATAATGTCATATATAATATATTATTTTATAAATTCCTTATTATCTTATCATATTTACTATCTTACTCGCAAAAAATATAACTTGACATTTTTTATTTTTTAAATATTGATTTCAAAATAATTAAAAATTTTGCAAAAAATATCTAATTGTATATTCTTTTATAAATTACTTATTATATTGAAATAATTTATGCTTTTTCGTATTTTTAAATACTGAGTAAAAAACTCCTTAAGAAATAAATTTTTGAGTATTTCTTCTGTTTTGGTTCTAACATTACTTATGTTTTTTATAAACATATTAGTTTTACTTGATGATGTAAGTTATAAACTTATTGATTGAATCAATTCAAAATTAACTATTTCTTTATATGTGAATGAAAATTATACAAAGACATCACTTGAAATATCGGATTTTATAGATGATATAAAAAAACAAAATAAAGATGTAGAGGTTGTATATAAAACAAAAGATGATATCTTAAATGATATTAGATTAAAAGAACCTGATTTAGTTAAGATCTTAGAAAGAAGCAATCCGTTACCAGACACTATAGTTTTATCAAATATATGAATAAGTGAATATAAAAAAATAAATAGTTTAGTTGAATCAAGATTATATCTTTTGGTAAATAGTGATAAATGAGATGATTATTTTGCAAATTATACTACTCAATATAAGAAAATAGAAGATGTAACTTCTGTATTGGAAATATTAAAATTTGGTTTAGCTATAATTATATTTATATTTGTTGGTTCTATTGCCATAATAACTTATAGCATAATTTGAAATTTTATTTACTATTATAGAGATGAGATATATATAACTAAGCTTGTAGGGGGATCAAATATATTTATATATTGACCATTTGTTTTACAAGGTATGATATATTCTTTTTTAGCATTCATATTTAATTTAGTTTTATTTTCTATATTGTTAAATAATTTAAATATTGCATTTGGTCATATATATATATTTATATTCCCAAATCTTATTTTATTTCTAGAATTAATAATGTTTATGTTTGTTTGATGAATAAGTTGATATTTCTCATCAAAAAAATATTTAAGATAATTGATGTTCAAAAAAATTATATCACAAAAATGGCATTAAATTCATAAATGATGACATTTTTGTGATTTTTTATAAAAAAAATTTGCAATAATAATTTTTTTTTATATAATCCACGAGCATTAGTTAAATGGTTCCGTAGCTCAGCTGGTTAGAGCGCTGCACTGTCACTGCAGAGGTCGCGGGTTCGAATCCCGTCGGGACCGCCATTAATGTAGCACAATGTTGCTTAACAAATAGAGAGTTTAAAACAAATTAATCTTTGTCTCTGTATTGATAATAATTGTATGCTTAAAAAATTGCTTATTATGATTATGGGGTCTTAGCTCAGTTGGCTAGAGCGCCTGCCTTGCACGCAGGAGGTCAAGGGTTCGACTCCCTTAGGCTCCACCATTTTTAAAAAAAGCAATAAAATAATAGTAAAAAATCTGCTAATAGACTTAATCAAATTCAATTTTGGGGGTCGAAAGGAGATTTTTTGCATAGTCAATGTTTTTATCATTTTGATAAAAATATACAAGCTCCATTATTTAAAAATGACTACAATTAAGCTTACGAATTGCCTAAGGCTATTCGTTTTCGGTGCTAATTTACTTATTTCTTTATATACAATATATGACATATAAAAGACCTAGAAGATTAAATTATGCAGTTAACAAAAAATGACCTAAAGCTTGAGGTAAAGTAGGAAGCGCTGTAGCTCACTATAAAAAACTGCAAACTAGAATCGAATTTGAAGGTGAAACTAAATGGTTATTAAATGCTGTTAAGATTGTTACAGCTAAATTGAATAAATACCAAATAAATCTTAACAAAATATAATATGCCTAGATTAACTTGATATGCTCACAGAAAATTAAGAAGAGCTTTGACAATTATAGAAAAAAAAGTTAAAAAAAATAAAAGATAAAATCTAAATATTAAATTTGATTTTACCAAATAAATTATTAAAGTTTTAATACAAAATTATTTTATTACATTATTTAAAAATATTATGGCTTTTGATAGATCTAAACCACATATGAATATTGGTACTATTGGTCACGTTGATCATGGTAAAACTACTACTACTGCAGGTATATCTGCTGTTTTATATCACAAATACGGTGGATGAGAAGGTATAAGAGATTTTTCATCTATTGATAATGCTCCTGAAGAAAGAGCAAGAGGTATTACAATAAATACTTCACATGTTGAATATGAAACTGCTAATAGACACTATGCTCATGTTGATTGTCCATGACATGCTGATTATGTTAAAAACATGATTACTGGTGCTGCTCAAATGGATGCTGCTATATTAATAGTTGCTGCTACTGACGGTCCTATGGCTCAAACTAGAGAACATATTTTATTATCAAGACAAGTATGAGTTCCTTACATCGTTGTATTCATGAATAAATGTGATATGGTTGACGATGAAGAAATGTTAGAATTAGTAGAAATGGAAATTAGAGATTTATTAAATAAATATGAATTTCCTGGAGATGATACTCCAATTATTAGAGGTTCTGGTTTAACAGCTTTAGAAAATCCAACTGATATGGATAAAGCTTACGGAGCAAAAACTATAATTGAATTATTTGATGCTATTGAACAATTTGTTCCAGTTCCTGAAAGAGATTTAGATAAATCATTCTTAATGCCAGTTGAAGATGTATTCTCAATTAAAGGTAGAGGTACTGTAGTTACTGGTAAAATTGAACAATGAGTAATTAAAGTAGGTGAAGAAGTAGAAATAGTTGGTATTAGAGATACTCAAAAATCAACTGTTACAGGTATTGAAATGTTCCACAAATTATTGGATCAATGACAAGCTTGAGATAATGCATGATTATTATTAAGAGGTATAAACAGAGAAGATGTAGAAAGAGGACAAGTTCTTGCTAAACCAGGATCAATTAAACCTCATACTTCATTTGAATCAGAAGTATACGTACTTACTAAAGATGAAGGTGGTAGACATACTCCATTCTTTAAATGATATAAACCACAATTTTACTTCAGAACTACTGATGTAACTTGAGATATTGAATTACCAGCAGGTGTAGAAATGGTTATGCCTGGTGATAATGTTAAAATGACTGTTAAATTACAATCTCCAATTGCGATGACTGAATGATTAAGATTCGCTATAAGAGAAGGTGGTAGAACTGTTGGTTCATGAGTTGTTGCTAAAATTATAGCATAATTAATGTAATCTGATAAATCCAACATTATTGTCTAGCAATAGTGTTGGGAAATTAGAAATACATTAAAAAAAGTTTATTAATTATTATTAAAAAATATGGCAAAAAAAGCTACAAATAAAATTAGAATTAGTGTTAAAGCATTTGAACATAAATTATTAGATGAAGCTGTTAAAAAAATAGTTAGTATTGCTAATGATTCAGGTGCTAAAGTGGTTGGACCAATTCCTCTACCTACAAAGATTGAAAAAATTACTGTAAACAGATCAACTTTTGTTAACAAAGATGCAAGAGAACAATTTGAAATAAGAAGACATAAAAGATTAATTGATATTTTAGAACCTTCTTCTCAAACAATGGAAATGTTACAAAATTTAAACATTCCAAATGGAGTTTGAATTGAAATAAAAGCATAATAATTACTTAATAAGAATAATACCATGTCAAGAATTTGTGAAGTTACATGAAAAAGAACTGCAACTGGTAATAATAGATCTCATTCATTGAGAGCTACTAAAAGAAAATTTTACCCAAATCTTTTTTATAAAAACATTAAAGATCCTGAAACAGGATTAGTATACAAAATTAGAGTTTCTGCTAAAGGTCTTAAAACTCTTAGAAAAAACTGATTAATATAGTTTATACTTCGCTTTGCGAAGGTTTTGCCCAGGTGGTGGAATAGGTAGACACGCAGGACTTAAAATCCTGTTACCTCGGTAGTGCGGGTTCGATTCCCGCCCTGGGCACCATACTTAAAACAAAATAAAAATATAGTAAAATTGCTAATCGATGCTTTAAATTAATTTGAGGAATCGAAAGGAGGGTTTTCACAAAGTGAAAATTTTATTACGACGAATAGGAGTAATAAAAACGGTGTCTGACCCGTAAGGGCAACGATTCCCGCCCTGGGCACCATACTTAAAATAAAATTAACTATTATTTGCGATAAGCGATAGCGAATCAGAAAGATAGTTACATCGAGCATTAGCGAGATGAAAATAAAGAAAAAATTTAATAAAATTAAAAACTATTTTAAATTGATAGTTATTGAGCTAAAAAATATTTTTTGGTTTTAAACTCTCAATTTAAGTGACAGTCCAAGAGTGATACGATTGGTTACTGGATTTATACTAATTTATAATTTATACCTTGATTTATGTTAAAAATAAGATTATCTAGAGCTTGAAAAAGAAATATGCCTTTCTTTAAAGTTGTTTTAACTGAACATACTGCTGCTGCTAAACATGGTTACAAAGAAATTTTAGGATTTTATAATCCAATATCTAAAGAATTTAAGATTAAAGATTTAGATAAGGTTAAAACTTATGTTTCTCATGGAGTTCAATTTTCACCAAGAGTTGAAAAATTAATGAAAACAAATAATGTTTCTTTATAATTAAAATCCTTCAATTAAATTTATTGAAGGATATTATTTTTTTAAATTAATAATTTTATGAATGAAGTAAGTTTTTTACAATTTATAGTTGAAAATATTGTATCTAATAAAGAAGCTATTAAAATTGATAAAGTTGAAGATGAATTAGGTACACTTTTAACATTATCTGTTGACAAAGAAGATATGTGAAGTATCATATGAAAAGGTTGAAATAATATAAATTCAATAAGATCTTTACTTAGATTATATTGAGTTAAAACAAATAAAAGAATAAATTTAAAAGTTTTAGATTAATTTTTAATTAAGATTTATGATAATAGAAACAGCTTATGCTATTGAAACATGAACATGATTATTTTGAAATAATATGGAATTTTGAGATTTTGTATTATTAACAATTTCTATCTTTGTTTTATTTGCTTGAATTTTTTCTATATTATTTATTTTATGGGGAGGACTATTATTGATCTTATCTGGTGGTAAAGATGAAAAAATAAAACCTGCAATAAATACTATTAGGTATGCTGTTATTGGTATAATAGTTACAGTTTTTACTATATTTATATTTCCAGTATTGGGTAGATTATTATGATTAGATGTTGAAAAATATGCAGAACCTAAAAGAGTATTTGAAAAGATAGAAGATATATGAAACAAGTTATTTTGAAGGACTTCAACTTATGAGACAGATTCTATAAATAATATTGATCAATTACCTTCAGATTTTTCTGATTTATAAAAAAGAGCTTATTTTAAGCTCTTTTTTATAAATTTAAATCTTTTTTAAATAAAAAATAAATCCATTTTTCATATATACTCATTTCTTTTATTTCTGTATCAATATCTTGTTCATTTGTCATTTTTTCAATTTCATCTTTATATTCACTTAGTTCTTGAGTAAATTTATTATATTTGTCTTCACTAGTAAGGTATACAACATTTTCAGCTTTATTTTTAAATCATTGCTGTTCTTTTAATACTTTATTCTTATATGCACTAGATGTTTTATATTCTATCATCTCATTTGTATTTTTTATTTTAATTTCAATTTCTTTATTTAGATTTCTAATATATTCTATATTTGAATTTATCTTATATTCCTTATATTTAAAGTTTCATATAAGTCATATAATATATAGTGTTATAAAAATCATTATAAGAAAAATATATTGTTTTTTCATATTTTTTGAGTTTTAGGATTTTTTATATAATATATATGTATGTTTACTATCTTATAATACTTATAATGCAAAAAATAGAAAATAAATTTATATATTTTATATTGATATTAATTATTTTTATAATTTGATTTTCAATATATATATCTCTTTTTAAAAAAGCAGTAGATAGAAATACTTATGTAGAACTTATAGAAGGAGAATGATATGTCAATGAAACTCTTTTAATTAAAAATCAAAAACAACAACTTTCTATAAATGATATTGTTAAAACAACAAAAGAAAATTCACTTGCTATTATTGAATGGTGAGATTGAAGTATTACTAGGTTGTGATGAAATAGTGAAATTAAAGTAAATGAATTATTTGTTTCACAAGCAAAGGATAAATTAAATATATCATTTGAACTTTTAAAATGAAAATCTTGGTCTAATGTTATTAGTTATGTACCAGAAGATTCTTATTTTAAAGAAATATTTATGGATAAAGAAGCAGCTATTAGATGAACAATTTTTAATGTAGATATAGAGAGAGATTATCTTTATGTTATAGATCATAAGGTAGAATTGAGTGATTCAAGTTGAAATAAATTATTAGTTGAAGAGAAAAAACCAATTACTTTAAGTAATTTTAGTTTTATACAATTAGAAGAATTTATAAGAAATATTAGAGATAATACATTTGATGAAATAAATAGAAAATTTGATATAGAATTTATGAATAAATTAAAACTTGAACTACAAGCTAAGTTAGATAATTTTATGAAATTAAGTTCTAAGCAATTTGATAAATTGTCATTGGAAGAAAAAGATTTATTGTATAAAGAATTTTTATCAACTTATCAAGACTTAAACTTTATTAAATCAACTGATGATAAAGAACTATATGATTTAAAGCTTATTTTGAAGGAAAAATTGTTAAATCTTGCTCCAGTAGAAGAGAAGAAATTATTGATGGAAAGTTTTGTTTATGATTTAAAGGATTCAGTTAATAACAAAAGTTATGACTCTTTGGAATTTATATTATGAGTTTTTAATAATAATAATGATTTGATTGTAAATAAGGAAGAAATATTTAATTATCTAAATAAGGTTAACTTATGAGAAAACATCAAATCATCTCTTATAAATAATTTAAATACACTAAAATCTACTTTTTCTACTCAGTTAAATATAGATACTGAAAATATTAAAGACAAAGCTTTGGATTTAGAAGAAAAAGCAAAAGATATTATTGAAACTTGAGTTAATAGTTTAATTAAATAATTATAATATTTTGAATAAAAAATTATTAGAAAATAGAGTTTTTTTAACTTTTTTAATATCAATAATTATATTATTTTTGATATTAATTCTTAAATGACCTTTTTATATAATAAATGAAAAATTAAAATCATTTATTATAAAAACTAAAAATGAAATATATCTTTTAGATGATTCAAAAACAAATGCTTTAATAAGTAATAATATAGTTGTTGTAACATTTGACGAAAAGACTTTGGATAAATTATGATTTCCAATTTCTAGAAGAGATTATAAACCAATAATTGATAATTTAAATGCTGCTGGTGCAAGTATAATTTGACTTGATATTATATTTGCAAATAATAATAATTTAGACCCAATTTGAGATGATATTTTTGCAAAATCAATTAGCGATGCTTGAAATGTAGTTTTATGATGAGCTATTATTTCAAAAAGTTTTTCATGACAAACATTATGAGTTATGGAAATGCCATTAGAAAAATTTTATTCTTGAGCTTTGGCATTTTGATATTATCAACCAAATGTTGATATGAGAACCAATTTGGTTACAAGTTTTAGGCCAAGTACAAGATTGTATGATATAGATAAGAATTTAGTTAATTATAATCATTTTAGTATTGCATTATTAAAAGCATATTATTCAGTTATTTATAAAAAAGATTTTATAAATTATGAAAATAGTGATGAAGATTTTTATTATTTAAGACCAGATTATAAGATACCATTTTTATTATCTTGAGAAAAAGATATACTTATAAATTTTGTACCACTTCCAAATTCAAATGAAAATAAATATTCAAAATTTCCTTCATATTCATTCCTTGATGTATATGAAAATAATATAGATCCATCTGTTTTTGAAGGGAAAATAGTATTGATATGAGCAACAGCAAAATGAATAAAAGATATATTTTCAACTCCAAATTGAATTGAGTATTGAGTTTATGTTCTTGCAAATATAGTTAATACTATAATGACAAAAAATTATTTATTGTATTTGGATTGAAATCTTGAGTTATTACTTATTTTCTCTCTTATATTATTATCTGTTTATTCAAATCTATCTCGTTCAGGTTATGTTTTAATTTTTAGTAATATAGCTATTACAGCAATATTTTTGGTAATTTTTCCTATATTTATACTTATTTTTACTTCATATTTGTTAAATTATTTATTTGAATTATTTTTTGCATTAGTATTGTCACTTACTATATCAAATACAGTAAAATATTTGTTTGAAAATAAAAATAAGATAAAATTAAATAAAGCTTTATCAGAATATGTTTCTAAAGCTATTGCAGATGAGATATTATCAAGTTCTTGAAAGATAAATTTAGATTGAGAGAGAAAACATTTAGCTATTTATTTTTCAGATATAGAATGATTTACAACAATTTCTGAGAAATTTAATCCAGAAGATTTGGTTTGATTTTTGAGAGAATATTTGTCAGTTATGTCAGATATAATAATGGATGAAAAAGGCTTTATTAATAAATATGAATGAGATGCAATAATGGCACTGTGGTGAGCATTTACTCCTTATGATAGATCTTCATATAATGCCTGTTATTCTGCTTTGAAGCAACAAGAAAAATTGATAGAACTTAATTCTATATGGTCTAAAAAATGATTTTCTACGATAAAGGTAAGAATTTGATTACATTGTTGAGAAGCCATTGTTTGAAACATAGGTTCAAGTTGAAGAAAGATGGAATATACAGCATTATGAGATAGTGTAAATCTTGCTTCTCGTTTAGAATGAGTAAATAAATTTTATTGAACATATATTTGTGTTAGTGAAAATATTTATGAAGAAGTAAAAAATGATTTTGAGTTTAGATATCTTGATAAGATAAGAGTAAAATGAAAGAATAAACCAATAAAAATATATGAATTATTAGGTTTTAAATGACAAATATCAGATAGCTTTTTTGAAATTAAGATGAAGTTTGAAGATGCAGTAAGATTTTATAATCTTAGAAAATTTGATGAAGCAAAAGAGATTTTTTCATATTTAGTTTCTTTATGAGATAATCCAAGTAAATTTTATCTAGATATGTCAGATTATTATATAAAAAATCCTCCAAATGATGATTGGGATGGTGTTTCTGAGATGAAAAGTAAATAATTAAAAATAGTCAAAAAACATTTGACTATTTTTTTTTTTGTATATAATTGCTTCTGCAATAAGAGATATGCGGCTATCGTCTAGTGGTTAGGACATCGGGTTTTCATCCCGGTAACCGGAGTTCGATTCTCCGTAGCCGTACCAATGCTTATTGCTATTTTTTATCGCGGAGTGGAGAAGTGGTATCTCGTCGGGCTCATAACCCGAAGACCATAGGTTCAATTCCTATCTCCGCAACCAAATTAAATACTAAAAAAGAAAGTGAAAAATAAATTCACTTTCTTTTTTTGATGATAGGGATTATTTATATATCCATGGTGCTATCATTTGTAATATTGGTCATGATAATAATAATAGAACTAATCAAAATATTGCTCACATTATGATTTTTTTTCATTCTTCTTTTCATGAATCATTTGCTCAAGCCATACTATATATTATACCTCCATATACTATAAATAATACTCATGCTAGTGCAGCAATATTTGTAAAATATTTTATTATATTTCATAACATTTTTACTATCTGACTTACTCATTTTTCAACTTGACAATCATATAAATTTGGTACAATTTGTCATTTTTTTTCTCAGCTTTCATATTTTACAGGAGTACATAAAACTCAAGGTATTTCTTCTGTAACTCTAACTTTTACAGAATCACTATTATTTTTGGTTTCATCTGCAAAAGAATATTCTATTTGAAATAATAAACTTATTATCAAAGAGATAGTTATAATTATTTTTTTCATATTATAAATTCATTAAATCATATAAAAATACATAAGAGACTAAAAGTATTGCAGTTGCTAAAATTGTATTAATAACAATACTTTTTCATTTCTTAGTTTTTTCCTCATCTCACGCAGATGTTATATAATAATATCATGCTAATGTTAGAAAAAATATTGCAATTGGTCATGCTAAGAATAATGCTAGATTTGCTATTGTTTCAAAAATATTTTTTCAGCTAGGAATATCTCATTTATATGCAAATCTTTGCCAAGCTTCTATAAATCAGATAAATATTAATCAAATAATAGACCAAATAATCTTATTTTTTGCTTCAGTTATTTGTTCTTCTCTTCATCTAGAAGTTATTATTTTCAGTCATGCTATTATAATAACTAAGATTGCAATAGACACTAAAATTATTTCAATAAATTTTATTACTGTATTGTTTAATGTAGCTGCAAATACATCTGTATTAATAAATAAATTTGTAGTTGTGCTATTAATTTCATTTGCCCAGGTTCATCAAATTCATCAATTTATATTTGTTTTATCTCATTTTACAGCATTGTAAATTGTTCATGGCATATTTATAAAGAATAAACCTATTAAACTATACCAAATTGATCTTTTTGCATTTGAAAGTTGGTCCTCATCACTTCACATTGATAATATCATTTGTGCTCATGAATATACTAAATATATCAAAAGTACTCATGAAAATATATATTTAATTTTTCATAAAATATTAAATGTTATATTTGAGACACTGTCAGATATATCACTATTTGTTCATGTAATATTTATTGAATTTTTATTGTCAATATTTGATAATCAAGGAATATTACTAGCATAAGAATTATTAAAACATAGTAATCAAAATGCAATTGTAATATAAATAATTAATTTTTTTGTTAATTTCATATTATATAATTATTTTTAAATAGTTGTTTCTGGTATGATTAAGAAACTTAATATAAAGTAATTTAAAATCAATATAGCAATTCATATAAATATATAAAGAATTGATTTTTTTGCCTTATCTAATTTTTCTTCATCTCCAGCTGAAAATAATATTTGTACTCATGCATAAATTATCATTAAAATTACGATTATTCAAACAAAACTATTCATCCAATTTATTATCTTTACCACTATATCTCAAATTCAACCTATTTGATTTACTGCATTACACTTATTTCAATTTATTTGAATTATTCATAATATAGTATGTTCATTACAATCTATTTTTCAATAACTTGCATAGACAAGTTCTTTTGATAATTTTATCACTATAAATCATATTATAGCATAGACTACTGACATTTTTCATTTTTTTACTTTTTCTTCATCTCAATTTGCTGTAATTATTGTATAAAATGCATATATTGCTATTAATACAAACAAAAATGAAGCGGCAGTTTCAAGAATTTTTATAATAGGATTTATTAGATTTTTTATTAGATTATTTGCAAGTGCTCATCAAATATCTTTTGCATATAATATATTTATAAAATAAAATGCTAATTGCATAACTATTATTCATAGAGTTATCCAAATCAATCATTTTTTAAAATTTGTTGATGCTTCTTCTGTATTTTCAGAAGTTATTAATCTTATAACTAATATTAAAAAATATAATCAAGCAATTATATAAAATACTGTTTTTAAATCTTTAGCTATTGAAAATAATAAATAGTAAACAGATCTTTCTCAATCAGTTCATGCTTTAATATCACCATTATTTCATAATTGATTTAAATATGGATTATTTATATTATTTCATCAACTATTATTACCAATTTGTACATTATTTGCACTTGGAATATAATTTATTTCAGCAGAATATGCATTATTTAGATTTATAAATAAATAGCTTGATAATATTAAGATACTTATAATTAATTTTTTCATTTTTTTTATTTAAAAATTATTATTTAATTAATAATATCATATATATATATATAATACAAAAAACAGATAGTTTTTACTATCTGTTTTTTTATTCTGGCATTATTCAAAGTCTAGCTTCTATTTCCATATCAACATATTTTTTCTTTCTACCGTATTTTTTTCTAGAATATTCCTTTATTATATTTGCAACTTCTATATTTTTATAATTATTGTCCCATATAGTTTTTAAGTCAAATGGTCTAGTTGTTGCATTGTCTATATTTAGCTTACAATAAGCTGTAAAATTTGCAATTCAAATTATATCTTGTTGAGATAATAATGGAGCATATTCTTTTTCCATATATTCAGCATCTTCAGCACCAACTTTAAAACTCATTATTGTTCAGGCATTACCAAAAACTGCATCTTTAATACTAGGTTTATCTCATTTTTGTCAACTGTTACCTCATATTTGAGCTATAAATTGGTGAGCCATAATTAGAGCTAGATGATATTTTCTGGCTTCTGATAATATCTCTCAAAATGTTTCAGTAGCAAAGTTTTGAAATTCGTCTACATACATGTAAAAATCTTTTCTTTCAGATTCAGGCATATCTGCTCTACTCATTGCAGCCATGTTTACTTTTGACACAAATATTAGTCAAAGTAACTGAGCATTCAATGCTCAAATCTTACCTTTAGAAAGATTAACTAATAGTATTTTTTGATTGTCCATAATCTCTCTAATATTAAAAGCTGATTTTGGTTGTCAAATAATATTTCTTATAGTTGTATTTGTTATAAAAGGTCAAAATTTACTTGAAAAATAAGGTATCATTTCTTGTTTTTCTCTTTCTCAAGTATTTGCATATTCGTGATCCCAAAATGATTTTACAACAGGATTTTTTACTTTAGATACTTTATATTTCATAAATGCATCATCTACAAATAGTCTAGGAACATCTATAAGTGTACCTCAATCTTCGACATCTTCCATTAGTGTCAAACATCAGTTTCTAAAATAATGTTGTATCCTAGGTCCAAATATTTCATCACCAAAAATCTTTATAAATATTTCTGTTGCATCAAGAGCAGCTCTATCCATTTCTCTTTTTCTTATTTCAGGATCTGTTGATAATATTTCTAACATATTTAGTCACATTGGTCTTTCATCATCACTTGGGTCAAAAACTACTATATCTTTTGCTCTTTCTTTTGGAGTAAATGCTAAAATATCTTCTACTAAATCTCAGTGAGGATCAATTACACAAACTCAATCTCCATTCCGTACATCTTGTCTAGCAAGATATCATATAAATACAGATTTTCAACCTCAAGATTTTCAAATTATATAATGATGTCTACCTCTATCTTTCCTTGAAAAATAGACAGGTATCTTTCTATTTCTATATTCATTCCATCACAATAAAACTCAATCTTTAAAGACAGGAAATCATCATAAATGTCTATGAGTATCTATTTCTTCAAAAATTGCTTTTCATTCTGGAGTTTTTCAAATTTCTTTATAGATAGGCTTACCATTTTCATCTTTTCAAATTTCAACTTTTTCTTTTAAGATAGTAGGTTCTTTTGGAAATTTTATATTATGTGGTAAAGGTAATTTCTTATATTCTAGCCAATTAATTATTGGAGATTTATTGTAGACAATATCTGGCATATGATAAAGAGTTGATACTTCATCAGCAGAAAACCAAGATACATTTTGAAAAAATCAAACTAATTTATATTTAAATCAAAAATGTCTAGCTGGTGTAAAAAACCATGGAAATGCATCTTCAAGTAATTGAGGATTATCTAGGGCATTATTATATTCATCAGTATACATTGAAGCAGCAGCTACTATTGCATGTACTCATTCTTCAGCATTTTTTTTATTTTTACTAGATACAAGTATCCTAATTGATGATTTAAACATTGGTTGTGCAGCTGTTTCTCACATAATTTTTTGACTTTCAGTTTCTGCTTGGTTAAAAATCTTATATGCATCTCATTCAGTAGCTCAAGGAGCATTATTTCATGCAACCATACTATCAGGTCATTGAACCATTGCTACAATTGGATTCCATAAAAAACTTAAAAATCAAAACAGGTGTTTTTTTTCTTTTTTATATTTTCATTTTGCAACTAATCAAGCAGCTCTAATAGCTTTTTTATTATATCTTGAACTTTCAGGTTTTATTACTAGTTGAAATACTGCTTTATCATCTTTAGCTAGTCATCAAAAAACATTTGTAAAATTATTTAGAGGGTCATCTTCTAAATATTTAAATATTTTTATAGGATATACATCATCATTTTCTTTTCATAAAGAAGCTCATCTCTTATGATATCATTTTTCTTCTAAATCAACATAATTTCATTCTTTCGGATTTATTACCAATATTTCTGCATCATTATATGTAGAAGTAAGGTGTTGGCTTATAAGATTAACATAATTTTTATAAGTAACTATAAAAAATGTTACTTCTCATTTATCATAAACTAGTTCTAAAGATATTTTTGAATGTCAAAAAATACTATTAATAAGAGTATCTCTTAATCAGGCTTCACTTAATTTGTGGATTGCTTTATAGAACATACTCATTGTTCATATTTTTTCTTTGAAATCTTTCTTTGTTTCCTTTTCCTTATCTAGTTTTGAGTCCGCTCTAGGTAGTGTAATTCTAAGATATCTTAGATTTTTTCAATACCGCACTTCAAAAGCTAATTGTAAAGCTTTTTTAATCACTATAATGGTAAAAAATGATATAATTATCAATATAGCCCATGTTGCTAAATCACTCAATAATCATCCATCACTTATATCAAACCAAGTTCATTCAAGTGCAGCTTTTGAACTTTCTTCATTTTTAATAGGATTTTTTATGTTTGAATTATTATTTGTTCACAAAACTCAAGCAAAAGTTTGGCTTAAATTTATAAATAATCATGCTATTATAAAAACTATTTTTTTCATTTAATCTGTATTAAATAATTATTTATTATATATTATCATATTTAGATTTAATAATAAATTATATTGAATTGACAATTTTATTATACTATATTAAATATAAAAAGCATAAGATTTTCTTATGCTTTTATTTTATTCATATTTCATTATGGCTTCAAATTCATCATTTGATTATCCAATCTTTTTCTGGTATTTTTTTAACTCATTGAGTAAATCTATATAATTCTTCAGCAAAATTATTATTATTTATTGCTTCATTTAAATCTAGAGTATTTCATCTAAATTGAGTTCATTTATAATATATTTGGTTTCAAGCTTCATTTCATAAAAAACTATCTTCAAAAATCATTCTAAAATCTTGTTTTCAAGTGATTCAAAGTTTATTTTTATTATTTAATAATTTTACTAAAACCTCTCAAATTTCTCAAATTTTATCTATATTCATTGGTATATTTAAAATTTCATTTCAAGAGACAAAATAAAACTTATCATTTTTTTTATCGTAAGTCATATCTATATCAAAGTCAGGAATTTGAGAATCAAATATTTTTAACATCCCAAGTGCTTCATATACTTTTGCTTTTTGTTCAGCATTATCAATTGCTCCATCTATTTTAGATTTTAAATCTAGTGATTCATTATTTATTTCTAAAGTTTCACTCATAATATAGAAATTATTATATATTTTTTATTATTGTAACACTTTATTTTAAAATATGCAAAATTTTGAATTTAATAAAAAAATAAGTAAACTATTTTTAGTTTTTAGCTATTAAGGAAATTAATTTATGTTTGTACATCTACATAATCACTCACATTATTCTATACTTGAATGACTTCCAAAACCATCTTCATATGTAGCAAAAGCAAAAGAATTTTGAATGAAAGCAATAGCAATAACTGATACTTGAAATATTCATGGTTGTCATGAATTATATAAAGAATGTATTTATGCATGAATTAAACCTATCTTATGAACTGAAATCTATGTTGAATCAAGTTTAGATAATAATATAAAACATAAATTAGTTTTGCTTGCAAAATCACTTAAAGGTTATAGAAATATTATATCTTTAGTTTCAAAAGCAAGTTTAGATAACCCATGAAATATCTGAAAAATAAAATTTGAAGATATAGTTTCACTTAAAAATATTGTTTGAGATTTAGAAATGGTTTGTCTTTCTGGTCCTATATCATGAGAAATACCATATTTTATATTGTCATGAAAGGAAGACGATATAATTCTTGATAGGATTAAAATATATCAAGAAGTTTTTTGAGTTGAGAGTTATTATTTAGAACTATTATATCATGATGATATTCCAAAACAAAGATTCGTCACAGATAAACTTATAGAAATAAATTCTAAATATTCTATTCCAGTTGTTGCAACTAATAACTGTTATTATATTGATAAAAGTGATGCAAAAACTCAAGATGTTATCATGGCACTTTGAACTGGTCATGAACTTGAAAATCCAGATAGACCAACACTTATAAATTGAGATTACTCTTTTTTAAGTGAGGAAGAAATGCAAATATTGTTTTGATTTATACCTGAAGCACTAGATAATACTGAAAAAATCGCTGAAATGGTGGATATTCATATAGAGACGGGAGGTATTTTAATCCCTACTTATGAATTACCAGAAAATGACAAAGCAATATATGATGAAGCATTAAAACTAGAAGAAGAACAATATTATACAGAAAATTCTTCAAGAGATAAGAGTGATTATATTAAAAGATTAACAAGTGATGAATGGTATCTAAGATATCTTTCTTTTTCATGACTTAATTGGAGATATAATGCTTGAATAGATAAAGAAACTATATTTAAACTTGTTCAAAAACTTGATAAACCAAGTTTAAATAAGAAATTAACTGAAACTTCACCAGAGGAATTAAAAGAATTATCTCTTACTTATTATAGTGGTGAAAAAAAAGATATTTTAAAATCATTTTCTCAGGATATACAAGATAAGATTGAAAGACTAGAATATGAACTTGTAGTAGTAAATGAAATGTGATTTAATGCTTATTTCTTGATAGTTGCTGATTATATAAATTGGGCTAGAAATAATGATGTACCAGTTTGACCTGGTAGATGATCAGCTGCTGGTAGTCTGATGGCTTATTTATCAGGTATTACAGATATAGATCCACTTCCTTATAAACTACTTTTTGAGAGATTTTTAAATCCTGCCAGAGTTTCTATGCCAGATATAGATACAGATTTTGCTGATACTTGAAGAGATAAAGTAGTAGAATATTGTAGAAAAAAATATTGAGCAGATAGAGTTGCTCAAATTTGTACGTTTGGTACATTTGCTGCTCGTGCTGCTGTAAAAGATGTATGAAGAGTTTATGGTATTCCATTTGCTGAAATGAATGATCTAGCAAAACTTATTCCAGAAAAGCCAGGAACAAAATTGAAACAAGCATTAGAAGATAGTATAGAATTTAATGATGCTTACAATAATAATCCTAGATATAAAGAAATCATTGACAATGCTTTAAAAATAGAATGAAATGTTAGACAATTATGAGTTCATGCTTGTGCTGTTATTATTGCACCAGAGCCAATGACAAACTTTACAGCACTCCAACATCCACCAAAAGATGCTGAAAGTATAGTAACTCAATATAGTGCTTATCCTCTTGAAGATTTGGGGCTTTTGAAAATGGATTTTCTTTGACTTAGAAATCTTACAATCATAAAAAGAGCGCAAAAAATTATCAAAAATAATAAGTGAATAGATATTGATATATTAAAAATAGATTTAAATGACCCAAAAGTTTTTGAAATATTTGCACTTTGAGATACAACTTGAGTATTTCAGTTTGAATCTGATGGGATGAGAAAGTATTTAAAAGATTTAGCACCTGACTCTTTTGAAGATTTGATAGCTATGGTTTCTCTTTATAGACCTTGACCACTTGCTTATATTCCGACATATATTGATGTTAAATATAAAAGAAAGGAACTTAAATATCTAACAGATGATTTAAGAAAGATACTAGAAGACGCTTGATATACTGAAGAAGAAATACTTGAAGAAAAGAGAAAATTAGACGAAGATTTATCACAGATATTGGATGTAAGTTATGGTATTGCAGTTTATCAAGAACAATTGATGTTTATAGTTCAGTATATGGCAGGTTTTTCTCTTTGAGAGGCTGATTTACTTCGTAGATGAGTTTGAAAGAAAAAACTTGATGTAATTGAAGCACTTAAAAAAGAATTTATTGAAAAGGGGATTAATTATAGACAATATAAGCCAGAAACTACAAATTACATATATACTGAAATGATAATGCCAGCTGCAAATTATTCTTTCAATAAATCTCATGCAGCTTGTTATGCTTATATAGCTTATCAAACTGCTTATCTTAAAGCTTATTTTCCAACTGAATTTTTAACTGCACTTATGGTAAGTGATGAAGAAGTTATGGAAAGAATAGTAATGGAAGTGAGTGAATGTGAAGCTAAATGAATCTCAGTTTTACCACCAAGTGTAAATGAATCCTTGAAACATTTTACATATATAGATGATAAAAATATAAGATTTTGATTAAAAGCAATTAAGTGAATCTGAGATTGACCAATTGATAAGATTATAGAAGCTAGAACTTTAGCATGATGAAAATTTGAAGATATAGAACAATTTATAGAAGTTTGTGGTAAAGAGGTGATAAATAAAAAATCACTTGAATCTCTTATATTATCATGAGCAATGGATGAACTTTGAGTTAGAAAACAACTTTTTTCTTCAATAGAAGATATGATAAAATATTCTCGTCGTGATGAGAAAAAAAGAGAAACTAGTCAAATCTGACTTTTTGATAATAGTAGTGATTTTGAAGATAAGTTAGAACTTATAAAATGTGAAGATTTTTCTTATGAAGAAAGATTATCATGAGAAAAATCTATGATATGATTTTCAGTTTCAGGTCATGCACTTGATTGATTAAAAAGATATTGTGCTAGGAGATGACAAAATACAAAAAAACTTAAGATGAATTTTGAAGAATTATTGGAATTAGATAAGATTCAAAATCCAGAAAAATATGAAATCCCTCACCCTAGCCCTCTCCCAGAGGTAGAGGGAATAGAAACTTCTCAAAATAATTCTTTCTTCATTGGGAGGAAAGATGCCTGAAAAGCAGATAGAGGGATAAAAAAAATACCTACTAAGGAAGAGATTGTTCAAGCAGTTTGAGTTATAATAGATACAAGAAAAGTTGTAACAAAAACAGGTAAACAGATGATTTTTTTGAAATGTGAAGGATTTGATTATGATTTTGAAGTTGTTATCTTTCCAAAAGATGTGGATAAATATAAAGATAAGTTAGAAAATGATAAAATAATCATTGTTTCAGGTAGTTTAGATATAAATTTTGAATATAAAAGAAAAAGTATACAAGCTCGTGATATAAAAGTTGCAAGTATTACTCAAGTTAGAGAACAAGCTAATGATTTATGATTATTTGATAAATCAAAAAGATTTATTAATCTAAATTTAAATGAGATAAAAGAAGAAGAAATTTGTGATACTACTGAAAGTGAAGCATGTTCTATTATGCCAAATAATTTTGAAGAAGAATTAGAAAAAAATTTACAAGCAAACAAAAATGAATTATATGGGAAAATAAGTGATAAATTTATAATCCATATTCCAGCAAATGCTAAAAAAGAAGACTTACATGATTTAAAGGCATTTATGCAAGAAGAAGAAACTTGATTTATAAAGATATTTATAGATCTAAGATGACAAGAAATAGATACAAAGATTAGTTTATCTAATTTAGAGAATTTGAGAGATTGGATAAATGAGAAGTGGAATAATAATTAAATTTAAAATTAATGCTAAAAATTTTTTTATATAACTTTAATAAACTTCCAGAATCAAATAAGTCAATGATTTATTTGATGTGGATTTATGATATATGAGCGATTATTTCAAGTATTTTTATAAATATATATGTTTTTAAAATAAATAATTCACTAGGAGATATTATTTATTTTAATATTTTCTTTTTGACATTTTCTCTTATAGGATTTACATATATTTGATTTTTAATGAGTATTTTTAAAAAAAATATTAGAAATATGTATTATGTATCTTATATTTTGTTTATTCTAGCTTTTACATTTCTTTTTTTCTATAATTGAAATTTGATTTGAGTCTATGTATTTTGAGTTTTATTTTGATTATGAAATTGAGCCTTTTGGTGTGCCGTTCATACTCAAGAGTTAAAAAATATTGAAAATAAAAATAGAGATTTTTATTCATCAAGTATTTCAGTTTGACAAAATATAGTTTCTGTTTTAGTTCCATTATTAGTTGCATTTTTGTTTTATATTTCTAAAATTTATAAATTTGAATGATATATAGTTTTATTTTTAGGATTACCTATGGTATATATTATCTCATTTTTCTTTGTTAAAAATATTGATGTCTATATTCCAAAAAAGGTGACTAAAGTAGATATCAAAAATTTTTTTGATTTATCTCGTTATAAATATGGACATTTATATTTCTTTTTTACTTGATTTAGACAATCTATTATTTGAGTTATATTATCTGTTATATGAATAACTTTTTTGAAAACAGAAGAAAATATTTGATTATTTCAAGCTATATTAACTTTTATTTCTACATTTTCTATTATTCATCTTTCACATAAAAGAAATGAAAAAAATAGGTTGAAATATTATTTGTTGTTAAGTCTATTAATGATGTTATTATATATTTGATTTTGAATTTATTTTTGATTAATAAGTTATTTAATATTTTCCTTACTTTTACTTTTTGTAAAGCCAATTTTTAGGATATCTGAACATGTATATGATTTGTCTATGATGGATAATATTAAAACCAAAGAAAATGATTTTTATCCAGCCATGTTATTTAGAGAAATAATACTATGGGTATGAAGGATGTCATGACTTTTGTTTCTACTTGTAATCTATTATTTTTCATGATTTGAGTTGAATTTTATATTAAGAATTTGAGTTTATCTTATATGATTTTCATTTATATTCTTGTATTTTTGAGCTTATTTATGGGAAAAATATGAAAAAAATAATTTTTAACTAAATAAATAATGAATAATATAATTTTTAGTGATAAACAAAGGTTTGAAAAAATAATTTCAAATATAAAAAAAGGTTGATATGAAAATCTTCATATCTTATCTGATTTTGATAAAACTTTAACAAAGGAGTTTATTGATTGAGAGAAAAGACCTAGTCTTATCTCAATTCTTAGAAGACAAAATATACTATGAGAAGAATACTCAAAAAAAGCATATGATTTGTTTGATTATTATAATCCAATAGAAATAAATCCAAATATAGACATAGAAGATAAAAAAATACAAATGACTATTTGGTGGGAAAAACACTTAGATTTGTTGGTAAAATCTGGTTTAAAAAAGCAAGATATAGACAAGGCAATTAATTCTTGAATTATTAAATTTAGAGATGGAGTCAAGGATTTTTTATCAAATATGAATGATGAAAATGTTCCAATTGTTATTATATCTGCAAATGCTTTAGGATCTGATTCAAATTATTTATTTTTAGAACAAAATTGAGTAAATATTTCAAATATTAAAATTATATCAAATAGTTTTATTTGGGATGATAATTGAAATGCAATTTGATATAATAAACCTGTAATTCATGTTTTTAATAAGGATGAAACAGTTTTAAAATCATTTCCAGAAATTTATGATAATATAAAATCTAGAAAAAATGTTATCTTACTTTGAGATAGTTTATGAGATCCAGGTATGATACATTGATTTGAATATGATAATCTACTCAAAATCTGATTTTTAAATGATAAAGTTGATGAACTTTTAGAAGATTATAAAAAACATTATGATGTGGTTATAGTTTGAGATTGAGAATTTGATTTTGTTAATGAAATAATTAAAACAATAAAATAAAACAAGTTCAATGTAAAAGTAAATTAAATTTTTGTTATTTATATTTTTTAGATATCATTATTATGTTTTTAAAATTAATTAATATTATGATTAAAAAAGATATTAAATCATGATTAATACAATGAATAACAATATTATTAGTATTATCATTATGAGCTGTATCATATGCAGCATTTACAAATTTTACAAGTTTACAAGCAACAAGTTGAGAAACTTTAACTTCTACGAAGTGGAATGATATGGTAGATGCAGTTCAAGATGAATATTTAACAAATTGAACAGAGGTTGTTACTAATAAAACTTGGGATTGAAAACCCGTTTATAGAAAAGTATTAACTTATACTTCTTGATCTAATAGTAACTGATTAAATCTTAATAGTTCTTGATTGTTTTCAAATGCTGATAATTGTAAAATTGTTCAACATGTAATATATAGAAGTGATTGACGGAATACAACGTGAGAACAAAATACTATTTTAGATACTGATATAAAAAAGGATTGTTCTTCTATATGGATGCAAACAAATTGACAATCATATACTTTATCTAGACCTGTTATTTTAATAATTGAATATACTAAAACAACAGATTAAACAATAAAAAAATAGAGATTTAAATCTCTATTTTTTTATTGTTTACCAAATCTTTTTCTTTCAGTTTCAGTTAAATATTTTTTTCTTAATCTTATTGATATTGGAGTTACTTCAACATATTCATCATCTGATATATAGTCAATCGCTTCTTCAAGGGTCATTAATTTAGGTGGAACTAATTTTAAAGCTTCATCTGTACCAGATGCTCTTACGTTTGTAAGTTTTTTATTTTTAGTTGCATTTACTGCTAAATCTTGACCTTTACTTGATTCTCAAATAATCATTCATTCATATATTTCTGTAGCTGGTTCAACAAATATTTTACCTCTATCTTGTAAATTAAATAGTGAGTAAGCCATTGTTTTACCATTTTCCATAGAAATCATAGATCAAACAGCTCTTTTTTCAATTGGACCTTTATATGGTTCAAATTTATCAAATGAGCTTGATAATAATCATTCACCTTTTGTAAGAGTAGTAAATTCTGATTTAAATCATAATAATCATCTAGTTGGTACACTAAATTCTAAACTTACTATACCATTATGTTCTTCCATATGAGTCATTAAACCTTTTCTTTTACCTAGTTCAGCAATAACTGATCATTCATTTCAAGCAGGTACTGAAACAGAAACACTTTCAATTGGTTCCATTTTTACACCATTTTCTTCGTGCATGATTACTACTGGAGCTCAAACTTGTAGTTCAAATCATTCTCTTCTCATTGTTTCAATAAGAACAGATAAGTGTAATTCTCATCTACCAGCAACTTCATAATTATCACCACTTGAAAAATCTATTTTTAATCAAACATTTGTTTCAAGTTCTTTTTCTAATCTATCTCTTATTTGTCTTGAAGTTACAAATTTACCTTCTCTACCAGCAAATGGAGAATTATTTACTAAGAATTCCATTTTTAAAGTAGGTTCATCAATTGTAATTGGAGGCATTGGAGCAGCTCAAGCAACTCATGAAACAGTTTCACCTACGAATATATCAGCAATTCAAGCTATAGTAACTATATCTCAAGCAATTGCTTCTTTAGTTTTAATCTTATTTAATCATTGATTTGTAAGAATTTCTGTAATCTTACCTTTTCTTTCAACTCAATCATTTGATGTAATAAATACTTCTTGTCAAACTTTTGCTTTTCATTCATATATTCTACCTATACCAAGTCTTCATAGAAAACTATCATATCATAGATTAGCAATTTGCATTTTAAAAGGAGCATCTACATTATTAGGAGCTTCAGGTATTTTTTTCATAACAAAATCTAAAAGAGGAGATATATCTTTTCTTTCAGGATTTTCATCAGTCCATGCTAAACCTTCTCTAGCAATTGCATAAACAGGTTCATTTAAATGTTCTAATTGTTCATCAGTTGCACCTAGTTGTACAAATAAATCAAATAATTGATCAATAACCCAATCAGCTCTAGCCGATGGTTTATCCATTTTATTTATAACAACAATAGGATGAAGTCATAATTCAAGAGATTTTTTAAGTACAAATTTAGTTTGAGGCATAGGACCTTCATAAGCATCTACAACTAAACAAACACTATCAACAGTTCTAAGTACTCTTTCTACTTCTGAACCAAAATCAGCATGCCCTGGAGTATCAACTATGTTTATTTTATTACCTTTGTAAGTAATACCAGTATTTTTTGAATAAATAGTAATTCCTCTTTCTTTTTCTTGTGCATTTGAATCCATTACACATGTTTCAATACCAACTCTTGCATCAAAATTGTCATCAGATTTTAATAAT
The DNA here is from genome assembly GCA_028698305.1 of Candidatus Altimarinota bacterium. Lineage (GTDB taxonomy): Bacteria > Patescibacteriota > Gracilibacteria > BD1-5 > UBA6164 > JABWCI01. Next base: position 178,483 of record JAQVDN010000001.1, read on the forward strand.
TCATCAACCAATGTAGTTTTACCATGATCAACGTGAGCGATGATGGCTATATTTCTAAAAGACATAAAAAATATGTTTTAATATTAAAATAACAAATTAAGTTCAGTTTTTTAACTGAACTTAATTTTACGAGTGAGAGTATATAAATAAAATATAAAAAGTAAAGTTTTTTAAATAAAAATATTGACAAAAATATAAAAAGAATTCTAGTTATAGAATTCTTTTTATATTTTTAAAAATCAATAATTACCCTTCATAATTTGGATCAAAAGATTTAACAAATGGTAATAAAGCCATAATTCTAGCTTTTTTAATAGCATTTGATAACTTTTTTTGATTTTTTAATGATACTCCAGTATAGTATCTAGGAGTTATTTTACCAAATTTAGTAATATATTTTTTTAATAATTCAACATTTTTATAATCAATGTTTTGTCCTTCTAATGGGCAAGTAGTTTTAGTCATAGTTTTTTTGTTTAATAATAAATTTTGGCTATATAACCAAACCTTTTTGGTTTGATAATTTATTTTTTAATCTTTTTGATTAAAATTTATCTTCTTCTTCTATATCAATTTCTTCGATTATTCAAGCTTCTTCGAAGTCAGATTTTTTATTTAAGAAGATTATATTTGAAATAACAACTTCTGTTTTATACGATTTAGAACCATCTTCTTTTTCGATAACTCTAGTTTTTAATCTTCACTCAGCATAAACAAGTTTTCCTTTAGTAAGAAATTTTTCACATCTTTCAGCTAAACTTCACCAAACTACACAGTTGTGGAATTCACTTTCAGATTTATTTTCTCAAGTAGCAGTTTTAAAATATCTATTTGTAGCTATAGTAAATAATGCAACTTTTTTATTTGTTTCAGTAGTTTTTACTGCTGGATCTCTAGTTATATTACCAATAAGTATAACTTTATTAACTGTTCTCATTTATTTTTGTCTTAAAAGTATAAAAATTGAAGTATAATTATGCGTCTACTCTAGTAAACATATATCTAACAATGTTTTTATCTAAGTTAATTATTTTAGACATTTCTTTTATTGATTTACCATTCATTTCTAAATCAAATAATATGTAGAAACCTCTATCTGTTTTACCAATCTTGTAAGCCATTTTTTTGTCTCACCAAACATCTTCTTTTGTGATTTTAGCTTCATTTTTTTCAAGTAAAGCTTTTAATTCGCTAACAGAAGTATTTCTTTGTTCTTCTGAAATGCTAGTGTCAACAATAAGCATTAATTCGTATTTTGCCATGTTTTCCTATGGGTTATTATCCAATTATTTATTAACTGGAAGGATATAAAAAATACTTTTTTCATAAAAAGTGGCTTTATTTTATTTATTAATACTAATAAGTCAAAAAAAATTTGACTTTTTAATCATTCTAAATATAAATTTGTTGCAAATTTGATTAGTCAGTGTAGCTCAGTTGGTTAGAGCGCGGGATTCATAACCCCGAGGTCGGTGGTTCAATTCCACTCATTGACACCATTTTAAACCAAAAATAATTGTGGAATTGAATGGAGGTTTTTCACGAATGTGAAAATTTTATTGCGATGGATAAGAGCAATAAAAACGGATGACCGACCCGGTAGGGCGCCAATTCCACTCATTGACACCATTTAATGAATAAAAGGGGTTTCGATTAAATTAATTTTTTTCGAAACTTTTTTAAATTGTAAAATTTAAAAAATCTTTTAAAATAGATTTTAGAATTTTTATTTAAAATAAAAGTTTTTAAATTTGTTTTAAAAATATTATCTAATTTAAAGAAAATGTTTATTGATGAAGTAAAAATCAAAGTTATATCATGAAAAGGTTGAGATTGAATTGTTTCTTGGAGAAGAGAAAAATACATACCAAAATGAGGTCCATGGTGATGAGATGGATGAAAATGAGGTGATGTTTTTCTTTTAACAGATATCAATTTAAATACTCTTTCTGATTATAGACATAAAAAAGTTTTAAAGGCTAAGTCTTGAGAATCAGGATGACAAAATACAATGGCTTGAGCAAATGCTTCAGACCTTATTTTAAAAGTGCCTGTTTGAACTATAGTAAAAGATGCTAACTCTTGAGAGCTTATAGCTGATCTAAATGAAAATAATCTTAAACTTCTTGTTGCAAAATGAGGTAGATGAGGTTATTGAAATGCACACTTTTGTTCTAGTACTAGACAAGCACCTGCTTTTGCTGAGTTGTGAGATGTGGCTGAAGAAGTAGATTTGCATTTAGAATTAAAACTTGTAGCTGATATATGAATTATTGGTATACCAAGTGCTTGAAAATCAACTCTTATTTCTCATATAACAAATGTAAAAGCAAAAATATGAGATTATCCATTTACAACTTTGACTCCAAATCTTTGAGTTTTAGATCATAAGGGTAAATCACTTGTTATAGAAGATGTACCTGGGCTGATTCCTTGAGCTAGTCAATGAAAAGGTCTTTGAATAGAATTTTTAAAACATATTGAAAGAACGGGTGTTTTATTACATCTTCTAGATATGTATAGGATGGATCAAGTATTTACAGATTATACTAATATTAGAAAAGAGCTTGAATATTTTTCACCAGATCTAGCTACAAAAGAAGAAATTGTTGTTTTTTCAAAGGCTGATTTACTTGATAGCGAAATGAAAGAATTTATAGTTAGTGAATTTAAAAAACAATTTTGAGATAAAAAAGTTTTTGTTATTTCTGCTGCAACTGGAGAATGAGTTTCTGAACTTAAAGATTTCTTGATAGATAATTATTCTAAAGAAAAACAAGTAGAAAAATCTGATGAATATAAAGAAATAGAAATAAAAATGTATGATTTGAAAGATGATTCATGAGATGTACCTAGAAAATATAATCTTGAATATTTAGAATGATATACATTTAAAGCTACATGACCTAGACTTGAACAAATAGTTAGAATGACTGATTTTTCAAATCTTGAAGCAATTGCAAGAGTTTATGATGTTATGGAGAAAATCTGACTTATGAAAAGTCTTCAAAGTGAATTAAATTCTATAATAAATGAAACTTGAGTTGATAATAGTAGTTTCTTTGAATGAAATGATACAGAGCAAATATCACCTAAGATTATTATTGCAGGTAGAGAAATACCTCTTGATAAATTGAGATATAATTTATAAGAAAATAAAATCCCATTGAAAATTTTCAATGGGATTTTATTTTCTTATATAATCCTAATATTTCAAAAATCAATCAAATAAATCTTATCTTCATCAGGAACATATAATCATTGCCAATCAAATCCCCAATTTCAAATATGTTGAATTGGTAAATTAATTGAATTAATTTTTTTTATTTCTTCTTCTAACAATTCTTTTCATCTTATGTATTCTTTGGAAGTAGTATTTCTAATAGTTGCTCAAATTCATCAAATAGGAATATTATCTTTTATTAAAATTCAATTTTTTATATTGCTCATAATAATTCCATAACATTTTTCTCAATTATAATTAAATTCAGAAATTCATATGTATTCTGGTGTGAAAATTCAATTTAATGCTAATAATCTTCCAACTTTGAATTCTTCTTCAATTTCTTCATATGATAAATTTGGACTTATTTTACAAGCTAATTGATTATTTCATTCTATTTCAAATACTATTCAACCAGTTGCACTTCTTCAAATTTCTTTTCACATATTATAATTAACTTTAATCACTTTTACTCTTTCATTTTCTAACATTTTCTCTTCACAAGATTTTACAGCTCTAATAATTTCATCAAATAAATCTTCAAAGTTTCAGCTTTTATCTTTCTCAAAATGTTCTGCCGTGTAATATCAGAGAGTTTTTCAATATTTTAAATAAAGTGGAGTATAGTCTCAACTTTCAGGTACCCTGGTTTTATCTTCTTTATCAGCTAAATTTGCAATTCAAACTATAGGAGTAGTTGTACTCATAAATTCAAATCATTCTTCAATAACTGTTCAATGTGTAAAATGAATAGTATTTGCAAAAATTGTACTAAAGTTTATAAAATCGTGATATTGATATTGAATACCTCAAATATTATGAATTTCTTGAGGATATTGTCAGTCCCGTCTACTAGTAATGAGAATCTTATCAAAGACTTTAGAATATCATTCAGTTATATATTTTTGTAAAATATTAGTAATAAGCGAAAATGCAAAACTATTCATATTTTCGTTTCTAAAATAAAGTACCAATGTTCTATGATTTTCATCATATTTACTAATATCAATTCAATAAGGTTTTAAATCTTGTTTTTGCTTATCATTTACTCTTGCGATATTTCTATTTCTTTCACTTTCAGGTATTTTTTCAAATCATTGTAATTTTTCATCAATTCTTTCTCAAAATACTTCTTGAACTATTTCACTATATCCAGCTTTTTTCTTATTATCTTGAAAAAATATTTTTCTTTTTAATTTTGATTTAATTTCTTTCTTTAAGTTTTCTATTTTTCCATCATTTATTTCTCAAACAAGAATTTCATCTAAACTTATTTTTAAGTTTAAATCATTGATAATAAAAAGCATTTTTATAAGTGGAATGATTTGACTTTGATTATTTTGTAATAACCAAACTAATGTTTTTGAAATAATTTTTTTATTTTTTTTACTAAAATCAGTATCTATTAATTTAAAAATTAAATCATTTTCATCTTCGTTTTGTTTTATCTTTTCATAAAAATCTAATAAACTATCCAGTATTTTTGGGTTTCATTTAATAAATCATTCTTTTATAAAAGTATAGAATCAAAGAAAATACCTTTCCCACATCATAATTCTTGTTATAGAAGATGTATTAATTAATTTCATAACTCTTTCTAATACTTCCTCATATTTTTCAGGGAAATATTCTAAATATGTCTGTATAAATCCTAATCAATAAGTTAAAAGATTTTCTTTTTGAGAATAAAAAACTCAATTATTTTCATTATTTAAATATTTATTTGAAAGTTCAACCATTTTTTTAGCCATTTCAAAAAATTTTTCTTCTCAATCTTTTTCTAAATATTCAGCTAAGAAATCAAGTCAAGAACTCATAAATAAAGCATTACTTCAATACTTAACTTTTTTTTGTAATTTAAAAGTTTTTTGCAGAATTTCTTCAAAGTTATTTTGGTGTTTTGTGTATAAAACTTCTAAAAATCTTATTCCTGTTCACATTACATATAAACTATGTTTTCATAGGATTTTTCATGATCTTATTAAAAAATCCCAAGAATTCGGGTATGCAATAGTAAAATCTATGATTTCTTCTAAACACATTATGTAAAAAATTTCATTTTTTCTTGTTATATCAGCAAGTTTCTTAATATTTTCACAAAAATTTAAAAACTTATCAGGATATTTTTCTGCAAAATTAAAAATTATGGAATTATCATAAACATAAAAAAAATCTTCTCATAGTTTTTCCCATCATGCTATAATTAAGTTTCTTTTGTTTTCATTATCTGGTAATTGAAATTTCCGAGAAAAAGCATTCGGAAAATGTGTATTATTTTTTCAAGCTAAGATTCAAAACCTTATAAATAGGTCATAGTTTTTACTTATTTTTTCAATATCAGTATTAGATAATGTTTTTAAGTGTGCTAGTAAAAAAGTTATATTTCTTGTTTTGTTTGCTATACAAAGTTTTAATAAATCATTAAATAATTCAGGATTTTTAATTTTTTGATACAGATTTTTATATGCATTACAAATTCAATCAAATACATTAAATCTATATTGATATTGGGTTCTTTCTCTTTCAATTTTTTCGGCCAATTCAAGAAACTCAATCGCTAAATCAAAATCAAATTGGTATTTCTCTCAACTTGATGAATGTTCTAGTAAATACATAAAATTTGAAAAATATGATTTTTTCAAAATTTCTTTTATTCTTCAAGGATATTTTGAAAAAAATATATCAAGAAGACGACCCCATGATAATTTATTTTTTAAATTATTCTTTGTTTCCTCATTAATCATATTATCAAATTCTTCTATGCTCATATCACTTGTATTTCCTCTATATTCTCAATATTCTTCTAGATATTTTGATTTTATTAATTCTTTTAATTCTTGAATTTGAGAAAAATATGTATCAATAAGTTTTAATATTTCATGATTTTCATTTTCACGCGATATTTCTAAAATATCATTTTCTTTCAACCCTAAAGCTTCCATCTTTGCTTTCATCTCATCTCATACAATACAAAAAGTCCTTTCTTTAAATTTATCTTGAATTCAATTTAAAGGATTAGGTTCATATGTTCTAGCATTTAGGGGGTTATTTATTTTATCCATGATATAATTTATTTATTTTAATTGTCAATTATAAAATTTTGAAAGGTTACCACTTTCTATAGGTAATTTATTTCTTTCTAGTTCTGGAATTATTTCATTTATAAATAAATCTATTACTCTTTCTATTACTTGATTTCTATTAGGAGAATAATAAAAAGGACAAGCTGTATATCTTTCTCATTGTTTTATATCATAAGTTCATTTTAGTACTTCATTTATATCTTGATTTATTATTTTTCATGCAATAAAATCTTCTATTTTTTGGTTTATACTTCATAGTCTAGAAGTACTTCATCATAACATTCATGCTATTAAAATAGCAATTCATTTTTCTCTTTTTATAAGATTTGCATGTACTAAAAGAGCAATTGAAAATATATCCATGAGTCATGTTGAAAGTATAGCTTTTCATCTATCTGTATAAAATCAATCTCAGTATATATCTTGATTTTTTCTTGAAAATTTTGCTTTAGGTTTTATTATATCTAAAAATGCACCAATTATTTGGTTTCTATTTTGTTTTCATCTTATTTTTTCTATAATCAAGTCTTTATTCTCTTCAGCAAAAATCATTAAATCATATCAGGCTTCAAAGCTTAAAGTATCATTTCTCTTTTTATCTTCCATATAATCTAAATCTTTTTTTCTTTCATCAAAAAAATCATTTATTCTTCAAGCATAAAACATATCCCAAGCATAACGAGATTTACATAATTTTTTAACTTTTGGAATAAAACTTTTTACAAAAAAATTAATTATTTCCAATTCTTCTTCTGAAAAATTTTTACTAGTTTTGGTATCTATTATTTGACCAAATCTAGATTTTATTTCTTGTTTTTTTGGATTAAATCAAGAAGTAATTATATTGTATATTGTTTTTGAATCTAAAGGAAGATTTACTAATTGTCTTTCTTCAATTAATCAAGATTCTAAAAGTAAAGCAATAGAATATAACAATGTAAGATTATATTTATTATAAAAATTTACTCTATCCTTAAATTCTCAAAAAATACTTTCTATTGATTGTATCTCAAGTTCTCTAACTTTTTCAAAAATATTTAATAACATATTTTCATTTTCAACTAGCAAATCTAGAGTATTAGTTTTTTCTTTTCATATTAATCTATTAGTAAATTTTTTAAATCACGAACTTGCTTCATCTATAGCTTCTCAAGCATTAGTTATTAGATGATGAGAAAAAGGACATTTTTCCATAATAAATTATTTAATTTTTAATAATATTTCTTATTATAATATAAATATATAACTTGTCAATAAAACATAACAAACTTTATTTTTCTTGCTATTTAATCATTTTTTCTTATAATTCGCAAAAATTTAAAAATAATAAATATATTTATGAAATTCAATTTAGATAATCTAGTAGCCGAATATGAATCTCTGGAACAAAAGATGTCAGATCCAGAGATTTTCAAAGACCAAAAAAAGATAAAAGAAGTTACGGGAAGAAAAAAACAAATAGAAGAAGCAGTAAATTTATACAAACAATATAAGTCTGTATATGAAGCATATGAAGAAAATAAAGAAATGCTTTATAGTGAAAAAGATGAAGAAATGAGAGATCTTATAAAGATGGAAATAGCAGAAGCAGAAGAAAAAATCCCAAATCTAGAAGAAAGTCTTAAAATTTCATTGTTGCCAAAGGATCCTAATGATGATAAAAATATAATCGTTGAAGTTAGAGCCTGAGCAGGTTGAGATGAAGCATCTCTTTTTGCTGCTGAACTTTCAAAGTCTTATATGCTTTTTGCTGAAAACGAAGGTTATAGTGTAGATATTTCAGAACAATCAGATAATGAAACTGGTTGAGTAAAAGAAATAATTTTTGAAGTAAAAGGTGAGTGAGCATATTCAAGATTTAAATATGAATCATGAGTTCATAGAGTACAAAGAATTCCAGCAACTGAAAGTAAAGGTAGGGTTCATACTTCTACTATTACTGTAGCCATAATGCCTGAAGTAGATGAACTTGATTTTGAATTAAATCCAGATGATGTTGAAATGCAATTTACAAGATCAAGTTGAGCAGGTTGACAACATGTTAACAAAACAGACTCAGCTGTTCAATTAAAACATATTCCAACTTGAGTAATGGTTTTTTGTCAAGAAGGTAGGTCACAACACAAAAATAGGGAAAAAGCTCGGGCTATTTTGAGAAGTAAACTTTATGCTTTTGAAGAAGAAAAAAGACAAAAAGAATTATGAGAAGCTAGGTCCTCACAAGTTTGAACTTGAGACAGAAGTGAAAAAATAAGAACTTATAATTTTCCACAAGATAGATTAACAGACCATAGAATAGGTCAAAACTTTTCAGGTTTACCTCAAATTATGATGTGAAGACTTGCTCCAATTATTGATGCATGTGCTGTTGCTGATCAACAAGCAAAACTTGAAGCTGCTTGAAAAGGAAGTGTATAAAATTTTAAACTAAATATGAAACCATTTATTGTTTATGAAACATATAAAATAAAAAAGTCAGAAATATATGACTTTTTTATTTATGCTCCACACGATTGAATAGATAAATCTTGGCTTGATATAATAAAACAAAATCTAATAGAAAATGACTTTGAAGATAAAACTATCATGGATTATATCATTCACGAATCAGATCTAGGTTCTTGAATTATTTCTAAATGAATATTTGAATATATAAAAACTAGATTTCCAGAATTGAAGCTTTGCCTTATAATATGACAAGTTCCTAGAGCTTTTTGTGATTTTAATCGTTCTATTGAAAATGCTTGTCCAAAAATACTCAAAACAGATTATTTTTTAGAAATGTATAAAGATTCTATTTCTCAAATAGAAAAGATAATAGAGAAATCTGCTTGTTGAATACATATTCATACAATGTGTTGAAGAGAAAATGATTTTCCTTGGGTTTTTCATGAAAATATAAAAAATCAAGATTTGATAGAATTTTTAGAAAAATCTTATTCTTGAGAAGAAAGAAGAGAAAATTTTTTAACTTCAAACAAAGCTTGAGATTATTATTCTTGTAAGATGCTTGATAGAGAATTGAGAGGAGTTTTTGATAAAGCAAGTATTCCTTTTTATGAAAACAAATCTTATTCTTTAGAAGATAAATATCAAGTCACTAGTTTGATACAAAAGGTGCCGTCTTCTTTTATAGAAGTTTTGAAATCAAATATTGCAACTGATGAGACAAAAGACTTTACAAATAATTCTAAAATAGTTTTAGATGATATAAAAGTTCAAAAATATATAAGATTACTTAGTGAAGTTATAGAAAAATTTTTAATTAAAAAATATTATTAATATGACACTTTGATTATTTATAGGTAGATTAAATCCACCTCATATATGACATATATCTATTATTGATAAAGCTCTTTTTGAAAATGAAAAGGTAATTATTCTTATTTGAACAAAGCTTGATAGAGACCAAAATAATCCTCTTAGTTTTTTAGAAATAAAAGAATTATTATTACTTAAATATAACAATAATCCAAAATTACAAATTTTGGAATTATTAGATGATAGAAGTGACTTGATTTGGATATACAATATATATAAGATACTTTTTGAAAAATGATTAGGTATAAATGATATAAATTTATATGCTTGAGATTTTAAAAATGATAGTGCTTATACTATAATAAAAAAATATGAAAGTCATTTCAATAATTTTTCTTTCAATTATATAGAATGCTCTAGAGAAGATTCTTTTGTAACTCACAACTGACAAAAAATCTCTATTAGTGCTACAAATCTGAGACAAGCATTAAGAGATAAAGATTATGAATTAGTAAATATGCTTTGTGATGAAAGGATGATAGAAAAAATCAAAAATTATTTTTAAGCTATAAAAATATGAATAAATGTATTTATTGTTGAAGCTGAAAAAATATAACTAAAGAACATATTGTTCCTAAATCTATTTTTAGTTGATATAAATGAAAAAAACGATTGATTACTTTACCAAGTTGTTATGATTGTAATTCTTTTTTTTCAAAAGATGAAGAAATTTTTGTACATCAATTGCATTTTGTTGAATGAATTGAAAAAAAAGAAATTTTAGAAAAAATACAAAGGAGATTTCTGAATCCAAAGTTAACTAGAAAAAACAAAGAACTAAGAGATACTTTTTCATATGATGAAAATAATGAATGAGACTTAAGGTTTATTACATCTATTGATGATAAAATATTTAAAAATTGTATATCTAAAATTGTAAAATGATTGTATTTTTATAATTTTAATAAAGATTTAACTTTTTTTGATTCTGAATTTATTCTTCAAAGAAAAAATAATTTAAATTTAGATAAGCGTCAATTAATATCTAAAGAGTTATTTATTGATAAATTTGATTGGAGTAGTTTAATTTTATGAGAAAAATATGATTGATATTTTGAATACTATTATTCTAATATTGATTGAGTTGTTATTTATAAATTAATTTTTTATGAAGACATAGAAATATATTGTATCTTTTTTAATTAAAAAAATCAAAAATCATTTTTAAACCCCAAAAATTTTGATTTTAAAACATTTTACTATAAAAATAGTACATGAAATAAATTATAAAAAACACTCAATTTTTAAAATTGAGTGTTTTTTATATAAAAATTTGAGTTTATAAACATTTTTTAAAAAATCCTGTCTACTTTAAGCCATAATTTGATTTTATTAAATATTTATATATACTACAAAAGTATTAATTTTTAATATAAAATTATGACAACAACTTTAGATAAAAATATTTCTACATTTAAGATAAAAGATGAAGAGTTTGTAGTTATTTCTAAAAAAGATTATTTAAAATTAAAATCAAATTCAAAAAAGGATTTTGATATAGATTTTAGAATACTTAATGAAAATGAGATAAGCGATGATTTGAAGAAGAAATTTGAAGAGAGCAAAAAAAAGCCTTTATCAAGTTTTACAAATCTAACAAAAGAATATGCTTAATATTAAAGAAATTTATGAGGAAAACTCTATAAAAGAATTTCTTGTAAAAAGGAGATTGTTAACTCAATATTTAAAATCAACAAAATTTTTACTTGCTTGAAATTTTGCTAAATTAGATTTTAAATTGAGAGAACCAAAAAAAGATGAAATATATTCTTTTAGAATAAATAAGCAATTTAGAGCATTTTGATATTTCGAAGAAAATGGAATATTTATAGTTTTTGAAATAAATAACCATTCAAATTTTTAAAATTTAATAAAAAATTATGTCAGAACAAAGTTACTGAGCTGAGAATATACAGGTCTTAGAATGATTAGAACCTGTTAGAAAAAGACCATGAATGTATATTGGTTCAACAGATGAAAGATGATTACATCATCTAGTTTGGGAAATAGTAGACAACTCTATAGATGAAGCTATGGCTGGTCATTGTGATACTATTACGGTAACACTTTGAGCTGATTGATCATGTATGGTTGAAGATAATGGTAGATGAATACCTGTTGAAAAACATCCTCAAACAGGTAAATCAACTCTTGAAACTATTTTAACAGTATTACATGCTGGTTGAAAATTTGGTTGAGGTGGTTATAAAGTATCTGGTTGATTACACTGAGTAGGTTCTTCTGTAGTAAATGCTCTTTCTACAAAGCTAGAAGCTTGGGTACATAGAAATGGAGAAATACACTATCAATCATTTTCTCTTTGAATATCTGATTGAGATATCAAAGTTGTTTGAAAAACAAAACATACAGGTACTATTATCAAATTTTATCCTGATGCTAGTATTTTTAAAATAACTACAGAGTTTGATTACAAAACTATTAAAAATAGATTAAGGCAACAAGCATATCTTACAAAATGAATTACTCTTTACTTAAATGATGAAAGAACTGGTGAAAGATATAAATATTATTTTGAATGAGGTATTAAATCATATGTAAATTTTTTAAATAAGAAAGAAGATACTATTTGAGAAATATTTTATGTTGAAAAAGAAAAAAATGATATCCTTGTTGAACTTTCTATGCAATATAATAAAGAATATTCTGATAATATAATAACTTTTGTAAACAATATTCATACTCCAGAAGGTTGAAGTCATCTTACATGATTTAGAATGGCTCTTACAAGAACTATAAATAAATATGCAAGAGATAAAGGTATATTAAAAGAAAAAGATCAAAATTTAACAAATGATGATGTAATTGAATGATTAACATGTGTTATTTCAGTTAAAGTTGTAGATCCACAATTTGAATGACAAACAAAAGGTAAACTTGGTACTCCTGAAGCAAGATGAGCAGTAGATGCTGTATTTGCAGAAAAATTTTTAGAATTTTTAGAAGAAGATCCAAATAGTGCAAAAAAAATAATTGAAAAAGTATTTTTAGCTGCAAAAGCTAGACTAGCAGCAAGAGCAGCAAGAGATACTGTAATTAGAAAAGGTGCATTAGAAGGTATGACTCTTCCAGGTAAACTATCTGATTGTTCTAGTAAAGATCCACAAAAATCAGAACTATATATAGTAGAGGGAGATTCTGCCTGAGGTTCTGCAAAACAAGGTAGGGATAGAGAACATCAAGCTATATTGCCATTAAAAGGTAAGATTCTTAATACAGAACAAGCAAGAATTGATAAGATTTTTGCAAATCAAGAAATAAAAAACATGATTATTGCACTTGGTACTTCTATAGGTGAAACTTTTGATATAAGTAAACTTAGATATCATAGAATAGTTATAATGACCGATGCCGATGTTGATGGTGCACATATTAGAACTTTACTTTTAACTTTCTTTTTTAGATATTTGAAAGATTTAATTAAATCAGGGTATTTATATATTGCTCAACCACCTTTATATAAACTTACAAAATGAAAAAAATCATGGTATGTTTATAGTGAGGAAGAAAAACAAGCTATAATTGATGCTGAACAAATAAATTGAGAAAATATTCAAAGATATAAAGGTCTTGGGGAAATGAATCCAGAACAACTTTGGGAAACAACAATGGATCCTACAACAAGAAAAATGTACAAGGTAAGTATAGAAGATGCAGAACAAGCAGATGAAATATTCAAGATACTTATGTGAGATGAAGTTGCTCCAAGAAGAAGATTTATTCAATCAAGAGCAAAAGATGTAAGAAATTTAGATGTATAAAAATATATTCTATGAGTAGAGTAATAATAACTTGATGAAGTGAATGACTTGGTCTTGAATTATCAAAACTTTTTTTAGAAAAATGATTTGAAGTTATTTGTTTATCAAGAAAAAAACCAGAAATAGATGTAATTCATATTGAAACTAATTTAACAGATGAAAAATCTATTCAAAAAACTATTGATAAAATTAAAACTGATTATAGAGAATTTAATTGTTTGATAAATTGTGCATGAGTTATGGATATTGCAGATTTATGAAACATAGATTATAAAAAAACTGAGAAACTATTTAAAATAAATGTATTAGCTCCGATAATTATAACTTCAGAACTTATAGATTTGATTAAACAAAATGAGTCTGATATAGTAAATATTTGATCTACAGTTTGATTTAAAGCTTATGAAAAACAATGTTCTTATTGAGCATCAAAATGGGCAATTAGATGAATAAATGAAAATTTACAATTAGAACTTAAAAAAACAAAATGCAGAGTTATTTGATTTAATCCTGGTGGATTTAAATCAAAAATTGTTGAAAAAGCCACATGAATAAAACCTGATTTATCTCCATATATGGAACCAAAAGAATTGGCAAAATTATTAATTCAGATTTTAGAACTCCCAAAAAATATGGAAGTTTCAGAAATCATTATAAATAGGAAGTAGTTTATAAGTGTCCAAAAAACTAGAACATTGCATTGTTAAAAAATGAGATTTTTGTGAAAATCTCATTTTATTTTGCTTCAATTTAAGCCAAAAATAATTATTTTGATAAAAAGTAAAAAAAAATTTTGACTTTAATAAAAAAAAATATAAAATCTCACTCGCTTGATAGATAGCAAATATATTCCTCAATAGCTCAGCGGTAGAGTAGATGGCTGTTAACCATTTGGTCGTTGGTTCGAATCCAACTTGGGGAGCCAATTAAATATATGTTCTTTAAATATAGTGTGGAGAGATGGCTGAGTGGTTGAAAGCAACGGTCTTGAAAACCGTCGTGTCGCAAGACACCCAGGGTTCGAATCCCTGTTTCTCCGCCATTTTTTTATTAATTAATGGCTTTTTGTTTTCGGATTTATCTTCATATTTGGATTCGAAAGGAGGTTTTTTACGAAAGTAAAAATTTTATTGTGACAAATAGGAACAATAAAAACGGATGTCTGACCCGTAAGGGCAACGAATCCCTGTTTCTCCGCCATTTTTTTTTGTTTTAAAATAAGTTGGAGAGGTGGCAGAGTGGCTTATCGCGCACCCCTGCTAAGGGTGTGAACCTTTACGGGTTCCGAGGGTTCAAATCCCTCCCTTTCCGCCATTCCAAATTGATAGTGGATTTGAAAAGGAGGTTTTTTACGAAAGTAAAAATTTTATTGTGACGAATAGGAACAATAAAAACGGATGTCCGACCTGAAAGGCGACAAATCCCTCCCTTTCCGCCATTCCAAAAACGGGCCTGTAGCTCAGGGGTTAGAGCAGTTGGCTCATAACCAATTGGTCGTTGGTTCAATTCCAACCAGGCCCACCATCTTTTAAAACAAAGATAGGAATAGTTTAAAATTTTATTTAAAAAATAAGTTTAAAGAAAAACTAAAAAAGTTTTGACTTAATAAATAAAATTTATACAATTCCGGAGCTTTATAAATAAAGACTCTAAAAAATTAATTTTATTTAAAAAATAAGTTTAAAGAAAAACTAAAAAAAGTTTTGACTTAATAAATAAAATTTATAAAATTCCGGAGCTTTATAAAAAAGTAAAAGTTACATATTTAATTGTTTTATGATAACAATTTAACTTATTTAAAATAAACTAAAAAAGTTTTGACAAAATAAATTAAATTAATAATATCTTGAAGCATTTAAGAAATTAACAAGACATTAACTAATTAATAAGTCAATAATCACAAAAAATATAAAAAAGTTTTGACAAATTAAAATAAATTAATAAACTCTTGTTACTTGAAAAAAGAAATACAGTTCTTTAAAATAAACAGAATATTAAAAGAAAAAACCAATTCTAACTAGGAAAACTAAAATAATCAAAAAGTCCTATATTTATATAGGCATTTAAGTTTAAAAGAGTTTGATCCTAGCTCAGGGTTAACGCTAGCGGTGCGCCTAACACATGCAAGTCGAGCGGTATTGAGATATAGCTTGCTATATTGAGAGAGAGCGGCGAACGGGTGAGGAACACGTTGGTACCTGCCCCCAAGTCAGGGATAGCCAGAAGAAATTCTGATTAATACCGGATAGTCTCTTTGGAGTAAAAATTTATTGCTTGGGGAGGGGCCTGCGTCCTATCAGCTAGTTGGTGAGGTAATGGCTCACCAAGGCTATGACGGGTAACTGGTCTGAGAGGATGATCAGTCACAATGGAACTGAGACACGGTCCATACTCCTACGGGAGGCAGCAGTGAGGAATCTTCCACAATGGGCGAAAGCCTGATGGAGCGACACCGCGTGAAGGATTAAGGCCTAACGGTTGTAAACTTCTTTTCTGAAGGAGCATAATGAGAGTACTTCAGGAATAAGGGACGGCTAAATACGTGCCAGCAGCCGCGGTAATACGTATGTCTCAAGCGTTACCCGGAATCACTGGGTGTAAAGGGTTTGTAGGCTGATGATTAAGTCAGGTATGAAAGACCGGAGCTCAACTCCGTGTTTGTATTTGAAACTGGTTGTCTAGAATCAGGGAGAGGTAAGCGGAATTCTAAGTGTAGGGGTGCAATCCGTAGATACTTAGAGGAACACCAAAAGCGAAGGCAGCTTACTGGAACTGTATTGACGCTGATAAACGAAAGCGTGGGGAGCGAAAAGGATTAGATACCCTTGTAGTCCACGCCCTAAACGTTGATAACTAAGTGTTGCGACTCGCTCGCAGTGCTGAAGCTAACGCGATAAGTTATCCACCTGAGGAGTACGGTCGCAAGATTAAAACTCAAAGGAATAGACGGGGACCCACACAAGCAGTGGATCACGTGGTTTAATTCGACAATAAACGGGGAACCTTACCCAGACTTGACATCTACAGAATCCTGCGGAAACGTGGGAGTGCCCGTAAGGGAGCTGTAAGACAGGTGCTGCATGGTTGTCGTCAGCTCGTGCCTTGAGGTGTTCGGTTAAGTCCGTTAACGAGCGCAACCCATGTCGCTAGTTGTATTTTCTAGCGAGACTGCCTAGGTTAACTAGGAGGAAGGTGTGGATGACGTCAAATCAGCATGGCTTTTACGTCTGGGGCTACACACATGATACAATGGTGCGTACAAAGAGCAGCAATATCGTAAGGTGGAGCTAATCTCAAAAACGCATCTCAGTCCGGATTGAGGGCTGCAACTCGCCCTCATGAAGTTGGAATTGCTAGTAATCGTAAATCAGACATGTTACGGTGAATATGTTCCTGGGTCTTGTACTCACCGCCCGTCACGGCATGGGAGGTAGTAATATCGGAAGCTCCCCAAGTAATATGGGGGTCCATGGTAGGACTACTGACTGGGCTGAAGTCGTAACAAGGTATCCGTAGGAGAACCTGCGGATGGACTATCTCCTTATATTTTTCCTTAAGTTGTTTTGGAATTTTCTTTTAATATTGTGTTTATTTTGTTCATTAAAATAATCTGAATAGTTAAAGTTAGTTAATATCTATTAATAATTAATAGTATATTATAGTGATAAAGTTTAATCATAGCATAAAATGGATGCCTTGACTCGAATATCCGATGAAGGACGCACAAGTCTGCGATAAGCTTAGAGGAGTTGACAAGAAACGTTATAACTCTAAGATTTCCGAATGGGGGAACCCGATATGAGTAATTCGTATTATCCGCAAAGCGGAAGGACACATTGTGAAGTGAAATATCTAAGTAACAATGGAAAAGAAATCACAGAGATTCCCTGAGTAGTGACGAGCGAAACGGGAAAAGCCCAAACCGTGGATACTGTATAGGTAGCTTTTGGTACCACGGGGTTGTAGGAATAATATTAGGTGAGGCTAATAAACCTAACATTCTTTGAATTATTAACAGAACAAGTTGGGAAACTTGGCCATAGAGGGTTAAAGCCCCGTAAATTAAAATATTTTAAATAATGTCTATTATTTCCTGAGTAGGATCAGACACGTGAAATCTGGTTTGAATCTGGGGAGACCACTCTCCAAGGCTAAATAGTATTCGAGATCGATAGTGAACTAGTACCATGAGGGAAAGGTGAAAAGAACCCCGGGAGGGGAGTGAAATAGAACCTGAAATTTTATGCTTATAAAGAGATGGAGCCTTCGGGTGACATCGTACTTTTTGTAGAACGGACCAACGAGTTAGTGTGTGTGGCAAGGTTAAGGAAGTTTAATCCGGAGCCGTAGTGAAAGCGAGCCTGAACAGGGCGATAAGTCATACATACTAGACCCGAAACTAGGTGAGCTTCCCATGAGCAGGCTGAAGTAGAGGTAAAACTCTATGGAGGGCCGAACCAGTTGGAGCTGCAAGTCCTTTGGATGACTTGTGGGAAGGAGTGAAAAGCTAATCGAACCTAGAGATAGCTGGTTCTCCGCGAAATAGCTTTAGGGCTAGCCTTGATTAAATTATTATACGGGGGTAGAGCTCTGATAGGACTAGCGGGCCTCGCGGCTTAGCAAATTCTGACAAACTTCGAATACTGTATAATTTACATCAGGAGTCAGACGGTGAGAGATAAGTCCCATCGTCAAAAGGGAAACAGCCCAGATTACTGTCTAAGGTCCCTAATTAATAACTAAGTGGAAAAGGATGTGAGATTGCTGAGACAACCAGGATGTTGGCTTAGAAGCAGCCATTCATTAAAAGAGTGCGTAATAGCTCACTGGTCAAGCGATTTTGCGCCGAAAATCTAACGGGGCTAAAGTTATTAACCGAAGACGTAAACTCGCAAGAGTGGTAGCGGAGCGTTCTGTATGTCGCTGAAGGAGCGGGGTGACCCCATCTGGAGATATCAGAAGTGAGAATGTTGGTATGAGTAACGTAAGGGAGATGAAAACTCTCCCCGCCGAAAACCTAAGGTTTCCTACACAACGGCAGTCGATGTAGGGTTAGTCGGTCCTAAGGTGAATCCGAAAGGAGCAGCTGATGGATATCAGGTTAATATTCCTGAACTACTAATATTTTGCTAAGGGGGGACATATCGGGATATAGAAGACACTTAATTAATTGTGTTACAAAAACAAGTCATGAACTGTAGGCAAATCCGCAGATCTAAGGCGAGTCAAGTTAAATTTAATTTGCATTTTCGGATGTAGTGTTAAATGGCTTCTAATATATTCTGGTATCGAGAAAAGCCTCTATGCGCTAAGGTATTAGTAACCGTACCGTAAACGAACACACGTAGGTTAGTGGAGAACACTAAGGTGAACGAGATAACTATGCTTAAGGAACTCGGCAAAACAGCGGTCGTAACTTCGGGATAAGACCTGCCTAGATTTTAATTTATTATCTAGGCCGCAGCGAAAGAACTCAGGCGACTGTTTACCAAAAACACAGCTCTCTGCAAAATCGTAAGATGATGTATAGGGGGTGATGCCTGCCCAGTGCCAGAAGATTACGGGGATGTGTGCAAGCACTGAACTTAAGTCCTGGTGAACGGCGGCCGTAACTATAACGGTCCTAAGGTAGCGAAATTCCTTGTCGGGTAAGTTCCGACCCGCACGAATGGCATAACGGTCTGAGTACTGTCTCAAGCATAGACTCGGTGAAATTGCAATATCGGTAAAAATGCCGATTACCTGCAGCAAGACGGAAAGACCCTATGGAGCTTTACTACAGCTTGGTATTGGGTTATAATTTAAGATGTGCAGGATAGGTGGGAGACTTTGAAGTGGGAACGCTAGTTCTTATGGAGTCATCCTTGAGATACCACCCTTCTTAAATTGTAACTCTAACCCGATAATTCGGGGACAGTGCTTGGTGGGTAGTTTAACTGGGGCGGTTGCCTCCTAAAGAGTAACGGAGGCGCGCAATGGTCAACTATCTCCGGATGGAAATCGGAGAGATAGTGTATTCGCATAAGTTGGCCTGACTGAGAGACCTACAAGTCGAACAGACACGAAAGTGGGCGAAAATGATCCGGCATTAACACGTGGAAGTGATGTCGCTCAACGGATAAAAGTTACCCTAGGGATAACAGGCTGATTGCGTCCAAGAGTTCACATCGACGACGCAGTTTGGCACCTCGATGTCGGCTCGTCGCATCCTGGGGGTGGAGAAGCTCCCAAGGGTATGGCTGTTCGCCATTTAAAGCGGTACGCGAGCTGGGTTCAGAACGTCGTGAGACAGTTTGGCCCCTATCTGTTGTGGGCGTTTAGAAATTTGAGGAGATCTGTTCCTAGTACGAGAGGACCGGAATGGACGAACCTCTGGTGTATCGGTTGTCAGGTATACTGGCATTGCCGAGTAGCTAAGTTCGGAATGGATAACCACTGAAAGCATCTAAGTGGGAAGCCAACTTCAAGATTAGATTTCTCTGCCTAGAGCAATAAGTCCCCATGGAGACTACATGGTTGATAGGTTGCAGGTGTAAGAATAGTGATATTCTCAGCCAAGCAATACTAATCGGACGAATGGATTTTATTACTATATTCTCAATTATTTATTGATTGTATTGATTAACTAACTTTAAGTATTCAGATTATTGAGCGAATTAAACAATTTAATTATTGATATTAGGCTCTTGGTAGTTATAACGGTTGAGGTACACCTGTTCCCATCCCGAACACAGAAGTTAAGCCAACTCGTGCTAATGGTAGTGCATCTCGTAGATGTGTGAGAGTAGGTAGCTGCCAAGATCTTGATATCAATTTTTTTTATGACTTGTATATAATATATTATATGCTCGAGTAGCTCAGTGGAAGAGCAGTGGCCTTCTAAGCCAAAGGTCGTAGGTTCGACCCCTGCCTCGAGCACCATTTTATACATACCCGGGTGATTAGCTCAGTTGGCGAGAGCATCTGCCTTACAAGCAGGGGGTCATAGGTTCGAATCCTATATCACCCACCATTTTTATAATAAGTAAATTTTAATTTAGTAATAACTAAGTTAAAATTTTTTTATGTTTTGGATGAGAAGTTTATGCCCCTTGTGGGTAAATCCTATATCACCCACCATTTTTAAAATAAAAAGACTCCGATTTAAGTTTTACTTTGATTGGAGTTTTATTTTTGTTTGGATTCGAAAGGAGGTTTTTTCTGAAAGAAAAATTTTATTGTGACGAATAGGAACAATAAAAACTGAGGTCTGCCCCTTTAGAATAACAAATCCTATTACCCATAATTTAAAATAATGAAACTTTAATTTAGTAAAAACTAAGTTAGAGTTTTTTTTTGATTAATAAATAATTTTATGTTATTATAATACATATTATTATTTAATTATTGTACTGTGATTTTATTATCTACATCTTCTTTATCATGATATTGATTACATAGAATTTTTCAATTTGCAAAAAAAGCATGATTTGATGGTATTGATTTATCATTAAATTATGATGATTTTGATATTTGGGATGAAAAATATATAAAATCTTTATCAGATAATATATGAATTAAGGTGTTATCAATTACTGCACCAAATAGAGGTTTATACGAGGATTCTGTAAATAAAATTATGTTATTATCTTCTTTTTTATGAGTACAAGTTGTTAATTTTTCTCCACCGTATATTAAGGATTTAAATGTATCATGGTTTTCAAAAAAATTAATAAAAATAAAAAAAGAAAGTAAAATATCTATTTGTGTTAAAAATGTAGAACCTGAATTTTTACTATTAATTATACCAAAATATAGGAATTCTTCTTTACTTGATATTAAAAAGATTACATGAGACACAGCAATTGATTTATCTTTTCTTGATGGAAGCTCTTGAGTTGATATAATTAAAGCTCAAAAGGTACTTTGAAATACTATTAAAAATGTTTATTTAAGTGATAAAGATTGAACATTGCCATGAAATGCATGATGATGAATTTCTAATCTCCCAATTGAAAGTTTTTTAATGAGATTAAAAACTACATGATATAATTGATTTTTGTCTTTAAAAGTTAATCCTATAGAGTTATGAGTTTGAAATGAAGAATTAATATTTCAAAATATATCTAATATTATGGATTATTATAAAAGATATTATCTTGATTATAAATAAAAAAAATCGATTTTTAAATCGATTTTTTTTATTCTTCTAGATATTTCTTTCATTCCTCATAAGCATAATACCATAATGCTGTTTTAAATACTTCTAGAACAGCTGTAAGATATCATAAAGCTAATATTAATCATATAAATATTATACTTAAAATTGTTATTGCGATTAATAACAAAAATTTTGTTGTTATTAGTCATATACTTACAATAATTATTATTGGAAAGAATAAAAATATTATAAAATTTATTAAAACTCTCAGATTAAGAAAAAATATTAAAAAATATAATTTTGTTGTTTTTTTGATATTTAATATTGATATTTTAGATGATTCTCATATTGATTCAAAAACATTTTTATTGTTTATAACTATAGCATATTTAGAATATACAAATAATATATTTAAGATCAGAGATATAAAAAATAATATTATAAATATATAATTTATTATCATTATAAATTCTATTCATATAAATCTTATAGTAAATAAATAAAAATTTAATATACTTATTATTTTGAATTCAGAAAATACATTATTGTATTCAAATAACGGTAAAAATTTATATAATCATTGTCAAAAAGCTTCACTACTTCAAATGGGAGTTCATTTATTTTTGAAATAAATATATTTTATTAATCATCATTCAAATATAGGAGTTGAGATAAAATATATTATTAAAAATATAATTCATATTATTATAACTTCTAATGCATAATTTGATTCAAAGAATGTAAGTAATTTTTTTAAAGTTTCATCCTTGTTTCAAAAAATCACTACATAAGTATATATAGCTTGATATACAAGTAAAAATGTTAAAAAAATTATAGATAGTAATCATGGAAATAAATAAAATTTTTTTATTTTAGTATCTTCTTTTATTATCTTCCGTGCTGGTAATATAATTTTTTCTTTTAAATCATTATCCATATAGTTTTTTAAATATAAACTTAGTAAAACCAAATATACTTTTATTTTCAAAATTTATTATTTTTTCTTCTTTTATATAAGACGAACTTAATACATATGATCTTAATTGTTTAATAGGCAATTTTTCATATTTTAAATCATTTTTTAAATTTTTATCAACAAGTAGGTTTATTTTTGGTGTATATAATGTTTTTATTACTTGTTCATCTTTTAATATTTCAAGTATTTTATCTTGTATTTCTTTTGTTTTTTCTTCACTTAATATATTTGATTTTAATTCTTCTAATAATAAATCTAAACTTGTCTTTTTTATATTACTAAAATTATATCCATTTTTTGATTGACTAGAATGGAAATAAGGAAATATATTATAATCAAAAAATCATAAATTTACTCAAGTTAATATCATATCATAATCATCTTTACTTGATAATATCTTTGATACAGTATTTAAATCAAATGGTATTATTTCAGTTTCAATTCAAAGTTCTTTTAAAGAATTTTTTATAAAATATGCTGTTTGTTCTAGATTTCTTTCAGTGTTTAAATAATATAATCTTAGAGTAAATGGATTTAAATCTTTATCATAATATATGTTTTCATCTAATTTATTAACTTTATTTAATTCTTCTTGATTAACAAGAGCAAGAGGATTCTCTTTTTTATCAGTATTATTATTTGCTTCTATTATCTTTTTTTCTTCTTGTTTTTTTTCTTCATTTATTAATTCTTCAATAAATTTTGTTTCCTCTGTTTTTAATTTTTCTTTATCTTTATAATATAAAAAATTTATTTCTTCTTTTAGGATTTTTTCTCAATTAACTACAAAATATATTTTATAATTATTTTTTCATTCTTTCAAATTATTCAAGGATTCTTTTAATCTGTAATAAAACTTTTCATCTCAAGATTTATAATTCTCTAATTTGTATTCATTTATAAAAATTTCTTGTACATCTTTATTTGAATTTCATTCAAGCAATATATCTTCCTTTGTAATAAAATTATATTTTTCTACATAAGATGGTTTAACTATAGTTATAGAATCTTTTTGAAAATCATCTATTGTTTTTTCTTCTGTTCCTACATTTATTTCTTCATTATTTTCTTTTATCTCAGTATTTGTTTGTTCCTTAGGTATAAGATCTTCAATAAATTTTGATTTTTTCTTGTATCAAAGAGATTTCATTATAGATTCAAAATTTTTTACTTGAGTTTCTTTTTCTATATTTGTTTCTGTAATATATGGATTATTTACTATAGAAAAATTATCTTTTCATAGTAAATCTACAAGATTATTAGAATTAATTTTATTAAATATAAAATTTCTGAAATTTATATCAGTTATCTTATTTTGATTTATAAATAATCATACATATTGAGGAAGAGTATATTTATAACTGGCAAGTCTAGGAATCGAAGTTCAAACAATATTTGTATCGTCATTAAATATATTAACTGATTGTTTATTTTTTAAAAAAGTGTTCACATCAGGAAATATATTTAATATTACTCTAGAAATATTTCAATTATTATAATGAGGATTTTTGTCTAATACTATTTTAGATACTCATATAGTTAAATCAGAACTGACACTTCATATAATAAATTCTCAAGAGTAGATTCATCATGTAGTTGGAAAATTTCAGAAAATATTTTCTTTACTTAGTGAGTTTATAGTTTCTTCTGATAATATTGGTTGAAAAAATACATTTAAAAAATTGATATCTTTTTTATTATTTTTAAATATTATTATATTATCTTTATATTCAATCTTTGTTTCTTCTAATAAAGAACTTAGTATTATATTTGAATTTGTAGATTTTATAAGTTCATAAGTAGAAAAAATATCCAATGCTGTTATTTTTTCACCATTTGACCATTTTGCATCTTCATTTATATAACATTCTATATTTAAAAGAGAACTTATGTCACAATTTGCTATATCTCAAATAATTTTATTTTCTTTTAAATCATATTTCAATAAACTTCTGTAAAGAAGAGAAATAATATATTGATTATTTCAAGATAGATTTTTAATAGGATTTAAACTTGGAAAATTTCAAATTAATCATTCTGATATAGTTCCTCATTTTACAGGAACAGTTTTTGCATCATCATAAAGGTATATGTATGTAAGATGAAAAAAAGATGTAAACAAAAATAGAATACTTATTAGAAATAAGTATTTTTTTAGTTTAAGAAATTTTTGAGTTATCATAAAATAATTTATAATTATTTAAGTAGAAATAATGCTATTGAATTTATAATAAATAAAACTCATAATATTATGGTAGCATTATGTAAAATTTTTTCAGGTCATCTTTTTGTAATTTCTCACATTCCGTTGCTCATATCACTTAAATTTAAACTAACATTTTTATTTTGTACTAACACAGTAAAAATAAGTAAAACAGAAATAACAATTTCACTAAATATTAATAATTCAAACATTGTCTATTTTTTAGAAAATAATAATGAATAAAACATATTCAAAATTGTAAAAATTGCAACAGCAATTATAAAATTTATAGTTCATTTTATAGAATATGTTATTCAAGGAATAACTAATATATCATTAAATATATAATCAAGTAACCATAAAATTATTCAGTTTACGATAAAAACAACAAGTCACAAAAACACAAAAAATAGTGGTAGAGTCAGTATTTTTAATATTGGTTTTATTGTAATGTTTATTAATCATAAGATTGCTCATCATATTATATAAGTTTTTATTCCTCATTCTACTATGACTCAGGCTTCAATTCATTTATCAGGATTTGCATTTAATAAAAATGTTATTGCAAATAAAATTAAAGCATTGAATAAAATTGATAAAAATATTTTCATATTATAATTTTAATAAATTAATCATCTTTTCACTGAAAGTAAGTTCTCATCATTTTTCTTCGTTTATAAATTGATTTAATATGTTTTTTAACTTACTACATATATAATTATCTATTTTTAAATCTATTTTTTTAATTCATTTTTTATTTAAAGTTAATCTCAAAAATATAGCATTTTCTCCAGAATAAATAAAACTGTAATTATCTATTGATTTAAAATCATAAAAATATTCTCAAATCTTTATTCATAATTCATTTATTTTTACTTCTATTGTTTCAGATGAATTATTTTCTATAAATAAGCTTATTCAAGCTAATAATATAACTATAAAACTTAATCAATATTGTTTTGTAAAAATTCACCATATTGTCAGTCATAGAATAACTGATATAGCTAATATATACCATAATTTTCATCTATTTTTTGAATCTGAAAAGGACCATTCATATATTGTGTTTGACATTTTAACTTAAATTATCAATTATTAATTTTATTATAAACCATGATAAACTTGCCAATACAAATCATGTTATAGCCATAATTATAGTGTTCTTACCTTTTGATCTATCTTGTTCAATTGATCAAAATAAAATTTGATATGCTCAAAATATTATAAAGATAACAGCAATAGTTCAAGCAATTCACATAGCAAAATCAATTGCTCATCTTATAATATTTAGTATATCATTAACATGTATATCTCATTCTCTTAATTGTTTAGTTGTTAAGCTATCTCATAATAATCATGCATCATTGGCAAAAGAATACTTGATACTAGATATTATTCAAATAAATGCAAAAAAAATATTTTTCATAAATTTTAGTTTGTTAAATTATAATTTTCTATATTAGATCAAATTGGACTTAAACTATCTAGTCTAGGATTATAATAGTCTGTTAAAAAGTTTACAAGTTCTTGTTTTTCCATCATTTCTGCTCTAATTCATATATTTTCAAGTCATGTTTTAATTCAATTAAATCTACTATTTAATCATTTTTTTAACTTTACAAAATTTCTTAATTGGCTTTTTATAGATATTAAATCAGTTGTTTGATTTATAGATTTCCAAAAACTTGTAAATACTCATAGAATACTGTCATCTTTTACACTTTTATCTCAAATATTATCAAAAGGAATAATTATATAAAATTCTTTCTTCATTATTTGAGCAACTTCTATCAATTTTCTAAGATACTCTATATATTCATAAGTTTGATTTTGCAGTAGTTGATTATTTTGTTTTATGGCTTTATCATTTAAATTTCATAAATAAGATTCTATATCAAGTTTTTTAGATCTGACTAATACTTGAATAGGAAAATCAAGAGAATTTAGAAATCTTTGAAAACTTATTATTATTGCATCTTGTTCATCTGTATTTTTTAATAAAAAATTTATAGTTGAACATTTTACGATTAATCTAGCACTTCAATCCTTCATTATTATGATATTTTCTTTTATACTAGAAAAAGGTAAGTATCTTTGAGTAGAGCTATCAGGATGCTCTTTTTTATTTGTTTTTACTGACACTTTTATTTATTTAAAAATTAAATTTTATTTAGTTTATCTTCTATTTCTTTCATTTTTTCAATTTTTTCCTTAAAATCTATTTTGTTATCAAGCTTATTTTCTATGTTTGAAACAAATCATATATCTATTAAAGAATAACTATCTATTCATTTTACCCATTTTCTATTTTCTAGATTTACTTTATGTCTTATAAAATTTAATATAAATTGTATAAAAGTCATTTCACTATACTTAAATATAGCAATAAATATTCATATAATTGCTATAGTTATAGATGGGATAGCAGCTATTTCTGTGCCTAATGGTGATAGAGATTTAAATATAGAATATCATATTCAAAATCATATCATAACAATTGTTAGTTGTCTTAAGCTTAATCATAAGAGTATAGGATCTTCATTTTCTATTTGTACAGGAATCTTATATTGCATAAAATTATTTATTATAATTTATTTTATTTTATTTTAATTATTTTTTCTTATTTTCAAAATACTTCTATCCATATTTTATCTTCTATTGCTTGCATAATTTTATATTCATTGTCTAATTCATGGTCATATCACAATATATGAAGAGTAGAGTGAATTATTAATTTATAAAATTCTTTTTCTTCTCATAAACCATATTCTATTGCTTGCGATATTATTTTGCTTTCAGATAATATTATTTCTCATGCTATATCATCATTTGATAAATTATTAAAATTATCAAAATAATGAAAACTTAAAACATCAGTTGTTTTATCAATATTTCTATAATTTTTGTTCAAGTTTTTTATACTATCATCATCTAAAAAGACTATATTTAGTGTTCATTTTTGAGGGAGATTTACTATATTTCAAATTACATTAAATATAGTGTCAATGGTTTTTGTATTTATAGCAAAACTTGGCATTGATAAGATATTATATCTAAACATAAGAAGTGTTTTTTATTAAAAATAATTTAAAAATATTATATTTATTTTGCACTATTTTTCAATATTATTATAATTTAAGTGTCTATTTTATAGGTGGCAGGTCAAACTAATTTTCCTTACACACACAAAAACCTTTGATATGTCTTGGTAGTTTTTCCAAAGAGGATCATATTAAATTATCTTTTTCTGATAGAAAAACGGACAATCAATAATTATTCCTAATAAGGAATACAAAAATTTTGACTGACCATAAATATGGATAAAAAAATAAGCTTAAGTTTATAAATAATTATAATTTTTAGCTTGTTTTTTTTTGTTTCTAGATTATATTACAATGACAAAATATTATTACTAATTTTAAAATTATGTCAGATGAAGTTAAAGTGCCTTATGTAAATGAAAATTGTATTGGTTGTTGAGCTTGTGTTGCTATATGTAGTGATGTTTTTGATTTGGATGATGAATGAAAAGCCTTTGCAAAAACTTGAATGGATACAAGCAATTCTTCTTGAATAGATGATGCAATTTGAGCATGTCCTGTTAATGCTATACATTATAAAGATTAAAAGTAAAGATATTTTTATATTTTTAAGTTGATATTTAAATAAAAATGATATAGAATTGAAGGTGTTTTTTATTTAATAATAATTTTGTTATGAAATTACAAAAAATTAGATCAGCTTTTACACTGATAGAGTTACTTGTTGTTATTACAATTATTGGTATTCTTGCTACGGGAGCAGTTTCAGTTTATACAACTCAAATACAAAAGGCTAGAGATTCTAATAGAATTACTGATATAGAAGCTTTGAGATGAGGTATTGAAAATTTTTATCAAGATATGTCTGTTTATCCATTGTGAAGTACTAATTGGAAAACTGCAGCAGCTGTTGATATGCAAGATTTTTTACCAGTTTTAGCTCAAGATCCTAAACATAATCAACCTTGTAATGGATCTAGATGTGGTTATGTATATTATGTATGATTTGACTCTTTATGAATCACTCAAGGAGCATATGAATTGTCAACTGCTTTTGAAAATCAAGGTAATATTACTTGAAAAGCTACAAATGATAGTGGAAATGATAATGCTAGACTTGAAGTTTGAACATTAAATTGAAAAATTACTGCTACAGCAGCAGTTGCTCCTTTCAATACAGCATCTGTAGTAACAACTTCATTTGCTTGAGCATGAACTTGATGAACACCAGCAACTTGAACACCAGCAACTACAACAACTAATCCTTTAGTAATTGTTAAATCAAATGTTTTTGTAAAATAATGTTTATTTTAAAAACTCCTTATTTTAAGGAGTTTTTTTGTTTTTGAAAAATATAATTATTGTATATAATAAATTTATTATTTAATAAATAAAAATTATGAAGGTACTTTTTTTAAAAAATGTAATAAATGTAGGTAAATCTTGAGAAATAAAAGAAGTAAAACCATGATATGCTGCAAATATGTTATTCCCTCAATGATTGGCTATAGAACTTACTCCAGAAGCAGAAAGAAAACATAAGGAAAAATTGAAAAAAGAAGAAAAACATAGGATGGAACTTATAGAAAATAGACATGAAATTGCTGAATCATTAAATCATCAAAAATTTTCTTTTACCTTAAAGACAGGAGCAAATCATAAGGTTTATGGTTGAATAGGAGAAAAAGATGTAATAGATGAGATAAAAAAGAAATTTAAAATAGAACTTTCAAAGAAACATATAGATATGCCAGATTGACACTTGAAAAAATTATGAGAACATATTATATATATAAAACTTTGAAAAGATGCAATGGCAAAAATTTTTATAATTCTTAATGAAGAAATATAATGTATTTAGGATTAGATTTATGAAATAAAAGATGTTGATTAGCTGTTTATATAGAATGAGTTGTAATACCAAAAGAAATAGTAAATAGGGTAGAAATAATAGATAAGATTAAAGAATATATAAAGAAATATGACATAAAAATAATAGTTGTTTGACTTCCATACGATCTCTATAATTTAGATACAAAACAATTAGATAAAACTAAAAAATTTATAGAAAAGCTTAAGATTATTTTTCCAAATCAAAAAATTGATTCTATTGATGAAAGATTTACATCTTTTCAGTCAGAAAATATTTTAAGAGAAATGAATATTTTTGATACAAATTGAAAAAAAGATGCTATTTCTGCTTCTTTAATATTGGAATCTTATCTAAAAATATAATTTTTTGACATTTTTTTTATAATATGATTTAATTACTAAGTATTATATATTAAAATAATTTTATGAAAAAATTTAAATTTTTATTTGCAATCTTTATTTCTAGTTTATATATTTCAAATGCTTACTCAGCATCAATTGATAATATTCAAGCAATAGATTCGAATAATATAAAAGTAATTGCATCTCAAGATATTATTTTTTCTGATATAAAGGTATATTGAGAAGTAAAGGTATTAAAGGATATAAAGATAATTAATTCTTCTAAAGATTCATTAAATACGAGAAAAGTTACTTTAAATTTAGATTCTGATTTAAGTTTAAATTCATCTTATAGTCTTATATCAGTTTTATGAGCAGAATGAAATATAGAATTTGAAATTTGAGATGATTATATAGGTGAAAAAATTAATTTAAATTATTATAATGAAGAAAAAATAATTGAAAAAATAGTTATTATTGACTCTAAAACAATAGAAGTTTATTATAATTATGATATTACTGCAAATGTATTTGAGTATAAATTATTAAGCGAATTAAAAATTGATTCATTTTCTTCAGATGGAAATAATATCTTAAATGTAAAATTATCTACACCAATTAAAAAATCATCATCTTATATCTTTATGATTATTTCATTAGAAAATATTGATTGAAAAGAATTAACTTTTGATAATTTCTTATATGATTTTACAACTAATAGTAATTTGATTGATTTAGAACAACAATCAAATGAACAATTTTTAAATAATGAACAGTTGTTATTTAATGAAAATATTGAGAATATAGCACTAAATGCAGCAGAAACTCCGGATTCATGAGCTGAAACATGGTTTGTTATGCTTTTAACGTTTATAGTTTCTACATTTTATTTTACTAGAAATAGATTTAAAAAGACTTAATATTAAGTCTTTTTTTGTTATTAAAATAAATATGTGATATACTTATATTAAGTTTAATCTTAAAAAATAATTATGGAATTTTTAAAGAGTGATAATATATTGAAAGATCAATTATTACAAATAATGGTTGATAATGAATGAAGTGATATGTATATAACAGTATGAACTTATCCAGCAATTAAAATATGATGAGATATAGTTAGGATAGATGACTGAGTAGAAAAATTTACTTCAGAAGATACAAAAGATTTTGCTTTTTCAATTATAACACAATCTCAATATGATATTTTAATAAAAGAAAAAAATCTAGATTTTTCTTTTACTTTTTTAGAGAGAAGATTTAGAGCAAATATATCATTTCAATTATGAAATTATATGATTATTTTGAGACTATTGACTTTGGATATTCCAAATATTGATGATCTAGGACTTCCTTCAATTTATAAAGATGTTACAAAAAAATGACAATGATTAATCTTGGTTACTTGACCGACAGGTTCAGGAAAAACAACAACTCTTGCAGCAATGATTGATTATATAAATATAAATTATAATAAGCATATAATAACTATAGAAGATCCAATTGAATATCTACATACTCATAAGAAATCAATAATAGAACATAAAGAAATATGAAAAGATATAGATGATTATGAAACTGCTCTAATATGATCAATGAGACAAGATCCTGATGTAATAATGTTTTGAGAAATAAGAAATAGAAAAGATATGGAAATAGCTTTGAGATTAGCTGAAACATGACATTTAGTTTTATCTACACTACATACAAGAAGTGCATATCAAACTATAACAAGGATTTTAGATAGTTTTTCATGAGAAGATAAAAATCAAATTAGGATGCAGTTAGCAGACTCATTACTTGCAATTTTTTCACAAAGACTTTTAAAAAAACTTGATTGAACTTGACTCGTTTTAGCTAAAGAAATACTTTTTAAAAATACTGCAGTTGCAAATCTAATCAGAGAAAATGATATTCATCAAATACCTTCAGTTTTACAAATGTGATGAAGGGAATGAATGCAATTACTTGAAACAGATATATTGGCATATATAAGTAAAAATATAATTTCAGAAGAAGAATGATTAAAATATTCAAATAATCCAAGAATGATAAAGGATAGTGTTGTATAACAAAAAAAAAACAAGAGTTAACTCTTGTTTTTTTTTTGTTATACTAAAATATTAATATAAATCATTTGTATCACCATCAACTAATCCAGATCCAGTAACAGGATTAGTACCTGCAATTAATCATAAAGCATCAGTAGTAGCTTTTTTATAATAACTTCAAGTAATTCTTGCTTTATTAGTATCATTTTCTATAACTCTACCAGCAACTTGATATCATTTAAATCCAGAAGAAGTAGTCATAGCAAATACATATTGAGAATCACCATTATTTGGATCTGTAAAATCAGCTCCATTTTGACCAATAGTAGCAAAATTTACATTACCAACACGATAAGTAGTATCACTTAAAAGAATACCAGAACCAACAGATTCAGTACCAGCTAAACGGTTTGTAGTACCTGAATTAGTTAATACAGAACTTAGAGGAGTACTGTTTTTTGTACTATTAGTTTCAATAGCAGAAGCAATATTTCTTAAGTCAGAAGCAACTTTAGAATTTTTTGCATCTTGAGAATATCCTTGTAAAGATATAAATGCAATAGTAGCAAGTATAGCTAATATAGTAATAACTACGATTAACTCAACCAATGTAAAGGCTTTTTTTGTATTTTTAATCATTGTACGATAAATTAAAAAATAAAATACAAAAATAAATTTTAAGGTTTATTTGTCATTTAAGACCTAATTATTTTATCTTTTAATTTGTATTTTAGCAAATATATTTTTTTATTTTACTAGACATAATTTTTAAAATCTTTTTTATAATATTTTAAAAAATAAAAAAATAAAAAATCTAGATTTACTTCTAGATTTTTTATTGTTATAATCATTTAACAACTTCTCACATTTGAAAGAATGGCATAAGTATAGCAACTACTATAGTACCAACTAATGCTCAAACTATTACTATGATAATTGGTTCCATCATACTAGACATGTTTCATATATATCTTTTTAAATCTCAATTATAGTTTTCTCATACTTTTTTTAAAGAATTAGATAAGCTTCAAGTTTCTTCTCATGTACTTACTACATATGCAAATTCTTCAGGAAATAGTTTATTTAAGTAAATAGATTCTTCATAATCTAGATTTAATCAAAGAGATTTTGATATAGTAAGTCAAACTTCAACTTCATTTTTTATCCTTATTAATTCTTTCTTATATGCTAGATTTGGTACTACCTTACTTGATGTTTTCATTGATTCAAGTAATAATACTCATGAATCAAGAAGTATGGTAAAAGATTTTATAAAATATACTATATTTGATTGTTTAATTACATATCAAAAAATTGGCATCCTTATAGCGATATTTGCTAATGAAATTCTTCAAATATAGGTCATATTTATAAGTTTATATATTGTTATAATTCATATGAATCATAAAATAATTTTTCACCAATCATTTGTAATAAAATGAGAAATATCAACTATTTTTTGAGTTATTGCTGGTAATTCACTTCAAGCTTTTACAAATGATTCAGTAATTCTTGGAACTATGAATATAAGCATGAATGTAACCATCATCAATGTAAGAGTTAAAAGTATCATTGGATATATTAGAGCTCATTTTACCTTTCATTTTAATTCTATACTTTCAAGTAAATTAGTATCTAATTCAATTAATATCTTTCATAATTGTCATGTTTTTTCTCAAACTCAAATTAATGCAGTAGTTAATGGATCGAAAACTTTTGGATATTGATTCATAGTTTCATTTATTCATATACCATGATCAATATTTTCTTTCATTTCTTTTCATATCTTTTTAAGATAAGGGTTTTTTATCTGTTTAACCAATATTCATAAAGCAGATTTTACAT
The DNA here is from genome assembly GCA_028698305.1 of Candidatus Altimarinota bacterium. Lineage (GTDB taxonomy): Bacteria > Patescibacteriota > Gracilibacteria > BD1-5 > UBA6164 > JABWCI01. Next base: position 212,359 of record JAQVDN010000001.1, read on the forward strand.
CTATTCAAGAGTTTAAAAATATAGAAAATTTATTGATAAATTGCCATATTTCTTTTTTACTTACACCTTGAAATAGGCTGATTTCAATATTTTGTCAACCTCTTTTTTTTGCAACTCATCTATACTTTGCTCTCCTAGAATCTTCTAAAAGTTGTATAAATTTTCTATTGTCAAAATTTCAATATTTATCGTAAAATTTATTTCAAAACATATTTTTTGTTTTATTTAAATATTTCAGTCCTTAGCAATTATATCTTCAACTTCACTTATTACTGTTGAATAGTCTCATTTCTTATATAATTCCATAAGTATATTATACTTTACTTGCATTTTTTGATTTTTTTGATCAACCTTATATCTTTTTTCATTACTAATTGCTTTTCTAAGATAAAAATTGATTTTTGGATCTATATATCATTCTTTTATAAATCTTGTTGCTTCCTCTTTTAATTTTAATATTTCTCAAGTATAATATAAGTTTTCAAGTATTTTTATAAGTCTTTTTATCTCTTTTTTTCTTCTTATTTTTTCTAATTCTTTTTCTATTTCTTCTCTATTTTTTCATCTCAATGTCCTTAATTCTGCATTATCTAGTTTTTCTTTTATTTTTAGATTTTCAAGATAGTTATCATCTTCTTTAACTATATCTTTTGTTATATCTCTTTTCAATATTATTATTGAGACATCATCTTCAAAATTTGATCATCATTTAAAAATCTTAGCATCATTTATCAAATAATCATATATATATTTTATATTATTTTCATATTGACATACTATTTTGAAACTTTCTTCTAATCTATCTATTCAATAATATTTTCAATCTATACTCTTACTTTCTATTATTCAATCACTATATGTTAATAAGATATCTCAATCATTTAATGCTAATTCTCTAGTTTTAACATGATTTTTATCTTTTATTAATCTAATTCAAGCAGCTAATCATCAAGGTATTATCTTTTCAACTTTTTTTTCTTTTTTCCTATAAATAAGCATTGGTTCATGTCACATTCATACATATCTTATCTTATTAGTATCTTTTATTATTTCATATAATATACTTGTAACAAAATTTCTTGATTGTAAATCTTGTTTTAATCAATTATTTATTTCAATAGTTAATTCATCTAAATCTTTATTTAAATTATCTTTAAATAATTTATTCATAAGAGTAATTATAAATCAAGCTCTTATACCATGACCAGTTGCATCTCATATGAAAAAATTGTATTTTTCTTTGCTTTCTTCAAGTCAAAATGTATCACCAGAAATCTTATCTGCTCATAATATTTTTCAATATAAGTCATATCATATTATTTTTTGATTTGTTATTTCTTTAACCAATCATTTATGTATATTTTCTAATTTTTTTTCAGCAATTTCTTCGTTTACTCTAGATTCTTCTTCTATAAGTAGATTTATTTCATCAAGTAATTTTTTTCTTTTTATATTTTCTTTAAGATTCTTATAAAAATTTAGTTTCTTTTTTAATATAGATAATATAGATTTATTTTCTGTTTCATTTTCATTTTTATCGATTTTTCAAGTTTCTCATATCAATTGCATTGCTTCATTTTTTGCATTTTTTCTCAATTTTTCTTGTTCTTCTTTTCTTTGTTTTTCTATACTAATTTGAATTTTTTTCTTTTGTTCATTATAAAATTTTATAACTATAGAATTTTCTTTATTTTCTTCTAAGAATTTTTGAAGTAAATTGAGAGCTACATCAGATCTTTTTGTTCATATTAGAGAATCTATTTCAGATCTTATCTTTGTAAATCTTATTTTAAATCTTTCTTTTTCTACTATTTTTATATATTTATCTTCTAAGACATTTATTTTATCTCTTAATTTGTAAATAGTTTGTTCTTTATTTTTGAAAGAAGCTCTTTCTTTTTCAATAATTTTATTATTTTTTTGAGTTTTTCATTCTAAACTAATTTTTTCTAAAAAATTATTTAAAGCATCCTTTTCTTTTGATAATACTTCTTCAGTTGCCAATTTTGCATTTTCCCAATCAGAAAGAGCAATGAAAGTTTTAATTACTTTTATTGCTTCACTAAATTCACTAACTTTAGTAATATCTATTTTTTTATTTTTTTTGAAAAAATTAAACATAATTTCTTATTATTAAATTAATTTTAAGGCTTCTTCTATTGTAGTTTCTCATAATAATGCTTTTATAAGTGCATCTTGAACAATAGTAATCATTCAATTTTTTATAGATGCATCTCTCATTATATTGGCACTATCCTTATTTAATATCATTGGTTCAAGATAATCTCATACGATCATTACCTCATGTATTCAAAGTCTTCATTTATATCAAGTTCAACTACATTTTTCACATCATTCTCAGTGATAAAATACAGCATTATTAATATCTTCTTTTGATAATATTGGTCATAGATATTCATCTACTTTTTTCTTTTCATAATCAGTTATCTTATATTCTTTTTTACAATGAGGACATATTTTTTTACCCAATCTTTGAGATATAACCATCCTCATAGCTGATGCTAGTAGGAAAGGTTCAACTCACATGTTTATAAGTCTTTGTACTGTTGCAGCTGCTGAGTTCGTATGTATTGTTGAAACAACTAAGTGTCATGTCAATGCTGCTTCAACAGCCAATATTGCAGTTTCTTTATCTCTTATTTCTCATACCATTATTATATCTGGATCTTGTCTTACAAGCGATCTTAATCAAGTAGAAAATGTATAACCAATATCTGGTCTAACTTGAGATTGATTTACAAATTCTATATCATATTCTATTGGGTCTTCAAGTGTAGAAATATTTAATTCTAAAGGATTAAAATTTTTTAATATTCAAAAAAGAGTAGTAGATTTTCAAGATCATGTAGGTCAAGCTACAAGTATGATTCAATATTTACTTTTTAAAGCTTCTCTAACTTTTTCTAAATTTACATCTATTAATCATAATGCTTCAATATTTATTAATGATTCATCTTGCTTAAGTATTCTCATTACCACTTTTTCTCAATAACTTGTTGGAAGTGTAGAAAGTCTTATGTCTATATTTTTTCATTCTTTTTCATAAAAATAAACTATTTTACCATCTTGAGGTTTCTTATTTTCATCTATTTTTATCTTTGATAATACTTTTAATCTAGTTATTGTTGCAGAAGTATTTTCTTTATCTATCTTGTCTATTAGAATAAAATCTCAATCTTTACGAAATCTTATAAGTAAAAAATGTTCTGTTGGTTCTATATGGATATCTGATGCTCACATATCAACAGCCATCTTGAAAATATTTGAAATATAACTTACTATATCTCAAACTTCTCTTTTTAATGGCAGTTTATCTAATTCTTGTTTGCTTGGTTGCATTTTTATATCATATTACAAAGATTAAACTTTATTTTATTTTATCATTTAATTTGAATAAAATTAAATTATTTAGATTGACAATTTACATATTTTAAATTTAAAATAAAAAAAGAAAACTATTTATTTTATAGCTTTCTTTAAATATATTTCCATTATTTTTTCATTTGCTTTCTTTTTAATTTCATCTGGGGGATTATTATTTGGGTTATTTATGTTATCATCAATTGGAATATTATCATTATTATTTTCTATTGTACTTCAAGTTGAGCTTCAATTAATGTCCTCTTTAATATCAATATTTTCTTGGTTATCAATAGGAGAATTATATTCTTGATTATCTATATTAATATTTTCAGGTCCATTTATAGCTATATCTCAATTTTTAAATATTTTTTTTATGTCTTCAATATAAAAATTTGCAGATAATGTTATCAATAAAACAATAAGTGAAAAACTACTAATAATGTATATTTTTCTCGATTTTTTAACTATTTTATTATTATTATTATCATCATCTTTTTTAATTAATTTTTCAAAGTCACTTTGATAATTTGAAAATAATTCTCATTTATTTTCACTATTTAAATTACTTTTTTTAATCTCTATTTTTGAGGTAATATCTTCATTATTTTCATCTAAAATTATATTTTGTTTATCATCAGATTCTTTTATATTTTCTATCTTAATCTTATCTTCATCTTTATTTTCTACAACAGTATCTGGTTTTATGTTTATTTTTTTATTTAACTTTAAAGTTATTTTTCAGGGTTCATTTATTTCTTGATTTGAATTATTTTCTATATTTATATTGTTTTTTTCATCGTTTAAATCACTAGTAATTAAATCATTACTAGTTTTTTGTTCTATTTTTTTCTTTGTTATGTCTTTTAAACTCAGTTTAACAGTCATTTTTTAAACAAATTAATAATATATGAATATATCTTATAATATTTTTAAAATAAAATCAAATATGAGATTGATTTTTATTTTTTATAAAATTGATTATTATATAGTAGAATATTATTAATTTTTATAAAATGATAAAACCATTGCCAATTTCTTGATTTTGAGAAAATTTACCAGAATTTCAATTAATAGAAGATAATTATAAGGAGATAATCAAAAAAAATTATAGTTTGTCAGGTTTTACTCCTATTGATACACCAGTTGTAGAAAGACTTGAAGTATTGCTTGCAAAATGAGCAGATGATAATGAAGTATATGCTATTTCTAGAGTAAATGGAGAGCAGTGAGATGATAGTTTATTGTGACTTAGATTTGATTTAACAGTGCCTTTAGCTCGTTATGTTGCACAATATGAATGAGAATTAACATTTCCATTTAGAAGACAACATATTTCAAGAGTATATAGATGAGAAAGACCACAAAAATGAAGATTTAGAGAATTTTATCAAGCTGATGTTGATATTATATGAAATGGTAATCTACCTAATTTTGCTGATGTAGAAGTAATTTCTACCATTTATAATTCTTTAAAAGAATTAGATTTTTGAGATTTTGTTATAAATATCAATAATAAAAAATTTCTAAGTTGATTTTTAGAAAGTATTTGAATAAAAAATATAAAAGAAACTATTTCTATAATTGATAAAAAAGATAAGGTAAGACATGATAAATTAAGAGAAATGTTTTCTTTTATCTGATTAAAAGAAGAAATAATTGATAAGATTGTAGAATTTATTAAATTTTGAGAAGAGAAAAATAGTTTGGAAATTATAGATTATTATTTACAATTTGAAAATCAATTATTAAAAGAATGATTAGAAGAATTAAGATATCTGTATAATTCCTTGATTTCTCTTTGAGTAGATGAAAGATTTATAAAAATAAATCCATCTATATCTAGATGATTAAATTATTATACATGAACAGTTTTTGAAACCTTTGTTGTTTGAGCTGAAAATATGTGAAGTGTAAGTTCTTGATGAAGATATGAAAATCTTGCTTCAAATTTTACTAAAAATAATTTTCCATGAGTAGGTTGAAGTATAGGTTTATCAAGATTATTGTCAGTTTTAGATTCTATCTGAAAAATAAAAACTAATAGAAAAACTACATCAAAAGTTATGCTTGTAAATATGTGAGTTGATTTTTTACAAAAAAATCTTGAAATAACAAAGTTTTTAAGACAAAATTCTATAAATACTGAATTATATCTTGATGATTCAGCAAAAATTCAAAAACAATTAAAATATGCAAATAATAAAAAAATAAATTATGTAATAATTATTTGAGAAACAGAAATACAAAATGATATAGTTGTTTTGAAAAACTTAGATTCTTGAGAACAATTTGAAATAAATCAAAAGGATTTACTAAATTATATAAAATAAAAACTCTTTTTAAAAGAGTTTTTTATTTTAGTCTCATGTACAAGTTATATTGTTACAAGTACAATCTCTATTTATAAGATTTCAATTACTATCAATTATTTGATATTCAACAGGTAAATTGTCTGTTTGAATATTTTTTCATGATTCTTTTATTTCTACACAACTTCTGTAATCAGTATTTTGCCAATATCTATTATTTGCTTCTGCTTCATTTAAAAGTTCTTCAAAAGTAGTTCAATCATTATAAACTTCTCACATTGGAAAATTATATGCTAGATTATGGCTTTGTTCTGTAAAAATAAATTTATTTCTATTTGTTGCTCAGTCTCAAGTTCAAGAATGTATTTCTACATTAGTTCCTTGATTTGCACTAATTGCAAGTATAATAGTAGGTAATATATTTTTAGATACTGATTTATAAGATCAATTTAGAATAGCAATAGGTTCATCTGTATTTTCAAGAGTAGTAGATAATTCATATTCTTGAGCATTTTTTGTTATAGAGTATGCATATGCTGATTTTGTTTTTGGATCCAATGGTAATTTATCTATTGTATTTAGACGAACATTTGAGTTAAATAATCATTGATTAACAACAACTTCTCATCTAAATGTCAGGTTAAAATAATCTCATGGATTTGGGAAATATCATCTTTTTTGTTTATAAACTTTTAATGCAGATCACATTTGAGCTAGATCAGATTTTCTTTGAGAATCTCTAGAATCTCAAAGATAACTTATATAAGAGATAAATCAAATAGTAGAAATAACAGCTAATATACTTATAGATACTATTAATTCAACAAATGAAAATGCTTTTTTATTTTTCATATTTTTTAAATTAGTTAGGTTTATATTCTTTTATAATTGTATCAACAATATCATATCTTATACTAGCTTTTCATCAAAGCCATTTTTGAGAAAAATAATGTTGTACTCATCTTATTTCATTGTCAGAAAGTGCATGATTCCGTGAAATAATTTCTCATATATCTCATTTAAAATAAGCCTTATCACTAGTATTTACATCATCTATTTCTGTTCAAGTAACAGCACTTACATTCCATCTATATATATTTCACAATGCTCAGTATGAATGTTCAGGTTGTGGATCTACATGGTCAGTTTCATTTACTAATACTCAATTAAGATATATCTTTAGTCTATTTTGAGAATCTATATATTTGTCATGAGTTGTTAAGTTTTCTTTTATATCATCTATTATATTTTCATGAGTTCTATTTATATGTTTGCTATCTTGAACTATCATAACAAAGTATACAGTATTAGGTAAAACTTCTCATAGATTTACAGATTTAAATTTATGTCAGGAATCCCGTTCCCAATAGAAGTTAGGATCTGAATCACTAAATTTTGTATCAGCATAATTTTCGCTACATCAATTATAGTTATATCTACAGGCAATATTATGTATTCAAGCCCATACATCTCAATTTTCAATCATAAAATTATATCAAGTTGCTGCTCATCATTGTTCATATACTACTTGTCTACTAGTAATATCACCTCATGTTTTAAATACTATAGCAAATGATTTCTCCATAAAATACAATTGAGATTTATCATCTCAATCATTATTTATTTCATTATTTAGATTCATTGCAAGCATTTGATCAACTCAGTTAAAGTTTACAACAGGTAATCAATTTATACCATTTTCTTTATATGTAGGTAGATTTGATGCATATTGTGTTGGTTCAGGTAAGGTACTTTTTGCTACTGCATCAGGTACTCAATTATATGCTATATTTTTCCAAGTTGATATAGTTTGTCAATCAATCAGTGTCGTATTTTCTAGTCAATCAATATCAGTAGAGTCAAAATGAAAAACTAAGTTATTTATTTCTGTTGGTTTTGTATCATATCTTAATATATCAATTTTCTTTTCAAATTCTCTAATGTAAGTTTTTCATATATTTTCTTCTGGATCTATATTATTTCAATAATTATCTATATATTTAAAACTTTCATTTCAAGTTCAGGTTTTTATTTCATATTCATTTGTTACATTATTCTTATATAACCAAAATTTTTCATTTTGTTGTAAACTATCTATATTTACTCTTTTTAAAATATTTTCAGTATTTGATTTTATCATATATAAATCAGTTTCTTTTTCATAATTTGAAGTAATATTTTGATTATAGTCAAGAACATTAACTATTCATAACATAGCAAATGATAATATGAAAATGGCAACTATTACTCAAGCTATTGAGTCAGCTTTTTTATTATTTTTCATTTTACAAAATGTTTAATATATATATCATACATATATTAATATAATTAATTTTTTCTAATTGTGAAATTTTTTAAAAATAATATAAAAGCATTAACTCTAGTTGAGCTAATAACTTCAGTAGCTATATCTGGAGTACTTTTACTTTTGATATTTGTTTTTTTATCTGATAGTATAAAATTGCTTCTAGATAACAATGTAAAAGTTAGTTCTGTTGATGAATGATTTAATTTTAAAGATACAATGTGAAGATTTGTTAGATGATGATATAGTGAAGCAATTGTTTTTTCTTGAGTAGTTGATAGTACTTATACTTGAACTACAAATCCTAGTCCAAATGATGTATTGTATCTAAAAAAGTTGGATATGACTCAATGAATGCTTGTATGAATTGTTGATATTGAAACAAAAAAAATTCAAAAAAATTATGTTTATTGAAATAATTTTTTAGGTTACAGATATTTATCTCCTACAGAAATGGCACAAATAGATTTAGATAATTCTATTATTTATACAAAAGAATTTACAAATGATAAGATTTTTCAAAATCTTAGAATGAAAGATTTTAGAGTAAAAACTTATAATTATTGATGATTAATTGATTTTTATTTTTCAGTTGTTAATTTGTTTGATGAATCATTGTTTGATAAAGATTATGCCGATTTTTATATAGATAAATTGGTTATAGATGAATATAATTTAGTTTATTAATTTGTTTACATAATGAATTTAAATAAAAAAGGTAGTGTTTTTATATATGTTTTAATGTTAATAAATATTGCTTTAATTATTTGATATGTTGTTTTTAATAATACTTATATATTAAATAATAATATAAATGTTTGAAAAAATTCTGAAGAAGTATTTTTAGAGTTATCAAATAAATGAAATATAAATATAGAATCTGTTAGACAGTATAATAGTAATTGACAATGATTTTCAGATGTTATATCTTGTCCACAAAATATAACAATGAGTTGATCTACTAGTATACAAACATGAATACCATCAACTATGCAATATGATTATTGAACGGTTTTTTGTTATTTTGAATATGATGGTAATTCTGGAAGAATTTTTTTTGATGAAGAAAGTCAAGATTTTACAGATATATATTATTGATCTTGAATGATTTCTATAATAAATGAAGCAATAGTTGAAGATATTATAGTAAATAATAATACATTAGTTGCATCATGAACAACTCCAAATAGTTCAAATGAACAACCTAGTAAATCATTAGATTGAAATTATAGTAATCAGTATTTATCTGCTAGAGTAAATGGTTCAAATATAACATATGATTTATGAGCTGATAAGAAATTATCTAATATAATAATATATAAAAAAACAAATTCATCTACTCAATATTGGGATAGAGGTGTAGTTTATCTAAAAGATAGATGGAATAATGTTTTAAAAACAATAACATTAACATGAGTTCGTAATAAAACAGTTTTAAATGTTGATCTAGGTTATACTTCTCTAGAAACAGCTGATGATATAAGATACATTCAAATTAAATCAACAAATTGAAGTGTTCGTATGAATGTTTCTGAAATTGAAGTTTTTGAATTAAATGAAACTTGAAATGAAAGATGGATTTCTGAAACAACTTTATGAGATAGTGATGATACAATTTTTTATTTTGATTCTGTTTGAATTTCAGGAGTTGATAATATGGATGATAATATGAATAGTGATAATTACAGAGCAACTTCAACAGGTAGTGTTTTATATCCAATAGCTTTATGATATCCATGAAATTATGTTGATGATGATATAACTCCTAGATTAACTATATTTTCAAGTGTAACTCCTAATAATAATGAATATTATAATATTTTTTGGAATAATCATATAACAAATAAAGTTATTAATGATAATATAAATAATGATGATTTGCCAACACAATTAGTTAAAATATGAGATGTAGAAGAGTGATATTTATTTTTTGATATATTTTCAAATATAGAAAATACTCTTGATTATGATGTTAAAATTATTGAATTTGATAGAAATGCTTATATTGATAAAAATACATTATTTCCAAAAAATGTATGGGAAACTAAAAATCTTATAAATAATTATTGATATTTACAACTAAATGCCAATGAATTATCTCTTTCTAGATATAAAACTGGAAATGAATTTAAATTTAATTTTAAAGATAACGATTATGCTATATTTGTTATCAATAATTTAGATAAAAGTATGGCAATAAGAATAAATTGAGAAGAAAAACCTATTTCATGAAATATAAATGATATAGGTAAAAGTATTTTTATAAATCCTATAGATGATTCAAAAGATACAACTATTGAAACAGTTGCAAATCATATAATTATTGGTTGAGAAAAAAACTTTATATGAGAAAATTTTACAATTATATGAGCAAAATAAAAAAAATCCTTTTAAGGATTTTTTATTTTAATAAATTCAAGGTATAAATTTATATCTTACTTTCTTTTTATATTCTACATAATCCTTATCCATTTCTAGATGTCTTTCTTCAGTAATTGCTCTCATATAATATATACTCATCCATGCTCAAAGTGATAAAAATATTATTATTAGATTAAAAAAATCTAGATTTTTTATGTTTAAAATTATTAATGGAATAGCTCATATAAACCAAGCTATATTTTTAGAAATATAAGCTGGATGTCTTACATATTTATAAGGTCACTTTTCAATTATTCATCTATTTGTTAGATTACTAGCTTTTAGTCATAATGATATTGATGCCCGAGAATATATGGCAAATGAAATCAATAATACAATATTTAAAAATATATGTAAATATATATTTTCAAATCTAGGAAAATCACTACTATACCATCATATAAAATTGTCTATTGCTCAATTAAAAGGAGGATAACATACAATTGCTACAACCCATCAAAGCATTGTAGGTTCTACACTTTTAATCTTGTTTCATAGATATTTACTTTCAACTAAGTATCATAAAGTGAAAAAAAATAAATCTATAAAAATTATTATTTTAAATATAGTAATAAATAAAAAGCTATTAAAAATACTGTAAAAATTATTTATTATATTATTAAAATTTAAATCAGAGTAATATAGATTATTTATTACTTCAGATATATTTGAACTTATCCATATAATCATTAAAGGGACAAAAAATAATTTTACAAGCCAAGCAAGAATAGCATTTTTTTCCTCATTATTTATATTATATTTTTTATCTTTTATTTTATTTTTGATTGCTCAAAATATAATCCTAGCTTTTGATATTTCTTTTTCAAGAAAATAAAAAGGTATAAGAATTATAAAATAAAATATCATTAAGTAAAAAAAGATATCTTTTGTATTTATTGTTATATCAATGATTCTTATATTATAAAATAAGAATCAATTGTAATATCAGTTTGTAGTAAAAAATATGTATCATAAGATAATTATTATGATAGTAGAAATATAATTTTTGATTAATTCTTTCATAAAGTTTTGTAATTTATATTATAATTATTTTATAAATAAAACTATAAATTGCAATTTGATATTTTTTTAATAAAATAATTTTCATTATTTTATTAAATTTTTTTAATGAAAAAAGGACACATATTTTTTATATCATGAGTTGCTTGAGCTTGAAAATGAACTGTTATAAAATCTCTTTTAAAAGATAAGATTTTTAATTTAGAGCTTTGTTTATCTTGCAAAACTAGAGAGTTTAGAAAATGAGAGATTGATGGAGTTGATTATATAAAGTTGAGTGTAGATGATTTTAAAAAAGCTATTTCTTCTTGAGAATTTCTAGAATATAATTTTGTCCATAATCAAGCATATTATTGAACAAGACTTAAGGATGTAATAGATAATTGAATAAATCTTTGAAAATATATAATAAAAGAAATGGATATTTTAATATTACCAAAAGTTTTAGATGAAAAAAAGATATCAAAACAAGATTTTACATATATTTTTTTAGATATTCCGTTAGAAAAAATTAAAGAAAGAATGATCTTAAGATGAGATAATGTTGTAGGTATTGATTATCAAAATAGGATTGAGTCTGCAAAAAAAGAAAAAGAATTATCTTATTTAGCAGATTATATTATAGATGCTAGTTTAATTCCTGAACATACATTAGAAGAATTAAAAAAAATAATTGTTAATAAGATAAATAATTAATCATTATGAAAATACATATAATTACAATATTTCCAGAGAGTTTTCAGTCCTATTTTTCAAGTTCTATCTTATCAAGAGCAATAAAAGATGAAAAACTTAAAATTAATTTTTATAAATTAAATGATTTTAGTAGTGATAATTTTAAAAGAGTTGATTCAAAGGCATATGGTATGCATGGTCAAGTTATATCACCAGAACCATTAAGTAAGGCAATTGAGTTTGTATTTTCAAAGATTTGAAAAAAAATTCCTGTTATATATATGGCAGCTTCATGAGATTTACTAAATCAAGAAAAAATTGAAGATTATTATGAAAAATTGAATTGAGAGTTTATTATAATTTGTGGTCATTATGAATGAATAGATAATAGGATTATTGACTTATATGTTGATCATTGCATAAGTATATGAGAATATGTTTTAACTAGTGGCGAATTGGCAGCAAGTGTTTTTATAGATTCTTTAGCTAGAAATATACCATGAGTTTTATGAAATAGTTTATCTTTAGAAGAAGAAAGTTTTTCAAAAATATTTGATAGACAAAAAGAATATCCTGTATATACTAGGCCAGAGGTTTTTATGTGAAAAAAAGTACCTGAAATATTACTTTCAGGTAATCACAAAAAAATACAAGAATGGAAAATAAAAAATTTAATTTAAGATATATGGAAGTAGAAAAAATAGATTTATATTTACAATCAATGTGGGAAGCTGTTACTTTTGAGTTTGCCTTAAAATTGGCTATTCTTTATTTTTTTATTACTTGGATTGTATTAATAATTTGGGTTATAAAAGATATTTCTATCAGGACAAACAATATTTTTTATCAAATATTTTCTGTTTTAATTATATTATCTTTAACTCCTTTTGGTATATTTTTATATCTTTTAATAAGACCTAGAAGAACATTATATGATAGATATTATGAAGAAATAGAAGATAATTTGGAGATATTTAATCAAATAGTTGAAGAAAGAAAAAAAGAACTTGAGAAAAAGGTAGATAGTAAATTTCAAAAAACTCTTATAGAAAAAGTAGATAAAAAAATAGAAGAAAATAAAAAGGAAGATGATAATAAAAAAGATTTAGATGATGAAGCATAAAAAATAACTTATTTTAAAATAAGTTATTTTTTTTTATTATGCAAAAAATGAATTAATTATTTTTCTATATATCATTCTTTGTTTTAATTCAGAATAATATTTTGTATCTGGTAAATATAAATCTTTTAATCTTTTTAATACTTCTGGATTTTCAAATTTAGTAAGTATTTTTTCTATTTCGATCATCATTTCGTCATCATTAACTTCCATTTTTTCTAAACTTGCCAATTTGTTTAAAATTAATTCTCATTTTAATCTAATAATAGCTACATCTTTTACATGTTTTTCTTTATATTGTTCTTCATCCATTTTTAAACTTTCAAGATAATCTGACATTTTTACACCATCTTGAGCCATATTTTGTTTTATTTCAGAAAAAACTTTTTCAATTTGATTTTTTAATAGATTTTCTCATATATCAAGAGTTGAAATCTTAATAAGTTCATCAACTAATTCTTTTTCTTCTTCAAGTCTAGCATTTGATTCTTTTACATCTAATAATTCTTCTTTTATCAGTGCTTTAAATCATTCTAAATCTAAGTCTTTTCATCTTAAAGCTTTTATAAACTCAGCATTAAATTCTGGTTTTACAGCAACTTCTATTTGATTAACTTTTACTTTAAAACTAGTTTCTTTTCAAGCAAAATCACTATTATGATAATCTTTTGGAAATGTAACTGGAAATTCTAGTTCTTCTCCAATTTTAGCTCAAACTATTTTTTCTTCAAAACCAGGAACAAGTAAATTTGATCCAAGAATTAAAGGATAGTTTTTCATAGAAGTATTATCAAGTAGAGTTCCATTTTCAAAACCATCAGTATCTATACTTACTCTATCTCATAATTTAGCTTTATATTCAGCATCTTCATTTTTCTCAAATTTTGTAAATCTTTTTTCTATATCAGTTAAAGCATTTTGAACTTCTTCATCACTAACAGAAACTTCTTTTTTCTTCAATGATATTTTTTTGTAAGTATCTTTAATCTCTACATTTGGTAATACTTCAACATGTATTTTTATAATTAAAGGTGATTCTGAAACTATTTCTTTTATTTCTCATTGAGCTACTGGTACTAATCATTCTTTTCTAAGAGAATCTCTATACATTGTATCTATAGAAAAATCAATAGCCATTCTATTTATATATTCTTCTCAAAATTGTTTAACGATTATATTTTCAGGTACTATACTACCTTTTCTAAATCATTTTACTTCTGCATTTTTTTGTAAGTGTTTAATAGCTTTTTGTCTAGATTTAGCTATATTTTCAGTTGTTTCTTCTACAATTAATTCAACTATAGATTTTTCTAAATTATTTCTTGTTATTTTCATAATTATTACATAAAATAAATAAATTTCTTTTTAAACGGACGGCATTATATATAAAATAAATAAAATATCAATTTTTGTATTAAAAAATAAGTCTTTTAGACTTATTTTTTAATACCTTCACATATCATAATCATAATTTCAAGTTTTTTCATTAAAAATATATATTATTCAATAATCATCATATTGTTGAAAATCAGTAGGTAGGAAATCAATATATCATTTATCAAATAATTCTTTTGCATTTATGGAATTTTTTCAAGTTTTTTCAAAATATATCTTATTTGCATCTTCTATATAATGTAGATTTAATTCTCTAATTGCTTTATTTAAATAATTTGTACATTGAGTATCTTGAGTTACTTCTTCTACTTTATATCATGAAAAAGTTTTTGTTCTTATATCTTCAATTGTTCTTACAAGTTTTCAATTTAAATTGATATTTTTATTTAAAAAAATTCAATATCATATATTTTCTAACTCTTTTGATAATACTGAACATATTTCATTTTCTGGATCTATTTGATAAGTAAGATTTAAAAACATAAAAAATGACTTTTCTCTATTTCATCATTTTCATTGCATTATTGCAGCCATAGTTTTTGCTCATTCAATAGAGTCTGTATTTGCACTTGCAATCTTATAATATTTAGCTGAAGAAATTGGATCATTTAAATAATAATAATACAAGAAAGCAAGATAATATGGAACTTTATAATTTAAACAAGGATCTTGGAATTGTTTATTTTTCCAGATTTTTAATAAATTATCTTCATTTTTCAATTTTTCAATCTTATCTTTATCACAAAAATTTTCAATTCATTTTAATCATATTAACTCTGCTTGTTTTGTATGTAAATCTTGTTCTTCTTTAGTTAGATTTTCATATCTTTCTTCATATCATGGTAAAAGAAGCATTCAAATTGTGTAAGGTTTTTCAAAATATGGATTTAATTCTGTCACCAAATCAAGTATTGCATAAAGATATTTTTTATATTCGCTATGAAAAGCATTTGCTCATATATATTGTATAGTTTTTAACCAGTAAAAATCTGCTTTCATATTTTCAAATCAAAAAGCAGTTGCTTTAGCTATATCTTTATTAGGTAGATTTTCAGGATGTTTTACTAAATTGTATTTTATTTCTTTGTGTTTTTCATAGTTTATTTCGTTTATTTTAAAAAAAGCAAATAAACTTATACATACCAATATACTTATAATTAACTTTTTAATCATATTTTAAATATTAAATATCATTTCAATCTAAATCAATAGTTATTTTTTCATTAACTTTACAAATATAAAGTCTTCTTTGATTTCATTCTCAAATACTTTTTGTATAGATCTTATCATTTTTATAATCAGCCACGATTGAATGTATTTTTTTTCTATCATATGCTGAATAATATGGTAGCATTAGATCTTTTCAATTTTTTTCAACTAATTTTATTTTTTCTAAGATAAATATTTTTAATCTATCATCCTTACTTTTTATATAATCATTTACTTCTAAATGAATCTTTATTGGCTCAGAAATATTTCTTTTTATTATTAGTTTTAATATGTTTGAGATATGATCTAAATTTTTTCAATTTGGTCATATTATTAATCAAGATTCAGGAGAATTAATTTTTACCAAAAATATATTTTTTTCTTGGTTTAATACTTCAATAGAATCAATTTTTATCAAAAAATTGTTAAAAAACTCACTAGTTAAAGAATTTATTTTATCAATCATAATAAAAAAATTAATTTTAAATTTTTTTATTAGATTAATTAAAAATAGCTTTGTTGCAAGTTTTTATATTTTTTTGACTTTTTATAAAAAATACTTATCTTCTAACAAATGTTTTTCTTTATTTATATGAACCAAGTTTTAAATGTCAGATAAAAAAATAGTTGATGATTATTATTCTCAAATCAATACAAATTCTACTGAGGATAAAAAGTCTTCTCAAAAAAAACCAATAGTTACTACAAAGAAAAAAATTGTAGTTAGAAAACCATCAGAAATAAAGGCTGATGCTGAAAAATTAAATGAAAAGATTTTAAATAGTTGAGAAAAAAAACAAAATATTAAATGAAAAGATAATAACTCTAAAAATATAGTTCAAAAAATTGAAGTAATTAAAAGAGCTGATAGGCCAAAAATTGAAAAATCTCAAAATCAAAAATCATTTGTTAAAAATAATAACTCTAATACTGGCTCAAATAATTGAGGTGGTAGATTTAGTGGGAATAAAAATTTTTCTAAAACAAATAATAATAGTAATAGTAATAATAGTAGTAATAATAGTAGTAATAATAGTAATAGAGAAACTACAACAAATAATTTTAAATCAAATAAAGATAATATAAAATTTCCTGTTATTTCATGAGATGATTCTTCTTCTTTTTTATGAAAAAAATCATTTTCAAATAATAAAAATATTTCTAAATCTAAACAAAAATTAAAGGATGAAGAAACTAATAAAAAGTCAAAGCTAAACACTTTTGGTAAAACAAGAGGTAAGGTTAGATTTAATCAAGAAGATGATCTTGTTTTTACTAGGTCAAATAAGATGCAAAAATCAAAAAAAGAGGAGAAAAAAGTAGAAGATATAAAACAAAATCTTGTTGATAGAAAGTGAGAATTAGTTATTGTTCCAGATTTTTTGTCTATAAAAGAATTATCAGAAAAAATAGGTATCGCTCTCCCAAAATTAATTGCAGAATTTATGAAAAACTGAATGATGGTTAATCTAAATTCAAAAGTTGATTTTGAAACTGCTTCAATAATTTCTGATGCTTTTGAGATTAAGTTAGAAAGGGAAAATGCTTTATGAGCAAGTACTGAGGATATTGTTTTATGAGACATATCATCATTTTTATCGGAAGATGATCATACAAAACTTATCCCAAGATCACCAGTTATATCTATAATGTGACATGTTGATCATGGTAAAACTTCATTACTTGATTATATTAGAAAATCTAAAGTTGCATCATGAGAGGCATGATGAATAACTCAAAGTATATGAGCTTATCAAGTAGAACTTGATAATTGAAATATAACATTTTTAGATACTCCAGGTCATGAAGCTTTTACTGTTATGAGAGCTAGATGAGCAAAATCAACAGATATTGCAATATTAGTTGTTGCAGCTGATGAATGAGTAAAACCACAAACTATAGAAAGTATAAATCATGCTCGTGAAGCAAATATACCAGTTATTGTTGCTATAAATAAAATGGATAAGGTTTGAGCAAATCCAGATCATGTAAAATGACAATTGGCAGAACATTGACTTGTGGCTGAAGATTGGGGATGAGATACTCCAATGGTTCCAGTTTCAGCTCATACTTGATTTTGAATAGATGAATTATTGGAAATAATATTACTTGTTGCAGAGATGAAAGAACTTAAAGCTAATCCTGATAGAAATGGGGTTGCTACTGTTATAGAATCTCATTTAGATTGAAATTTATGACCGATTGCTACAGTTCTAATTAATACATGAACAATTAATTCATGAGATAATATAGTTTGTCAAGATTCTTATTGAAAAGTAAAAATATTGAAGAATTATCAAAATCAAAAAGTTAAATTCGCTAAACCAGGAGAACCTGTTTTAATAGTTTGACTTGATAGAGTTGTAGATGGATGAGATATATTGCAAGTAGTAAATTCTTCAGATATAGCAAAACAAAAAGCAATAGAGTATAAAGTTGTTTTAGAAAAACAAAAAAAATCATGATCTTCTTGATTAGAATTGCTTATGTCTAGAATAAAATCTGGTAATCTAAAACAATTAAAAATAATTTTAAAAGCAGATACTAATTGATCTTTGGAGGCTATAAAAGCAGCATTGGTTAAACTATCTACCCCTGAAACAACAGTTTCAATCATTCATGCTTGAGTTTGATCGATTACAGAATGAGATATATTGATGTGACAATGAAGTCAAGCTATACTTGTATGATTTAATGTCTGAGTATTACCAACTGCAAAATCAACATTGGAATCATCAAAAGTAGAATTTATTTCAAGTGATATCATATATCATATAACTGAAAAAATTGAAAAAATAGTTACATGAATGCTTGATCCAAAAGAAGTTGAAGTTATTCTTTGAAAAGCAAAAGTTTGAGGAATTTTCTTTACAGATAAAAAATTTATGATTGTTTGACTTATAATTCAAGCTGATAATAAAGTTGAAAATAATACTTTAGTAAGAATTATAAGAAAGAAAAAATTTTTGTGAAATGGTAAGATAGATTCATTAAAACAATGAACTTTAGAAGTAAAAGAAGTTGAATGACCAACTGAATGTTGAATAAAATTAACAACAAATGTTTCTGTAGAGGTTTGAGATGAATTAGAAATTTTCAAATTAGAAATACAAAAATAATCAACTTATTAATTAAAATATAATTATGAATATTTTAGATGGTGTAAAAATATTAGATTATTTATCTCAAGAAGATAGAGAAAATCTTAGCTATTTTTGTCAAGAAAAAATTATGCAAAAATGAGAGATTTTATTTAAAGAATGAGATGATGCAGATGCTATGTATATTTTAAAAAAATGAAGTTTTGAAATAAAAAAGAGTATAGAATGACAGGAAATAGTATTATGAAAGGTTGTATCTGAAGAAATATTATGAGAAATGGCATTATTTTGAGATACTAATAAAAGAATGGCTACTGCAATAGCTTTAGAATATACAGAAATGGTTATAATCTTATCTTTTTCAATAAAAGATTTATCAAAAAAATATCCATTACTATTATCAAAGATAAAAGATATTATAAATGAAAGAATAATTGATAATAAGATTGTAGAAACAACTTTAAATTAATACTTAAATAAATCGCTATATAGTCAAGTAAAAATAACTAAATGCAAAAAATAAAAAAAAGATTTGCATTTAGTTATTTTTTATATACAATGCTGGCACATTTTTGTTATTTTATTGACTAAATTTATGTCAAACAAAGAAGATAAAATCGAGGTAGAATGAACTATAATTAAGGCTCTACCTGGTCTGGTATTTGATATTCAATTACCAGAAGAGTTTTGATGAACGATTATCCAAGGTTATCTTAGTTGAAAAATGAGAAATAATTTTATAAAACTTATTGAATGAGATAAGGTTTTAGTAGAGTTATCACCTTATGATTTAACAAAAGGAAGGATAGTTTTTAGACAAAAATAGTTTTTCCCAGTGTTTTTGTAAAAAACCGGAAAATATTTTAATTGATTACTTATTTTGGTTATGAAAGTAAGACCATCTGTAAAACCAATTTGTGACAAATGTAAGATTGTTAGAAGAAATGGTATTGTCAGAGTTATTTGTAGCGTAGAACCAAAACACAAACAAAGACAAGGATAATTACAATCTTATAGAACTATTTTATATTTAATTATATAATAAATAATATGGCAAGAATTGCTTGAGTAAATTTACCAAATGGTAAACATGTTGAAATAGCTTTAACATACATATATGGTATATGAAGAGCTGCTTCAAACGAAATCTTAGAAAAGGTTTGAATTGAAAAAACAACTAAAATTGAAACTATTTCAGAAGCTGATTTAGATAAGATCAGAGATGAAATAAAAGAAAATTATGTTGTTGAATGAGATCTAAGAAGATTAATTGCTGGTAATATAAAAAGATTACAAGAAATTAATTGTTATAGAGGTCAAAGACATAGAAAAAGACTTCCAGTTAGAGGGCAAAGTACAAAAACTAATGCTAGAACTAGAAAAGGTAAATCGACAGCTATTGCTGGTAAAAAGAAATAATATTTTTTCTTTAACTATGTATAATATTTAAAAATTTAATTTATATTATGGCTAAAACTACTATTAAAAAAAGTAAAAAAACTAGACAAATAATCCCTCATGGGCAAGCTCATATAAATGCTACATTCAATAATACTATTGTTAGTATTACTGATGAAAAAGGTAGTGTTTTAACTTGGTCATCTGGTGGTTCAGCTGGTTTTAAAGGTGCTAGAGAAGCTACTCCATATGCTGCACAAGTTGTAGCTGAACAAGCTATTTCAAAAGCAAAAACACTTCATTCTATTGAATCAGTAGATGTTTATGTAAAATGAATAGGTATATGAAGAGAACAAGCTATTAGAGGTTTAATCTCTGGTGGAGTTGATTTAAAAGCTATTTTTGATATAACTCCAGTTCCACACAATGGATGTAGAAAGAAAAAAGTAAGAAAATTATAATTCTTACGTTTATAAAAACTAAATAAACAATTTTTTAAATTTTAAATTTTAAATTTAATTATGAGGTATACTTGACCAAAGAAAAAACTTTGTAGAAGAGAAGGTGTAAATCTATTTGGTACTGAAAAATATGATTTAACTGACTCAAAAAGAGCTCCTCTAAGAAGTAGAAAAGCTAGTGAGTTTGGTACTCAATTGAGAAAAAAACAAATGGCTAAAAGAATGTTTGGATTATCTGAAAAACAATTTGCTTCTTATTTTAAAAAAGCTCAAAACTCAAATAGTGTATGAACTACTTGAGATAAAATGTTACAATTATTAGAATTAAGATTAGATAATGTAGTTTATAGAGCAAATTTTGCTAGAACGAGAATTCAATCTAGACAATTCGTTAATCATGCACATTTTACATTAAACGGTGTTAAAGTTGATGTTCCATCTATTGCTGTAAAAGTATGAGATGTGATTGCATTAAGAGATAAATTAAAAGAATCTGCTTTATATAAATCATTATTAGAAGAATTAGAAGAATTTTCAAAAGCTAATAAAGGTAAAGTAACTGCTTGTAAATGGATTGATGTTGATTCAAAAAAATTAACAATAACTATTTTAGCATTACCTGGTAAAGAAGACTTTGACCAAATAATTGATATCCAAAAAATAGTTGAGTTCTACTCAAAATAATAAATACTAGTTTATGTTATTTTTGTAATCAATTTAAAATATGCACATTATTCATAATACAATAGGAGTTCCTAAAATTACTCAAAAAGATTTAGATAGTACTACTTCTTCTTTCATTGTAGGGCCTTTACCAAAATGATATGGTGTAACTTTAGGGAATTCTTTAAGAAGAATACTTTTATCTTCAATACCTTGAACAAAAGTAACTTGAATAAAAGTAAAAGGAGTAAATCATGAATATTCAACACTTCCATGAGTTAAAGATTCAATAATAGATATAATGTTAAATCTTAAATGATTGGTTTTAGCAAAAAGTGATATTTGAGTAGAGTGGTTAAAATTAAATAAAACAAAATCTTGAAAAGTTACAGCAGCTGATATTAAAGCATCAGCTTGAATAGAAATAATCAATAAAGATTTATATATTACTGAAATTGATCAAGATGGTTTAGAATTGGATATTGATATTAGAATTGAAAAATGAGTTTGATATTTAACTCAAGAAGAGTTATTAGAAAGAGAAGAAGATGTAGAAGTTTTACTTGTAGATACTAACTTTTCACCTGTATTAAATGTAAAATATGATATAGAAAAAGCTAGATTCTGAGACATGATTAACTTAGACTCTTTGGAGATGACAATAACTACTGATTGATCAATAACACCTGTAAATGCATTAAAATTTTCTGGAGATATGTTAACTTCATATTTTTCAATATTTAATGAAGAAGCATTACAAGTAGAATGACAATTCATTTCTAATGTAAAAGAATTAATATCAAGAGAAAAAGAAGAAGTTCAAGAAGAGTTAGAAAAGGAAACTTATACTCCAATTGAAATCATGTGATTATCTCCTAGAACATTAAACGCTTTAATAAATTGAGATATACTTTCAATTGAAAAGTTAACAAAATGTACTGAAACAAAACTTTCTTCAATCAAATGATTTGGTAAGAAGGCTATGACTGAAATTAGATCATCTTTAGCTGAAAGAGGTTTAAAACTTTTAGGTGATGACTAATATATCTAATTAATAATTTTTTATAAAAATGAGACATAGAGTTAGAAAAAACTTAAAGTTCAACAATAAAAGTTTCTCACATAGAGATGCTATGGAAAGAAACCTATTAACATCTTTTTTCTTACATAAATCTATACAAACTACAGAAAAAAAAGTTAATTTAATCGTTCCTATGATTGATAAATTAATAAATGTAGTTAATACAAAAGATGAAATGAACGCTATTAGATATGCAATGAAATATCTATATACAAAAGAAGCAAGTCTTGAATTATTCAAAAATGTTGCTCCAAAATATAAAGGAAACAAAACTTCTGGTTTTACTAGAGCTACTACTATTAAATATAGAGATGGTGATGCTGCTAAATTAGTTAAATTAGAATTAGTTTAATATTTACTTAAGTTTAATTAGACATGAAAACTATTACTCCAACACAATTAAAAGGTGATGAAAGAAAATGGTATGTAATTGATGCTCAAGATGAAACTCTTGGTAGATTAGCAACTAAAATTGCTGTAATCTTAAAAGGTAAGAATAAAGCATCATTTGCACCTCACATAGATAATGGAGATTACGTTATAGTAACTAATTGTGATAAATTTGCTGTTACTGGTAAAAAGTTAACAGATAAAATGTATTACAGACATAGTGGTTACTTAGGTGGTCTTAAAGAAATTTCTTTAGGAAATTTATTAGAAAAGAAACCAACTAAAGCTTTAGAATTAGCTGTATTTGGTATGCTTCCAAAAAATAAATTAAGAAAAGAAATGTTATCTAGATTAAAATTATTTACTTGAGTTGAACATACTTATGTTGCTCAAAAACCTGAACTTATAAAATAATTAAAATTATTTATGGCAAATAAATATACTTATAACATTTGAAAAAGAAAAACTGCATCTGCTCAAGTAAAATTATTTGAGGGGAAAGGTGAAGATATGATAAATGGTAAAAAGACTTCAGAATATATAACTAGAACAGATTTGTTTGAAGTTGTTTATTCTCCTTTGAAAGCTTGTAAAGCTAAAGATGAGTTTTATTTTGAAGTTGAAATAAATGGTTCATGAATTTCAGCTCAAGCTGATGCAATTAAATTAGGAATATCTAGAAATTTAGCTGAAAAAAATGAAGGTTTTAAAAAAATCTTAAAAGCTGCTTGATTTTTAACTAGAGATGCTAGAAAAGTTGAAAGAAAAAAACCAGGACAAAAGAAAGCAAGAAAATCTCCATCTTGGTCAAAAAGGTAGTTTACTATCTTTGTTCATTATCTGATTTAATCAGCTAATAATGAAAAAATCTAAATTGTTATCTGACTTAGATTGGATAATGAAAAAACATTTAATTTATAAATATTGTAGAAATGCCTACTATAAATCAATTAATTAAAAAAAGAAGAAAATCTCCAGTTTCTAAAAGTAAATCACCTGCTTTACAAGTGATAAAAAATTCTATTAGAAAAAAAACTGTTGCGATTGATTGAGGATGTCCTCAAAAAAGAGGGGTTTGTGTTAAAGTAACTACAATGACTCCTAAAAAACCAAACTCAGCCCTTAGAAAAGTTGCTAGAGTTAGATTAACTAATTGATATGAAGTAAATGCTTATATTGGTGGTGAATGACATAATCTTCAAGAACACTCTGTAGTTGCTATTAGAGGTTGAAGAGTAAAAGATCTACCATGAGTAAGATATCATATCGTTAGAGGTTTACTTGATTCTGAATGAGTAAAAAACAGAAAACAAGGTAGATCATTATATGGTGCTAAAAGACCAAAAAAATAGAACTTTTTAATAAACAAAAATGGAGTAAGTTTTAACAATTACTGAAAAATACCATTTTTGTTTAATTATATATTATTAATTGTTATTAAAATGAAACAAGTTGAACAATCAATGTTTGAAAAATTTACAAATTATGTAATGCTTCATGGTAAAAAAAGTATTGCTATAAAAATTATGGATGATACTTTTGAAGAAATAAAAGCTAAAGGACAAAAAAGTCCAAAAGCAATTTTTGATAAAGCTATTGAAAACATTATTCCTAAAATTGAGGTTAGACCAAAAAGAGTTTGAGGTTCTATTTACCAAGTTCCACAAGAGGTTAAACCAAAAAGACAATTATTTTTAGCATCAAAATGGATCATAGATTCAGCTAGAAGTAAAAAAGGTGCTTCTTTTTCTAAGTTTTTAGCTAATGAATTAATAGAAGCTGCTAACGAAACTGGTACTGCTTATAAGAAAAAATTAGAAGTTTACAAGATGGCTGAAGCTAATAAAGCTTTTGCTAGATTTGCAAACAGATAGTTTAAATCTCAAATAAATTTTTAATTTATTTGTTTGATTTAAGCTATGCTGGCCTATATTAGATTTAAATTATAAAATAATTTAAACATCTAATAAGGATCAGTATAATATTTTATTTAATTCATAATTTAACTAAAAATGGCTCACAAGAAAGCTCAATGATCTACATCGAATGGTAGAGATAGTAATGCCAAAAGATTAGGTGTTAAACTATTTTGAGGACAAAAAGTTATTTCTGGTAACATCATAGTAAGACAAAAAGGTAATAAATTCTGGCCAGGAGAAGGTGTTTCTCAAGGACATGATTTCACTTTATTTGCTGTTAAAGATGGATCAGTAACTTTTACTGAAAAGAAAAGAAAAAGATTTGATGGTAGAACTTTTGTTGATACTTACATTTCTATTGTATAATTTTATAAAAAGTCAATATTTATATTGACTTTTTATTTTTTATTATTATAATTTTTTCGTAAAATATATATTAAAGTAATAAATTACTTTAATTCAAGTGAAAAATGGATAATAGCCTTAAACCAAAAGTACACCAATTAATTGGTGCAACTTGATTAAATTTCTTAATGAAATTAGTTTTACAATCAAATAAAAAAGATATGCATTTATGCATATCTTTTTTATTTGATCATTTCTCAAGGCAAAGTAAAACCATCATTTTCTATTATTCTACCAGGCATAGAATAAGATTTTATTCAAGTTTTTACATTATCTCATATTATTATTCATAATTTTCTAAGTCAACTATCTATTAATTCTCATTTTATCATTACTTTTATGTTTTTATTATCATGCCTTACATTTGCACTTATAAATCCACCTCATATATTAACATGATTTCAAATTATTGAATCTCAAATATAACTTAAATGTGCCAAATTTGTTTTATCTCATATACTGGTATTTTTTATTTCAACTGCATTTCAGATTCTACATTCATCTCATATAACAGTATTTCATCTTATATAGGTATTAGGTCATATACTAGTATTTTCTCATATATAAACATTTCATTCAATATATGTTCAACTTTTTAATATAGATCATTTTCATAAAATTATATTTCATTTTATCGTAACATTATCTTCTATTTTTCATTTTATTTCAGACTCTTTTAATTTATCAAGAAAAAATGAATTTGCTTTTAGTATATCCCAAGGATATCATACATCTATAAATTCTTTTTTTATTTCAATTGCTTTAAGAGGATATTTATTTATATAAACATTTATAGCATCTGTTATTTCATATTCTCATCTTTTTGAAAGAGGAATATTTTTTACTATTTCTAAAATATTAGAATTAAATTTATAAACTCAAAGATTTGCTAGATTTCATATATAATTTTCAGGTTTTTCAACTATTTCTCTTATATTATTATCATCATCTACTTTGAAAACCCCATATATTTCTGGATTTATAACTTGTTTTACAAGAGCTCAGTATCATTTATATTCTAAAATAGTTTTTAAATCATTTTTATTAAAAATAGAATCTCAGTTTAATACTATTAAGTCAAAATCTGATTCTATTCATTTAATTGCAGCTCAAGTTCATTTTTCATCATTTTGTAAATGATAAATCATTGGTACTCATTTAAAGTTATTTCAAAAATAATTTTCAATTATTTCAGCTTTATATTTTACAACTATTATTATTTCTTTCACATATTTGTAAATACTTTCCAAGTTATGTTCTAAAATAGGTTTTCACATTATTTTTATCATTGGTTTTGGAGTAGTATTAGTCAGAGGTCTTAATCTACTACCTTCTCAAGCTGCTAGTATTATTGCTTTCATAAATTATATATTTTAGTAATATTTTTTTTATTTTAAACTTTTAATTTTTTTTGTAAAGTTTGCTTTAAAAAAAACTTGTGAGACAAGATGATTATTGGATGAAAATAAAAGAAATTATTAATAAATATATTAAGAGCAATCTATATAAATAATCAAGTAAAAAATATCAATTTTATTGATTAAATAAACTATAAATTTATAATAAAAATATTAATTACTAGTTTATTATTATGCTACAACAAGCTACAACAAGCTACAACAAGCTACAACAAGCTACAACAAGCTACAACAAGCTACAACAAGCTACAACAAGCTTAGAAAATGATATAGACTGTCTGAAAAAAAACAGGTATTTATTTGTGAGTTAAAACTCATGAGTAAATATCTGTTTTTTTGGCTCATTAAAATAAACAGGAACTTTTGCAAGATATTTATTTAAAAAATAAATATTGTTAATTGTGTTAAAAAATCTCCTAAAAAACGAAAATAATATATAATATATAAAAATATGAAAATAAACAAAACCAAAGCTTTCACCCTAGTAGAATTAATAGTAGTAATAACAATACTAGCCATACTAGCAACAATAGCCTTTATAAGCCTAAATGGATATGCATCAAATTCAAGAGATAGTAAGAGAAAGAGCGATATAGCAAGTATGAGAAAGGTACTAGAACTAAGCTACCTAAAAAATAATCATTACCCAGAACCAGATAATGCAACTAATATAACATATAGTTGAGGTTTAGCCTGGTATATCTGAGAATTTGGAGAAGAAGTAAGAAGGAAGGTAGAGAGAATAAATCCAGTACCAAAAGACCCATTATTAGATATATACTATGCATATTGAGTAACAAATAATAGACAAGAATATGAACTATGAGCAATGCTAGAGAATGCAAATAATGTATCAATGAATATAATAAACCAAGCAAATGCAAATAGTGAATGATATACAACATATATAAGCTGAAATTATAATAAGAAGATAATATCAATAAGAGACTGAAATACGATAAGAATACTATGAGTACCAACATTGATAACAACGAATCCAAGTATAACAGAGTTACAAACAGTTACTGACCAAGAAAGAAGAAGCTTGTTTTCAATAAATAATAAAACAAACCTACCAGGAAAAGTAATAGAGAAGATAAATACATGAATACTATGAGAATGATTTATAGTAACAGCAGAAGAAATCTATGAAAACTGAACAATACAAAACACAGATGTAAATGGATGAGAAACTAGTTTATTATTGTATGAATGAACAATACAAGATTTAAACAATGAAACAACAAAAGAGAAGGTATGAGAGAATATAATATCATACTATATGTGAACAGAAAGTACAATATGAAATCTATATCAAGAGATGACATGATTGGATGGAATAACAGTACTAGATGCACTGATAAGTAATAAACAATGATGATTGAATAATAAGGATGTAGCATTGAGTGAAAGTAGTAATGATGGATGAACATCAAGTTGAGGATGAGTTGTACCTACATATACTTGTTCAGCACAACCAAATTATACAAATGCAAATTTTGTAGAATGAACTCCAACAATAGTAAATGAAGCTTGGCAAAATACAAATAATATAAATCCATGTTATTATGAGTGTATAAATTGATATACTTGAAGTGAGTGTAATGTAGCTCCATTAGTATGATGGAGAGCATTAGATATAAATTGTGATATAGAAGATATAACAATATGAACACAAACTTGGGCATGATGTAATTCAACATTATGAACAGGTATAGAATATAGTATAGATCAAAATTGTTATAATTATGTATGATGAACAACAACATGATGTAATAGACCAAGTAATGAGAAAGAAAATGTATATAATGCTACATATTGAGTAAATAATATATGGTGAAAACTATATACTTGGGCAAATTCTCCTAGTGCATGTCCAAGTTGACGGCATGTACCAACAGATGGAGAATGGACTACATTAACTAATTATATTATTGCACAAAATTGATGAAATACTGCTATATGATGGGCCGCACAATCTTGAAAAAATGAAACAAATAATTTAGTTAAAGCTTTAAAAATACCTTTAGCAGGTTACCGTAATACTGTTGGTTCTACGTTCGGCAATCGTGGTTACGTTACGCACTTATGGTCGAGTACGCCTAATAGTACTAATGCGTATGGCAGGAACTTGTATTGGAATGGTTCTACAGTTGGTCGTAGCAACAATAGTCAGGCGTTCGGTTTTTCTGTTAGATGTATAAAGGATTAAGTGACACCCAAAGAGCGATAGCGATTTGTTGGTGGAAGTTATGCAGAACATAGTTTTGTTCCAAGAGTGTAACGATTGGTTTACAAAACTAATGTGGAGCAATTCGTCTCTTTGCTCTCTTTGTCTCTTTTTTGCTTCTTTTTCTAAAAGAAGATACATTTATTACAAAAAATGAAAGTGATTTTATACACTTTCATTTTTTGTAATTTAAAAATAAAATATATATATGAAAAAAGATTCTTATGATAAACTAAATGATGGTTTTGTTAATCTATATGAACAGTGAATTTTTATAAGATGTTATGAAAAAAGTGCAATTTTATTAGCTGAAATAACTTGATATAAATTGTATCCAAATATAGACAAAAAAACTTGATTTATATTTTTGGAGCTATGATTTCCAAAAGACTATAAACAAAAGATTTTAACTAATCTAGAAAATAGATGAAATTTTATAAGAATAATTGATAAAATTTGAAATATAAGTGAAACATTTTGAAATACAAGATTAGAAATAGAAGAATCTAAATTAAAAGAAATAAAAAATAATTTAATAAAATTTAATTAAAATGGTCTTATATGATAATTTGCCAGTATATAAAGAAAGTTATGATTTACTGATTCAAATATTTGAAGTAGTAAAAAAATTTGAAAAACAATACAAATATACAATTTGAGATAAAATAAAAAATGAAATAGTAGATTTAATAACAAATATATATAGAGCAAATTCTAGTTTTGAAACTAGAATTTTAAATATAAAAAGAGCTCGTGAACAAATAGAAATTTTAAAACTATATTTTAGGCTTTCAAGAGATTTAAAAATATTATCAATAAATAAATTTGCTGATTTAGCATTAAAAATTGAAAATTTATCAAAGCAATTATATTCTTGGGAAAAGAGTTGTATAAAAAATTAAAATATGGCGAGATTTTATAAAATCATAGTATTTTATAAAGAGTGCCTATTAATCCTAGTAATCCACTGGAAAATTTTCTAGTAGTAAAAGATATTATATTTTGTTAAATATAATACAAAGTTAGAGATTACCATAGCTTTAGCAGGTAACCGTAATACTGATGGTTCTACGTTCAACAATCGTGGTAACAATACGAACTTATGGTCAAGTACGCCTAATAGTACTAATGCGTATAACAGGAACTTGAATTGGAATAATTCTACAGTTAATCGTAACAACAATAGTCAGGCGAACGGTTTTTCTGTTAGATATATAAGGCTTAAAATAATATTAACTTAGTATTTTATAAATACTCTACTTAAATCCAGATTTTTTCTGGATTTTTTTATAATCTAAAATTAATAAACAATGAATAATAAACTACTTTATAATCTATTTCAAGCCTACTACGAAGCAAGAAAGAATAAAAGAAATACACTAAATCAACTAGATTTCGAATTTAATCTAGAAGAAAATATTATAAAACTATATGATGAACTTATCTCTTGAACTTATAAAGTTTGAAAAAGTATTTATTTTATACAAACTCATCCAGTAAAAAGAGAGATTTTTGCTTGAAATTTTAGAGATAGGATAGTTCATCATCTAATTTATGATTATATATTACCTATATTTGAAAAAGACTTTATATATGATAGTTACTCTTGTAGAAAATGAAAATGAACTAGTTTTTGAGTCGAAAGAATAGAAAGATTTATAAGAAGTTGTAGTGAAAACTACACAGAAAATTGCTATATATTAAAACTAGATATAAGCTGATATTTTATGAGTATAGATAAAGATATACTTTTTGAAAAAATAGAAAATATATTGAGTAATAAAAAAGATTTATTAAAAATAGACTATAATTTTATTCTATATCTTATAAAAGAAATCATATATAATGATCCAACAAAAAATAGTATTTTCAAATGAAAAAGAAGTGATTACATATGACTTCCAAAAAATAAGAGTCTATTTTTTGCAAAACAAAATTCTTGACTTCCGATTTGAAACTTAACAAGTCAACTCTTTTCAAATATTTATCTAAGTGATTTTGATAAATATATAAAAGAAGAATTAAAGATAAAATATTATGGTAGATATGTAGATGATTTTGTAATTATTCATAAAGATAAAAACTATTTAAAAGAAGTTATCAAGAAAATAAATAAATACTTAAAATATAATTTACTTTTAAATCTTCATCCAAAAAAGATTTACTTGCAAGATTATACTAAGTGAGTTTTATTTTTATGAGTATTTATAAAACCATATAGAACATATATTAGAAAAAGAAGTATATGATATTTTTATAAGAAAATTGAAGTATTAAATAAAAGACTAGAAAACAATGATTTAAAAATAGATAGTAAACTTAAACAAGATTTTTTAAGTATAATAAATTCATATCTTTGATTTTTAAAACATCATAAAAGCTACAAAAAAAGAAAGCATTTACTTTTAAATCAAGTAAGTGCTTCTTTTTGGAATTATTTTTTTATATCTAATAATTATACATTGGTTAAAAAAAAGAAATAATAATTATTTAAACAAAATCTATAATTTTCTAGATTTTAATAAAATATAGTTATATTTGAAACTAAATAATAAATTTTAAAATGTTATTTTCTCTTGATTTATTCAGAAAAACAAGTATATTTATAACATATTTTAAGGCTTAAAAAAAGTAAAGATATGTCAGAAAAAGATAACCTAAATTTGGATTGAGAAGAGGAAAATAATTCAAGTGAAGAAAACCAAACTTGACTTGAAATTCCAACATCTATTGTTTATGAATGAGATACTAATAGAAGTATTAGAACAGAAATGGAAACTTGTTATTTGGATTATGCAATGAGTGTTATAGTTTCAAGAGCACTTCCAGATATAAGAGATGGTTTTAAACCAGTTCATAGAAGAATTCTTTTTTCTATGCATGAACAATGATTAAGATCTAGTGCTAAATTTAGAAAATCAGCAACGGTTGTCTGACATGTACTTTGAAATTATCATCCACATGGCGATAGTTCAGTTTATGAAGCTATGGTAAGAATGGCTCAAGATTTTTCTCTTAGATATCCTTTGGTTCATGGTCAAGGTAACTTTGGTTCTATGGACTGAGATAGTGCAGCTGCATATAGATATACTGAAGCTAAGATGACTAAATTGGCTGAATTTATGCTTGCTGATATAGAAAAAGAAACTGTTGATTTCAGAGATAACTTTGATACTACAAAACAAGAACCTACAGTTATGCCAACTAGGATTCCTAATCTACTTATGAACTGAGTAATGGGTATTGCAGTAGGTATGGCTACAAATATTCCTCCACATAATTTAACAGAATTGTTAAATGCTATTGAATTCCTTTTAAAAAGTGATGATGTAGAAGAAATAACTGTTGAAGATTTGATGCAATATGTTACTGGTCCTGATTTTCCAACTGGATGAATTATTTACGATAGAGAAGCTATTTTAACAGCATATTCTACAGGTAGAGGTTCTATTCCAGTTAGATGAGTTGCAAAAATAGAAGAAAATAAAAAATGAAGAAGTGTTATAAATATTAGTGAAATACCGTATGGTCTTAATAAATCTAGTTTTGTAGAAAAAATAGCTGATCTAGTAAGAGATAAAAAAGTAGTTGGTATTTCTGATCTAAGAGATGAATCAAATAAAGATAGTGTTAGAATAATAATTGAAATTAAAAAGGATGCATTTCCTAAAAAAATACTAAATCAATTATATAAATTAACACCACTTCAAACTAGTTTTGGTTTCAATATGATTTCTCTATGAGAAAGATGAAGACAACCAAGATTATACAATCTAAAAGATTTTTTAGTTGCTTTTATTGAACATAGAAAAGAAGTTGTTACTAGAAGAACAATCTATGAATTAAAAATAGCTGAAGCTAGAGCTCATATCTTAGAATGATTGAAAATAGCTCTTGATAATATTGATGAAGTTATTAAAACGATTAGAGCAGCTTACGATGATGCTGAAGTTCAATTGATGAATAGATTCAACCTTTCTAAAATCCAAGCTGAAGCAATAGTTGAAATGAAACTTAGAAGATTGCAAGGACTTGAAAAAGAAAAAATTGAAAATGAATTAGCTGAAAAATTGGCTTTAATAATGGATTTAAATGATATATTAATAAAACCAGAAAGAATAGTTTCTATTATTTTAGAAGAATTAACTGAAATAAGAGAAAAATTTGGTGATGAAAGAAGAACTCAAGTAAATGCTTGAAAAATAGGTGAATTTAATCCAAAAGATACAATTCCAAATGAAGAAGTATTTGTCGTATTAAGTAAAAATAGTTATATAAAAAGACTAAAAGCTGATAGTTTCAGAACTCAAAGAAGAGGTTGAAAATGAGTTACTACTTGAGCAAAAGAGGATGATGAAATCAAATTAATTATTCCAACTCAAAATCATAGTGATTTATTATATTTTACTTCTAAAGGTAGAGTATTTACACTTCCTGCTTATGAAATTCCAGAAACTAATAGGATTGCAAAATGACAACCTGTTATCAATTTCATAGCTTTACAAAAGGATGAAGAAATTGCAGCTATCATGGATATAAGTAAAGATAAGAGTAAATATTTATTCTTTGTTACAAAATGATGAACTGTAAAAAAACTTGATATGCAAGAAGTTAAAAATATCAGATCTAATTGATTAAGAGTTTTATGAGTTAAAGAAGATGATGAATTAAGTTGGGTTAAAACAACTGGGTGAGATGATTCAATCTTTATAGCTACAAGAGAATGAAAAGCTATACAATTTGATGAAGAAGATGTTAGACCAATGTGAAGAAATGCATCATGAGTTAGATGAATATTGATTAAATGAGAAGATCAAGTTATAGAAGTTGCAATTGTTTGAGCAGATAAAGAATATGTTTTCATAGTTACTGAAAATGGTATGTGAAAACTAAGTTCTATAGATGAATATAGAAATCAAAAAAGATGAGGTTCATGAGTAAAAGCTATGTCTGTAACAGCTAAAACAGGTAAACTTATATCTGCTACTATGCTTAGTGAAGAAGATAGAAAAACTAGTGATGTTATACTTATATCTAAGTGAGGACAAACAATAAGGTTAAACATAAAATGAATAAGACCAACTTCTAGAGTTACTCAATGAGTAATTTTAACAAAATTGAAAGACTGAGATGATAGTGTTGTAAGAGCATCTATTGTAAAAGAATGAGAAGAAGAAGTTGACGAATAATAAAAAAACTCCCGTAGGGAGTTTTTTATTATATATTTTTTGTAAATCAATCTATATCAAAATATGGTTTTCATAAAACATATTTTTGTAAAAAAGTTTCTGTTATTTTAGAACTTCACTTTTTAATAGCATTATCACTATAACCATTAGATATAATTTGTCTATTATTTTTTTGAGAAAAAATATTCTTAAATTCTGCCATAGATTTAGTAGAATCTATTTTTTCTTCTCAAATAGAAGATAGTATAGAGTTAAGAAATATTTTTACATTATTTTCTTCAAAATAATTTGATCATATATTAAATCAAATTCATTTTTTATTTCAAATTGCAGTGAAAATATATTTTCTATATTCCCATAAATCACTTAATCATAGTTCATTTAGAGTTTTATAAAAATCTATTATATTTTTAAGAGCCTCAGGACTTGATTTTACAATATTTTTTTCTTCAACAGACAGGGAAATATTGTGAGTTCAATTTGGGAGGTTAATTTCTAAACTTCAAGAATTTGTATTATAAGAATAAGAATTTGTTTCTATTTTTGTGTTTGAAGAATTATCTTCTATATTGTTAAAACCATTTTTTATAATTTGTATTTCTTTTTTTTCTTTTTCTAGATTTTCTATTTCTGTCTTTAAATTTTCATTTTCACTTAATATCTTTTCTAAATGTTTTTTATATTCAAGTTTTCAAGTTCATATATCTATTGCTTCTTGTTCTGTAATTTGTGCAATTATTTTTCAAACAGTTTTTGCTTCTGAAGCTCTTGTCATACTTGTTCTAGCATTTTCTTCATGTTTTCTAGCTTCTTCAGGATTTCAATTTCTTATAGCTTCTTCTGCTAATGTTTTATGTTCTAAAGCAGCTTTTTCACTTTTTGCTCAAGAAACTTCAGCTGCTTTACTTGCTGTTTGAGTTTGTGATAATTTAGCATCATATTTTATATTAAATTTTCCAATTATATTAAATACTTTATCTAAATTACTTACACTTATATTTGATTCAATTTCATTTAAAACTTCATTAGTTACTTTTTCTGCTTCAATATTTGCTTCTGCTTCAGATTTTCAGTTTTTTATTAACTTGGCCTTAACTGGTTCAAAAAATAATTTTCTTAAAGCAGATTCTTTATTTTTGATTTCTATATCAAACTCTTCTAGTAATGCTTTTTTTTCTTCTCATTCTAGATTTTTTATTGAGTTTAAATTATTTTTAAATTCAATAATAGTATTAGATGATTTAATTTTATTAAAAATAGGCAATATTTTTTCTCTAAAATAGTTTTTTACTCATTCGATTAAACTTCATATTTTTCATAAAAAACTAGCTCATTTTAAATCAGCATCTTTTTCTTTTTGTCTCTCAACAAATCAAAGTATTTCATTTGCTTTATTTTTTTCAAATTTTTTTATTAAATTTTCAGCTGTCAATTCTCATTTACTTTCTAAAAATCATAAATAATTTTTTAATGCTTTATTTCATAAATTTTGTACATTATTTGTTCTTAATGCACTTTCAACTAATGGAGCATTTGTTATATAGTTTCACATACTTAAGTGATATGCATGTATGTCTCAATTTCAATTATATCACTTTTCTAATCATATTCTTTTAATTATATCATCTTGAAATTGATTTGTTCTAATTACTTCTTCTTGAGATAAGAAAACATCAGCTGATGTAGAGTCTAAACCAAAAAGACTTGCTACTTTTCATGCAGTATTTCATGTTTTATATTCTCATAGTTTTTTTCTATCTTCATTTGAAATAGTTAATAATTTTTTTAACTCTGTTTCTGAAAATTTTTCTTTTTTAAAGTATTTTGTGATTAATTCTTTTTTCTCAGATAATTTTATTGCTTCAGCTTTCACTTTATCAGTATCTGTTCATTTAATTCTATCTCAAGCCTTACTCCAAAAATTTTTACTTTCTTTAATTCATGATTTCTCTGCTAGTGATACTATATCTGACAATTCAAACATTATCTTAGCTTTTTCATCTTCTGTTATTTTTTTATCATTGTTTATAGCATTTATTATACTTTTTTCTAAATCTTTATATTCTTTAACAAATGATTTTAACATATTATCCAATTCTTGATATCTTTTAGGATTGTTTTTACTTTTATCTCTTTCTTCTTTTACACTTTTTGTTAACTCATAAGCTTCTTTTAAAGCACTTTGAATTTCATTATGTTTTTCAATTTTTAAAGATAGTTTAGCATATTCATATTTAGATATTTCTTGAGGATCCATAGTTTTATATAAATTATATAATTTTATTTATTTTATTTTACTATATTTTGCTTTTTAATTCAAAAAATTAGAGCTTTTTATTTGATAAAAATAGCTTTTTATTTAAAATAAAACAAACTTTAAAATTAATTATTAATTTATGCAATATTTAAGCTCAGATATAAGACAAAAATACTTAGATTTTTTTAAGAGTAAATGACATGCAATAATTCCAAGTGCACCAGTAGTTCCAGAAAATGACCCAACAGTTTTATTTAATACTGCTGGTATGCAACCACTTGTTCCATATTTACTTTGAGAAACTCATCCACTTGGGAAAAGATTAGCTGATAGTCAAAAATGTATAAGAACTTGAGATATAGAAGAAGTAGGTGATAATAGTCATCTTACATTTTTTGAAATGCTTTGAAATTGGTCACTTTGAGATTATTTTAAAAAAGAAAGTATAGCTTATTCTTGGGAATTTTTAACAAGTAAAGATTGGCTTGCTCTTGATCCGAGAAAGATAGCAGTTACAGTTTTTGAGTGAGATTCTGATGCTCCAAGAGATGAAGAATCAGCTAGTATTTGGGCTAGTGTTGGTATGCCAAAGGATAGAATATCTTATCTTCCAAAAAAAGACAATTGGTGGGCAGCTGGTGATACTTGACCTTGCGGACCAGATACAGAAATATTTTATTGGGTATGAAATAGTGAATTTCCACCAGTTTGAAGTAATGTTTGAAATGACGAAAAAAATTGGATGGAAATCTGGAATAATGTATTTATGGAATACAATAAATTACCAGATGGTAGTTTAGTTAAACTTCCGGCTCAAAATGTAGATACTGGTATGTGACTTGAAAGAATTACAGCTACACTAAATTGAGAAAAAACAGTATATAATACAGATATTTTTAGTGAAATAATATCTTCAATTTCAAAAGAAATAGGAGTTGCTTACAATGATGAAACTATGAGATCTATTAGAATAATAGCTGATCATTCTAGAACAGCAACAGTTATGATAAGTGACTGAGTAATTCCAGCTAACGTAGATCAAGGTTATGTACTTAGAAGACTTATAAGAATTGCTATAAGACAAGCATATAAATTATGATTTAAATGAGAATTTTTAAGTAAGGTTTCTCTTACAGTTATAGAAAAATTGTGAGTTGCTTATCCTCATATGATAGAAAAAAAAGAAGAAATAGTTAGCGAAATACTTAGAGAAGAAAAACAATTTTGAGAAACTCTTGAAAAATGATTAAAAGAATTTGAAAAGCTTGTTTCATGATTTCAAATTGCTTTTGAAAGAACTTGAAAAAAGGTAGAAATTATATCATGAGAAAAAGCATTTAAACTTTATGATACTTATGGTTTTCCTCTTGAAATGACAGCTGAATTAGCAAGTGAAGCTTGATTAAGTGTTGATGCTGAATGATTTAAAAAAGCATATTCTGAACATCAAGAAAAATCAAGAACAGCAAGTGCTTGAAAATTTAAATGATGATTAGCTGATAGTTGAGAAGAAACAATTGCTCTACATAGTGCAACACATTTACTTCTTGCTGGTCTTAGAAAATATCTTTGAGATCATGTTCATCAAAAATGAAGTAATATAACACCTGAAAGACTTAGATTTGATTTTTCTAATGATGAGAAAGTTGAAAAAGAAGTTCTTGATAAGGTTGAAGCTTATGTAAATAATGCTATAGAGTCAGGATTTGAGACTATTATGACAAATATGGATAAGGAAGAAGCAAAAGCAAGCTGAGTTTCGTGAAGTTTTTGGGAAAAATATCCTGAAATAGTAAAAGTATATTCTATGGTTTGAGTTGATTGAACTGTCTATTCAAAAGAATTATGTTGAGGTCCTCATGTAGAAAATTCTAAAAATATGTGAAGATTCAAGATTCAAAAAGAAGAAGCAAGTAGTAGATGAGTTAGAAGAATAAAAGCTGTTTTAATAAAATAATTTTAATTCTATGGTTGATTTAAAAATAATTTTTATATTATTATTTTTACATTTTTTAGCAGATTTTCCTTTGCAATCATCTTGGATGTCAAATAATAAAAGTAAGAAATTTTTGCCACTTTTTTCTCATGTTTGAGTTCATTTTTTACTTTTGAGTTTAATATGAATTTATTTTGCTATTTTAAACGCTTTCTTACATTTTATCATAGATTTTATTACTAGTAGAGTTTCTTCATATTTCTGGAAAACTTGAAAAGAAAATTTATTTTGGATAGTGATTTGATTTGATCAATTATTACATTATGTTTGTTTATTTTGAACCTATGTGGTTTTAAATAGTTATGGTTTTATTTAGGATTTAATTATATTAAATAAATTAAAACAAAGAAAAACTAGATTTTCTTTGTTTTTTTTGTATAATATTTTGAGTTTAAAAATATCTTATATTTATGGGAAAAAATGGTAAAATAAATGTTGCAGTTATATGAGGTTGAAAATGAAGTTATTGATTATTATCTAGCATAAGAGATGATGATGATTATAACATATCTGCTATTATTTCTATGAGTGATAGTTGAGGTTCTACTGGTATTCTTAGAGAAGAATTCAATATGTTGCCACCTGGTGATGTGAGAAGAGCAATTATGGCATTATCGAGAGAACATGAAGTAGTTAAGCAATTGTTTGATTATAGATATGAAAAAAATTGTAGTGTATGATGACATAATCTATGAAATCTTATAATTACTGCGATGTCTCAAATAACTTGAAATTTTGATAAGTGATTAAAACAAGTAGCAAAATTATTTAAGGTAAGAGGTAGAGTTATTCCCGTTACTTTAGAATTATCACACTTAAATGCTAAACTTGAAGATGGTACTATGATTTATTGAGAAGATAATATTGATGTACCAAAACATGATACTGATTTAAAAATAGTTAAAGCTTTTCTTGAACCTCAAGTAAATGCAAATAAAAAAGCAATAGTAGCGATTAATAAAGCAGATGTTATTATATTATCATTTTGAGATTTATATACTTCAGTTATTCCAAATTTGCTTGTAAAAGGTATCAAAGAAGCAATTTCAAAGAATAAAAAAGCAAAGGTTATATATTTTTGTAATCTTATGACAAAACCAGGAGAAACAACTGATTTTGAAGCTATTGATTTTATAGATACTATTGAACTTTATCTATGAAAAAATATTATAGATTATTTTGTTGTAAATAATTGATATATTTCAGAGAAATTAGCAGAGAAATATAAAAGTTTAGAAAAGAAAAAACCGGTAAAAGTGAAAAATCAAGAAGCCTTTAAAGGGAAATCATATAAGCTTATAGAAGCTGATTTACTTCATGAAAATACTTTTGTTAGACACTCTTACGATAAGATTGCAAAAGTCATAAAAGACATAATAAAAAAGAGTTAGACAATTTATAAATTGTCTAACTCTTTTTCTAGTGTTTCTATTTCTTGATCTTCATCAAATTCTCATGATTTTTTAGCTTTTTCAAGTCTTTCTTGAGCTTTTTTTCTAGCCTCTTCCATATCACGAATATATTTTCTAACTTGTGCTTTTGTCATTTTTGGATTTGATCAAGCTGGTGCAAATTCAGACATAAGATTTTTTAATTAGATGATAATTTTATACTGATACTTATTAGAAAACTAAATTATTTCATAATTTAGATCTAATATAGTCCAGTATAAGCAAAGTCAACAATTAAATTTTTTCAAAATTATAATTGCGTCTTAGCTTAAATTTCTTTTCTTTCTTTTAAAGCATTAACAAGAGTAATATTATCTGCATATTCTATATATCAACTAGATAATCATCTAGAAAGTCTTGTTATCTTTGTTTTGTATTTTAGTTTTCTTTTCTCTATTTCTTCTATTATATAATTGCTTGTAGCTTCTCATTCTATATTTGGATTTGTTGCCAAAATTATTTCTACATAATCATCACTTTCAATTATTCTTTTAAATAATTGTTCAAATTTTAGATCTCAGATAAATACTCAATTTATAGGAGAAATAGCTCAACCAAGTACATGATATACTCAACTAAATCCTCATGTTTCTTCTATTGTAATTAAATCAAGATATTCTTCTACTATTGCTATAGTATTTTTATTTCTTGTTTTTGATTCACATATCTTGCATAGATCATTTCATTTATCACATAGAGAATTACAATTTTTACAAAAACTTACTTTTTCTTTTATATTTTTTATATTTTCACTCAGATTTTCTATATAGTTTTTATTTGCATTTAATAAGAAAAAAGCCAATTTAGTTGCAGTTTTTTCTCATATACCAGGAAGGTATCATATAGAATTTATCAGTTGTTTTAAACTTTCAGGCATCTTCTAATTTATTATTAAATTTATTTTTATTAGATTACTAAAAAAAGAGTCTTTTGCAAGACTCTTTTAATAATTATATACATATTGTACATTATTTTTTATAACTAAGTAATCTGGATCTTCTATTTTCTCCATATTTTCCATATCACTTTCACTCATTATGTTAGACAAACTTTCAAGTTCAGCTATTTTTACATCTAGTTTTTCTTTTTCCATTAACAAATTTTTCTTTTCTATCTCTAATTGTCTTATATTATATCATTTTGTAGCATTTACATTTAGCATCCAAACATAGTATAAAAGTAACAATGAAATTATAGACAATAATGCTATATATGTCGAATTTACTCAGAAAGTAAATTTTTCTTTTTCTTTTTTTCTTTTAGAAAAATAATTTTGACTAAAATCTCTAGTTACTATTTTTGAGTTCACTTTTTTATACTTTACGAAATAATGTTTTATATTATTTTTTTTGCAAGTCTAGCTTTTGCACTGCGACTTCTCGAGTTTTGTTTTATCTCTTCTTCACTTGGAAGAATTGGTTTTTTGCTTAGTATTTTTAAACTTTTCTTGTGTCAACAACTACAAATTATGTCATCACATATACAATCTCTTGCTTCATCTCTAAATATATTTTTTGTTATCCTATCTTCAAGAGAATGAAAACTTATTACAAATATATTTCAATCTTTTTTTAGTATTTTAATTGCATCAATTAGGGATTTTTCTAGTACATCTAGCTCTCTATTAACTTCTATCCTTATAGCTTGAAATATCCTAGATTTTACTTTTATTGGTCAAGGTATTATCTTTGCCAACTCTAGGGTAGTTTCAAATCTCTTTTTTCTTCTATTTTCAACTATCAATTTAGATATCTTGTTTGCACCTGGTTCTTCTCAGTATTTTAAAAATATCTTTCTTAATTCACTATCTTTGTAAGAATTTACTATATCTGCTGCTGTTTTTCATTTAGTTTTATCAAGTCTCATATCAAGTGGACCATCATTCATAAAACTAAATCATCTTTCTGCTTCATCAAGGTGAAGAGAAGATAATCATAGATCATAATATATTCAAGTTATCTCTTTAATTCATATTTTTTCTAATTCATCTTTTAAGTTTCAAAAGTTTGAATTAATTAAGTGTATTTCTACTTTTTTATTTTTATTTACTTCATCTAGTCTAATCCTAGCTAATTCTAGATTTTTTATATCTGCATCAAATCATACAAATATATCACCAGAATTCATTTTTTCTATCATCTTGCTTGCATGTCATCACATACCTAGAGTACAATCAACAATTATATTTTTTTCATCTTTTTTTATATCAATAGAATCAACTAATTCATTTAAAAGAACTGAAATATGTTTTTTTTCTATGTCTTTAATAGTTTCCATTGACTTAAAATGTTAAAAAAATGTTAATTTATTAAAAAATAGCTCTATTTATAAGCAAAACTTAATATAGTTTTATTCTTTTTTTCTCACTTGTCAAAATATGTATAAATAAATAACTAGACAAAGTGTCTAAAATAAGTTATTGACTAATAAGCTATAAAAAGCTAGTTTTTAACAATTTATTTACATTGTCTATATTAAAACAAAGTATATAATTAGAGTATAATAAAAAAGTTTGCATTTTTTAAAATATTACTAAAATAGTAATGTTTTATAATTAAATTTTATTAGATGCTTAAGATTGATAATTTAAAAGTCTGAATTTGAGATAAAGAAATATTGAAATGAATAACTATAAATTTTGAAATTTGAAAAAATTATTGTCTACTTTGAAGAAATTGAAGTTGAAAATCAACTTTATCATCTTTTTTGATGTGAAATCCTGAATATAGTTTGATGTGATGAAGTATAGAAATAGATTGAAATGATTTACTTTCTATGTCCATAGAAGAGAGAAGTAAATCTTGACTTTTTTTATCATTTCAAAATGTACCAGAAATACCTTGAATTAAACTATGAGAATATCTAAGAATTATTTATAACATAAGTTTAAAAAATATAAATAAGGATCAAGCAGATATTTCACCATTTATTTTTAAAAGACATATAAAAAAATATCTAGAAGAGTTAAATATAAATGAAGCTTTTTTAGACAGAGATTTAAATGTTTGATTTAGTTGATGAGAAAAAAGA
This sequence comes from Candidatus Altimarinota bacterium, assembly GCA_028698305.1. Taxonomy (GTDB): domain Bacteria; phylum Patescibacteriota; class Gracilibacteria; order BD1-5; family UBA6164; genus JABWCI01. The sequence goes on from JAQVDN010000001.1 coordinate 255,186, forward strand.
AAGATTGAAATCCTTCAAATGAAACTTATATGACCAAAATATATCATACTTGATGAAATAGATAGTTGACTTGATTTAGATGCTTTTAGAGCAGTTGCTAGTATGTTAAAAAATCTAAGTAGTGAAAATAATTCTTTGATAATAATAACACATTATTTTAAGATCTTGGAATATATAGATGTAGATAAGGTCTATGTTATGAAAAACTGACTGATTGAAAGAGAATGATGAAAAGAACTTGTTAATGAAATAATGGAAAAAGGTTTTGAGTAAAACTTAATTATAATAAAAAAATGACGAACAATGATTTAAAAAATATGAGTATTTCAGATTCTTGGGGTTTCCAAGATGAGGTTTTATATTCAAATGAAATATTAAAATGAATAAATGAAGAAGTTGTTAGACAGATTTCAGCTTGAAACAATGAGCCAGAATGGATGCTAGAATTTAGAATTAAAGCATTAAAGATATTTTTAGAGAAAGATATGCCAAAATGGTGACCAGATTTGTCTAAACTAAATTTAGATGATATTTATTATTATGCTAAACCAGAGTGAGCTTGAGCAAAAAAAACTTGGGATGAAGTACCTGAAAATATTAAAAATACTTTTGATAGATTGGGGATACCAGAAGCTGAAAAAAAATCTCTTGCTTGAGTTTGAGCACAATATGATAGCGAAGTTGTCTATCATTCTTTAAAACAAGAATTAGTTGATGCTTGAGTTATATTTGATGATACATCTGTTGCTGTAAACAAATATCCAGATTTAGTTAAAAAATATTTTTCAAAAGCTATTCCAATAAGTGATCATAAATTTGCATCTTTGCATTATGCCGTTTGGTCAGGATGAACTTTTATGTACATTCCAGCTTGAGTTAAGTTAAAAGAACCACTTCAATCTTATTTTAGGATGAACAAAAAAAGTGGATGACAATTTGAACACACTATAATTATAGTAGAAGATGAAGCAGAAGCCCATTATATAGAATGATGTTCTGCACCAAAATATGATGAAAATAGTTTGCATGCTGGTTGAGTTGAAATCTTTGTCTGAAAAAACGCAAAAATGAGATATAGTTCAGTTGAAAATTGGAGTGTTGATACTTACAATTTAAATACAAAAAGAGCTATAGTTCAGGAAAATGCTTATATGGAATGGGTGGGTTGAAATATGTGAAGTTGAGTAACTATGCTTTATCCATGTAGTGTATTAGTTTGAGATAATTCTAAAACTGATATGTTAGGTCTTGCTTTTGCAAACAAAGGTCAAAATCAAGATGTTTGAGCAAAAGTTATTCATATCTGAAAAAATACAACTTCAAATATAGTTTCAAAATCACTAAGCAAATGAGGTTGAATAAGTACTTATAGATGACTTGTAGATATAAAACCAAGTGCAACTTGATCAGTTTCAAAGATAGATTGTGATGCTCTACTTTTAGATAATTTGTCTGTTTCAGATACTATTCCAAATATAATAGTTTGAAATAGTAGTTCAACTGTTTGACATGAAGCAAGTGCTTGAAAGATAAATGATGATTATTTATTTTACCTAAGAAGTAGGTGAATAAGTGAAGATGAAGCAAAGGCTATGATCGTAAATGGGTTTATTTCTGGAGTAGTAAAAGAATTACCACTTGAATATGCTAGTGAAATGAATGTTTTGATTTCAATGGAATTTGAAGGAGCTTTTTAGGTAAAGAGAAAGCCGGGCTTCAGCCCGGCTGGTTCATGAATTCCACCATTTTCTTATAAGAAGAAAAAAACCTATCATATGGAATTGGGAGATAAAAAGTAGTACTAACTGAAGTAATATCCCGGTTCCAGGAATCATAGTTATTTCAAGTGTCTTTAATGACACAATAAGCAAACTAGTTGCAAAAAATAAATTAAGCATGGTTATTCCTTTTCTCACAACTTCCCACAACAATTAATCAAGAATTGACTAACCGGGGGAAATTTAAAGTAATAAATTTGTACATAAATAATCTAAAAAGTCAAATGAAATTAGATAAAAATACAGTACTTGATTTAATAAATAGAAAAGTTGAAAAAATACTTGTTTATTTTTATGATGCTTGATGTTCTGGTACAAAAGTAGATATTAAAGAAGATTTTATTGTAGATGATAGTTTAGAAAAACTTGAATTGAGTAGTAGTCCTTTTTTTGTTTATGTAGAGAAAAAAGATAAGAATAAATTTAAAAATTCTATTATAACAAAAACAATTACTGCTGACCATACTTGAAAAGAAAAGATTCGTTATATATTTAATAATGAACAAATAAAGGATAGATGTGGTTGTGGAAGTAGTTTTAGTTTTGATAAAAAAACACCAAAATTTGATTTAAGTAAACTTAAAGATTTTAAAAATAATTTAAAAAATAATGATAATTAAAGAGAATTGATTTTATGATTTATCTAATAATCTCGATATAGAAATAATAATAGATGAATGAATTATAGCTGCTATCTATGATTCTTGAAATATTTCAAGAAAGATATTTTTGAAGCAAAATTCATTTTTACAATTTTTTTCTTTTTTAACACATGAAAAAAATCATAAGATTGAGTTTTTTCAAAAAGAAGATAATTCAAAATTAGAAGTTAGATGTTTACTTTTTTCAAAAGATGAATTTGCTTTGAAAACAAAAATATATTCAAAAATAGAAAGTTCTTTTTCTAAAAGTGATGTAAAAATATTTAGTATTATTTGAGAAAAAGGTTTTATTGATTTAGATTGAGTTATAGAAATAGCTCCAAGTATAGAAAAAGTTAGTTGACACTTAGTTGAGGAAAATCTTTTTTTATGAAATACTTGAAAAATGAAATGAATTCCTACTTTACTTGTTAGAAGTGATGATGTTGAAGCAAGTCATGCTTGTCGTATAGAAAAAATAAGTGAAAAAAATCTTTTTTACCTAAAAAGTAGAGGAATAGAAGAAAAAACTGCTTATTATTTACTTTTAGAAGCAAATATAAAATCTCTTTTTTCTTGTTTGTCTATGATTGATAATTCTTTTTATGAATTATTATTAAAAGAAACTATATCAAAGATTACTTGAAATTTAGAGTAAAAATTATTGATTTATACTAAAAACTATATAATATATACTCAATTTATTACTAAGATTAAAAATAATGAAAAAATTTAAAAAAATATTATCATTTGTTATAATTTGAATACTATCTTTTGGTATTTCTTATGCTGAATTAGAAGTTATTAATATATCAATTTCAGATAATACATCTACTTGAATTATAATTTCTAACAATGAGGTGATAGATACTTCTACATGATCTACACAAGATACTAGTTACATATATTATTATGGTCAATGATGTAGTCATTGTGCCAATCTCGATAAATATCTTACAAAAGTATGATGATACGATAAATTGGATATAGTTAAAAAGGAAGTATATTTCAATGATGAAAATAGAGAAGAAATGATTAGTGAAGGTAAAAGATTAGGCTTATCCGAATCAGATATATGAGTTCCATTTTTTATAATAAATGCTTCTTGAAAAGAAACTCCATTGATATGAGACTGACAAATAATAGAAAATTTAAAGCCAATATTGTGAGAAATTCCAGAAAATAATAAGAAACCAATTGTTTTCACTATTTTAGTTATTCTTGCTATCATTGTTCCAGTATTTTTAATTAAATTATCAAACAAATCTTAACATGAAAAAAATCTTTTATTTTATTATATTATCTTTTATTTTAACATCAGTTTCTTTTGCTTCATGAGATACTGATGTTATTTCTTTAACTGATAGGATTAAATTTTTTACTATCCTTATTCCTGCTGCAATTTGAGATAGTATAAATCCTTGTGCATTTGCTGTTATGTTTATATTGTTATCTTCTATTTTAAGAGAGCAATGAAATAAAAAAACAGTTATATTAGCTTGAGCTTTATTTACACTTTCAGTATTTATTAGTTATATGGCAATGTGATTGTGATTATATAAAGCACTTGCTTCAACAAGTAGTGTTTTTTATTTAAAGCTAGTTGTATGAACATTGTGAGTTTTTATATGACTTGCTAATTTAAAAGATTATTTTTGGTATGGTAAATTTTTTAAAATGGAGGTTCCAGATAGTTGGAGGCCAAAAATGAAGACTTTATTAAAAAAAGTTGTTTCACCAATGTGAGCATTTTTTGTTTGATTTTTAATATCATTATTTTTACTTCCTTGTACTTCATGACCATATCTAGTAGTTCTTTGATATTTAGCATCTGAATCAGCTTCAATTAATACTTGGGGATATATTTATATACTTATATATAATCTTATATTTATTATTCCAATGATAATAATTACACTTTTAATATGACTTTGATATAAATGAGTATGAGAGCTAAGGGAATATAAGGAGTTAAATGTTGAAAAACTTCATTTGATAACTTGAGTAATCATGCTTTTACTTTGAGTTTATATTTTATTTGATATACTAGTTTAATTTTATGTACAATGATACAATAACATTTTATAGTAAGACTCCACCTAATAAATGAGTTTTAACAGATTATACTATAAAACATGCTGAAGATAATAATATCTGTTGAGACGAATTAGAAGTTTATTTAAAAATAGAGGATAATAAATTAGTAAATTTCTCATTTTCTTGAGAAACTGCAATTATAACAACGGCTTGTGTTTCAATATTTTGAGAGTCTATTATTTGAATGGATTTGAAAGATATATTAGAAAAAAGATATGATTATATAGAAGAACTTATTTGAATGCCGGTTTCACCAAGAAGAAAGCAAGCTTCAGTTTTATGAATGCTAACTACAATAAATGCTATTTATAAATATTTATGAGATAGTAAGAGTTTAGATTTTGATGATTTAATAGATTAATTATGATAAAATTATCAACAAAATGAGATTATGCTATAAAATCAATTATTTATTTATTAAATAATTGAGATTGTTTAGTAAAAATTTCTGAAATTTCTACAAACTTAAAATTATCAGAATCTCTTCTTAGAAGAGTAATAGCTGATTTAGAAAGAAACTCTATTATAATTACTATAAAAGGAAGGAATTGATGAATTAAGATATGAAGAGAACTTGATAAGATATCTGTTTATGATATATTATCATCAGTTTGAGAAGAATTATGAATAACTGACTGTACAAAATGAGTTTTTTGTACTAATCATGAAAACTGTCAAACTACAAATTTATATTCTTTGATTCAAAAATCTTTATTTTGAGTTTTAAAATTATATACATTGGATAAATTATCAAAAAAAGAAAGCTAAAATTTTTAGCTTTCTTTTTTATTATGCAATATCTAATTTTATAGAAGGTCCCATAGCATTACAAACATAAATAGTATTTATATATTTACCTTTTGAACCAGTTGGTTTAACTTCATTTATAACTTTTAAGAAATGATTTAAGTTTTCTTCTAATTTGTCAGCTCCAAATGATAATTTACCAAAAATAGAGTGAACATTACCTTGTTTATCAGTTTTGAATTCAAATTTACCTGCAGCAATTTCTTTTATTGTAGCAACTAAATCAGGAGATACTGTACCAGCTTTTGGATTAGGCATTAATCATTTTGGTCCTAAAACTCTAGCTATTTTTCATAGATTTCTCATCATTGCTGGAGTAGCAACACAAACATCAAAATCTAAAGCAATACTACCTTTTTCGATTTCAGCAATCAATTCTTCACCACCAGCAACAGCAGCACCAGCTTTTTTAAGTTCAGCAGCATCACCTTCTGTAAAAGCACAGATTTTTGATACTTTACCAGAACCATTAGGTAAAGTTATAGTAGTTCTAATCATTTGATCAGCATATTTTGGGTCTAATTCTAAGTTGAAATGAACTTCAACAGTAGGGTCAAATTTAACTGTATTTGTTTTTTCAAGTAATTCAACAGCTTCTTTAACTGAGTAAGCTTCTGAAGTTATTAATTCAACAGCTTTATTATATTTTTTTCCTCTTGCCATTTGTATAGTTTTAAAAAATAAAGGTAATAGCGCCCTTCGTAGCTTAAGCTATGATTAGGCTTCCTTGTAAGGCTCGCAAATTATATATAAAAAAATAAAAAAGTAAAATTATTTTTTACTTTTTGTCCACTGGATCATATCATCATTTATTCCATGGCATACATCTAAGAATTCTTCAAGTTCATTTTATAACTCATAAAAATGCTCATTTTTTTTCTACTGATTCAATCATATATTGACTACATGTTGGTATATGTTTGCAATATGGCGGATTATTTCTTGCTTTAGCTATAATACTATGGTCAGGAGACAAGTATTTCTGATATAATTTAACAGTATCAATAATTATTTTTTTCATTTTATATTGTTAAATAATAATATGCTTTTAATATCAAGACACAACTTGGTCAATGAGTAATTTTTCAGGAAATTACCATATTATAAACTTCTTGTAATGGTAATTTTGTAAGTTTAATGGTTTCAGTTCAATCATTTTTTGATTTTGTAAAAGAAATATCTTGTGCTAAATATAAATAAGCTTTAGATTTTATAACCGAAGTAAAAGGATTTACAACTCATAAATAAGTTATATTTTCTGCAATAATTCAAAGCTCTTCTTTTAATTCTCTTTTAGCACAATCAAGATGATTTTCATTTTCATCAATTCATCAGCTTACGACTTCAAAACTTTCTTCTCAAAGTCAATATTTAAATTCTCTTGTTATATAAACATTTCAATTATTATCAATAGGTAAAATTGATATTCCATCTAACATTTTGACAGTTCAAAATATTCAATCTTTTCAATCTGGTCTTATAACTTTATCTTCTTGAACTTCAATCCAGGGATTTTTGTATTTTATTTCACTTGAAATAATTTTCCAAGGTCAGTTGTTTTTCATATTTTAGTTATTAATTTTATCTTTTAAATTTTTAATATTATCTAAAAAATCTTTTAATATTGGAAATAAATTATAATTATTTAATTCTTCAAAATCAATCCATTTCCACTCAGAATATTCATCATAAATACTTATATCAATTTTTCATGATTTGTATTCAGATTTCATAAATATAGTTACATAATGTTTATTTTCTGTAATAAAATTTGTTATTCATAAAAATTCCACATTTTTTATTTCAATATTAAATTCTTCTTTTGTTTCCCTTTTTACACATTCTTCAAAAGATTCTCAAAATTCTAAATGTCATCAAGCAATACACCGAGTTTCATTTCATAAAGATGATTTTCTTTTTCAAATTAATATTTTTTTATCTTTTAAGACAAAAACTCATGTTCAAACTTTTGGACTATACATATTTCAAAATTAATTTCTAATTTTTTTTTATTATAACTTTTTTACCTTTTTTACAAAAAATAAAACTAGATTTCACTAGTTTATTTCATCAGAAGCTTTTATATTAGCAATCTTTGCTAATATCTTTAACTCATTCTCATGGTCTTCATAATTTAAAGAACCACATAAATCACTCAAAATATTCACTTTATAATCTCTATCATGAGCTTCACGAGCAAAACTAGAAACAGCTAAATCTGTTGCAATTCATCAGACAAATATTTCCGAAATATTATTTTGTTTTAAAATTTTATCTAAATCAGTATTATAAAAAGGATTTACTCTTGATTTTGTTATAATAATATCTGAAGTTAAAATGTCATTTTTATTATAAAATTCTGTTCATTCGCTTCAAATTTTAAATAATCAAAATTCGTGTGCTTTTCAAAAAAGTGGTGAGCTTTTTGGTTGATTTTCATAATTATCTAAAAATCAAAGTTTTACATGAATTATCAAAAGTCATTTATTTTTTGCATTTTTGATTGTTTTTGAAAGATTTTCAAAAAAATCTTTATCTAGTTTTTCTAAATATCATCTTTTAATAAGTAAGTCATTTATCAAATCTATTAAAATAAGAGCTTTCATAAATTATTTATAAAATTATAAAACATATGTATTAAAATATAGTTTGACCAGTATATATTTTTAGTTTTTAAAAAATCTTTTATAATAAAAAAGTTCTATTATTATAATAGAACTTTTTTATTATTTTACAAATTTAACTATTCCTGCAAAAACTTGTGGATTAGATATAGCTAAGTTTGATAAAGCTTTTCTATCTAATTTTACTTGTTTTTTGTATAATGCATTTATAAGTTTAGAATAACTTAAACCGCTTTCTCTAGAAGCAATGTTAATTCTAGTATTCCATAGTTGTCTAAAATCTCTTTTCTTTCTTCTTCTACCAATGTAAGCATTAGTACCAGCTTTCATCCAAGCCAATTTAGCATTTACAAAAGATCTAGATCTTAATTGTCTATATCATTTATTTGCTTTTAAGATTTTACTATGTCTTTTTTTAGTCATCAGACCTCTTTTAACTCTAACCATCTTAATTTTTAATTATAAATTTAATATTTCTCATCTTATATATGAGGCATTTGTTGTTTGATTTTTTTAGCTTCAGTTCCTGAAACGATTAACCCGTATTTATTTCTACCTTTAGCTTTTTTAGTTTTATCAGATAGTAAATGTCTTTTACAAGATTTTCCAAGTTTAAATTTACCACTTCCAGTAACTTTAAGTCTTTTTTTAACTCAGCTTCTAGTTTTTAAAGTCATACCTTTTTTATTACTATTATAAAAATTTATTTAATTGGCTTTAACATTGCCAAAAATGTATTTCATGCTTTTTTAATAGGTCAATCAAGTTTGTAAAATTCTGCTAAGCTATTTACGAAAGCATTTATTTTTTCGCTAGCTATATTTTCATATTGATTTTCTCTTCATTTTAGCATTAAGCTAATTTTTAGAGGATGTCATCATTTAGCAAATCATTCAGCTTGATTTCTTCTAACTTCTAAGTCATGTTCTCAAATTTTAAAAGTTATCCTTATATTTTTTATATCAGGAGCTTTTCATTTTTGTTTATTTTTTTGTTCTTGTTTTTTTTGTCTATACAAAAATTTCCCGTAATCAAGAATTTTTATTATAGTTAAATCTCATTTAGCTCCCATTTCCATTAAGTCTAATTCAAGTGATTTAGCTTTTTCTCTAGCTTCATCCATAGACATTTCTCATAGGTTTTCTCATTCATCATTAATTAGTTGAATTTTGTTAGCCTTGATTTCATCATTTAATAGTCTTCTTTTTTCTTTCAAGATTCTTATTTATTAGAAATTAAGATATAGATTTTAACATTTTAACAAATTTTGCTTTTTTTCTTGAACCATTGTTTGTGTGAATAATATTTTTCTTCACTAATTTATCAATGATTGATTGTAAGCCAGATTTTGTATTTTTCCCATCTTTATCTTTTTGGTTTGAGTAGATAGTTTTTGCAGCTTCTACATCTTTATTTTTAATAGCTTTTTCAAAAGCTACTCTTGCTTCTCTATAAAGTGATCTATAATGGTCATTTCTAGATTTTCTTTTTTGATTTTGTCTTAATTGTTTTTTTGCAGACTCTAATATTGGCATAAAAAAATTATTTAAATATAAAAACTATTATTATTTTATTTTGACTAAATAACCATATTTGAGGATTGGGTTATTTAAATCGGTCTCTTTTGTGCGGCAATTATATAAGAAACTATAAAAAAGTCAAAAGATTTTTACACAAAAAAACTAGGATTAATATCCTAGTTTTTTTATCTTAGTTCTCATCAAACTTTAGCTACATTTTTTATTATTTCATTTATCAAATTTGCTTTATCTTTATCATCTAGTGTTCTTTCTAGTGATTGTATATATATAGTAAATAATAAACTTCTTTTTCCAGGTAGTTTTTCTTCATTTTCATATATATCTATCAAATCAACTTTATTTATGATTTTTGAGTCACTTTTTTCAATAGCTTGTTTTATTTTTGAAGTAGAATTTTCTTTATCTATAACAAAATTTAAATCAAAATTATTTTCTTGAAATGAAGAAATATCTTTTGCTTTAATTGTTTGATAAGCTACTTTTTCTAGTAATTCTACATCTATTTCAAAGAATCAAATCCTTGAATCTATAGAAAAATTATTTGCTACTTTTGGATGTATTTCTCAAATAATTCATATGTTTTGTCATCTAACTTTTATACTTGCAGTTCTTCATTTGTGAGTATAGCTTGGAGTATCTTCTATATTTTCAAAAGAGTAGTTATATATTCATATAAATCTAAAGAAGTTTTTTATTGTATTTTGTATATCATAATATGCTATATCTTTTTCTACAAGCATAACTCAAGATAGATTATAATTTTCTACTATTTTATTTCATTTTAAGTTAAAAACTTTTTCTAATTCAAATAATTTTAGAGATTTATATTCGTTTATATTTTTTTCTAAAGATAGCATCAAGTTTGGAATAAGACTTCATCTTAAGTGAGTCAATTCTTCGCTTAGAGCATTCTTCATAGGTATAAGATTATTAACATTACTTAAACATTTAGCCATCAATTCTTGATTTACAAATGAATAAGTGTACATATCAAAAAATCATACACTAGAAAAATAATTTCTAGAATCAAGTTTTATCTTATAAGTATTTGTTTGAGAAACTGCTCACATATTTATTTCAGGAATAGTTGAAACTATGTTATTGTAACCAGTAATTCTAGCTATTTCTTCAGCAATATCTGCTTTGAAGTTTAAATCTTTTCTCCAAAAAGGGATAAGTAGTTTATTGTCTATTTTTTTCAGTCAAAGATTTTCTAATATCTTTAGTGCTTCTTTTTCACTATAATTTGTACCTACAATCTTATTTATAAATTCTAAATCAAAATCTATAAATACTTCTTTTTGTTTATTTGGGTAGATGTCACTAAAAGAAACTAACTTTATATCTTTTAGATTCTTTTGAAGTTCGCTAACTATCAATGATAATCAAGCTTGTTGCATACCATTAACTATGTCTTTTTCAAAAACATTTAAACTATCAGTTCTTACTCATAATCTTTTTCAAGTTTTTCTAATTGTTGCTTGATCAAAATTTGCAGATTCTATAATTATATTTTTTGTAGTATCAGAAACAGCAGAGCTTTTTCATCAAATAACTCAACCTAAAGCTAAAACTTTTTTATCGTCAGCTATTACTATATCTTCACTTGATAATTCGTATTCACTATCATTTAATGCAACAAATTTTTCTCATGCTTTTGCATATCTAATAATTATATTTCAATCTATTTTATCTGCATCAAAACAATGAGTTGGTTGTCAGTAAAAGTATAGAGAATAGTTTGATAAATCAATAAGTAGTCATTTAGATGCAATAGATGCACTAAATAATACTTGTTTTATATATTCTGGACTTTCAATATTTGAAACATTTTCTACTCTTAGTCACATATATCTAGAAACAACATTAGTTATTTCATTTTTTATTTTCAAGTCTCATAAATTTGAAAAATCTATATTTTGATATTCAAAATCAAATTTTTCTCATGAAATAGCATATATTTCTCTTATTATTCAAATATGTGAAAATAAATCAGGTCTATGATTTATAGCTTTATTATCTATTTCTAATATAGAGTCATCTTTTCACACAACTTCATCTATTCAAGTTCAAGTTTTAGCATCAATAAAAGATAAATCGAGAATCTCTTTTTCATCTTTTGCTGGAAATTCAGTTTTTAATCATATTTCTTCACTTGCACAAATCATACCATAACTATCTACTCATCTTATAGCTGTTTTTTTCATTATAACTGGTTCTCATTGTCCATGCCATAAAACACTTGCTCCTATTTTTGCAACTGCAACTCCTTGTCATATTTCTAAGTTTGATCAACCACAAACTATTTGAATATCTTCTTTTTCTCAAACATCTACCATACAGACTTTTAAACTATCTGCATTTTCATGATTTTCTACTTGTTTTATTTTTCCATAAACTATGTTTTCAAAGCTAGATTTTTCTTCTATGATTTCTTCAACTTCAGCTGTATGCATAACTAAATCTTTTGCAGTATCTTCTGCTGATTTAATATTTTTAATATATTTTTGTAAAACTTTATAAGAAATTTTCATTTTTATTCTATTATTAAACTTAATGAATGAAATATATGCAAAAAGAGCTAAAAAGCAAGAATTACTATATATTTTATTTTACATATTAAAAAATATAGATTTTTTTATTTGTATTCTATAAATTATTAATTATAAATTATTAATTATGTTAAAATAGTTTATATAATTTTATAATTTAATAAGAAAAATTATGGATAAGATGTTGGATAATTTAGAAGCATATATTAAAAGTTTAGAAGACGAAAATTACTCTAAAATATTTTTTAAAATTTCTATAATATATATACCTTTGCTAATAATTATTATTTTATGATTTTATTATGGAAATAATGAACTTTTACAAGAAATGGCTATTTTTTCATTTTATGGAATTATAATTATTACATTTTTAATGATAATAACTTTCTGAAAAATAGAATGAGATAATGAAAATAAAAATGCAAAAGAAAAATTAAAAATATTAATTGAAAAAGAAAAATTGAAAGAAATTATCTTGAAAGATATTCAAGATAAATTTGAGAATGATTTTAAAGATTACAAAGATCCAAGAACTAAAATTAGAAAAACTTTACAAAAATTGACTACAGAAGATTGATTTTTATCAAGAATAGAAAATTGAAGATATAAATTAAACCCAGATTATAAAGAACTTACAGATTCTAAAGTTAAAAAATAAACTTATTTTTATAAAATAGCTTATATATTATGAAAGATATAAAATGGAAAGAAAAATATAATAAAGATTTGAAAAATATTTTTTGAGAAGAATTGGATGATAAAAAACTAGAATATCTAGAAGATGCTTTTAATTGTATAGAAAAACTTTGGTGGAGAAACTTTGATAAAATTAAAAAACCAATTAAATATATAATGATTTCAGAAGCTCCATTGTATTGAGAAAAATTTCAATATTTTTATAATACAAAAACTATATTTAAATCTTTTTTTAGATTTACTGATATAGTAGATGTATTTGATAAGAAAGAAAAGAAAGGTGATAATATTATAAAAGATAAAGAATTTGTAATAGAAACATTGAATGAAAATTGATTTGTTATTTTAGACTTGTTTCCATTTGCTTTTAATAAAAATGATACTTGAGAAATAAATTATAATAAAATATCAAAAATAAATATAAAGAAATTATTTGAACTAAGTTATGAAATTGTTTTGAAAGAGAAATTAGAAACTATTTTAGAAAATTGAAATAAACCTATTTTTTTCTTTAGATACAAAAGATTGAAAGATAAATTAGGATTAGAATTATTAGAAAAATTAAAAATACAATTGTCAGATATAAAAGAAGATGATATAAAATGTGTTTCTTTTAGATAAAAATAAATTAAAAGAGATAATAAAAGATAATTCTTAGGAATTATCTTTTATTATGGTTTATCTACTATAGAAAAATTCAAACACATACCATCACACTACTAATGTTGATTCCTTTCATAAATTATCATATCATTGTGCTCAAGCGCTAGATAATGGATATTTAATATTTGATTTAGATTCTCAATCATGTGCTGAAATGTTTTGTCTTTTATTTCAATCTTGTGATATCCAAGTAATTCAAAGGTTTCAATCATGTGAAAAATATCATAAATAATCTTTTCAATCAAGTAAAGGTTTTGTAATTTCATTATATTTATTTGAAAAATAATTTTTACTTTCTTTTGCAGTATTAAACTTAATTCATTTTGCTTTTATTTCATTTATAATTTGATCATTCACTTTATTTTCATCAATTAATACAAATCATTCTTTTACAACAGCTTCTTTTAACCAATCAATTTTTTCTCTTTCAGTTAATTTTTTTTCATAATCCATTCAAGGTATTTTTTCCAATTGTGCTCAACCTCAAGATCAATTCCGAAATCTCCATTCACTTTCAGAAGAAAATAAAACTCTTTTTAAGTCATTATATTTTATAGTTCAATTTTTTATTGTTCAAATTTTATTAGCATTAAATTCTTGTTCAATTATATACTTCTCATAATCTTTTTCAGTTTTTGTTGGATCATTAAATAAATTTTTAGAATACTTTTGTCATTGTATTTCTATAATATCATCATTTAATTCTATTCAATCCTTTATTATAAAATCTACAACATTTGTTGATGTTGCAGATATTGAAGCAGTTCTTCAAGTCTTTTCTTTATAACTTTCTTGTAATTTTTCTTTCATATTTAGAACCTTAAAAGAAAATGCTGTAATTTCTCATCTTGTAATATTACTACTTACTCAAAAACTTCAAGCTAATGGTCATTCAGAATATCATTGAGTAATTCAATTTTCATAAGCAAAAGCAATATAAGGAGCAAATCTATCTCAAAATTCAACATCTTTAAAATTATGTTCAAATTTTGAATAATCATTTCTTCTAAATTCAATTCATATATGTCTTAACATTAAATAAATTGCGAAATCTCTATGAATTAAATCATCATTTGTATAAAATCTATAACCAGTTTTATCTTGAGAATTATATAAAGCTTTATATTTATCTGACCAGTGCTTTTCATTTATATCTTCAAATTTCAAAACCTCATCTTTTTTATCAAGAGTATTTGTTATTATAGCTAAAGATTCAATAAAACTAACTCAATTATCAGGTTTGAATTTTTTTTCTGATTCATATCATTTTATTACCCCTTTATTATAAGCATTTAAGATTACTTCTTCAAAAGTAGTTCATCTTACATCAGTCATTAAATTATTTAATACACATTCTTTATCTGAATTTTCACATAATCAAAATACATTTTTTGGAAAAAGAAATACAAGAAGTATTAATAATATTATAAATTTATTTTTCATATAAAAATTTGTTAGTTGCTATTTATAAAAAATATATGCAAAAAGAGCTAAAAGGCAAGAATTACTATATATTTTATTTTTATAATTAATTGTGTTATAATATTTTTATATTAATTTTATGTAAAGATGAACAAAGAATTTGTTATAAAAAATAGACAGATTGGAATACTTAAAAATATAATATTATCTTCATGACTTATTGATGAAGATATTTTAAATGATGCAAGTAAATTATATTATGATAATCCATATCATAATTTTTTGCATGTATTAAGGGTTACAAGTTATGTATTATTATTAAATAAAAATGATTTTTCACCTTTGGAAATTCGTTCTCTTATGATTGCTTGATTATTTCATGATGCAGGTCATACTTGAACTGCTATGGAATTGGATGAATTTATATCTCTAGATCATTTTAGAAGAACTATGGATAAGTATCCAGATTTTGTAGTTGATGATAGTATTTGTAGACATTGAATAATTTGAACAGTTTTTAAAAATAGATCAAAAAATAAAAATAAATATTCTAAAATTATGTCTGATTTAGATGTCTGAGATATATGAGCTTGAATTGTTGATTTTATATATTATTGATCACTTTTTGCATTGGAATTATGAGTTTCTGCAGAACATTATTATACAGAAGTTGAAAAAGGATATTTTAAATATTTGATGAGTATTGATAAATTTATTATGATTTCAAGTGAGGCAAGAGAAGTATTACCAAATTCACTAAAAACTATAAGAGAATTTTATAATATACCTCTTGAAAAAAAATTGAGTATGTTTGAAACACTAAAAAATGAAGATATAACTCTTGATGAATTTAGAGAAAAATATTTTAATTAAAAAAAATCGCATATGCGATTTTTTTATATACTATTTTTAATTACTTGTTCTATTTCAACAGCTAAAGCTGGATTTTCTTTTAAGAAATTCTTAGAGTTTTCTCTACCTTGTCCAAGTTTAGTTTCTCAGTAAGAATAAAATGCTCAAGCTTTTTTAATAACTCAAATTTCAGCTCAAATATCAAGGATTTCTCATAATTTTGAAATTCATTCATTGAACATTACATCAAAAGTTGCTTCTTTAAATGGAGGAGCTATTTTGTTTTTAATTACTTTCACAGTAGTTTCACTACCCATAACTTCTTTTTCCATTCAAGCTCAAGACTCGATTTTACCTTTTCTTCTTATATCTAATCTTTGAGATGCATAAAATTTTAATGCATTACCTCAAGTTGTAGTTTCAGGACTACCAAACATAACTCAAATTTTCATTCTTATTTGATTGATAAAAATAACAGTACAATTAGTTTTATTTATTGATCATGTTATTTTTCTAAGTGCTTGACTCATAAGTCTAGCTTGTAATCACATATGAGAATCTCACATTTCTCATTCTATTTCTGCTTTTGGTGTAAGTGCAGCAACTGAATCAACTATTATTAAATCAACAGCTCATGAATTAACCAATTTTTCAGTTATTTCAAGTGCTTGTTCACCATAATCAGGTTGAGATATAATTAAATTATCAGTATCTACTCAAATCTTTCTAGCATATTCTGGATCAAGAGCATGTTCTGCATCTATAAAAGCTGCTACTCAACCTGCTTTTTGTACTTCGGCAATAGCATGAAGAGTAAGAGTTGTTTTACCTGATGATTCTGGTCAATATATTTCTACAATTCTTCATTTTGCATATCAACCACCTAATGCTAAATCAAGTGAAAGAGAACCAGAACTGAATGTTTCAACTTTTTGTTTCATTCATTCATCTCATAATTTCATAATTGATCATTTCCCAAATTGTTTTTCTATCATTGCTAATGCATTGTTTAAAGCTTCTTGTTTGTTCATAATAATAGAGTTAAAAATAATGTATACTTAATTAGTATATAATGAGTATATATATCTTATATACTTTTGTCAAAACTTTTTTATAAAATTATTTTATTTTATAATTGCTTTTCAATCATTCTTCTGTTCAAATAGCTATATTACTACCATTACATATTTCACATATAAAAGTGTATCAATTTATATCTGGTCTTTGAGTATTAACTATTTTTTTACAATCTTTACAATAAAATGATACTTCTCATCTTTCATTTTTAAAAGTATCTCTTTTATCAAATTCTTCTATATTTACTAAGTCTGAAAAACTAGACATATTTTTTTTCTTATTAAAATAAACTAAGTACTTCTTCTTTTTTTTCTTCCATTTTTATTATTCACAATTTTGTTAATTCTATAAAACATCTAAGAGTTGCTTCCACATCGGTCATAGCATCATGTGCTCAAATAAAATATTCTCAAAAAAGTTTTTTATGTAATTCTCAAAGTTTTGGATACTTAAATCTCTCTCAATTTCATTGTATACTACAAAAATCAACAGTAGTTTTCATAGTACATATAACTTGTTTTGGGTTATATTTATATTCTATTTCAAGTCTTTTTAATTCTATTTTTAATACATCCTCATCATATTCTATGTTGTGTCAAACTATTATATCAGGTGTAGTAATATGTTCTAAAATATCATTTATTACTTCTTCTATAGTAGGTGCATTTTTTACATCTATATCATATATATGGTGAACTTGGCTAGATCAATAGGGAATTGGCATTTTTGGATTTATAAGTATATTTATCCTTTTTTCTTCAGTAAATTTTCAGTTTTCCAAATTTCATAATATTCATGCAAATTGTACAATTCTTGGTTGTAAATTTAAATCATTTTCTTTTTTATTTATAAATCAAGTTGTTTCAGTATCAAATACAAATATTTTCATTTTTTTTATTTAATTTTATTTTTCTTATATTATAAAATACTCTGATTTTGTAAAGAAAAAATAAAAAAGTCCTCACTTCACTTTTGTGAGAGACTTTTTATTTTTTTAATTGATAGTAATTTCTACCTACTCTTTCTATGACTTTTTTATTTTGTAAGTTCATATAAATTGTAGTTTGTTTTACATTTCTTATTTTTAATACTTCTTTTGTTATTTCTTCAGTACTCATAGGTTCTCAGTTTTTTTCAAGGATTGAAGTTATCACATCTAGTACTGTACCTGGATTAAATCACCATTCTTTTAAAGCATATATTCATCTACCGATCAGAACGAATTCACTATTTCTTATAAGTTCATTATGAATAGTATTTACTTTTACTTTTTCTTCTAGCATTTGAGTTATCTTGTTTGAAATATCAACAAAATGCATAGGAGTTTTTTCTTTTTTCATTACATAAATAGCTTTATCCTTTAGCGTTTTTGGATTAAGAATCTTCCATTTAGTAAGTCATACTAGATTTTCTTCTCAATATACTATATCTTCAAATAATTCTAAACAAGAATTAATAAAAGTTATAGATATATCTTTTTTTAAACTAGAAACAATATTTTCAAATAAATAATTTTTATTTACAACATCTTTTTTCTTTTTTAAAATCTTTACAGCTTCTTTATAAACTGTATCAATATCTGTTTTTGAAATATTAGGTAAATAAAAATATATTTGACAACCTAATTTTTGTTTTGATTTTTTAATTTCAAAATCACTTTGAATAATCATTTCTAAAATAGAGTGATTTACATCAGAGTCTATATTTAATTCTTTGATTATATTATTTATAAGTTTGTCTTTTGACATAACTCATCAATTCAATTTTAAAAATTCAATAGATACACTTTGAATCTTAGTTAAAAGAGAGGCTTTTATAATCCTACCTATTTTCTTTATTCAAGAGTCTTCTATTTGTCTAACTCTTTCTCTAGTAATAGCTGGCGAAAAAGAATTTCAAATGTTTTGAAGTGTTTCTTTTTCTCAATTTAATCAAACCCTTCTTTCAATAACATTTTTCTCTTTTTCTGAAAGAGATTTAAGTATATCTTCAAAAGATTTTACTATTACCTTATTATTTAAAACTTCATTACTCATCTAAATAATTTTTAATGTTAATTTCATACTAATATATAATTGCTTTTATTAAAAAGTCAAACTTTTTTATTATTTTAAAATGGTAATTCCATATTATTTTTTTCTTTTATTTTTTCTCTATTCTGATTTAATTGCTCTAAAATGATTTCACTTGATGTCTTTTTAAATTCTTTTCTTAAGAATAATCAACAGATAAAAACAAGTATTCAAGCAGTCATTGATAAAATTGGTCAATTTCCATATATTATTTCTTGTCAAAGAGTAGATAATCAAATTGCAAAACTAAGAGAGATTATACTAAAACTTATGGCAATTAATCAAGAATTTAAAATAACATAGTGATTTTTAAAATTGAAATCTGTATAAAGTTTGATTTTTTCTTTATAAGAGCTTGATAATGTTATAAAAATAGGAATTATAAAAATAATTACTAAAATATAACCTATATTTCATGAAATTGAATTAAATGCATTCCAAGTTATATTATTTTGTTTGTCTATAATCCATGGTAGAAATAAACTTAAGATTCAAATAAAGCTGGAAAATATAGTTATTTGATTATTTAAAGATAAATTTAGATATTTAAATTTTCATTTTTTTATTATATCCAATATTAAAGTTTTTATATTTTTATTTTTTCTATTCATAAATATCATTAATTAAAATAATATAAAAACTTTAATAATATTTGATATTTTTGCAAATACTTTATAATATTTTTAGTTAATAATTTATTTTTTATTTGATGAATAATAAAATTGAAATTAAAAATTCATTTTTTGAACTTATTTTTTTTATAATAAGTTTAATTTTATCTTTTTTTAGGTCTATATATCTTTTTTTTACTTTAAAAAGAATAAAACAAAATATATTTTTCTTATTTTTAGATTTTATTTTTAAAAAATGGCCTAAATATTTTTGGGAAAAACCAAGTTTTTATAAGGCTACTTCTTTTGTAGCAAATATATTTAATTATTTATTTAAAAAATAATCATGAATATTGGAAAAAAAGCATTTACACTTATTGAAATAATGATTTGAATACTTATAGTAACAATTATTATATTATCTTGATTTGAAGCATATGTAAGAGTATGAATTTGAAAGATTAATTTAATTGAAAAAACAAATATACAAAAAGATAGTTTTTATTTTACTGAAAAAATATTTCAATTGATAAAAGAGTGATGAACTATTGATTATGAAGAATATTTTAATAGAAAAGTTTTATGAACAAATTTTTTTTGATGACATTATTCTAATCCTAGTTGATTTTGAAATTTTTGATCTAACTATACAGCATTAAACCCATATTGAAATGGATATTATTATTGTAGAAGTTGAATTTGATTAATTAATAAATTATGAAATACTTGATGTTATTCTAATAGTTTAAATACAAATTGAGTTTCTATGATTTGAAGTCAACAAAGATATTGACAATATAGTTTTCAATTCATAGATTACAATAGTGATTTTAATAATGATTTTTGAGATGAAGATTGAGATTGAAATATAATTTGAGATGATGATGATGAAAATTTATGAGTTTGACCGCTTCCTTTTATTTCTTGATCGGATGTAAAAGAACTTTATTTAATTAGTTGAGATAAAAAAACAAGAACATTTTTAAGATGGAATGTAATAACAGATCCAGATAAGATATCAACTGCAACTTGTGCAATAAGTTCTACAAATGTTATAACTTGAGATTGATGTAGATGAACTATTGAATTTTTAAAATTAAAATGAGTAGATCGGTGAATGGATCATATTTCTTGAAATAGTGATATTACTGAAAATGATTGAGTTATAGATACTTGGTTAATTGATCCACAATTTACTTGATGAATAGACGAAGTTGCAACAACAACTTCTACTAATTATTGGAAACCATTATTACCAACAAGTATAAATGTTGTAGATTTTAAAGTTTATCCTTTCCCAAATATAGAAAATAAATATTATTGGAAGATCTCTAGTTTATCAAATAATATATCCCCATATGTTGTAATCAATATGAGCATTAAACCATCTTGGGAAATTAGAAAAAAGTTAAAAAATAATCCTTCAGTTATAAATTTTAATATGACTGTTAATTTAACAGATATATTTAGTAAATAAAAAATATGAATAAAAGTAAAAAAGCATTTAGTATATTATTGGCTATGGGGCTTGTTTTAATTTCAAGTTTACTTGCTTATATTATACTTGAATATATGGTACCTTTTTGAAAAAATATAAGTGGGATTGAAAATTCTACAAAAGCATATTATCAAGCAAATAATTGAATAGAATTGTGATTATATTTTTTTTCTCATAGATCTAATCTAATATCTGAAAATTCTAAAAATTATACTTCAAGTCCTATTGATTATAAATTTTCTACTATTTCTTCTTGACCAATTATTCCAAGATCTTGATTTTGAACTAGTGATTATAATAAAGATTGGGATATTATATCGTTATCAAATCCTATTCAATTATCAATTTGAAATAATTATATAAATTCATTTTTGATAGATTTTAGGAGTCCAACTGTCTGAACAATTTCAACTTTATCAGGTGTTATTAATTGGCAATTATCAGGTTTTAATGATACATTGAATTCTTGAAATTCTTATATTACAGCTAGTAATATTAATTGATGAAATATAAATTTATGGACTAAGGAATGAAAAAAATTGGATTGAAGTAGTGAATATTTTTCTAATTTTTATGCAACTAATTGTAGGTGAAGTAATAAATGTATTTTAAAATTTTCAGTAATTAATGATTTAAAAAATAATTTTTGATCTATTTTACCATATTTAGAACGGAAAGTAACAACAAATAATATACCACTTCGTTATTCTATAATACAAGCAAGTTGAAAATCTAATGGTTTTACAAATTATTTACAAATAAAAGTTCCACAAGAAACAGTTTCAGAAGCTTTTGATTTTACTATATTTCAATAAAAGAACAAAAATATCTTCATAATTTTCACTTAAAAATATAAAATTCATTCATTGTATTATTTATACAGCTCATTATAATTTTATATTTTTTCATAAAAATTATTTTGATATTTTTGTTTCTCTTAATTATAAAAAATAAAAAAATGAAAATATTTACAATAGAAGAAAATGATGCAAATGGTAGACTTGATAAATTTTTAAAAAAATTATTTCCAAGTGCTAGCATAAGTTTGATTTATAAACTTAATAGAAAAGATAAGATTAAAATAAAATTTGAATGAAGTGAGGGGAAATTTAAGAGAAGAGATAATGAATACAAACTTCAAATTTGAGATGAGGTTAAGATATTTTTAAGTGATAGTGAGTATGATTTATTAACAAAAAGTACAAAAACTTCAGAAGAAAAACCTTTGTGAAAAAGTGATAAATTATCTAAAGAAGATATAGTTTTTGAAGATGCTGATTTACTTGTTTTAAACAAACCATCTTGAATAAATGTGCATCCTTGAGATCATAAAACAAAAGAAACAAATATAATTGCACAAGTACAAGATTACTTATGAGACAAACTTAATAGTCTTACATTTAAACCAAGCTTAGTTCATAGAATTGATAGAGATACAAGTGGTATCTTACTTATTGCAAAGAAAAAAGATATACTTGTAAAACTTGTTTGAGATTTCAAAGACCATAAGAAAGTTAAAAAAACATATTTTGCCTTGGTTTTAGGTAGATTATCAAGAAAAGAGTGAATAATTACTAAAAAACTTGAAAGAATTGAAGATGCTCAAAATGAAAATAAAGTAAGAGTTAGTGAAAATGGTTTAACAGCAGTTAGTCATTTTAAATTAATAGAAGAATACAATTTAAATACTCCAGAATGAAATTTGATAATTTCAGCTGTAGAAGTAAAAATTGAAACATGAAGAATGCATCAAATAAGGGTACATATGGATAGTATCTGAAATCCAATTTTATGAGATAAAGCATATTGAGATAAAAAAATAAATTCTTATTTAAGTAAAAATTATTCTTTAAATAGACAGATGCTTCATGCATGGAAAATATGATTTTTTCATTATGCAAGAAATAAAGAAGTTACTTTAGAAGCTAGATTAAAAAAAGATATGATAGAATTTATCGAAAGAATAAAAAGAGCAAAATAGCTCTTTTTTTGTTGATAAAAAGCAAAATACTTGTATTATTAATAAAATATTTTTTAAAAATCTTTATATGATTTGATTTATTTTAAAATTGATGCTTACTAGAGGATTATCTATGAAAAGATGGAATAATTTCCCCAGAATAGAGGATGTAAGTCATATGGATAATGTTTGATATGTTATTCATATAGCATTATTTTTATCATATTTAGAAGAAAAAAATGGTAAGATAGTAGATAGAGAATTTCTTATAAAAAGAATTATTTTCAACTCTTTTTCATATCTTTTAATTTCTGATATCAATTCTTGAACTAGAGAATATATAAAACAAATTGATGAGGATATTTTTTCACAAATAGAAAAAATAGGTTATGACTTTATATTATCTATGGATGCTCCAGAAAGTATAAAAAATGACATTAAAGAAACTCTTTATAATGATAGTGATAAAGATTTAGAATTACTTATAATCAGTGTAGCAAAAAAATATGCTTGATTAAATGAATGTCTTGTAAATCATAAAATTTATAGTGATATTTATGAAGTTCCTCTTGATCAAATAAATAGTTTTTTGTATACAAAAAGAAGCGAATTAAAAAGTCTAGATTTACTTTTATCAAGTGAAAATTATAAGAGATATTTATCACATATTAGAAGATTAAATCATTCTATGAGATGGAGTGGTCAAACAAGGATTTTTCCAATTTCTGTTATGTCTCACTTAGTTGTGATTACTTTTATTTCATATATTCTTTGAAAAATAGAAAATGAAAATGGTTCAAATCTTGATTTAAAAGAACTTATGTTAAAATCAATTTATCACGATATACCAGAAGCGATAACTTGAGATATAATAACTCCAACTAAAAAATCTGTTGCTTGATTTGAACATGTTTTGGAAAAAGTAGAAATTAAAATGATGGATGATTATATATTTTCTTATGTTGATATTGATTACAAAGAAAAGGTTTCACAATATATGCTTAAACCTTTTGAGTGAGAATTATGAAAAATAGCAAAATATGCTGATACATTTTCAGCACTTTTAGAGGCAAAAGTAGAGAGAAATTATGGTTGAAAAAATTACTCTGAAATTTATAGAAATATCAAAAAAAGAGTAAATAAAATAGAATTAAAAAGTATGGATTATATGCTTAAAAATGTAATCGATAGTTTTGATGAAAAAATAGATGATGTACATTTAACTAAATAAAAAATATGAAAACATACGATAAATTTCTTGATTATTATGAAGAAGTTGTTAGATGAATAAATAGTCCACTAGAAGATGAAGTAGAATTTTTAAAAGAAGATTGTATAAGGGAGTATAATAGTGAAGCCAAAACTATTTTAGAAGTTGCTTGTGGAACTTGAAGTGTAGCAAAAGAATTTATAAAAGCAGGTTATGAAGTAACAGGTTTAGATATAAATGAAAATATGCTAAAAAAAGCAGAAGCTCTTCTTAACCCACCCCTAACCCCTCCCTCAAATCATGGAGGGGGAAAAAAAGTAGAACTCATATTGTGAGATATGACAAATTTTGATTTATGAAAAACTTTTGATGTTGTACTTTGTAATTATAATTCTATTTGTCATTTACTTACTTGGCAAGAGTGGCAAGATTTCTTTGCTATGGCTCATAAACATTTAAATAAAAATGGTATTTTAATTTTTGACATAAATACACTTTTTGAATTTGAAAGTATAACTCGTGATTTTGCACAATTTTATACTTTTGGAGATGATGTAGTTTGTCTTGAAATGTTCAAAAAACCATCTCATTTTGAATGGCTTATAAAGATATTTAGTCATAAAAAAGTCCCTCACCCTAACCCTCTCCCAGAGGGCGAGGGGAATAATTTATATGAACTTATAACAGAAGTAGTAAAAGAAAATTCTTTTCCTATTTCAAAGATAGAAAAAGAATTAAAAGCTACTTGATTTAAATTACTTGAAAAAGTAGATTATCATTATGGGCAAGTTAGTGCTGAGAGTGAAAGAGTGTATTTTATATCAAAAAAATCTTAGGAATTTCCTAAGATTTTTTATTTGGATTTATAAAAAAACTCAATTCTCATCTCATTTCTTCTACATCTGCCCAAGATTTTGTATCAAAATCTATGATTGCAGTAGATAGAGTATCCATACCTATATTTTCATTTTTTGTAAAATATCTAATTAGTCTAGTCATAAAAGGGTTGTGTCATACTATGATGGCAACATTTTTTTTATTATCTATTTTTGTAAATAAATTTAAGTAATAATTTAGATTTTCATCCATATGATGTTCATAAATTCACTTATCATAGATTATTTTTTCATTTTCACAATCAAGTTGTTCCCAAAGACCTTCTAGAGTTTCTCTTGTTCTTTTTGCATCACTACAAAAGATAATATCTGATTTTAGTTTTAGTTTTTTAAGTATTTTTTGCATAAAAATAACTTCATTGTTTCACTCTTCACTAAGAGGTCTATCAAAATCTATCATATCAGTATTTTTGAAACCAGATTTTGCATGACGAACTAGGATTATAGTTTTCATATATTATAATTAAGATTTAATTATTTTTTATAATATTTATTTATTATTATATTGCAATTCGCAGCAAAAAATTATAATTAAATTAAAGTATTTTTAACTTAAAAAATATGATGTACGAAAACATAAAAAAAATTCTAAAAGAAAGGGAAATTATTTTTGATGAGATAGAACATTGTGAATCTCAAAGTTGCGATGACTCAAAGAGATTTAGGGCTGAAGCATGACTTGATTGAATAGGTAGTAAAAATATAGTTTTTCATGCTAAGTGACAATATTATCTTGTTACTACAATTTGAGATAAGGAAATAAAAGCTAGAAGATTTAAAAAAGAGTTTGGTACAAAAGACATCAGATTTGCATACCAGGAAGAGATTACAAGCTTACTTTGAGCAACTATTTGAAGTATTCCACCATTTGGATTTGAAAACAAAACTATAAAAATATTTGTTGATAAAGAAATTTTTACACATGAATATTTTATGTTTAATCCTGGAGTTTCTACAAAAACAATTAGAATTAAAACATCTGATTTAAAAGAAATTTATATATCTCTACAAAATCAAATTAAAATTTTTGAATTTTTGGAAGAGGAAACTATATTTGAAGAATTAGCTTAATATTTAAATAAAAAAATATGAATGTAGATATTATATTACAATTACTACTTGCTATGTGACTTGGTGCTCTTGTTTGAATGGAAAGATGAATAAATGAAAAAACTAAACTACTTAGTAAATCATCTATTTCATTTTGAGACATAAGAACATTTTCACTTTTGTCTTTACTTTGAGCTATGAGTATTTGGTTAACTATGGATTCAAGTAATATTTTCTTTATAGCTTGAACTCTTTTTATAATATGACTTTTTATAGTAGTTTATTATTCTTATAGTATTTATAAAGAAAAACAATTTGGTTTAACTACAGAACTTGCTTCAATTGTTACATTTTTTCTTTGAGTTTTTGTCATGCTTGGTTATGTTCAAATAGCTATAATTATGTCTATTGTTTTGACATTTTTACTTTCGTCTAAAGGTTTAATTGATAGGATACTTGAAAAAGTAAGCAGAGAAGAGCTTAACAATACTATAAAATTTGCAGTTATATCAATAGTTGTATTACCACTTTTACCAAATGAAAAATTTTCTATTAGTGATATTTTAACTTATATTTGATATACAAATCCATTAAATAACTCTATTTTAAATTTAGATTTTTTAAATTTTTATTGAATCTGGTTTTTCGTAGTTCTGATGTCAGCAATATCATATGCTTGATATATAATGAGTAGAGTTATAGGAGAAAAATGAAGTATTTTGGCAAGTTGAGCAATTGGATGACTTGTTTCAAGTACAGCAGTTACCGCAAGTATGTCAGAATCAAGTAAAAAAGATTTAAAAAATACTTCTATGTATGTAGTTTCAACTCTTCTTGCTTCAACAATAATGTTTGTAAGAGTGATAATAATAGTTTTATTTTTTAATATAAATATGCTTTCTTCAATTATTTACCCAAGTTTATTTATGCTTTTAGGTATGATTTTATATATGGTTTATTTCTATTTTAGTTCAAAAGATAGAGATTTACATATAGAAAATCTAAATTTTGAAGAAAAAAAATATAGTAGCCCATTTAGTATAGTTCCAGCATTAAAATTTGCATCATTTGTTGTGTTTATTAAATTTGTAGCTTGAGTTTGAGCACTTTATAAAGATGTTTGGTGAGATTATTTTTTCTATATATTATGAATTATATCTTGACTTGCTGATGTTGATGCTATAAGTCAAACAATGGCAGTTGATTCAATTGATTGAAAAGTAGGTTTAGAAATAGCTGCAATGACTATAATAATAGCTGTTATTTCAAATAATTTAGTTAAATGATCTATTGCTATGAAATTTTGAGAAAAGAAATTTGGTTTTGCAGTTATGATGTGATTTGTAGTTTCAATGATTATGTGAATTGTTGGTATGGTATTTTTAAAAATTACATAAAAAAAAGTTCTAGATTTTCTAGAACTTTTTTTTATTTTTGTAAAATATTTTATGTACTTTTGTGAAAAATCTTCCTACTTTTGTAAATATATGTGTACTTTTGTGACCAAAAAGTACCAAAAGTGCTTAAGAGTTCGAACTTTCGCAGATAATTGATTTAAGTTTTACCTCTCGTATTACGGCGAAATCTCACCCTTAAGAATCCCATTGATACATATCGAAAAATTATTTTTTTATATAATTATATTGCAATATTTTATTTTAATGTTTTCAAAAAATAAATAATATAAAACAAAAAACTTCTAGAAATATCCAGGGGTCTTAGGGGTTGAGATAGTGATTACTTGCCGTAAGTGATAAAATTTAGCAAGCTAGTTCGAAAACCCCTAAAACTTTTGCTACCTTTTGGTTACAAAAGTAGGAAGACTTTTTTGGTTACAAAAATAGGAGTGGTTTTTCTTTTGCCTTTAATCATATTTAAACTATAATCAATCAAAATTAATTTTTAAATAAAAAATAAATGAAATTTGTATTATCAACAATTGCTTGAGTAGAAAGTATAGCAAAAAAAGAAATAGAAAAACAATGAGGAGTTATAGAAGAAACTATAGATAGACTTATAACTTTTTCTTGATGAATTGAACTTATTCCTAGAATAAATCTATGGTCTAGAGTATGAAATAAAATGTATATTTTACTTGCTGAAAAAGACAATGTTAGAGATTTTGATAGTTTATTTGATTTGATAAAAAATATATCTTGGAAAAATTATTTTAAAAAAGATTTTCCAATTGTAGTTAAGTCAAATTCTACTAGAAGTGAACTTTTTGCTGAAAGAACTATTCAAAGTCTTGCAAAAAAAGCTATTATTAAATCTAGAGTTTGAGAAAATTGAGTTGTAAATGAAGATACTTCTTTAGAAAAAATGGAAATATTAGTTTTACTTATAGACAACAAAGCTCGTATCTTATTAAATACTTCTTGAAATGCTCTTCACATGAGATGATATAGAGAAAAGTCTTGAGATGCACCAATTAAAGAATCACTTGCAGCAGCTTTGGTATTGTTATCTGGTTGGAAATTTAAAGAGCCATTTTATGATGTATTTTGTGGTTCAGGAACTATAGCAATTGAAGCACTTATGATTGCTAAAAATATTGCTCCAGGTTTAAAAAGAAAATTTGCATTTGAAAAACTATGACTTGTAAATAGTGAAATCACAGAAAATGAAAGAGCTTTGGCTCGTAAAAAAGAATTTGCTTGAGAGTATATTATCAAAGCAAGTGATATAGATCCAGAAATGATATCTTTAGCTCAAAATAATGCTAGGATAGCTTGATTATGATGAGAAATAAATTTTGAAGTTAGAGATTTTAGAGAATACTTAGATAAAAAAATAAATTGAACACTTGTTTCAAATCCACCATATTGAGAAAGACTTAAAGATGAAAATCTTAAATCTGTTTACAATGACGTAGATAAATTATTTAGATTAAATCCAGACTTAAATGGTTGAATTATTTCAAGTTTTATGGAATTTGATAATTTGATTAAAAAAGATACATATAAAAAAAGAAAACTTTATAATTGAGGTGAAATGTGTTATTTTTGGAAGAAAAATATATAATTTTATTTTAAAAAAATGGCAGAAATAGGTAGACTTTTTCCTAAGGATTTTGATGAAAAATTAAAAACATGAGAATATATTTTGGTAGATTTTAGAACAATAGAAGAAAAAGAGTATTATTGATATATTGAGTGAACACATTTTTTATTTGATGTATATAGACCTGAAATAGTTTCTCAAATTGCTTCACTTGATAAAACAAAAAAATATCTCATTTATTGTTTTCATTGAAATAGAACTCAAAGTGTTTTAGCTTATATGAGCGAAAATAATTTTACTCATGTTTATGACCTCATTTGATGAATAGAATACTGGGAAAATTATGGATATAAATTAATAAAAGATAAGTAATATATTCTTAAATATTTCTTAATTATTCTTTTTATTATAAGTGAATTAATCTTATCTTCTAATTTCTAAAATTATGATAATTAAATATTTAAAATATATTAAATATGTTATTTTATCAATAAGTTTATTTAGTTTATTTGTTTTTTTTGATCCTAGAAGTTATAAAGAACTTTGATCTTTTTCATGGTTTTTACTTCTAGTTGTTTTGTTTATTCGTCCTTTTAGAGACATTTTTCCTAAGTTTAAGATATTTAATACTATAATGATTTTCAGAAGGGAATTATGAATTTTGGCATGAATATTTTGAATTATGCATTGAGTTTGATATTTTTTAGAAAAAGAATGATTTACACTTATATTTTCTCAAGAAACTTGGACATTATCATCATATATCTGATGGTGAATGATTGCTTGAATTGTATCTTTACCGCTTTTGTTTACATCTAATAATTTTTCTTTAAAAAAAATATGATTTAAAAATTGGAAATTGATTCAAAGATTATCATATCTTATGTTTTTCTTTGCTGCAATTCATATAGGTATGATTCATAATTGAGAAAATCTTTTTGCTATGATTTTTATAATAATCATATATATAATTGTTTATGTTTTAGCAGAAAAAACTAAAAAAAATAAAACATCTGTTTAGATGTTTTATTTTTTTGACATTCAATAATATTTATTTATATTATATAAAATATGTTAATATATATAATATTTATGATATGGAAAATCAAGCAGAATTTTATTCTTGAAATAATACTGAAATAAATGAATTTTTATTATTTGTAATAAATGATATTTTGATTTTATCAAAGGAAATAGAATGGTTATCGGATTGAATAAAAAAAGATGATACGAAAGTTATTTCAATAACAGTGAAATGAAAATCATATTCATTTTGTGAATTATCAAATTATTTTTATGAAAGAGATTTTTTAGATATTCCATATGATTATGTTAATAAATTGTATAAATTACTTTTAGAATTAAGGGTATTATGAAAAAAAATAGAGTCTTTAAGTGATAAAGACAAAATCTCTATTCTAGATTTTGTTTTAGAAATGATTGCATCTCGTGAAAAAAAAATTGGAGAAGATTTTTCTTTCCCACAAAATTATAAGGATATGATTATGATAGAACTTTGACTTGATATCGTTGATAAAGTTTGAGATGCTACAAATGAAACATTGGCATTATTAGAAGTTATTATGATGAAAAGATAGAAAAATTATTTTTCTATCTTTTTATTTAAAACATAATATAAAAATTTGTAAAGTGTAAAGATATATGTTAAAATTATGTAAATATATCAATTATTTTAAATTATGTTTGAAAGAGTAAATATCTTTTGGGAAATTATATGACTTATAGCATTATTTTTCAATGTGGTTTCTTATACTGAAAAAAATGATAGGATGCTTTTTATTATGCTTGCTATATGTTCATTTTTTTATGGATTACATTTTCTATGACTTGGATTATTAACTGCATCTGTCATAAATTTTTTTGATGTTTTTAAAAATTTAATAGTTATAAAATACAAAAAAAATTTATATTTATTTATAAGTTTTGTAATAGTTTATCTGATTATATGATATAAAACTGCAAATGGGGAAGTATTGTCATATTTACTAACTTTTTGATCTATTTTATCACTTTATGCAGCATTTTATTTTACTTGAATTTCTCTTAGAATTGTATATTTAATTGCTACTTTTATATATTTGATATATAGTATAGTATGAAATTCTATTTCTGGGATACTTACTTCCATTATTTTTATATTTGTATTATCAAGTTCAATTTATATCTTGTACAAAAGAAGATGATTTTGGTGAAAAGTTAGGTATTATAAATATTTGTTACACAAAAAGTGGATAAGATTATTTTCTTCTAAGTATAGAAGGCTTAAATTTTTAAGATATTAAAAAAACAAGAATTTTAAATTCTTGTTTTTTTGTTATTTATAAATATCTCATCTACTATCTGCATCATAAAAATATATCAAGATTTGATTTTCAATAACTTCATATAAAAATCTATATTTTCAGATTCTTAATCTAAAATGATTTTTCATTCATTTTATAGGTTTTATATCAAGATTATTTTCAAAAGGAGATTCTTTTATTATTTCTAAGCTTAATATAAATTTTTTAGCAATATCTAGGTGTTTTTCTAAAAATTTATCAACTATTTTTCATGTTTTTATTTCGTACATAATTACATATATTTAGATTTTAATTCATCTAAAGATAGGGCATTTCATGCTTCTAAGTCTTTTCTAGACTGCATATAAGCTTTTTTGTTTTTTGTAGAAAAATTATTCCAATTATCTTCTTTTTCAAGCTTAATTCTTAATTTTCAATTTGTATTTACTTTTTTATAAATAAGTGACATTTTTTGTCAAAAATTTTCTTTAGTGATAGTTA
Organism: Candidatus Altimarinota bacterium; assembly: GCA_028698305.1. Taxonomy (GTDB): domain Bacteria; phylum Patescibacteriota; class Gracilibacteria; order BD1-5; family UBA6164; genus JABWCI01. Next base: position 287,040 of record JAQVDN010000001.1, read on the forward strand.
TAGTATTCATATTTTTAAAATTAGATTTTAAATTACTTAAATTATATTTTTTTATTCAAAATAATCAAAGCAGAAAAGAAAAAAACTTAAATTCTTATTTTTTTATTTATTTTTACTTTTTTGACTAAAATATACCACACTAAAGTATAAGAAAAATCTATAAAAATTTTCAATTTTTATAGATTTTTCTAAAAAGTCTTTAAGAGGAATAACTTTCGCATACAATCTACTAAGTTTTATCTCTCGTTTCACCGCGAAATATTCCCCTTACCCTAAAGGATAAGTTCGTTCTACAAATCGTTATCACTCTTTAGAACTCACTTAAAAATCCCATTGATACATATCAAAAAATATTAAATTGATTTTAATAATTTTTAAAATAAAATAAATTTATTAGTATTTATTTTATAATTTTTATTTTATGAAAAAAATTATTGTATTTTTTTTATTATTTTCAATTTTTTCTACTACATTCTCTTATAATCCAACTTATAAAGATGAAAAATCTTTAAAAACTTTATATAAACAAATAGACTTTATATATCAAAATAATCCAAATAAAATTTTAATTATTAAAAGTAATTTAAATAATATTTTACCTACTTTAAAAAAAGATAATAAAAATAAATATTTTTTATCACAATTAAGTATTTATATAAATAGTTTTAATCAGAATAATTTATATGAAGTATTAGATGTTATAGATTGAGATACAATAAAAATTATCTATAATTGAAAAGAGCAAAATATTAGGATGATTTGAATTGATTCTCCTGAAAATACTACAACTAGATATTGATATACAGAACTTTATTGAAATGAAGCAAAAGAAAAATTAAAAGATTTAATTTGAAATAGTAAAATAGAAATAGAATTAGATGAAACTCAATGAACTTATGATAAATATGATAGATTATTAGCTTATGTTTTTGTTTCGTGAATAAATTTAAATAAAGAAATGATAGAATTATGATATTGAAAAGAATATACATATAATAAAGCATATAAATATCAAAAAGATTTTCAAGCTGCTCAAGAAAATGCTAAAAATGATAAATTATGAATATGGTGAGAATTTGATTATTCTGAAAATAGATTAACTGAAACAAAAAATTACAAATTTTATACATCTAGTTATTATACTTCTCATTTATATTATTGTGAAACAGATAGTTCTTGGGAATGATTATCTAAAAATTATTTAAAAGAATATAATAGTGAACAAGAATTATTAAATGATTTTATTAATAGTTGAAAAGTTTTAAATAAACCTTGTGAAGAATAAAAAAACTTAGAATTTTTAAATTCTAAGTTTTTTTATTCTTTGTCTTTAATTTTTGCTACTGTTATTTCTTTTACTAAATCAATTATTTTATCTATTGGTAAATTTCATTGATTTTTTTCTTCGTAAATAGATTTAAAAACTACATTTGCTATGTTATTATAAAACCTTCACTTTTCAACTCAATCTCATTTTTCAGCTCTTAATGCCTGAAATCAGTGTATCATAGCAATTTTATTTTGATTTTCAATTCTAAGTTTTTTAGTATTAGAATATTGAACTATAGAGAAATAAAGGAAAGAAAAGATAACTATTGATATTGATATTATAATATAATAAGGATTTTCTACTTTTATAATAGAACTTTGATTTTCTCATATATTTCATAAATAATATAAGTAATATAGATATCATATTCCATATATCAAAAGTATAGTATTAATTATAGTATTTTTTATATCTTCAAAATTAGGTATAGATAAAAATTTTATTTTATTTTTATTTATTTTAAAATTATTATTCTTACTAATCGCATATAATATGTTTAATATTATAAATATAAATGATCAAAAAAACATATACATGAATTTTTTTGTTAATTCAGGAAATATTATATCGATAAAAATTATAATATAAAATCATAAAAGAATGAAAAAAACTACTATTGAAATAGTTAACCATTTTCTTTCTTCTAGAAAATAATCATTTTTTAAATCCTCAAATCATTCAAGTAACTTGTTTGTTTGAGTTTTAGATGTATTGTTTAATTCTATTTTTAAACTTTTATTTTCTTCTTCTAATTTTATTTTTTCTATATATTTATTATAATCTTCGTTTGTTAATATTATGTAATTCTCTAATTGTTCTTTACTAAATTTAGAATCTCAACTATTATGTGTGCATCATCTAAAATCAGTTCAATATAAATTAGCTCAAGTAAAATCTAATATTGTTATATTTGAATTTTTAAAATCTGCACCAGATAAATCTTTGTATCTAAATATATCTTTTAATTTATAGTAATTATTGTATTCTCAATTTATATCTTCAAAATAATCCATAATTGAGAAATCTAAATTTGAAAAGTCATTACTTCATTCTTTTCAATTTGATCTTTTCCAAATTTGAAAATCTTTTAATTTTTCAAGAACTTCAGTTTCAGTTATAATTTTCAATTCTTTTTTATTTATTTCCATTATTTAAATTTAATTACTAAATAAAACCCCTAAAATAAGGGGTTTATTTCCTATACTCTCGTAGTATTTCCATCAGTTTCAACTTCTCAGTCTACAACTCAATCGTCAGCTTTTGTTCATGCTTCAGCATTATTTGCTCCTGGTTGTGCATAAAGTTTTTGTCCTACTTTCATCATTTCATCACTAAGTTCTTTTGTAGATGCTTCAAGTTCTTCTTTACTTGCATCATTTTTTGCAAGAACTTCTTTTGTTTTACTTATTTTTTCTTCTATAGATTTTTTGTCAGCTTCATCTATTTTATCAGCATTGTCTCTAATCATCTTATCAGCTTGAGCTATTGCACTATCTGCATGATTTCTAGCTTCTACAGCTTCTTTTCTTTTTTTATCTTCTTCTCTTTTTGCTTCAGCTTCTTTTACTAGTTTATCAACTTCATTTGAATCCATACCAGTTGATCCTTGTATAGTTATGTGTTGTTCTTTTCCTGTACCTTTATCTTTTGCTTTTACTTTTAATACTCAGTTTGCATCTATATCAAAACTTACTTCAATTTGAGGAACTCATCTTGGAGCAGGAGCTATACCATCAAGTATAAATCTACCTAGAGATTTGTTATCAGCTGCCATATCTCTTTCTCATTGTAAAATATGTATTTCTACACTTGGTTGATTATCAACAGCAGTAGAAAAAGTTTCAGTTTTATTTGCTGGGATTGTAGTATTTCTAGTAATCATTGGAGTTCTTATTCCTCACATTGTTTCTATACCTAGAGTTAGAGGAGTTACATCAAGTAATAATACATCAGTTACATCTCAACCAATAATACCTCATTGGATTGCAGCTCATAGAGCAACAGCTTCATCTGGATTTATTCAAGCATTTGGTTTTTTACCGAAAAATGCTTCTACTTTTGATACAACAAGTGGTATTCTAGTTGAACCTCAAACAAGTAATACTTGATCTAAATCACTTGCTTTTAATCCAGCATCATCAAGAACTTTTTTACAAGGGATAAGAGATTTTTCAACTAAATCACCAATCAATTCTTCAAATTTTGTTCTAGTAATAGTCATCATCAAGTTTTTTGGACCACTAGAATCAACAGTTATATATGGTAAATTTATATCATAACTAGTAGTACTAGATAATTCTTTTTTTGCTTTTTCAGCTTCATCTCTTACTCTTTGTAAAGCCATTGGGTCATTTCTTAAATCGATTGCTTGATCTTTTTTAAACTCATCAATAATATAATCAGTTATTTTTTTATCAAAATCATCTCAACCTAGGTGAGTATCTCAATTTGTAGACAATACTTCAAAAGTACCTTCTTCACTTAATTCAAGAATTGATATATCAAAAGTACCACCTCATAGATCATAAACTGCTATTTTTTCATTTTTACCTTTTCAAGCACCATATGATAGAGCGGCAGCAGTAGGTTCATTTACTATTCTTTTTACTTCTAGTCCAGCAATTTTTCAAGCATTTATCGTTGCTTGTCTTTGATCATCGTTAAAATATGCAGGAACAGTAATAACTGCTTCAGTTACTTTTTGTCCTAAAAATTTTTCTGCATCTTCTTTTATTTTCATCAAAACATGAGCTCAGATTTCTTCTGGTCTTACTTCTTTACCATCAAATTTAATCAATGCTTCACCAGATTTTCATTTTACTACTTCAAAAGGTACAGAAGCTATCTCATCTTTTACTTCATCATATTTTCTACCTATAAATCTTTTTGCAGAATATATAGTATTTGCAGGATTAGTTATAGCTTGTCTTTTTGCAGGAGTACCAACTATAGTATTTCAATCTTTACTTGCAACTATACTTGGAGTTGTTCTATTTCATTCAGCATTTGGTATAACTTTTGCTTCTCATGCTTCCATAAAAGCAACACAAGAGTTAGTAGTTCATAAGTCTATTCAAATAATTTTTCCCATATTCAAAAAAATTAAGTTTTAAAATATTTTTATTTTGTCATTTTTTATGACTTAACAATATTTTATCAAATTATTTTTTAAAGTCAAAAGATTTTTAGCACTTTTTTAAATTAGGTGCTAATTGCTAAATTTTTGTATTTTAAAATATACTATGATATAATTTATTTAACTTAATATTTTATATGAAATTATGGATGAATTAAATGTAAAAAATGAATGAACTTCTCTTCAAGATATGGGTTTTTCAAATGAATTTGATAAATATATTCGTGATTTGGAAGATAGAAGAAATAGAATAGCTGATTTATTAAATTAAAAAAGTTAAAACCACGCCCTTGGGCGTGGTTTTTTTGTTCAGAAGAAATAGACTTATGCAGGAAAAATACCTGCCAATTTCGCATTAGCTATTTCTTCTTGAATTCTTCTTTCTGTTTCCTTTCTTTCTTTCATTGCAGCGATTTTTTGCTGCAAGATTGCAATGATTTGTTTTTTCCTTTCTTGTTGTTCAAAAGTCAAACTTCTTGTTTTACAGAGTTCTGTATATTCTGTGTAGAGACATGAAGCTTCATGATTCTCTTTACACAGAGTTTCGAGATTGCCACCTGGTAAGGGAAGTGGAAGTCCCCAACCAAAAATTTCAAGTCTTGCTTGTTTTTCGGACATGGTTTTTCCTCTAGAATGGTTAGAAAAAAGTATACTTTTTATATATTAAAAATATAAAAAGTCAACTATAAATTTTATAATAATTTATTATTTTTATAATTTCAGTAAAATATAATTGATTATTAATTTTTATAAATAAAAAATGATTAGAATAGTTTCATTTGTAGATAGTTTTAAACATTATGAGGAACCTATAAAAGAGTTTCAAAAGAGGTTATGAAAAACTATAGATTTTGTAAAATTAAAACCAAGCAAGAGGACTTCTATTCAAGAGATATTGTTTGAAGAAACTATTGAACTAAAAAGATATTTAGAAAAAACAAAATGATATAAAGTTCTACTTTATATAGATAGTAAAACTATGGATACAATAGAATTTTCTAAATTTGTTTTAGATGTTCAAATGAAGTATACAGATATAATTTTTGTTATTGGTTGAGCTTACGGAGTTGATTTTGAAAAGATAAAAGATCTTATAGATTTTAGGATATCATTTTCTCCTATGACATTTCCTCATGCACAAGCAATTATGATGCTTTATGAACAATTGTATAGAGTTTCTTGTATAAAATCTGGTGTAAAATATCACCATTAAAATTTAATTTGTCACCTTTTTATTTTTTTTCGTTATATGAGTTATGGACGATTTAAAAATTATGCAAAAATGTTTAGATTGAGACCTAAATTATTTTTGAAATATATATGATAAATATATAGATAAGATTTACAATTTTGTTTATTTAAAAACAACAAATAGAGAAGTTGCTGAAGATATAGTAAGTGATGTTTTTCTTAGTGCCATAAACAATATTTCATCATTTAAAATAGAATCTAGCTCTAGTGTACAAGCTTGGCTCTACAAGATAGCTTACAATAAAGTGATAGATTTTTATAGGATAAATAAAGATTTTGAAGATGTTTGAGATTGTTTAGAGTTGTCTTGTCAAACTGATTTTTGCCAAGATATAGACAATAGAGATAAATTAAAACAAGTATTTAAATATATTGAAAATATAAAAAAGGAGCATAGGGAGATACTTATTTATAGGATTTGGGATGATTTATCTTACAAAGAAATATCTGAGATAACATGAAAGAGTGTAGATAATTGTAAAAAAATTGTTTCTAGAACTCTAAAAGAAATAAGTGCAAATTTTTTAATTTTAATTTTGATTTTAATTTTTTTATAGATATGAAAAAAATTTTAAAAGAATTGATAGACAATTTTCCTGAGCTTGAAAAAAATAAGGAAGATATAGAAAAAGCAGTTTATTATCTAAAAGATAATAAACCTGTTTTTAGTGCTTCAAAAGAATTCAAAATAAATCTAAAAAATAAATTAAAAAATATATCTTCTATAAAGTCTCAAAAAAAATCATCATTTTTAGTTTTTTCAGTACCAGTTTTTAGTTTCTTATTTATAGTTGTTTGATTTACTTATTATTTTAAACAAATAAATTTTCTAAATGATGTTGATAATATAAGCAAGTGATTATATGATATAGAGTCATTAGAAAAGGAATGACTTATTTTAGAAAAAAATATTAAATCACTTGATGAAAATATTTCTAATAATGACTTAGATTCAAATTCTGTTAGTATTAAAATAGTTCAATCTCAAAAAGCAAATACTATTTTGTGAAATGATAAAAATATATCAGTTGAAAAAGATAATCTTAGAGAATTAACTAAAATAAATGATATCTTACCTGAAGATTCTCCTATAATAAGTGAAGATACTATTATGGATACTATTATGGATAATAGTAATGATATTAAAAATGATTCATATGAAAATGATGATATAAGTTCATTGCTTTGAGCAGTTTGAGAAATGTATCCTGAATCTGGAGCTTGATATGAAAATCAAGAAACTATGCCTTATGTTTGAGAAGCTAGATGATGATTTGAAAGTAGTGATTCTATGATGATGAAAACTACATCTTTTTATATGGTTTACGAAGAAGAATATATGACTTTTGAAGATTATTGTTTATCAAATTCAGGTTCTATATTGCAAAACGAAAAAGCTAAATTATGTAGAGTAAAACAAAAGTATTGTTTATCAAGTGATTATATAAATTGAGTTTGTGAATTTAAAGAAATAAAATAAAATTTATTTGTTCTATATTAATTGATAATATTAACTTTATGTAATAATTTTAATATTATTATAAAATTTTGTCACTTTTTAATATCTTATTCGTTATATTATTTGAAGTATTTTAATTTTTAATATAAAAAATATGAAAAAAAGTATTTTATTATTATGTGTTTGAGCATTGTCTTTTGCTCCAACTTATGCTTCGGTTGTTGATAACTCTATTGAGGATGAGTTAAATAAAACTGCAAAAACTTTAACTACTGATTTTAAGTTAAAGTCGTTTAGTAGTTGTAATGATATGGAAAAAGTTATGTGAGATTATATAAAAGAATATTGGAAAAATAACAAATCTAGATTTCAATATCCTGTTTATTTTGGTAGAGGTTGAGATATGCTGGAAATGGCAGTAGAAGATAGTATGGTTTCATCTAGTATGGATAAATCTGTTTCAAATGCTTGATTGGCAAGCGATGATTTTTCTCAAACAAATACTCAAGTTGCTTGAGTAGATGAGTCTGATATAGTAAAAACAGATGGTAAATATATTTACTATTTTAATGATAGTGATAGTTTTATCTATGTTGTTTGACTAAATGATAAAAAAATAGTTAAAAAAATAAAGGTTCCATACAATTTTTATAATCCTGTATTATATTTATGAGATGGTAAACTTTCTATAGTTTCAAATGGTTATAGTGATTATGATTATTCATCAAAAGGTTATTATATAGATAGAAATAACAAAACTTATGTTATAGTTTATGATGTTTCTAATATTGAAAACTTAAAATTAGAAAAACTTTATATTACTGATTGAGATGTTACTCAAACTAGAAAGATATGAGATTATTTATATGTAATTTCAAACAATTATTTTAATATACCTTATTATACTTTTAAAAGTGAAGATGATATAAAATTTTCTTTATGAAAAGTTATGCCTCAAAAAATAGATATATCTAAAACAAGTGTTAAATCTGATCAAAACTTAAAAATAAAATGAGCAACAGCACCATACAATATAACTACTTGAAATGTTGCAGATTGTTCTAATATAAGTTATGTTTTACCAGATGCTGAAACAATTAAACAATATGATTTTAGTCCTAGTTATAATGTTTTATCAGTTATAAATACAAAAGATACATCTAAAAAAGTAGAAACAACTGTTATTGCTTGAAGTAATTCGGAGATATATATGAGTTTAGATAATTTATATTTGACTTCATATATGTATACAAGTTATGATTTTTCTTGTCCTGCTAATGCTAGATGTTTTGCTCCTTGGTTTTCTAGAGGTTCAAATACACTTTTACATAAATTAAATATAACAGGTTCTACACTAAAATACCAAGATTCTACAATAATTCCTTGAACTCCACTTACTCAATATAGTATGGATGAGTACAAATCAGATTTTAGAATACTTACTCAAACTAATAATTGGACTTGAAGAACAAATGAGAGTTATACAGATTTATATATAATTGATAAAGACTTAAAGCTTAAATCTAGCTTAAAAAAATTGTGAGAATGAGAACAATTTAAATCAAGTAGATATATATGAGACAAATTATTCTTAGTTACATTTGAACAAACAGATCCACTTTTTGTAATAGATGTTGCTGATAGTTCAAATCCAAAAATATTATGAGAATTAAAGATACCAGGTTATAGTACTTATCTTCATCCATATGATGATAAACATCTTATCGGTATAGGTTATGATACAGTTGAAAATAATTGGTGAGGTATAACAAATTCTTGAATAAAGGTTGATTTATATGAAATAAATTATGATAAAAAATGTGGGGATTCAAATTTAACTAGTGATGAAAAAACAAAATGTGATAATGGTGAATATAAATGAATCATAGTAAAACAAAAATATACAAAAACATTTGGTTGAAATGGAAGTTCTAGTGAAGCACTATATAATCCAAGAATGTTTATGTGGAAAGCAAATGATAAAAAATTATTCTTGCCTTCTACTATATATGAAAATGATAAAAATGATATGTATAGATATACTGATTTCTTTAATTGAGTATTAACTATATCTATAGATAAAGATACTTGAATAAAAGAAGATTATAGAGTTACTCATATAGATACTTCATGACTTGAAGCAGAAAGAGTAAAAGAATGTAGTGTTTATACTAAACAATCAACTCAAAATTCTTGTGTTAAACTTATAAATTGAGAAGAGTATTGTGAAGAAAAGGTTTATAGTTATGTTCCAAAATATTGTTATGCTGATTCTACTATAGGAGAATATTTAGCTTCTAGAAGCTGGGATTATTATAATAGTTTTATTAAAAGAGCAGTTTGGGTTTGAGAAAATTCTTATAATCTATCAAATTCATATGTTTCTTGAAACAATATAAAAACTTGAAAAGAAATTTTTAAATTAGATTTAAAATAAAAAAATACTTTCTGTATATATACAGAAAGTATTTTTTTATTTTAAAATTATTACCCTTTTTTAATTTCTTTCATTTTTAATTCTTCGTGTTTTCTTGTTACTTTGTTATATTTTCTTAAATCAGGACCTTTTTTTCCAGCTTCAAAATTCTTTTTTTGAATATTTGTAACATGAACAAGGTTTCCAGTTTCAGTTGAATAGTAACCTACATAAGTTCTTTTACCTTTAGCCATTTTTAGCTTAAATTATTATATAAATTAAATCTCCTTTTAAGAGTTACCGCAAGATTATATAAAAAATAATATATAAATCAAGTTTTTATTTTATTTTCATTATATCTGCTTCTTTATGTTTAAAATGTTCTTCTATTTTTTTATTAGCATCATCTATTAGCTTTTGTAAATCATTTTCTTGTTGTTTTTTAATATCTTCACTTATTTCTTTATTATCTTCTGCTTTTTTAATATCTTTTAATGATTCTTGTCTTGCATTTCTAACAGAAATTTTAGCTTCTTCTGCTAAATTTTTTGCAATTTTTGAAACTTCTTTTCTTCTTTCTTCAGTTAATGCAGGCATCTTTATCATTACAGAATCAGCCATAGTTTGTGGATTTAATCATAGTCAGCTTTCAGTTATTGCTTTTGCAATAGGATGAATAGCATTTTTATCCCATGGTTTTATAGTAAGTGTTTGAGCATCTAAGTTTGATACAGTTGCCATATTTTGTATTGGTTGCATCATACCATATTGGTCTACAAGTATAGATTCTACCATAGCTGGATTTGCTCTTCATAATTGTAATTTAGAATATTCTAAATCTAGGTGTTTTAATGCTTTGTCAATTCAATCTTTTGCTTTTATTAACATAATTTTTATTTTATAAATTATAATTATTTTTCATTATATAAATCTAACATAAAAAAGTCAAATTTAAGCTTTACATAAGTGTTAATTTCTATAAAATGTTCTTAGTTTTTTATAATTTAATATGGATTAATGAAAATTTTAGAAGTAAAAAAAATAAATAAAACTTTAGCAAAGAAACAAGTATTATTTGATGTAAATTTTAGTGTAGAAAAGGGGGAAATATATTGATTTTTATGACCAAATTGAGCTTGAAAAACGACCACAATGAAATCTATTTTGTGATTAATTGAGCCAGAAAATTGAGAAATACTTATTTTTTGAGAAAGATGACTTACATTGGAAACAAGGAAAAAAATATGATTTATGCCAGAAAATACTTATCTTTATAAACATTTAACTGGTAGAGAGTTTTTAGAATTTAATTGAAAATTTTTTTGACTAAAATGACAAAAACTTGATAAAAAGGTTGATGAATTGTTAAAAAGAGTTGGTTTAGAAAAAGCATGAGATAAGTATCTAAAAGATTATTCTAAATGAATGTTACAAAGAGTTTGACTTGCTCAATCAATAATTAACTCTCCAAAACTTTTGTTTTTAGATGAACCCATGAGTGGACTTGATCCTATTTGAAGAAAGATGGTTAAAGACCTGATAGTTTCTCTTAGAAAGGAAGGAACTACAATATTTTTTAATACTCATATTTTAGCAGATGTAGAAGAAATTTGTGATAAGATTAGTATTATAAATTATTGAAAAATAATAGTTGAGAATAAAAAGGTTTCAGATATAGATGGTAGATTAGAGGATTTTTTTATAGAAAAAGTAACTGTTACAGAAATGAATTAAAAAGCTCCCAAAGGGAGCTTTTTAATTCATTTCTTCTATTATTTCTTTTAAAGTTCTTTCTATTTTACTTTTATCTTTTTTTATAAGATCAAGAGCAGTTTTTATCATAGCATAAATATTTATATTTGATTTAACAGAGTCTATCCAAAGAGGATTTTCAGTTATTTTATCATCTATAAAATCAATCTTTGGTGAAATGAAATTGATATTCTTAACTAATTTAAGATTATAATTATTAAAATTAGTTTCTTGTAAAAAATCTTTTATAAATTTATTTGCTCCTCATCAAACCATAAAAAAATTATTTGGACATATTTCTCATTTTAATATGTCTTCTAAACTAATAGCAACTATATCTTTAAATATTTCTAAAAATTCAGTTTTTTCTTTTAAATAACTATCACTATCAATTGTATTTATTATATCAATCCTAGTTAATCTATAGTTTTGTCTTATTTTTTTTATTAGGTCATTTATTCAAAAAGATAATTTTTTAGCTCATAAAACAAAATTATCTTTTTTTATTATGATAGAAGTATGATTATTTCATAGGTCTATTATAACTACATTTTTTTTATCATTAAATAGAGAAATTAATGCAAATTCACTTGGTATTATATGTGAAATATTTTTTTTGATATATTTTCAAACTTGTTCTTTAAATTCAAATTTATTTTGAGTTATAAATATATTTAGTATCTTTAATCCAATGTTTTTTGGATTTGTTCAAACTATATTTTTATTATTTAAATCACTATCAAGAGATATACTAATTATATCACTGATTATCAATTTTAGATCACTCTTATTATATCAAGTAGAATTTTTGATTCTTTTATAATGATTTCTAAAAGCTTGAGATTCTAAACTTTTTAATATTTCATATGCTTCTTTTTTATCTATAGGATTTGTATTTTCTCTTGAATAATTTATATTACTTGATTCAAAAAATAGGTTAGGAGAAATTACATTTATCATAAAATCTTTTACTTTAATTTTTGCATCTATTTCTGCTTTTTCTATTGCTTGATTTATATTTTCACAAACATTTTCTAAATTTCTTACTTCTAGTAAATCTATATCATTTATATCTTGTCTTTTTTCTCAATATCAAACTAACTCAACATTTCTGTTGAGCATCTTACATATTCAAACTCTTATCTTATAAGTTCAAATATCTATTATTCAGATATATTTTGCTTCTATTTCCTTTTTTTCAAAATTCACTTTTAATGAGACTTATGATATATTTTTTTTTCATATTTTTTTAAGAAGTCAATTTCATTCTGAAACTTCTCAAATTCAGATTAGAGCCATAGCTAAATCTTCTGTTATTAATTCATCATTTGGAGCTATAACTAGAGCTCTTTTTAATATAGATATTCATTTATCTGTTTCTCAAAGCATAGTATATGCCCATCATAAATTTCTCAAAACTTCTGAATTATTTCACATCAAACTATTAGATTTTTCTAAAAATTCTATAGATTCTCTTATCTTATCTTTTGATAACAAAATAAATCATTTTAGATAGTTTCCTGTAGCCGATAGAGGATTTAATTCAAGTCAAAAATTTACTGACTTTAAAGCTTTATCAAGTTCTCATTTGTATAGATAAATATCTGCTAATTCTTCGTATAATCTATAATCTCAACTATAATTAACTAGATTTTTTTCCACTATTTCTATAGCTTTTGTAAATTTTTGTTCAAGTTTAAGTTTTTCTATTTCTAAGATTATTTCTTTAACTTTATCCATTTTTCTTTTTTATATTTTTAAAGGCATTATTATATGTTTGAAGCTGTCTTTTACTTCTTTTTCTGGGTCTGCAATAGGAGATATTAGTATAGGAGATAAAGGAGATTCAAAACTTATACTAACATGAGTAGTTTCTATTACACTTAAAACTTCTAAAAAATAAGTTGAATTTATTCAAACAACATTATTTTCTCATTCTACAACTCAAACTAAAGTTACATCTCATTCTCAAATTTGAGTTTGAGAAGTTTCTAATTCTATTCATCTTTCATTACTTAGACTCATTTTAATAGAATAATTATTTTCTCTACTTACTAGATTTATTTTTCTTAGAGCTCAAATTAAATCTACTCTATTTATTTCTGCTTTTGTCGAATAAGTTGTTGGAAAAAATCAAATATAATCAGGAAATTTACCATTTAATAATCTAGAATATATTTTGATGTTTCAAGTTATAAATGCAACTTGGTTATCTCAAGAAACAATTTTAACTTCATCTTCATCATCAAGTATTGATTTTAGTTGATTACAAGTTTTACTTGGTATTATTTGTGAAAAATCATTTTGTGCTGCATTAGATAAAAAAGTTTTATATTCTGATAATCTAAAACTATCTGTTGAAGCAAAAATAACAGCATTATTTTTAATATTTACATATAATCAAGCAAGTGTTGGTCTTATATTTCATTCTGCACTTGAAAAAAGAGTTTTATCGATAGCTTTTTTGATTATTTTTCATGAAATATTTAAACTAACTTCTTCTCTGATTGAAGGAATTAGAGGAAATTCATTACTTTCAATTCATTTTATTTTTAGTTTAGAACTTCAAGTAGATATTTTTATACTTTCATCATTTAATAATTCTATTTTAACTTCATCATCATTTACTAAGTTTATATAATTTGTAAAAAGTTTACTAGGTATACAAAAAGCTCATTCAGTTTCTATATTTAAGTTTTCATTTATTACATATTCTATAGCCATTTCTAGATTATTTGAAGTCAAAACAATATTTTTGTAGTTAACTTTTAATAAAATATTTTCTAAAATAGGAGTTGTTGATATAGAAGCAGTTGCATGATTTACAACTTCAAGTCATTTCTTTAATATTTGAGTAGATATGCTAAATTTCATATTTTTTTATTATTAAATAAATTTATTCTATTATTCCTTAATTATTAAAAAAATGCTTAAAAAATCAAGATTAAAAATTATTTTTTGTTAAAAACTTTTATACAGGTTTATTGCTTATTTATTCAAATATAACTATTAAGTTGCTATCTTTAAAAATATTATTTTTAATTATGTTTAAAAAATGTCTTATATTATTTCATTTTATAAGTATCTTATAATAATATTGGTTATATTTTTTTGTATAACTTGGATTCAATATAATTATAAAATCATTATTTTTATTATTTTCATCTAAAGTTTCCTTTATTTTTTCAATGTATTTTAGACCCTTATCTACATCTTTACTTCTATATTCTAAGGTTGCAAATTCGCAAAAAGGAGGGTAATTGAAAAGCTGTCTTTCTTTTAGAGTTTTTATAAAAAACTCTTTATAATTATCATAAACTATATCTTTTATTAGTTCATTATCACTAATAAAGCTTTGTATTATAAACTCTGTTTTTTCTCAATTTCTAGATCATCTTCATAAAAGTTGTTTTATATTTGAATAAACTTTTTCACTTGTGTTGTATTTTGATATTTGTAATTCTTGCTCCAAAAGTATTACTCAAATTAGTCATATATTCTTGAAATCAAATCATGTTGTAATCATCTTAGTTCAAATAATAATTTGGGCATTTTTTATATTTTCAAGAGCATTTTGTTTTTCGGTTTTGTTTTTTACTATATCTGTATCAAGTCTAAATACATTTATATTAGGATATAAATCTTTTATAGAATTTTCTATTTGTAGAGTTCAAACTCATACTTTTTGTAGATTTTCGCTAGAGCATATTTCACATTTTTTTTCTATTTTTTGAGTATAATTACATATATGACAAATCATATTTTCTCAGTGAATACTCATAGAATTATCACAATATTTACACTTGTATAGATGATTACATTTTTCACAAATAAGAGAACTATATTCTCATCTTTTATTTAGATATAATATAATTTTTTTATCATTTTTTAAACAAATATCTATGTTTGTAAGTAGTGTATTTGATAGATATTTATTTATTTTAGATTTATCTAGATTTAGGTTTACTAGTAGCATTTTTGATTTATTGAATTTATAATTTTTATTATTTTACAAGATTTTTATTATTTCTCAATATTTATTTTTGTTTACTAAAATTTGCAAAAATTACAATTATATATTATTATGTATATGAGTCATAGCAACGGTGTAAAGTTTCCTCCTTTAACTTTCCACTGTTATATGTCTCTTTTTTTGTGTTTAAAATTTAATAATGTTATAATTATTATTAATTAATTAATTAATAATCTTTTACTTTGTGAACTTAGAAGAAGAAAATAAAGAGTTAAAGAAAAAACTTCTCATAGCACAATCTTGGATGGAAAGGGAAGTAAAAACTCAAATAAATCTGATTTCAAAAGAAAAAATATCAAATCTATCATCATGAAATATTGAGGATTTTTTTCATGAAAATGTAGAAGAAATAATCACAACTTGAGTTTATAATTTCTTTTGAGAACTTATGATTTTAAATACTCCAAAAGTAGTTTTAGAAAATATAATCTGAGCTGAAATTTTGTTTTATAATCAAAGACAAAATAAGTTTGCTGATTGATTATGAATAATTAGTTCATATCATAAATCAATAGATTATATAATAGAAAGTACCATAACTAAGCCATTTAGAAAATTTGCAAAAAAGCATAATCAAACATTTCTTAGAAGAAATGATCCACTAGAAAAAACTCTTAATTTGGTTGTAAATAGTTGATATATATTGTGAATTGCTAAACTTTTTCATGCACTTAGTCTGATTAAAAAATGATGAAATTTATGAGATTTTACAAAATGTTTCAGTGATTTTTTAGATAATCATCTTTATATAAAAAACATACTTTTAGAGGAAAATTTCTATAGATTATTAAAAATACTTGTTGATAGTGAAGTTTTTTGAAAAAAAAGACATGAATGAAAGATAACTTATGAAGAAACAAAAAAAACTAGAACTATACTTATTTGAGATTTAAAAGAACAAAATTGTGTTATTTATAAGCTCATAAAAATGTGACAAGTTGATATTTAAAAAAGCACTTAAAATTAATTTTAAGTGCTTTTTTATTATTATTGCATTTTACTTTTTTATTTGTAAAATACATCTAAATATTTCCTAAATTAATTATTTTGTTATATATCGTTGCAACACCTATTTGAAATTTAGATGATATCACATATAGAGCAGTAAAAACTCTACAAAGTGTGGATTCTATTGCCTGTGAAGATACTAGAACTAGTTCTACACTTTTAAATCATTATGAAATCAAAAAACCACTTATTTCTTTTCATAGTCATTCTTGAGTAACAAAGGTTGATAAAATCATTTCTCAACTAAAAGAAGGGCATAATATGGCTTTAATTAGTGATGCTGGAACTCCATGATTTTCTGATCCTGGTTATGTGCTTATAAAAGAAGCAATAATTGCTTGAGTTGAAGTTGTTCCTGTTCCATGAGTTACAGCTTTTTCTACTGCTTTAATGTGAAGTTGATTTCCTATGAATCATTTTTTATATCTTTGATTTTTACCAGTAAAAAAGGGAAGACAAACTCTTTTTAATTCTCTAGTTGAAAGAAAAAATAGTAAAGCCTGACTTGAAACTGTAGTTATATATGAATCTGTTCATAGAATAGTTAGAACTATAGAAGAAATTTGAACTTATTTTTGAATGGAACACAACATAGTAATAGGTCGTGAATTAACAAAAAAATTTGAAGAATTTAATAGATGAACAGTTAGAGAAGTACTTGATTATTACACTCAAAACAGTTCAAAAGTTAAATGAGAATTTGTAGTAATTTTTTAGATTATGAAATTATTTTTAAATGAGAAAAAGACTGAACTTTTTATAAAAACTTCTCTATGGAATAGTATAATAGAGGTTTTTTTGAAGGGAAAAAATATAGATATGTCATCATATCTAGTTTCTATACAAATAAAAAATCAAACACTTTTAATTAAGACAAATAATCCATTAATAAATTCAGAATTACATTTATTTTATGATAAAATTAATTCTAGTTTTCAAGATAAAATTAAAAATATAGATTTAAAAGATTATGATTTTGAAATTAAATTTATATAAAAACACATCATTTATGATGTGTTTTTTAGTCTATTAATTGATATGTTTTACCATTTATTATTATGACTTCATTTGTTGTTCTTGTTTCTAGGATATTTGCTTTTACATATAACTCACTTTTATTTCATGCATTTGTTACATTTCAAATTGAGCTTATTAAAAATGCTATTATTAGTACTATAATAGTTCCATTTTGTAATTTTTCATCAAATAATTTGTAGTAATTTTTTATAAAATTTCTAAGCATCTTCTTATAATATAATTTAATATTATTATTAAATCATAATTTAATTTTAAATGCAAAAAAACATTTGGATTTTTAAATCTTTTACCATCTTTTAAAACTAGGACAAGCTTGGTGAATATTTACAAGTGAAAAACCAGGATGAAGTATCGCTTGCTTTATTATATCTTTCATTTCAAGAAATTTTATACTATCAGCTGTTTTTGCAAAAGTGCATCCAGCATCAAGAGCCAATTTTATAGGATCAAAAGGTTGTTTTGTATTTCCTAGTGGAGTAGTTTTTGTTTTTGCTCAAATTGGAGTTGTAGGACTTGCTTGACCAGTTGTAAGAGCATAGTTTTCATTGTCCATAACTATATAAGTTATATCTAAATTTCTCTTACAAGCATGAATAAAGTGTCACATACCAATTCAGTATCAATCTCCATCTCAACCAGTAGCAAGTACTGCAAGTTCTGGATTTACCATTTTTATACCTGTAGCAAAAGGTAGAGTTCTACCATGAAGAGTTTCAGCTGCATATCAGTCAATATATTGACTTGCTTTACCAGAACAACCTACTCAAGAAACAACTACTCTTTGGTGAGAAGCAATTCCTAGTTCTTCAAATGCTTTTTTTATAGCTCAGATTATAAGTGTGTCTCAACAACCTGGACACCATTGTATATTATTTAATCAAGATCTCATTTTTTATTTTTTTAATTTTTAATTTCTTCAATATTTATCAGATATTCTATATGTATCTTTTGAGTCAAATATATCAAAACATATTTCCATAACTATTAATTCATCTGTTAATGCTTTTACTGAGTGAGGAGTAAGCTTTTCTAAATATATTAAATCTCAAGAACTTATATTTTTTGATTTATCATTTATTATAGCAATTCATTCTCATGATATTATATACCAATAATCATTTCTAATTTTATGATAATGTAGTGATAATTCTTCTCATTTTTTAATTTTTAATACTTGTATAGTAGATTTTTTTTCATGAGTAATTTGTTCAATTATTCACCATGGTTTATCTTCTCTAATTATTTTTAACATAACTATTTTTAAATTAGACTATTAAAATCCTCAATATAGAAAGGGAATAGGTCATATTTTCTTAAATTTGATATTTTTAAATTTGGTATGTATTTCAATCCAAATTCTTTTGATATGTAATTTTCTAATTGACCAGAGTAATTACTTTCTATAAAAATAATTTCTTCTTTTCATTCTATTTCTTTTCTTAATCTAGCATCAAGTGGTTTTAAAAATTTGATTATTATAAGACCAAACTCGCTATTATTTTTTACAAATTCTCTTGCAGTATAGCTTGTAAAACTTGTAACTATAAGCATTTTTTTAGCATTAGGATTAATTACTTCATATCAACTATATCATTCTTTTTCAAAGAAATTTTCTAGTTTTTTCCATCTTTTTTCTGTAAATGCTTTTTTTACAAGTGGATCTTCACTTGTAGCTCAATATTCATCATGCTCATAACTAGTTGCTATAAAATCTCAGTTTATAGTACCTACTTTTACTCTTGGAGAAATTCAAGTTTCGTTAAGTTCATATCTTTTATAATCAAGAGGAGGATTTTCAAGAATTACTCATCTATCTATTTCTGGTACACTTAATTCTCAAATTGTTCCAACCATTTCACTTGATTGTTTATCCATCAAAACTAAAACTATACTTTGATATTTATCAGCTATATTTAGAGCTAAACCTCAAAAATTATATGCTTCTTCTAAAGAACTAGGATACATTACAACATGATCAAAATCACCAAAAGTAGGATTTAAAGCGAAGTTTATATCTCATGCTTCATGATAAGTAGGTGTTCAAGTACTTGGACCAGCTCTTTGAGAAAGTACAACTGTTATTGGGAATTCAGCTTGCACAGCAAAACTTAAAGCTTCACTCATAAGTGCAAATCATCCACCAGAACTACCACTCATAGCTCTTGCTCAAGTAAAACTAGCTCATAATGCAGAGTTTATAACTGCAATTTCATCTTCTGCTTGAAAATATTTTACTCTACCATCATTTATAACTTCACTAAGTATAGTAGAAGCTGGAGTCATAGGATAAGCACTATAAAATTCAAGTCCTCATTCTATAGATCATTTTGTTAGAGATTTATTTCAATAAATAGTTTCTTTTGATTCTCAAACTCTCTCTAATACTATATCACTTTTATTTTTAATTTCATAAGTGTCAAAAATATTTTTAACTATATTTTTGTTTAATTCTACAGTATCAGTTCACTTTTTAGCAAATACTTTTTCTATTTTTTCAAGCAATATATTTATATCTAGATTCAAATATTTAGCATATATTCAAAGTAGGTAAGTATTGTCATATTTATCTGTTATTTCAAGTTCTAATACATTGAATTTATCAAAAATTAAACCTTTTTCTTTTAGTTTATTTATCCATTTACTATTTATGATTATTGTTGCATTTTCTTTTAAGCTACTTATTTGTTTTTCAAGACTTTCAGCATTAAAAGCAAGTACTATATCTACATATTTTGTAAGGAATTTTTCTTTTTTATCAGAAATATTTACATCAAAAAAATTTACTCATCATTTTATTCTTGATTCGTATTCTATATCAGTTATCAAATCATAACCTAGTTCTGCATAAAGGTCAGATATAATATCAACTGTTGAGTTAACTCATGCTCAAGCGGGTCATGTTATTCTAGTATTTAAATTCATCAATTAATTGTTAATTTCTATTATATTTCATGTTCAAGATATTTCTCAAGTTGAAGTTATACTTCAGCTTTGAGAATTAATTAATTCTTGAATTTGTTCTATTTGTTCTGGAGTTAATTGAGTTTCTTTATTTGTTCATCCTTGAAGAATTACCATTACTCAAGTTCAAATTATTGATCAAGTTATTGCAATTAATGCTAATATTGCCATAATTTTTGCTCATTTTTGTTTCATTTTTATTTTGTTAATTTTAAAATATTTTCTAGTTCATATATATTTATTCATGATTTTAATAATTCTTTTCAATTATATATGATTGAATCTACATAATTTCATAAGGTTGTTATCTCTAAATTATTATTTTTAATTATAAATTTATCTATAGACATATCATAATAAATTGTTATTGAATTATCTCTTATGATATCTAAAATTAATTGTAGATAATTTAAATTATCAAACAATATATATAGGTCATCTTTAATACTTTCAACATTTAAATCTCAAACAATTTTTACCATATTTCAATATAATAATTTAGTTCAAGTGTCGTTATATACAGTTATTTCAGATTGTATAAAACTATGATTTGGTATAAAATTGTATTTTGAATTAAAATATCAAGAATATTCTATTCATCATTTTACTGCATATTTAAATTTAGCATTATTTATTTGAATATCATAATCATTTCAATCTTCTTTAACAATTAAATCTTCATATTTTATATCAATAAATCATTCAATATTTTTAAAGTCTCAATTTTCTCATAATAATTTATTTCTTTTAAATATCTTTATTATTAAACTTTCATCATTTGTTGTATTATTATTTGTTGTATTATTATTTGTTGTATTATTATTTGTTGTATTATTTTCAATTGGGGGATTGAAAACATATAGAAAAAAATTTTCAAATTTATATTTTTCAGAATTTTCTTCTGAGCCATTATTTTCTAAGTTTTCGTCCCATACAATTTTTTCATTATTTAATTTATAAGATCATTTATTTATATTTTTATCTCAATTAATTGAAAAATTAAAAATGTTGTTTCATTCATTTGGAACTAAGATCATATCTAATTCAACATTACTTCAAATTATAATTTTTTCAATTTTATAACAATATGGTTCATTATATTCGTCAATATCATTTTTTTCAATTGGATTATTACAATAATTATATCATCTTAGACTTATTTTTGAATAAGTTGTTTCAATATAGTTGAATTGATTTAAAAAATCTAAAGCATTTTCAACAGAAATAACCTTGTATTTATCTGACTCAATATCATTGTTTTTATTTACAGTTTCTCAAAATAACAATTTTTTATTTTCTTCACTATAATTTGCTATATATGAATCATAATTTTTTATTGCTAAAATATATTCATCAAATATTTTTTTTGATTCAGAGAATTCTTTTTTTATTAATTCATCTTTGGATCTATCTAATAAATATTTATTATTTTTATAAAAATAATTAAAAATTGTTTTTATATTATTTTCAAAAATTATTAATTTTTCTTTACTTAAATTATTTGATTTATTAAGTACTAATAATCATTTGTTATCTCTTTCTTTTTCAAAATAAACTTCATTAATTTTTCCCTTTAATTTTTTTAACATCTGGTTATATTCTTCTATTCATGTTCTAATCCTTATACTATCTTCTTTATCATAATATGTAATACTTATGTTAGTATAATAATTAAATATATTTAAAATATCATCTAATTTTAAATCATTATTCTCATTTAGTTGATCAAATCAATATAAAATTATTTTATTCATAAAAAATATGAGATAACTTTTTTGAGTTTCAGTTAATTCTTTATCTATTATTTCTTTATTTATATTAGCTAGATTATTATAAAATGATGAATCATTATTAAAATCATATTTAAAATAAATGTTATTTAATTTTAATAAATATTCATCATTAAAATTATTATTATTATTTTCTAATACATTTTTTATTTTTGAAAAATTAATTTTTGGTTCTATTTCTTCTTTTTCACCATCAATAACTAGATTTGAATAAAAATAGAAAATATTTTTCATTTCATTATAATCAACTTCACTTAGATTTTTAAGTTCATCAAATAATTTAATTAAAAAATCACTTTTAGAATTATTTTCTCATTTTGAATTTATCAAATCTCAAATAGTTCTAATTATAAGATTTTTATAGTAGATTATTTGTTTACTCTCATTTAGGAATAATTTATTATATTTTATTATAAGTTTCTCTCATAATAGGGTTCAAAACTTTTTTGATTCAAAATTTTTTAATAAGTTATTTTCATATTTATTATTTAAATATAAAAATAAAAACATATTTTTAATTTCTTGATTTTCTTCTTCAGTTTTATTTCAAATTACTTTTTTTATAAGATTTTCATTAATTTTTCAATCTATTAAAATACTTTCTCAAAAATAATCTAGAGGAAATCTTTGAGTTAATTTTAATAAATCAGCATTTTCTACATTTTTATTTTGATTAGGAATAAATCTAATATATTTGTGAGGATATAGATATAATGTATTTATTATCTTATTGTTTTCAATATTTATTAAATTTAATTCTACCTTAGAATTTAGTGAAAAGATATTTGTTCTTACTCATGAATTGTCTATAAATATAGTTTGAGGTCAATTAGTTTTTATATTAAATCATTCTCAATTTATATTATAAGAATTGTCTAGCTCTGAAATATTAAATAAATAAATTCATTTTTCTATATTTATTTCACCATTGTTTATTATAGAATTTCATTTGTATTCTATTATCTTATCAAATGAATTAATATAATTTATTTTTAGTTTTCAATCAATACTTCAAGAATTAAAAAAAACTTGATCTTCTTTAAATTCTAATGAATAAATTCATTTCTCATTATCTTTATAATAAACTTCTTCAAAACTATTATAATTTTTATTTAAAAATGTTGTAAATATCAACCATAGAAAAATGATAAATGTAAATATTGCTAAAAAAATTTTATTTAATGAAATCACTTTTTTTACATTAAAATATATTAATTTTATTATATATATTTTAGCTTTTTGTAAAGCTTTTTCTTATTTAAAATCGGTTTTAAATCTATCTAAAAAATCTATAATTATTTGTTTATCATTTGTCAATATTCATAATTCTCTATTTTTATCAAGTGAATAATTAGAAAAGTTTACACTTCATATAAATATTGTTTCATTATCAATCAATATTGCCTTAGAATGCATTTTATATTTAGGTAATTTTTTTATTTCTATTCATTTATTTTGTAAATTTTTAGTTGTTTCATTATTTATAGCTGTTTCATCAATAATTATTTGTATTTTTAAATTATCTTTTTCTTTTAATTTTAATAATTTTTGATTCATTTCTTCATCATTAAGATATTGCATATATATCTTTATTTCATTTTTTGCATTTTCAAATAATTTTTCTATTTTAATTCTTGAATTGTTTGGTGATATTACTATGTTTTCATTTTCTACATAATTTTTTATTCAATTAAAATCATAATCAAAGATTTTTAAAAAATCAAGAAGTATTTTTTTATCTTTAATAAATACAAAAAAATCTCTATTTTGTGTAAAAGTAGAATATGTTAGATTTCAAGTTGATAATATAATTTCATCATCAATTATAATCATCTTACTATGATTTAATGAATAATTTTTCGTATTTGACCACACAACTTCTATAGTATTTTTTTTGAGTTCATTATATGTTTTATCATTTATACTGTAAGCCATATAAGGATCTTTTTCTAGTATAACTTTTACATCTATTCATCTTTTTTTTGCTTTTATTAAAGCTGTTTTTATCCTATTTTCTGTAAACATATAAACTTCTATATATATTTTTTCTTTAGAATTTTCTATTTTTTTAACTATTTCATCTAGTAAATCTTTGTTTGGAGTATGTCTTAGGCTTATATTTTTTATTTCTTTAATATTTTTTATATCAAAGTTTTTAAGTATATTTTTATTATTTTCATAATTTTTTGTATTTTCTATTTTTTGTTTATGAAAATCATAATATTCTCAAAAATTAAATACTGAAAATATTATAAAAAATATAATTATTATAATAGAACTTATAATTTTTTCTTTTTTCATTTTTTAAAATGTTATTTTTAAAATTAAAACTCCTAAAAATCATTTTAGGAGTTTTTTTATTTAACCAAATATTTTTTCAAATACTCATCATTTATTTACATCTACTTTTCTTTCTTTTGCTATTTCTTCAAATAATTCTCTTTCTTTTTTACTTAATTTTTTAGGAGTTTTTACAAATATATTTATGTATAAATCTCATTTTCTATCATTATCTATATATTTAACTCAATCTCAAGAAATCTTTATTATATTTCCACTTTCATTTCCAGCTTTTATATCAATTTTTCTTTTTCAAATAATGGGTATATTAATTTCTTTTGTGGCTCATAAAACTGCTTCTACTATATCTATTTCTAAATCATAATTTAAATCAACTCATTCTCTTTTTAATCATTTTTCTTCTTGTGAAACCCTAAATTTTATATACAAATCCCCAGATTTATTTGTTCAAACTCAATGATTTCATTCACCAGTCATTTTTATAATCATACCATCATCAATTCAAGCAGGTATATCAATATCAATTTCTTTTTTTATAAATTTTCTTTTTTCTCAATTACATTCATTACATATTTTTTCAAAAATTTCTCAACTTCAATTACATTCATCACATGTTACAGTTTGTTGAATCATTCAAAACATACTTTGAGTTGTATGTGTGACTTGTCATCTACCATTACATTTTGAACATGTTTTTTTCCCACTTCATCATTCTCAATGACAATTATCACATGTTTCTTTTTTATTAAAACTTATTTTTTGTTTTCATCAGTATATACTTGTTTTTAAGTCTATTTCTAAGTTGTATTCTAAATCTTCTCATGAAAAACTAGTTTTTCTTTTTTTTGTAGATCAAGAAAATCCTCATCCAAAAAATGATTCAAATATATCTCATAAATCCACATCTACTCAAGAAAATCCTCATCAACCAAAAGGGTTTCATCTAGGATTTTCATCTCAAAACATATCATAATTTTTCCTTTTTGAGTCATCACTTAGTATCTCATAAGCTTTATTTATTTGTTTGAATCTTTCTTCAGCTTCTTTATTTCAAGCATTTCTATCAGGGTGATATTGCATAGCAAGTTTTCTATATGCTTTTTTTATTTCTTCTTTGCTATAATTTTTTTCAACTCATAAAACACTATATAAATCCATTTTTTAAAATTATCTGTTAAAAATATAAACTATATTATAAAAAAAAATATAAAAGTAAAGTTTAAAAAATCCTTACAAATAGTCTACAAAAGGCAATTTATAAAGATTTATTATTTTTTAGAAAGGTATATCTTCTATAGATATTTCTTCTTCTTGTTTTGGAGAAGATTTTCTAATAGCAGGAGAATTATTTTCATTATTCTCAAAATTATTATTTTCATTATTTGATTCAGACTTTCAGTCAAGCATTATCATGTTTTCTCAAACTATTTCAGTTTTATATCTTTTAGTTCAATCTTGAGCTTCCCAAGATCTAGTTTGTAATCTACCTTCAATAAATACTCTTCTTCATTTTCCACAGTATTGCATAGCAATTTCTGCCAATTTTCACCATAAAACTATATTGTGAAATTCTACTTGTTCTTGTTTATTTCAACTAGAATCAGTCCAATTTCTATTAGTAGCAAGAGAAAAACTTAAAACATTTTGTCCATTTGGTGTTTGCTTTAATTCTAAATCTTGTGTAATTCTACCAATAACTTGTGCTTTGTTTAAATCCATAGGTCAATGCTTATAAAATAAATTTTAGAATTTTTATAAATTCTTTTTTTATTATATATATGTTTAAAAATAAATCAAGAGAAAATATATAATATGTATATAAAATGTATATTTAAAGCATAAATTATATAAGAATACTCATCATAAAAAATATAAAAGTCAAGTTAAAAAATGAAATATATATAGTTTGTTTTTTGCCTACTATTTTAAATTATGTTAATATTTACTAAATAACTATTTGTTAAAAAATACATATGTTTAAAAAGATATTTATTATATTTACAACTTTTTTTATACTAAGTCTTAATTCAGACTTGGTTTATTCTGCTGAAACAAGTGAACAAAATTATACTACTTTATGAGTTGTTGATTTTAAAACTTTTAATGAGTATAGATATAAGATTACAGATCAATACCTTGATTTGAGAAATAAATTTGAGGTTGAATGAAAGATTGATCAATATATTTCTGCTAGAATTTTAATGTATGCAAAAGAAGGTATGAATTATTTACCAGATAGTTTATCAAATAAAAATTATTATAATTATTTGAAAACATCTGTTGAAAAAGGGATTAAATATCCTGAAAATTCTTCATTTTTTGAAGAGATAGCAACTTCAATAGAAAATTTTTTAGAAAAAACTACTATTCAAAAGGTAACTGGTAATGTTGAAGCATTTCCATCATCTTGAAATGCTCCATTAACAGTAACATTAAGATGAAATGTAAAAGATCCAACTTGAACAAAACTTGAAAATTATAATTTTACTTGGTGGATAAATGAAAAAGGTAAGAGAAAAATTATTGGAAATAAGATTTCTTTGACATATGTATTTAAAGAAGAATGAAATTATTCTGTTTTTTTAGATGTAACTTCAAATCATAAAAATTCACTATGATATAATGATGTATTGCCTTTTTCTTCTAGAGCAGATATTGTTGTAAAAGAAAAAATAGCTTCCTTAATTTTAAAAGTTAATAATGAAAGTTTAGGACAACAAGAAGAATTAAAATTTTTACCAGATATTGCTAGATATTGATTACTTTTTGATGCTACAAGTTCTACACCAACTTCATGAGCTAAATTTACAAAAACAGAATGGGATTTTTGAAATTGAGTTATAAGAGTAAATGATGGAGCTCCTTATACAGAAAGAGTTGTTTATTGAAAAGAATGAGAATTTACTGTTAAATTAAAACTTACTACAAATGAGAATAAAACAGTTGAAAGAAAATTTATTATAAAAATACATAATCCAATAGCTACAATTAGGTCAACAAGTGAAGAATGATATCTATGAGATAAATTTACTTTTACTGCAAATCCAACATGAAGCAATAATAACCTGAGTTATTCTTGGAAAATTATAGATATAAAAAATGATAAGGAAATATTAAATAAGAATTCATCTACATTTACATATAGTTTTCCTGAAAAATGAAAATATAATGTTCAATTATATGTAACTGATGCATCTTGAGATGTAGATTTAGATTATAAGATTATACATATAAATTCAAGAGCACCAGAAGCAAAATTTACCTATAATATATCTTTTCCAAATAAACCAAATACTGTTTTTTTAGATGCTAGTTCTTCTTTTGATGCAGATTTTAGTGATGATTGAAAATTAAAATTTTCTTGGATTATAAATGGGGAAAGAGTAAATCTTGATAACTCTAATTTTAATTGATCAAATTGATATTATACTTTTTCTTCTGTTGGAGATCAATCTGTTGCTTTGGAAGTAACTGATCCAGACGACATTACATCAACAAAAACAGATAAAATTAAAATTAATTCTATATTATCTGTTGAATTCTTTGCTTTTCCTAGAGTTGTACAAAGAGAAAAAACTATAAGATTTGTTGCAGATTCAGTAGAAGCCAATTTTTATGAGTGGGATTTTGGAGATGGAATTAAAGAAGGTTGAAAAGATGATAATATATCTCATATATATAAAAAAGCTTGAGTTTATAATGTTAGATTAAAAGTTATTGATAAGGATGACAATTCAAATAATTTTTCAAAAAATGTTTACATTTGAGATACAGATAGTCCATATTCATATATAAATATACAAGATAGTAAATTGAATGAAGTGTCTTATGAAGATTGAGTTTGTAATTGAGAAGGTGCATATATTTTAAATAGGGTAGATACATTTTCATTCTCATGAGATGAGAGTATTGATGTAACATGAGATAATAGTTGATTGACTTATTCATGGAAAGTATGAAATTCTCTTTATAATACACAAAATTTTACTAGAAAATTTGATGAATTAGGTTGTAGTAAAGTTAAATTAACTGTTAAAAGTAATAAAAATTGAAAGGAGTCATCAAAAGAAGTAAATGTAAAAGTTGAAAATATAAAACCTACTATATCGAGTTTGGATGTCAGAGTAAAAGATAGCGAATCAGATCCAGTTTTGGTTACATTAACAGCAATTTGAGCAAAAGATTTAGATTGAGTTATACAATCATATTTATGGTATTATTATACAGATATTGATCCTGAACCTCAAGATTTTAGAGCTACAAAAAATGAAACAACAACTTTTGTTTTACCAAAAGTAACTTGAAATTATTATTTTGTAGTAGTAATGAAAGATAATAATGAAGCAAGAGCAAATTCAGAAGAAATAAATGGTTCAAAATATTTTATAACATTGACAGGTGATAATGTAAATACACCAATTGTTGATTTAAATGTAAATAATAATTCTGTTTCTATTTGAGATGAAATATTTTTTACTGCAAATGTTCAAAATATTTTATGACAAAATCTAAATACAAAAGTTTCATTTTCTTGGGATTTTGATGGTGATTGATTTTATGATAAAGAAACTACAACTAATACTACAAGTCATAAATATGAAAGTTCATGAGAAAAATTTGCAAAAGTAAAAGTTAAATATAAATGATTTTCAAATACAAAAACTGTTACCATAAATGTTGCAAATATTTTAAAACCAGATTTTGATTATGTATCTATATGAAATGATTATATATTTTTTGATAATAGTTTAGGTAATGCTAAGGATTATTTATGGGATATGTGAGATGGAAATAAGATAACAAAATCTTCTTTTACATACACATATAATGATTGAAAATCAACTCATTTAGTTACATTAAAAATTTCTGAATGAAATAAAACTAGAGAAATAACAAAAAAAGTTGTTAAAAATTTATCAAATTTTATTAAAGCAAAAAAATCATGATTAATAGTATTTTCAAATCATGAGATTGATGAAAATGATTCTATAATTATTGAGGATAAAACAAAGAAATTATATTTTTATTTAGGAGCAAATAGTTGAGATATATATAATTATGTTGCTGACTTTGATATAAATATAGATTCTGATTTAAATTGATGAAATGATGATGATGAAGATAATAAATTTCAAGATAGTTATTTATCTAAAAACTCAATATTAGTTGATTTAAATGATTCAAAAGAACAAATTGTTAGACTTTATACTAAAGATATTAGTTGAAAAATATTGTCTTCTAAAGATATAAAGGTTGTAAAAAATTATATAGAAGAAAATATAGATGTAAATTCTATAATTTTTGAGGGAGTTTCTGATTCTATAAAGTTTAAATTAGAAAAAATAAAATTAGAAGTTTCTAATTTTCCAAAAGAGCATAAATTAAAATGATTAATGTATGTTCAAAGATTGAAAGAAGAATGGAATGATGATAGAGAGAAAACAAATATAATAATAGAATTTGAATCATTTATTGATCAAATTGAAATCGCAAAAGGTAAAGAGTTAATTGATTTACTTGAATCATTATTAATAGAATGAGAAAATGATAAATCAGAAAAAACAATAGCTTTTAATGCTCTTAAAAATCTTATTCCTACAAATATTGCTTGTATTGAAAAAACAGCAACTGAATTGAAAGATTGATTAACTTGTTATGATTTGCTTGTTTTAAAATTGGAAGTAATTTGAGAAAATTCAAATATAGATGAAAATAGAGAATTATGAAAAATTATTCTTGAAAATATTGCAGCAAATGAAGAAATGACAGTAAAACAAAAAACTGATTTTAAAGCAATATTAAATACATTTGTATATTGAAGTGTTGCAAATATACCAACAGAAGAAAAGGAAGATATAATAAGTGAAGATACTGTAAAACAAGGATCAAATTGAATTATAAATATTTTATCATTTATCATAAAGATATTTTGAATAATAATACTAATATTTTCTTGAATAATAATCTTATTTTTTATTTATTATAAATTAGTAAATAAAGATAAAAATATTTGATTTTCAGATTTTATTGCAAATAGGACTTTTCAAAGAAATCAAAATGTAATAAATACCCAAGAAGAAGATGTACTTTCTTTTGAAAAAGAAGATATATTTAAAAAAGAAGAAGATGATCTTAATTTTTATCAAGATAATATTTCTAATATTGATAAACCTTTATTAAAAGATGAAGATCCAGTTACAGAAGTAATAAAAGAAGAAAAAAATATTGAAAATAAAGTAGAAAAAAAGGTGGAAGAAAAACAAGAAGATAATAATGAAGATAAGAAAAGTGAGATACCAGATTGGTTAAAATGAAGTTTTAGTGAAGATCCAGTTACAGAAGTAATAAAAGAAGAAAATAATATTGAAAATAAGATAGAGAACAAGGTAGAAGAAAAACAAGAAGATAATAATGAAGATAAGAAAAGTGAGATACCAGATTGGTTAAAATGAAGTTTTAGTGAAGATCCAGTTACAGAAGTAGTAAAGGAAGAAAAAAATACTGAAAATAAGGTAGAGGAACAAGAAACTGATATACCAAAGCTAGAAACTAAAGAAGAATTGGATGAATTTACTAAGATTGATTTAGAAGATGATACTTCAAAATTTAATAAAGACAATTTACCAGATTGGTTAAAATGAAGTTTTGAGGATGATACTGATTTATCAAAAAAGGATCCTATAAAAGAAGATAAGAAAGAAGATTTTATTGATACACTTATTCAAAATAATAATAGTGAAGAAGTTGAAAATGATTTTGAAAAAGACAATGTTAAAATAAAAAAGAAATCTCCTAGTAAAAAAATATCTTCAAATAAAAAAGATAATAAAAATTTAGTTAATGATGAAACTAATTTAAATACATGAGATAGTGAATTATGGGATGATTGAATGAAAGTTCCAGATTGGCTTAAAACAGACGATGATAAATAATAAAAAGTACCAAAAGGTACTTTTTATTGATTTTATTTTAAAAAACATATAATGTGTTTATTAAATAATTAAATAATAAATTAATGATTTTAAGATTTTGGAAAAAACAAGTTAAGGATGATAATTTAAATATTGAAAATAATGAAAATAATGAAGAATCCCAACATTCAGAAATATTGGATTTTTTTAAAGATTTAATAATTATTGTTATAATTGTTGTTGTTGTTAGAAGTTATATAGCTATGCCATTTCAAATAAGTTGACAATCGATGTATTCATCTTATTATGATAGAGAATTTATAATAGTTGATAGGATTTCTTATATATTGTGAAAACCTGAAAGATGAGATGTTATCGTTTTTAAACCATATGTTAACGATGCGAAAAAATATTTTTTAAAAAGAATAATTTGAGTTCCATGAGATATATTAAAGATAGAAGATGGAAATGTTTTTATAAAAAAATCAATTAATGATGATTTTGTTAAATTGAATGAAGATTATTTAAATAGTGAAAATAATTGATATACTTTTGTTTGAATAAATAAAGATACAAAAATATATTCTTTATGAGAAGATCAATATTTTGTTATGTGAGATAATAGAAATCATTCAACAGATTCAAGAGAGTGTTTTTCTAATTGTGTTTGAAGAAGTGAATTTATAACAAAAAATGATATGATTTGAAAGGTATTTTTGGATCTAGGTTATTTTAATTTTAAAAAGATTTGATTTATACAACCAGAACTTGGTATAGATACTACACCTAGATTTTTTTCATCTCCATCTACATTTAATCATGATTTATAATTATGTTTTATTTGATTGATAAACCATTAAATTACACTAGTTTTGATGTTCTTAGAGTACTTAGAAAAAAACTAAATATAAAAAAGATGTGACATACTGGTACATTGGACCCTCTGGCAACAGGAGGTCTTTTAATTGCCATTTGAAATTATACTAAACTTATTCCATATTTTGAAAAAGATATAAAAGAGTATATTTTTGAAGTAAATTTTGATTGAGTTTCTGAAAGTTATGATTTATGAACACAAGTAAATTATATTACTGATTTTGAAAAAAATATTGCCAAACAAAATATAACATCTCAAAAAATAAATAATATTTTGATTAGAAAATTTACATGACAAATTGAACAAATTCCTCCAAAATATAGTGCATTAAAGATAGATGGGAAAAAAGCTATAGATATGATTATAAAATGAAATAGTGATTTTGAAATGAAAAAAAGAACTTGCTTTATATATGAGATTGAACTTTTATCATTTTCTTATCCAACAGCTAAAATTAGAGCAAAAGTAAGTGCTTGAACATATATTAGAACAATTGCATTTGATTTATGAAATATATTGTGAACTGGATGATATGTAATAAATCTGAGAAGAACCAAGATATGAAATTTAGATTTATCATATTCTCAAAAACTTGAAGATTTTGAGAAAAATAATTTTCTTGATTTAAAAACACTTTTTAAAAATAATAATTTTATAGAATTGGATTTAGATTCTATAAAAGAACTTGATTTATGAAGAAAAATAATATCTAAGACAACACATAATATATGAGAAGAATTATTTATTTTTGATTGAAAAAATGTTACTAATATAGTAGTTTATGATTGAGTTTTTCTCATACCAAAGAGAAAAATATAGTGTCTCTAAAAAAAGTCAAAAAAAGATTTGCATTTAGTGTTTTTTTTTATACAATACACTAGCTTTTAGAGGTAATGGGTTATTAGCTCAGTAGGTAGAGCAGCGCCCTTTTAAGGCGAAGGTCTTGGGTTCGAGCCCCGAATGACCCACCATTTGAATTTTGAAAGCATTAAGTCGTCAGTTTTATTGAAACTGATGGCTTTTTTTGTTGTTTTTAAGATTATTTCATCAATATTATTTTTTATAATTTTAAAACAAGGTACAATTTCTATTTTTACACTTGTATAATAAATTGTAAATAGATGGTTTGAAATGTTATAAATTGTTATAAAAAAAGTAAACAATTGTAAATAAAAAATTGTTAATAAATGTTTATATTTTAGTGCTTATTGTTTTTTTGTAAGTTTTATGTAAAATATAAATAATTTTAAATTTATTAGTAAATAAAAATGAATTGGTATGAAAAAGAAATAAAGAAGTATTCTGTTGATATGAATACTAAAATATATGCTTGAATAATTATAGCATTGTCTTTTTCTGTTTATTTTTATTTTACTAGATGAATTTATCAATGGGAGAGTATTGAAATAATACCATTTGTTCCTTGGATATGATGATTAATAAGTGCTTTAACTTATCTTACAATTTGAAAATTGTTTTATAAATCAAAAGTAATTTATATGCCTTTATATTTTATTTTTGTGGTTTTATTAAATGATAAGAGAACTTATAAAAAGATAAAAAAAGTAATATGGTTAATATTGTGATTGTTAATGTATTTTTTCTTTTTACCAATAGCTGTATCATTCTTAAATTTTATTATATCAATCTTTTATAATGCAGCACTCTTTTTATTGTATATCGCACCAGTATTCTTTATTTCATGAGTTTCAATATTAGGATTAATTTATATAAAAAATAAAAATAAAATATGATAGATAATAAAAAATGGCTTAAATTTGAGTTAAATTCAGAAATTGCTTCTACAGAACAATTTGAAATATGATTTTGTAGAGAATTTTTTTCTATTGAACAATGATTAAATATTGATGATGTAACTATTATTGATGGTTTAAAATGAATTGAAAATATACCAGTAAATTGAGTAGCTTTTCAATCAAAGTATTTTAAAGATGATTGGAAATGGAGTAAAATAAAAGAATCTCTTGATAAGATATTAAAAGCTAAGCAAAAATGAGAGAAACCTTTTGATGAATTAAATAAAATATATGTTTATGTTAAAAGAATAAAATGAAGTACTTATCTTAATGATTCAATTATTGATGATTTAAAAAACATAGGAGTTGAGGTTGTAATATATGAAAAATGGGAGAAAATAGATTTAGAGTATAAGTATGAGAAACTAAGATGATATTTTACAGTCAAACAAGATATTGAATATGAATTAAAATTAATTGAAAAATATATAGATAATTTATATTTAGAACCAGCAGAAGAGCTTTTAAATATAATTGATAGTAAAATAGAGGACTTATCAGATTTACATAAATATAAATATTATATTTTAAAATGAAAATTAAAGACTCATATAAATTTATTTCAGGAAAAAATAGAAAAAAAAGATTATTATAAAAATTTCTTAAAGGCATATGAATTTAAGCAAGATAAAAAGGCAAAAATTAATAAAGCAATAGGGTTATATAATTTAGAGAGAAAAGATGAAGCATTAGAAATCATTAAGGATATATTAGATAATACTGAATATGATGAATATGCATATTCTGTTTATCTTTCAATTGAATCTGAAAAATATGATAATATTGAAGATTTTGAGAAAAATATAGATAAAAAGTATTTAAAAGATGAATATGTTAGAGATGCTATATTTGATGTATATAGATTAAAGTGAGAAATTATACTTTGATTTGAAAAGTATTATAAAAAAGAAGATTGTGAGTGAATAGAACAATTAAAGGATAAAATTTTATATTTTATTAATTGGTCAGAATATTTACAGAAAAAATATTGAATTTATAATTTATCAATAGTCGCAAAAAATGAATTTATTAAGTTAGAAAATTTTTTAGATAGTTTTAGATTTGATATAGAATGAAAAAAGTTAGTAGTAGAAGCTGATATTTTTAATATAAAAGGTATAATTAATTCTCAAATTTTTAATAATTTTAAAACTTCTAGTCAATATTTTGCTAGAGCTTATGAAAGAAGAGAATCTTCTGTTATAAAATTAAATGAGGCATTTTCTCTAATAAATGAAAATACAATTGAATCTAAAAATGAAGCTATTGATATTTTAGATGTAATAGTTAAAAATTTTGATGAAATTTTAAAAAAAGAAAAAGATAATCCAAACAAAAATGTTTTATTTCAAGCTCATATAAAGTTAGCTGATTTATCTTATGATAAATGACAAATACCTAAGTGAAAAGCAATATTAAAAATATTTGAAGATAAATATTTACAGCAAGTTAAGAAATTTTATAAAAGACAATTTTATTCAGTTAAGTTTAAATTTATAGATATCAATTCTAAACAACACTATATATCTGAATTATTATCTAGTGACAATTGTATTGTATATAATTTATTATGATATATAGCATTTAATAATGATGTTAAATATTTAGAAGAATGATATAAAATATATAAAAGTAATCATAAAGAACATTTTAATGATATAATTCAGTTAGCAGAATTTTATTTAAAAAAATGAGAAAAAATAAGATTTTTTGAAATAGTAGATAATGAGCTTAAAGATTTGTCAGATATTTTTCTATTTCAAAATTATATAATTATTTGAATTGAGTTATGAGAGATTGAAAAAGTTGAGAAAAAATTAGAAGACTATATAAATCATAATGATTGAAAAGACGATTTTATTTCTATTAGATTTAAATCATATTTAGAAGAGAAAAGGTGAGAGTATAAAAAAGCTATTTCAATAATTACTGATTTTTTAGATGAAGAGTATAATATTGATTTAGCAATTAGAAAAGCATATTTGGAGTTAGATTTATGAGACAACGTAAGTTTTGAAAAGACAATAAAAGAATTAATAAATTTATATAATGATTTAGATTTTCATAATAAAATTTGAGTTATTGATTTATATAAGCTTATTGATAGAAAAGAAACAATACAGTATCTTTATGATTTATTACAAAATGATGTTGAAGATGAAAAATATGAATTACAATTAAAACAACTATATATACGATTGCTTATTCCATTAAAAAAAGAGGTTTTTGAGATAGAGAATATTGATGAAAATAGCTATATTATAATTGAGGAACAAATTAGTAAGAATAAAAAAACTTTATTATTAGATTGATATTCTAATAATAAAAATGTAGATTTAGTTAAATCTAAAGATACTAATCAATATAATTTATTAATATGACATAAAAAGTGAGATATAGTAAAAGATTTATTTCCAACTACTACAGGAATAGTTAAAGAATATAAAATATTAGAAATAAAAAGTAAGTATATACATTTATTGCAAGAATTTTATAAAAATCCAGAAGAGATTGAAATGGAAAGTATTTATATTCCTAATTGAGATGATTTTACTGAGTTTCAGAAAATGTGAAAAAGAATTTGAAAAGAGGAAGAAGATAGAAAAAAGTATATTAATGAAAATTTTTACAATAAATGAACTTTGTCATTTTGAGTTCTAAAACATTTTTATCATAAATCATATATTGATTTATATTATGGTATGTTATGAAAAGATTATAATATTATTTCTGACCTTACATTCAAAAGTGATAAATATAGAGAAGTTGAAAATATTGTGGTTGATATCAGTTCTATATTAACAATATTTGAATTATGATTACAAGATATTTTAACTAATAATTTTAAAGTATATATACCACAATCAACTCTTACATATTTTAATAGAGAATTAACAGAACTAAAATTTAATTGGGAGTTGAATGATAATACTACTATTGTTTTTGATTCAGAATGAAGATGAAGTATTATAAATCTTGATAATGATTATAAACAAAAGAGAAAAGATTTTTTTGAATCTATTATAAATTGGTTAAAAGAAAAATGTATAATAAAATCATCAAATTTATTAGTTTCAAAAGATAAGAATATAAATAAATTTTTATGAATAGAATTTTATGAGTCTCTTTTAATAGCTCAAGATAATAATTATATATTGTTTTCTGATGATTTATTGTCTAGAAATTTATTTAGAAGTGAGATATATAAAATGGAGGCATTTTGAACTGAGAGTTTTATTTCAATATTACTATCTAAAAAGCTTATTTCAATTGATAATTATAATGAACATATTATAAAACTTTGTAAAATGAACTTTTCTAATTTAACAATGAATATATATATGTTTTGATATTTATTTTTAAAAGAAAGGTATGTTGAGGTAGAAGAGTTAATAAAATATTCTAAAAATAAATGAATAAAGGAAGATTTTATTGTTAATAGTTTAATTCATATAATAACTAGCTTACCATTTTGACTAAATATATTATACAAAGTCTTTTGTAATTATTTTGAAATAATTATTAAATATTATGATTATAATGATGTTAAAAAAGAATGTTTAAATATTTTATCTGAATTTAAGCAAGAAGATAATATGTTAAAATTTGCTAAGTTAGTTGATATATACTTAATAAAACATTAAGTTAACTCACTTTAGAATATTTATATATCATTCATATTGTTCAACTTTAGTTATAATACCTTTCACTATGTTTCACCATTTGAATTAAAGCAAAAAAAATCATTAGTTTCTTTTTGAAAACTAATAATTTTTTTATTTATTTTTTATATCAAATTTTTCTATTATACTAGCAAATATCTTGTATAAATCTTCATCATATCAATTATTTTTTGTTAACCGAGTTGATAGATTAAAAGCAATTGTTGGTTTAGAGTATTTTCTAAAAAATATATTGAATATACTTTCATAAGCAGTTGATATTTTTTTCGCATATTTTAAAGAATCTATCTTATTATCTAATTTTTTTAGACTTAGATCATATTTTTCTTGATCAAAATCATCTCAAAATTCTTTTGCTCTTTCATCTACTTCTGATCTTATGTATTGTTTTATAGAATCTACCTTATAATAATTTTCAAATTCTCAATCTAATACAATCCAATTATATTTTCTAAAGTCATTTTCATAGACATATCATACTTTATGGACTTTTCTTATGGATTTTATAATCATATCACGATCAACATAAAAATTTTCATCTTTATCAATAAGTGCTATTACATTTTCTTTTCAAAATAATTCACAAGAAAATATATACCATTCATAAAGTGCTCCTTTTCATCAAACATCGATTATACTTATGTTTTTATAGTTTAGATTAAAATAATTATCTATTTCTTCTTTGCTTAATCATTGTTTGTCTAATTTATAATAATTCTCCCATTTAGTATTTTCGTATATGTTTGGAATAGATATCTTTTCAGTTTCTCATTCTACAAGTATTACATAATCTGAAAAAAATACTCATGCATTTTTAAATATAAGATTTATCATTATCTTATTAAATCTTCAACCAGAATTATCTATTCTTTTTATCTTTGTAGAATTATTTTCCATTTTCACAAAAACTACATCTGAAATTTCATATTTATCTTTTCTGAAATTTGAAACTAGATCAGGAGAATGTGTTGAATATAATACTTGTGTATTTTCTGTTTCTCAAATATCTTGTAAGATAGAATCTATCATCTTTGTTGCATGTGGATGCAAAAAATTTTCGGGTTGATCTATCAAAAATATAGTGAAATTTTTATTTTGTCTATCACTTACACTATATAGATATAGTTTTAATAAACTCACAAGTAAAGTTGTTTTCTTCTCCCCAGATTTATCGTTTAGCTCTTTTATTTTTTCTTTTGTAAATCTACCTTCTTTTAATTTTTCTTCTTTATTTTTTAGTATCAAATCTATGAGTTTTAGATAGCCATCTTCATTATTTTCTTTATTTATCTTTCTATCACTAGGTATATAAATAATATTTATTTTTTCTAGTAATTTTATTGTATCTTCATTATCATTTCTTTCTACTTTTGTTTCTTTTCAATCAAAATAAGCTTTTAGATATATGCTTATATCTTTTCATTCATATGTGATTATAGCTTCTAAACTCAATTTTCTTTTAGGATTTTTGAAGTCTTTTTCTTTGATTTTTTTTGAATTTAATAGTTTTTCTATAGCTTTTAAAATAACTGTTTTTCAACTTCAGTTTTTTCAAACTAAAACAGTTTTATTACTTCAAAAATTTATAGTTTCATTTTCTATACTTCTAAAGTTTACTACATGTACACTTTTTATGTGGATCATAAAAATTATTTATAGATTATTAATTATATTTTATCATTTTAATTATAAAAAGTAAAAAATATGGCATAAATAAAATAAAAAAATATAATAATATTATTAAATTTTCTTAAAAAAATATTATGAGTAAGGTTATAGATTTTTATGTTGAAGTTATAGATAACTTTTGAGATTTGTGATTTGCTATCAATCTAGCAAAGATTATGCTTAAAAGTGAATTAAATTTGTCTATTAGATTATTTTCAAATGATAAGATATTATTTGAAAATATGATCAAAGAAAAATCTATAAATATAGATTATTTTGAATTAAAAGACATTAAAATTTATAAACCAAGTAAAATAATTTTTAATTTCTTTGATAGAAAGGTAGATTTTGATTATCTAAATAGTTTTGATTTTGATATTAAATTGATAAATTTTTCTTATTTTTTGATGCATGAGGGAGTTTCTAGTTTGCATAATACAACTTATCAAAATAAAAATATTTTTGTTACTCACTTTGTTCCTAGTTTACTAGAAAATACTTGATGAGTTTTGATTAATAATAATTTTAATTATAAAAATAAAGACGATTTTTTGGCTTTTATAAATGAAAAATATGACTTAAATATACAAGATAATAAAAATAATTTTGTTTCAGTTTTTGTTTATAAAGATACTTTAAATGAGATAATTAAAAATATAAAAAATGATAAAAATACTTATTTTATTTTTTGATATGATTCTATAAAAATAAACCAAGATAATATTTTTATAATGCCATTTTTTGAACTTGACGATTATAATAATTTTTTACATATTTGTGATATAAATATAGTGAGAGGGGAAAATAGTCTTGTTTCATCTTTGCTTACTTGAAATGTAACATTATGGGATATATACAAAGAAAATAATGATGCTCATATTTATAAGATAGATGATTTTATAGATTTTTTGGCTAAATTTTCTTTTAATAATGATTATTTTAATATATTTAAAGATTTTAATTTAGGTGATAAATATAAAAATTTTGAAAATATAATTTTCAAGTGAGAGGATTATAAAACAAATTTTCTTAATTTAAAAGATTATATTAAAAATGATTGTGATGCTTATAGCAAAATAAAAAAAATCCTGAATTAAAATTCAGGATTTTTTTTATTTTGCTCTTTCTTGATATTCACCAGATTCAGTATTTATTATAACATATTCTCCAGATTCAACGAATCCAGGAACTTTTATAGCATAACCAGTTTCTAAAATAGCTTCTTTAGTTATTTTACCATCAGCTGTATTTCATTTTACACCTGGTTCACATTCTGTAATCAATAATTTTACAGAAGCAGGAAGTATAACTCATACAAGTCTTCCTTCAAATCTTTGAATATCAACAATCAAAGAAGGAGTTATAAAATTTACTGCATCTCACATATCTTCTTCACTTATTTCAATTTGTTCATATGTTTCTTGGTCCATAAAATAATATACTCAACCAGATTCATATAAAAACTCAAATTTTGATCTTTCAAGAACGATATCTTCAAGTTTTTCTTCACTATCAAATACTTTATCAACTATATTTCCATTTATCAGATTTTTAAATCTAACTTTTATATTTGTAGCTCATCTACCACCTCTATGAAGTTCTCTTTTTAAAGGTAATAATAAATCATTTCACATTTTAATAACTCAACCAGTTTTTATTTGCATTGCTGTTATCATAATATCATTTATAATTAATTTTTAAATACTGCCATATTTTATAAAAATTTTTTATAAAAGCAAAAAAATTTATCTAGATTGTCTTTTTATAGGCAATTCTAGCAATTTTTTGAGCTTCATTATGATCAACTATTATATCTTTATAAACTAGTAAATTGTCTATTGGGTTGTGAATTCTTTCAGCTTTTTCAAACTCTAATTCTCTGATATATTTTTTTATAAATTTTGCTTCACTATCAAATTTTTGAGATTGTAAACAAGGATTAAAAATACGAAGTGGTTTTGGATCAGCTCAAACACTTGCCGACCATT
The DNA here is from genome assembly GCA_028698305.1 of Candidatus Altimarinota bacterium. Classification (GTDB taxonomy): domain Bacteria; phylum Patescibacteriota; class Gracilibacteria; order BD1-5; family UBA6164; genus JABWCI01. The sequence goes on from JAQVDN010000001.1 coordinate 328,459, forward strand.
GCCAATTTCAAAAGTTTACATTTTCATCATAATCAAGTAAATGTTTTTTGAAAAAAGCTTCTCACCATCTCCAATCTATAAGTAAATCTTTTGTCAGAAAACTTGCAACAATCATACGAGCTCTACCATGCATCCAGTTTGTCTCCAATAATTGTTTCATTGCAGCATCAACAATAGGATAACCAGTTTCTCATTTACACCATTTTTCAAAAAGTTTTTCATCATGTTTCCACTCTATATGTCTTTTATTTTCTTGAAATTCTATTTTTTTTGTAAAAGGGAAATAATAATCTATATGTTGCCAAAATTCTCTCCAAGCTAACTCTGATACATAAACATTGCTTTTTTCTTTAGCAATTTCATATATCTGTCTTACTGAAAAGATACCAAATCTTAAATAAGGTGATAATTTTGAAGTACCATCTTTGTCTAGATCATTTCTAAAATTTTCATAATCACTTCTTATATAGTTTTCTAATCTATTTTTTCAAAAATCTATTGTAAAATATGGATGTTTTTCTCAATTTATTTTTTTATTTAGAAAATTATCTATGTCAAAATCATTTTCTATTTGTTTAAAATTGTTAGGTTTTTCTATTTTATATCATTTTTCAAAAAGTTTTTTTTGCCAAAGTTTATAATATGGAGTAAATACTTTTCTTTGTTCTATTTCTTCAGGCTCAATAAGTAAAAAATCATTAAAACTCAAAAAATCTATCTCATTTTTTAAGCAAAAATCAAGTATTTTTTCATCTCTATTTTTTCAATAAATAGAGTAAGATTTATTTGTAAAAATAGAATCAATTTCAAAAATTTTACAAATTTCTGGAATTATATTTTCTGGAAAATCATGGTAAATAGTTAACTTTCATCACAATTTTTTTAGTTCTAAATCCAGGTTTAATAAAGCTTCTTTTAAAAAAAGAAACTTTTTATCATTTAGTCATAAAAATTCTGGAATTATATTTTTGTCCAGAATAAAAATAGGTAATATTTCATTACTATTTTTTATAGTCTCAATTAATCATTTATTATCAAATGTTCTTAAATCTTGTCTAAACCAAAAAATAGATTTTTTATAATTTTTTATTTCCATAATTTAATTCTAGTTTGAGCTAAAATCCAAAGTATTATTACTATGATCATTGAAGGGTATATCTTTATTGGAAAATATTCTGCTGCAATTATTCATCAACAAATAAAGTAAAGATAACTACTTCTTTGGATTCTTTTCCACCATATTCCAAGATTTTTTTGAGAAAAATTATTTGAAGTTATAAGTAAGATAATAGCAGTTATTTCGCTTATCCTAGATATAATAGGGTAATATAATCACCATTTTACACTTGAAAAATAACTTATAAATTTTGAAAAATCTAAAAACATTGGTCAGATAAGATTTACTACTATTATACTTGATGATAATATTCAAAAAGCTTTTCTTAAAGATACTAACTTTTTTAATATTCCTAATTTTGGTAATAGGTCAGATAGCGGTCTTATAGCCATTACAAAAACTACACTCCACCAACTTAAATCAAACATAAATCACATGAAATTATTTATAAATAAATAATTTCAATATAAATTATCATTTAGTTTATTTTGAAACCATGAAAAAGGTATAATAGTTAGTGAAAATATTATAATTATCCAAGAAAATAAATTTACATATGGTATATTTCAATTGAAAATTATATCTTTCCAAAAACCAGGATAAACTCTAGAAATAGTAAAACTTTCATTGTAGATCAGATTTAAATTATGTCAGTTTTTTATTAATCATTCTTTTACAGCATATACCATTTCAGGATTTCAACAAATATAGACTTCATCATTTTTTCAAATTTTATCTAAATCATCAGTTACTCTTCAAGTTTCTCATTTATAATTTTCACTTGGTTTAGAAACTCTTATTATTACTTTTGTATTTGGAAAACTTTCCAGTTTTTCTTTATAATAAATATCTTTTTCAAATCTAACTCAAAAAATAACTATTTTTTCTATTTCTTTAGGACAAGCTTCAATCATAGCAATCATTGGAGCTAATCAAGTTCAAGTTGCTATAAAAACTTTTTTGTTTTGTGTATTTTTTAAATAAAAATTTCATAAAGCTCATAGAAATGAAATTTTGTCTCCTATTTTTAATTTATTTAAAAATCTAGAACCTCTTCATTTATTTAATAATTTTATATTTAGTGTAAAACTATTTTTTGATGCAATAGCTATAGAGTATGATCTAGAAAATTTTCACAAATTATCAGATGCTTGAAGTGATATATATTGTCATGGCTTAAAAGAAAAATTATCACAAGCAAAAGTTATTTCTAGTACATCATCTGTTAACATATTTTTTTCTCTAACTTTTGCTTGTTTAAATCAGATTTTTATATCTTTTGAAGAATTTTCTACTTTTATTACATTTACAGGACATGATAGTTCTGCTTGCAATATCTCACTATCAAGTCAATCAAAATTATTTGTTATAACCTTAGATGTTGGATCAACTTTAAAAACTTGTGGACATATATTTTCACAATTTCTACAACTTATACATCAAGGTATTACTTCTACTTTTTTTATCACTTTTTGTATAGATTACAATTTAAATTTGAACTTTTATATATATTTCAATTACTATCTATAATTAGTCATTCAAGTCATTTTATACTTGATAGTATGTTTAATGATTTTTCTAATGGTGTAACAAATAATGCAGTTGAAAATATATCTGAAAAGCTAGATAGTTTATGAGTTAAAAATATAGCAATTTTATCATTTTGACTATTTTTTTCAAATGGATTAATTAGATGATGACCTTTTTTTGTTTTTCTTTTGTTTGGGCTTGATGATGCTATAAAACAATCTTGTAATTCTATTTCTCATACTATATTTTTATCATTCAAAGGGTCTTCTAAGTATATTATATGTTTACCTTTTACTCTTATATCTCATCAAAAATTTATGATAAAATTATCATATTTTTTATCTAAAATAGTATATATCTTATCAATTATATATCATTTTCAAACAGATCATAAATCTATAGATACTTCATTTTTTAGATATATTATATCATCTTTTATTTCTATATTTTTATAACCAATATTTTCATCTATAAATATATCTTCTATTCCATAACCAATATTTTCTAAAAAGGGAATAATAGTTATATCAAAATATCAATCTGTTAAATCTGATACTTTTTTACATAGATTTATGATAGAAAAAAGTTCTCAATCTATTTGAGAACTTTTTTTCTTATTCAAATTATATAAATAATTTCATTTTATAAATCTAGAATATTTATTCTCAAAATTTTGTGCTTGCAAAAAACAAGTTTCAATTAATTCTTCATCTATGTTTTTTGAATTAATTGTTATATCAAGTCTTGATCAAAATAAATTTCTAGAATATTTCATATTTTTATTATTTTAATGCTTTTTTAAATGCTTCAGTAGTTAATGAACCTCAAGCAATATTTGCAGTTTTAGCTTCTTCTATTGTTTTACCAATTAATTGATTTTTCACTTCTTCATTAAATTCAGTTAAATCATAAGTAGTAGCACTAACTTCAATAGTTTCTATAGTACCATTTTCACTAAGAGTATAATCTATTGTCATATCTACTTCTCAAGCTGGGTTATTGTATTTAGCATCTATTTTCATTACATCTGAATTTGTATTTGTAGTAGGTACATTTTCTATAGTTTCTAATTCGCTATTTATTTCACTAACAACTTCATTTGTTATATTTTCTACATCTAAATCAGTTGTTTGTTCAGGTGCTTTTGCTCCACAAGATACTAAAAATACACTAAGTACCAATAAATATAAATATTTCATTTTTTAATTATTTTAGTAAATAAAATTTACGATACATATTTTATTTTTTTATAAAGTAAAGTCAAATTTTTTACTATAAAAAGTATAGTAAAAAAAACTTGATTAAAATTTTTAATCAAGTTTTTCATTTTATGAATAGTTAATTATTTAACTTCAACAGTAGCTCCAGCTTCTTCTAATTTAGCTTTAATTTCAGCAGCTTCATCTTTAGAAACACCTTTTTTAACTTCTCCACCATTATCAGCTAAGTCTTTACCTTCTTTTAATCCAAGACCAGTAATTTCTCTAATAACTTTAATTACACCAATTTTAGAAGCACCAGCGTTAGTTAAAACAACATCAAAAGATGTTTTTTCATCTTCACCACCAGCAGCACCACCAGCAGCAGCAACCATAACAGGAGCAGCAGCAGATACACCAAATTCTTCTTCCATAGCTTTAACTAAGTCATTTAATTCAACTATAGTTAATTCTTTAACTAAATCCATAATTTGAGCAGCATTTTTTGATAATTCAGCCATTTTTACAAAATTATAATATAAAATAAAATTTTTTAAATTTCATTGTAGAATTTATTTCAATATCTGTTAGATTCAGTTTTTCTTTAAACAGACACTGAATCAGCTCCACAATGATTTCTAACTATTAATAGTTAGTTTATGACTCTATATTAAAATATAGAATCATCATACTAATTATCAATTATTCAGCACTAGCTTCTTTTTTTCATTCTAATTCACCAACTTTAGATTTTCATTGAGCTTCAACTTCTTTAGAAGCAGCATCAAGGAATCTTGCCATTCCAGAAATAGGAGACATCATAGATCCAACAAGTCTTCCAAGTAAAGTTTCTCTTGAAGGCATAGATGCAATAACTTTAGTTTCTTCAACTGATTTAACTTCTCATTCAAATATAGAAACTGACCAAGCCATTTTACCTAAATCACCTTTTTTACCATTTACTTCTTTTAAGAAAGCGTTTACTTTCCCTAAACCAGAAACTGCATCTGTATTTGAACAAACTACTCAGATTTGTCCATCTAAAGTAGATAATTCTACATCTAAATTTACAGCTTCTTTAATTGCTTTTACAATAATTGTTTTTTTAGCCAATGTATAAGTTGCACCAACTTCTCTTAAAGATTTTCTTAAATCAGAAAATTCTTCAACAGTCATTTTATTTGTAGTTACAAATCATACAGATTTTGCTTCTTTAAATTTAGCTACTAATTCGCTAAATATCTCAGATTTTTTTTGTTTTGAAACAGCCATTTTTGCTTAGTTACGATATACAATATTACTTTCTAAATAAAAAATCCTTTTTCTTTAGTTCAAAGAAAAAGGATAGAGTTTTTATAAAAATCTTTTTTAGTTTTTTAAGTCTATTCCTCTATTATCTCGGTAGGTCTTATACAATTTGCCCACTGTCTTTGACATAGAAAGTATCTTGATTATATACAAAAAAAATATAAGTCAAGAAAAAAAACTAATTTTATAATTTATTTTAATTTTACAAAAAAATACACTTAAAGTTAAGTGTATTTTTTTATTATTTTTTCATTGATTCAGCTTTCTTCATTCTAGCATAGAATTTATCAACTGCACCTGTTTTAAGGATTTTTTGTTCTCCAGTATAGAATGGATGAGAAGCACTAGATGATTCTATAAATATACAAGGTAGAGTTTCACCATTGAATTCATATGTATCAACTGTTTTTGCTGTAGATTTTACTTTTAAAACAAAATCAGCACTTCTATCAACTAATAGAATATCTCTAGATTCTGGATGTATTCCTGTTTTCATAGTTATTGTTTTTTTAATTTGTTCGCCAAGTACGAATCAAAAATATAAAAATATTTGGATTTGGTGCCGAGGGCGAGACTCGAACTCGCACGCGGTAAGGCATTGGTTTCTAAGACCAACATGTCTACCAATTTCATCACCCCGGCATGTAATAATTTATTTTATTAATTTCATCTTGTTGAAACTTAAAATGGCTGTGCCATTCGTAATTTTCTTCGAAAATGAAGAATGGTGGGCAGAGAGGGAGTCGAACCCCCGAAAGCTTAGCTAGCGGATTTACAGTCCGCCCCATTTGGCCACTCTGGAATCTGCCCTTAATTAAAAATGTCCGTCCTTCGCATAAAGCTTCGGAGGACATTCTTCGCAATTTTTTTGTTCTTTTCTTCACCATTTATGGCTGTGCCATTCGTAGCTTTCTAAGCTATAGCGAAATTAAGCGAAGAATGGAGCCAATAATCGGATTTGAACCGATGACCGTTCGCTTACAAGGCGAATGCTCTACCAGCTGAGCTATATTGGCATATCTCATTTGCGAGAGACATATTATTAAAAAACAAAAATATGTCAAAACTTTTTTTACAAAAAAATATTTTTCTTGATAATATTTGTTTATGTATTATTATTTTATATATATTTTAAAAAAACACAAAGATGATTTTTGAAAAAAAGCTAAATGATTTTTTGAATAAAGAAACAGACAAACAAAAAATAATTGTTATTTACGGACCAACTGCAAGTTGAAAAACTAGTCTTAGTATTGATGTAGCTAGGTATTTAGATACTGAAATAATATGAACAGATTCTAGACAGATATTTAAGTATTTAGATATATGAACTTGAAAGATTACAATAGAAGAAATGCAATGAATTAAACATCATATGATAGATATAATAACTCCTGATAGTGAATATAGTGTTTGAGAATTTAAAAAAGAAGCTGAAAAATATATAGAAGATATTATTTCTATGTGAAAGATACCAGTTTTATGTGGTTGAACAGGATTGTATATAGATAGTTTAATATATGATTTTGATATACCAAAAGTACCAGCTGATGAGGATCTTAGAAATAAATTGGAGCTTGAAAGACTTGAGTTTTGAAATAAATATATTTGGAATAAGTTAAGTGAAATTGATCCAGATTATGCAAAAGAATTACATCCAAATAATTATAGATATATCATAAGAGCTTTGGAAGTAAAAATTTTGACTTGAAAAAGTAAAACAGAATTTAGAACTGAAAAATCTTTTAAATATGATGTTTTATTTTTAACTCCATATAATTGAAATAGAGAAGAATTATACAATAAAATAAACAAAAGAATTCAAATAATGTTTGATGATTGACTAGTTTTAGAAACTGAAAATCTACTAAAAAAATATAAAAAAACTGATTTTTGAATGAAAACTATTTGATATAAAGAAGTAGTGGATTATTTAGAATGAAATATAACTTTGCAAGAATGTATAGAATTGGTACAAAAAAACAATAGGAATTATGCAAAAAGACAATTAACTTGGTTTAGAAAATATGAAGAAGATTTGGAAATATAGATTTTTGTATTTCTTTGATATTTATGATAAAATGAAAAAGATATTATTTAAATCATATTATGTCTTTTGAAAGAGAAATAAAATTATCTAATCTTCCATCATTCAACTGAGTTTCTGAATATATTAGAAATGCTGTTTTAGAAACTCTAAAAGAACCTTTAGAACAGCATATTTCTGATACTCAAAAATCTGTTGAATTAATAAATTCACTTTTAGATTATATCACTTTTTTAGAGTGAATCTTTTTATGAGAATGACAACATTTTACTGCTGAAGATTTAAAAACTCCATGACTGAGTTCACTTTTAATGACTTCAAATAGACATGATGAAGAAGATAAAAGAGAGATCTTAGAATTTTTTAGGGAACAATTTAAAGCACTCTATCCAAGAATCTTTACTTGAGAAAGCTTTAATATTGATAATAGTGATAATCCAGTTAGTTTACTTGTAGATGCTATAAAAACTATAAGAGCAATAAGGGTTTTTAAAAGTTTTTTCTTAGAAGAAGAAATTAAAAAACTTAATATATGTGATGAACAAGTAATATCATTTTTTCGAAATAATAGAGCAGTCATAAGTATAAGATGAGATATATTTCCAGAAATTTGTCATACTTTATGAATAGAAAATAATATAGAAAACTTTATAAAATATTTAAATTCAAAATTACTTTCAGTTTTTACTATTGACCAAGATAAAGATTTTGCTTTAGATTTAATAAAAAAGTGAATTGAAGCACTTAAAAGAATTAAATGATTTGATTTTGATTGAATTTTTGATGTTGATTTATTTAACTTAAGAAGATTATGGAAATATAATTGTCTTTTAAAGTGTGTAAAATATTTTAAAATTAAATCAGCAAAAGATTTATCATCAGATGGAATAGAAGAAGTTTTAAGATGCGAAGAATTTAGTGAAAAGATTATTTATTTTGAAAAATGAAATGATTTAATGTTAAGTGAATATGAATGATGGTTTTGAAGGAAATTCACACTTGAAGAGGCTTGAGACGGAACTTTAAAAAATATTTTTAAGATTTATAAATGAATAAAAGAATATGGAATAAAATTAGATACTGTTAAGAATATTTTTGATTATTTAGATAAAGAGAGAGTTTGAGTTTGAAGTTTAAGGGATTGACAAATTCGTAATCTTGTAAATTTTTTTATACTTTTTACTTGAATAGAAATAAATAAAGAAAATTTTGAAAAGAAAGTAGAAATTCTAAGAGATATAATTTGAATAGACTTAGATTTAGAATGGGTAATAAATACTTATTTAAATAATTTATTGGAAGTATTAATTTGAAAATCAAAAGAAGTAAGTTATTGAAAAGTTGATACAAAAGAAACTTTATATAAACCATTTTTTGCAAAATTTCCTCAATTTGTATGAGTAAATGAAGATTGAGAAAAATATAGTGAAAATTGGGATAAAAAGCATTTTAAGGGTGACAAAAATAAATTAAGAGAAATTTTGATACAAACTCAATCAATAGATTTTATTATGTTTTTTGTAGAAGAGTTTTGAAATATAAATGATGTTTTAACAAATCAAAATTTCCAACTTTTTCAAAATATTTCAAATGAAACTCAGAAGAATATAGTGAATTTTATAAAATTTGTTAGAAAATATAATTTATTTGAAATTAAAATTAGTGATGTAAATGAGGAATTTATTAGATTTATAAATAATGCCTTTGCTTCTGATAAAATACCTGAAAATATAAACTTACCAGATAACTTTTTTGATGAAAATATTTCCTTACAAGATTTTGAAGATCCTTTAGTAAAAAGCTTGATTTTAGAAAAATCAAAAGTATTTGGAAATTTAGAAATTTTATGTGCCTTTTATAATCTACCAGTGAAACTTTCTTCTTTTAGAACAATTTTTAATAATTATGTAGAAAAGTATAAGGATACACAGTGATTTTTAAAGTTTTTTATTCCACATGATTTAAGATATACCACAAGATTTATAATTAGAAGTTTCCCTAAAGATTTAACTATAGAAAATTTAATTTATATTTTAATTTCACAATATGATTTTAGATTATATACTTTAATGCACCATGTAGATGAATGAGTATATGAAAAAGAACAATTGTTACAAGAAAGACTTTGACTTGATACAAATAGTTATTTTAAAAAGAATGAAGAGTGAAACTATATTTTCAATGAAAATAGAAAAGATTTGCTTAGATTAATTTTTGATGATAAAGTTAATTATGATTTATTAGAAACTTTTATAAATACTTTTACATGACTTACACTTTGAAAACTAATTAATTTTTATAAAGCAGATTGATTTAATTCTGAATACGCTAAAGCTTGAGATACTTTAATTTTATTAATCCAATATTCATTAGATAAAAATAATTATGCATATTTAGAAAATAATATTGATGTAATTGTAGAAATAAATAAAGGTAATTATATAATAAATAAAAAAGAAAAATTAAAAACTCTTCTTGATAAAACTTGATGATATATTACAGAAAAATTTATGTTAGAATTTGTTATATGAAATTGTAGTGAAGAACAACTTGATGAAATGATTGCTGATTATGAAAGATTTAGAAATATACTTTTGTCTGGATGAACTTTAAATTGAGTAAATGATAGCCATTGACTTATATGAGTTGTAGTGAAAGATGTTTATCCTGAGAGAAGTTGGTCTCCAAAGTTACATCACAAATATAGCGATGCAACGAATCATTTGAAACCTTATAAATTTGATAGAAATGGTTATCATATTAATTTGACTTGATGAGTAAGTTATGAATTAGTTTGAAATCTTGATGAAAAAGTTGTTAAAATTTATAGAGAATTATTTGAAAGATTATCAAAAATAAATTCTTTAGAAGATTTAGAAAGATATTTAGAAGAAAAAGCAAAAGAAAATAATCTAACTCTAGAAACTTCAACTTTAGAAGCTCGTATTTTAGAGTATTATAAAAAATTAGAATTATCTTGAAAAAAACTTCAAACTCAAGATCTTGATGTAATTTTATTTCACCAAATCTTAACCTCAAATCAAACACTAAATTTATCAAATATTCCATATGATGATATAACAAAAATGATGGAAGAATTTTGAGATAAATTTAAAGAAAGCTTAGCTTCTTTAGTAAAAAAAGTCTCAAATGATGATACTAAAAAAATAATTCATACTTGAGTTAATACAAATTCAAAGAAATATAAACAAACTTTAGAGTCAATCGGAAGAATTTATAATATTTTTTCTAAAGTTCCAAGCGAAGCAAGAAATATTTGAAAATTGAAAAAGTTAGCAGAAAATAATTTAAAAGCATTTTTTGATGAAAAAACATTAAATGATATTTTAGATGAAATTGAAGCAAAAATAGATATAAATAATTTAAGAACTTTAGAAGATTTTTCTAAAATTTTACTTGAAATAATTGAATCAAAAAGTAAAATAGATTTTTGACATATTGCTTTAGAGTGAGCAAAATATTATTCAAAACTTGAAAGCGAACTTAAAAAATTTGAAAAAAAAGTTGAAGAGTGAAGTAATTGAAAACAAAGACAATTAGATATGTATTTTATGAAAACTAAAGAAAGTTCAAGAGCTAGATGAGTAGCTGGAAATTGTGCCTGACAATGGGAAAATATGTGGGAAAATGAAAATTATTTTGAACTTGTGTTATTTGATAGAGATTTAAAACAATGTGTTTGAGTTGTAGAGCTTTTAGTTATGGATGATAAAAAATGAAGATATTTACTTTATTGACCAACTCCAAGAGAAACTTATTTAGAAAAAGTAGATCCAGAAGAACTTTATAATAAGATTACAGAAGTTGTTATATGATTTGCCAAAGAAAATTGATTTGATGGAATTTTAACTAATACAACTCACTGAAAAATGTGAAATGCAACTTGAAAATTTGCAGAAGTCTTTCAAAGGTCAGTAAAAAAAGATAAAAGAATAAATTTAAGTAAAGAATATGTTTTATTTTGAGGATATAAATTTAAAGATAATTTAGAAATAATTTGGGAAAAGTAAATCTGGTTTAGAAAATATGAAGAAGATTTGGAAATATAAAAAAAAGACTTAAAATATAAATAATATTATTTTAAGTCTTTTTTTATGGAAAATAATGAAAAAAAACCACTTTTTACAAAAAGTAGGATATTGTTTTTAATATGTGTTTTTATTGTTTTTATGATGCCACTTTATTATAGATTACTTGAAAAATTTTTATAATGAAAAAATATGTTATCTCATTTTTTGTTTTAATATTTTTGATACTTAGTTTTGTAACTGGGGTTAATTATTATGTTCTTAGTTTTTCTAATGATAATTATTTTTATGATGTAGATTGATTAGATGATAAATATTTATGACTTGTTTTTTGAGCTTCCATTATAAATAATAAGTATCCTTCTGATATATTAAAAGATAGATTAAAAGTTGCTTATGAAGCTTACAATACTTGAAAAATCAAGAAAATAATTGTTTCATGAGATAATTCGAAGATAAATTATAATGAACCAGAAGTTATGAAAAATTACCTTGTTTCACTTTGAGTTAAAGAACAAGATATTTATCAAGATTATGCAGGTTTTGATACTTATGATTCTCTTTACAGAGCTCGTGAAATATTTGATGCTACTGAAATAGTATTATTTACTCAAGATTTTCATCTAAAAAGAGCGATGTATATTTGAAACAAACTTTGACTTCAAGTTTATTGAGTCGAGACAAATCTACAAAAATATATAAAAGAGGATTATAATAATAGGAGAGAAGTATTTGCCCGTATAAAAGCATTTTTTGAAATAGAAATATTTAAAAATAAACCAAAATATCTTTGAGATAAGGTTCGTATAATTAGTGATGAACAAATTGAAGATACAAAGAAAAAATTATTAGAAGATAAAAGCGAGTAAAACTCGCTTTTATTAATAATTTTTATAAATAATTTCTTATTATATTGACTTTATTATTTATGTATTATAATAGTTAAACTTAATTTCATTTAATTATTAAAAGTAAAGGGGGATTTTTAAATGTGGTATAAGATATCTGACGGTCCAGAGGGGGGCTTTTACATTACATCATAAATTTTTAATTCACTATCTATAAATCTATATAATTTTGCAGGTCTGTTTGTAGATTTGTCTAATTCTCAAGTTTCTTCAATCATATTTAATTTAAATATTTTTTTTCAAAAATTTCTTTTATCTATTTTTTCTCAAAGTACTATTTCATAAATTTCTTGCAATTGACTCATTCTAAACTTTTTTGGAAGCATATCTTTTGCTATATTTGTGTATTCCAATTTCCATTTTAGTCTTTGTTTAGCGTATTTTATTATTTCAAAATGATCAGTTCATATTTTCTTATCTTTGAATCATACATTGTTTTCATTTATATCGCTATATCTTACTATTGCAACCTTTGTTAAATCTACATTTTTTAGAAAATTATCCATTCAAACTAGAGCAAAATAAGTTATAGAAATAGTATGTCATCTTTTATCTCTATCTGGATTTCAAAAAGTATAAAGTTGTTCTTTATAAACTCATCTTATACCTGTTTTTCTTTCCAATATATTGTCAAAATTTTCTTCTAGAGAATATCATTTTGCGACTATTCAACCAGGTAAGATATAATTATTTTTTCAATCAAGCTCTTGTTTTAATAAAACAACACAAACTTCATTTTGATAAATTGTAAAAATAACTATATCTATAGCAGGGATTGGTATGCTTAGATTTGGATTCCATATATCTGAAAAATTATTTTCTTTAATTAAATGATTCATAGAACTTTATTATTGTAAATATTACAATTATTATAATCTTCTATTATTTTTTTACAAGTTTTATTGTCTAAAAATTATCTTTTCTATAAGTGGTTTTATACTAAGAACTTGCATATTTATTACATTTTTTGCTCTGTTTATATTTTCAGGAATAGTATCAGTTACTATCAGTTTATCTAGACTTTTTGCTAACTCAATATGAGAATTATTAGGGAATACTCAATGAGTTGCATAAGCTGAAACAGATTTTGCTCACAGATTTCTAAGTTTATCTGCAGTTTCTTTTATAGTTCATCAAGTTTGAATTAAATCATCTATTATTATGACATCTTTTCAATTTGGGTCTCACTCTTTTATTTGAATAATTCTTTTGTCATTTTCTCTAACCTTTCCACAAACTATTACATCAAAATTTTCAAAATCTCTACCAAATCTTTTTTTTGCTCAGTCATCTGGAAAAACTATAGTTTTTCAAATTATTTCTTCTTTTAATAAGCTCATCGCAGTGTGAATTTCTGCATTTACTTGACGAGAATCAAATAAAAATCTTTCTACAAGAGCATGTATATCAAATATATGAATTGAAGTTTTTGCTTCTCTTCAACTAGGTAATAAACTCATAATATCAGCAAAATATTTAGCAGTTGCAATCTCTCATTTTGTTTCTATTCTTTCCATAGTTCAAACAGGGAAATAAGGAAGTATAACTCTTACTTTATCAGCATAATAATCAATAATTCATCTTATAGCTGCAAAATTTATAAATAAATCTTCTGGTTTTGAAAAGTCTCAAATATAAGTAATTTCTCTATGTTCAATCAAATCTTTCACGTCATTTATAAATATATTTGGCCAAGAATCAGGAAATGTTTTCATTGAAATATCTGCTTTATTTATTTTTCATTTATTATCATTTGCTATATTTTCTGCTAGATATTCAAAATTTGGATGTGACAATATTGTTTTCATAATTTTTTAATTAAAGTTTAATAGACTATTTATTTTATATGAGTTTAATAATTTTCTTGAATCAAGATTTTTTAAATTTTCTTCATCAAGTGAAATTACAAATGATAGATTATTTACTATTCATCAAGACAATTCAACTAAATCAATAGCAGCTTTTATAGTTCCTCAAGTTGCCAGTAAATCATCTACCAAAGCCACTTTTTGTCATTTTAATATTGCATTTTCTTGTATTTGAATCTTGTCATTTCAATATTCAAGTCAGTAACTTATTTCTTTTGTTTTTCCTGGTAGTTTTCCAGCTTTTCTAATCATTACAAAAGGTTTATTTAATTGTTTAGCTATTAATGGTCAAAAAATAAATCATCTTGCATCAAGTCAAACAATTACATCTGCTCAAATACACGAATTTGCCATTTCAAAAATTGCATAATTTAATGCTTCATTATTTGCTATTAAAGGTGATATATCTTTGAAATTAATTCACTCTTTTGGAAAATTTTCATAGCTAGAAATAAAATCATTTAGGTCTATTTTTGGCTTGTATAAATCTTTTCTTGAATCAAATTTTTTAACAGCTTCTTTTATTATTTCTTCTAAACTTAGTTCTGGATTTGTAAAAGCAAGCACTTCACTAACTAAACTTTTTGTTATATTTTCAACTTCTTCTAATCATACATTTTCTCTAGAGTATCTATTTCTTAGTGCTTGAACTTTTGAATTCCATTTTCAAAAATTTATAATTAAATTATTTATATTCTTATCTTTTTTAGCTTCTGAAAATGGATTTATTTCTAATTCACTACTAATTGATAATAAATTTATAACTACATCAGATGCTTCTTTGTATGTTTCATTTTTATTTCAAGATTGATTTGCTTCTAATAATTCTGATATTTCTTGTGAAATCTTGTTCATTACATCATCAAAACTTATGTGAGCATATCTTTCTATATCTTTATATTGTTGTAAGCTTTTTTCTATAAGTGTATTTTTCATATTTTTAAATTTAATAAATAAATGCAGGAGCAGTATAAATTAAATATTAAAAATATTTTTAAAATGTATTATTTTGTTACAAAAAACTTTTGTAAAAATATAGTATTTATTTATAATAGAGAATATATAGTATAAAATATTTAGTAACAATTTGTAACTTATGAATAAATTTATAAGGATATTAGAATGAATTTGATTATCTAAAAATCATTCTATTATTTATCTTAAATTATTAGAAAACTGAAAATCAACTATTACTGATATTTCAGAATATACTCTTTTACATAGAACACAATTATATAGATTATTGCCATATTTAATTGAATCTGGTTTTGTAATTGTTACTTTGGAGTGAAAGAAAAAATATTATTTTCCTGCTTCTCCAAGTATTATAAATGATGCATATAATGAACTTCAAGAACAAACTAAATCAAATATATGATTATTAGAAACTATGTATTCCAATATAGACAAAAAACCTACAATTGTCTATAATCAAGGTAAATCTTGAATTACAAATTTGTTTAATGATATAGTTGAATCAACTAAAAAATGAGATGTATTTTATCGTGTTACTTCAGAAGTAGATACTGATTTTATTAATGAAAATTATCTACCAAAAGACTATAGAGAAAAAAGAGATAAAAAAGATTTAGAAAGATATGTTATTATGTCATCAAAATCTGCTAAATCTAAAAAAAATAGACTAGAAAGGGAATTAAAAGTAATTCCAGAAAATATAGATGAATTTCAAGATGATATACTTATGACTATTTATGCAAACAAGGTTTGATTTATAGATTTCAATACAGAAACTTCTATAATAATAGAAAATAAACAGATTGCAGAGTTTCAAAAGAAATTATTTAAGTTACTTTATAAAAGTTTAAAGTAACTTTTTTATTTTTTCTAATGTCATATAAACAGCCATGCAAACTTTTGGATCTATTATCATTCACTCTTTTATTTTTGATTTCATAAAACTATCAAAATCATTATAGGGAACTTCTATAACTTTTATATCTTCCATTTCTCATAAGTTTTGTTTTTCTTTTTCTCAAGTTATTTCTACATCAAAGAGTGTTGTAGTTTCACTAGATTTTCAAGCACTTCCTGATGTTTCTCCTAAAAACTCTATACTTTGAATTTGAGAATATCAAGTTTCCTCAATAACTTCTTCTTCTATGATTTGTTCTTTTGTAAGATTTGGCTTATCAATTAATCAAGCTACAAGTTCAAGTACTCTTTGTTTTACAGGATATCTATATTGTTCAATCAATATATAACTTCTATTTTCTGTATGTCTCACAATTCAGGCAACTGCATTTTTATTTCATACTCTAGAACAAGCTTCATAAACTCTGCCTCATTCTAGATTTATTTTTACAAGTTCTAAGTGTTTAAGGCTTATTATTGTTTCTCTATTTATTTCTTTTAACATAATCTTTTTCTTAAATATATAATCAATTTTCTTCTATATAATCTTTAACTTTTGGAGTTAAAATATGTTCAACTCTCATCTTATTTTTAATCATTTCTCTGACTGTTGTTGATGAAATTTCAAGGATTTCTAAATCAAGCATCATGTAATTTTGCATATCTATATTTTCTGGAACTAGAAATCATTTTCTTTTTATAAATATTTTTTTAAGTTTATTTTCTATGTATTTATCAGTATTTCATATCCGATTTGGCATAGTAGAAATAGTATCGACTCAAAATATATGATAAGGTTGAAATCAAAGTTTATTTGAAAAATACTGTTCAACTTGTATAGTTGTTGTATTTCAAGGATTTTTTAAAAAATATTTTTCAAAATCTACATTTAATCATCTTTGCTTTAATTCTTCAAAAAATATTTCTAAAATCCTAGTTCTTTTTTCAAAACTTATCTTATAATCCTTGTCTTTTCTTTGTCAGTCTGGTGAAAATATGATTTTATCTACTATACCTTTTTCTAAAACTCATTTTATTACTTGAAAATGTCATATAGTTGGAGGATTGAAAGCACCTCAATAAATAGCTATATTTTCCATAGTGTTTAAATTTAAATAATATTTATTTTTCAAGAAAACCTTGTTCAGAAAGCACTTTATTATCCCAAATATCTATATAGTTTTTTGCTATTATTAATCTGATTTTGTTTTTATATTTTTGAATTTTTAAATTAAATTCATTTGCTTTTAAAAGTTCTACAGAGTCAAAGTATATTTCAGCTATATTTTGTCTTCATACATTTTTTATTTCTATTATTTCATCATCTTTTATTAAAATCGGAGCTTGTAATTTTGGCTTCCAAGGAGCTTTTGGTGTAAGTACAAAAGCATTTAGAGTATGAGGAATTATAGGTCAACCAAGAGAACTATTGTAACCAGTAGATCAAGCAGGAGTTGATATAAGGATTCAATCTCACTCTATATTTATGCTTTGTTTTTTTGTTAGGGAGATATCTAAAGAAATCATTTTTCAATTTCCAGATCTGATATCTATTTCATTTACAGCAATTGCTTTTTTTGTAGTTCAATTTGTTTCAAGTTCTATTTCAAGCAAAGGATATTTTCTCTCTACAAAATCTGTATTTGGATTAATTGAATCTTTTGAATTTAATAAAAATCATTTATGTCAGAAATTTATTCATAAAAATGGCATATTTTTATCATAATTTTCTTTTATTGCTCTAAGCATTGTTCCATCTCAACCCAAAACTACTATGATTTTTTCTTTAAAATTATTTATTAATTCTTTTAATAAATCACTATTTAAAAAATCATTTAAATTTTGATTTTTGTCTATGTTATAATCATCATAACATATAATGCTTTTATTAAATTCAATTTGTTTCATATACTTTTCTTATCAAATACTATATTTCAAATATTTTTGGCATTTCCATTTTGTGAGCATTTATTTCATGTCTTTTACTATATATTTCCATAACTTCTTTTTCTCTTCAAGAAAAATTATTACTTCTTTTTCATTCATCATATTGTACCATAGCCCATTCAAGTTCGTCATAACTACAACCAATTTGATCTTCATCTGTTGCTCAGTTTGGGTGTAATCAATCAGTTGGTCTAGCATCTAGTATTTCTTGGTTTACTCATAAAAATCTTGCCATTTCATAAACTTCGCTCTTATATAGATTTCAGATAGGACTTATATCAACTGCTCAATCACCATATTTTGTAAAAAATCATATTCCATAATCTTCTACTTTATTTCCAGTTCAAGCAACTATTGCATTTTTTTCATTTCAAATTGCATAAAGAGTTACAGCTCTCAATCTAGAACGAGAATTTACATATGCAATATATCTAGCTGTTTCATCACTTATTTCAGGAAGTGCTTTTTTAAATGTTTCAAAAGTTTCAGTTAAATCTATAGAGTATCTCTCAATATTTGAGAAATTTTGTTGTAACCAATTCATATGATTATTTGCTCTATTTACTTCATCATTTTTTTGATGAATTGGTAAATCCATAACTGTAACTTTTTCTCAAGTCATAGCACAAAGAGTTGAAACTAGAGCACTATCAATTCATCCTGAAACTCAAACTACAAATCCTTTTTGTCATGATTCTTTTAAATATTCTTTTAGTTGTCATACAAGTTTTTCGCTTACTTCCTTGTAATTTAGATTTCTATTTGGCATAGAAAGTACATCACTTACTTCTTTTTTTGTGTCACATTTACTATCATTTACTTTGTCAACTCATCTAGGTGAATTGCATTCTCATAATTTTATTGTTTCCATATTTATTTTGGTTAGTGAATATTTGATTTATTTAATTTATATGTTATAATATATTTACTGACTTTTTGAAGTAAAAATCTTTGCATTTTAACAAATGGTTTTTAATCGAGTGAGTAGGAAAGATTAGAAATCAGTTTTTTAGGAGCTTGCCATGAATAGGATCAATTCTGCCGTTTTGCTCTCCCTCTTGGCGTCATTTTCATTAGGTATTGCTGCTGGGGTATCTACAAAATCGTTTAATGTGGGATTTCTGGTTTATACAGGTGTCATATCTTTTTTAGCCGCAATCTCTCGCATGATATCTGATAATCTGAGAAAGTGAATTTCATTCTTTCCTTATGAATGCTCGTAGTTTACTACGGGCTTTTCTTATACAAAAACTTCTTTTTTTTCTGCTCAATCTTGTCAGAAAGTTTTTCTAAAAAGTTCAACTCTTGATCTTTCTCAAGTTGCTTTTGTGAAGTTATCACTTAATTTTACACATGAAACCCAAGTTCCATTAGGTCTTTTTACCTTATTTGGTTTTATCACTACTGAAAATGATCAAAATGGTCAGAAGTTTTCTTTTTCTTTAGGGAAAGTTCACTTTGTATTGTTTGAAAGATTTGTTCAAATTCCAAAAGGTAATCATCATAATTTAGCTGAATTTTTAGCATATATTTGACTTGCTGTAATAGCATCTAATCAATCGCTTGGCATTCATACTTTTTCACTTGGATCTCATCAATTTTTTAAAACAAAATCTACATATTCTGGAATTGCAATCATAGGATTCTTTGAATCAAATCTACAACCTATATGTTTATCAAAGATATCTTTTGGACAATTCTTGAAATAAAAACTACTTCCATAAGTATCAGGTAATAATATTGCAGCTTCAGGATAATGTGCTGCCCATTGTCTATCAACATTGTACATAGTTTCAATTATTTGCTCTGGTTCATCAAAAAGTGCAGTAGGAATCATGCGTAATTCATGAGCATTTGTTCATTTTGGAATTGTTCCAAATTCTTTTGAAAACATCACATTTGAAGTTCATATACATTGCTCAGGGATTTCACTTCTAAGTATTTCATAAACCTTTCTTTGAAAATCAGTTGATGCACTTCTTCTAGTTCCATATTCTAAAAATTTAACTTGAGGATTTTGTTTAAATATTTCTATATCGTTGTACAATCTAGAAAGGGTAGTATCTATTATTTGTGAAAATTCACTGTTTGATAAATTAGCTTTTTTTATGTAGTTGTATAAATAAGAACTGTTAATTATTTTTAATCCAGCAATTTCCCACATAATTGAAGTTGCCCATGGTCAAACAAATTCAAGTTCATAATTATCATTTTCATCTATGTACAATTTATAATCAGGTAATCTGAAATTTCTTAAAAAATCTATAGTTTCTTTTCTAAATAATTTTTCACCATTTGGTCTTTTTAAATTTTCTAAATATGTTAGATCAGATTCATTTACTCAAGATAATTTTTTAGTTGCATCAAGTTGAGAAACAAGAGATTCTCTTGGTATAACAAGTGCTGTTCTTATATCTTTGCTTCTTATAGTCATTTTCCGATTTACTTCTAAATCTTTGTATTCATCATGTGCCAATATAAAATCAAGCATCATAAATTTATATAAATCATTGTTTAGGAAACTATTTACTTCAATTTCATCTCTTGCTTCTGCAAAAAAATCTGTTGGTTTATATATATCTGTTTTCATATCTAGTTAATTTATTAATTTAATATTGTATAAAATACACTTATTTTAAGTTAAAATAATAGCTCAAGATTCTTTCATTTGTCTGATTGCATTTTCAGAGTCGAGAGGATTTACATTTACAGCAGAGATTCATCTTGTATGAACTATAACTTCATATCATAATTTTCTTGCATCAAGTACAGTTGCTAGGTCACAGTATTCAGTTGCTAATCAAACTACATGTAATACTTTTGTATTGTAAGATTTTAAAATTTCGTCTAAATTTAATCAAGTTTCTTTTTCTATTCAACCAAAGCTACTAAATGAATCTAATTTTTCTTCATATCATTTCAATACTTTTCTATCAACTAAATCTCTATCAAATCAATCTAAGAAATCTGCTCACCAAGTATTTGCAACACAATGGTCTGGCCATTTTTTTTCTCCATTTAATTCACTATATTCTGCTACATTATTTGTACTTGCAAAGGATATATGATTTTTTGGATGCCAATCTTGGCTTGTTATAATGATTCATGATCTTGTTTTTATCTCTTTCATAATTGAGTTTATAAAAGGGAATAATGTTTCTCATCCTTTTACATATAAACTTCATTTTGGATGAGCAAAATCGTTTTGATAGTCTACAACTATCATAGCTTCTTTTTTCATATAATAGAAGTTAAGATATAATATATGTAAAATTTACACTTACTATTTTTTAAATAAAAAAGAAAATATTTATAAATTTTCTAAAAACTATTAGTGTTGTTTTTACACTTATAGATTATTCTTATTTTTATATTTGTCAAAACTTTTTTTAAAATATAATTTTATTATCATAAATTATCCTGAAATCAAGCCAAAAAATATTTGACAATATTATTTTTTATTTTAATATTTTAACTCAATAAAAAATTAATAAAAATAATGAATAGATTAGAGAATATATGACCATATCATTCACCAAATAAAAAATGATGATTAAACAAAGTTGTTGCTTGAGTTGTTTTAGCAACAGCTATTGTTACGGCTTGAATCTTGGTTAAAAATAATCATTCATGAGATTTTGATTTGAAATTTAGTGAAGAAGTGACATCTAAATCAAATACTCCAGATTCAAAAATTGTTTCACCAAAATCTCTATCACAAGAAATTTTAGCAGAATATGAAAGAAGAAAAAATGAAGATAAGGTGAAAAATATACAAAAAGAAATAAAAGATTGGATAGATACATTGTTGTCTAAATTATGATTAAGTGAAAAAGATAAATTAGAAAAAAAAGCAAAAATTGATTTATATTTATTATCTAAGATATCAAAAGAATATTTAGATGAACATAAAGTTTCAATAGTTTGAAACAATGCTTGAAAAGCATTTTTAATCACATATCATCAAAAAATAGATTGATCAAGTTGAAAAATAGTATATCTTCCTATTCCTCCAAAAAATCCTAATAGTGTTTCTATTAAAGTAACTAAATGAGGTATTGATTTCAGTCTTTCTCCAACTCCAAAATCAAATTGATACAATACTGAATACAATATTTCAAGTAGTGATTGAGGTAGTAATTATCAATTATCAATCTTATATCCATATGAAAATTCTAAATATTCTAATTATTCACAAAAAATTTCTTCATTGAAATCAAAAAAAGAGGATTTATTAAAAAAAGAATCTGATTTGAAAGCAAGTGAAAAATGAAAAAAGAAAAAAGATATCGCTAAATATAGATTATTACAAGAACAATATTCAGAAGTAATGGCTATTATAAAAGAATTAGAACAAAAATTATCAGTTACTAAAAAATATGATTATTTTTCATATATTCCATATACAAGATTACAAGATAATCCAGAAACACAAAAGATATGATTTTCATATTTATTAAAAACTATGGATTCTGCTTATAATTCTATATTTCAAAAAAAAGTTTCTTCTTATCCTAGTGCTGTTCCATGATTTTCTATTTGAGAAGCTATCCCAGAGAGTTTTCCTCTTGTTTTAAATATAATTGAGAGAATGGATTATATTGAATATTTTGAAAAAGATGGAATTACACTTAAAGATAAAAAAATTATAAAAGAGATAATGATATCTCAAATCAATCGTGCACTTACTACTTTTTGATTAAATGGAAATGATTCATTTAACTGGCAAAAGAGTGAAGATAAAGCTGTTTGAATATGACAAATATTACCTTGAACATATGATCTTTTTAAAAAACATGAAAAATATAAGAGTCTATTTCCAGAAGAAGAATTTTCTAAAGCTGCAATAGATCATAAAACTTCATTTCGTTTACAAATAGCTCATTTTGATGATCAAATTTATCAATTACCAAGAATTATTAGATGAAATTGGTCTAGTTTATTAAAAGATAATGAATCTAGAATTTGATTAAATTCTATACTTGCTGCATGATATAATTGAGGAATGAAAAGAATAGTAACAGAAGTATTTTGAACTATGCCAGAAGGTTCAAAAGTTGAGGATTATAAAAATGTTTTAGTCCCAAAAGTGATAATGTCTAAAATGAAAATTGCAAGAGATTTAAAAATAGCAAAACTAGAAAATGAGATTTTTATTCTTCGTGAAAGTTTAAATAAAGAAGGTATCAAAAAACCACAAAATGATTTAATTACTGCAAAAATTAAAGAAAAACAAGACTTGATAGTTTCAGCTAACAATACTTATAAAGAGTCGGTTACTTATGTATTAAAAACTGAATTTGTTATAAATTATCTTTTAGAAAAATATAGAGAAGAAATGTCACAAATATAGTAAGAAAATTTTCTTACTATATTTTTTCTTGCAAAAAAATCTAAACTTATAAAATAAAACAGATATATATTTTAAAAAACAAAAATAATGGAAAATACAAATGAAAATAATTTAGAAGAAAATTTAGAAATTGTGGAACAAGAAGTAAACAATTTTGTACCAGAAGTAGATTATATAAAAGAAATAGCAAATGAACTTGGATTTAAAGATTTTCAAGTAAAAGTAGTTTTAGATTTAGTTAGTGAATGATCAACTGTACCTTTTATCGCTCGTTATAAAAAAGAAGTTACTTGAAATCTAGATGAAGATCAAATCAGAGAAATTATAGCATTGAAAAAGAAACTTGAAAATTTATTTAAAGCAAAAGTTACAGCTACAAATGGTATAAATGCTCTAGGTAAATTGACTCCAGAATTACTAGAAAATATATTAAAAGCAAAAACTTTAAAAGAAGTAGAAGAAATATATAAACCATATAAAAGTAAGAAAAAAACAAAAGCAATGATTGCAATTGAAAAATGATTTCAAGTTATTGCTGATGAAATAAAGAAAAATAAAGAAGCTTTTGTAATTCCTGAAAATCTGTTAAATGATTATTCAAGAGAAGAAATAATAGAAGGAAGTATAAATATAATTTGAGCAGAAGTTTCAGCAAATAGTGATTTAAGAGCAGATTTGATAGATACTTTGACTAAATACAATGAAATAACTTCAAAGATAAAAACTGAAAAATCTCTAGAAAAACTAAATGAAAAAGATAGAAATCAAATACCAAAATTTGATATATATTCTGATTTTTCTATAAAAATATCGTATATAAAACCATACCAAGTTTTGGCTTTAAATAGATGAGAAAACTTGTGAATATTAAATGTAAAAATCCAAAATTCTCCTAAAACTTATGAATGAATAGCTTTTCATTATGCTAGAATATTAAAAACAAAATATCCTTTTATAAGTGAACTTGAAGCTTGATTTAAAGAAGGGTATGATGCACTTTTTACATCTGTTGAAAATGAAGTTAGATGAAATCTAGCTGAAATCGCTGAAGATGAGGCAATAGAAACATTTAAAAGTAATCTTTCTAAATTGCTTATGACAAAACCAGAATATGGTAAAAAAATACTTGCTATAGATCCATGATTCAATGCTGGTTGTAAGATGGCTATTTTAGATGAATTTGGTAATCCATTATCATTTGAAAAAATATTTTTACACAAAAAACTAGAAGCAAAAGCAATTTTAAAAATGATTTTAGAAAAAGAAGATCCAAAGGTAATAGTTGTTTGAAATGGTACTTGAGTAAACGAAACAATAGATTTATTAAATGAAATCACAAAAGTAGATATTTATATAGTAAATGAAAGTGGAGCTTCTGTTTATAGTGCTTCAAAAACTGCACAAGAAGAATTTCCAGAACTTGATAGTTTGGATAGATGAACAGTTTCAATTGGTAGAAGATTTATAGATCCACTTAGTGAGCTTGTAAAAGTCCCAGTTTGAAGTATATGAGTTGGTATGTATCAACATGATGTACCAGAAAAAAAATTAGAAGAAAAATTAGGTTTTGTTGTAGAAGATAGAGTAAATGATATAGGTATAAATGTAAATACTGCATCAAGTTATGTATTAAACTATATTTCTTGAATAGATAAAAAAATAGCAAAAAAAATCTATAATAATAGACCATATAAATCAAGAGCGGAGCTTAAAAAACAATTGAGTGCAAAATCTTATGAACAAGCAATTTGATTTTTGAGAGTTCCAGAATCATCTGAAAAACTAGATAATAGTGATATACATCCAGATCAATATAATTTGGCTAAATATGTAATAGAAAACAATATAAAACCAAATGATTTTACAAAAAATAAAGATACAATTTTAAGTCTTTATAAAGATGCAAATGAAACAACTATTGAATTTATAATTAAAAGTTATAATGAAATCTGAGTTGAAAAAAGAGTAAATTCTGCTCATCAAAAAGCTACATCAAAAGTAGATGTAAAAGAAATAAAAGAAGGTAGTATTTTGAAATGAGTAGTTAGAAATGTACTTGCATTTTGAGCTTTTATTGATATAGGTACAAAAAACGATGGACTTGTTCATATATCTCAAATCACAGATAGATTTATAAAAGATCCAAAGGAAGTACTTGAAGTATGACAAAGTGTAGTTGTAAAAGTACTAAATATAGATGAAAAGACACTTAAGATTCAGTTGAGCATGAAAGGATTGAATTAAAAAATAAATAAAAAGTCAAAAATATATTTTTGACTTTTTATTTATTTTCTTTATAAATTATTGGCTATATAAATAGGGAGGTTTGGTATGGAAAACTTGTTGTTTTTGCTTGCTGTTGTATTGGCTTGGCCTCTTGGCCTCTTCATTGTTACGAATAAAATTGTACATTTCGTAAGCTTTAGTGGTTATGATGGGATGAGACTTTTTTACTCCCAAAATACAACTGAAGAAGAAAAACAGGCCATTTATGACAAAGTGAAAAAAAGGGAAAGAATAACTTTTTTTATAACTGCTTTTATTGCTTTTCCTTTGGAATACTATTGGTTATCCTTTTTGTATTCCAAGTTGCCCTTTTAAGGGTCAAAAAACTGGGCTTTGCTCAGTTTTAATTTTGTTAATTTTTAAATTATATGTTAGACTTATATTAATTAATATGTAAGTCTTTTTTTTTATGAAAACTTCATGAATTCCAAAATTTGAAAAAACATGATTTGATGGTGAAAAATATATAAATATGCAAAAAAATGCTATCATAGATAGGATTTCTAAATTTAAACATAGACTTTATTTAGAAATATGAGGTAAATTTTTGTATGACCCCCATGCAGCTCGTGTATTACCTGGATTTTTTCCTGATAGTAAAAAACAAATTTTTTCATCACTAAAAGATAAAGCTGAAATTATTTTTTGTCTTAATGCCAAAGATTTATATAAAAATAGACAATTATCAAACGAAGATATAGATTATGGAGATTATTGTTTACAAATGATTTATGATATAGAAAAAGAAGTTTGAATAAAACCAAAGATTTCTATAAATAGAGTAAGTGAAAAAAATAAAGAAGTTTCGCTTAATTATAAAAACAATCTTTTACAAAAATGATATATTGCAGCACTTAGATATGAAATAAAAGGTTATCCAAATGATACAGAAAAAGTATTATCAAGTGAATGATACTGACAGGATGAGTATATAAAAGTAGAAAAAGATTTGATTTTGGTCACTGGTGCAGCTAGTTCTAGCTGAAAAATGTCTACTTGTTTATGACAAATCTATCATGAAGTAGTTTCTTGACTGGATTCTGGTTATGCAAAATATGAAACATTTCCGATTTGGAATCTACCTCTTTATCATCCAGTAAATTTGGCTTATGAAGCAGCAACAGCTGATATTTGAGATTATAATACAATTGATACATATCATCAAAAAGCATATAGTATGAATAGTGTAAATTATAATAGAGATGTAGAAGCTTTTGAAATAGTTTCAAGACTTTCTAGTTCACTTTTACCAATTTGAAATTTCACAAGAGAATATAAATCTCCAACAGATATGGGTATAAATACTGCTTGATTTTGTATAACAGATGACGAATTAGTTAAAAAAGCATCTATACAAGAAATAGATAGAAGAATATCTTGGTATCAAGAAATAATAGATAGATGAGAAGGAGATAATGTTTGGATAGAAAGATGTAACAAAATAAAAGAAAGACTTTAAGTCTTTCTTTTATTTTGTTCTAAAAAAATTGTCAATTATTATTCATGTTGCAACTCAAGCATTTAAGCTTTCAGCATTTCCAAAAGAGGGAATAGTTATTTTATTTGTAATAAATCTTTCTAAGGATTTACTTATACCATGAGATTCATTTCATATAATTATAAATCATCATTCATTTTTTAGTTCTATTTTGTGAATATTTTCTCAATCTAAATATGCTCAATATATCTTTTTATCAAATTGTTTTTCTAAATATTTTTCTAAATCAGTATAAAAAATACTTGTTCTAGAAATAGATCACATACTTGAAGATACTACTTTTGGATTTGTTAATTCAACAGTTTCTTTGCTTGCTATTATTTTTTTTATTCCATACCAATCACAAATCCTTATAATAGTTCATAGGTTTCCAGGGTCATTTATAGTGTCTAGTACTACTATAAATTCATCATTTTCTATTTCTAAGATTTCATTTTTTGGAGAGTAAACAACAGCAATTCAAGAATTGTTTGATTTTGAGATTGATATTTTTTCTATAGTTTCATTATTATTTATTTCATAATCTACATTTTCTAATATCTTGCCATGTTTTTCTTCAAATTTTTTAGTTAAGTATAGATTTTTGATTTTAAAATTTGAGTTTAAAAGTTCTAAAATAGACTTTTCTCATTCTACTAAAAAAAGTCATTCTTCAATCCTTGTTTTTTTATCTCACAAGCTTCTTATAAATTTTTGTTTTTCTTTGCTTATCATTTTTATTTGACATTATTTAAAAAATATTTATTATACTCTTAGTCAAGTATTAAATTCTGCATTATTGTAAAAATTTTGATTCTTGGTTATTTTTCTTCCCTGGCTCCGCTGCCTCCTGGAGCTTTTTCCCCCCGTGAGTATTTCCTGGGGGATTTTTTTATTTATAATGCTTTAATACAAATTAATTTATACTTTCTTTATTTTTTGCTAATCAAAAATGTAGATCAAATTTTTTATAAAGTAAATCATTGTTTAAAAAATTTGAACCTAAAAATGTCCATAATCTATAGCTTTTTTTCTCATCAAGTTTATGTAAAAAATTTGAATACAATTCTTGGCTTCAATTATAAAAATCCTCTAAATCATTTGCCCAATAATCTTCATTGAAATAATCATCTTTTATATTTTCTATTTCAAATCTTAGTTTACCAAAATCAAAAACATAATATATATTTTCAAAATCATCTTTTGTACCATATCTTACTTTTATTGAGTACTTTTTTTCCTTACTTTCTAGAATTGCATCTTTTAGAGGTATTTCTAAATTTGCTAGAGCATAAGGGAAGAATCTATTATTTATCAAATCTATGATTATTTCTTTTTGTTTTTTTATGTTTCTTTTTTCATTATTTAAAGGACTAAAATTTAGCTTTCTAAAAAAATCTAAACTTAAATCTTGTTTTACATCTATAAAATCAATCTCACTTAAATAATCTATACTTCAAATATTTTTAATAATATTATTTTCTATGATATAACTTTGTCATCATTTAAAATATGAAAAATTTGTTTTGTATCCAAATTTTTTAGCAGTTTTTTCTTCTATATCTTTTACTTGTTCAAGTTTCATTGTGTTTAAACAAAATACTTCTGAATTAATTTCTTTTGGAAAAACTATTCATTGTCATATAAAAATCTTGCTTAGATTTTTTGTTTCATAAAAACTATTTATTCATTCAACTTCAAATTTTTCATATTCCCGAATTATTTCATCTTTTCTAAACGCTCTATATTCACTATCTATTTTTTGTCTTTCTTTTGCATTTTTTGCATCAAATAGTTTTAAGTTTCATTCTAATTCGTTTCTAGTTGCCAAGTATATAACTTGAGAATAATTTTTTTTGTTAAAAAAATCATACATATATTCTATAACTTCGAAATTGCTACCTGGTTCTGTATCTACATCACTATAAATTAATTCATTTTCATTCTCTATAAACAAAGTCATAACATCATCTTCATTTGTTATAAAGCTATTTTTATAGATTAGTCCTGTTATTTTTAATCATTTGTAATCAATAGTTTCTTTGTTTTCAAGTATTATTATATTTACATTTTTTAGGTTTTTTACAAAAAGTGGTTCCAAAAATGCTAGAGTTTCAGCTAAAAATATATCGGGTTTTTTCTCTAGATTTTCAAATAAATCTACAAGAGTATAAGGATCAATATGGTCTAGGTGAGAATGACTTAAAAATATAGCATCTAAATTTTGTAGCTTTGTGTAATCTATTTTTATTCTAGGATTTCTCGCCATCATATCTCATGCAACAAAATCTGATAACCATGAATCAGACATTATTTTTATAATTTCTCCTGATTTATTTTTTATGTGAATCATAAATTCACTATGTCATAAATAATCAATTCTCATAATTTTTAATTATTTTTAAAATTTATTTAATTGTAACTTTATTTTTTATTTTTCAAAATTTATAAATTAAGAAAGCCCCTTTAGGGGCTTTCTTGTCACTCATTGAGTATTATTTTTATTATTTTATCTCCTGGAGTGATAGTGTTTTTTACTTCATCATCTGACACAAAAGATGCCAGAGAAAAGCATAAAAACATAAAAATAGAAGATGTTACTTTTCTTAAAAATTTCATTAAAAGACCTCTATTTTTTAAAAGTTAGCGAATTATATAAAACTTCATTTTAAAATCAATCTATATTTGTAAAAATTTATTGATTAATGTATAATAATATCATTAATATATATTTAATTACTTATGAAAAAAATAATTTATATTTTACTTGTTATAGTTTTACTTTTAGTTCTAACAGTATTTCCTTATTTATTTTTGATAATATTTTGTCCTTTATTTGATGCTTATGCATTGTTATTGTTTATTTATATAATAATATCTTGAATATTTCTTTGAAAATATTGGTGGCATTATGTTTATGTATTAGATAAACATCCAAGAAAATGAAGACCTTTTTTCTTACCTAAGAAGTCTAAAAGAAAATCTAAGAAAAAAAATAAAAAATAATTTGCTTTAAAATAAAAATTACTATACTTTATATAGTAATTTTTATTTTAAATTTATGAAAAAAACACCACTTATATATGTAGATCATGGTAGTCCTATGAGGATATTAGAAGATAATTTAATAAATGATAAATTATCTATTTTATGAAAAGATTTAGAAAAAATTGATATAAAAGCTATACTTATAGTTTCAGCTCATTGGATTACAAATTGAATTTATATAACAACTTCTTTAAATTTAGAAACAATTCATGATTTTTATGGTTTTTCAGATGAATTATATGATTTAAATTATCCTGCTAAAACTTCTGATTTTTTGATAGATCAAATAAAAAAATTATTACCATTTGTTAAAGAAGATTCAAACTATGGGCTTGATCATTGAGCTTGGACAGTTTTGAAAAAAATATTTCCAAAAGCAAATATTCCTGTTGTACAAATGAGTATTGATTGAAATTTGGATGCAAAAAATTATTTTGAAATTTGAGAAAAATTATCACTTTTAAGAGAAAAATGAGTTTTAATAATTTGAAGTTGAAGTATAGTTCATAACTTAAGAGATTTTTCATGGGATGAAAATATAGTTTTTCCTTGGGCAAAAGATTTTGATGAAAAAATTAAAAAGTTTATACTAGAAAAAGATTTTAATAGTATTATTAATTATGAAAAAATAGATGATTATAAAAAAAGTGTACCAAGTTTTGATCATTTTGTACCACTTTTATATATATTATGAGCTACTTTTAAAGATGAAAAACTAACTTATTTTTATGAAAATATAAGTAATGGATCTCTTACAAATAATATAATAATTTCAAAATAACTCTTTTTAGAGTTATTTTTTTGCTTTTTAAAAACAATAGAGTAATATAAAGTATATATTTTGTATATATAAATAATATGAAATTTAATACTTCAAAAAAGATTTGGGCACATATAGATTGTGATAGTTTTTTTGCTGAGTGTGAGATACTTAAAAATCCAAAAATTAAAAATGATTTTGTTATAGTAGGTGATGAAATAGTTTTAGCTTGTAATTATAAAACAAAATCTTTTGGTATAAAAACTTGAACTCCTATTTGGCAAGTTCGTGATATATTGAAATGAAAATGAGTTTATTTAAAATGAGATTATGATTTTTATAGTTTAATTTCATCTAAGTTGATGATATATTTAGAAGAAAAAACTCTTGAAGTTTTACCTTTTTCTATAGATGAAGCTTTTTGTGATATAACTGGCTTAACTGATTTATTTTGAATTGATTTAGAAACTTATATAAAAAATCTTCAAAGTGATATACTTCAAAAAATATGAGTTCCTGTAAGTATTTGAGTGTCTACTACAAAAATAAAAGCAAAGATTTTTTCCAAGTTAAATAAACCATTTGGTGTTTTTATAGATCTAAGTTGTAGTAGTGAATTATATAAAACTCTTAGTCTTAAAATAGTTCCTTTTATTTGAAAAAGTATGCAGGAAAAGCTCAAATATAAATGCACAAATGTTTATGATTTTATATCTCTTGGTTATTGGTATTTAAAAAATAATATATGAAAAAATGCTACTGATTTATGGCTTGAGTTATCTTGAGTAAATGCTTTTTTTATAAAAAAATCTCATTTTTCTAAATCTATAAGTAGAGGTAGAAGTTTCAATAAAAATATAACGAATAATCCTAATTTTTTATTGAAACAACTAATTTTGAATTTTAATTATTTATATGAAGAACTTATTTTAAAAAATTATGAAACAAAAAGAGTTTCAATTTTTTTTAGAAATAAAGATAAGCAAACCTTGGTTTTTAATTATACTTTACCTATTTATACAACTGATAGAAAAGTACTTTTAGAAGTAGTAAAAAATATGTTTAAAATTTATTTTGATAGTAGGATTTTGTATAGGAGTACTTGAATTGTTTTTTCACTTTTAAAAGATATATCTTTTCATCAAACAAATATATTTGAAAAAAATATTTTGAGAACAAATAAAAAAGAAATTTATACTATAATAAATGAGATAAATCTAAAATATGATAATCATAAAATAGTTTTTGGTATGGATTTAATAGGGAAGAATTTTAGTTCTAAATTATGAATTAGAAAATAAATATTTGTATTAATTAAATAATTAATTAACATATAGTAAATTAAAAATTAATTTTCACATTTTGAAAAAATTTATCTTACATCTTATATTTACAATATTTATTTTTGTAAATTTTAGCCATAATTCAGTTATGGCTTTTTGAGATGAAATAAGTTTTTCTATGTGAAATCATAATATGGAAATTCAAAATATTCCAGATTGTCATCATGATGAAGAAAATAATAATAAAGATTTTGGTAACTGTAAAAGTGTATGTTGTTATGAAAAAGATTATACAACAAACAATTTTTTATTATCAAATACTACCCAAAATTTAATTAAAAAATTTAAAGTAATAATTTCATTTTTTGATATTTGAAATTTAGATAATTTGGTTTTTGATTGGAATTTTGTTTGAGATACTTCTCCACCAGATACTCATATATCTTTAAAAATACAAGAAAATCTATACATAAATTTAGTTTGAAAAATAAAATCAAATACTTAATAAAAACTATATAAATAAATATAGGCATTTTTTGCTGTCAAAATTCTTTTAAAGAATTTAATATATTTAAAATATATAGTTTTTTATTTTGTTTAAAAATTTAAATATGAAAAAGATAATTCAAATAAAATGAATGCATTGCATAAGTTGTGAAATGCTTTTAGAAAAAGAATTAAAAAATATTAAAGACATAAATCTCATTATGGTAAGCCATAAAAAGGGTATAATGGAAGTAGATTTTAAAGATGAATTTGCTTATGATAAAATAGTAAAAATAATAGAAAAAAATAATTTTAAGGTAATTGAAAATTCTCAAAATAAAGAAAATAATTTTGATGAAAATAATTTTTTGTTAAATATAATAGCAATTTTATTTGTTGTCATACTTTATATAGCTAGTAAATTTATAGATTTTAATTCATATATTCCAAATACAAATAGTATAAATTTTTTAAGTGCTATTTTTATAGGACTTATAGCTAGTTTATCAACTTGTCTTGCTATAACTTGAGGTATTATAATAGGTTTTTCAAAATATAGTTGAAGTAAAAATAATTTTTTATCAAATTTTAAAATACAATCATTATTTCAATTATGAAGAATATTAGGTTTTTTTATTTTTTGATGAATATTATGATTAGTTTGAAAATCTCTTAGTATAAATTTTACATTTACTGGTATTTTAACTTTGTTTATATCATTTATTCTTATTTATATCTGACTAAATATACTTTGATTATTACCAAGTATTACAAAGTTTTGAATTCATATGCCAAAAATTTTTTCATCAAAGATTGAGAAAATTAAAAATCCAAGATATGCTCCTTTTGTATGAGCTTTGACTTTTTTTCTACCTTGTTGATTTACTCAAACTATGCAACTTTTAGCAGTTTCAAGTTGATGATTTTTTGCTTGATGATTCGTTATGATGTTTTTTGCTATATGAACTCTACCTGTTTTATATTCTCTTTGATTAGGATCAAGTTATTTTTTGAATAAGGATTATAAAGTTTTAAATAAATTTATATGAGCAATTATTATATTTTTCTGAATTTTTTCTCTTACAAATTCATATAAACTTGTTAATTTTATTTTTGATAAAAATGATAATCCTAAAACAGAAGTTTCTACTATAGTAAATAATGATTTAGAAGAAATAAATGTTTCTCATAATGGATGGCAAACAGTACCTGTTTTTATAAAATTGAAAGCATGATGAAATTATAAACTTGTAATAACTCCAACTTCTAATTGACTTTGATGTATGTCTACTCAAGCTATCCCAAGATTATCAAATAAAGTTTCATATGTAAAATCAGGAGTTCCAATTATATATGAAATTTATAATGCAAAACCTTGAAAGTACGATATAGTTTGTGCTAGTATGTGAATGAATCAATGACAAATAATTATTGAATAAAATTAAAATTAACTTTAAATTTTATCGTTATAAAAAATATTTTCTATGGCACTTACTACCAGTAAGTTCCTGTCAAAAATTTTTTTATGTCTCAAGCTTTTTTGTTAATTTTAATTTTAAAAATAAATTATCATTAAATAAAATATATGAAAAAAAAATTTATTATAAAAAAAATGACTTGTGCTAGTTGTGTAAATCTAAATCAAAATACAATAAAAAATTTACCATGAATTAAACAAGTAAGTATTAATTTGGCTACAAGTATAGCCAATGTAGAGTTTGATGAAAACATAATTAGTTTTTCATCAATAAAAAAAGAGATTGAATCAAATTGATTTGAAGTAGAGGAAAATTTAAAAATAGATAAGAAAAATAATCTAGAGAATAGATATTTTAAATTATTTATTCTATCTTTAATTTTTTCTATTCCAGTTTTTTCAATGATGTTTACTGATTATATGATATGATTTTCATATTTCTGAGTAGATTTAATTATGTGGATTTTTTCATTTTTAAGTTTTATAGTAGTATTTTGATTTTGATATCATTTCCATATTTGAGCTATAAAGTCTTTGAAAAAGTTTCATTTCAATATGGATAGTTTGATTTCTATCTGAACATTTACAGCTTTTTCTTATTCTGTACATGCTATGTTTTATATGGAGTATGATGTGTATTTTGAAGCTGCTGTTGCTATAATAACACTTATTAATTTATGAAAATATTTAGAAGCAAAAGCAAAAAATAGAGCAGGTGATGCTATATCAAAACTACTTGAATTATCTGTTAAAAAAGCAAATATTGTTTATTGATTAAAAGTTATAGAAAAAAATATAGATGATGTTATTGTCTGAGATATATTGGTTGTAAAACCATGAGAAAAAATCCCTCTAGATGGAACAATTATTTTATGATATGCTAGCATAGATGAAAGTATGCTTACTGGGGAAAGTATCCCAGTTTATAAAGAGTCTTGAAATAATTGCTTTGGTGCAACTCTAAATTTAGATTGAAATTTACATATAAAAGTTACAAAAACAAATGAAAATTGAACACTATCAAATATTATAAAATTAGTAGAAAATGCTCAAAGTTCAAAAGCTCCTATAGAAAAATTAACTGATAAGATATCTAGTATCTTTGTACCAATTATTTTAATTATATCTTTTTTAACTTTTTTATTTATATATTTTTATACTAGTGATTTAGAAAGTGCAATAATTCCTGCAGTTAGTGTTTTGGTTATAGCTTGTCCATGTGCTTTGTGACTTGCTACTCCAACAGCTATAATGGTTTGAACATGAGTTTGAGCAAAAAATGGTATACTTATAAAAAATGCAGAAACTTTAGAAAAATCAAAAGATATAGATGTAATTGTTTTTGATAAAACTTGAACACTTACTAATTGAAAACCAGAAGTAACACAAATAATTAATTTTTCTTCTGATGATTTTTTAGATTATGCAAAATCACTTTCAAATCTATCAAATCATCCATTATCAAAAGCTATAACAAAGCATTTAGAGAAAAATAATTTATTAGAAATAGATAAATTTGAAGAGATAAAATGAACTTGATTATCTTGATTTATAAAATGAAAAAAAATATTTTTATGAAATAAAAAATTATTTAATTTTATATCAAAAGATATAGATAATGAACTAGATAAATTATCTAAAGATTGAAAAACTCCTGTAATTATTTGAGATGAGAATACAATTTTTTGAATTATAGCTTTACTTGATTTACCAAAAAACTGAGTTAGTACAATAATTGAAAGTCTTCATAAAAAATGAATTGAAATTGTAATGTTAACATGAGATACAAAAAATACAGCAGAATTTATTTGAAAACAAATTTGAGTAGATCAGATTTTTTCTGAAGTATTACCAGAAGAAAAACTAGAAGTTATTAAAAGCTTTCAAGAAAAATGAAAAAAAGTTTCATTTGTTTGAGATGGTATAAATGATGCTCCTGCATTGATGCAAGCAGATTTATCAATTGCCATGTGAACATGAAGTGATATAGCAATAGAGGCAAGTGATATAGTTTTGGTTTGATGAAGTTTAGATAAGGTTGAAAAAGCAATTGAGTTATCAAGAAATACTCTTTATATAATAAAACAAAATTTATTTTGGGCATTTATTTACAATATAATAGGAATTCCTCTTGCTATATTTTGATTTTTAAACCCAATTTTTGCAAGTTTTGCTATGAGTATGAGTAGTGTAAGTGTTGTTAGTAATAGTTTGAGATTAAGAAGGTTTAAATAAAAAAACTAAGAAATTTTAATTTCTTAGTTTTTTTGTTATTAATGATATTATAAAAAATATTATAAGTATCAAAACTATAGTTGCTGAGCTTGATGTTCATAAAAAATAAGAAACAAAAAGTCATATAATAACACTTAAAATAGAGAAAATAATTCAATATATAAATACATTTTTTAAACTGTTAGATACTACTTTTGCTATATTAGCTGGTATTATCAAAAATGCTCAAATAAGCATAATTCAAAACATTTTTATACTTAGTGCTATAAAAATAGACAGTATAATCAAAAATCATAAGTTATATAAATCTACATTTATTCATCTAGATTTTGCTATATCTTCATTTATTATAATGCTTAAAAAATTTTTAGAGAAAAAATACAAAAATATATAAATCAAAAATAATAAAATAGATAAGATAATTAAGTCTGTTTTATTTATAAAAAGTATACTTCAAAATAAGAAGTTATTTATATCTAAAGTCAGATTTCACAAAAATCAGATTGTAAAAATACCTCATGCAATTCAAGCCTGTGATATAATTTCTTTTGTAGATTCACTAGTTATAAATTTAGTTTTTTCTATAAAATAAATTAAAAGACTTCAAATTATAGCAAATATAAATGCAAACAAATAATAATTACCATTTAAAAGTAGGGAAATAGCAACTCATAAAAATAAGAAATTTGCTATACTATGAGTCACATTTGCTTCTTTTCTCATCACTATAAAAACTCATAAAACTGATGATATTAGTGATATGAGTATTCATCAAAGTAATGCATTTTGAAAAAAAGAATATTTTAATATTTCGAGCATATTTTAATTATTATGAGTATTTTTATTGTGAGGATTGTGTTTGTAAGGTAGGGTGTATTTACCAAATATACTTTCTGTTATTTTATTTTGTGAAACTACACTTGGTGTTCCATGACAACAAAAATTATTTTCATGCAAACATATAACTTTGTCACTATTTTTATATACTAGTTTTATATTGTGTGAAACAAGTATAATTGAAATTTTTGGAAATAATTTTTTTACTTCTTTGATAATTTCATAAAAAATTTCTTCTCAAATTATATCAATTCAAGCTGTTGGTTCATCAAGTAAAATTAATTCAGGTTCATTTAGTAGAGCTGAAATAATAAGTATTTTTTGAAATTCTCAACCACTTAGAGAAGCTATATTTTTTTCAAATAAATTTTCACTATCAAATTTTTTTAAATAATTTATTATTTTTTTATCATCTATATTTTCATTATATATTTTTATAAATTCATAAACTTTTATAGGAAAAGTTTTGTCTAAACTTATTTTTTGAGGTACATATGATAATTTTTTGTAATTTTTTATGATTTTTCAATCATCAATTTTTTGTATTCAAGCAATTACTTTTAAAAGTGTAGATTTACCGCTTCAATTAACTCATATAATACTTAATACTTCTCAAGAAAGAACTCAAAAACTTATGTCTTTTAATACATAAGTTTTTTTGTTATCAAATGATAAAAAAATATTTTCTAATTTTAAGATTTCTTTATTCATATATTTTTTCTAAAGATTTTAGATTATTTTTAAAGTTTTCTATATATCCATTTTTACTACTATCAGAAACAAGAGGATCTAATACAAGTACTTCTAGATTATAATCATTAGATAATTTTTGTAAATTAGAATCATTTAATTGAGGTTCTTTATATGCAACTTTTACTCAATGTAATTTAATTTCATCAATTAATTCTTTCATTTCAGCACTATTTGGATCACTTAAAACTGTTTTTTGAAATACTACTTTTTTGCTTGAATCAATTCATAAATCAAGAAATAAATAATTATAAGCATCGTGAAATATGATAAATTCACTTTGTTCTTTGCCATTTATTTTAGTTAAAAAATCATTTTTTACAGTTTCTAATTCTATTTTTAAATTATTTAAATTATTTTCAAAATATTCTTTATTTTCTGGACTTATTTCACTTAATTTTTTAGTAATTTTTTCAGCAATAATTATTGCATTTTTTGTACCATTCCAAATATGTGGATCAACAGAATGTGCTTCATCTTCATGATGTTCATCTTCTTCATGTCATTCTTCTTCATGATTTTCTTCTCCTTCATGACTATGTTCTATTCATTCAACTAGTTCTATTCATTCTGAAACTATTAGTGTTTCTTTTTTTTCTAAAGCTTTGTTTAAAAAACCATCTATATGATCTAAGTTTAAGTAAATAACTAAATCAGATTTATTTATATCAACCATTTGTTCTGGTTTCAAATCATATCCATGAGGACTTACTCAAGTCGGAACTATTGAAATTGCTTCTACAAAATCTCAACCTATATAGTTTGTTATAGAAGCAAGGGGAACTATAGAAGTTTCTATTTGTATTATATCATTGTATTTAACTACACTTCAAGAATTAGTTTCTACATATACATCATCATTTAATACATTAAATTTTATATATCAAGCAACTCAAATTATAGTA
Organism: Candidatus Altimarinota bacterium; assembly: GCA_028698305.1. Lineage (GTDB taxonomy): Bacteria > Patescibacteriota > Gracilibacteria > BD1-5 > UBA6164 > JABWCI01. The sequence continues at coordinate 367,201 of JAQVDN010000001.1, forward strand.
ATTATAAAAGCCAATGTTGCTACTATTATTATTAATTTTTTCATATTTTATTTTTAGTTATTAAATTATATAATTTATTCTTCTATACAAATTTCTTTATTTTTTATTCATAAAATAGTTTTATATACCAAGATTAAAATTATAAATAATAATATTATATATAGTATTATTCATAATATTCATAAATAATAATCTTTATTTTGTGAATATAATAGTAATGTGGCACTAGTTAAAACTGCTATTGGGAAACTATATGCCCACCAACTCATATAAAATTTTAATTTTGAAAATATATTTATTTTTGTTGTTATGATTATAAACATAAACAATCAAAAATAATAAAATACTTTAGCTATATCTAATATATTTCCATCATTTAGTGCAGTTATAGACATCAATGCGACAGATGGTGGTGCTATGAGAATTATTAAAGTTGGTAAAAGTTTGTTTGCCAATGGATTATGAAAGATTATTCTGTTCATTATTATTGTAAATAACACTATCCACATAATAATTCAAATAGAAAATAAGAACCAAGAAATTTCTATAAAACCAATTTTAACTCAAACAATTGGAGCAAGCATATTTCAAACTATTGGTAAAAACCATAGAGGATTTAAATCTTTTATATCAATTTCTTTTACTATCCATCTTCTAAAAATTATTACAGTAAAAATAAACTGCCAAATTATTCAAATAATCCATAAATACTTTGATATTTCAATGTTTATATTTAAAAAAGCTATTGAAAATATAAGAAATATTTTACCAATTCAGGGAAAGAAATTTGATTTTACCGGATGAATAAAATCTGATCTTACATCATCAAAATTTAATAATATTTTTAATAAATATAAAAAATTTACAATTATAAAAAATATTATTGAAAAAAATAGAATATAATGAGAAATATTCGTATTTGTATTGTACACCATTTCTAATTTATGTGTTGTAATAGATAATCATCAAAATCACATTACAGCTGCATAAAAAGCTATATTAAAATATGATATTCTACATCATTTTTTCCCATTTATTTTGTTATACATATTTTATAAATTATTTAACTAAACATTTTTTACAAGTTCCAACAACTCATATACTATGAGACTTTATCTCAAATCACATTTTTTTTGCTTCTTCAAATATCTTTTTACATATATTTTCTGAATGGAAAGTTATTATTGAATTACACACATTACACTTCATATGTTCATGATGATGATTTTCATTATTTAATTCATAACTCATAATATTGCCTCATAAATCAAGCTTTCTTATTATTCAAAGACTTAAAAAAAGATTAAGAGTTCTAAAAATACTAGATCTTCATATATCTTTAAAATTATCCATTATATCATTATATGTAAAAATATGTTTTGTCTCCAAAAAATTAAATATAGCTATTCTTTCAGGAGTAACTCTATTTTGTTTTTCTCTTAATATTTTTTCTATGTTCATATTATTGGGACTTAGTATCAATAAAGTATATTTATATTATAGAAAAATATTTTTTGTCAAAGAAAAAAATATAAAAGATAAGTTTTAAACTTATCTTTTATATTTTTCAATAATAAAATCTATATTCTTCAATTCTTCTTTAAGTTTTATTAATGTTTCTTTTTCTTTTTCTTTTTTTATTTTTTCTTTTAAAAAGCTTTTTCTTCTTTTTAATTTTTTTATTGATTTTTCAATTTCTTTTTCAGATAATCAAAAAGTTTTATTGAACCAATTATTAATTTTCTTATTTTTCTTATTTTTAATCTCTATTATTTCTTCTGAAATTTCATTGTTAAATGCAAATTCAGCAATTTCTAATAAATTATTTAAAGCTAAAGTTTTGTAATTTGAGTCATTTATTAGGGATGTAGCCATTTCATTTGTAACTTTATTTTCTCTAATTAGAGAATCTAAAATTCAATTATTTATTATATCACTTTCTTGTTTATTTATTTCTATCTTAGCAAGTAACTTAAGCTTTTCTTCATTTAAATTTTTACTACTTAATTCATCAATAAACTTAATTGTATCAACTAAATCTATTATTATTTTTTCATATTGAGATTTTATATCTTTATTTGTTGATTTTAGATATTTATTTACATTTTTTTGAAGATGTTTAATTGATTTTATAACCTCTACTAATCTTCTACTTTCATATCTTATTTTATAGAAATCATTTGCATATTTTTCTGGGTTATTGGCTTGTGCTTTCGTAGCAAAATCAATTATTTCTCAGTATAAAAATTTAATTTTTTTGTTGTATAAATCATCTATTTCCTCTGAATTCAAAATATTTATCTTTTTTATAACTTCATTAGAATTGTAATCTCATTCTATATCTTTTTTTTCTAATCATATAGATTCTATCAATACTTCAATTGTATTTTTATATAAATGTTTTACTTCTTTTAATAGAGATATTAAAGCTGTATCAGGAAAATCAAAAACAGCATTATTTAGATATAAATTTCAGTATAAATTATTTATATTATTATTTTTATCAGGAAATATTTTATTTACTAATTTTATTAACTTATCTATGAAAGGTACTAAAATCAATACTCAAATTACATTAAATAATGTATGAAAAAGTGCTAGTTTAAGAGTATAATTATTATTATCTAATCATATTAGATTTCATAATATATTTACTATATCTATTATTTGATTTAAGAATATTATAAATATAATTCAAGTTATTGTTTTAAATAATACATCAGCAATTGCTAATCTTTTTCAATTTATATTTCAAGTAAGAGATCCTAATACTGCAGTTATTGTTGTTCAAATATTTGCTCAAATTACAAGTGCTAATGCATTTTCATAAGTAACTTGTTTTGTTGCTAGAGCAGCAATTACAAGTATTATTGTTGCATGACTTGATTGCATAACTATTGTTGCTAATATACCTATTCATACAAATACAAGTATTCATAAAAATCAGTTCATTGCATATTCTATCAAATTTATATTTGTTTGAAATGATTCAAATCATACTTTCATGTAATGAATTCATAGAAATAGAAATCATAATCAAGCTAATATTGATCAAATTCATTTTAAATTTTTATTTTTTTGAAATGAAAAAATCATACCAAAGACAAGCATTGGCATAGCATAAGCTGAAATATTTATCTTCATCCCAAATGCAGCAATTAACCAAGCTCAAGTTGTAGTTCATATATTTGATCAAAAAATTATTCAAAGTCATTGAATAAGTGTTATTAATTCTGCACTTAAAAATGAAATAGTAAGTATAGAGACTAGAGAACTTGATTGCATTAGTGTAGATGCACTAAATCAAAAAAGTAAACTTTTCCACATTCTATCATTACTTTTTTGAAGTATTTTTTCAAGTATTCATCAAGTAAAAGCTTTGAATCATTGTTGTAAAAATAGCATTCAAAATAAAAAAATAGCAACTCATGCTGATATTTCTTTAAAATCTGGACTTATCCAAAATCAATATGTAAGTATTGCTAATATTGTAGGTAAGAAAATCTTGTTAAACATTTTAAATAAATTTTATTATTAATATTTTAAATTATACTATATTATTTATTAATAATCAAAAAAACAAAAACTACTTTTTAAAGTAGTTTTTGTTTTTTTATAAAAATGCTTTTGATGTTCATTCCATATCTTCTAAATCATCAGCTAAACCTCAAAGTAAATCATCAGTTCATAGAGTTAATTCGTTGTTTGCTTGATAATCTTCTATTTCTTTTTTTAGGTTTACTATGATTTCATTTGCTCTTTTTTTCTTGCTAGATAGAGAACTATCAATTATTTCTCAATCTAAATCAACATATCTTTCTCAGATCTTGTGTGCAATTTCAAATAATGCTTCATAAAAATTTTCAGTTTCTTTATGAAATAATAAATCTTTAGTTTTTGTATCTATATGAATTTGAAGCATTTCTGTATAAGCTTTTAGAGCTTTTTTATGTAGTTCTTTCATAATATTAATATTATTTAATTAAAATGAGAATTATTCTCATTAAGATTATATATTATTTTATATTTATTGCAAGTTTTTTAAATATTACTTTTTATAAAGAGGCTTGCTTTTTTAATTTTTTATTTTATAGTATATGTAATATAATTATATAATAAATTATAATAAATGAAATTGGATATGCATTGTCATTCTACAAATTCAGATTGAGGAAGTAGAGAACAAGATTTATTATTAAAAGCAAAAGATCTTTGAATTGATTTTATGTTTTTGACTGATCATGATAGGGTTATTGATTCTTTTTGTGAACAAGCAAAAGATTTTTGAATCAAAACTTGTCCATCAGTTGAGATATCTTCTTATAGTGCAGAACATAATAAAAGGTTGCATTTAACATTTTATGCAAAACAAATAAGTTGAGAAATATATGACATACTTGAAAATACTGTAAATTCTAGAATATGATTTATACAAAGCCAAATTGAAGTTTTACAAAATGCTGGATTTTTTATAAATATAAATGATTTTTACTCTTTTTATTTAAATGAAAATAGAAATCCAGATTCTTTAAATAGATATGATATAGTTAGATACATGTTTTTAAATCAATATAATAGAAATTTAGCTAAAAAAATAAATTTAAATATTGATATTGATTTTACTTCTTTTTATAGAAAATATCTTAAAGAATGATGAAGTCATAGTGAATTATTTTTGGCAGTAGTTCCTAAATATGAACCAAATTTAGAAGTTGTAAAAACTCTCAGAGAATCAAATAATGCTATACTTTCAATCGCTCACCCTAACTTTACTTTTAGAAGCATAGAAGAATATAAAAAAGTTTTACCAGATTATGTTTTATCTTGAGTAAATGCAGTTGAAATTAATTCAAGGGCAAATCTTGCTTGGGTAACTGCTATACTTGAATCTAGTCATGATCATGATTTATTTTTGACTTTTTGAAGTGATTGTCATTCTATTTGAAACCCAGATGAAAGTCACGGAGATTTAGGAGAGTTAAATCCTTTTATAAGTGAGAGGTTTCAAGGAAAAAAATTTAATGCATATAGAGATTTATTAGGTTTATAATTATAAAATATAATGGAAAACAATTTAAGAACAAAAGCAAAAGAGATAGTAGATTCTCTTCCAGAAGTTGTATTTGATGATGTTATTGATACAAAAAAAATAGTTCGTGAAAAAGCTTCAAAATTAATAGTTTGAGAATTAGATATCGCTTGAGAACAATGACAAGAGTTATTAAAAAATATTGTTTTATATATGTCATATATTTGATATACAGATTCAGCATTATCTTTTTTAGCTGTTTTGATTTCAAATTGATATTTTATAAATATTTCTACTTTAGATGATGTTTATAATGCTGCAGTTGATGATATGAGTTATGCTTTAGAAGATAATGATACTGAGTTTTTTGATTCTTTGACAAATAAGATTGATCTTCTTTTTTCAAATTCTCATAAATCACATTTTTATAAAAATAATTTAGAATATGTTTTACTTTTATGAAAAGAATTAGAGAGAAAAAAAGATTATCATAAAGCATTGGAGTTATATAATGATTTGATATGAAAATGAGAACCTATGTGATATTTAAAAGCGGCACTTATTTATAAAGAATTATGACTTAAAGATTTTGCTTTATCATTGTTAGAAGATGCTTATAATTTTTATGGTGACAATATATTTTTGGAAAATATAGTTATTATTTATTGTGAAAATTGAAATTTAATAGAAGCTAAAAAAGTTTATTATAAATTATATTCTTCATCAAAAAGTTGAGATAATATTTTGCCATTTTTTGTTTATAGTTTTATCATAGAAGATGATTCTGATTTAGAAAAATATGAGTTAATGATGATTAATTATTTAAATGAAAATTATTTAACACCATTGCCAGTTTTTAAAAAATTATCAACTATTGTACAATCTTATATAGATTTAAATTTACAAGTTATTAATTTAGATTTAGAAAAATATAAAGATATAGAGACATCAAATTTAGCACAAGATGATTATTTAAATTTTAAAAATCTATATAAAAGAAAACTTTATCTTTTACAAATAGGTGTAACTATTTTAAAAGATGATAAATATCTAAATGAACATTTAGAAGATATAAAATATCTATGATTTTCAAATGATTCATTAAAATTTGAAGTTATATCAGAGCATTTTGATGATCATTTTTCTTTACTTGTTAGTTGAGATTTTGACAAAGAAGATGATAATAATGAACAAGATAATTCAAAAGATGATGATTTAAATACAAATGAAAAATTATCTATGTATTTAGCTAATTTATCTATGTTGTATTATAATTGATTAAATTATATATCTTTAAAAAAGATTTTTTCTTTACTTGGTAAATCTTATGAAAGAATATGAGATGTAGATGAAGATGAAATACAAACTAGTTTAAAAATTTTAAAAAATGAAACAGATTACATAGATACTTTTTCTTTTGAATTAATTTTCCAATATAGGAGATTTTTAAGTCATATAGATGAAATATATTGAAAATATTTAAGAGTAGTTATTCAAATGATTGCTCGTGATACTGAAAAGTATAGTAAAGAATATGATTATCCTAAGGTTATTTTTGAAAATCCTAAAGTAGCATTATTATTTTTTATAGAAAAATTAGTTTCTCAAAATTTTCCTGATATTGAATATTGACAATTTTGAGAATTTTTAGAAAAATATGATTTAGAATCAAATAATTCAGAAGATTTATTATTATTTGCTATGTTGTTATATGATAATTCATTTGATAATTTAATAGATTTAGTTATTAATAATGAAGAATTATCAAATAATACTTTTGCTATTTATTATTTACTAGAGTCTCTTATAAATTGAGAACAAAAATTGGTAAGATCTTCGCTTAAAGATTTAAATTTACATTATAAGGAAAAATATTGAACAAGATGATTTATATCATTTGTAAAATGATTTTTATCTAAAAGAGAAAAAGAAGAAATAAGTGATGAAGAAAGATGATATATTAAACTATGTTATGCAAATTTATGAATTATTCAAAATAAATGAGTAGACTATATAATGAATAATATATTGGAAGCAGAAAAAAAATCTAGTTTAGAAGCTACTATGCAATTATGAAATATGCTTGAAGATAATTGATATTTTGAAGAATCAATAATAAGATTTGTAAGTGCATTTAATGCAGATCCAAATATAAATACTATATCAAAACTTATATCAGTACTTTTAAATAAGTGAGATTATGATAATGCTTTAAAATATATAACTTTGTGAATAAAATTAAAGTATGAGATGAGCTATTATTTATATTCTTATCATTTAAATAGATGAGATTATAAAAATGCAATTATATCATTTATAGATGTAATAAATAGGGAAATTCCTTTTATAGATGTACCAATTTGAACAAATCAAAAACTTGTAGATGTTTGTATGAGAATTTTATCAATTGATAGTGAAGTTAATTTAAATTTATTAGAATTAAAATTATTATCATCATTTGTTTTACATAAGATGAATCTTACTTTTTGAGTATGAAATAATTATAATATATTAGCAAAATATTACCTAGATTTATTTAATATTTTATGAAGTGTTCCATTAGAAGATTTACCAGATTTTGTTCAAAATACAGTTTATAAGTTTTGTAGTTATGATACTAGATTAAATAATTTATCAATTGATTTACCTATTGAAAATTTAGAGCAAGCACTTGATATTATAGATTTTTATGCTAAAAGTATAGAAGAATATTTACTATTACTTTCAAAGAATGTAGATAATATAAAAGATTATGAAGAATTAAAAATATTTATAAATGATTTTACTTTTATGGTTTATAGTTTTTTCTCTCAAATAAATTGAGCTGAAGAGTATAGCTATAAATGGAGAACTAAATTGTATTTTGATCCTATTCCAAACAAGATGAATGTAGATGAAAAAGATTTTTGATCTAAACTTATTAATTAATACTTATAAAAACTTACAATTTTGTAAGTTTTTATTTGTTTTATTTTGATATTAAAATATTATTTATCTCAGTTATTATATAATTATATTTTATGTGAAAATATTTTGATTTACTTAAAAATACAAATGAAAAAAATCTTGCTAGTTTAGATTTGGTTGTTATGGCAGCTCTTGATTTATTTTCAAGTAATTTATCTGTAAATATTCCTAATTTTTCTTTTAAAAAGCCAGTTATAGTCGGTTCATGAAATGCAAAAAATACATCAAAAATCTTGTACGAGAATAAAGATGTATATTATGCAGATGAAAATAATTATAAGGAAATCATATCTATGAATTGAGTAGATTGAGTTATTATCTTTAGTGCATCTTGAGGTAAACATGCACCTATTGTAGCTCAATATGCAAAACAAAAAAATTTAAGAGTTAAACTTGTAACTTGTAATGAAAATAATGAAACAAAAGAAATTATATGAGAAGAAAATATAATAGTAACTCCTAGAAATCTAGAGCCATATACATATAATACTTCTACATATATGTGATGGATAATAGCAAAAACAAAAGAAAATCCAAAGGAAATATCAGATTATATTGAACAACAATTGAAAACTAAAATTGATATAGATTTTACTAAATATAATTCATTTTTATTTGTTATACCAAACGAATTTGCAAATATTGCTCCTCTTATAGAAGTAAAATTTATAGAGCTATTTTGAAGAAATATTGCTCGTGATGTAAAAACTTTTGAGGAAATGAAACATGCTATAACAGTAGTTCCAGATCCTAGAGAATTATGTATAAGATTTTGAAAAGAAGATATATATTTTTCTTGAGATATGATTGATATAGAGTTACCAGATTTTTTATGACTTGCTTGATTTATGGCAGTTTCATATTATATAGTATGAGTTTTACAAAATCAATTTCCTCCTTATTTTAAAAATCATATAGAAAATTATATTTCTTACTTAAATAAAAGTGATTTTTGAAAAAATATAAAAATAATTGTTTAAAAAATTGACAGATATATTATTTTATGTTTTAATAATGTTTGTAATTATAAAAATTACATTTTAATATTTAATTTTATTGCATATGAATAAAATGAAAAATACAATTATGTTAATAGTTTTGCTACTTATTAGTGTTCAAGTAAATGCTGAAAATGAATTATATAGTACATCTACTATTCCAACTACATCAGAAGTAGATGAATATACAAAATATCTAAATCTTTTTAGAGAAGAATTTAAAAGTGAATTATTAAAATGAGAATTTGCTAGAATAGATCAAAAAATCAAAGGTTATGAGTGAGATATAGCATATATTTCAAGTGAAAAATGAAGTCAATATGCGGGTAATCTTGATATATATAAAACAAAATTAAAAGCATTACAACAAGTAAGACAAGAATATATTTCTTATTATAAAGAAGTAAAAACAAATGTTGTAGAATATACAAAAGAACAATTGATGGAAAAGGAAAAAATGACTTTAGAAGCTAAAGAAAAAGCAATATTAGAGGCTAAGAAAAAAGCAGAAGAACTTAGAGAAAAAGCAGTTTTAGAGGCTAAACAAAGATCTGAGGAATATAAAGAAAAAGCTGCTCAAGTAAAAGAAAAAACTTTAGAACAAACTAAAAAATTATCAAATATTGAGTTATTAAAACAAAAAAAAGCAGAAATTATAGCAAAACATAAAGAACAATTTTCTAAAAGACTTGAAAAAACAATTGAAAATTTAAATACTACTCAATTGGAAAAAGCTTTAGCTAGAGTAAACGAACAAATTGAAAAAAACTCTTCAAGAGAAGTTGTTTTAGTTCAATTAATTGCATTAAAAGATTTAATTGAAGAAAAAATAGCAGCTACAGAAGAAATAGATATTGAGGCAATTTTTAAATGATTATAAAGTAAAAAAATAAAACTATGAAAATAGTTTTATTTTTTTTTATTGCATTTTGGATAAAAAGGTTATTATTATAGTTAGAGTTATATAACTTTAGCTTATTTTCTAATTTTTATATTATGGAAAATAAAAAATTATTGGAACTAAAAATCATGCCTTTAGTTCTTAGTTCACTTTTTGCTATCATATTTTTCTTATTATTATTCTTTGTTTTTTTTGATAGGGAAGCAGTTTTAGAAAATCTAAAATATAAAAATTTTTATCTCAATTATTCACTTTATATACCATTAGTTTTCTTTATATTTTCAATCATTATTTTTTATATATTATACTTAGTTAAAATAATTTTTAGATTTAAATCTGTTATATTCACTACATTTATCTATTTTTTGATTTTTTGATTCTTTCTTTTTTTGTGACTAGACTTATTATTGTTTGAGCCTAGATATGCTGAATTTTTAAATCTAATAATATTAACTTTTTCATATCCACTTATAATATCATCATTATTTATTATAGTGTTAGTTATAATATTTTCTTTGAAATCTAAAAAAAGTTAAACTTTATCATATAAAATCAAGATTATGAAAAACCTAAAATCAAAAATAAAACTAATAATACTTAGTTTTTTATCAACAATATTATTATCTTCATGTTGATTTATAGAATTTGCATGAAATATGGCTTGTACTTATGCACCAGATTCTGATCATTGTTATCAATTTATAGCTGTACAATCTTCATCACCAGAGGCTTGTGAAAATATAAAATGAACTAGTTTTAAAGACTCTTGATCAAATCCACCAAGAGATAAATGTTATATGCAAATAGCTATAAATACAGGAGATGAATCTATTTGTAATAACATGAAAGAATGAGCTATGTCATATACAAAGGATGAATGTCAATCATCAACTAGAACAAAATTATCTAACACATTAGAAGAAAAAATAAAAGAGTTGGATTCTCAAATAGAGTATTCAGTTTGATTTAAAGAAACAGAAGAACTTTTAAAAAGAAAAAGAGAGTTAGAAGAAAAATTTAGAGAAAATTTTCAAAAATTACCAGATAGTGAAAAATCAAAATATTATACAAAGAAAAAGGATGAAATATTGGTATGAGTTACTGATCAAGATCTAAAACAACAAATTGCTAGCAGTTATGCGAAACAAAGACAATGATTTTGAGGAGATATATTAAAAGAATTAGATTGATTAAAAAAGATAACAGATATAGAAACAACAGCTAAAAGATTGGATGAAAATGCAAATATGCTTGTTGATACTGTAAAAACTACTTTAGTTGATATGGTAAATGAAGAAATAAATAATAAAAAAGAAGCTATCTTAGATGAAGCAAAAGAAAAATTATTAGAAGAAGCATATAAAAGATCTTGAGAAAGTATGAAAAATACCCTTTCAAAATTGGAAAAAATGAAGGAAACATATGATAAATGAAGTGAATATTATAATAGTGTAAATGAAAAATATGAAAAATTGAAACAATCATATGAAAAAATGAAAGAAATTCAGGATAAATTATGAAAAATAGAAAAATTATGAAAAGAGTGAAAATTGGATCAAGGTAAGGTTGAAGTTTTGAAGGGAAGCATATTATTATGAGAATGACTTGAATATGCTACTTCTTATGTTCCTGTATTTTGAAGTACATTTTCAACTGTTACAAAAGAAACATTTTGAGTTGTAAATGAGTTTGCTACAAAAAGAGCTATCAGAACTACATCTATTGATAAATGTATAGAAGATCCTTTAAATTGTGATACTGATGATATAACAGGATACTAAAAAAACTCACTAAAAGTGAGTTTTTTTCTTTTTACTTAAAATAGATTTTACATACAATCCTTGTACTTGTAAACGAGCCCATTCAGTTTTTCTAAGAAATTTTAAACTAGAATCTTTACTTGGATTATTTTTGAAACAATTTATATTAAATAATTTAGCAAGTTCTTCAAAACCATATTCTTCTATAAGGTAGTCAAGAATCATAGATAAAGTTACTCAATGTAATACATCATCATTTCTATTTATAGGTTCTTTTTTTACTTTTTCCATTTTTTAAAATTATTTTTTATCTACCTCTTCAAGAAGCTTTTCTTTGAATTTGTTTTGTGAAATTGTTTTGATTTCATCTAAATTGAGTATTTCATTTTACAAATGCTGGTGGTCTAGTGTATTTTGCAACTGGTGGTATAATAGGATGTTCTACTTTTTCTTCAGTTTCTATTTTGTTTTCCACTTCTTCATTTTCTATTTTTTCTTTTTCTGTTGTCATAAATATATTATTAAATAATAATGATATCATATTAAAATAATTGTATTTTATTGCAAATTTTTTATAAAAAAACATATTACAAGATTTTGTAATATGTTTTTAAATTTCTCTTTTGGTACTCC
>JAQVDN010000008.1 GCA_028698305.1 Candidatus Altimarinota bacterium
TTACTACTATTAGTTCTACTAGGGTAAATGCTTTTTTATTTTTATTCATAGTTTTTAGTTTAAAATAAATACTAATAAGTAAATTATTAGTATTTATAGTCTTTTTACAAGTGTTTTTTTGGTTTTGGATTGATTTTTAATTGTTTTTAGGTTTAATTCTAAATATGTAAAAATAATTTAAATAATAATGAAAATAAATAATAATTTATGTGATGAATGGTTAAAAATAATTGAAACAGAAATGCATAAACCTTATTTTAAAGAAATAATTAATAAAATAGAAAGTGACAAAGATAATTCTATAGTTATTTATCCAAAAGAAAATATGATATTTAATGCTTTTGAAAAAACAAATTTTAAAGATTTAAAAGTTGTTATCTTGTGACAAGATCCATATCACTGAGCATGACAAGCACAAGGTTTTTGTTTTTCAGTTCCAGAATGAACAAAACTTCCACCAAGTTTAAAAAATATTTATAAAGAAATAAATAATTCCTTACAAATAGACAATAAAGATAATTGAGACTTAACTCCTTGGACAAAACAGTGAGTTTTCTTGTTAAATGCAATTCTCACTGTACAAGCTTGAAAACCAGCAAGTCACAGTAAAATTGGTTGGGAAAAATTTACAAATGAAATAATAAAAAACATAAGTGATAAAAAAGAAAATGTAATTTTTCTTTTATGGTGAGCTTTTGCACAAGGTAAAAAATCACTTATTGATACTAATAGACATATAGTTTTAGAAAGTCCTCATCCATCACCTTTTTCAGCACACAGATGATTTTTATGAAATAATCATTTCAAAAAGACAAATGAAATACTAAAAAGTTGGTGAAAAAAAGAAATAGATTGGAAAATATAAAAAAATAAGACTTAAAAGTCTTATTTTTTTATATAATAAATTTTTTATCAATAACTCAATTTATTATTTCTATTCCATCTTTTTCTAATTTTTCTATTTTTTCTTCTACTCATCTAATAGTATTATATCAACTTATTTTTCAAGTTGAAGCGATAACCTTATAACAAGAAAAAAATTCAGGATTTTTATTGTATCTCATAGTTTGAGAAACCATTCTTGGGTGAACTCAAAAAATTTTAGCAATATTTTTGTATGTAGTAACTTTTCACTTTGGTATAGTCAAAAGATAATTAAAAATTTCTTGTTTCATACTATTTTTTTAATTCATTTAAAACTTCATCTGTTTTTGTAGAATAACTAAGTCATATAAAAGGTATTTCATAAACATGACTTAGGATTATAGAATGCAATCTCATAGCTACACAAATATCTATTTCCTTATTTTTATAAGTTTCATAAACTTCATTCATATCTTGTTTTATTGAAACTCAAGTTTCTCAGACAAAATTTGTTAAAAATAAAAAATCATTTGCTAGTTCATCACTATCATGGAAACTATGAGGAAGTAAAACAACTTCTGCTCATTGTCATACAAGATAATTTATCACTTCTCTGATTCTTCACTCTTCCATACGAGAAGATATATTTGATTTTTCTACAAAATAACCTGCTCTAATTGCTAAACCTATTTTTTTTCAAGATAAATCAAAATCACGAAATAAAGTTTTATCAAAATGATAAGATGAAACAGTTCAAATTATAGATTTTTTAGTAACAAGCTCTCAATCATCATAAAAAACTGGGTCTTTTTCTATATTAGAGTTTATTCAAAGAGATTTTAATAACTCAAAACTATAATTATCTCTAACTTCAATTTTATATGAATTTTTAAATATTTTTTTTACTTTTTTTAGATTTTTAGAAAGATATATATTATTTGATTTAGCTCATTCAAAAACTCAACCAATCAAAGATTGGGATTCAGACAGTTTTCATTCGCTAAATCAAAAATTTATATCTTTATTGTATCCTGAAATATTTATTCAAACTCTAAAAAAATATACTTTTTTAAAAAACAATCTAAAAAATCTTCTCCTAAATATCCAAGAATCAAGTGGGTTTTTTGTAGATTGAACTTCTTCATCATATATGATTCAACCTCCTCAAATAACTATCAAATCTGCTCTAATAGTAGAAAACAAAAAAACAAAAAAATTAACAATATTTCTAAATATATTTCTTTTTTTTCTAATTCATATTGGAAAATACTCACTGTAAACTACATTGTCATCTAAAAAAAATGGATTTTTTTTATCATAAGTAAACACTCTAAATTTAGTATCTTCTCAATACTCTTTTTTCAAAAGTTTTATCTCATTTTTTAGTATCAACTCATCTCAAAGGTTTTGTGCTCAAATAGAAGCAAAAATACTTATTTTCATCTTTTGTGATTAAATTTAATTTTGAAATTATTATAGAAATAAATTTTAAAAATGCTAGTTAAATTAAAAATCAAGCTTTATCTAATATAAATTTAATTGCATTATCATATTCACAGTAAAGAAATTCTATAAATTGCTTATCCTCAAGTTTTTCTTTATCTGTTTCATGATGTCTTATAGCAAAATCATTATTCATAACATTATTTCAAAACACATCATAAAGATAGTTTTCTAAAAAAGCTTCTAACTTAGGTTTTCAAGAGCAATGAAAATTTTGTCATATAAAAGATTGAACTCTTTGTTTATTATTAGGCTTTCATGATCATACTATATCCAAAAGCTTAGAATAAGTGTCAACTATTTTTTCAAGTCAAATTCTTTTTTCCTCAATATCTTTTAAAATAATTTTTTGTCTTGATTCATTAATTAATAATATAAATTCTTTATATGCAGTTTCTTGAGCCTTTCAGTTATATTTATTTTCATTAATTTGATAATTATGGATATCTGAGGTTTCCTTAAACGATTTTTGTTTTTGAAACAATTCCCATAAAATAGGTTTTTCTGATGAAGAAATCTTTTCAAGTCACTCATTTAATATCCAATCAAAGAAATCTTTTAGTAATTTATTTAACTTTGAAGATGTTTTTGATTCATTATCTAAAACAACATTTAAAACTAAATATAAAAAATCTTCTCTTGAAATTATTTTATCATATTCCTCATCTAAATGATTTATACTTGAAAAAACTTTATCTAATAATTTATCTATTTTTCAATTTTCAATTCAAAGTTTCTCAATATATTTAATTAAAAGTTCAAATTTTGTATAAACTTTATCTCAAAAATTTCTTTTTGTGTCTTCTTTACTAGCATTTAAATATTTATCATATTTTTCTTTACATAGTCTAGTTAATCACAAAGTCGAATCATTTTGATAAAGTGATTGAGCTTCTTCATCTGGCATATTTAAAAGAACTTGTAAGGCTTCTTCTGATGTTACAGGTTCATTTTTACCATTTAACAAATAAAAAATATTTGCTTCTTGATTTTTATGTATTGATTGGATATCTGAATTTTCTCATCTTTGGTTAAAGATAACAAAACAAAATGGAACCAAAAAATCTTTTTCTATTTCATTTGCAAAAAACAATCTATGATTTCCATCAATTCTCGTAATTTTTGACTTTGCAGAAGTTTTGATTGAATTAAAATCAATTTGAACTGTCTTTATTTCACTAGATAATCCAGTTAAATCTTTTCTTTTATCTCACTTTATAGAGTTTTCTATTTTTATAGAATCATCATTTATATATAATCATAAAATAACCTCTGGAAAAAATCTTTTATTTCCAGATTCAATATATTTTTTTATTTTTAGACATCTATCTTTATCTTCATTTCTCTGCACTCCTCCATTATCAAAATAAATAACTTTTGAAATATTTGCTAAGTCTTGAATATATGCATATCATCTAATAGTTGTAAAATCTCATTTTTGCTCATATCATTCAAAAGTATGAATAAAGTTTTTTTCTTCTTTTGAAGTTTTATCAGTAATATCATTTAAAAGAACTGGAAAAATAGTATTTGTAGTTCATAAAGTGGCTAAAAAATTTTCAGGATTTACTAAAAAAGTATTAAAAGCTGATATTTGATTTTGTACTTTTTTAAACTCTTCTAATTTATCTTTAGATAATTTTGATATATCATATAATTTTAAAGTTTCTTGAAGTCAGTTAAATATTTCTCAAAAATTTTCTAAAATAGGATTATGTGACATTCAAGAAAAAGTTTCTTGTAATTTATCTAATTGTTTGAATGTTTCATCATTAATATCAAACAATCAATTTGGCATTATTTGAGGAACAATTTCTTTTAAATCATTTGTAACCTTATTCAAATTTTTTGTTAATTCATTAAATCAAGAATTTTGATTTATATTAATTGATAAATTCTTAATTATATCTGCATCATTTTTAAGTATTTCAATTTTTTTCTTTAATTTTTCTGAAACATTTTTATTTTCTTCTTTTTTTAAATTAACAAAAATTCATCAATCAACTTCGTTAAAATCATTAATTTTATTTTTATCATTTATTAATTTTAGTAATTCTAGTAGTTCTATTTTTTTATCTGCAAATATATCTCTTCAAAAGATATCAAATAAGTATTTTTCATCTTTATCATCAATTTGCCAAAATGGAAAATCTTTTAATCTATATTTTAAATAAACAAGCAAATTATCTTCTTTTAAAGGATTTCTTAATGCAAAGATTCAATCTCAAATTCTAATAAAAGTTGATTTATTTCATTTCATTCTTATATCACTTCAAAGCCTTGAAGACATAGTTAAAATAGGAGTTTTTCAATCTGTATGTAAAATTCCTCTTTTAAGTCATATTTCAACTATTTCTTTATAGCTAAGATATTCATAATCTTTCAAGATTTTTTTAGCTGCATTAAAAAAATTCGCCATTTATTCAAATTTAATAACTAAAATAAAACTATAACTTGTTTGTTTGAAATCGGTGTAAATGAGTTTATTTTTCAATTATTCTTCAGAGTTTCAAGCATATTTAAAAGAGTGTCATTTTCACTAAAAATATCTTTTCAAAAAAGTTCATTTGAATAGTTTATATCATGATGATTTATTTCCCAAAATATAAAAGTTGAAAGTCTGCATTTCAGGAAGGAATATAAATTCTCTAAATCACTTTCTTTTCTAAGTGCATATTGTTCTAGTCACACTTTTATAAAAGTAGAAGAAGTTTTGTTTGCTTTTATATCTTCAAGTATTAAGTTATTCAAAAAATCTTCATGATTTATAACATCACTTTCAAAAACTCATTTTGATTTTACAAGTTCAGTTAAAGCATATAGATGAAGATAATCATAGTTTTGAAGAGTTTCTTTTGTTGTTTGGATTAGGTTTTGCATAGTTTATTGTTATTAATTTGAAATTTGTAATTGAGATCTTAATTTTTCAAAAGTTCTATAATCTTTCATCACATATGACAATCTTCCAGCAACTATTCATTCATGAACTCAAACTTGTTTTGCAAAAGAAATAATTGAAGTTTGTGTAAAATCTCATTTCTGAAAGAATTTATTAAATTCAGTATTTGAAATTAAAGTATTTGTTGAAAAATTATCTGCCTCCATTTCTTTTTCTGCAATATTAGGGTCTTTGTATCAATTATCAAATTCTAAAAATTCTTCTTTTTTTCAATGTAATAAAATATGTCCTAATTCATGGAAAAATGTAAACCAAAATATATCTGCATATTTTCATCTGATAGTTAATTGCAAAACTGGATTATTTCAAATCCATCTTGTAGCTCAATTTACATAAGTTTTTGTAATATATGGAGAGTAAACAACTTTTACTCAACATTCTGCACATATTTTTACAATTTTTTCTCAAAAATTTTTCTCCCTAGTTAGACTTCTGAGTTCTCACAATTTTGATTTTAATTTTAATTTATCAAATTCTTGAACTTGAGATTTTCTTGATTCTAATTCTCAATATCTTAGCCAAGCAGAGACATTTTCTGCAGATATTTTTTCACAATCAGTTTTTCTATATGCAACTCAAAAAATATTTCAGATATTTCATAATTCTGAAACTCAAAAAAAGCTTCTAAGTCAAATAATCTTATCTTGCCAAGAGTCAAATCACTCAATTATATTATTTTTCACTAAATCAAGATAAGAAAATTTTCATAAAATTTCCTTATCTTTTTCTAAAGATTCATTCTCTTTTATTTTCGCTAAATCAACATCATAATTTAATTGCAAGTTATTCCAAAAAATTGCTGGAGCTATATCTTTTGGGAAAACTTTTTCAAGTTTTAATGCTGTTTCTGGAGTAATTGGAGATACTCACTTTATGATATCAACAATATGTTTTTCACTCATTCAAATTCTATTTGATAAGTCTTTTTGACTTATATGAAATGTTTCCAAAAAATCTTTTAAACTTACTCAAGGATGAATAACCCAATCTGGGAGAAACTTTACTTTTACCATAATAATACAAATTAAAAAACTAATGGTAATCAATCAAATCTATAATTTCTATTTCTGTAATAGATTTAAACAATTCTAAATTTTCAAAGTCATTACAAACATCCTCTCAATTTATATTTTTTATTACAAATCTGAGTCAATAAGTTTTATCTCAAGATTTTGTATAAATTGCCATTGTTCAACTTCTTTTTCATGATAATGTATGAAGTCAATACATTGGATTAAGTTTGATAGGATAAAGATTTTCAAAAGCTTTTATTTCACTCAATGTTTTTTGAATATAAAATGCTTTATCTTTATATTTTTGCTTTAACTTTTTTTCATTTTCGCAAAGTTTTTGCAAAGATAAGGTTTTAAATGTCACTTCCATTTTTGTTTGATAATAGTATATTATTTTTACGATAAAGTCAAATTTTAATTAACCTTATAGGTAAATTATTTTTATAAATCCTTACCTTCTAAAATCATCCTCTTTATTTTCTCATCCAAATCAATTTTTAATTTTTCAATTCTTTCTTCAATTATTTTAGATTTATTTTTTATATTATTAATTCAATTAAGAATTTCTATTTGTAAATCCAAATTATTTGGTAATGGAAAAGAAAAACTTAAAAATTCCTTAGAATTTATATTTGGTTGTCATGCAAACCTTTCTAATGTTCTAAGCCAATTATTATAATAACTTGTTTTTGTTATTTCATATAACAATTCAGGAACTATTTTATTTTCATCTAATAAAAACTTAATTAAATATCAAGCGTAAACAGCTTTTCAATAAGCTTCTTTATATAAAAAAGTTTTTCAAATAGTTCATCAAGTTCTTGCAATTAAAAAATCATTTTCTTTTAAAACATATTTTTCTTCAAATTTTTCAACAGTAACCCAAACATCATCTCTTAAATTTCATTTATCGTCAATATCAGTAATTCTTATATATCTATAATCTTTTTCTTTATTTCAACTTACTGAAGGCTTATTTGATCAATATAAAGGGGCTCAAGATGAAATATCTTTTACAGAAAAAATATTATATTTATTACTAATAGTTCATTCATTTAAAAGATTAAAATTTATATCCCACCTTTCTAAATCCTCATATCCAACACAAAAAAACTTCTTTTTTTCTTTTTGTTCTATTTCTATTCAAAGCTCTTTCATCAAATATATATCAACTTCTTTTTCAAGATTTTGATTTTCATTTTCTAAAAATACTATTTCATTTTTTATATCATTATATGTTTTTACTATTTTTTCTTGAATTTCTAAAGGAGGTAATGGAATTTCTAAATCTAAAAACTCATCAATCATAATTGGTTTTCTTCAAGTTGTTCAAACACTTTTTGATTTTAAGATATTTAAGAAAAAATCTTGAGATAAAAGAACATCAAAATAATTTATATCTAATTTTTTTTGATCAATATTATCAAAAGAAACAAAACTTCATGTAATAATTCATCAGTCTAAATAATCTGGAATTATTCCAAAAGCTCAGTCTTTTGCATCAATTTTTGATAATATAAATTGTCAGGCTTTTACTTTAAATTGAGGTCTTGTTTTTATATCTTTTCATTTTTGTTCTCATCTTAATATTACTCCTTTATGATAAATCTTAATAGTTATTTGTTTATATAATTTTTCATCTTCTAAAGATATATTTTCTCTATTATTTGTTAATAATTTTCATATTTTAATAAACTCAAAATTAGTCTTTCAAAAAGCTCTTAAAAAAGCATAAGATTTAGGATCCCATCTGTTTTTTAACTTCTCGTATGGTAATAAAAAAGTACTCAACATATTATTTTCCTTGATAATGAAATAATTCTTTTTCAAATTTCTTATATTCTTCTATAACCAAAGGTAATTCGTTTCCTTCAACATCATTGGCACCTGTTGAAGTAATTCAAGAATTTGTAACTTCAGCCATAAAAATAGGATAATTAAAAGATTTTTTTAGTTCTTTTTTTGCTTGTATAACAAGTTCTTCTATCAGTCATTTTAATTCTGATTTTAAAATCTTTTTTCTATCTTTATCAGCTTTTTTTATTTTTTCTTCAAAATCTTTTTCTATTTTTTTTATTTCCTTATTATATCTTCAATAAACTTCATTTGAAAGGTTTACATAATTTAATTTTTCTTCTTCACTAAATTTTTGTATAAATAATATACTCGATTTTACACTTGCTTTTGATGAAATAAAAGTCTCAACAGGAAGTGAAACAACAGCCAAAATTTTTGCTTTTCACTCTGTAAACTCTCTTACATATTGTAAACTTGGATTATTTAAAATTCACTCTGGCAATACTACTCCAATTTTCCCTCATGGAACAAGTAAATTCAAACATCTTTCTATAAAAAGTATTTCTGTTTTTTGACTTGATTTTCATGCTGATAATTTGTATTTTGGTAAAACTGGTGTTTCTCAGACTTCATCAAAAACACTCGCTCAAAATGGAGGATTTGTAATAACAAAATCAAACCTATTTTCTTCTATTTGAGCCACATTTAAAAGTCAATCATGATGATGTACTCAACCATGTCCATCTCAGTGCATGATCATATTCATTTTACTCGTTCTTGCCATACGGCTATTTTTATCAGTTCAATAAATACATTTTGTAGCTAAATACCATTCTCTTTCTTCAAGTTCTTTGTTAAGTATTACAAATTCTTCATTGAGTCTTTTTGCTTTTTCTTCATCTGATAAATTTAATGATTCTATTTTCTCTCTTACTTTATCTTTTTTTTCTTGTATATCATCTTCTATTTGTCATAATATTGTTTGAAATGCTCTTATCAAAAAACCTCCAGATCATGAAGCTGGATCAATAATTTTATCTTTTTCTTTTACTTCTAAAAAATCAACGATAAAATCAACAACACTTCTTGGAGTAAAAAATTGTCAGATTTCTCATCTAAAAGTTTGACCTAAAAATTTTTCAAAAGCAATTCATTTTATATCATCTCAAGTTTTTGAAAGATTGTATTTTTCTAGTTTACTTACTATATCTTTAAAAGTACTATCTTTGATTTTTATTCTTTCGTTGTCTTCAAAAAGTTTATCTTCTCTAAAATTTTGTTTTGTATTCTCAAACATGAATTGTATGTAACTCATTGAGCCAAATTTTACCGGATCACTTTGTACTAAACTTGGTTTAATAATCTTATCAAAATTTTCTTCTTGTTCTTCTATGAATTTTTTTGTAAATATTTTTCAGTATTTATCTTGTCTTTCAAAATTGATTTTAATAAATAATAGTTTACTTATCTCATCAAAAGCAGAAGCAGGATCCAAAGCATCTCTATTTCTAATAGAATTATGACAATTTTTTAAAAGATTAGTAAATTCCTCTCTTGAAAATGCTTTTGTTTCTGTTAAAAGTTGATTGATTTCTTTTTCTGTTGCATGAACATCAGGAATATTTAAAATTTCTTCTGGCAAGTTTGGTAAAACATCATCAATAACTTGAAAAAATCTTGTTTCTTTTGAATTGTGTGTAACAAAAAACTTAGCTCCAGCCCATGAAGCATAATTCATACCTTGATAATAGTCTTTTTCTCTTATAACTACATTATCTGATTTACATTCTACAACAATTAATGGTTTTTTTCTTGCTTTTCTATCTTCTTCACTTCTCCAAACTAAAATATCTGCTCTTGCTCTTCAAGTTCCACGGTCGCTATTTGTAAGAGAAAACTCTTGTTCCATTTGTTCTATTTTATATCAATAGTCTTTTATCAAAACTTGAATATATTTTTGTCTCACTTCTTCTTCTGGGGTTAAAATAAGCCAATCATTTTTTAAAGGACAAAATATTTTATTATCTTTGATTTGAATTCAAGTCATATTTTAAAATTTAAAACAAATAATTAATATAAATATATTTAAAACAAATAATAAAGCAAAAAAATAATATATTTTATATACAATATATATACTAATAGTTTTTACTTGCTCTGGTAAAAACTATTTTTCCTCCCTCTTCCTAAAACTAAGAGCTTCCAAAATATGCTCTTTTTTTATATCATCGCTTCACTCTAAATCAGCTATAGTTCTAGAAAGTTTTATTATCCTATAATAACTTCTAGCAGATAAATTCAAGCTAGAAATAGCTTGTTTTAATATATTTTCACAATCATTATCAAGTTTACAATACTTATTTATCTCTTTTGTAGACATCTCACTGTTAAATGTAAGACGAGTATTTTTAAACCTATTAAGTTGTATTTCACGAGATTTTTCAACTCTTTGTTTTATATATCTTGAAGAATTTTTTTCATCATAATCATCACTTATTTTAAATTCACTAGTTTTTACTTTTGGTACTTCTATAAATATATCTATCCTATCAATGAGTGGTCAAGAAAGTTTTGATTTATAATTTTCTATTTGTTTAAAACTACAAATACATTCTTTATCTGGATCAGTTAAATATCCACAAGGACAAGGATTCATAGCTCAAACAAGTATAAATTTAGCAGGATAAGTTAGGCTAGCATTTATTCTATTTACAGTTATTTCTCCATCTTCTATCGGTTGTCTCAAAACTTCCAGAACACTTTTACTAAACTCCAAAACTTCATCTAAAAAAAGTACTCATTTGTGAGCAAGAGATATCTCTCATGGTTTTGCATTTCTTCATCAACCAATAATACTTACACTACTAGCCGTATGATGTATAACTCTAAATGGTCTTTTTGAAATTATAGGATTTTCACTATCAAGTAATCAAGAAATACTATATATTTTTGATACTTCTATTGCTTCAGAGATAGTTAAATCAGGTAAAATAGTTGCAAATGCTTTACTAAGCATAGTTTTTCAAGAACCTGGAGGTCAATTCATAATTATATTATGTCATCAACTAGCAGCTATTTCCAAAGCTCTTTTTGCATGATTTTGTCATAATATATATTTAAAATCATTTTTATTTTCCAAAAAATCATCTTTTTTAATATTTTTAAAATCTAGTTTTTCTTGTATATTAAGTGGTATATCTTTGTTTAACATAGAAATTAGATCACTCAAACAAGATACTCAAA
Source organism: Candidatus Altimarinota bacterium (assembly GCA_028698305.1). Taxonomy (GTDB): domain Bacteria; phylum Patescibacteriota; class Gracilibacteria; order BD1-5; family UBA6164; genus JABWCI01. The sequence goes on from JAQVDN010000008.1 coordinate 11,380, forward strand.
TGACATCTATATCTGGTACAATTGATGCTTCTAAGACATTTTCAAGGGGCAAAAATATTCTCTTAAACTTTTTTTCCATAGCTCAAATAGTGCTAGGTAAAGCTCAAGAAATCTTTCTCAGTTTACCATCAAGAGACAATTCTCAAACAAATATACTATCAATTAAATAGTCATCATTTATAATTAATTCATGATTTAATATACCAACTGCAATTGCCAAATCAAAATTTGCTCATGATTTTTTTATATCTGCTGGAGCAAGATTTACTGTTATTCTAGCTGTTGGCAATTTTGCTTGACTAGATTTAAGAGCACTTCTAAGTCTCTCTTTACTTTCTTGTACTCATTGATCAGGAAGTCAGACTATGGTAAAACTAGGTAATCCAGAATTTATATCTACTTCAACTTCTATCAAATCTGAAACTATTCAATTTACGGCAATAGAATTTATTTTACTTATCATACTATATAATTTTATATATAAAATTATAGTATACTTATAGCACATTAAATTTGCATTAAATTAAAATTATATTAAAAAAATTATATATAAAATAAAATAATTTAATTGATTTTTAAAAAATTTATACTAAAATATATATAATTAAAATTTAAACAAAAAATTATGAAAAAAGTGATAATTTCAATATTATTAATATCTCTTCTAAGTTCTTGTTCTTTATTTAAAAAAGATGAAGAAAAAATAGAAATTACATCTTCTTGAGAAATAAATATAGAAAATGAAAATAATAATATAAATATTGATGAAAATGAAGATAGTATTACATCTTCTTGAATTACATCTTCTTGAGAATCAGTAAAAATCAACGAAAATGGGACTATAACTGTTTGAGATGATGATATTAAAATAGATACTCAAACTGATGTAAGTGTAGAAAAAGACATAGAAAATATAATCGATACTAATAGTGAAAATACAAAAGATAATGTAACAGAAGAAGAAATATTAAATGACATAGATTCTTTAATAAATGATATAATTAAATCTGCAGAAAATGGATAATATAATATCAAAAATAAAAGATAAATTAAACAAAGGAGAAGAAGTGTCTCCTTTTTTATTTATAGGTAAAAATCTGGAAATAGTAAATCAAAAAGTAATATCACTAGCAAAAGATTTATTAAAACAATATGAGATTCCAAATGCATATTTGTATACTTTGGTTGATAATAATGAAACTATAAAAGTAAAAGAAATAAAAGAATTTATGAATTATACAAATTCAAAACCTCCTTTTAGATTTCAGATATTTTTTATAGAAAATATATCTAGATTAAACATAGCTTCTAGTAATAGTTTATTAAAGATATTTGAAGAACCTTGAGTACAAAATATCATTTTCGCAAGTAATGCTTGAGAAAACAATATACTTGATACTATAATTTCAAGAGTTCAAATAATTCCAATAAGCACAAATGATATAAAGAAAGATAATGAATTTTACCTAAGTTTGATAAAATCATATACAAGTAATGAAAGTGATGAATTATTAAATTATTTTTTTAAAAATAAGCTAGAAAAAACAGATTATATAAATTTTTTAGAAAATCTAATTATTTATGCTAAAAAAAATCTAATATTAATAGATTTTTTGGAAGAAATCTTAGAAGATTTAAATTGAATAAAACAAAATAATTTAAATGCTAAATATATAATAGACAAATGGTTACTAAAAATAAAATAAAAGCATTTTCTCTAGTAGAACTAATAGTTTGAATAACAATTTCTATGTTACTCATGGTATCAATATGAGTTTTTGTAAGTTCTTGAATGAAAAATATATTTTTACAACAAAGATCATTAGAATTTGCATCAAATATAAATGACTTTTCAAATACTCTATACGAAACTTTTTCAAATATACAAAACTCTTGAAGCTTACACCAAACTGCTTCATGAATAATATTTAAAAGTAAGATGGATTTTTCAAAATGAGGTTTTACATATGTATGAAGTAGTATAATAAATAATTATTTTTGTGATGATATAAATAGTGAAGAGACTAATACAAATCATATATTTATAAAAAACTTTATACCTTTTTTTGAAGATAATATTGATACAAATTATCTAACTTGAAGTGTTATTCATAATTGAATTACATATATTTCTTACCAAAAAGAACACAAAATAACTGATAATAGTTGAAATACAATAGTTTGAAAATGAGTTTTTTGAGACTTTTTTGAAGAATGATTAAGTTGAACTTGAATATACTTAAATAATCCAACTTGATTAGCTTCAGATTGAGAGGTACTATATATAAGTGATACATTAAATAATAGAGTTTTATATCTATCTTGAAGTACAATACATAAATTACTCGATGAAAATGATTGAATTTTTGAGCCAACATGATTATATTATGATTGAATTAACAAAGCTCTTTATATATCAAATAGTGGATTAGGAGAAATCTGGAAAATAACAAGTCCGATACTAGCTCATCCTTGAAAAACTCTTAGTTTTTCATGAATTATAGAAAACAATATTGATAGTTTTACTATAGAATTTTTTAAAAATAAAAATCCTCATAATATAGCTTCATTAAGTATTGATAACTGAGATTTTGATACAACTCCTTGAGATGAAATGGAATATGATTGAAATACTTACACTCATACTTTTATGAGTTGAACTATTGCAGAATATAAGAATTTTGATTGAACAACTTATGATATCATACTAAATAATCTAACTGATTTTTCTCAAAATTGAGTTTATTCTATGAAATTGAGAATATGAAATAGTGAAAAAAATTATTATTATTTTACTCGTGGAGATGAGGAAATATATACTATGGATGACAATACAATAGAAATAGTTAGAACTTGACTTAATTATCCAAATGGTATCTGGGGAAACCCATGAATAAATTTATTTCCAAATAATTGAAATTTCAATATATTTGATACATCTATTATGACAAATCTAAGTCCAGATTTAAAAAATGATATTATACTTAAAAATCCCATTAATAATTTAATTATATCAATAACTGAAACAAATTTACTAAATATAATATTAAAACATTATAAAAATTATAACTGTTATAATCTAGATGAAAATAAAGAAAAAATCTGAACTTTATTATTTAAAAGTATATTAAAATAAAAAACTAGAAAAATTAATTTTCTAGTTTTTTATTTATAAATTCAATCAGATTTTTTCTAAACATTTTTTTATCAAAACTCATAGCATGATTTCTTATTTTTTCACTATCAAAATTCATTTTTTCAAAATAATCTATTGTTTTATTTAAAGAAATCTCATTTTGCTCTTCAAAAAATACTCAAGTAATTCAAGAAACAACTGTTTCCAAAGCTCATCATCTACCATAAGCAATAACTGGAGTACCACTTGCCATTGCCGCGATTGGAACAAGTCAAAAGTCTTCTTCTGGTGGAAATAAAAATGCTTTTGCTTTTGAATGAAGTTTATTTATAAGATCTAAATCATTTGTTAGAATCCATTCTATATTAGAGTTTGATTTTTCTTTTAGTTCTCTATATAGTTTATTATCAGTATTTGTTGCAATTTTTATTTTTTTACCATTTTCATTAAAAGCATCTACTATTAAGTCAAATTTTTTGTATGGTATACATCTACCATTATAAAAATAATAATCTTCTTTTTCATTACTAAAAGGTATATTTTCTATATCAAGACATGGATAAATAACTTCACTTTCCCTATTATAATATTTTTTTATTCTTTTTGCAGTATTTTCACTATTTGCTATAAAATAATCTGGTCTTTTACTTGCTACAAAATCCCATATTCTAAGATTATGAACTATTTTTGGCATTAACCATTTTCAAATTGGATTTAAAAAACCAAATTCCATCATATTTATATATTCATGATAATGACTCCAAAAATATCTAGTTGGAGTATGACAATAACAAATTTGAAGAGTTTCTGGTTTAGTTATAACTCATTTACTTTCGGCACTTGTAGAACTTATAACTATATCATAAGAGCTTAAATCAAAGCTTTCAAAAGCAAGTGGTCTAAAAAATAAAGCAAGTTTATGTGATTTATTTAGAACTGGTATATTTTGAATAAAACTTGTTTTTATAACTCTATTTTTAAAAATATCTTTTTTACCTCCAAAAAAAATACTAGTAAAAATATCGGCATTAGGAAATATTTCAAGCATTTGTTCCAAAACTATCTCAGCACCTCACCAATCTTTTATCCAATCACAAACTATCGCTATCTTTTTTTCTTGTAAATTTTGCATTTTAAAAATTTTTTGTAATATATATTAAATATAAATTTTAACCATTCGAAAAACTCGACCAATCAAATAGATTGGGACTCAAACAGTTTCTCATTTATAAAATTTAATTTAATATATATTAATTTTAACTCTAATATATGCAAGTATTTTGAATAAAAATAGATAAATTAAAATATAATGAATTGTTTAAAAAAATAACTAAATTTGAATCTCAAAATATAGTTTTTACACCAAATCCAGAGATTTTACTAAAAACTCTAAAAGACAAAGAATTTGAAAGCTTAATAAATAAAGCAAATTATAATACTTCTGATTGAATAGGTTTATATATAGCTTATCAAATAATAGATAATAATTATAATAAGTTTATAAATATACTATTATTACCTTATTTTTTCTTTAATCTTTTTTTTAGAAGAAATTTTCTTTATGAAAAATATGGACAAAGAATTTGTTGAAGTGATTTAACAAAAGATTTAGTACAATATAGTGAAAAAAACAATATAAAAGTAACTATTATTGATTTATATAATCCAACAGATTCAAAAAAAGTTGAATCACAAAATATGTTTTCTAAATTATTAAAAGATAAATTTAAAAATTTAAATTTTGACTATTTTATTTATGAACCAAGTAAAAAAAGTGAAATAATAAAAAAAATTAAAGATAGTGATAGTAAAATATTATTTTCTACACTATGAATGAAAAAACAGGAAGAATCAGTTATAGAAATAATGCAAGATTGTCAAAATATAAAAATATGACTTGGTATCGGTTCTGGTTTTGATTATTTTACATGATTTCAAAAAAGAGCTCCTAAGATTTGGAGAAGTTTATGACTTGAATGGTTGTATAGACTACTTACTTGACCAAGAAAAATAGATAGATTAAAAAGGCTCTACAATGCTATCTTTGCATTCATTTATTATGTAATAAGATATAAAAAATAAATTTTTATTTGACAAAAAAACAAATCTAATTAAAAATATAAACATAAATTTTAACTAAAAAAAATGAGAAATTTAAGACAAAATTATTTTTTCTTCTTCTTTTGAAACAAATTCTTCTTCAAAGGATGTTTTTTTAGTATATAAAATTTAAACCATTTTTTATAAAAACTAAAGACCTTTGAAAAAAGGTCTTTTTTTATAACTATTTATTTTTTAAAAATTTTTTTATGAATGCAATTGAGAGATTAACAAATCATACAAATAAAACAGATATCAATATTGAAGGAATTTGAGCAAATTTTAATTTAATATCAAAAAAATTAAATAAAAATTGAGATATAGAAATTCAAATAGAACATAATTGAGAGATTATTACATTATATGCAAAATGAGTTATTTCTAAAAATGAAAATCCCTTATTCTACTTAGATTGAAAATGAAATAAGATAGATATAAAAAATGAAGATATGCTTAAAAAAATAAGAGTACTATATTTACAAGCATCTGAAGGTTCAAACAAATATGTAAATAGTTATTTAAGACTTAATAGTTTATCACCTGAATATAAAAATATAGTTGAATGATTATTATCTAATTAATAAAAAAAGCCCCAGAATAAAAAATAATTAAGCTCTCCTAAAATTAATTATTTCTGTATCGACATACATTAAATTCTTCCCTGGGCACTTATATTATACTCATACCACATTAAAAAAGCATTAAATTGTTTTGGTACAATTTAATGCTTAAAATAGCCATCCTGAAAAATATATTTTTAATCAAGTAAATTTTTCAATTCTTCCTTATACTCTTTTTCTCTTTTTTTTAGATGAGATTCATCTATCAAATCAAAATCATGAACTAGCTTATTTCTAAGTTTATGTAGTTCCCAAACCTTTTGTAAATCTCATATTTCATTTGGTTCTAGCTTTAATATTTCTCCAAAAGTTCAATTATATCACATTTCAAGTAATACCTTATGATAAAGCTTGTCATAATCTATAATTTTTTCTTTAGTAGAATTTTTTAAAGAGATTTCCTTAAATAACTTATTTAAGGAATCTTTTTTTTCTTTTGATAATTTCTTTCTTTTAGAAAATCTTAAAATAGTAAAAACAGCAAAAGAAAATATTGATATAACAAATCAAATAATTAAATATATATATAAATCCATATTATCAAAGATTAGAAATTATTTTAGATTTAAGTTCGTCTAAGTTTTGTTTTTCTTGAGCTGATATAAAAACACATTGTTTTTCATTATAATTAGACTTTAAATATTCTAATTTATCTTTGTAAACTATTTTTTCATCATCTAACTCTAAAATATATTCTCATTTTGGAAGTGAATCTATCTTATTGAAAACATATATTACATCTGCATTTGCATGAATATTTTGAAGTATTTCTTCTACTACTTTTATCTTTAAATCCATTTTTTCATCACTACAATCTATTACATGCAATAATAAATCTGCCTCTATAGAATCTTCAAGAGTTGATTTAAAGGCTTCTATAAGTTCTGGTGGAAGTTCTCTGATAAATCAAATAGTATCATTAATTAAGATCTCTTTTGGTGCAATATATGCTCATGTATTTAAATCATAATTAGCTTCAACAAACATCTTTCAAACACTAGTTCATAAAGTTGCAAAAAGTTTATCTTCAGCAAGTACTCATTTTTTAGTTAAACTATTTGTAAGAGTTGATTTTCATGCATTTGTATAACCTACAACTCAAACAGTTTTGATTCACTTTCTATCTCTTGATTGTCTATGTTGTGCTCTTACTTCTTCAAAATGATTTAACTCTTGCTTTATAGATAATAATCTATTTTGAAGATGTCTTTTCATAAGCTCAGTATTTGTTTCTCAACTACCTTTTCAGGCTTGTTTTCAAAGCTCCATTCACATATCAAAGATACGAGGTCACATATGTTTTATAGAAGCCAACTCTATTTGAAGTTTAGCTTCTTTACTTCTTGCATTTCTTTCAAATATTTTCAATATTAGATCTATCCTATCCCAAGCTTTTGCTCAAATTGTTTTAAGCTTTTCATTTATAGCATATATTTGTTTTGGTTTCAATATATTTCATAAGATCAATATATTTGCATCTTCTCTTTGCATCTCTTCTATTATTTGATCAAGTCTTCATTCTCAGATAAATGTTTTATAATCAGGACTAGATTTATTTTGAATATGTTTAACTATAACTACTCAACCATAAGTATTTACAAGATTTTCAAGCTCTTTCATCCTATCTTGCATATTTTGTCTTATTTCTAAATCACTAGGCAAAATATCTGCTAAAAATACTCTCAACTCTTTTCAAGAATATTCTAGATTTTGTTGCAATTGTTCTAACTCTCTTTGACTAACTTTTCTGTTCATATATTTTATTAAATCTAATTTAAAAATAATTTCATATAATTAATTGAAAAAAAAATTAAAATATGTTACATTTAATATATATATTTTTTTAAAAAATAAAAATGGAAATAGAAAAACTTATTATGTCTCCAATAATCGAGTATGCAAAGAAGATATTAGCTTCTGATATACATTTATCAGAATGAAAACCTATAACTTTTAGAGTTAATTGAGAATTAATAATAAAAGAAGAGTTTTGATTAATATGAAAAGAAAAAATGAAAAAAATATTAAATGAATTAGCTAACAATGATAAAGATATCTTAGATAATTTTTTTGAAACTAAAGATTTTGATTTTGCATATATACATTCAGATTGAACTTCTTTTAGAGTTAACTCTTTTTATAGGATATGAAATATATCTTGTGTTTTAAGATTGATAGAAAAAAATGCTAAAAGTTTATATCAATTATGATTACCAGAATGAGTAAAAGTTTTTACCAAACTTAAACAATGACTAATATTAATTACATGACCTACTGGTTCTTGAAAATCAACAACTATGATATCTATATTAGATGAAATAAATAAGAATAGATGAGAACATATTTTAACTATTGAAGATCCTATAGAGTTTGTTTTCAAAGATGATAAATCTGTATTTTCTCAAAGAGAAGTTTGAAGAGATACTAAATCATTTGAAAAAGCTTTAAGATGAGCAATGAGAGAAGATCCAAATATAATAATGATTTGAGAAATGAGAGATATTGAAACTGTTAAAGCTGCTTTAGAATTAGCAGAAACATGACATTTAGTTATATCAACATTACATACCTCATCTTCTTCACAAACAATAAATAGACTTCTAAGTTTTTTCCCGACAGAAGCACAAAATTGAGTAAGAGATAAATTAGCAGATAGTTTAAAATGAGTTTTATCTCAAAGACTTATCCCAAAAAAAGATGGTAGTTGAAGGATATGAATATATGAATTAATGTTTATGACTTCTTGAATAAAAAATCTTGTTAGAACATGAACTCTAAATCAAATACAAGCAAATATAGAAACTTGAACTAAACAATGAATGATCACTATGAAAAAATATGCAGACATATTAAGAGATAAATGAATAATAGAAGAAAGTAGCTATATAAATTATTTTAGAGAGGATGCAGAACAAAATTAAAAAAACTTTACTTAATATAGTAAATAATTAAAATAATAATACCTAGTGAAGATTAATATCATTGGGTATTATTATTTTAATTTAAAAATATTAATATGATTGATTATGATTTAATTATTGTTTGAGCTGGATCAGCTTGATACCCTGCTTGAATGTATGCTAGTAGATATAAACTAAAAAATTTAATTATTTGAGCACAACCAGGTTGAGCACTCGCAACATCACATAGAGTTGAAAACTGGCCAGGGACTATATCTGCTCCAGGAAAAGAGATAATGGATAGCTTCAAAGAACATGCAATAGAATCTGGTAGTGAAATCATAAATGAAATGGTTTCAAGTGTAACAAAACACGAAGATCATTTTCATGTAACAACTGCTTCATGAAAAGAACTTAAATCAAAATATGTAATTATTGCAACTTGAAATAATCATAGACATCTTTGAGCTAAAGGTGAAAAAGAATTTTTATGAAAATGAGTAAGTTACTGTGCTACTTGTGACTGAATGTTTTTTAGAAATAGAGAAGTTATAATTGTTTGAGGTTGAAATACTGCAGTAACAGAAGCTCTTTACCTATCAGATATTTGTAAAAAAGTGTATCTTGTCCATAGAAAAGATACTTTTAGAGCTGAAACTTCTTGGGTAGATAAAGCAATGAGCAAAGAAAATATAGAAATGGTTCTAAATGAAGAAGTTGAAGAAATAGTTTGAGATGCTCTTGGAATGACTTGAGTAAGATTAAAATCTGGTAAAGAATTAAAAGCAGATGGTATATTTGTTGCAGTTGGAACACTTCCAAATACTTCAATTGTTGACAATCTATGATTAAAAAAAGACGAAGAAGGTTGTTTAGTTGTTGATGCAAGACAACAAACTAGTGTAAAATGACTTTATGCTGCTTGAGATGTAACTACAAATAGTAATAAATTTAAACAAACAATTATGAGTGCTGCAGAATGATGTCTTGCAGCAAATAGTGTACATGAAGATAATTTAAGATAGTATTTTTACTATCTTTTTTGTATTATTTTAAAATAAATAGTATAATATAATTAATAAAAAATAATTTAAAAAAATATGTGATGCAATGAACTTGATAGTATATTTAAATGTGCAAAAACTGCTGATAATATTATAAGATGATTTAAAGAATATGCTATAAGAGTTAGTAATATTACAGATATATGACTAAATAAATTTAGATTAAGCCACAAAAATATATTTGATAGAATTTGATGATTAAGTATAAAAACTCATCGTTTATTAGCTCATGAAATAGTCAATTCATGAGAAGTTAATATGAATGAAATAAAGTTATTAATATCAGATGAAAATATTGACTCAAATATAAGGATGGAAATATTATTAGCTTTATATAATAAATGAATTGAAATAAGTGATGAGATATTGAATTCAATACAAAGTGAACTAGTATCAATTGAAAGAAGAGATGATTGAGTTATAATAATAAATAGTAAGATTTATTGAGATTTACTAATTTTTAAAAACAAAAACACTATAAAATGATTTATTAAGAGTATAGTAAAAGATCCAGATCTAGAATGATGATTTATTTATATATTTATATGAGATATAAGATATAATTCAGATTGAAAAAAATTAGAAAATAAAAGAACTACCTAAGGCAGTTCTTTTATTTTCTAGAAATCCCAACTTCATTTCATAGCACTAGATTGTGCATAATTTGTAACTGTAGATTCAAAGAAATTTCATTTTTCTCCATTGTTATCTTGAAGTCTATCAAGATGTTTATATGGATTTTTTATTACATCTGGATAAAGAGGTTTTATACCTAACATATTTAGTCTTTCATTAGCTAACCATTTTGTATAGTTTTCTATATTTTCATGTCACATACCTATAATTCTTTCTCATAAAATATGTTTAGACCATTTTACTTCTTGTTTAACTGCTGTATCCATCATATCAAGTATAAGTTTTTCACTATACATTTCTGGAAATTCTTTTTTGATTTCTTTAATTAAATTAGCAAATATAGTAACATGAGTTAATTCATCTCTTCTAATATAATTTATCATTCTATCTGTAGCAACCATTTTTCATGCATCAGCAAGAGTATCAAAAAATGCAAATCAATTATAAAAATAAATACTTTCAAGTAAAAAATTTCAAATTATTCAAGCAAAGAAGTTTTCATCATTAGGATTATCTATAAATTTTTGATAAATACCTCCAATAAATTCATTTCTTTCAAGTAAATGTTTATCATTTCTCCAAAAATAATATATTTCTTCTCTATCTTTACTATCAACAACACTTTCCAAGATTGTAGCATAAGATTGACTATGAATTGCCTCTTGATATGCTTGAATTGAAAGTATAAGATTTACTTCTGGAGCAGTTATATATTCATTAAAATTTGGTAAATTTACTGTTTGGATACTATCCAAAAATATTAAAAATGATAAAATTCATTTATAAGCTCTGGCTTCATCTGCTGTTAATTCTTTTTTAAATTGAACTGCATCTTCTCAAAGTCATTTTACTTTTTCTGGTAACCAAAAATTTCAAACCATTACTTGATAAAGACTCTTAGCCCAATTATATTTAACTGCATTCAATTGAAATAAACCTGTTGTATTTCATTTTATTATTGTTCTATGTGCAACATCATCATTTCATTTTGGATTGAAAATTGGATTTGCTTTCATTTCATGTGCCATCTTAAAACCAAGGTTAAAAAATATACTAATTAAATCTAATGATTTTAATTAAAAAATCATTTTTATTTTAAAAATGGTGTTAATTTCTTGTTAAAAACAATTAATTAAATTTTTTATTATTTATAAAATTAATAAAATCATTGGCATTTTCAAAATTTAAGTGTACAGAAGCATATCTAATATATGCAACTTCATCTAAACTATGCAATGCTTCTAAAACATCTTTTCAAATTTCTTTTGAAGTTATTTCATTTATAGTTCACCATTTAAATTCTAACTTTCTAATCAAATCATTTATAGTACTTATACTAATATTTCTTTTATTAATAGCTTTTAATATACTATCTTCTAATTTATCTCTGTCATACCTTTGTTTTCTATTTCATGATTTTTCTACTATCAAATCTGTAGTTTCAATCTTTTCAAAAGTAGTAAATCTATTATGACAATTTTCACATTCTCTTCTTCTTCTTATTGCTTTTCAATCTTCAGAAGTTCTTGAATCAATTACCCTTGTATTATCATGTCAACAATTTATACAATACATATTTTCAAAATTACAATATATAGTTATAATATGTTATTTTATTATACTAAATATTGTAATTTTGCAATAAAAAAACTAAAAAATAATTTCTTATTTTTTAGTTTCTAATTTGTACATTTTTTATGTATTTTTTTGCTATATTCTTAAATTTTTCCAACTCTAAACTTGTAAAACTCTTTCAAAAAAAATTTGGATCAAGAGTATTTCAAGCTCTATAGTTTTGTAAATAATAAGCTTTTGCTCAAGATAGGTATTTTGATATATTTACAACAATATTTTCATCATGAATTCATGAAATTAAAGTAGTTCTAAATTCATAATCAATATTACTATTTTTCAATAAATTTATACTTTCTAAATATGGTTTTTCATCTATTTTTACTCATATGATTTTATCAAAACTTCATACTTCATGTTTTATATCCATTGCAACATAATCAACTAAATTATTTTCTAAAAGTTTTTTTAAAATTTCTGGATCTCTTCAATTTGTATCTAATTTCACCTTATATCAAAATGATTTAACTTTAAGGCAAAAATCATATAAATCTTTTTGTAAAGTAGGTTCTCAGCCACAAATAGAAACTCAACTCAAAAGTCATTTTCTTTGTTCTAGAAAATTAAAAAATGCTTTCTCAAGTATCAAATTTTTATATATATTTTTTAGCTTTTCTTCCAAAACAAACTCACTATTATGACAATAACCACATCTAAAATTACAACCTGGTGTAAATATTATAGCAGAAACTTCTCATGGAAACTCTATAAGAGAAAATTTATTTATGGCTGAGATTTGCATAACTAACAATATTTATTAATAAAATCTAGATTTTCATTTTTTTCTTTAAAGTAATTTCTAGAATAAAATTCACTTTTTTTACCAATATTAAAACTACTAACTGGTCTATGATATCACATAACTCTTGTATATATTTGACAAGGAGTTCTTTGTAAAACTATATTTTCCATAAATTCTAAATTAAAAAATAAATAAAATAATTTTGAGAATAAAATTAAATAAATTATTTAACTTTATTTATACATATTAAACCTTTATCTCTTTGAAGCTTTGAATCTTTTTATCATCATCTGTATAAATAATTCTTGTATCAATATCAAACTTTGTTCAACTATAACCTATTTCTTCATCACATTTTGGACAAAAATCATGTTCTCAAACTATATAACCATGTTTTGGACAAATTGAAAATGTAGGTGAAATTGTTATATAAGGCAATTGATAATTTGAAATAACTGTTTTTACAAAATTTTTACAACTTTTACTATCTGTTAATCTTTCTCACATATAAAGATGTAAAACTGTTCATCATGTATATTTACATTGAATATCATTTTGATAATCAAGTGCTTCAAAAGGATCCGATGTAAATCACACTGGAAGTTGAGTTGAATTTGTATAATAAGGAGCATCACTAGTTCATGCTTGAATAATTCAAGGAATTTGTTTTCTATCTTCTTTTGCAAATCTATAAGTTGTTCATTCTGCTGGAGTCGCTTCTAGATTATATAAATTTCATGTTTCTTCTTGATATTCTTTTAATCTTTCTCTCATAAATTCAATCATTTCCATAGCAAATTCTTTTCAAAAATCACTACTTACATCTTCTTTTCAAGAAGTAAAATTTAAGATTGCTTCATTCATTCAATTTAATCAAATAGTAGAAAAATGATTTCTAAAACTTCTTAAATATCTATAAGTATATGGATATAAACCTGATTCTAACCAATGAGTTATCGTCTTTCTTTTTAATTCAAGAGATATTTTTGCTTGCTCCATCAAATAATTAACTCTTTTTTTAAACTCATCTTTATTTCATCTACAATTATATCAAACTCTAGCCATATTTAAAGTAACAACTCATATACTTCATGTCATCTCAGCACTTCAAAATAATCAATTTCATCTTTTTTCAAGTTGAGTTAAATCAAGTTGTAATCTACAACACATAGATCTAACAGCTCCTGGAGTATAAGCATCAGGATTTTTTACTGTTTCATAATTTCAATCCTCATTTTTAACTCTTTTAAATTGACTTCATACAAAATTTTGAAAATAAGGAAGTCCATATTTTGCTGTCATTTCAAATAAATCATCAACCAAAGGTTCATCCCAAGGAAAATCTGGAGTTATGTTGTATGTTGGTATAGGAAATGTAAAAACTCTTCATTTGTTATCTCATGCAACATATACATCAATTAAAGCTTTATTTATTATCTTCATTTCTGACTCTAATTCACCATATTTTTTCTTATAATAACCTCTTTCTATTCATCATAAAAATAATGCTTTTTCTTTTAAATCATCTGGACAAGTCCAATCAAGAGTTATATTTGTAAAAGGTGTTTGAGTTCCCCATCTACTAGGTACATTTAAGCCAAAAACAAAATTTTGCATTTGTTGATAAACATATTTATATGTTTTATCATAAATATATTTTTCTTTTTTTTGCTCTGTTTCAAATTTTACTCACAATTCTATTAATTCATTTTCTAATTCCTCTTTAAATTTATGTACAAAAGGTGATAAATAAGTATCAAAACTAGAAAATGCTTGTGCTCAAGCCCATTCATTTTGCAATGTTCATAAAAAATTTATCATTTGATTTACTGCAGCTTGCAAATTTCTTGCTGGTGCAGAATCTATTCTATTATCACTACCATTGAATCATTCTTCAAGTAATTGTCTTAAACTCCAACCAGCACAATAACCTGAAAACATATCTAAATCATGTATATGAAAGTCTGCATTTCTATGCAAATTTCAAATTTCATTTGGATAAATATGACTAAGCCAATAATTTGCTGTAACTTTTCAAGAAATATTTAAAATCATACCTCAAAGAGAATATCATGAATTTGCATTTGCATTTACTCTCCAATCAGATTTTTGTAAATATTCTTCCATAGAAGTTCAGACTTCAATAACAACTTTTTTATCAACTCTTTCTACCTTTCTTTTTTCTCTGTATAAAATAAATGATTTTGCAATACTATCATGACCTTCTTTAATAAGTATTTCTTCTATAGTATCTTGGATGTTTTCTACACTAGGTATATTATTTCATACTTTTTTTTCTACCAAATCTATAACTAGATTTGTCATAGAACTTACATGAGAAAAATCATTTCAATCACAAGATTTTATAGCAGAAATTATTGCTTTTTCTATTTTTTCTCTATCAAAGCTAACTATAGCTCAATTTCTCTTAACAATTTTATATATAGCCATATCTTATACCATTTAAAACAATTAAAAACTACATATTGTATATAGTTAAAAACACTATACACAATATGTAGTTTTTTCAAAGAAATAATATGAATTTTTAATTGACTATTTTTTAATTTATTTTGATTACTTTACAATATATAGTATTTATAATTAAAATTATAATACTATATATTGTATTATTTAAAAATAAACACTAAAAAGTGCTTATTTATTATCCACTACAACTACTACACTCTTTCACTTCAAGACTCATAGATCTAACATAATAAACTGTTTTTATACCTTCTATATGTGCTTTAAAATAGTATTCATATAGTTCTTTTGGTGAAACATTTGCTGGATTTATCATCCATTCAAAGGAAATTGATTGATCTATCCATTTGTAAATAACAGCAACCATATCAATTACATCATTCATGTTCATATTTACATATTCTTTGTAATACCAAAAATTGTCTTCATCTAGATTTGGAGCTACATTTACACTTGGAGCAATAGCATTTGTTTCAACAAAATATTTTTTATAAATAGGCAAAATAGATGCTGTTGTACCAACTACTAAAGCAGTAGAAGTATTTGGAGCTGGAGCTAGATGATAAGCAAATCTAACTCAAGTTTTTTTGATATTTTCTATTAGTTCTAACCATTCAGCACTCATTTGAGAGTTATTTCTAAACCAATTTGCATCTTTTCAAAGTAGGATTCATTTAGACCATTCACTACCTTGATAAACTTCATATGTTCATCTAGAAGTTGCTAACTCATTTGATGCTTTAAGTGTTTCATAAGCATATTTTTCAAATAATTTATCTACAACTTCTCTTGCTTCTTTAGAATCATAAGCTAGTTTATTTACAGCTAAATATTCAGCAAGTCATAGAAATCAAAGTCAAACTGATCTATATTTTTTAGCAGTTTTTTCAGCTTCTTTTATAGGATAAAAATTTAAATCTATAACATTATCCAATATTCTCATAGCAATTGGTAAAACTTTTTCTATTTGTTCTTTTGTATTTACTTTTGCTACATTTATAGAAGCAAGGTTACAAACTACACTATCTCCTGGTTCATATTTTATAACAATTTGTCAATCTTCTATTGTTTCTTCTATAAATTTAGAAGGACTTGTATTTTGACATATTTCAACACAAAGTTGAGTAGAATATATATTTCAAGCATGTTTATTTGGGTTTGCTCTATTTACAGTATCTCTAAAAAATGCATAAGGCATACCTGTTTCAACTGTTGTTTTAAGATACTTTTTAAACAAATCACGAGCTGGAACAACTTCTTTTAATTCTAAATCATCATTTTTTTCACATTTTCTATAAAAATCTTCAAATTCCTCTCAAAAATGATCTTGTAATCTTTTTCCTGTTTTATCTGTTATTTCTTTTGGATCAAAAAGTGTCCAATTTTCATCATTTGTAACTCTTTCCATAAATAAATCTGGGAAAGTCACAGCTGGAAATACATCAAAACTTTTATTTCTTATATCTCAAGTTTCAGTTTGTAAATCAAGGAAACTATATATATCTCTATGAAAAATATCCAATGTAACTGAAATTGCTCATGCTCTAGCTCATAATTGATTTACAGCAACAGCAGTATCATTTATAACTTTAATCCAAGGATTTACTCCTCAAGCAGCTCATTTTACTCATCTGATATAACCTCATCTACTTCTTATATTTCAAAGATAAACTCCAATTCATCAACCAAATTTAGAAACTTGAGCCATATTTTCTATAGAGTGATAGATAGCTCTTAGGTCATCTTCTATGTTAAATTTAAAACAACTAGATAATTGATGAAAATTTGTTCTAGCATTTAATAGGGTTGGAGTTGGAAGAGATATTTTTCCAGAAGAACAATAATCATAGATCTTTTTTGCTGTTTTTAATCTTGTTTCTTTTGGTTCTGGCATAGCTAAAAATAAAGCTATACTCATATACATTTCTTGTGGTAATTCTTTTATTTTTTTATTTGGATTTAAAAGATATCTTTTCTTATACATCAAAATTGTTGTATAATTATACTCAAAATCATAATCTTTTTTTAGATATTTTCATGCTTCTAATATATCTTCTTTTGTATAATAATCATAAAAATCTTTAGAATACAATCACAATTTTATATATTCATCAAATAATTCAGCATAATGTTTTGCTTCATATATTTTTTTGATATCCATCTTTCTATTATTTGAAGCTTCTTTATAAAGATCAATTAAAGCCAATCTTCAAGCTATAAATTGCCAAGAAGTATTTTCAATAGAAATCAAATCTATAGCAGATTTTATAAGCATTTTAGTGATATCACTTGTTTTCATACCTTCAACGATATATTTTTTCAAGCTATCACTTATTTCTTCAAATCTACATTTACGAGCTAATCAATAAGAAACTATTTTATAAGTTTTTTCTATTTTACTCATATCAAAACTTTCTTTTTTTCAAGTAGTTTTTGTTATTTTAAATGTATTTTCTGATAATTTTTTTTCTACTTTTTCTTTTGCTTTTTCTCTTGCTTCTGCTCTTTTATTTCTATAAATAATAAAATGTTTCATTACTTGAAAATATCCAGATTCCATAAGCTCTCTTTCAACTTGATCTTGAATCATTTCAATAGTTATGAACTGAGATTTATCAAATTTTTCTAATTTTAGATTCAGAGATTCTATTACTTTATCTGTAACAAGATCTACAAAACTTAAATCTTTTTCTCATACACTTTCAGCAGCTTTTTCAATTACTCTTTCTATTCTACTTCTGTCGAAATTAACTAAATCTCAATCTCTTGTTTTAATAACTTTAATAACCATAAAAACCTATATAAAAAAATAAAGTGACTTAAAGCAATTTAATGATTTTTCTAATTTTTGCTAACAATTTTAGAACAGTTGTGTTAAATATTTTTTTCACATTGTTAAAAAAAATATTTAATCGCCTTATAATAAGGATTACTTATTTTTTAACAATTAAGATTACAATATTTTAGCAAAATATCAATACATAAAAAATACTTAACATAATATTTTTATAAAATAAAAAGCTTTTAATCTAATTTAAAAGCTTTTTATTTTATTCTGGTTTATTTAATTGTATTATGTTACTTTCTTTTTCCTCACCTGTTATTTTAACTATATCTTTTTCTACAAGATTAAATTTTTTATATGCATTATTATAATGATTTATACTAGTAGACAAACTACTTCAAAGCTTTTCAAGATACTCTTCATAGGCATCCAGATGACGAGAAAGCTTTTCTACATGTTTTTTAATGTCTTGTGCTTTTTCTTCTATTTGAAGAGCCCTAAGTCATTGTAATACTGTTTGCAAATAAGCATAAAAACTAGTAGGACTTACTATAATTACTTTTTTTTCTTTAAATGCATATTCAATTAAATCAACAGTATTTGATTTAATTGTTCAAATCTTATTTATAAGTAAATCATAATAAATTCATTCGCTTGGAATAAACATAAATGCAAATTCCATAGTTCACTCACTTGGTCTGATATATTTACTAGTTTCATCTATTCTTTTTTTCAAATCATTTTTAAAATCTCTTACAAAAATCTCTTTTTGAATAGGATTTTCCTCTTCTAATATCTTATTATAATTTTCTAGAGAAAATTTGGAATCTATTGGTATAATCTTGTCTTTTACAAATATAACACCATCAACTATTTCACCATTTTCAAAGCTATACTGCAACTCAAAATTATCTGGAGGAAGTATATTTTTAAGTACATTTTCTAGAAAATATTCTCATAAAATCCCTCTTTGTTTTGGACTTTTAAGTATAGATTCCAATCATTCTAAGCCTTTTCAAATATCTTTTATTTGTCTATTTGTTTCTTCTAAACTTGATAATTTTTTTGTGATTTCTTCTATCTTTTTTGAAGCATCAATAGTTATAGAAGTATTTACTTCTGCTTGTTTTTGAGTGTTTCTATTTGCCTCAGATAATTTATAATCCAAACTTTTATTTAGTGCCAATATCTGATCTTGAAGCAATCTAAAACTATCATTTGAATTATCTTTATTTCATAATCTTGAAAAAAGATAAAAAATAACTGCAAGCAATACAAAAATTAAAATTATTAAAAATACTTCTAGTGTCATAAATTTATATATTTAGTAAATATTTTAACTCAAACTTTTTATAACATATGGAATTATATCTTTTGTTTGATTTATTCATTCTGGAAGATTTGATAAAACATTATCAATATCACGAGGATTGTATCACATAGCAGTAAGTGTTGATTTTATAGAAGAATGAAGTGTTGAATCTATTGTATTTGCTTTTGTTATATTTTCTTTATTATAAATATTTACTCCAAAATCTTTGTCTTTAAGTTCTAGTATGATTTTTTCAGCCATTTTTTTACCTACTCATTTTATGCTTTCTATAGTTTTATTATCTTCATTTTTTATAGATAAAACAAGTCTCTCTACTCAAAGAGATAATATTTGCATAGCTACTTTTCAACCTATTCAAGAGATTTTTATAAGTTCACCAAAAACTTTTTTTTCTTCTTTTTCTATAAATCAAAAAAGATTTTCACTATTTTCTGTTTTGTAGTGATAAATAAATAATTCAACATCTTCCAAAGTGGCAAGTTTTGAATATGTAAGTTCATTTATAAGCACTTCGTACCCTACTCAACTATTTGTTAAAATAGTTAAATTAGTGAAATCTAAATCAATTATTTTTCAAGTTATGTATGAAATCATAATATAATATTAAAAATAAGTATATAACTAGTATATAAATACTTTTCAAAAAAGCAAAAATAAAAAAGTCCTAAAATTTTAGGACTTTTTTATTAATACCAACAAATTCTAATTGGTTGATTTTCTTTTAATAATTCTGTAAAAGATTTTTTTCATCAATTTAATCTATCTTCTGAATTATAAAATATAATTCTAAATTTTCTTCATTCAAATTTTGTAGAAATCTCATAAAAAGAAAAATCATCAAAATTTGACCAATATGAAAGACTATCACTTTCATATAATTTTTGTAATGTTGGTAATAATTCTCATTGAATAAATTCTTTTATTCATATAACCCATTCATCTTTTGCATAAGAATGTTTTTTATAAAATCGTTCTTCTGATTTTTCAGGAACTTGTTGAAAATTAGAATTGTAAATCGTTAAAAATATATTTCAAATATCCTTTTCAATTTCTGTTTCTTTTATATTATTTACAGAATTTTTAATTTTTTCTACAAATTTTTGAATTCATTCAAATATAGATCAAACATCTAATTTTCAAGATTGATGTTTTAAACTAGTTATTTCATTTTTCATAAAATTAATTTAAAAATATAATTTAAATATAATATAAAAATATAACGATATTTGTCAAGGTAATTTCAAAAAAGCAAAAACTATTTTTGATTATTATCATTTTTTTATTATAATCAGCTAGCTTAATTATAAAAACAAAATAAAAATGATTGAAAGTATTATAAAAGCCATATTTGGTGACCCTAGCGAGAAAAAAGTAAAAGAAATTTCTAGACTTGTAGAAAAAATAAAAGAATTTGAAAAAGCTCAAGAAAGCTTCTCACTTGAAGATGTAAAAAATAAAACTCTAGAATTTAAAAAATTATTTGAATGACTTGATTTTTTAGACAAAGAAGATAGTAGGAAAATAAAAGAAATATTAAATAACATAAGATGTGAAGCTTTTGCTTTGGTTAAAACTGCTGCAAAACTTATAAATGGACAAACTTTTGAATTAAAAGATGGTAGAAGCATAACTTGGAATATGATTCCTTATGATGTTCAACTTATTTGAGGTTTAGCGATTCACGAATGAAATATAAGTGAGATGAAAACTTGAGAATGAAAAACTCTAGTTGCAACTCTTCCTGCTTATTTAAATGCACTTACTTGAAATAGTGTACATATTGTTACTGTAAATGATTATCTAGCTACAAGAGATAGTAATGAAATGTGAGTTTTATACTCTGCATTATGACTAACTACTTGAGTAGTTGTTAATTCTCAATGAAAACTTGCAAAAAAAGAAGCTTATTCTTGTGATATAGTTTATGCAACAAACAATGAACTTGGTTTTGATTATTTGAGAGATAATATGGTTATCTCAAAAAATGATAAAGCTCAAAGTAAATTATTTTTTGCTATAATAGATGAGGTTGATTCTATACTTATAGATGAAGCTAGAACTCCACTTATTATTTCTATGCCTGATAATGAACCAACAAGTAAATATATGCAATTTGCTGCACTTATAAAACACCTACAAAATGGTATTCATTACAAGATAGATGAAAAACAAAAAACAGCAACTCTTACAGAAGATTGAATCAAAAAAATAGAAGAGTTATTAAGAATAGACAATATCTATGTTTCAAATCATTATAATGATATTCACCATGTAGAAAATGCTCTAAAAGCAATGGCAGTTTATCATAAGGACAAAGATTATTTGATAGTAGATTGAGAAATACTTATAATCGATGAACATACAGGTAGAGTTTTAGCTGGTAGAAGATATAGTGATTGATTACATCAAGCTATAGAAGCAAAAGAAAATGTAGAAATAAAACAAGAAAGTAAAACTCTAGCTTCTATTACATTTCAAAATTATTTTAGAATGTATTGGAAACTTGCTGGTATGACTGGTACTGCTCTTACTGAAGCAGAAGAATTTTATAAAGTTTACTGACTTGATACTCTTGTAATTCCTACAAATAAACCAATAGCGAGAGAAGATAGACCGGATTTACTTTTCAAAAATGAAAAAGGTAAATTTGATTATGTAGTTAGACTTATAAAAGAAATGAATGCAACTGGTCAACCAATCCTTGTTGGTACAGTTTCAGTAGAAAAAAGTGAATATTTAAGCGATAGACTAAAAAAAGAAAATATTCCTCATAGTGTTTTAAATGCAAAATATCATGAAAGTGAAGCTGAAATAGTAGCAAAAGCTGGTCAAAAAGGATCAATAACAATTGCTACTAATATGGCTTGAAGAGGTACAGATATAAAACTTGGAGAATGAGTAAAAGAACTTTGAGGGTTAATTATTCTTGGTACAGAAAAACATGAAACTAGAAGAATAGATAATCAATTGAGATGAAGAGCTGGTAGACAATGAGATCCTTGAATTACTCAATTTCTTATTTCACCAAATGATGATATTATGAGAATCTTCGGTTGAGATAAATTATTTTCAGTTTTTAACTCACCAATGTTTGCTTCCCTACCAGATGATGAACCATTAGCTCAAAGTGGTATGCTTACTAGAAAAGTTACTTGAGTACAAAAACAAGTAGAATGACATAATTTTGATGTAAGAAAACATATACTTGAATATGATGATGTTATAAATAAACATAGAAATATTATTTACACTAGAAGAAATAAGATTTTAGATAGTGAAAATATTCATGAAGATATCAAAAATATGATTATTTCTCAAATAAAATCTTTAGTTATATCTGAATATGCTAAAAATGAAAAAGCAAACAAAGAAGTAATTAAAAAAGTAAATGAATTTTTATCTATTAAAGCTATAGATGATAAGATTGAAATAGATGACATAAATAATATAAAAGATTCTGAAGAATTGGCATCTTACATAAGTGATATTGCAATAGAAGAATTTGAAAATCTAAAAAAAGAAGCAATTAGTGAGGATGATTATTTTTCTCTAGAAAGAAGAATAGTTTTAAGTTCGATAGATGAATTATGGATGAGACATATAGATTCTATGAGTAGATTAAGAGAAGAAGTTGCTTTTGAATGATATGCTCAAAAAAATCCTCTAGTTGTTTATAAAGAAAAGGCTTATTACAAATTTAGAGATCTTATAAATGAAATAGAATTCAAAGTTGTAAAAGCAGTATTCTCTATCAAGAAAATAGAACAAGTAGAACAAATAGATTTATCAAAACAAGATTTAGAATTTAGTGAGGTAGATTTAGATGAATTATTAAAGATACAAGAAAAACAAAAAATTGAAACTAAAAATCCTTTATTTAGAGAAGAAAATAAAGATTCAAAAGTAAGAATAAGAGTATAAAAAATGAAAAGTATAAATTTACTTTTCATTTTTTTTGTTTTTTAAAAAATTATATGTTAATATTTAAGTACATTAAATTTTAATCTTGTATTTTTATGAAAACAAAAATAAAAAATATGGTAAATGCTGTAAAAGCATGGGATAAAAAACATACAAATTTTCATTCTGGAACTTATATGTTAATTTTCTTAACTGCCGCTGTTGAAGTAGCATATTCTTTAAACCAAGCTGCAGCTGCATTATAGAAAAAAGTCATTAAAAAAATGACTTTTTTTTTTGTCAATACTAATTTATAGTGTATTTTATAAAATTATGCTATTATAATATAAATATTTTATAATAAATAAAAATGACTAGTAAAAATAATGAAAATAATGAAGATATACTAGAAAATTTAAATCAAGATAGTTCATCAAAAGAAATAAATAATGATGATCTAGTTTCTATGTTTGATTTACCAGAAAAAGAAGATGAAACTAAAAATGAGAATAAAAATATATATGATATAAATATAAATTCTCTAAATGATATTTTGTTATTATTAGAATGAACAAGCTATGATTTTGTTACTTTTGAACCAAATGATGATGAAGTAAGAATAGATTTTAGAAAAAACAATGTAATAGTTGATTCAAAATTTATAAAATATCCTATTTATTCAAATATACTTTTAAAAGCAAAAAGTATAACAAAACTAAAAATGGATGAAACTAATGAGATTCAAGAATGAAATTGATTAACCTCATTTGATCAAAAAAACTTTCAAATAATAACTAAAACTGTTCCTAGTAATTTTTGAGAAAAATTGTATATAAAAGCAAAGAAAATTGAAAAGTTAATTGAAAAAAAACCTATTAAAAAAGCAACAAAATCTCAAATATTTTCATTTTTATGAATATTATGAATTATTTGACTGATTGTATGATGAAGTTTTTTAACATTTATAGTACTAAATGCAAAAACAGTTGATGATGTTAGATTTTTTGCTTGATTATGAATAAATTTAAATGAAATAAATACATTTATAGCAAAATTAGTTACTATAATATTTTCTATATTAGTATTGGCAGAAACTATAATATTAATTATTCTTCTTTTTAAATTTTTTCTGACAAAAAAAGAATTTAAAAAAAGAAAGTTAAAATTTGGTATCTTATCAATATTATTATTAATAATTACATTTACAACAGCTACAATTTGGATGATAATAGATCAAAAAATAAAAAACCTACCAAATTGGCAAGAAATGTCATTTTGAGAAATACAAATGTATGATAATTCTAAATTAACTAGTGAATATTTTGATAAAATATGATCTCTATTAACAGATACAAAAAATCTAATTTGACCTATAGATATAAAATTTGACCTAACATATCTAGCTCAGGCAGAAGAAAAAAAATGAATTAATATAAAAAATTATAATTGGGACTTTTGAAATTGAGATAGGATAGAAACAATTACACCAAACTTAATAAAAACTTTTGATAAGATATGATCTAATGAGTTAAAATTAATTATTAATTGAATAGATTCTCAATGAAAACCTATAGAAAAAATTATAGAAAATATACCTTATGTAAATATAGCTTATGTAGTTTGAATAAATGAGAAAAAACTAAATAGTTGATGAAAACTTGTTAATTTTAATGCAAAAAGTTTAGAAGAACTTTGAAAAATAGAATGGTATTTTATGAATGATTTAGAAAATCCTGTTTGGAAAGGAAGTGAATATATAGTTTGAAAACCTATTTTTGAAGATACTATAATATGAATGTACATAAAAAAACCTAATCAAACTGAAAACAATAACTTTGATAAATTATTTATTATAAGATGAGAAGATAAAGTAAATATTGATTGAGAAATAAAGTTTAAGAGATGAATAACTAATGATTTAGAAGTTACATTTAGTGTTGATAATATACAAAATGATTCATGAGTATGATATATAGAAAAATATATATGGAATATATGAAATCAAAATTATACAAAGATTTGAGATATTTTAAACCCTGAAAAATCAAGTGAAATTAAACATACTTTTTTAAGTTATTGAGAGGAAACAGTAAGAGTTGAATTAATAAATTCAGCTTGAGAAAGTAAGATCATAACTAAAACTATTAGTTTACCAAAATTATTAAAAATAGAAGACCCATTAAAAATATATGCTGATAATAATTTAATAACTGATATTTCTTATAATAAAGGTTTAAATGAATATTTCATAAATAATTTATGAACTCCAACTAAATTAAAACTAGATGGTAAATATATAAAACCTGACTCTACATTATATAATCTAAAAGAAATAGAATGGGATTTTGATTCTGATTGAAATATAGATTATAAATGAAATATTTGAGAATATGAATTAAATAAAGATTGAAATTATACATTAACTGTTCACTTATATTTTGTAAATAGAAAAATAGAAACTGATATAGTAAAAATAACTGAAAAAATTTTTATAGAAGCAAATAAAAAAGAAGCAATTGTGGATTTTGATATAATTGCAAATAGTGAGTATGCACCTGTAATAGTTAAGTTTGATGGTTCAAGATCTCAAGTTAGAGATAGTAATATCTCAAAATTCATATGGGATTATTGAGATTGAATAAAAGAAGAAAGAGATGCTATAGTACCTTGAAGAAAATATGCAGAAGCATGAGATTATGATATAAAATTAACTGTTGTAACAAGTGACTGAAAAAGTTATTCTACTACTAAAAAACTTATTTTAAAACCAACTCCTCAAAGTGCAAAAATAAAATCTAGTATGAAGATAGCCCCTACACTTCAATGAATTGATTTTACTTCAAATGAATCTGAATGACAAATAAGTTCATACTTTTGGGATTTTTGAGATGGAAATACTTCTACTGAAGCAAATCCTACTCATACATATTGAAAACCTTGAATTTATAAAGTAACTTTAAGATTAGATTTTACAAATAAAAATATATTAGAAGATTATATAGAAGTTGAAATATATGAATAGAAAAAGACTTAATAAGAAATTATTAAGTCTTTTTCTTTTCATGTGAATCATATATTTTCTAGATTATATTTTAACAATCTTGAAAAAGTTAATGGTAATATATATTCATTTTTTATAGATGAAGTTAAAAATCTTATATTAAAATCATTATAATTTTTTATATAAATTCAAGCTATACTTCATCTATTTATTCATTTAAACATAGCTTTATTTTGTCCACTTTCTCTAACAGGTGGAACAAAAAATATACTTTTTCAATTGGCTTTATAA
This sequence comes from Candidatus Altimarinota bacterium, assembly GCA_028698305.1. Taxonomy (GTDB): domain Bacteria; phylum Patescibacteriota; class Gracilibacteria; order BD1-5; family UBA6164; genus JABWCI01. Next base: position 38,007 of record JAQVDN010000008.1, read on the forward strand.
TCACTTCCTCTCCAGATTAGATTTTCTATATTTACAGAAACTGTAACTAATGTATCTTTAAAATCAGGTATAAAACAATTTACATCCTCTCTTAAAAATCCACTCTTTATATAATAATCTTCCAAAATATCAAGTTCTTCTTTTAATGTAATTCAGATTATATGAATCTTTTTATTATTATTTATAGCATAATCAAATAAATTTTGAAAAATATCAAGTTCATCTTTTGGTGAATAAACCTCACTATACATCGCAAATTTTCAATTTAGGTTATTTAAAAGTTCTATATTTTCTTTTTCTTTTAATAATTCAGACATATAAAAAACCTCAACATTATCTAGTTTATAATCTGAGTCCAAATATGAAAATAAAAACTTATTATCAAAAAGTGGAGTATTTTCTATATTTATTATCTTATCATTTAATACTTTTTTCATTTTGTTAAATCTATCAACTAAATCATGATTTTTTATTATTTTTTTTTCAAGGAAATGTATCACTATAAATACAACCACAATAATTTTGTCTATAAATTTTATGTTTTGTAGTATATTCTACACTTCTCTTGAATCCACCATTTTTTCTAAATGCAATCTTTAAAAAATCCAGCTTTTTACTTAATTTATTCCCCTCGCTCTCTGGGAGATGGGTTAGGGGTGAGGGATTAATACTCCATTTATCTCAAAGTGAAAACATCTTTTCTAAATCCTTATGCGGAGATGTATTTAGAGTTGAAGTCCAATATTTAATACCAAGTTTTCTAGCTTCAAGAGCTGATCTTTCAAGTCTCATATCATAACAATGAGTGCATTTTTCTCATTTTTCAGGTGTGTTTTCAAATCATTTTATTCTTTCAAAAAAGTTTTTAAAATCATATTCTCAAACTATATATTCTACTTTTTCTATTTCACAAACCTTTATAAATTCTTTCAATCTTTTATCATATTCTTTTTTTGGTTGAATATTTGGGTCATACCAAAAACATATGATCTCGTAATTATTTTTCAAATCCATGATTGGAACTGTTGCATCAGGTCAACAACAAATATGGAGTAAGAGTTTTGGTTTTGATTCTAATACTTTTTTTACTGGTTTGTAACTAAGTCTATGAATTCAAGTTACCTTACTCTTATCACTTAAATACTCACTATGTTTTTTTGTACCATATCCTTTATGATTTTCAAGTCACAAATCAGGATAAAGTAAAGCATATTGAGAAGTAAGCTTATCTCTAAAAACTTTTGCAATTATACTTGCAGCTCAAATTTCAACTACTTTTGAATCTCACTCAATTATAAAGATTGGTGGTTTTTCTAATATATCAAATTTATAATTATCATTTCCATCAATAAAAACTCAATTTAAATTCGAAAAATCTATCTTTCTTGATAATTCAAGCAAAGCTCTTCTCATTGCTTCCCTATTTGCTTGTTTTATATTTATTTCATCAATTACATAATTATCAACAACTCAAACTCAAAAAAACAAACTTGGATTTTCTCAAGTTGAATACTCAATAAGTTTTTCAAAAAGCATTTCTCTCTTTTTTTCAGTAAGTTTCTTACTATCATTGATTTGAGATAAGAGTTCTTTATCTGGCATATTTCCAGGATTGAAAGCCAAAGCACAAGCTACAACACTTCAAAGCCAAGGTCATCTACCTGCTTCATCAACTCAGATCTTATATTTTATAAAATTGCTATCTTGCATTTTTAAGAATAACTTTAAAAATAATTAATTTACAATATAATAAACACAAATTTAAAATAAACAATAAGAAAAAATAATGCAATACAAGATTTTTTGATGTAAAGTAAATAAATATTATACAGATGAGTGGCTTAATTCCTCTTATTTAAAAGATAAGAATTGAGTTTTTGTAGCGAGTTGTGTAGTTACAGATCAAGCAAAAAGAAAATGGATTAAATTTGTAAAAGATGTAGCAAAAGAACTAATGCCCTCACCCCTAACCCCTCTCCCTTGAGGTAGAGGGGAAAAAGCAAATGATGAAAAAATTTTTATAAGTTGATGTTGAGCATTTAAAAGATGAGAAGCACAAGATGATTTTTTTGAAATCTATCCTGATTTAGAATATTTAAAATGAAAGATAGAAATCCTAGGTGAAAAACCAACTGAGCTTAAAAATGAAATAGTTGATAGTAAGGAAATTAAAAAAGCTAGCATTTACAAAAAAAGTGAATTAAATGAAAAACTTAAAAATATTCCACAAATCTATACTAAAAAATTTCTTTTAATCCAAGGTTGATGTGATAGTTTCTGTACTTTTTGTTTAACAGTTAAAAAAAGAGGATGACATTATTATAGAGACAAAGACGATATAGTTGAAGAAATCCTTGAATTTGAAGTTTCTGGTTGAAAAGAAGTAGTATTAACAGGTATAAATCTATCTGCTTGGTGATTATCAGATACAAATCAAATTTGAAAATCCCGTTTTGCAGAATTACTTAATTATATCTTGGAAAAAACTACAATTTCTAGGATAAGGATAAGCTCTATGTGACCTGAATTTATAGATGATAGATGTTTAGAAATATTTAAAAATACTAGGATTTATCCTCATTTTCATTATTCTGTACAATCTGGATCAAGTAGTATCTTAAAATCAATGCATAGACACTATGATTGAAAATATATGAAAGATTTACTAACTAAAACTAAGAATCTTAAAAGAAAAGATTGAGTTGAAATAAGTATTTGAGCAGATTTAATTGTATGATTTCCTGGAGAAACTGAAACAGATTTTATGGATACTTATAATTTAGTTGCTGAGTGATTAATAACAAAGATTCATGCATTTCCTTTTTCTGCACACAATATGTGAGAAAGTGTTCCAGCTTGAAAATTTCCAGACCAAATTAGTGACCAAATTAAAAAAGATAGGATGTGGAGACTAGAAGCTATTTGAGATAGTGTAAGAGATGAATTTATAGATAGAAATATATGAAATAAATTTGAAGTATTGATAGAAATGGTAAAAGAAGAAGATTGAGTTATAAGATGGAAAGGTTGGACACAAAATTATATAGAAGCTGATCAAAACACTTTTGAAATAATATCAGGAGAAATAAAAAGAAATAATATAGTTTATTGAATATTAAAATAAAAAATGATTTTTTACATAAGTTTAATAATAAGTCTTTTAATTGATTTATCTACAAAATATATAGCATTTAATTATTTAAATGAAAAAATAGAAATAATATGAAATTATTTCTATTTACAATATTTTGAAAATACATGAATTGCATTTTCTATGCAATTACCATATATTAAAATAACAACTATTATTTTGATATTGTGAATTTTTTATTATTATTTTAAAGAAGAAAGAAAAAATAATAATATAATTATAGACTTGAGTTTTTGATTAATATTATGATGAGCAATTTGAAATTGAATAGAAAGAATAATAAATTCTAAAGTTATAGATTTCATATGAATAAAAAATTTTTCTATTTTTAATATGGCAGATATTTTTATTAGCATTTGAGCTATAATTTATACAGTTTATATTTTAAAAAATAATAAATAACTATGCTTTTATCTCCTAGAAAACAAAAAATTTCTGATATATTAACAACTTGAGCTTGATCTTTTATTGCTGGGATAATTTGAAGTATAATCATACTTATAGTTGTTTTTTTATTATCAAATTATTTTAATATTGTATCTACTTTTGAAATAAATAAAACTTGAACAAAACCAAGCTCTATTTTTCCAATTTTGATATCTATAATAACTTTATTGTGAACTAGTATTACATCTTATTTATCATATTTTATCGCAAATATGACAGATAGTGAGAAATATAAAAGAAATAATACTATATTATCTCAATTGGCAATATTTCATATATTAATTTATATATTTATAACTCCTATATACATCTATATTTGAGTTATAAATTATAATGATTTAATTTATATATTTATATTACATGTTATTATAATAATATTTTGAACTAGTTTAATGCTTGAAATTTTTAATAGTTATAGATATATATTAATATGATTTTACTGAAGTTTTATATGATTATTTTTAAGCATATTATTTTCTATGTGGATATTTAATTCTTTAGGATCTTGAAGTGCTAAGATGATTATATTGCTACTATTACTACCTATAATAAATTTCCTAATAAGTATTATAAAACAATTTTTTGAATTTTTATATTATTTATATTATAAATACACATCTTTAGATACTATTTGAGATATTTTCTATCAAATAGAACAAGAAGAAAATGAAAAAATTAAAATAGAAGAAGAAAAAAATACAATTTAATAATTAAATAAAAATAAGATGTTAGAAATAGTAAAACAAATAATAGATTTTTATATAAAAAATCAAAAATTTCCAAAAATATATGACTTAAATATTGAAAATTCCTCTTTATTAAATGAAAAATTATCTTGTTTTGTAACTTTTTATTATAAATGAGAAATAAGAGGTTCAGCTTGAAATATAAAAGAAATAAAAGATAACTGAATTAATGAAATTATAGAAAATACAATTACTGCTTTAACAAAAGATTCTAGATTTAAACCAATAACTCCAAATGAGGCTTATGACTTAAAAATAAGAATAGACAAGATTAATAATAGAGAAATGTTAAAAGATAAATCAATAAAAACAATTGACCCTACAATTTCAGGAATTATAACAATAAAAAAAGATTACTCTAAGATGGCTTGTATATTACCAAATATCAATCCTAAACTTTTAACATGAGAAGACTTTATACCTATTTTAAAAGAAAAATTGTCTGAAAGAAGTTTCAAAGAAGATGATTATATCATATATGAAATTAAAACCATAGTTGAAACTAGTTATTAAAAAAAATCCTTAAAAGGATTTTTTTTATTTTGCAACTTTAGTTGCTTGTATATATTCATTTCTAAAAGTTGATGTAAGTGGAGCTGGATCTCTAAAAACTGAAGAACCAAAACTTACAATTGTTCATACATCAAGTAATCAAGAAGAATTTTGTTTTACATATTCTCTTTTATTTACCAGATTTTGTATATTACCATAAAGTGCTCAATTTTTTATAAATAAAACATTATTAGTTTTTCCATTTGTTCAAACTATATCTCATCATAAACTTCAAACAGGAATAGAAATAAAAGTTCAAGTAATTGTAGTAACACTTTTATCAATTTTAATATTTCATCATTTTACAACAAAAGCAATATTATTAGGATAATTTATATTATTGTTAATAATCAAATCTCCATTTTCAATAATATATGTTCTTGCTCAAGTAAGTCATATAAATGTATTTACTCATACTTCAAAACTAGTATTTTTTAAGACAAAAGCATTATTTATTCAATTATAATTTCTAAAATCTCATAAATTAGTAGTTGCACCTAAAGTAGGTCAATCTATATCAACACTTTCATTTACTTGATTATTATAATTTGTTCAAACATTTGAAATATTATTTACTGAAGAATTATCAGTTACAGTCGAACTATAACTAGAAATATCTCATTTTGAAACTCAAGCTCAAACAAAATTTTTATTTATATCTTGTTTTCATGTTGCCTCTGCAACTTCAGATACGTTTGAAATATTATTAGTATTATTAATAAAACTTGTTCATCATCATGTAGTTACTATACTTGGTTTAGAAACTCTAACCTTTAATTCAGATGCAAAATATGCATTTGTGTATAAAGTTCATTCATGCTCTATTGTAGTAACTAGAGTATTATCTCAATAGGTACCAGCTGTTAAACTTGATGTATTTCAAACAAAATTTGGATAAGATGAAAAAGTAAACTTTTCTCATGAAAATAAAGGTCTATTTTCTCATGGTAATATATCTTGACAAACTGTTGAACCATTAATAGATATTCAAGATTTTTTTGTTACACAAAGTGAATCAAAATATAAATCATAAGGTGAATCATTTAATATACTTGGTCTATCTAACGAATATGTAGTATAAGGATTCATATTATTTCAAACAATTACAAAATCAGTTGGTCAAAAAACTATATTTCCATCATTTGGAATAGTATTTATTCACTCAATTTCACATGTTGTTCTATTACACCATGTTGGCCAAGTTCAATTTCAAAAATCACATTCTTCTAATTGTAAATTATCATTTGGTCTTTGAACTATTCAATCTCAACAATAATCTCTAGAAGAACCTCATGAGCTTGAACCTCATCAAGAACTCGAAGAACCTCAACTAGATGAACTTGAAGATGAACTCGAAGAACCTCAACTAGACGAACTTGAAGTCGGTGTTAAATTACAAGCTGGATTTGTATTCCATGTATAATATGAAGTTTCTGTTACAACTTGATTATATACACTACAACTAGCTCTATTATCATTACATGTAAATGTTGCATTAGTTGTATTTGATGATCATAGAACTGCAGGAGCAAATAAATAAGTTCAATTACAATTTAATCTAAAAGTTTTTACTAGATGATTTCATGTACATGTAATTTGATTTCATGACATTGATATATTTCTACATTGATATGTAGATCATCCTGAACTAGAAGAAGAGCTAGGAGATGTAACACTAACACTTTTACTACAAGCAGTACTTGTAATTGTTCAATCTACATAACAAGTTGGTGTATATGTTCATACTGCATTATAATTACAAGTTCAAGTACTTGCGTTTATTGTTTGTCCATTTCAACAATTAATTGTATATGTACTTGCATTTGATCATGTACATGTCAATGTACTTGTTAAATTACTAACTCATGTTGTTGGACTTGCTGTTAAGTTTGTACAACTTACTGTTGGTGGTATATTTGTTACAGAAACTGTTTGTTGACAAGTAGGACTTGTAATTGTTCAGTTTACATAACATGTTGGTGTATATGTTCATACTGCACTATAAGTACAAGTTCATGTACTTGCATTAATTGTTTGTCCATTTCAACAATTAATTATATATGTACTTGCATTTGCTCATGTACATGTCAATGTACTTGTTAAATTACTAACTCATGTTGTTGGACTTGCTGTTAAGTTTGTACAACTTGGAGTAGTAGTAGATATTATAACAATTGTAGTATCTGTAGAATTTACATTAGTTCCACTTGTAACTCATACTCAATTTACTGTAGCACTATTTGTATATCAAGCTGTAGTATTAGCTTTACTACAAGTATATTCAAAATATTCACCAGGTTCAAGAGTAGAGTTTGTAAAGTTTCATGATCATGCAATAGAAAAACTAGACCAAGTTGATGGAAAAGTAGAAGGTAATGTTACATTTCAAGCACAATTTGGAGCAATAGCATCAGTTAAAACTATATTTCTTAAACTTTCTGTTCAATTATTAGTAACTCTTATTCTAAATATTGCTCAACTTCATACATCTACTGTTTGAGTATCATTTCAAATAATTCAATCTATATCATTAGGATTTATATCAGTTTTAACTATTTGAATAGAAGGGTATATTACTTTAACTTCTGTATCATCAGTATCAGAAACTGGTATTTTACTATTTATTCAAATAGAATTAACATTAATTCTATTTGAATAATCAGATTTAGTATCTAATTTTTCACAAGTATATTTAAATGTTTCTCAAATATTAAAAATTTCATCAAAGTTTCAAATAGTTTTTAATATTGACTTAGTTTCTATTTCACTTTTATTACAACTAGGAGATATTGGATCAGTTAAATAAACATCTATTAAATCTTCATTTCATACATTATTTACTTCAATAGTAAATACAGCTTTATCAGAAATATTTACTGTTTGTGAATCATCTGCTTGATTGTGATTTTTATTTCAATCTAAATCATTTGGATTTCCTGAATATTTTTCTACTTGTATAGCTGGAGTTGGAGCTTTAACAATTACTTTAGATTTACAAGAATCCGAAGTTATATTATTGTTAACGGTACAAGATGGATGGTAATCTCAAACTGTAGCATATGTACATTTTCAAGTTTGTCAGTTTATTACAGATCAATTTCAACATTGAATAGTATAACTTTGTGCATTTGTTCAAGAACAAGATATATCTACTCACAAAGATGCTGTTCATGTATTTGGAGTAACAGATATAGAGTTACAAGTTGATGGAGGATTAACATTTATAGGTTCACAAGTATTAACATTACATCCTCAATTTCACCAACCAGATTTATTTGGATCCTTAGGATCACAAACTTCATATCAACTATCTTTAATTCAATCTCAACACCAAGAAACACTATAATATTCACATTCTACATGAGAAATATCATCATTTGCATCAGGATAATTATTTGATTGATCATATGCTACTTTATAATAAATCATAAAATCATGACTATTTTTAGTTGCATTAGTTCTGATATTTGGAGTCTTTGATATTCTCCAATTAGTTGGTCAAGTTTCTATTATTTCCATAGAAGTACCTGAACTTACCTTAAAATTATTATTTTTAAGGTCTTGAGTCCAATCAAAAGCAGAACCTGGATCTAAATAAGAACTAGTCATCAATTCATCTGAATTTCAAGAATCTATAAATCTTATAGATCTACTATTTATAAATGTATCTTTATTTGTACTATTATGCCAAGTATCATAAAATTTATATCATTTATCATACCTAAGAATAGTTCATTCAAAAGTTTGATCACAAACTATAGCTGAAACACTTTGTGAATAAGAAAGTATTAAAAAGAAAGCTATAATGTAGAATATTTTTTTCATATTTTTAAATGTTTAATTTAAATTATCTAGAAGAAGTATTTCATCATCAAATACCACCTCATCAGCTCGGAGAAGACAGCATTTCATTTTGAATAACAGCATCACTATTTTCTAGTTCTACTTTATCTCCATTATTACTACAAGAGTAAATAAAGATAAATACAATTATTGTAAGTATTTTTTTCATATTGTCAATATTATATTTTTATAATTTTATCATCTTACTGCATCTAGTCATCATCAAGAACCAGCTCATCAATTATCTCCTCATCATTTTACACCTGGAGTTGAAGTATTTTTACCTCCACTTCAATTTGTTTTTCCTCATCAATTTCTAAATCTTAAAACGGCTGCAGCTGGATTAATTCAGATTCATGATTCACTTCATTTTGAAAGTTCTATATTGGTAGTTGCTGATGCATCTGAAGTAACCACAGTGTCTATATTTTGTTTATTTCATCATTCAAATTCAAAAGCAGGATATGCTATAGCATAAGTTGCATTTAAACAAACATTTCAAGCAACCATAGCACGAGCTTCTAAAAATCTTGTTTCTTTACCTTTTTGAAGTTTTAATCAAGAAACCTTTAAATCATCAATATTTCATGAAACTAAATAAGATTTATATTGTTCTAAACTTACATTTCATTTTTTACCTAAGAATTTATTTAATTTGTCTAATTGATTTTGTATAGCTCTAGACTCATGAGAAGATTTTAATAATCAATCAACTATAGATTTTTTTCTTGCTGGATCACTAACTTCTTGAGATTTTTCAGAAATAGCAAATGATCAATCAACTACTGAAACTCTATGTAATGCAGATCTACTTTTTAATTGATCTTCCCTACTTGTATTATCTACCGGAGTCATAAATTGAACAGATGTAATTTCTTGTCCAGATAATACTTCTGAAATTTGTTTAGATTTATATTGTCAAGAAACCTTAAAATTACTTTCTGAACTTGGGTTTGGAAATCATAAAGCTTTTGCTAATGCAATTTCTGCACCAATAATTTTTTCAGTTCTTACTGTATCAAATTTTGGAGATCTTAGTTTTCTTGTATAACTATTTCAAGACATATAAGAATCCCATTCAGCAAAATTATCTATATTAGATAATAGAGATTTAGCTAATTTATTGGTATTTACTTGCCCTTTTATTTCTGATAATCTAGTTAATTCACTTCTAACTCATTCTTTATCTCAACTAGAAATTAATTTCACAAGTTTTCAAAAATTTACATCATGACCTATAGAATAAAGTGCTTCTCAAAAATTAATACTTTCTCTTTGTTTTTCGTTAAGTTTCATAGTATTTAAATCTTTTCAAGTACGAAGATTTCTAACATCATAAATTTCTTGTTTTCAAACATCTCAAGATGCTCAAGATTCATTTGATGGACTAGGAGTTAAAGTCAATGTATAATAATCTTTTCCTCTTCAACCAACAAAAGAAAAATGAAAATCATATTTAATATCTGAATTTGTTAATTTATCTCTAATTCATTCTGGTTTTATCTCTTTAATAGGAAATTTTCTATCATCTCATGGTAATGAGATCATACTACCTTCTTCTGGTAAAGTATGTTCAAATTTTTCACCATCTTTAGTAACAGAAATTCCAATTGATTCTAATACTTTTGAATCTAAAGTTTTTTTAGTTAATCCTCTTTCAACTTGTTCTTGTTCTTTATCTGATTCCAATGGAGCAGTTTCTACTCAGATCTTATCCCTATGAAATCAAATAAATAGCCAACTTAATGTAAATTTCCAATCAGTTCATTGTCTTCTATTAGCTTCAGATAATATAAAATCTTGAATCAATATTCATTGAATTAATTTTATATCTTCTGGTTTATCTATATCTAATCAATATTTTTTAGATAATCTTATTGTTTCATCATATTTTTCTTTAGTCAATCATTCTGGAAAGTTTGTATCATTTCAATTTAATTTTAAATCTAAAACTCAAATCGCAAATTTAGTAATTGCTTCTTCAAATTTTCTAACATTTATAGTAGCATCTTCACCAATACTAAATAATGATCATTCTCTACCAGTAAATAAATCTTTACTAACATTAAGTGCACTTTTAATAAAGGTAAGAACTTGTTTTAATTTAGATAATGGTTCACCATCTTTTGATTTTTCAACTTCTTCAACTAATTTATTTCAATCATATTGTTTTTCTTCATTAGATACAGTAACAATTCATTGACTAAAAATTAAAACTCAAGTAGAAACTAAAGCTCAAACTGCATTTTGAACTCATGGACTCAATTTATCTATATTTGAATTTTCTAATTTTGATCATTTTGGAACTTGGCTTACAAAATCATCCATTTTTCAGTCAAGAAGTGCATAAGCTCAATTAGCATAACCTAATCATTGCATAAATCTAATATTGAAAACAAATTTTTCATGAAAATCTCCTACATTTTCTTTAGTAATTGCATCTACATTATTTCCAGTAACATTTTCATAAATTTGTAATAATTTAGCTTTATTTCAACCATTTGATAATTGTGACAATGTTGTTTTTAAATTTGCTTCATCTAACACATTTTGATCATCTAAATCACTATCAGAATTTAGGTCTGATAATAAATCTAAAGCTTCTAAATCATTCATTTCAGCGGCAACATCAGCAACTTGAGATTTAGTATCTGCAGCAACATCAGCAACTTGAGATTTAGTATCTGCAGCAACATCAGCAACTTGACTTAATTGTTTAGATTTTAAATTATTAAATCTCGCAGTATATGATTTTTCAAAATCTCAAATATGTTGAAAGTTTTTTATTTTACTTTCAATACTAGAAATAATATTTTTTACTTCTTCACTTAATTGAGGATCATTTAAAGCATCTTTCATTTCTTTTTTTGAAATTCTTTTATCACTATTTGAATCAAGCTTAGAAGATACTTCTGATGCAGTAGATTCTCAATTTAAATTATTTTCCAAAAATGAAAAAATCATTTTTCTATATTGTTTTACAATGTGTAACATAATAGGTTTTTTTAATTAATAAATTTATACCTTTATATAATAACACAATTACAAAACAATTTTCAAAATAATTAACTTGACTATATAAATAATTATTGAAAAATAAAAAAGATAGAGATTTCTCTCTATCTAATATTTATATTAATTATTTCTAAATCTAACTATTCCAAAACCTAAGATCATTGCTAAAATCATAAGTAAGAAAAATTCAGCAGGACCTGTTTGAGGAAGAGTTTTTGGTGGAGTAACTTTTGGAGCTTCTCAAGCAGCTGATTTAAATAAAACACATTCATTATGAGGTGTATTATTCATACCTAATTCACCATTATCTAAAATAGTATGACTTAAAACTGGATATATAAGTAAACCTATATTTTCTCATTTTACTGCATCATTTTTATCCAATTTAAATGCATAACTCAATTTTGATTTAAGCCAAGTAACACTTTGACCAGCTTTTAAAACATATCAATCTTGTTCAGTTGAAAATAAAGCTTCAAATTCAGGAGTATATTCCCAAAAATCTTTTGAATCTGGAGTTTGAGACCATTCTACTTTAGAAGTATTAAGATTTATCATTTCTGGCATTTCTTGTTGTTCTTTATACATTACCTTATCATTTGCAGAATCATTTGACCAAATATCAGTTAATAGTCATAAAAAAGATCATGTTTCTTTCTCTCAACCATCAAAACATTGATTACAAGAATATTCTGCAAAAACACTATCAGTAGAACATTCTATTTCTGTAGTAGCAGCAGAAACAGTTGATACAGAACTAACTAAAGCTATTACAATAGAACTAGCTAATAATTTTTTAATCATATGTTAGAATTAATATATAAAATTATGACTATATATTAATAAAAAAAGGCATAAGTGTCAAAGTCATTGACACTTATCACCTTTACTTTTTTAAAATTTTATTTACAAATAATTGTTGAAATAACATAAACAATGTAGAAATACCCCAATAAATACCAACTCAAGCAAATAATGTATATGTAAACATAGCTACCATAACTGGCATACCATAAAGCATAAATTTATTAATCATTTCTGGATCTGGCATCATTTGACTATATTTATCATCTCACGATTTTTTCTCTAAAACAACTCATGATGATTTTATATCTTTATCTTTTTGATTTAAAGATAATTTAATTTGAATAAATTGTATTATTCAGACAATAAGTCACAAAATAACTCATTGAACTCAACCTACTTGAAGCAAATTTAAAGAATAAAATGAAAAAGATATATCAGAAATCAAAAAAGATTTTGAAAAAGAATATAAATAATAAATATTAGATGGATCTTGTATACCTAAGATTATACGATAAATAACTAATAAGATTGGCATTTGTATAAGCAAAAAACCACAAGATCAAACAGGATTAACATTTTCTGTTTTATAAAGTTCCATCATTTTCATACCAATCATTTGTTGATTTCATTTATGATCTTCTTGTATTTTTTTAATCTTTGGTTGCAATTGTTGTAATTTTTTTTGAGAAATCATCATCCTATGTTGTGGCCAAAGAAGTAACAATCTAAGTATTATAGTTACACATATTATTGCCCATCAAAATGATCCATCAAATATTTCTATCAATCATATAACCAAGTTATAAATTGGTGCATATATGATTCAAACAAAAAGTTTCTTAATAGTTCATTTATTTTCTATTTCTAATTGATCAATATATTCCTTTTCTCAAATTTTTGCATTTAAACTATATTTTCAAACATTTTTAAATTTAGAATATTCTTCAGCATAAGAAATCTTATAATTTTCTCCAGATTTAATTTCTACATCTTTACAAAAATCATCATTAAAAACCAATTTTTCTCAAGAATTTAATATACTTATATCATTACAAGTATTTATAGTTATTCAACTTGCAGTATAATTATCAACTAAAACTCAAACTGAAGCTGGTATAGTATAAGAATTTTTTTCAAAGGAAATATTTAAAACATTATTACTTATATTTTGTTTATCATTTGAAAATAAATTTATAAGCAATATAGTTATCAAGAAAATTAAAACCAAATCTAAAAACTTTTTCATATTATTTTTTATATTTATCTAATAAAAATTTTATATCATTATCAAATGAGATTATACTCAAATTGTTTTTTTTATCTAATTTTGTTTGCTTTTTCACCAAAAATACTAAATCATATCAAAAATCTCCTATATCATATATCTTAGAAAAACAAATACTAAAAAATCTTCTTCTAAAAAAATTCCTAGTAACATTATTATTTACAGATTTTCATCAAATAACTATTGAAAATCTATTGTAAGATAACTTATTTTTTAAGATATTTAACACAATTCAATAAGAAAAAAAAGGTTTTCACTTATGTAAAACCTTTTTAGTATCTTTTTCAGTTAATCTATATTTTTTAGCAATCACTATAAAATATCATTTAAAAAACTAAAATTATTTTGTTTTAACGAAATTTCCTTTACCATCAAAAGGTGATTTTCTTGCAGTACCTCCTGCAATTATATGCATTTTAGCTTTACCATCAACAAGTTGAAATCTTTTTGGGTAAGAAACTGTAAGAACATGTCTTCCTTTTCTTCTTCTAGCTTTTAATACATTTTTACCTGTATCAGTAGAACTTCTTTTTAAAAATCAGTGAGTTCTAAGTCTTTTTCTTTTTCTTAATTTTGCTAACATCTTGATTTTAATTTATATAATAATCTATATTTAAAATTTTTTAAAATTTCTAAAAGGTGTATATAACTTTCAAAAATTACCGGCATATCATATTAAAAAATAAGCTTTTGTCAAAAGTTTTTTACTCTCTTATTTCACTTCACTCTTTTTCTCATAATATAGCTCTTAAAACTGCTCCTCTTTTATCAAGTTTCACAACTTTGATAATTTTTTTATTGTCTTTTGCTAAAGCAACAGCTGTCAAATCAAGTATTTTTAAGTTTCTAGAAATAAAGTCATCATAACTTATATTTTCAAAAAATACTGCATCATCAAATCTTACTGGATCTTTATCATAAATTCAATCTACTTTTGTTGCCTTTATCATAAAATCACAATCAAGTTCTAGACTTCTCAAGACTCAACCAGTATCAGTAGTAAAATATGGATTTCATATTCAACCTACCAATATAACAACTTTATTATTTTTTAGATAATTTAAAGCAGTATTTTTATTATAATTTTCTACAAATTTTATCCCATTTGAATCCATAACAATACTATCAACTCATGCTTGTTCTAAAAAATTTTTTAAAACAACTCAATTAAAAACAGTTGAAAGCATACTTAGATTGTGAGAGTCAGTAGGATTAACTCAAGAAGATATAAGATTTGATCATCTATATATATTTCATCATCACACAACAATTGCAAGTTCTATTCACTTATCATATATTTCTTTTATGATATCTACAACATTTTTAGAAAAAATTGGATCAATTCAAAACTCTTTTTCTCATTTTAAAGCTTCTCATGATATTTTCAAAAGTACTCTCATTTTTTTAAAATTAATCTAATATTTTTTTAAATAACATATCTGCTATAGTAATTATAACAAATGTTTCATTTTTATCTTTTAGTTCAGTATTTTTATCACTAATAGTTGATACATCTACTCAAGTTCAAGATTCAAGTTCAAGTACTCAATAAAATCAAGAAGGAGTATAATAATGTTTTTCGTAATAATATTTTTCACCATCTAATCTAACAACATAAAAACTAACTCAGTCTTGTCAAGAAATAGGTCTTAAAGTATTCCAAAAAAACCAAGATTTATATTTACTAGCAAGAAATGAATTTATAGAATCACTATCCAAAGTAATACCAGTTCAAGATATTTGTTCTATTGATAATCATTTTATATCACTATAGGTTACTTTTCAATTTCAAAGTGAAACTGGATTTCAATAATAATCTCCTGTAGGTAGCAAAGAGATATCTAATATTTTATCTTCTTTATCATTAGAAATATCTGTAGTTTTTTTAGTTTCATCAATTATATTTACAATTATTTCAATTTTTGAAACTTCGTTTCAAGAATAAGCTTCTATCATATAAGTATTTTTTCAATAATCTAGAGTTTCATATTTTTTGAATGCTCTATATAAAAAAGTCTTATCTCAAGCTTTAAAAGTTTTTAAAGTATATTCATCAACTGGAAAAGTTGATCAACTATTTGAAAAATTAACAACTATTTTATCAACATTTACAAGAGTTTTTCAAGTTATTTCTAATTCCAATTTAGAGAGATCTTTATTAGTTAGATCATCTATTTCTATAAATTTATTTTCTCAAAGATAATTTATTATAAATTTTTCTTCTTTTTGTTCTTCCAATTCTTGTTCTATTTCTTCATATTTTGCTATATTTTCTTCAAATTGTTCTTCTAAAGATTTTTCATTATTCAAAAGTTCTTGTTTAACCTTAGAAA
Source organism: Candidatus Altimarinota bacterium (assembly GCA_028698305.1). Taxonomy (GTDB): domain Bacteria; phylum Patescibacteriota; class Gracilibacteria; order BD1-5; family UBA6164; genus JABWCI01. Next base: position 54,186 of record JAQVDN010000008.1, read on the forward strand.
TATCTTCTTCATTTGATTTGAAACAAGAAGATAATGAAAAAATTAATAATAACAAAATAAGTATACTAAATTTATTTTTCATAATTTTATTTTTATAAAAATAAAAGACAAAACTATTTTATGTAGTTTTTGTCTTTTGTAAAATAGATTTATAAGTTTTAATTTTTTATACATCTAACAGATAAACCAAAATTTTTAGCTAATTCATCTGTAAAATTAACACGATTAATTGTAGAATAGTTTATACCAGTAATTCTAAAATATAAATCATCTCTGGACCATAGATATATATTTTGTCAACGATAATGAAATTCATACCCATTTGTATTACGAAGACCTGCTAAAGGTATTTTAAGTAAATCAGCTAATTTTCTATCTGGTATATAGCTTGTATTAGATTTCCATCATAATCCATCACATAAAAATCAATTTGTTACATTTCTACAATTAATTCATCAATTTAATGTAGTTTCTAATACTTCCCATTCTGCATCACTTGGTACATGCCGTCAACTATGACAAGCGCTAGATGAATTTACCCATGTATATAATTTTCACCATATAGCATCATACTCACTGTCTCAATTTATGTTAGTACCACTAAACCAAGTATTTGCTTTTGAATTACTTGCCATAGATACATCTCATTTTGTACATATACCTGTATTATTTCAATTGTAATCATAACAAGTTATCACTGTTCAATTATAATTATTTGTTCAAATATCTGTATCAATTTGTCACCATTCAAATCAATTTCACAATGTAGAATTACATCATGCCCATGTTTGTGTTCAAATTGTTATATCTGGTATGTCACAATTTGGATCAAGTGCTCTCCATCATGTTAATGTTTGAGTATTTCATGTATTACTACTCAAAGCAATATCCTTACTATTCAATCATCATTGTCTGTTACTAATAAGTGCATCTAATACTACTTCTCAGTCTGATGATGATATATCTTGATACAGATTTCATAGTGTACTCTCTACTCATGTATAGTATGATATTATATTCTCTCATACCTTTGTCTTTGTTGTTTCATTACTTAAATCTTCTATCGTTCATTCATACAATAATAAGCTTGTCTCTCATCCATTTACATCTGTATTTTGTATCGCTCCATTCTCATAGATCTCTTCTGCTGTTACTACAAATCATTCTCATAAGATTCATGTATTTATCTTCTCTATTATATTTCCTGGTAGGTTTGTCTTATTATTTATTGAAAACAAACTTCTTCTCTTTTGTTCTGTTATTGTTTGTAATTCTGTTATACTTGGATCTGTTGTTATTA